>NZ_JBPJZK010000002.1:0-885713 GCF_051216475.1 Variovorax nivicola | reverse complement strand
CACCGTTCACTGCGATGGCCGCGCATGGCGCGTGGCGTTCGCTCTGCTTCAGAACGTCACCGACATCACGCCCTAAACCATCCAGCCGTCAACAACGGCCTCGAGCGGACTATTACGTTGAATGCACACTCTTCCCCCGTGTTTTGGACTATCGCTCTCCCGGTCCAGTAGATAAAACCGTCTTCGTGCCGCCGCGAACTCGGACACCTCGGGGTCAAGGCGGCCCAGGGGGTCGCGGCGGTGTGATCGACTTTAGAAGTCTCTGACGTGGTCGAGGGCATCCGCTTTAGCCATCTTCCAAGCATTTATAGATGCGTTTGCGAATGTGCTTCTTCCTCAGGCTACCGAAGAAAGATTCGGCAGTTGAACTATCCCAGCTATTGCCGCTGGTTAGCCCAGGCCATGAAGGCTCGGTTGATGAACTCCGGGCCGTTGTCGATCCTGATTGCCATGGAGTAATCTCTGACGATCGCCGCTCGGTCCGGCAAACGAGTAGATACAGTGCGCTAGCGACTTAAGAGTCACACCCCCTTCCAAAGAACCGCCCACAAATCGGTGTTGAGCTTATCCAAAAGCGCCATGTAGTGATCGCCAGCCTCTTTTCTGACAGCCCGTACTTCACTATTCAATGCTGATCCTCGCCCAAAGTATGCGGTCCTGGCTCGCTGCGACTCTGGCGACAGTGGATCGAGTTTCTGAGTTGCCTTGTATGCCTCTTCAAGCGGCAAGAGTTCATTTGTAAGTGCGGTGATCCTCTCATTCAGCCTTGCCACAATCAAAGCGAGTTCCTTACGATGCGGTGGCGCAACTTTTTCTACACCTGCCTGCAGCATTGGATACTCTGTCGGCTTCAATTGCCCTATGTAAGACTTCGACTTGTTAACCGCACTACGTAGACATTGATCTAGAGAATCTGCAGCAAGTTCGGGGGGCTCTCTCCAATCTATGGCAGCCAGTCTCAGTCTAGTGATATGCCCGCACGATCTGATATCTGCAGTGACAGCTCCCAGATACTCGCGCCGGAGTTTGATGTAGGTGACTTCACCTTCTAAGGTCGCGACTAGTGCCTGCGATTTCGCGAGATCCTTTTCGTGCTTCGCGATCTTCAAGCTCGATTCCGCTGCCTCTACCTGTTTATCCTTCTCCTTCAATGCAGCGGTACGTTGGTCGATAAGAATGGTCAACTCTGCGATGCGGGCCATCTTCTCATTTAGCTCGCTCGCTTTTCCGGTCAATTCGGCATCCTTCTTGCCAAGCTCAATCGTTTTCTTAGCGATGTCTTCATCCAAAAGAGATTTTTGGTATACAGGCAACACCGTATAGAAGTAGCCGAAGATGCCGAGCAGCAGCAATAGCACCTGAGAGAGTTGCCCTGCGCGATTGCACCATCGGTCGATGGAGTCGTGGCGTCGAGCGGACGCAGCGTTGTCGCGATGCAACCTACGCTCGGAAACTCGAGCCATCTTGGTATCTCCGTCTTCTACTCAAACCCGACTTGTAACAGAGTCCCGGAACCCCAAAAAGGATACCGGGGTGCATGAATGCTGGTAGCTGGGGATAGTTCAAGAAATTCCTCCAACCCAAGCCATAACTCACTGCTCCCTTAAGTCTAACTATCCGGTCGCCCCGAGCCATCCGACGGGGCGCAAAAATCGAATTCGGTCAGGCCTGAGTGCCCGCATGACCGTTCTTAGCTGATAGGACCTATTTGCGCGAATCCATCGAACGTTCGCAATCAGTCCGAAGCAGCCACAGACGTCCGACGGAGCGTTTTGTGCGAGCCCCTGTCACCCACCCCCACTCTCCTGAAACAACTCCACAGCCTCCCGCGCCAAATCAGAAGCAATCCAAAGCAAATTCTCCCGATGCGCCTCCCCTGCCTCCTGAAACCATCCATCCCCAGCGCCGTAGAAGCACCACAGCAGTGAGTTCAACTGCTCCAGCTTGTTCTCAAGAAGATCGGACGGATCCCGTGTCGTGGTGGTCGCGTCCGCAGATGCCGGCCTTGCAGGCCCGGCCATAATTCGTTTAGCCACTTGGTGTGCTCCTTCTCAAAGCTTGCACGTCATTTGGTTAGACGGCTGAGGTGTTCGCGCACCTTGGCCGTCGCCTTTTGTGCCTCACGTTCGCATCGATGCATGTCGCACCAATGGCCCGCCGTGAAGCGAAGCGGTTCATTCATTCATCCGGTTGTTAGTGTTGGTTGTGTGTGCCGCCTTCCTCACCCACATAGCGGGTCGTTCAATCACAGGGGCATTCACTGTAGAGAAAACCAGCCCGGCGCAGGAAGAAACTTCTGCCGAGAATTTCTCGAATAGCGCAGGTATTCGCCGGGCGGCAGCGCCAATACACAAAGCTCTGACAGTCAGTCGCTGAAGTTCACGAGCGCTGCCCGAACTCCCGCGCATGCTCCACCGCGTACTTGATGAGTTCCGCCTGCCCTTCGATGCCCAGCCGCCGCTTGATGCTCTGCCGATGCGCCTCCACCGTGCGCACGCTCAGCCCCAGGTCGCGGGCAATCTGCTTGCTCGATTCCCCTCGCCCCAGCGCCGAAAGAATCTCGCTCTCGCGCGGCGTAAGTAACGGCCGCGGCTCCTGCGTGCGAAACAGTTTTTTCGACACGGCCGGGCTCAGGAAGGTGCCACCCGCCGACACGGCCTCGATGGCCGCGACTATTTCCGCTGCGGGGGCGTCTTTCAGCACGTAGCCGCGCGCGCCCACCTGCAGGGCCTTCTGCACGTACTCGGGGTTGTCGTACATGCTGAGCATCACGATGTGCGTCGCGGGTTGGCGTTGCAGCAGCAGGGCCGCGAGCTCGATGCCGTTCATGTCTTTCATGCCGACGTCCATCAGCATGAGGTCGGGCTGCACGCTGTCTACCTGCGCTAGCGCTTCGGCTGCGCTGCCGGCCTCGCCGACGATCTCCAGGTTGGGCATGGAGCCGAGCCGGGCGCGCAGGCCGTCGCGCACCAGCGGATGGTCGTCGACAAGAAAAAGCCGGATGGTCTTTGTCGTCGTCATGTTATGGATGCGGGCGCTTCTTCGGTAGCCCTCGCGCTGCGGGTCGGCACTTCGGCCTCGATGGATGTGCGCCCGGCGTTGCTGCACATGATGAGCCGCCCGCCTATGGCCTCCATGCGCTCGCGCATATTGCGCAGGCCAATGCCGCGCCGGGGGTCGAGCTGCACGGCCTGTATGTCGAAGCCGGTTCCGTCGTCGCTCACTTCGAGCCGCACGCCTTCTTCTTCGTCGAAGTTCAGCGCAATGTTCACGTGCTGTGCATGCGCGTGCTTGCGCACGTTGGTCAGCGCCTCTTGCGTCAGGCGGAAGAGTGCGGTCTTCACTTCGGGTTGCAGCTCGAAAGATTCGCCGCCCATCATCATCGATGCGTCGACGCCGCCCTCTTCCCTGAACTCGTCGACCAGCCGCTCCAGCGCGGCGGGCAGGCCCAGGGTGTCGAGCAAGGCGGGGCGCAGGCGGTGCGATATGCGGCGCACTTCAATCAGCGAATCGTTGAGCCGCTGCAGCGCCTTGGCCAGTGCGGGCGGTGTGGGCTGCCGCTGGCGGTCTAGCGATTCGACCGCCGATTCGATCAGCAGCTTGGCCGACACCAGCGTCTGGCTGGTGCCGTCGTGCAGTTCGCGCGCGAGGTGGCCGCGCTCTTCTTCCTGCGACTGCACCACGCGCCGTGCGAGCAGGCGCAGCTTGGCTTCTGCGGTGCGGTGCTCGCTCAGGTTCAGCAGCAGGCCGGCGGCGCTGACCACGCCGAGGCACAGCGCGGCTATGCCGGCAATCCACAGCAGCGTGGCGGTGACGTTGGCGTTCATCTGCCGGTCGAGGGTGTCCATGGTCGACTGGATGTCGTCTAGGTACAGGCCGGTGCCTACCATCCAGTTCCAGCGCGGCATGGCGGTCACGTAGCCGAGCTTGGGCGCCATCTGCGCGCTCGACGGCTTGCGCCACTCGTACTCGACATAACCGCCGCCGTTTTCTTTCGCGCCCTTGATCAGCTCCTGGATGGTGTAGCGGCCACGCGAATCGCGCAGCTCCCACAAGTTCTTGCCGACCAGCTCGGGCTGGCGCGAATGCATGAGGGAGTTGCCCTCCAGGTCGTACACAAAGAAGTAGCCGTCGTCGCCGTAGTTGAGCGCGGCCAGGCGGCGCAGGGCCTCGTTGCGGGTGGCTTCGTCGTCCTGGCCCGATTCGTACAGCGGCAGCAGGTTGCTCACGGCCAGGTCGACGTAGCTGCGCAGCTCGCTGCGGCGCTGGGCCATGTAGCTGTTCTCGATGAGGGCACGCTCGCGCTGGGCGAGGTCATGCTCCTGATGGCGCACCGCGAGGGCCACCAGCACCAGTGCGATGAGCAAAGGTGCAACGGCCAGCGCAACGATCTTGGTGCGGAGATTCATCGGGTGGCAAGGCTACCACCGCCGCCCGGCGCGGCTTCTTCGCGTTTACTGCCGCTCTTCGTAGGCCTCGGCAGGCCGGTCGTTGGGCGACAGGAAGGCCGCCTTCAGCGACTCGCTCAACGGAATGTTGATGACGGCATTGCGCGGCGGAATCGGCGACATGAACCACTTGGCGTACAGCTTCTCCAGCGCACCGGAGGCCATGGCGCCGGCTAGGTAGCCGTCGACCGCGCGCTTGAAGGCCGGATCGTCCTTGCGCAGCATGATCGAAATGGGCTCGATGCCCAGCGGCTTGCCGACGATCTTGAAGTCCGCCGGATTGCGGGCGTTGGCGATGTTGCCGGCCAGTGTGTTGTCGTCCATGGCGAAGGCGTCGGCGCGGCCGCTTTCGAGCAGCAGGAAGCTCTCTGCATGGTCCTTGGCCAGCACGATGGTCAGCCCCAGGCCGCGGTCTTGCTCCAGCTTGCGCAGGCGCTGCACGAGGGTGGTGCCGGTGGTGGTGACCACCGTCTTGCCCTTGAGCTGGTCTGCCGAGGCAATGCCGCTGGCCGCGCGCACCGCAAAGCGCGCCTCGGTGATGTAGGTGGTGCTGGCAAACGCAACCTGCTGCTGGCGCGCGGCGTTGTTGGTGGTGGAGCCGCACTCGATGTCGATGGTGCCGTTCTGCAGCAGCGGCACGCGGTTCTGCGAGGTAACGACCATCGGCCGTATCGACACGCCGGGCAGCAGCTTCGACAGCATCTGCTCGCACAGCTCGACGTGGTAGCCCACGTAGGTGTTGCCGAGCGAGTATGAAAGCGGCGGCGATGCCTCGCGCACGCCCATGGTGATGGTGCCGGCGGCCTTGGCCTTGGCGAGCGTGCCTGTGGCGTCTTGCGCGCTGGCCGCGACGAGGGTCAGGGCCAGCGCGGTGCCGATGAGAAGAGATCTGCGGTTCATGGCCGGCCGGCTCAATTGCTGGCGCCCACGGACTCGGGCGCCTTCGACGCAGCGCGTGCCACGGGCGCTGGTGTCGCCAGCTCGTCCAGGCTCTCGCGCAGCGCGCGGTCGAGGATGGCGGTGGCGCGGTCGATCTCTTCGTGGCTCACGGTGAGCGGCGGCGCAATGCGCCACACCGAGCCCCGCTCGGGCCGCCGGCGGATGTTCATGCTCAGGCCCAGCTCGAAGCACTTCTTGGTGGTGCGCGCGCCGAGCTCGTGGTACGGCAGGCGCGACTCGCGGTCTTGCACCAGTTCCACGCCCAGCAGCAGGCCCTCGCCGCGCACGTCGCCTATGGCTTCGTAGCGCTCCTGCATGGCCAGCAGCTGGCTGCGCAGGTAGGCGCCGGTGGTGCGGGCGCGCTCGATCAGGCCTTCGCTGCGGATGGTCTCCAGCACGGCCAGCCCCACGGTGGCGGGCAGCGGGTCGGAGACGTGGCTTGTGTAGAAGGTGAAGCCCTTGTCGTGCACGTCCTGCTCGATCTTCGGGCTGGTCACGGTGGCGGCCAGCGGCAGGCCGCCGCCCATGGTCTTGCTGACGGACATGATGTCGGGCACCACGCCGTAGAAATCAGACGCGGTGCGGTGGCCGATGCGGCCAAAGGCGGTTTGCGCCTCATCGAAGATCAGCAGCATGCCGCGTTCGTCGGCCGCCTTGCGCAGCGCCTGCATGTACGACCTGGGCGGCACCAGCACGCCGCCGGCACTGATGATGGGCTCGATGATGATGGCCGCGCGGCGGCCGGTGGAGGCCATGTCGTACATCTTCAGGCCGAGGTCCAGGCAGGTCAGCGCCGACTCTTCGGCCGACATGCCCTTGATGTACGGCCGGTAGGCGTTGGGCTCGGGCATGACGTACACGCCGGGCACGTGCACGCCGTAGCCCTTGCGGTCGCTCGCAAAAGACACGGCACTGGTGCCTCCGGTAACGCCATGCCACGAGCCGCCCACGGCCAAAATCTCGAAGCCGCCCGTGTACATCTTCGCCATGCGAAGCGCCACTTCGTTGCTCTCGGAGCCGGTGTTGACGAAGATCGACTTGGTGAGCGGCGCGGGCATCCAGTCGGTGGCCATCTTCTGTGCCAGCTCGGCCACCACCTCGGGAATCATGCCGCTGAACATATGGAAGGCCTTCTCGCCGGCCTCGTGCACCGCGCGCACGATGGCCGGGTGGTTGTGGCCGATGGTGGCGCACATCTGGCCGGAGGTGAAGTCGAGAATCTCGCGGCCCGTGTCGTCGATGACGATGGCGCCCCTTGCACTGCGAAACAGGTTGGGGAAGGTGTCGCCGCCGTAGCGGACCATGTATTCCTTGGCTGCCGCGCGAAGTTGCTCGCTCATGATCGAATCCTTTGCGTTGTGGTGAGTGGATTCATCAATGGTCGCGAGGGGTGCGCCTGCGGTCCAATGTTCACTTTGCATCCGGCGGCAATGCGCGCCACGCATCGCCGATGCGAAAAACGAATGAGCACAACGAGGCACGGCGCTTGCAATCCGCACGTGCAAAGGAGCAAATCGCAGCATGGACACCCGGTGGTTTCAGGACTTCGTGACGTTGGCCGACGTACAGAACTTCACGCGCGCGGCGGAGATGCGCAACGTGTCGCAGGCCGCGTTCAGCCGCCGCATCCAGGCGCTGGAGCAATGGGTGGGCGCAAAGCTGATCGACCGCGCGGCATTCCCGACGCGGCTCACGCCCGCGGGCGAGCGCTTTCGCAAGGTGGCGACGGGGCTGCTCAACCAGATTGCCGATGCGCGCGCCGAGATCGGCGACGCGCCTTCGCGCAACCACGTGCGCATTGCGCTGACCTATGCGCTGGCCAGCACGCGGCTGCCGGGCTGGTGGCGCGATTGGTCGGGCGAAGGCGACATCACCTGCAGCCTGGAGGTGGGGAACGTGCACGACACGGTGTCGGCGTTCAATGCGGGCTCGGCGGACTTGCTGATCGGCTTTCATCAGGCGGCGCACCCCATACAGCTCGACATGGCGCGCTTCGAGCGGCACGAGCTGGGCGTGGAGAAGGTGCGGCCCTATGTGGCGCGCTCATTGGCAGAGTCAGGCCGGCTGGTGTTGCCGGGCACGACGACCCAGCCAGTGCCGCTGCTGATGTACTCGCCCAGCGGCTACTTCGCGCGGGTGGTCGATTCGGCCATCGAGCAATCGTCGCAGCGGCTCATGGGCTACCGCGCGTTCGAGGCCGAGATGACGGACGTGCTTGGCGATCTCGCGCTGCAGGGCATGGGCATCGCGTGGCTGCCCGACAGCTCATTCGTATCAGGACGGCTCGCAGACCTGGTGCCGGTAGGCGACGGCGCATGGGACATCGAGGTGAGCATCGTCGCGTATCGCGCCAAGGCGAACGCGCGCGCCGTCGTCGGCCAGCTGTGGGAGCGCATCTGCGCGATGCGCTCCTGAAGGGCTTCAGCTGCCGACAGCCGCGGGCACCGCGCTGCGCCG
This sequence comes from Variovorax nivicola, assembly GCF_051216475.1. Classification (NCBI taxonomy): domain Bacteria; kingdom Pseudomonadati; phylum Pseudomonadota; class Betaproteobacteria; order Burkholderiales; family Comamonadaceae; genus Variovorax; species Variovorax nivicola. The sequence goes on along the minus strand of NZ_JBPJZK010000002.1, from coordinate 877,869 downwards.
GAACTCGGTCGCGTAGTAGAGCAGCGCCAGCAGCACATAACCGCCGCCCAGCAGGCACAGGCCGCTCCATCCGTGGAAGGCGTACACGGCCGCCGCAATGCCCGAGGCCACCGCGGCGCAGATGAAGATGAAGGTCATGAACAACCCGTTGAGCCGACCGCGCAGCTCCGGCGCCAGCATGAAGAGGCTGCGGAAGTTGAGCACCTGGCAAAGCTGCACCGCCCCATCGAGCAGGATGCCCGCCGCGACCAGCCCGACCAGCGAGTGGTAGTGCATGGCGATTGCGCCGAGCACGAAGGAAAGCAGCGCAACGACGATGGCAGCCCCGGTGGCGGGCCGCGTCAGCCCCCTGTCGGCCAGCCGGCCCGCCAGCGGCGCCATCAGCGCGCCGGCAGCACCGGCCAGTGCGAACAATGCAATGCCGCGCTGCCCCATGCCGAACTCGTGCACCAGCGCCAGCGGCACGGCCGTCCAGAAGGCCTGGAAGCCGGAGAACATCATCCCCTGGTAGAAGCCGCGCCGGCGCAGCAGCGGCGTGTTCCACACGATGCCGGGCAGCGAGGCCATGGTGCGCGCATAGCCCACCGAGGCATGCGGCCGCCGCTGTGGCAGCACGCGCCACAGCACGGCGATGAGGGTGGCCATCAGCACGGCCGACAGCCAGAACACCGCACGCCAGCCCAGCGCCGACGCCACCACGCTGGCAAAGGGCCGCGCCAGCATGATCCCGCCCAGCAGGCCGGCCATGATGTTGCCGACCACCTTGCCGCGCGTGGCCTCCGGCGCAAGGTGCGAGGCAAAGGGCAGCAGCACCTGCGCCGCGACCGCGCATGCGCCAACCACGAAAGAGGCCGCCAGGAAGGTGACTGCCGAGTCGGACAGCGCAATGCCCACCAGCCCGATCACCGCGCCGACCAGCGCGCCGACGATGAGCCTGCGGTTCTCGACCACGTCGGCCAGCGGCACCAGCAGCAGCAGGCCTGCGCCGTAGCCGAGTTGAGTCAGCGTCATGATCAGGCCGGCCAGCCCGGCGTGCAGCTGCAGCGTGTCGGAGATGGGGCCGATCAGCGGCTGGGCGTAGTAGATGTTGGCCACGCACAGGCCGCAGGCGATGGCGAAGACCAGCGTGAGCGTGGGCGTGAGGCCTGTTGCGGTCGCGGTGGCCGTGGTGGCCGGAGAGGCTGTGGGAGCGGAAGAAGACACGAGGAATCCCGGTTGCCAGTTGCGAGGGAGGGACGGACTTAGGGGTTAACCCGGAGCCCGGGCACCTTAGCACGCAAGGCCGATTTCTGCAGGCGCGAGGTCAGTCCACGCTGGTGGGCCGGCCCGAGGCCACCCATGCATCGAGCCCACCGGTCAGCGGCAGGGCCCGCCGCGCACCGCGCGCCAGCAGCACGCGCGCGGCCTGCGCGGCCGACACCTCGTTGGGGCAATTGCAGTACAGCACCACGACGCGCCCGGAGGCATGCGACAGGTCGAGGCTGCGTTGCTGCAGCGCCTTGAGCGTGTATGCCTCTGCGCCCGGAATGCGGCGCGGGTCGACCTGCATGCCGGCCTTGCCGCGCACGTCGATCACCAGCGGCGGCTCTTCCCCGCTCAGCAGCTCGTGCAGCTCTTCCACCGAGATGCGCGGCATGCCCGTGAGCCGCATGAAGGCGCGCCGGCGCCAGTAGCGCACTGCGAGGATCACCAGCAGCAGCACGCCCAGCGCAGCAGTGGCGATGCCGCCTGCCTGCGCCATGACGGCCAGCACTTCCTGGATCTGGTTGCGGAACACCCAGCCCAGCCCGAGGAAGAGGCCCGTCCAGACCAGCGCCGCGCCAATGTCGAAGCCGATGAAGCGCCGCACCGACATGCCCAGCGCCCCCGCCATGGGCGGTGCCACCACCGACACGCCCGGCACGAACTTGGCGGCCACGAGCGACAGGCCGCCCCAGTCGGTAATGAGCGATTCGCCGCGCCGCACGCAGGTGTCGGGCGACAGAGAGATGCGGCACAGCAGCCGCATGAAGCGGTAGCCGAAGCGCCGCCCGGCATAGAACCAGGCGCCATCGCCCAGCAGGTTGGCAATGACCGCGGCCATCACCACGCCGGGCACCGAAACATCGCCCGCCGCCAGCAGCGCGCCCGTTACCACCAGCACCGCCGCCGCCGGCACGGGCAGCCCAAGGCGTGCGGCAAAACTGGCGGCAAACACCACCAGGATCGCGTTCTGCACGAGCAGGGACATCAGCTGCGCCATGGCTGCCTTGGTTGTCCGGATACCGGTAGTAGCGGGGGTTGCGTGCGGTTCATGCGAACCGCGATTCTCGGGCATGGCCCAAGAACGTACTGGGCACAGGCCATTGCCGGGCGGCTTCAGCCAGCGAGCTTTTCAGGGGGGCGTGCCACGCTGAAACCAAAGGTGTTCAGGCCACCCTCGCTCGATGCGCAAACCTGCCCTCCGTGCATGCTCGCCACCGCCCTCACGATGGCCAGCCCCAGCCCGTGGCCATGGTGCTCGCCGCCGTCGTTGCGCGCGGCATCGACGCGGTAGAACCGGTCGAACAGGTGCTGCAGATGCTGCTCGTCGATGGGCGCGCCCGGGTTCGACACGGTGATCCACGTCGAGGCGGCTTCTTCGCGCAGCGTGACGGCGATCTGCGCCCCCGGCTTCGAATGCTCGATGGCGTTCTGCAGCAGGTTCGACATGGCTCGGCGGAACAGCGCGCTCTCAAGCCGCGCCTCGGCCAGCACGTCGCCTTCGATGGCGACCTGCGCACGCGTCTCGTCGAGCACGAACTCGAAGAACTCGATGGTCTTGCGCACTTCCTGCGCCACGGGCGTTAGCACCAGCCCGGTCGCCACTTCGCCGCGGTCGGCGCGCGCGAGGAACAGCATGTCGTTGACGATGGAGCGCACGCGTTCCAGGTCTTCGAGGTTGGCCTGCAGCACCTCCTGGAACTCGCCCGCGCTGCGCTGGCGCGACAGCGCCACCTGCGTGCTGCCGATGAGGTTGGCCAGCGGCGTGCGCAGTTCGTGCGCCACGTCGGCATTGAACGATTCGAGCTGGCCGTAGGCCTCTTCGAGCCGGTTCAGTGCGCCATTGAAGGCCTCGGCCAGCGCCGAGAGCTCGACCGGCAAGGCCCCTGACTGCAGCCGCTGCGACAAGGTCTTGGGCCGCAGCGCCTGCGCCTCGGCCGAAAGCCGCTCCAGCGGCCGCAACCCCACCCGCGCGATCCAGTAGCCGGCAATGGCCACCACCAGCACCGACCCCAGCCCAAGCGCGGCCAGCGCGGTCAGAAAGGTCTGGCGCGTGCGCGCATAAGGCTCGGTGTTGCGCCCGACGATCAACCGCACGGCCGGCCGCTGCGCGTGGGGCTCGATGTGCACGGACAGCGTGCGAAACGGCCTCTCCTGCCCTGGCAGCACGACGCTGCTGGTGTGGCCGTTGGCCTCGCGCGTGAGGCCGTCTATTTCGGCCAGGCCCTTGCCGTACTGAAAGCGCGGATCGTCGCTGAGCACCCAGAAGCGCACGCTGCCGTCCTCTGGCGTGAGTGCGTCCATGCGCGCCTGCACGCGGGTCCAGCGCTCGGGGGTGTCGATGGCCTTGATCCAGAACTGCAGGCTCTTGAGCGTGGTGTCGAGCTCTTCGTACTGGTGCCGGTCCAGCTCGCGAATCAGCACCCTGTGCAGTGCGAAGCCGGTCAGCGCAAAGGCCCCGAGCGCCGCCGCGGCGAACATGATGACCAGCCGCGCGGTGATCGAGCGCTTCACGGTGCCGCGCCCTCCCCGCCGGCGGTGTTCTCGCTGTCGCGCACTTCCATCACGTAGCCCATGCCGCGGATGGTGTGCAGCAGCTTCGGGCTGAAGGGCACGTCGATCTTGTCGCGCAGCCGCTTGATGGCCACCTCGACCACGTTGGTGTTGCTGTCGAAGTTCATGTCCCACACCAGCTCGGCAATGGCGGTCTTCGACAAGATTTCGCCCTGGCGCCTTGCCAGCACGGCCAGCAGCGCGAACTCCTTGGCCGTGAGGTCGATGCGGGTGTTGCCGCCACCACTGCCACGAAAAGCCTTGCGCGCAAGCAGGTCGATCTGCAGGTCGGCAATGCGCAGCTGCATCGGCTCCTGCTTGCGGCCGCGCCGGTTCAGCGCCTGCAGCCGCGCCAGCAGTTCGAGAAACGAGAAGGGCTTGACGAGGTAGTCGTCCGCGCCTTCGTGCAGGCCCTTGATGCGGTCTTCCACGCTGTCGCGCGCGGTGAGCATGATGACCGGCGTCTGCTTCACGGCACGCAGCGCGCGCAGCACCGAGAAGCCGTCCTGCCCGGGCAGCATCACGTCGAGCACGATCACGTCGTAGTCGTGCGTGAGCGCCAGGTGCTGGCCGTCGATGCCGTTGTGCGCCATGTCGACGGCGCAGCCCTGCTCGGTCAGCCCCTTGGAGAGGTAGTCCGCGGTTCTCAGCTCGTCTTCGACTATCAGGATCTTCATGGCGTTTTTGTCTCTGTCTCCGTCCCTGCCTGTGGTGTCAGCCGGCGCTCATCAGTGCGCCTCGGCCGGCACCGGGGCCTTGCCTTCCTTCGCAGCCTTGCGGGCCTTGCGCGCTTCCTTGCGGCGCATGTACCAGTAGTGGCCGCGGTCGAGGTACAGGTAGACCACCGGGGTCGTGAACAGGGTGAGTGCCTGCGAGAGTATCAGCCCGCCGACCATCGCGTAGCCCAGCGGCCGGCGCAGCTCGGAGCCCGAGCCGTGGCCCAGCATCAGCGGCAGGCCCGAGAGCAGCGCACACATGGTGGTCATCATGATCGGGCGGAAGCGCAGCAGGCAGGCCTGGTAGATGGCGTCGTGCGGCGACATGCCCTGCTCGCGCTCGGCCTTGAGCGCGAAGTCGATCATCATGATGCCGTTCTTCTTCACGATGCCGATCAGCAGGATGATGCCGATCAGCGCGATCACGCTCAGGTCGTAGCCGCCCGCCATCAATATCAGCAGCGCACCCACGCCGGCCGAGGGCAGCGTCGACAGAATGGTGAGCGGGTGGATGTAGCTCTCGTACAGCAGGCCCAGCACGATGTACACCGCCACCAGCGCCGCCGCAATCAGGTAGGGCTGCGTGGCCAGCGAATCTTGAAAGGCCTGCGCCGTGCCCTGGAACGAACCGGTAAGCGACTGCGGCAGCCCCATGTCGGCCTGCGCCTTGTTGATGGCGTTCACCGCATCACCCAGCGCATGGCCCGGCGCGAGGTTGAACGAGATGGTCACCGCCGGGAACTGCCCCTGGTGGCTGATCGACAGGTAGGCCGTCTTGCTGGTGTCCACCTTCACGAAGGTCGACAGCGGCACCTGCTGGCCGGTGAGCGGCGAATTGAGGTACAGCTTGCTGAAGAGCGACGGGTCTTGCTGCAGCTCGGGCGTTACCTCCAGCACCACGTGGTAGCTGTTGAGCTGGGTGAAGTACTGCGCCACCTGGCGCTGGCCGATGGCGTCGTACAGCGTGGCGTCGATGGTGGCGGGCGTTATGCCGAAGCTCGATGCGCGGTCGCGGTCGATGGTGAGCACGGCGGACGCCGCGGCGTTCTGCTGGTCGGAGGCCAGGTCGGTGATCTCGGGAAGCTGTTTGAAGCGCGCGAGCAACTGCGGCGCCCAGGTGTTGAGCTCGTCGAGGTTGGCGTCGGTCACCGTGTACTGGTACTGCGTGCGCGAAGAACGCCCGCCCACGCGAATATCTTGCCCGGCCTGCAGGAACAGGTTCACGCCCTGCACCTTGGCAAGCTGCGGGCGCAGGCGCGTGATGATCTCGTCGGCGGTCGCGGTGCGGCCTTCGTCCTTCGGCTTCAGGCTGATGAAGAAGTTGCCGGTGTTGTAGGTGGACGAACTGCCGTTCATGCCGAAGCCGGTCACGTCAGGGTCTTTGCGCACCACGTCGGCCAGCTCGAGCATGCGGGCGTTCATCGACGCGAAGGATGCGTCTTGCGCCGACTCTGCAAAGCCCGAGATGAAGCCGGTGTCCTGCTGCGGGAAGAAGCCCTTCGGAATGATCGCGAACAGCACGCCGGTGGCGGCCACCGTGGCAATGAACACCATCAGCGTGATGAACTGGTGGTCGAGCACCACGTGCAGCCCGCGCTTGTAGCCATTGAGCATGGCGTCGAAGCCGCGCTCGAACAGCTGGTACAGGCGCCCGTGCTTGCTGCCATGCTCGTTCTTCAGGAAGCGCGAGCACAGCATGGGCGTGAGCGTGAGCGAGATGACCACGCTCACCACGATGGTCAACGTGACCGTCACCGCGAACTCGCGGAAGAGGCGCCCCACGATGCCACCCATGAGCAGCAGTGGAATGAACACCGCCACCAGCGACACCGAGATCGAGATGATGGTGAAGCCGATTTCGCCCGCGCCCTTGTACGCGGCCTCGACCGCCGACATGCCCTCTTCCACGTAGCGGTAGATGTTCTCGAGCATCACGATGGCGTCGTCCACCACGAAGCCGACCGCGATGGTCAGCGCCATGAGCGAGAGGTTGTCGAGGCTGTAGCCCAGCACGTACATCACCGCGACCGTGCCTAGCAGCGCGAGCGGCACGGTCACGCTGGGAATGAGCGTGGCGGGCACGTTGCGCAAGAACACGTAGATCACGCCCACCACCAGCGCAATGGTCAGCAGCAGCGTGAACTCGACGTCTTTGACCGAGGCGCGAATGGTCTGCGTGCGGTCGATGATGGCGTTGACATCCACGGTCGGCGGAATCGACGCCTTCAACCGCGGCAGCGCGGCGTTGATGCGGTCCACCGTTTCGATGACGTTGGCGCCGGGCTGCTTGGTAATGGCGAGCACGATGGAGCGGCCGTTCTGCACATTGCTGCCTTCGGGCGCGGCGGCGCCTGCGTAGGCCCAGCCGGCGATTTTGGCGTTCTCGGGGCCGTCGACCGCCACGCCCAGGTCGCGCACGCGAATGGGCGCGCCGTTGCGGTAGGCCAGCACCACGTCGTTCCATGGCTGAGCCTTCAGCAGCTGGTCGTTGGTGTAGACGGTGAAGCTCTGGTTGGGCCCGTCGATGGTGCCCTTGGGCGCGTTGACGGTGGCCGAGGCGAGCACGGTGCGCACGTCCTCAAGGCTCAGGCCCAGCGCCGCGAGCTTGGCCGGGTCGACCTGGATGCGCACGGCCGGCTTCTGCACGCCACCGATGTTGACCAGGCCCACGCCGGAGATCTGCGAGATCTGCTGCGCAAGGATGTTGTCGGCGTAGTCGTTCACCTCGGTGAGCGGCAGCGTCTTCGACTGCACCGACAGAATCAGAATGGGCGAGTCGGCCGGGTTCACCTTGCGGAAGGTGGGCGGGCTCGGCAGGTTGGCGGGCAGCTGGCCGGTGGAGGCGTTGATGGCGGCCTGCACGTCGAGCGCGGCGGCGTCGATGCTGCGGTCGAGGTCGAACTGCAGCGTGATCTGCGTGGAGCCGAGGCCGCTGGTCGATGTCATCTGCGACAGCCCCGCGATCAGCGAGAACTGCCGCTCCAGCGGCTGCGCCACGTTGGAGGCCATGGTCTCCGGACTGGCGCCCGGCAAGCTGGCCGAAACCTGGATGGTCGGAAAGTCGACCTGCGGCAGCGGCGCCACCGGCAGCAGCGGAAACACCGCCGCACCGACCAGCAGGATGGCCAGCGCCAGCAGCGTGGTGCCAATGGGGCGCTTGATGAATGCGGCGGAAATGCTCAATTGCTGCTCCCGCTGGCGGCCTTCTTGCCATCTTTGCCATCTGCATTCCTGGCGGCGGGCGGCGGCTCGATGATGGTGACGCCGGGCTTGAGCTTGTACTGGCCGTCGACCACCACGCGCTGGCCGGCCGTCAGGCCCTTGTCGACAACTGCTGTGCCGTCGGCGATCTGCACCACGTGCACGGGCACGTTCTCGGCCTTGTTCTCGGCATCGACCACCCAGACGTAGGTGCTGTCCTGGCCGCGCTGGATGGCGGCGGCGGGCACGGTGAGCGAGTCGGGCCGGCGGTCGAGCTGCAGCCGCACGTTGACGTACTGGCCGGGCCACAGCGTGTGCTGCGGGTTGGCGAAACTGCCCTTGAGCTGCACGGTGCCGCTGGTGGTGTCGATCTGGTTGTTCAGCAGGATCAGCTTGCCGGTGCCCAGCATCTGCGCGCCGCTGCGGTCAAAGGCCACCACCGAGAGCGGCTGCGCGCTTTGCTGCTGCACGCGGTTGATGTCCTGCACCGCGTCTTCGGGCAGCGTGAACTGCACGGCGATGGGGTCGATCTGGTTGATGACGACGAGGCCGTTGGTGTCGGCTGCGTGGACGATGTTGCCCGGGTCCACCAAACGAGCGCCAACGCGGCCGTTCATGGGCGACGAGATGCGCGTGAAGCTCAGCTGCACCTCGGCGAATTGCACCTGCGCGGCATCGTTCTGCACAGTGGCTTCGAGCTGGTTGACGAGGGCCTTCTGCGTGTCGACCTGCTGCTGCGTGGCGGCGTCCTGCGACAGCAGCGTGGTGTAGCGCTTGAGGTCGGCGCGGGCGTTGACGAGCGTGGCCTGGTCCTTGGCCTTGGTGGCCTGCGCCTGCGCGAGTTGAGCTTGCAGCGTGCGCGGGTCGAGCTGCGCGAGCAGCTGGCCGGCCTTCACGTCTTGCCCTTCGACGAAGCCGACCTTGTCGAGCTGGCCATCGATGCGCGCCTTGACGGTAACGGTGGCCATCGAGGCAACTGTGCCGATGCCCGAGCGGTAGACCTGCACGGTCTGCGGCGTGACGCGTGCGGTGGTCACCTGCACCGGCGGGGTCTTGGGTGCGTCGGGTTTGGCTGCGTTGGCCGCCTGGTGGGTGAGCGCCCAGGCGCCGCCGCCCAGCACGACCACGAGCGTGGCGGCCGCGAGCCAGGTGGAGCGGCGTTGGAACAGGGGGGGCGTTGTGGTGGTGTCTGCGGTCGTCGTCATGGCGTCAATTTCCGGAAGTCTTTTGTGCGGCATCTGCAGTGGCGGCGGTAGCGTCTGCGGCGCTCCAGCCGCCGCCCGTGGCCGCGATCAGCGAGACGCTGGCGGCCAGCTGGCGGCCGAGCACCTGCGCAGCCGTGCGCTGGTTGGTGAGCGAGAGCGTCTGCGCCGTTACCACGCTGAGGTAGGTGGCGGTGCCGGCGCGGTACTGGCTCAGGGCCAGGCGCTCGGCGAGTTGCGCGGCGCGCACGGCATCGGCCTGCAGGGCGGATTCGCTGTCGAGCACGCGCAGGGTGGCGAGGTTGTCTTCGACCTGCTGGAAGCCGCCAAGCACGGTCTGCTTGTATTGCGCAACGGAGGCGTCGTAGGCGGCCACGGCCTGGTCGCTGTGCGCCTTGCGCAGGCCACCGTCGAACACGGTCTGCGCCAGCGCCGCGCCGAGCGACCACACGCGGCTGGGCGTGTTGAAGAGCGAGGCAAGGCTGGCCGCGCTGAAGCCGCCGCTGGCGCTGAGCACGATCTGCGGGAAGTACGCGGCCTTGGCCACGCCGATGTTGGCATTGGCTGCCTGCACGCGGCGCTCGGCGCCGGCGATGTCGGGGCGGCGTTCGAGCAGTTCCGAAGGCAGGCCAGCGGGAGTGACCGGCAGTTGCACGCGCAGTGCGGCGGCCGAAGAAAGCGTTTCGGCAGTCGGTGCCTGCGACGACGACTCGAGCGGCGGCAGCGAGAACGACGCGGGCGCCTGCCCTGTCAGCACCGCGATGGCGTGTTCGAGCAGGGCGCGCTGGGCATCGAGATCCACGGCCTGGGCCTGCGCCGTCTTGAGCTGGCTTTCTGCCAGTGCCACGTCGGAGCGCAGCACTGTGCCGGCCGCGTACTGGTGCTGCGTGAGTTCGAGCGCCTTGGCGTAGGCGGTGGTGGTGCTGGCGTACAGGTCGCGCTGCAGGTCGATCACGCGGATCTGCAAATAGTCTTGCGCGAGCGTGGTCTGGATGCTGAGCCGCGCGCCGGCCAGATCGTCGGCGCTGGCCTGTTCGCTCGCGCTGCCGGCCTCGACCGAGCGGCGCACTGCGCCCCAGATGTCGGGCTCCCAGCTTGCAGCGAGGCCCAGAGTGTCGGTAGTTCCTAGCTTGACGGTGCCGGTGCTGTTCGACTGCGCACGGGTGGCTCCGGCGTTGATGCCGACGGTCGGGAAGAAGTTGGCGCGCGCTGCCGCGGTGATGGCCTGCGCCTCGCGGTACTGCGCCTCGGCGACGCGGATGTTCTGGTTGGCCGCGTTGGCCTGCACGATCAGCGCGCTGAGGGTGCTGTCGCCGTAGGCGTCCCACCAGGGGTGATTGGCGTCGATGGTCTGCGGGGCAGCGGTTTTCCAGGGGCCGCCGGTTTCCTTGTAGGCGACCGGCACGTCCATCTGCGGGCGGACGTAGTCGGGGCCGACGGCGCAGCCTGCGAGAACCAGGACGGCCAGCGCGAGGGCCGCGCGCGAAAGAGGAGGTACGTCGGAAAGAACCATGATGAAGGCACTCTAGGCACCCTCATCAAACCCCTCGCTGTCGACTAACTGACAGTTCTGACAGTTTTAGGCTCGCCCCCAGGCTGCGCGCACTTCGTGTCGCTTCGCCAACCCCCTACCGGGGGCAACACCTGCGGCCCGGCAAAGCCGGTTCCGCGGTGTTCCTGGTTTTTCTCCCTCCCCCGCTGGGGGAGGGAGCAAGACTGTTCAGCGAGGGGCGTCGCCCTTGCGGTACTCGGCGGTCAGCTCGTCGAGCTTCTGCTTCAGCGCCGGATCGAGCTTGTATTCGGCGGCGGCCAGCGTCGCATCGAGTTGGTCGGGCCGGCTCGCGCCGAGCAGCGGCGCGGTGATCAGCGGATTCGCCATCACCCACGCCACAGCCAGCGTGGCCAGCGGCACACCCGCCTCATCCGCCAGCTTGTGAAGCTGCGTCACGGTGTTGAAGCTGCGCTCGTTCCAGTAGCGGTCCTGGTACATGTTGCCCGCAGTGCCGAGCGTGAAGCGGGTGTTTTCCTCGGGCTTGGCACCGGGCTTGTACTTGCCGGTCAGCAGGCCACCCGCCAGCGGGTTGTAGGGAATCACGCCCAGCCCTTCCTCGCCCACCAGCGGCAGCAGCTCGCGCTCGATCTCGCGGAACAGCAGGCTGTAGCGCGGCTGCACTGACACATAGCGCGTGAGCTTGTGCAGCTCGGCCTTGCCCAGCGCGCGCGCCAAGCGGTAAGCCAGGAAATTCGACACGCCGATGTAGCGCGCGCGCCCCGACTTCACGATGACGTCGAGCGCTTCCAGGCTTTCTTCGAGTGGCGTCTCGCGGTCGTCGCTGTGCAGTTGGTACAGGTCGACGTGGTCGGTCTGCAGCCGCTTGAGAGAAGCGTCGATAGCGTCGAGCAGGTGCTTGCGCGACGCGCCCTGGTCCCAGCTGTTGGGGCCGACCTTGCCGACCGCCTTGGTGGCGACGACGAAGCGGCGGCGGCCCGTGGGGCCCTGCTTCTGCAGCCAGCGGCCGATGATCTCTTCGGTGCGGCCAGTGGTTTCGACGGTGCCGCCGAGCGGGTACACGTCAGCGGTGTCGAGAAAGTTGATGCCGCCTTCGGTCGCCTTGTCGAGGATCTGGTGCGACACCGTCTCGTCGGTCTGCAGGCCAAAGGTCATGGTGCCGAGGGCAAGGCGGGACACGGTCAGGCCGGTGCGGCCGAGACGGGTGGTGGGAATGCTCATGGTGTTTTCGCTCTGCGAGGATGAGGAAAGGGCGGCGGCCATCATAGACACGGCCGCGCAATCCTGCAGGCGAGACGCCGAAGCTCTACGAGGCGCTTGGGGAGCGTTGAACGGCGCCGGGGCGGGCGACGGCGCGCGCGCTCATCACCGCCCAGCCGAACACGCCCATGCCCGCCAGCGCCAGCAAGGCGCCGACCCAGCCGGTCGAGGTCCAACCAAGGCCAGCCGCAATGGCCACGCCACCGAGCCACGCGCCGAGCGCGTTGGCCATGTTGAAGGCCGAGTGATTGAGCGCGGCAGCGAGCGTCTGCGCGTCGCCGGCCACGTCCATCAGGCGGATCTGCAGCGCCGGGCCGATGGCCACGGTGGTGCCGATGAGGAACACGTTGAACGCCGCGGTAAAGACGTTGTGCGCCGCGAAGGTGAACATCGCGAGCACCAGCGCCGCGTAGACCAGCAGGCCACCGATGGTGCGCATGAGCGACTTGTCGGCCAGGCGCGAGCCCACGAGGTTGCCGGTGACCATGCCCAGCCCGAACAGCGCCAGCACGAAGGGCACGCCGCCCAGCGGCATGCCGGCCACTTCGATGAGCGTGGGCTTGATATAGCTGAACACCGAGAACATGCCGCCGAAGCCGATGGCGCCGATGCCGAGCGTGAACCACACCTGCTTGCGCTTGAGCGCGCCGAGTTCGCGCCACGGGCTGGCGCCTGCGGGCGCTGCGAGGTCGGGGATGTCGCGGCGAAGCAGCACGATGGCCACCAGCGCGATCACGCCGACGAACACGAAGGCGGCGCGCCAGCCGAAGATCTGGCCCAGCCAGGCGGCGATGGGCACGCCGACCAGCGTGGCGCCGGTGAGCCCCAGCATGACGAGCCCCACGGCGCGTGCTCGCCGCCCCGGTGGCGCGAGCGTGGCGGCCACGAGCGCAGCCACGCCGAAGTAGGTGCCATGCGGCAGGCCGGTGGCAAAGCGCAGCAGGTTCAGCAGCAAATAGTTGGGGGCTGCGGCGCTGGCGAAGTTGCCGGCCGCGAACACGGCCATGAGCGCAATCAGCAGCGCGCGGCGGCGCCAGCCTGCGGCGAGCACCGCGAGCACGGGCGCGCCGATGACCACGCCGAGCGCGTAGGCGCTGATGACGTGGCCGGCCTGGGGAATGCTGACGTCGATGTCCTTCGCCACTTCGGGCAGCAGGCCCATGATGACGAACTCGCCGGTGCCGATGGCAAAGCCGCCGACGCCGAGTGCGAGCACCGCGCGCAGGAAATTGACGGGTGCGGCGGGAGAAGAAGAAACGGAAATGTCGGTGTCCGCGCTGTCCAGCGCGGGTGGGGAGGCGTTCAAGGCCAGGCTCCTGGGAAGGTGCCCGGCGGCCGCGGGCAGAAGCCGAATTTTAGGGTAAACCCTGAATTTCCGCTGATACGGGGTTGCCCAAGGCCGTGTACTGGCAGGGCTTCAAAGCCCTGCCCCAGGGGTTCAGATGGCGACGAGCTGGCGCACGCCCTGGGCTTCCATGTCCTTGCCAAGGCCGCGGGCAATGACTTCGCCGCGCTCCATCACGAGGTAGTCGTCGGCCAGTTCCTGGGCGAAGTCGTAGTACTGCTCGCACAGCACGATGGCCATGTCGCCGCGGTCGGCCAGCATGCGGATGACACGGCCAATGTCCTTGATGATGCTGGGCTGGATGCCCTCAGTGGGCTCGTCGAGAATCAGCAGCTTGGGCTTGGGCGCGAGGGCCCGGGCAATCGCAAGCTGCTGCTGCTGCCCGCCGGAGAGGTCGCCGCCTCTTCTGTTGATCATCTGCTTGAGCACGGGGAACAGGTCGAACAGTTCCGATGGAATGGGCGTGCTGCCGCTCTTGTAGGCAAGGCCCATGCGAAGGTTTTCTTCGACAGTGAGCCGCGCGAAGATCTCGCGGCCCTGCGGGACGAAGCCGATGCCGGCCCTTGCCCTGTCGTAAGGCGTGGCCTTGTGGATCGGCTTGCCTTCGAGTTCGATGCTGCCGCTCTTGATGGGCACCAGGCCCATGAGCGACTTCAGCAGCGTGGTCTTGCCTACGCCGTTGCGGCCCAGCAATACCGTGACCTTGCCGAGCGTTGCCTCGAAGCTCACGTCTCTGAGGATGTGGGAGCCGCCGTAGTACTGGTGGATGTTCTTGACTGTCAGCATGGCTTCGTTCTTTCCTCAGCGGCCCAGATAGACCTCGATCACACGCTCGTCGGACTGCACTTCGTCCAGCGTGCCTTGCGCCAGCACGGAGCCGTCGCACAGCACGGTGACGATCTCGGAGATGGTGCGGATGAAGCTCATGTCGTGCTCCACCACCATCAGCGAATGCTTGCCCTTGAGCGTGAGGAACAGCTCTGCGGTACGAGCCGTCTCTTCATCGGTCATGCCTGCGACGGGCTCGTCGAGCAGCAGCAGCTTCGGGTCTTGCATCAGCAGCATGCCGATTTCGAGCCACTGCTTCTGGCCATGGCTCAGATTGCCGGCCAGGCGCGAGACGCTGTCGGCGAGGTGGATGGTCTCCAGCACCTCGGCCAGGCGGTCGCTTTGCGCCGAGTCGAGCCTGAAGAGCATCGAGGCACGCACGCCCTTGTTGGTCTTCAGCGCGAGCTCGAGGTTCTCGAACACGGTCAGGTGCTCGAACACTGTTGGCTTCTGGAACTTGCGGCCGATGCCCAGTTGCGCGATGTCCGCTTCGCGGTGGCGCAGCAGGTCGATGGTGCTGCCGAAGAACACGGTGCCCTCGTCGGGCCGGGTCTTGCCGGTGATGATGTCCATCATCGTCGTCTTGCCCGCACCGTTGGGGCCGATGATGCAGCGCAGCTCGCCCGGCGCGATGTCGAGTGACAGCTTGTTGATGGCCTTGAAGCCGTCGAAGCTCACGCTCACGTCTTCGAGGTACAGGATGCGGCCGTGCGTGACGTCGACCTCGCCCGGCGTGACGTGTCGGCCGAAGTCGGCAGCGCGGCCGCCCGACTCGGTGTTGCCGCTCGCGTATTGAATGCCGCTGGCGCGTGCCGCGCGCTCTGCGCCGGCTTCCATCAGGTCGGGCGTCATGCGCGTGCTCCCTTCGCGTCCACAGGCAGCGAGGCCAGGGCGTCGGGCTCGACGCCCTGCTCCGCCGCGACCGAGCGCCGTGCTTCCTGTACAGGCTCTGCCGGTGCGGCAGGCTTCTTCTCCCTCGACACCCACTTGCGCACCAACCCCACGATGCCGTTCGGCAGGAACAGCGTGACAGCAATGAACAAGGCACCCAGGAAGTACAGCCAGTACTCGGGGTAAGCCACCGTGAGCCAGCTCTTCGCGCCGTTGACGATGAAGGCGCCGATGATGGGGCCGATCAGCGTCGCGCGTCCGCCCACTGCGGCCCAGATGGCGATCTCGATGGAGTTGGCCGCGCTCATCTCGCCCGGGTTGATGATGCCGACCTGCGGCACGTAAAGTGCGCCGGCCACGCCGCACATGATGGCGGAGATGACCCAGATCGTGAGCTTGTACGGCAGCGGGTTGTAGCCCGAGAACATCACGCGCGTTTCGGCGTCTCGAATGGCCTGCAGCACGCGGCCGAACTTGCTGCCGATGAGCCACTTCGCGAACAGGAAGAAGCCGAGCAGCGTGGCGCCGGTGAGCGCGAACAGCGTCATGCGCATTTCCTGCGTGGCGATCGGAATATTCAGGATGCGCTTGAAATCCGTGAAGCCATTGTTGCCGCCGAAGCCCGTCTCGTTGCGGAAGAACAGCAGCATGGCCGCAAAGGTCATGGCCTGCGTGATGATCGAGAAGTACACGCCCTTGATGCGCGAGCGGAAGGCGAAGAAGCCGAACACGAAGGCAATGAGGCCAGGCACCGCGACGATCAATATCAGCGTGGCAATGAAGCTGTCGCTGAAGGTCCAATGCCAGGGCAGCGTCTTCCAGTCGAGGAACACCATGAAGTCGGGCAGGTCGCTCTTGTAGTTGCCGTCGCGGCCGATCTGGCGCATGAGGTACATGCCCATCATGTAGCCGCCGAGCGCGAAGAACAGGCCATGGCCCAGCGAGAGGATGCCGGTGTAGCCCCAAATCAGGTCCATGGCCAGCGCGCAGATGGCGTAGCACATGATCTTGCCGACCAGCGCCACCGCGTAGTCGCTCATGTGCAGCGGGCTGTCGACCGGCACGACGATGTTCAGGACCGGCGCCACGGCGCACACCACGATCAGCGCGACGAAGAAGGCCGTCCAGCCCTTGCCGCTCAAGAGCGGCCCCTTGGTTGGAAGTACGACCTTGCTCATGCCTCAGCGCTCCGGCCTTTCATTGCGAAGATGCCTTGTGGCCGCTTCTGGATGAAGATGATGATGAAGACAAGCACAGCGATCTTCGCGAGCACCGCGCCCGCCCAGCCTTCGATGAACTTGTTGAGAATGCCCAGCCCCAGCGCCGCATACACGGTGCCCGCGAGCTGGCCGACGCCGCCCATCACGACCACCATGAAGCTGTCGACGATGTAGCTCTGGCCCAGGTCGGGGCCGACGTTGCCGATCTGGCTCAGCGCGCAGCCTGCAAGGCCGGCGATGCCGGAGCCGAGCGCGAAGGCGTAGGTGTCGATGCGCGCAGTGTTCACGCCCATGCACGAGGCGATCGGCCGGTTCTGCGTGACGCCGCGCACGAACAGGCCCAGGCGCGTCTTGCCGATGAGCCAGCCCATCGCAAGCAACACCAGAGCGGCGAAGATGATGATGCAGATGCGGTTCCACGGCAGCGTGACGTTGCTCAGCATGGTGAAGCCACCGCTCATCCAGCCGGGGTTTTCGACGCCGACGTTCTGCGCGCCGAACAGCGTGCGCACGAGCTGCTGCAGCATCAGGCTGATGCCCCAGGTGGCGAGCAGCGTTTCGAGCGGCCGGCCGTAGAGGAAGCGGATCACGCCGCGCTCCAGCACTGCGCCCACGAGTGCCGATGCGAGGAACGAGACCGGAATGGCCGCGACAAGGTACAAGCCGAAGGCAGCCTCCGGCACGTACTTCTGGAAGATGCCCTGCATCACGTAGGTGGCGTAGGCGCCGATCATCATCAGCTCGCCGTGCGCCATGTTGATCACGCCCATCAGCCCGTAGGTGATGGCCAGGCCGAGCGCGGCCAGCAGCAGCACCGAGCCCAGGCTGATGCCGCTGAACACGGCGTTGATGCGGTCGCCCCAGACCAGCGCGCCGTCGATGCTGGCAATGGACGCGACGATGGCGGCCTTGACGTCCGCCTCGGTTTCGTCGGCCAGGCGCTGGTTGAGCAGCAGCTTGGTGTCGGGGTTGCGGTTGTTGCCCAGCTCCTTGGCCGCGACGAGGCGCTTGGCCTTGTCGGCGCTGTTGAGCATGCTGGCGGCGCGCACCAGTTCTAGCTGCGCCTTGATCTTGGGGTTGGTCTCGGCGGCCAGCGCCTTTTCGACCATGGGCACGCGCGATTCGTCGGGCTCCTTGAAGAGCGCCTGCGCGGCTTCGGCGCGCACAGCGTCGTCCTTGCTCGTGAGCTTGAGCGCGGCCTGCGCGGCATCGAGCGCGCCGCGCATGAGGTTGTTGTTGACGACGTCCTCGGCGGTGTCGGGCACCTTCAGCTCGGCGCCGGTGACGGGGTCGTAGCCTTTGTCGTCCTTCATCACGAAGACCTTGTCTTCGGTGTACTTGACCGCGTCGTCGGACATGGCCTGAATGAAGGCAGCGGTCTTGTCGTCGGCCGTGAGCACGGCCTTGTTGAGCGCGTCGATGCGGGCTTCGGATTCGCCGGAGGCAATGGCCCGGGCTTCGTCGGCGGTCAGCGCGTGGGCGGCCGATGCCATGAGGAGCATGGCGGCGAGTGCGCAGTGAAGGGTTCGTCGAAGCATCATGAGAATGGAAGTTGGGTTGGCTCCCTCCCCCACTGGGGGAGGGTTGGGGTGGGGGCACGCGGCGCCTGTACAAGCGCAGTGCTCGAATCGACCGCCGTCAGCCCCCACCCCTGCCCTCCCCCAGCGGGGGAGGGAGAAACACACTTACATCGACTTGCCGGCCGGGTAATCAGGCTTCTTGTCGTTGCCTTCGATATACGGGCTCCACGGCTTCGCCTTCACCGGACCCGGCGTCTTCCATACCACGTTGAACTGACCATCGGCCTTGATCTCGCCGATGAACACGCTCTTGTGCAGGTGATGGTTCTTCTCGTCCATCTTCGAGACGATGCCCGAGGGGGCCGTGAAGGTCTGGCCGGCCATGGCGGCGATCACCTTGTCGGTGTCGGTCGACTTGGCCTTCTCGACCGCCTGCTTCCACATGTGGATGCCGATCCAGGTGGCTTCCATCGGGTCGTTGGTGAGCGGCTTGTCCTTGTGACCGGCGATGTTCTTGGCCTTGGCGTAGTCGCTCCACTGCTTGATGAACGCCGTGTTGGTCGGGTTCTTGATCGACATGAAGTAGTTCCATGCGGCCAGGTGGCCGACCAGCGGCTTGGTGTCCACACCGCGCAGCTCTTCTTCACCCACCGAGAAGGCAACCACGGGCACGTCCTTGGCCTTCAGGCCGGCGTTGCCGAGTTCCTTGTAGAAGGGCACGTTGGAGTCGCCGTTGATGGTCGACACCACTGCAGTCTTGCCGCCGGCCGAGAACTTCTTGATGTCGGCAACGATGGTCTGATAGTCGCTGTGGCCGAAGGGGGTGTACTTCTCGTCGATGTCGGTGTCCTTCACGCCCTTGCTCTTGAGGTAGGCGCGCAGGATCTTGTTGGTGGTGCGGGGGTACACGTAGTCGGTGCCCAGCAGCACCCAGCGCTTGGCGCCGCCGCCTTCCTTGCTCATCAGGTAGTCGACAGCCGGAATGGCTTGCTGGTTGGGCGCGGCGCCCGTGTAGAACACGTTCTTCGAGAGCTCTTCACCCTCGTACTGCACCGGGTAGAACAGCAGGCCGTTCATTTCCTCGACCACCGGCAGCACCGACTTGCGCGACACCGAGGTCCAGCAGCCGAAGATCACCGAAACCTTGTCCTGGCCGAGCAGCTGCTTGGTCTTCTCGGCGAACAGGGGCCAGTTGGAAGCGGGGTCGACCACCACGGGCTCGAGCTGCTTGCCCAGCACGCCGCCCTTCTTGTTGATGTCGTCGATGGCCATCAGCACCGTGTCTTTCAGCACGGTTTCCGAAATGGCCATCGTGCCCGACAGCGAATGCAGCACGCCGACCTTGATGGTGTCGGCAGCGAAAGCGGGCGCAGCAGAAATGCTGGCCAGCGCGACGGCGGCGGTGAGCGCCTTGAGTGTGAAACGACGTTGCATGTGGACTCCTGCTCCGGGTTGGTTGAACCTTGTCGCCAGCGCTTTGCTGGCGTGGGAGGGAGTCTGCGGAATGCACCAGGAAGGGGAAATACGCCGGGTGGCGTACACGGAAGGTATTCAGGCTGACGGCGGCGGCGCGGGGTACTTCTGTGCGTTGACCAGCATCTTGCTTCTAGCCGCCTCGATCACGTCGATGCCGAGCTTGTCGGCGAGTTGCAGCAGATAAAGAAAGACATCCGCGATCTCCGTGCCGATCTCGGCGCGCTTGTCGGCCGGCAGCGAGCGGCTCTGTGCTTCGGTGAGCCACTGGAAATGTTCGAGCAGCTCGGCGGCTTCGACCGAAAGGGCCGAGGCGAGGTTCTTGGGGGAGTGGAACTGCTCCCAGTTGCGGGCTTGCGCGAAGTCGCGGAGCGCCTGAATCAGTTGTTGCAGATCGGTTGCCATGTCGCTCCTGTTGTTCGGTCAGGAGTTTGGCACGGCCTCCATGCCTCAGGTCTGCCGGCTCCCTCGCCGATGCAGCACAGCCACCACCAGGGCCGACACCATCAGGTACAACAGCGCGACACCGAACGCCCCCGAATAGCCGGTCGTGTCCGTCGCCTCGCCGAGCCGCCCGTAGAACAGGATGCCGATCAGCGCCACGCCCAGCGCATTGCTCGCCTGCTGCACCATCGACAGCACGCCCGAGGCCACGCCCGCATGCTGCGGTGGCAGTCCGGCCAGCACGGTCGACACCAGCGGCGCCATCACCATGCCGAGCCCCGCGCCTTGCAACAGCAGCAGCGGCACCATCCACGCCACGACGTGCGAATGCCCGGCCCATCCGGCCACATTGACGAACTGCAGTGCATGCCCCGCGGCCAGCACCAGCGCGCCGAGCGCGATGGGCGGCTTGCCTCCGAAGCGGCGCGCGAGGCGCGCACCCGCCATCGACGTCGCGAAGAAGCCTACCGCCAGCGACGTGAAGACGACGCCCGAGGTGAGCGCATCAAGCGCCAGGCCTTGCTGCAGATATAGCGCAAGCACGAAGTACAGCGAGGCGTTGCCCACATAGAAGGCCAGCGTGGTGAGCAGGCCCGTAACGAAGCGGCCATTGGCCAGCAGTGCCGGTGCCACGAGCGGCGCACCGCCGCGCGCGGCGAGCCGGCGCTGTTGATATGCAAAGGCTGCGAGCAGCGGCAGCGCCGCCGCAAGGCACACCCAGCTCCACAGTGGCCAGCCCTGTTCGCGGCCTTCCACCAGCGGCAGCACCACGGCCACCGAACCCGCGGCCACCAGCAGCATGCCAACGAGATCAAGCCTGCTGTTGCCGTTGTTCGTGAGCGGCGGAATGACGCGCGGTGCGAGCATCAGCGCCAGCAGGCCGATCGGCACGTTGATGAGGAAGCAGCTGCGCCAGCCGAGCCCCGCCAGATCGGCATGAATCAGCAAGCCGCCGACCAGTTGCCCGAGCGTGGCACCGAGCCCCAGCGTGAGCCCATACGCCGCGAAAGCACGCGCCCGGTCTTCGCCGGTATAGGCCAGGCCGATCATCGCCAGCACCTGCGGTTGCAGCAGCGCGCCGGCCAGCCCCTGCAGCACGCGCGCGGCCACCAGCAGTTCGGCATTCGGTGCGAAGCCACAGGCGGCCGACGCCAGCGTGAACAGCAGCAGGCCCAGCATGAACATGCGGCGGCGCCCGAACAGGTCGCCGAGCCGGCCGCCGGTGATCAGGCCCGCAGCGGTGGCCAGGCCGTAGCCGGCCACCACCAGTTGCAGGGTGCCCGCGCTCGCCAGCAGTTCGCGCTGCATGGACGGAAGCGCGACGTTGACGATGAAGAAGTCCAGCACCACCAGGAAGGTGCCGCTGAGCATGACCCACAGGCCCAGCCGCCCGGGCTTCGTCGCGCCCGTGCTCTGGCTGCCTGTGGAAGAAAGCGATGCTGCTGCTGCCGAAGCAGCAATGTTTGACTGCGTCATGATGGACTCGAGTGTTGGGAGGAAGCGGTACGGCGGCAATGACCCCGGAGGTCATCGCCACGGCTCAGGCAGCGGGCGTCGGCAGGATGAACTGGTAGTCCGTGGCGATGCGGCCGTCCTCGGCCAGCACCAGAAACTCCAGCCCGAGCGCAGCCACCGGGCCGCCCGCGGCCGGGACCATGTGCCAATGGAACACCACCGCGTCGTGCAGGAACTGGGCGTCGCCCGCGGAGACGAAGCGGAAGCCAGCGTCGCGCACGTTCTTCTCGTGCGAGCCGGTCACTCGCTGCTGCAGCGCCTCATAGCCCTTGGCCTGCAGCGTGCGTACGTAGTGCTCACCATCGGGCACCCAGAGGCTGGCGATGGCAGCGCGGCGCGCGTCGGCATCGGGTTCGTTCCATACGGCGACGTAGCGGTCGGCAAGTTCGGTTCTGGCGTTCATGGTCTGCTCCTGCTGTTTCTGTGTATGGGAAGAGTGAGACCGCAGTTTCTGCCTCCGTCTGTGGACAGTGAATGCCTGAGAAGCCGACAATCTTGTCCATTCGTCCACCGCCACAGGAGTCTTCATGGATCCGCTCGACGACGTCTTCGCCGCCATGCGCGTGCGCAGCGCCTTGTATGCGCGCCTCGAAGCCGGCGCGCCCTGGGGCGTGAGCCTGGCGGGCGGCGAGAGCGCGCGCTTCGGGCTGGTGGTGCGCGGCGGCTGTCTACTGGAGGTCGAGGGCGTGGCGCAGCCCGTGGCGCTGGCTGCCGGCGACTGCTATGTGCTGGCGCACGGCACGCCCTACATCCTGCGCGACCATCCGAACACACCGACTGTGAGCTGCGCCTCGGTCGTGCGCGACCGCATCGGCGGGCTGGTGGAGCTCGGCGGCACGGGCACGGCGGCCTCGGTGATCTGCGGCTGGTTCCACTTCGACCAGCGTGCCGCGCGGCCGCTGCTCGATCTGCTGCCGGTGCTGCTGCACGTGAAGATGGAGCAGGCCCGCGCCCTTGCGCTGCAAGGCACGCTGCAGCTGCTGGCCATGGAAACCGGCGAGCCAGGCCTGGGCTCCAGCCTGCTCGTGAGCCGGCTGGCCGACATCGTGTTCGTGCAGGCCGTGCGTGCGCACGTCGCGGCCAACGGCGAATCGCAGACGGGCTGGCTGGTCGCGCTGGCCGACGCGCGCATTGGCCCGGCCCTGCGCGCAATGCACAAGGACATCGCTCGCGACTGGACGGTGGAGGCGCTTGCCTCCGCGGCGAGCCTGTCGCGCTCGGCCTTCGCGCAGCGTTTTCGCGAGCGGGTGGGACAGGCGCCGCTGGAGTACCTCACGCAGTGGCGCATGTTCAAGGCCGGCAATATGCTGGGGCAAGGCAACGCGGCCCTGGGCGCGATCGCAGGGGCGGTGGGCTACGAGTCGGAGGCGGCGTTCAGCAAAGCCTTCAAGCGCGAGAAAGGGATGGCACCCGGTGCATGGCGGGCCGCGGCGCGCGAAGGCGCTGTCGCTGCATAGCAGCCCTTCCCTTCAGGCCTTCGCTGCGGCCTTGAACTGCGCGGCCGCGAAGGCCCAGGTCATGCGCGTGGCGTCGGGCCCCTCGGGGTCGCTGAACAGCAGCTTCGATGCGCCGCCGCTCCACGAATGGCCCAGCCCCGCAATCTCGCACAGCGTGACGAGCGTGCGGCCCTTGCGCTTGAAGTCGGTCACGCGCATCGCGCGGCGCTTGCCACGCTGCATGTTGCGCGATAGCCCGGGCTTCGCGCCCACCGCGGTGGCCCACACCGCGGCGCTGTTGACGGCATTGCTCGGCGCGACCACAGCGTCGGCATCGCCGTGCAGCACCAGCATCGGCGGCAAAGTGGCGAAAACAGCCGCGGCGCCCATCGCCTTGCCAACCGCCGTGGAGGGCATCGGCGGCACGTTCTGCCCGCGCATCGCGCCGAGGGCCGTGGCCGGCGATTTCGCCGCGCCGGGCGCCACGCCCGAATGCATGACGACGGCGCGGAAGCGGTTGGGATAGCGCGTCGCAAGCAGGGCCGCCATGCTGGCGCCAGCCGAGAGCCCCGCCAGCGCCACGCGATCGCGGTCCGCGGGGTACAGCATGCAGGCCTGGTCGACGGCGGCCATCAGCGTCGCGGCTTCGGCGTCGGCCTTGCCGGAGCGGCGCTCATACCAGTTCCAGCAGCCCTGCGGATGGGCGAGCCGGTCTTGCTCGAGATAAAGCACCAGGAAGCGCTGGCGCACGGCCAGCGCGTTCATGCGCGTGCTCGCTGCAAAGTCGCGTCCGGTCTGCCCGCAGCCGTGCAGCATGACCATGAGCGGCAGCCGCTCGCCCGGCTTCAGCTGCAACCCGGCCGGCCGGAACAGGTGATAGCCGCGCGCACCGCCGGGGCCCATCGCCATGCCACTGAGCCAGTCGCCCTTGCCGGGCGGCGGCTTGAGCCTCTTGGCGGTGGCGCGCTGGACCTGACCCGCGATGCGCTTGCTGTTGCTCAGCGTTGCCTTGGTGAGCGCGCGCAGGTTGCGCTCGTAGGCGCGGGCAAAGACGGAAGCAGTGGAAGAACGGGCCATGGCGCGCAGTGTGAACGCAAAGCGCCGGCTGGCCTAACAACACCAAACAAGGGGCGGCCTTCCCGCCCCGGCGCGCATCAGTAGATTTCCGGAACGATCATGTTCGCGGGAACAGGCTGACGAAGATAGTCGTCATGCCGCACGCGCGAGGGCAGCTCGACCGGCGGATGCGCCACTTCCTGGTACGGCATCTGGCCCAGCAGGTGGCTGATGCAGTTCAGCCGCGCCTTCTTCTTGTCGACCGCCTGCACCACCCACCACGGCGCCTCGGGGATGTGGGTGCGCTCCAGCATGATTTCTTTCGCCTTGGTGTATTCCTCCCAGCGGCGGCGGCTTTCGAGGTCCATCGGGCTGAGCTTCCACTGTTTGAGCGGATCGTGGATGCGGCCGAGAAAGCGCATGTGCTGCTCGTCGTCGGTGATGGAGAACCAGTATTTGATGAGCTTGATGCCCGAGCGCACGAGCATCTTCTCGAACTCGGGCACGGTGCGGAAGAACTCTTCGTACTCTTCGTCGGTGCAGAAGCCCATCACGCGTTCGACGCCGGCGCGGTTGTACCAGCTGCGATCGAACAGCACCATTTCGCCGGCTGCCGGCAGGTGCGCGGCATAGCGCTGGAAGTACCACTGCGTGCGTTCGCGGTCGTTGGGTGCCGGCAGCGCGGCCACGCGGGCCACGCGCGGGTTCAGGCGCTGGGTGATGCGCTTGATGACGCCGCCCTTGCCCGCCGCGTCGCGGCCTTCGAACAGGATGACAACTTTCTGCTTGCTGTGCTGCACCCAGTCCTGCAGCTTGACCAGCTCGCCCTGCAGGCGGAACAGCTCCTTGAAGTAGGCCTGGCGGGCCGCCTTGTCGGCGGAGGTCGGTGTTGCCAAGGCGGGGTCGAGGCCGTCGATGTTGCGGTCTTCGATCTCCAGCTCGAGCTCTTCGTCGTAGCTGTCGATCAGGTCGCGGGCGATGCGTTGCATCAGGTCTTCGTGGTCGGGAAGTGCGCTGGTCGGCATGGTGGGGCGGAAAGAGTGAAAGGGGCAGGAAAAAGCATGCTGCTCGCCGTATATGACGGCTGCGTGACGGTTTTGAGCCCGTTGACACGGAGTTGTCACACACCGCGAACACCATCTGCAGCTATTCCAACACCCCAGAAACGCCCATGAACACGCTTGCAGCCCCGCATGCCGAGTTGCCGTCCGCGTCCGCCTCGCAACGGCCCAAGCTCGACTCCAAGCCCGGTCCGCTCACGCTGATCACCTTCGTGGGCCTGCTGGCCGCCGGCCTGCTCTTCACGGCCTGGAGCCTGGTGGGCGACGTGACGTCCTCCGGGGCGCCCGTCACCACCTGGGTGCCCTACATACTTCTTGGCGTGGCGCTGCTGATTGCGCTGGGCTTCGAGTTCGTCAACGGCTTCCATGACACGGCCAACGCCGTGGCAACCGTCATCTATACCCATTCGCTGCCGCCCAACTTCGCTGTGGTGTGGTCGGGCTTCTTCAACTTCCTGGGCGTGCTGGTGTCCAGCGGCGCGGTGGCCTTCGGCATCATCGCGCTGCTGCCGGTGGAACTTATTCTTCAAGTGGGTTCGAGCGCCGGCTTCGCGATGGTGTTCGCGCTGCTGATCGCCGCCATCATCTGGAACCTGGGCACGTGGTGGCTGGGGCTGCCGGCTTCTTCGTCGCACACGCTGATCGGCTCGATCATCGGCGTGGGCGTGGCCAATGCGCTGATGCACGGCCGCGACGGCACCAGCGGCGTCGACTGGGCGCAGGCCACCAAGGTCGGCTACTCGCTGCTGCTGTCGCCGATGGTCGGCTTCGGCTGCGCCGCGCTCCTGCTGCTGGCGCTGCGGGCCTTCGTGAAGAACCGCGCACTGTATGAAGAACCCAAGGGCAGCGAGCCGCCGCCGTGGTGGATCCGCGGCCTGCTGATCCTGACCTGCACGGGCGTGTCTTTCGCGCACGGCTCCAACGACGGCCAGAAGGGCATGGGGCTGATCATGCTGATCCTCGTGGGCACGGTGCCCATGGCCTACGCGCTGAACCGTGCGATGCCCGCCAACGAGACCGTGAAGTTCGCAGCCGTGGCCGAGATGGCGCAGACCGCGTTGACCCGCAGCGTGCCGACCTCGCTGCCTGCGCTGGAGCCCGCCGCGGCGCGCGACACGCTCTCCACCTATGTGCGCACCCGCGAGTTCAGTCCTTCGGTGGTGCCAGCGCTGGCCGCGACCGCCGGCAGCATCGGACGGCAGGTGCGCGAGCACGGCTCGCTGGCTGGCGTTCCCGCAGATGCCGTCGCCAACGTGCGCAATGACATGTACCTGGCCTCCGAAGCCATCCGCCACCTCGACAAGAGCGGTGCGGCCAAGTTCGACGAGGAGACAAAACTGCGCGTCAACACGTTCCGCCAGGAACTGGACAGCGCCACGCGCTTCATCCCGCTGTGGGTCAAGGTCGCGGTGGCTATCGCGCTGGGCCTGGGCACGATGATCGGCTGGAAGCGCATCGTGGTCACCGTGGGCGAGAAGATCGGCAAGACGCACCTGAGCTACGCGCAGGGCGCATCGGCCGAAGTGGTGGCGATGATCACCATCGGCGCGGCAGACATGTATGGCTTGCCTGTGTCGACCACGCACGTGCTGTCTTCCGGCGTGGCCGGCACCATGACGGCCAGTGGCTCGGGCCTGCAGATGTCCACGCTGCGCAACCTCGCGCTGGCCTGGGTGCTGACGCTGCCGGTGGCAATGCTGCTGTCGGGGTCGCTCTACTGGTTGTTCACCCGAATTTTCTGATCACGCATCTTGTCGGCATTTCATGACCTCGCCTCTCAGTCTTACGGAGGCGACGAAGCCGGACTGATCTCCGGCTACCTGTTCGACGCCTCCGCGCCCGAGCCCGCACGGGCCATCGACTCCGCGCAGGCGGCCGTGTGGCTGGCCGAACAACGCGACAAGGGCGAGGAAGGCGATGGCGAAGAAAACCCCGCCTACGTCTGGCTGCACTTCAATCTGAGCCATGCGCATGCCGAGCGCTGGCTGGTGCGGCACGCGAACCTTTCCGACATCTTCTTCGAGACGCTGCACGAGGGCCTGCCCTCCACACGCATCGAGCGCGCCGACGACTCGCTGATCGCCGTCATCAACGACGTGCACTTCGAGTTCAGCTTCGAGCCCTCTGACATCTCCACGCTGTGGATCAGCGTGGGTCCGCGCCTCGTGGTCACGGCGCGCACCAAGCCGCTGCGCTCGGTCGACACGCTGCGCACGGCCGTGAAGGCGGGCGACGCGCCGCGCTCGAGCACCGAATTGCTCGAACACCTGCTGCGCGCGCAGGCCGACGTGCTGGTGAAGATCGTGCGCGGCGTCACCTCGCGCATCGACCACATCGAAGACGAGTTGCTAGCCGGCCGCCTCGACCACAAGCGCGCGCGGCTCGGCGTGCTGCGCCGGCTGCTGGTGCGGCTGCAGCGGCTGCTGGCGCCCGAGCCGGCCGCGCTGTTCCGACTGCTGCAAGGGCCTCCCGCCTGGATGGCCGAGCCCGACGCGCAGGCGCTGCGCGGCTCGACCGAAGAGTTCTCGGTGGTGCTGCGCGACATGCAGGCACTGCAGGAGCGCATCAAGCTGCTGCAAGAAGAAATTGCCGCCAACGTCAACGAGGACAACAACCGCAGCCTGTTCGTGCTGACGGTGGTCACGGTGCTGGCGCTGCCGATCAACATCCTGGCCGGCCTGTTCGGCATGAACGTGGGCGGCATTCCGCTGGCCGACCACAAGCACGGCTTCTGGATCGTGGTGGCAATCGTCGCAAGCTTCACCGCGGTGGCGGCCTGGGCAGCTTTTCGCAAGAAGCGCTGAGCCGCATGCAGCGGCACAGTAATGCTATTTATTTAATAGCATCTTGCGCAGCATCCATGCGCCCGCACCGATGTTCCAGACCCCATAGAATGCGAGGGTGTCCTCCATTCTCAATGCCGATCTTCACTGCCACTCCGTGGTCTCCGACGGCACACTGACGCCCGAAGAATTGGCCGCGCGCGCGGCCGCCAACGGGGTCGAGCTCTGGGCCCTCACCGATCACGACGAGGTCGGCGGCCAGCACCGCGCCGCCGCGGCAGCCCGTGCAAACGGCATGCGCTACCTGACCGGCACCGAGATCTCGGTGACCTTCGCGGGCGAAACGGTGCACATCGTCGGCCTGGGCTTCGACGCCGACGACGCAGCCATGTCGCAGGGCCTCTACGACACACGCGGCGGCCGCGGCAAGCGCGCGCAGGAAATGTCCGAGGGGCTGGCCAAGGTCGGCATCCACGGCGCATACGAAGGCGCGCTCAGGTTCGTCGGCAACCCCGAACTCATTTCGCGCACGCACTTCGCACGCTTTCTCGTCGAGCAGGGCCACTGCCGCGACACGCCCGAGGTGTTCCGCAAGTTCCTCACCGAAGGCAAGCCCGGCTACGTGCCGCACCGCTGGGCCTCGCTGAAGGACGCTGTGCACTGGATCACCGCCGCCAAGGGCATGGCCGTGATCGCGCACCCGGGCCGCTACAAATTCACGGCCAACGAGGAGTACGCGCTGTTCCTCGAATTCAAGGCTCATGGCGGCAAGGCGATCGAGGTCGTCACCGGCAGCCACACGCCAGCCGAATATGTCGAGTACGCCGACAAGGCGCTCGAGTTCGATTTCGCCGCCTCGCGCGGCAGCGATTTCCACAGCCCCGACGAGAGTCACTGCGATCTCGGCAAGCTGCCGCCGTTGCCTGGCGCGCTCACTCCTGTGTGGGAACTGCTCGGCGATCGCATCCAGCAGTGAGCCAGAACCCCGGGACCGGCATCGACAACGCGGCAACCGTTGCGCTGGCGAATGCGCGCCTCGCGGCGCAAAAGACGCGCGACACCGAATCGGGCCGCATCCTCGCGGGCATCGGCCTGGTGCTGGTGGCCGTGGCCTGCTTCGCCACGCTCGACACCGCAACCAAGGCCTCCACCGCGGGCGTGCCCATCCTCATGGGTGTGTGGTTCCGCTACGCATTCCAGGCCGTGGCCACCACGGCCGTGCTCCTGCCGCTGCATGGCACGGCGCTGCTGCGCACGCGGCATCCGCGCTACCAGTTGCTGCGCGGTGCGCTGTTGCTGGTGTCGAGCACGCTGGCCTTCCTGAGCCTGCGCTACATGCCGCTGGCCGAGTTCACGTCGATCGTGCTGATCGCGCCGCTGGTGATCACGCTGCTGGCGGCCACCACGCTCAAGGAATATGTGTCGCCGCTGCGCTGGGTGCTTGTGGCGGGTGGCTTCATCGGCACGCTGGTCATCCTGCGACCGGGCGGCGAGGCCTTCAGCTGGGCCATCCTGCTGCCGATCGGGCTGGTGCTGACCAATGCGTGGTTCCAGGTGCTCACGAGCAAGCTCGCGCAGACCGAGAACCCGCTCACGATGCATTTCTATACCGGCTGGGTCGGCGCGCTGATTGCTTCGCTCGCAGTGCCCTTCGTGTGGACCGAGCTGGACTCGTGGCATTGGTGGGCGCTGCTGTGCCTGATGGGCTTCATGGGCACGGTGGGCCACTTCATCCTGATCCTGGCCTACCAGCGCGCGCCGGCATCCACGCTCACGCCTTATCTTTATGCCCAGATCGCTTTTGCCATGCTCGGCGGCTGGCTCATCTTTTCCCAACTGCCCGACCGTTACTCGCTCATCGGCATGGCGATGATCGCGGTCTGCGGTGCGGCCGGTGCGTGGCTTACGGTGCGCGAGCGCCGCGTGCCTATCGAGCCCGCCGAATCCTGATCCGGAGTTTTTTCATGGCCCAGTACTTCGAAGTCCATCCCGAGAACCCGCAGCAGCGGCTGCTGAAGCAGGCCGTCACGCTGCTCGAGCGCGGCGAGATCATTGCGGTGCCCACCGACTCCAGCTATGCGCTGGCCTGCCACCTCGACGACAAGGACGCGGTAGACCAGTTGCGCCGCATCCGCCAGGTCGACGAGAAGCACCACCTCACGCTGCTGTGCCGCGACCTGAGCGAGCTGGCCAACTACGCGCGCGTCGACAACAAGCAATACCGCCTGCTGAAGGCGGCCACGCCCGGCCCCTACACCTTCCTGCTCGAAGCCACCAAGGAAGTGCCGCGCCGCGTGAGCCATCCGCAACGCAAGACCATCGGCCTGCGCGTGCCTGATCACAAGGTGCTGCTGGAGTTGCTCTCGCTGCACGGCGCACCGCTGCTGGCCACCACGCTGATCGCACCAGGCGAGACCGAGGCGCTGAACGACGCACAGGTCATCCGCGAGCGCTTCGAGAAGCAGATTGCCGGCGTCATCGACGCAGGTGCCTGCCCGTCGCAGCCGACCACGGTGGTCGACCTCACGCCCATGGGCACGGGCGACGAGCCGGTCGTGGTGCGGCAGGGGCGCGGTGCATTGGCTGTGCTCGGCCTCTGAAATCGGGCTGATAAACACTCCTCGTCTGACACAATCGCCCAGTGGATATTTCCAACCTGATACAGACCGTACTGATCTACGCGTTGCCCGTGATCTTCGCGATCACCGTGCACGAGGCAGCGCACGGCTATGTGGCTCGCCATTTCGGCGACAACACGGCCGAGGTCATGGGGCGCGTCACCCTCAACCCGATGAAGCACATCGACCCCATCGGGACCATCCTGATGCCGCTGATGCTGTACTTCGCGACCTCGGGTGCATTCCTGTTCGGCTATGCCAAGCCGGTGCCCGTCAACTTCGGGCGGCTGCGCCATCCGAAGCGCGACATGGTGTGGGTGGCTCTCGCCGGGCCGGTCTCCAATTTCGTGCAGGCGATCCTGTGGGCGCTCGTGCTGGTGGCGCTGGTCGCGGCCGGCCTCGACAGTAAAAACTTTTTCATTCAGATGGCGCAGGGCGGCATCCTCGTCAACCTCGTGATGTGGGCCTTCAACCTGTTCCCGCTGCCCCCGCTCGACGGCGGCCGCGTGCTGGCTGGCCTGCTGCCCAACGGGCAAGCCCAGATGTTCCTGGCGCGCATCGAACCGTATGGCTTCTTCATCGTGATGGGCCTCGTCATCGCGGGCGTCGTCAGCACATACTGGCTGCGGCCGCTGATGGACGTGGGCTACTTCGTCATCAACCTGATCATCACCCCGCTCAAGGCATTGCTGCTCTAAGTCTTTTCGTCTCATGGCTTCGTCTTCCCAAGCTCCCCTGCGCGTCCTGACCGGCATCACGCCTTCAGGCACGCCGCACCTCGGCAACTACGTCGGTTCGATCCGCCATTCGGTGCGGCAAAGCGTCGCGCCCGGTGTGCAGAGCTTCTTCTTCCTGGCCGACTACCACGCGCTCATCAAGGTGCAGGAGCCGGCGCTCATCCAGCGCTCCACCCTCGAGATCGCCGCCAGCTGGCTGGCCTGCGGGCTCGACCCCGAGCGCGTTACCTTCTACCGCCAGTCGGACATCGTCGAGATTCCCGAGCTGACCTGGTTCCTCACCTGCGTCACCGGCAAGGGCGTGCTCAATCGCGCGCATGCATACAAAGCGCAGCTCGACAAGAACGTGGCCAAGGGCGAGGACCCCGATGCCGACGTGACGGCCGGCCTCTTCATGTACCCGGTGCTCATGGGCGCGGACATCCTGATGTTCAACGCCCACAAGGTGCCCGTGGGCCGCGACCAGGTGCAGCACATCGAGATGGCGCGCGACATGGCGCAGCGCTTCAACCACCTGTACGGCGATCACTTCACGCTGCCCGAGGCCGAGATCGACGACGCTGTGGCCACCCTGCCCGGCCTCGACGGCCGCAAGATGAGCAAGAGCTACGGCAACACGATCCCGCTGTTCGCGCCGCGCGCGCAGCTGCAAAAGCAGATCTCCAGCATCGTGACCGACTCGCGCGCCCCCGGCGAGCCCAAGGACACCGAGGGCTCTGCCCTGTTCCAGATCTACCAGGCCTTTGCCAGCGCCGAGGAAACCGAGTCGCTGCGCAAGGAGTACGCCAATGGCATTAGCTGGGGCGACGCCAAGCAGCTGCTGTTCGAGCGCATCGACCATGAAGTGGCGCCGCTGCGCGCGCGCTACGACGCGCTCATGAACGACCCGGCGCAGATCGAGCGCACGCTGCTCATCGGCGCCGAGAAGGCGCAAGCCCTGTCGAAGCCGTTCATGGCCAGCCTGCGCCACGCGGTCGGCCTGCGCAATCTCGCGGCCGGCAAGGACAAGGGCTCAGCCAAGGCGGCCAAGGTCGCGAAGCCAAGTTTCAAGCAGTACCGCGAGAAGGCGGACGGGCTTTTCTATTTCAAGCTGTTGGATGCGCGCGGCGAAACCCTGCTGCAAAGCCGTGGATTCACATCGCCGCAGGAAGCGGGCCGTACCATCGCGGTCTTGCAGGCGCAGCGCGGCGAAGCATTGACCACGCTGGCCAGCCAGCTGGAACCCATCGACACAGAAGGAACACGCGCCGTCACCGAGGCGCTGGAGGCCCTGACGGAGGCAACACCCACAACAAGCGGGAGTTGATCCGGCAAAGCCCATCGGCTTATCCGCCGATGAGCAGGAAGAGAGAAGACGGTGCGATCACAAAGGAAGAAAACATGAGCATTTATGTCATCGACGACCACCCCCTGATGCGCGACGCGATCGTGATGGTCTTGCGGCGATTGCGTCCGGCCGAGAACATCGTCGAGCTCGAGCGCCTCGACAAGCTCGCGAGCTCGGTGCAGCAGCGTGGTGCGCCCACCCTCTTCTGCCTGGACCTGAAGCTCCCGGACACCAATGGCGTGTCGGGCGTGATCGCGGTCAAGCAGGTCTATCCGAACGTGCCCATTGCCGTGTATTCGGCGGCACCTTCCGCGGACATGGAGGACGCCTGCATCGAAGCGGGCGCGGACACCTACATCGAGAAGTCGGCCAGCTCCAACGAACTGGCGGCTGCCTTGCGCGGCCTGCTGATGGCAGGCTCGGAAGACGAAGCCGACGAGATGCCAGCCGCCAACAGCGGCAAGCTGTCGAAGCGGCAGACGCAGCTGATCGCCATGCTCGACAAGGGCATGAGCAACCGCGACATCGCCACCGACCTGGAGATCAGCGAGCACACGGTGAAGGTGCACCTGTGGCGCCTGTTCCGCAGGCTCGGCGTGAAGAGCCGCACTCAAGCTCTGCACTACGCGCGCACCAACGGTTTGCTGTCGGGCTGATTCCCGCCGGCGAACCTGACGACCTCTGGAACCGCGCCCTGTGCGCGGTTTTTTATGCAGACCTCTCGCAGCTCAGCCGCCTGAGGCGCTCACGCGGGCTTGCGCTACCGCTTCGTCGGCATCGTGCAGCGCCACGCGGAACACGCTGCCGCTGCCCAGGCGCGAACGCACGCTGACGGGGTGGCCCAGCACGTGCGACAGCCGCGCGACGATGGCAAGGCCCAGGCCGAAGCCGTCGGAGGTGCCGGCATGGTCGGCCACCTTGTAGAACTCCAGAAACACATCGCGCAAGTGCTCGGGCGCGATGCCGATGCCGGTGTCCCACACTTCCACGCGCAGGCCGTCACGTGTCTGCCGCGCCGCCAGCAACACGCCGCCTTCGGCCGTGTACTTGATGGCGTTGGCCAGCAGGTTGCCGATCATGCGGCGCACGCGGATGGGGTCGGTCAGGAACGAGCCCTCGCACACGTGCACGCGAAAGTCGAGGCCGCGGGTCTCGGCCACCGGTCGGTATTGCAGTTCGAGGTCGTGCAGCAGCTCGGGCACATCGACCCGCTCGACGTGCAGGCGCACCTGGCCCGAGTCGATGCGCGCCAGGTCGAACATGGAGTCGAACAGCGCGTTCACCGCGTGCGTGGCGCGCACGATCTTCGGCGCGAGCTCCAACACCAGCTCCGGCTCGTTGCGCAGCCAGTCGGCATACAACGAAAGTGCCAGCACCGGCTGGCGCATGTCGTGTGCGGCACTGGCAAGAAAGCGGTTCTTCATGGCCACGGCCGACACCGCCGCCTGGCGCTGCTGGGTCAGCGACTTGATCAGGATGTGGTTGTGGAACAGCAGCTCCAGGCTGTTGCGCGCCGTCTCGTGAATGTGCCGCCCCGCCCGCAGCAGCAGGAACCAGTGCAGGATCGGCAGGATGGGCATCAGGTAGCCGTACTGGAACTGCGGGTGGTGCATGGCAATCGACGCCAGGCGTATCACCACCGCGCCCAGCATCGTGATGAACAGCGTGTTGACGTAGCGCTTGAGCAGCGGCGGATGCAGCGCCAGCCCGTTGAGCGGAAAGGTGCCCACGCCGGCCACGATGAGCCAGCTCATGAACTGGTTGACCTGCGGCGTGCGCTCGAAGAACAGCAGCACCGACAAGCCCCACACCACCGCGCTGGTGCTCCAGACGAAGCCATAGCGCTCGGTGAACTGCTGCTGCGCCGCCGCGCTGCGCCCGGCATAGCGCACCGCATAGACCCGCGCACCCCAGGCGCGGCACGCGGTGGCGATGAGCCCGGCCACGAGCCACGTGAGCAGCTCCCAGCGGGGCACGTAGGCCCAGTTCAGGCCGACCATCGCCGGCATCAGCGCGGCCGATACAAAATACGAGCCCCGCGCGGAGCGCATCAGGCTGCGGATGAGCTCTCCGCGCACCCACGATTCGGCCTCGTCGGCCGAAGCCGGGGCGGGGGTCATGCTGGCGATAGACGCGTTGGCCATAAGAGCGGCGATCTTAACGGCGTCCTCGCCATTGTTTCCTAGGGTAA
Organism: Variovorax nivicola; assembly: GCF_051216475.1. NCBI lineage: Bacteria > Pseudomonadati > Pseudomonadota > Betaproteobacteria > Burkholderiales > Comamonadaceae > Variovorax > Variovorax nivicola. The sequence goes on along the minus strand of NZ_JBPJZK010000002.1, from coordinate 843,740 downwards.
CAATCGAAAACAGCGCTCAACAATTCAAACGCTAACCAGGAAGAATTCACTCGCATGCTGTCCCATGTCTACATCGGCGCGAACGACTTCGAGCGCGCCTTTTCCTTCTATTCGGCGCTCATGGGCGAGCTCGGCCTCAAGCTGAGGTTTCGCGACGACAGCAAGCCCTGGGCCGGCTGGCAAAGCCCCGACGCGCCTCGCCCGCTCTTCCTGGTGGGTACCCCGTACGACGATCAGTCTGCAACACCCGGCAACGGACAGATGGTGGCGCTGATGGCCGCCGACCGGGCCACGGTAGACCGCGCCCATGCCACCGCCCTCGCGCATGGCGGCGTGTGCGAGGGCCCGCCCGGCCTCAGGCCGCACTATCACCCGGACTACTATGGCGCCTACTTCCGCGATCCCGACGGAAACAAACTCTGCGTCTGCTGCCACACACCCAACCCATGCTGAACAACCTGACTCCCTTCCTCATCCACTGGGCCATCACCGCCATCTCGCTGTGGGTGGCCAGCCACCTGTTTCGCGGACTCAAGTTCGACAGCACCGGCGCGCTGGTGATCTCGGCGCTGCTGCTGGGCCTGGCCAACGCCGTCGTCAAGCCGCTGCTGATCGTGCTCACGCTACCGCTGACGCTGGTGACCTTCGGGCTGTTCCTGCTGGTCATCAACGCGCTGATGATCCTGCTGGTGGCGGCACTGGTGAAGGGCTTCAAGGTGTCGGGCTTCTGGACCGCGCTGTTCGCGAGCATCTTCATCTCGCTGCTGAGCATCGCCATCGGCTCGTTCGTGACGAGCGACGACCCGGCCGAGAAGGTGCAGATGCCGCAGAGCGGCAACTGGCTCTGACTTTTCTGAACGCCTAAACGATCAGGCGAGCACAGCGCCGCCGCGCACCAGCGCCTCGCGCAACGCAGGCACGGGCACCGCCCTGACCTGCGCGCCCATGCCGGCATCCGCGCCCTTCACTGCCATCGCCGCGGCAATGCCGGCCGCGTGCCCGACTGCCATGGAGATCGTCATGACCCGGATCGCCGCCAGCGCCTCGTGGCTGGCCGAGATGCCTCGGCCCACCACCAGTGCGTTGTCGAGCGTGCTCGGAATGAGGCTGCGATACGGGATCTGGTAGGCGTGGTCGTCGTCCATCGGCACGTAGTGCAGTGCACCGCCCTGCGCCGGATGGATGTCGATCGGATACGCGCCCGCGGCGATGGCATCTTCGAACTGCACGGGCTGGAGCAACTCGCCGGCCGTCAGCACATGGTCGCCTTCCACCCGCCGCGTTTCGCGCACACCCACCTGCGTGGCAAAGGCGCGCAACCGGCCGTTCTCGCAGCCGGGCACCGAAGCGGTAAGGAAAGCCGCCGCCTTCCATGCCTGGCGCCGGCCTTCGATCTCGGCCGCGCCCAATGCCATCGGGTCGGTGGCGTCGATGCCCAGTCGGCTGATATTGAACCAGCCGTCGTCCGAATACGGATCGCGGCTCGAATGCAGCGCGGCCCGCGCCAGCCCGCCTTGCGCATAGCCCTGCGCGGCCAGTGCGCCAAGCTCGGCCTTCGACAGCGCGCCGAAGCGCTCGAAGTCGATCGGCCCGAAGCGAAACATCATCGTGGCGGGCTGCAGCGCCTCGCCGTCGCCGAGTTCGAGAAAGCGCGCACCCGCCTGCTTCAGCGCATCCATGTCGCCGGACGCATCGACCAGCACGCCCGGGCGCAGCCGCAGCACGCCGCCCTTGGTGAGCACGCGCAGGCCGGCAATGCGCCGCCCTTCGCACTCGACATCGAGCAGGCTGGCATGCAGCAAGGGGCGCACGCCGGCCTCGGCCACCATGTCGTCGAGCACAAGCTTCAGCACTTCGGGCGCGTATTCCACGCGGTCCATATGGTGGCCGGTCGACATCACGAAGCTCTCGTGCTCGCGCGCTCCGCCATACAGCCGCAGCCGCGTGACCACTTCATCGGCCAAGCCTGCCACCACCTTGCGGCCGTTGCCGGTCTGCCAGCTGTTGAACTGGGCCACTGCGCCTGCCGTGGCATTGCCGCCCAGGAAGCCGTAGCGCTCGACCAGCACGACTGACGCGCCCTGCCTGGCCGCTGCCACGGCGGCCATGGTGCCTGCGACGCCGCCGCCGCATACCACCACGTCGGCTTCTATGACGTGGCTGCTTTTGATGTCTGTGTTCATGCCGGTGTCGCTTGTGTTTTGTCGGCTTTTGTTCGGGGTGCGTGCGAATGACACCGGGTACTCCCCTCCGCGAATGTCCCCCGGCCTGCGGCCTCCTCCTTTATTTCGCTGCGGGGAGCACCCGATGCCATTCGCACATGAACGCTGTCGTTGTGCGGCCGGGTCAAGCGCTGCGTCCAACGATCACGTCGATGGGGTGCCTTGCGCAGCGAAATAAAGGAGGAGGCCGCAGGCCGGGGGACATTCGCGGAGCAAGGTACCCCGTCGGCGTGAGCGCACCCCGAACAGGAAGAGCAAGGTTTCATCTCAGTTCTCGACCTGAATGCCACGGCTCTTCACCACCTGCCCCCAACGAGCACCTTCAGCCTTCAGATACTGCGCCGTAGCCTCGCGTCCTCGAACGAATGTCTCCAGGCTCAGCGCATCGAAGCGCTTCTTCACCACATCGGATTGCAGTGCAGCCGCCAGCAATTTCTCCAGCCGAGCCAAGCCCTCGGCAGGAATGGTGCCCTTGGGCGCGACCAGCGTCGCCCAGCCCTCCACTTCGAGGCTCTGCAGCTTCAGACTGCGCAAGGTCGGCACGTTCGCAAGTTCAGCCACCGGCTGCGCCGAAGACACAGCCAGCGCGCGCAGCCGGCCCGAACGGATGTGCACGATCACGCTCGGCAAATTCAGGAAGCCCATCGACACGAGTCCCGAGATCAGGTCGGGCATCAGCGCGCTCTCGCCCTTGTAGGGCACGCTGACCAGCGCGGTGCCGGTTTCCTGCGCGAAGAGTTCAGCCGTCAGGTGTGCCAGCGTGCCCGTGCCGCTGTTGCCTGCGCTGAGCTTGCCGGGCTGCGCCTTGGCCTGGGCCACAAGGTCCGCCACCGTCTTCGCCTTCGACTCGGCGGGCACCACCAGCACCAGCGGCTGCTGCGAGACCATGCCGATGGCATCGAAGTCGCGCGACACGTCGTAAGTGAGCTTGGGGTTCAGCGACGGGTTGATCACCATGCTGTTGCTGCCCATCAGCAACGTGTGGCCGTCTCGGCTTTGCAGCGCCGCCATCACGCCGATGGCGCTGCCCGCGCCGGGCTTGTTCTCCACGATCACCGGCTGGCCCAGTTGCGGCGCCAGCACTTCGGCCAGTACGCGTGCCGACCCGTCCGCACCGCCACCCGGTGCAAAGGGCACGATGATGCGCAGCGGCTTGGTGGGCCAGGCATCGGCGGCGTCTGCGCGGCGACCGAGGGTGCTGGCAAGTGCCGCGACCGACAGCATGGAAAGCGCATGCCTGCGTGTGATGCCGCGTACGGCGTTGACCTGGACCATGTCTCGTTGCCTCTTTTATGTTCTTGAAGGAAGAAGCCCGATCCTAGGAAGCCCCCGCGCGCCCGGCAAATACCAACATGTCGCAAGCCCATAACATCGCGTTATCGAACAACGCCATTGCGCGGACCCAAGTCATGAATCTCCGACAGATCGAAGTCTTCCGCGCCGTCATGCTTGCCGGCTCCGTCACCGACGCGGCGCGCTCGCTGCACGTGTCGCAGCCGGGCATCAGCCGCATGCTGTCGCACATCGAGCTGCAGCTGGGGCTGCGCCTGTTCGAGCGCCGCAAGGGCAAGCTGCTGGCCACGCCCGAGGCGCAGGCTCTGTTCGCCGAGGTCGAGCAGGTGTACCGCGGCGTGGCGCGCATCGACGACTGCGCGCAGGCATTGAAGGACGGAAAGATGCTCACGCTGCGCGTGCTGTGCAGCCCGAGCACCGGGCTCGACATGGTGCCGCGCGCACTCACCGCGCTGGGCGAGGAGTTTCCTTCCGCGCGCATCTACTTCGAGGTGCTGCTCGCCAAGGAGATGGTCAAGCGCCTGGCCGCGCACGAGGCCGACGTGGCCATCTCCACCCTGGCCATCGACGATCCGCTGCTCACCGCGCGACCCATCGGCCAATGGACGCTGGCCGGCGTGTTCCCGCGCGGGCATGCGCTGGAAGCGCGGCGCACGCTGAAGCCGGCCGACATCCTGGGCGAACGCATGATCTCCTTCAGCCCCGACACGCCGCAGGGCCGCATCATTGCCGACTGGTGCGTGGAGCACCGCTGCGAGCCCGATGCGCGCATCGAAGTGCGCGCCGGCCAGAGTGCCTGCGCCATGGCTGCGGCGGGCGCCGGCGTCGCCATCGTCGACGACCTCACGGCACGCGGCTGCATGACCGACAGGCTGAGCTTCAGGCCGATCCGCAAGGCGCCTTCCTTCGACATCTTCGCCGTGACCAACCACAACTTTGCGGCTTCGCTGCTGTCGGGCCGCTTCGTCGCGCATGCCGAAGCGGCGCTGCGGCAGCTGAAGAAAGAGCGCGCCTGAGCACACAGCGCCATCCCATGTTTTGCGGAGAGACAGAGCGCACGGGCTGCCTATGATCCGCCTCACCCGGCACCCAGACCGGTGAATGAGGAGCCCCCATGAAAATCGCCTTTGCCTCGTGCATGAACCTCCGTCCCGGCCACGCGCAGGTGGTCTGGGACAAGGTCGCAGCCCACCAGCCCGACTACCTGTTCCTGCTGGGCGACCAGATCTACATGGACTACTTTCCCCACCTGGAGGAACCCCGGGACTGGAGCGACGACTACTTCCGGCGGATCATGGCCGAGAAGTACACCGCCCAATGGGACACGCCGGGCTTCAAGCAGCTCATCGCCACCGTGCGCGAGCGCCAGGACCAGGGCGGCGGCGTCTACGGCACCTGGGACGACCATGACTTTGCCTGGAACAACGCCTACGGCACGCAGGTGAGCAACACCAAGAAGGCCATCTCGCGCGAGCTGTTCACGGAGTTCATGCAGATCAACCCGCCGGGCCCCGGCATCTTCTATTCCGTGCCGCTGCAGCATGCAGGCCAGCGCATCGGCAAGGCCATCTTCCTGGACACGCGCTGGTTCCGCGACGTGCCCGGAGAGAAGAAAACGCTGCTCGGGGAAGCGCAGTTCGCATTCCTCGAGAACGAGCTGAGGAACGAGCAAGGCTTCGTCCTGATCTGCGCCGGCACGCCGATCCGGGCCACCGGCAACGGCTGGATGCCCTACGGCGACGACTACGCGCGCTTTCGCCGGATCATCCAGGGGCGCCACACCATCTTCCTGTCGGGCGACATCCACGAGAACGCCTTCCTGCCGCCAGCCGGCGAGACGAAGATGTTCGAGGTCATCTCCTCGGGCGCCTTCGTCACCAAGTACAAGCTGGTGGGCCATCGCGAGAACTTCGGCATCCTCGACTACACGCCCGCCGCCACCGACATCAAGCACTTCGACAAGCACGGGCTCGAGATGCACAACATCATCGACAACGCAACCTTCGAGCACCGCGAGGTGCGCTAGCGGCTCATTCCTGAAGAGCCATCACCCGCTGTATTCTTCGCCTTTCGAATCCGGCGCCTCGCGGGTTATCGGCATCCCGTTCCGCGAGCAGCACTTCCGAGAGAGAACGAAGCCCCTTGCCCCCAACCAAAGCCAGCGCTGCCGCCCCCCTCACCCGCCCCGCGACGATGGCCGACGTGGCCGCGCGCGTCGGCGTGTCGAAGATGACGGTGTCGCGCGCGCTCAACCGGGGCGCGAGCAGCGACCGCGTGACCTCCGAGGCGCTGCGCCAGCGCATCCTGCAGGCCTGCGAGGAGATGGGCTACGTCATCGACCAGACGGCGCGCACCTTCTCCAGCAAGCGTTCGGGCTTCATCGCGGTGCTGATTCCCTCGCTCAACAACTCCAATTTTTCAGAAACCGCGCAGGGCATCACCGCGGCAGTGGAAGCACGCGGCCTGCAACTGCTGCTGGGCTACACCGACTACCGCGTGGAAACCGAAGAGCGCCTGCTGCGCGCCATGCTCGCGCGCCGGCCCGAAGGCGTGATCCTCACGGGCGGCTCGCACACACCCGCCGCGCGCTCGATGCTGCAGGCCGCCGGCGTGCCGGTGGTCGAGACATGGGACCTGCCCGCCACACCCATCGAACACACGGTCGGCTTCTCGAATGCGGAGGCCGCCGCCGCGATGGTGCGGCACCTGCACGGCAAGGGCTACCGGCGCATCGCCTTCATCGGCGGCACGTCGAACCGCGACACGCGCGGCGCAGACCGGCAACGCGGCTACGCGGAGGCAATCCGCGAACTGGGCCTGCCCGACGGACGCGTCATCAGCTTCGGCCAGCCGCCGATCTCGATGGCCCAAGGCGGTGAGGCGGTGGTGCAACTGGTGCGGCAGTGGCCCGACGTGGATGCGGTGATCTGCGTGTCCGACCTGTCGGCCTTCGGCGCGCTGATGGAATGCCAGCGCCGCGGCTGGAACGTGCCGGGCCGCATCGCGATCGCAGGCTTCGGCGACTTCGAGGTGGCGCGCGCCTGCCATCCGCGCATCACCACCGTGGCGGTGGATTGCGTGGGCATCGGCAAGGCGGCGGGCGAACTGCTGCTGCGTGTGATCGACGGTGCGCGCGAAGGCCATCGGCCGCCTGCGGAGACGGTGATGATCCCGTTCCGCATCGAGCAGCGCGAAAGCTCCTAGTACCGGGTTCTTCCCGGGTCAGCGCACGCCGGCCATCAGCCGCGCCTCGCTGCACAGCCGCGCGCCGAAGTCCTCGCAGCGCACCTCGAACCCGTACGCCGCCGCCCGGCGCAGCGCGAAGGCAGTCACGTCGCGCAGGTAGGTGCGCTCCGGCCTGCGGCCGGCCGCGGTGCGGGCCTCGAAGTCGGCCTGGAAATCGCGCGCCCACTCCTCGTAGAGCCGGTAGCGGTCGCAACGGTTGCCGGGGCAGCCGGCCCGCGCCAGCGTCTGCGCGATGTCGACCAGCGGAACCGTGATTGGCATGTCGTGTCCTTCGCGCATGGCACGGGCTTCGTCAGAACTTGCCGAGCACGTTCAGGAACCACCCCTTGCTGCGGTAGCTCATGTCGGTGAGGTTGTCGGAGTAGTCGGTGAAGTTGTAGCCCACGCCCACCTTCAGGTTCTCGTTGACGTGGTAGTACGCGGCGGTGACCCAGCCGCTCTTGCGGTCCTTGAGTTCCTTGGCGCGCAGCGTGCGCCACTCGAGCATCCAGTCCCAGTTGCGCACCAGCTTCCAGTCGACGCGCAGCACGGCGAGTTCGGCCGAGCTCTTGAACCACGGCGACGAGTTGTCGCGGCTCGCGCGCAACTCGCCGCGGCGCCGGGCGTACTTGCCGCCGAGGGTCCAGCGCGGGTCGATGTCGTAGGTGGCGTCGATGGCGAAGACGTGGCTGCGCTGCTGGTAGTCGATGCCGGTGGTCGACACGGTGCCCAGGCTCGAGTCGACACCGCCGGACACCACCTGGCCCGGCGACGACAGGTCGTACAGGTAGGTGTACTTGAAGAGCAGGTTGAGCCGGTCGTTCAGCGCCGGGCGCAGCGCGTAGCCGAGCATGGCTTCGGTGTACTTGGCGGCGGCCAGCGTGCCGGTGGTGCTGTCGCTGTCGGCCCAGTTGAACTTGCCGACCCAGCGCGCGTCGTCGTCCACCTTCCAGCTGAATGAGTTCTTCACCAGCCAGCTGGTGCGCGTCTCGGCCGTGGTGCGGTCCTTGCGGTATTCGAGGCCGCCGCTGTACTTCATGCGCTCGCTCGAATAGCCGGTGGTGAAGGCCACGGCCTCGCGGCGCGTGGCACCCAGGGTCTCGGCGCCGATCCAGCCGTTTTCGAAGTTGACGCCGAAGGTCCAGCGCGTGTCGGGCGCGTACTGCACGCCGTAGGCATGCGTGAGGCCCGGCTGGGTGCCGGTGGCCTGGCGATGTTCGGTGAACATGGTCAGGCCGTCGCCCACACGGGAGCGCACGCCGGTCACGAGGCTGCCGCCGCGGCCGATGAGGTTCTCGTCGGTGCGGCCGGTGTCGGCCACGTAGGTCATGTAGAGGTTGGAGCGGTCGTCGTACTGGTAGTCGACGCCCGCCTTGCCGGCCAGTCCGCCGTCGCCGGTGGAGACCTCGCCGCGCAGCGCGAGCTTGTCGTTGACGCGGTAGCGCCCGCCGAAGCCCAGGCGGTCGTTCTCCAGCCGCGTGCCGGTGCGCCGCAGCGTCTTCTGCGCAAAGCCGTAGGCGCTCCAGCGGTCGCTGCCGGTGTATTCGAGCTGCACGGCCGCGTCGGCGCGCTCGCCCGACACCGCCTGCGTGGTCGGCAGCGACGGGCTGGTGATGAGCGCGTCGCCGGTCTTGTCGTCGTAGCGCAGGCCGAGGCCGAGCTTCCACTCGGGCGACAGGGTCAGGGCGTACTGCGCGTCGAGCACGCTGCTGTTGTAGCCGTCGCGCTCGTCGCGGCGGTCGGCCTTCAGGCGCAACTCGCCCGCCCCGCTCTGGCCCTTCTCGCCGAAGGGCACGGTGGCCTGCACGCCGGTCTGGCGCGTGGCGTTGCTCGCGTACTGGCCTGGCGCGGAGAAGCCCGCGTCGCGCGACTGCGCATAGGCGCTCACGCGCCCGCCGCCGCGAATGTCGAAGTCGCCCAGGTCGGCCTGCCCTTCGAGGCGCCATGCGTTGGCATTGCCGGTGGGTCCGTTGCCCAGCGTGTTGCCGATGGTGCCGTTGCGGCCGGTGAAGCTGAAGCCGCCGTCCAGCGAGTCGAGCTGGCTGGTGCCCGGGCCCTTGCTGCGCGCGAACTCGCCCTTGAAGTAGGTGTTCTCGGTCTTGCGCAGCGTGATGTCGGCGCCGGCCAGGCGCTGGTCGCCGCCGATCTGGTCCTGCCGCGACGCGGTCACGCCCACGCCCACGTGGTCGTTGGCCCACCACGACACACGGCCGCCCACGGCGAGCGTGTCGAGCGAGGAAGTCAGCGGCGTGTATTCGTAGTCCACCACCAGGTAGGTCGGCATGCCGGTGAAGCCGCCGGCGCGCACCAGCGAGCCGTCGTCCGACAGGCTGGGCAGCGGCGCCGACAGCAGCACGCGGCCCTGCAGGTAGTCGATCTCGTAGTCGGAACTCGGCACGAGCTGCGTGCGCTTGAGCACGAAGCCGGAGTCGCGGTCGCGGATTTCCAGCGTCACGCGCTCGGCGCCGCGCGTGATGTCCTGGTTGCGCAGGTAGTAGAGCGAGCCGCCGGTGCCGCGGAATTCCTCGCGCGCGGCCAGCGTACCGGGCTCGGCCGCGAAGGCGTCGACCTTCAGGCGCGCTTCGCCGAACGAAGTCGATTCCTCGCCCAGGTAGCGGCCATGAAAGCCGTAGAGCCCGCGGCTCACGCGGGTGAGTTCGGTGTCGCCGAAGTTGAGCTTGAAGTTGCCCCACATGGCCTGCGAGCGGCCGTCGTCCACGCGCAGGTAGAAGCGGCCCTGCGTGGGCGCGTCCTCGATGGTGGTGGAGTCGTCGCCGAAGGTGCTCCACGAATCCTCGGGGTCGAAGCGGCGGAACAGCGAAGTCGGGTCCTTGCGGTCGAGGTTGCGGAACAGTTCCTTCAGCGGGCGCTCTTCCGTGTCGACGCTGGCCGTGAGCGTCCAGCGGTCGTTGAGCTGGCCCTTGGCATAGCCGGCAATGCGGCCTTCGCTCCAGCCGCCACCGCCGTAGCGGTTCTTGTCGTTGGTCATGATCGCGGCCGGCCCGCTCACGCTGTTGCTGCCCACGGTGAGGTCGGCCTGGCCCACGAAGAACCAGTCGCTCGCGGGCAGTTCGAAGTCGCGGCGGTAGGCACGCGTGGCGCCCTGCGCGTCGGTGACGGCGATCTCGCCGGTCTGCACGCGGCGCGGCACCAGCTGCTGGAACACGAAGCGGCCGCTCTCGTCCACCGGCACCGCGAAGCCGAGCGCGCGCACGCTCTCGCCGGGGCGGATGGCTGCGCCGCTGGCGGTAACGGTGCCGGCGCTCAACGGAATGTTGGCGATGGCGATGTTGTTCTGGCCGTAGCCGCGCAGCAGCTCGCGCGCCGGGTCGGGCGGCGTGCCGGTCTCGGGCTTGTGGCGCTGGGCCAGCGTGAGCGAGAGGTCGTCGGTTTCGTCGAAGCGGCCCTGGCGGTCGTACACGCGCACGCGGTAGTACAGCTTGCCGCTCGCGCCTTCCGCGAGGCGGTTCAGCAGGCCTTCGGGCACCTGCCATTCGCCGCGCAATGCGGCGTCCAGCGGCACGGTCGCGACCAGGCGGCGCTGCATCACGTCGTTGGCGGTGAACACGCGCAGCTCCGCCTTGCTGGTGAACAGCAGGTAGTTGCTGTAGCCGGCAAAGCGCACGGTGTCGCCCGCCACCACGGTGGTGGGCCAGGCGCTGGCGCTCAGGCGGCGCGGCTGCGAGAGGTTGTCGTACTGCAGGCGCAGCTGGTTGCGCTCCAGCTGCACGTCGACGCAGCGCTGGCGGTCGGCACTCGTCGTGCCGTCGCCGGACGGGAGCTTGCCGTCGGCGGACAGCAGCTGGCCGTCCACGCTCAGGCGCAGCGGCGCGTCGTCGGTGCCGAAGGCGGTGAAGGTGCGGCACACGCCGGGGTCGGCCGGTGCGGGGGCCGGCGCGGCGATTGCATCGCGCCAGTACACGCGCACTTCCACGCGCCGGTTGGCAGCCCAGTTGCCGGGGTCGGCGGCGGGCGTGGCCACGGGTGCATCGGGGCCGCGCGACGTGGCGGAGGCCGCGGCCTCCGGCAGGCCCAGGCGCTGCGTAAGGTAGCGACCGGCCTGCTGCGCGCGGGCCAGACCCAGCGCGTGGTTGTCGGCGAAGCGCTCGCGCGACTTCGCGCTCAGGGGCTGCGTATCGGTGTGGCCGACGATCTCGAAACGCAGGCCGTCACGGCCCTTCACCTGGTCGGCGATGCGGTCGAGCTGCGCGCGGTCGGCGGGCAGCAGGCCGTCTGCGCCGGAATCGAAATGCGGCGTGCTGGTGTCGCTGCGTTCGGCGGGCCTGGTGGCGGACGATGCCGCCACGGCGACGGGCGCCGCACGCTCGTCGCCGAGCACGAAGGTGGCCTTGGGCAGCTCGCGCTCGCTGCTGCGCGGCAGGCGGCGCGCGCCGTCGATGTCCACAGCGCGCGGGTCGGCCGTGGCCTGGTCGAGCATGCGGCCGCGCACCGCGGTTTCCTGCGCGGCGGCCAGCCCCATGCTCAGGCAGGCGGCGGTCACGGCGCCTGCAAGGGCCATGCGCTTCGGAAGCGTCTTTCTTCTTCTCATGTTGGCTCGCTGGATCGGGTTCGGTGTCTGTGGGCGGGTCATGGCTTCGCCTCGTCCGAGGCGGCGGTGGCGGGCACCAGCTCGACCTCGATGTCCAGGTTGAAAAGCGGCGGCTCGTTGCGCCCGGCGCGTTGTTCGCCAAGCTGCTTCCAGCGCGCGAGCACCGCGGCCTTCACCGCGTCGGTGCGCTGGCGGCCCAGCGATGCGGGCTCGCCCGGCGCAGCCTTGTAGGCCAGCCGCAGCACCGCCGTCTTTTCGGCAAGCACGCTCACGGTGCGGTCGAGTTCGCCCGCGAAGCCGGCGCGCAGCGCGGCGGCGCCTTCGTCGAAGGCCGCGCCCTGCAGCGCGAGCCGCACCACGCGGTGCACGGTGGCGCCGAAGTTGATCTTCAGCACCTTGCCGCGCGTGGCGCGCTCGGCCGCCGGGTTCTCGCTGGTGGTGCGATAGCCCGAGGGCAGCGTGCGCTCGTCGAGCTTGAGCACCAGGTTGCTGCCGGTGCCTTCCTTCGGAATGGCGGCGCAGGCGATGTGGTAGCGGCCTTCGGTGTCGGTGGTGGCCAGCACGCCGTTGACCGTTGCGATGCGCACGTTGGCAAGGCCCGGTTCGCCGTCGTCCTGATAGCCGTTGGCGTTTTTGTCGTCGTAGACCTTGCCGATCACGTCGGTGCAGTCGAACAGCGCGTCGGGCACCACGCGCACGGTGGCGGTGGCAAGGTTCGACAGCGTGCGGCCGCCCACGCCCTGCAGTGCGACGACCTGGTTGACGAACTCGCCCTCGCCCACGCCGACCCCCACGCCCGCGACCATCAGGTATTCCTTGGTCTCGTTGGGCGCGAAGTTCTGGCCGGGCACGACGACCTGGCGGCCGTTGATCTGCGGCACCACCGGCAGCGCCACGCCGCCGGGCATCGTGCGCACGGTGAGCGAGCCCTGGATGTAGCGGAAGCCCGGCGGCAGCGTGTCGACCACGGCCACGCCCGGCACGGGGTTGCCGCGCGTGTTGCGCGCCGTGATGCGGTACGGCAGCAACTCGCCCTTCTTCACGGTGAGCTTCGAGGTCGTCTTGCGCAGCTCGATGAGCGTGGCGTCCGACGGGTCGAGCGGGATGTTGTTGGCCACCACGTGCTGGCCGCCGCCTCCCGGCACCTTGAACATCAGGTAGTAGCCCGCGCCGGTGACCAGCGCCGCGCCGGGGCTCACCACACAGGGGTTGGTCTGCGCGGGTGCCGGGCCGTTGGCGGGCGCCGAGCACGACTGCGTGCCCAGCGCGCCGGACGCGGCCGGGTACATCGACGACGGCAGGTAGGCGCCCGGCGGCGTGATGGCCAGGCGGTAGTCGCCGGCCGGTGCGCCCGGCAGCAGGAAGAAGTCGTAGTAACCGTTGGGGCCGGTCGTGTAGCTGTCGCGCCCGTCCAGCAGATGCTGCGCGGGGTCGAAGCCGGGCGGGCCGACCAGGCGCACCACGGCGCCCGGCACCGGCGTGCCGCTGACGCTGTCGTACACCACGCCGCCCGGGTCGTACGGCAGGTCCTGCTTCTGCACGTTGGCGCCTGCGTTCACGCGCACCTTGATGGTGAAGCGCGGGTCGCTCGCGGGGGGCGTGGGATACGGGCCGCCCGCGCCGTTCTGCGACGCATCGGTCGGCCACACGCCGCCCACGACGCGGCCGTCGGGCGAGCGGAAGCGCACGCGGTATTCGCCGGGCACGAGGTCGCCGAAGCGGTAGCTGCCATTGGCGCTGGTGGTCACGGTGTAGAGCACGGTGGCCGCGGTTTCCGCGCAGGCGTTGCCGCCGTCGGCGCAGCGCAGCAGCTCGACCGTCCAGCCTTCGCCCTGGCCTTCGCCCGACTCGCGGCTGCGGTTGTGGTTCTGGTCGAACCACACGGTGCCGGTGAGCGAGGCTGGCTGGTTGCTGTGCTCGTTGAAGTCATAGCCGGTGCCGTGCGCGTCCAGGCCGGTGAAGTTCACGCGGATCTGGTTCGGCCCCTGCGCGGTGCCGCCCAGCGTGCCGGGCACGGCGATGCCTTCGTCGTAGCCGGTGGGTTGCGTTTCGGTAACGGTGTAGCCGCCGCTACCGGGCAACGGCAGGCCGGGCAGTTCGTAGCGGCCGTTGGCGTCGGTGACGGCGGTGCGCGTCACAGGCTGGCCCGCGGCATCGGTGCCGGTGAGCGTGATGGTCACGCCCGGAATCGGCAAGTCCTGCGGCTCGCGCGTGCCGTTGCGGTTGGCGTCGTTGTAGACGGTGCCCGCCAGCGATGCGCCGCGTTCGCCGAAGTTGTAGTTGTCGCCGTTGCCGCCGCGGTACGCGATGGCGCCGATGACGTCGTTGCCCAGCGCGCCGCTGGCCGTGCCTTCGAGCGTGCCCACGGCGTCGAGGCCGTCGGCATACGTCACGGGCTGCGTCTCGCGGATGGTGTAGCCCGCGGCGTCGGCCGGCAGCAGGCCGGTGAAGACGTAGCGGCCGCTGGCGTCGGTGACCACGGTGGCGTTCACCACCAGGCCGCTGGCGGAGCGGCCGGTGATCGTGAGCGTCACGCCGGGAATGCCGACCTCGGTGGGCTGGCGCACGCCGTCGTTGTTGGTGTCGACGTACACCCAGCCGGCGATCTGACCGCCGCGCTCGCCGAAGTTGTAGTCGATGCCCAGGTCTTCCGACACCAGCGTGAGGCCGCCGAAGCGGTCGTTGGTGCCGCCGGGGTTGGCGGTGCCACGCGGCGCGCCGCCCACGGTGCCGAGCGACTCGGTGCCGTCGGCCACGCCGGCGGGTTGCGTCTCGTCGATCTGGTAGGTGCCGGGCGTGAGCGCGTCGACCAGGTAGCGGCCATCGGCAGCGGTCTGCACCGTGCGATCGACGGCGTTGCCCTGGAAGTCGGTGCCGGTCACGCGGATGGTGGTGCCGGCGATGCCGGGCTCGCCGCTGTCCTTGGTGCCGTTGGACGGCGCCACGTCGGCATACACGTAGCCCGAGAGGCTGGCGGGCTTCACGGCCGAGAAGTTGTTGCCGGCCGAGCCCGAGCCCACGGCGCCGAGCACGATGTTCTGGATGACGTTGGCGGTCGAGCCGTTGGGGCCGTTGGTCACGCCGGTCCCGCTGGTCGGCACGGCGCCGGGCGTGCTGCCCGCGCCGCTGACGTTGCCTGCGCGCGTGATGCCGGGCAGGTAGCCCGCCGGCCGCGTCTCGGTCACGGTGTAGCTGCCGGGCGCGAGGTTCGGAAAGCTGTAGTCGCCGCTGGCGTCAGTGGTGGTGGTGCGCGACACCGTCTGGCCGTTGACGTCAGTGCCCGTGAGCGTGATCGTCACGCCCGCCAGGCCCGGCTCGGTGGCCGGTGCGCCCTGCGCGCCGCTGCCGTCGCGGTCGTAGTACACGCGGCCCGAGATGCCGCCGGGCAGCAGCTCGCCGAACCAGTACTCGCCCTGCGTGAGCGGCACATTGGTGCCCGAGACGGTCACGCCCGTGATGACGTTGCCGCCGCCCTGCGGCGTGCCGGGTTGGCCGTTGTTGTTGGCCTTGCCCGGCGCATAGTTGGCCGGCTGCGTCTCGGTGATGGTGTAGCCGCCCGCACCCGACGGGGGCACGTTGCGGAACTCGTAGCCGCCGACCGTGCCGGTGGGCACAGCGAGGATGTTCACCGCATTGCCCGCGGCGTCTGTGCCCGTGAGGCGCAGTTCGACGTTCGGGATGCCGGTGTCGCCCGCCTGCGGCGTGCCGTCGTTGTTGGCGTCGACGAACACGCGCGTCGTGATGCGGGTGAGCAGCTCGCCGAAGTCATAGCCGGTGCCCGTGACGTTGGAGCGCAGCGCGATCGCGTCCACCACGTCGTTGCCCGCGGTGCCGCCTGCGGTGCCGGCCGCGTCGCTGCCGTCGGCGAAGGCCGCGGGCTGCGTTTCGGTCAGCTTGTAGCTGCCGGGCGTGAGGTTGTTGAAGGCGTAGTTGCCGGTGGTCGCGGCCGTGGTGGTGGTCAGCGACACCGGGTTGCCGAACATGTCGGTGCCGGTGAGCGCGACGGTCACGCCGGCGATGCCGGGGTCACCCGCGCTGGCGGCGCCGTTGTAGTCGGCGTCCTGGTACACGCGGCCGGCCAGGCTGGACAGGCGCACCTCGCCGAAGTTGTTGGCCGTGGAAGCGCCGCCCGTGCCGAGCACGATGTTGTCGATGCGGTTGGCATTGGAGCCGTTCGGGCCGTTGCTGGCGCCGGGCGGCACGGTACCCATCGTGCTGCCCACACCGCTGACGGTGCCAGCACGCGTGATGCCGGGCTGGTAGGCAGCGGGCTGGTCTTCCACCACGTTGTAGGTGCCTGCGGGCACGGTGAAGCCCCAGTTGCCGTTGGCGTCGGTGGTGGTCGTCATGGCGACCGCATTGCCCGCGCTGTCGGTGCCGTTCAGGCGGATGGTGACGCCGGCGATGTTGGGCTCGCCGCCGTCGATCAGGCCGTTGCCGTTCAGGTCTTCGTACACGCGGCCGGACAGCGCGCTGTTCTGCACCGTGACCTGGCCGTCGTTGAAATTGTTGCCGCCGTCCGGATCGGTGCCGCCGTTGGTGTCGCCCGAGCCGGTGGTGATGATGTGCGCGCGGTTCGTGAGCACGGTGCCGTTGGCTGGCGCTGCGCCGCTGAAGCGCACTGGAATGCGCACGGTGGCGGTGCCGTTGGCCGGCATCGAGGTAATGGCACAGCTCACGGCCGTGCCGCCGGCAGCGCCGGTGCAGGTGGGCGCGACGGGCGTGAAGGCACCGCCGGTGACGGTGAACACGGGCGTGCCCGTCAGCACCAGCGGCGCGGGCAGCGTGTCGGTGAAGCTGGTGGTCTCTGCGCTGTCGGGGCCGTTGTTGCGCAGCTGCACGAGCCAGTCGAAGGTCTGGGCAGACGACACGGTAGCCAGCGGCGTGGCGGTGCCGGTCGTGACGGCGGCCTTGGAAACCACCTGCACGTCGGCCTTGAAGCGGAAGGTGGTGTTCTCGGCCACCGCGTTGTTGCCCTGCACGGTGTCGAAGGCATTGCGCGTGGCGTCGAAGAAGTCGACCTTCGCGTTGTTCTGGAAGGTGCCGCGCGACGTGCCCCTGAGCACCACGCGGAACTGCAGCGAACTGAGCTCGCCGGTAGACGTGGGGCCCGTGCCGCCCAGCGTCGGGATGGTGAACACGATCTGCCCGCCGGCCGAGCCGATGGCCGCGCCGCCGGCCAGCGCGAAGCTGGTGCCCGTCGGGGCATTCGACGGGATGCTCACCGACACCAGCGTGGGCGGTGTCTCGCCGCCGGGGCCGGGCAACGGCAGCGTGTCGACCAGGCGCACGTCTTCCGCCGTCGACGCGCTGTTGTTCGACACGGTGATGGTGTAGCCCACGTCGTCGCCCACGTTCACCGGGTCGGCGTCGTCGCGCTTGGTGACGACCAGGTCGTACACCGGCGCGGTGACGGTCGCGGGCACGGCGGCGTCGTTGTTGGTGGTGAGCAGCTCGGGCGTGTCGGTGGCAACGTGCGCGCCGTTGGTCACAGCGGTGCCGTTGAGCGCGTACAGCGGCCGCACGCGCACCGTGACGGTCTGCTGCACGCTGCGGTTGAGCGAGTTCCAGCTGCACACGAGCTGGTTGTTGGTGGTGCCGGTGCCCGTGGGCTGCGTGGTGACCGGCGTCGTACCGCAAGTACCTCCGCCGGAGGCAACGGCCGTGAGGAACATCAGGTTGGCCGGCAACGTGTCGGTCACGCTCACGGCGTATGCACGGCTCAGGCTGTCCGGTACGTTCCGGTTGACGACGGTCAGCGTGTAGGTGAGCAGCTGGCCGACCGGCACCGTGGCCGGGCTGGCCGACTTGGTGACCGTCACGTCGGTGCGGGCCAGGAGGTAGGCGGTGGTGCTGCCGTCGTTGTTGGCCAGGTTCGGGTCGGCCGGTGTGACCGCCAGGGCATTCGCCGTGTTGTTGATTTCGAAGCCGTGGTCGGTGGCCGAGCGGCCGTCGCCGTAGTGCGACGCAACGACGCGTATCACCGGGCACAGCGGCAGCGCGCTGGTGGCGTCGGTGCTCGCGCGGCAGACCGGCAGTGTCGACAGCGTGCAGTTGGAGAGCGAAGCCTGGCCGAAGCCGCCGCCGTTGGCCGGCAGCGCGCAGGTGCCGGCGAAGGTGCCGCCGTTGGGCGTCTGCGTGACGTTGCCGGCGCCTATCACCTGCGCGAAGCTGTCGGTGATGACCACGTTCTGCGCTTCGGAAGGCCCGGTGTTGACCACCTCGATTTCCCACGTGACAGGCTGGCCCGCGATCTGGCGGTTGCCGGCGCTGTCGCCGATGCCCACCACGCGCTTGAGCACCTTCACGTCGGCGGCGGTGGCTGTGTCGTCCACGCCGGTGCCGAGGTTCACGCAGTCGTTGCCGGTGTTGGCGTCCGGGTCGGCGCCGAGCGTGGGCGCGCTCGCGGGCAGCGCCACGTTCACGCACATCCTGTTGACGATCTGGCCGCCGCCCGAGGGCAGCGCCGGAATGGTGGCGTTCACGATGATGTAGCCGCCGTTGCGCGCGCTGGCGCCGTTCGACAGGTCGACATCGATGTCGGTGGCGAGCGTGCGCGTGCAGGTCACGGTCGCGGGGCCGGGCACTGGCGTGGCGGGCGTGGGGACGACGGTGGTGCCGCCCTGGGTCACCGTGCAGGTGTAGCCGTCGCGCTGCGTGACGCTGTTGATCTGCACGCCGGCCGGCAGGTCGTCCACCAGCTGGATGGTGCTGCCTGCCAGCAGGCGCGTGCTGCCGAGGTTGGTGCTGCCGACCTGGTAGTCGAAGGCCTGGCCCAGCGGCACGTTGTTCTGCGGCCAGCCGCGTCGCTTGTCGGCGCGGAAGTCGGTGGCGGAGACCGCAACGTCGGCCGGCACGCTGCCGGTGGCGGAGTTGGCGATAGGGCCGGTCGCGCTCACGGTGGCCTGGTTGACGACGCCGGTGCCGGCGGACGAGGCGATCACGGGAACGAGGATGTCGCCGAGCGCCACGTTGGCGCCGCCGGTGCCGCCGATGTCGGTGCGCGTGCAGCTCACCGTCTGGCCGGCGACCGAGCAGGTCCAGCCGCCGCCCGCGGAGAACGGCTGGATCGTGAAGTTGGCCGGCAGCGTGTCGGTCAGCGTGACGCCCGTGGGAGCGGTGCCGCTGAAGCTCGGGCTCAGCCTGAAGTTGAAGCGCTGGCCCACCAGCAGCTGGCCGCCGTCATGGCTCTTGGCGAGCGCGAGCACGTAGCCCGCCGTCACGGTGGTGTTGGCGGTGGCGCTGTTGTTGGTGGAAACGCCGTCGCCGATCGAACCCGCCGGCGCCACGGCCGGCTGGTGCGTGATGGTGGAGCCCGCGCCCGCGGTGACCACGCCGTTGACGGTGAAGGTGCGCGTGTTGCTGCCCGCGGTGGCAGGCGTGGCCGGCACGTTGCAGGTCAGCTGGCTGCCGCTGATCGAGCAGCCCGAGGGCAGGCCGCTGCCCGAGACCGACAGGCCCGTGGGAATGGAATAGGTCAGCGTCGAGCCCGAGCTGGCGTCGGGGCCGTTGTTGGTGATCGTGAAGACGATCGGCACCGTGCTGCCGCTCGGCGCGGTGGCCGGCGCGCTGATGGCCACCGACACGTCGGCACCCTGGTTCACCGTGATGATCTTGGTTTCGCTCGAGCTCCCCCCACTGATCGCGGCGGTGACGCTCAGCGTGCCCTGGACGGTGGTGCGCAGCAGCACCTGGAAGTCGCGCAACTGGTTGGCGCCGAGCGTGATGCCCGAGCAGGTCAGCGTGCCCGGGCCGGCGGCGCCCACGACCACGTCGGCCGAGCAACTGCCCACGGGGACCGAGCCGGTGCCCATGTAGATCGCGTTCGCGGGGATCGTGTAGGTGAACGAGGCGCCCGGCGCGCCGATCGGCAGGCTGTCGGTCTCTGCGATGGTGACGGTACTGGTCACCGTGCCGCCGGCGGGAAGGATGTCGGGCGAATGAACCAGGCTCGACACCTGCGGCACGGCATGCGCGGCCGCGGCGAATAGCAGCCCCGCCAGAGGCGCGGCCACGCGCGCCAGGCAGCGGCGCAAGCGCGCGGCGTTGGAAAGCACGTCGCGGCGCGCCGACGCGTGCGACAGATTCGTTGGGGTCCTGAACATCCCGTCCCTCGTGATTGCTCTGATGGACCGGGCACCGTTTCTTTTGTCGCCGCTGCATGCGGCGGGGTGCTCCGGAAAGGGCGCGATTCTTGGACCCCACTCACCGGTGCACTTTTGGCATTCAGGACAAAAACTTTGCTGTTAATGACATTTGTTTACGAATGCAACATAATGTGAACTAAATCACACAGCGTTTCGGTGACGCACTCCTACGCTCGACGCCCATGTCTTATTGGTCGACCTCGCCGCCCCGGCGCGCGCACATCCTCGTCATAGACGACAACATCGAAGAGCTGCAGTTGCTGCTGGGAGCACTGCGCGAAGCGGGACACCGCATCAGCCTGGCGTTCGACGCCCTGGAGGGCTACCGCAGGGCGACTGCGCTGCAGCCTGACCTGGTGCTGCTGGACGTGCGCATGGGCGCCACCGACGGCTACGCGACCTGCCGGCTGCTGAAGGCCGACCGCGCGACGACACGCATCCCGGTGATCTTCGTGACCTCGTCGAGCTCGGTGCAAGAGCGGCTCACCGGCCTGCGCGAAGGCGCGGTCGACTACATCCTGAAGCCCTTCGAGCCCGCGGAAGTGCTGGCGCGCGTGGCTGTGCACCTTGCGCTGTCAAGCAGCCGGCAACAGGCGCAGGCCTGCATCGCGCAGGCCGAGAGCGCAGTGGAAAACGCGAAACGGGAACGCGGCGCCAGCACCCCGGGCGCCGACCACACCGACCGCGTGCTCGCGCAGGCCGTCGAACACCTGGTGCGCGCCGACCTGGCGAACGTGCCTGCCCTGCCCGAGCTGGCGGCGCGCGTGGGCACGCACGAAAAGCGGCTGTCGCGCGTGTTCCGCGAACAGACGGGCCGCACGGTGTTCGAGTTCGCGCGCGAGGCGCGCCTCGCCGAGGCGCAGCGGCTGCTCGCGGAGTCGGCGCTCAGCGTGGAAGAGGTCGCGCTGGCCGTGGGCTTCTCCAGCGCGGCCAACTTCTCGACCGCATTCCGCGAGCGCTTCGGCCGCACGCCTACGGCGTTTCGCCAGGCGCCTGGCACCTCGACTTCTCCGCCATCGGTGCCGTCGGCCTGATGCGGCGCTGAGAAGGCGGTGACCACCCCGGCCCTGCGCGGCATCCGCACGTTGCTGCTGTGCGCTGCCTTCTGGCTGGCGGGGTGGCCCGCGGCGCAGGCGGACATGCTGCGCGTCGACGACGCGACCCGCTGGCCGGTGGCACTCGACACGCACGTCGAGGTGTTCGAGGACACCAGCACGCAGTTGTCGCTCGACGAGGTCGATGCCTTGGAGAGCGGCGTGCCCGGCGGCTTCCAGCCCGGCAGCGCGGCGCGCATGCGGCCGGGCTTTTCGCGTTCGGCCTTCTGGCTGCGGCTCACGCTGGTGAACGACACCGGCGCGATCCAGCCGCTTCGGCTGGTGCTCGACGCCACGTGGCTGCAGCACGTTGATTTCCATGCGCGCCGCGAGCTGGCGGGCTGGGCCACGTGGACACATGAACAGGCCGGCGTGTCGGTGCCGTCGAAAGCCGCACGGGACCGCGAGCGCGTGCCGACGCTGTCCCTCGACCTGCGGCCCGGCGAGCAGGCGCATGTGCTGGTGCGGGTCCAGACGAACAGCAGCGTCAAGCTCGCGCCAGCGCTGTACTCGGCCGATGCCTGGCGCAAAGCAGAAAGCAGCCATGCGCTGCTCGACGGCCTGCTGATTGGCGGGCTGCTCGTGCTCTCCGTGTATTCGCTGGCGCTGTGGTTCATCTCGCGCGACCTCGCAACGGCACTGCAGAGCCTGGGCTTTGCGCTCGTGGCGCTCTACGAGGCCGCCTACCGCGGCCACGCACGGCTCGCGCTGTGGCCCGACAGCATCGAATGGAGCTACCGCGCGGCCGGTGTTACCGCGGGCTGCTGTGTGCTCTCGCTGATGTTCTACCTGTACGCGGTGTCGCGGCGCAGCCCGGTGCGCACACCTGGCCTGTTGCTGTTCGCGCTGCTCGCGGTGGCGCAATGCGTCGTGGTGCTGGGCACGCTGCTGGGGCCGTACGCGCCCTTCGCGCGGGCCGGCACGCTGAGCGCGCCGGTGGTGGTTCTCGCGCTGACCGCCGGCACTTTCATCTACATGCGGCGCGCCGGACCGGGCGGGCGGCTGGCCTTTCCGGTGATGAGCATCGTCACCGTCGGCGTGTGCCTGCGGCTCACCGAGCTCGCGATGCCGGCGCACGTGATCCCCGGCTTCGACGCCTATGCGCTGGGCTTCCCGGGCATGCTGGTCGGCCTGGTGGCGCTGGCGGCGTGGGCGCACCACCTGTCGCGGCAGCGGCGCGTCGCGCAGCGCACGCTGGTGCACTGGCAGGCCGAGGAACAGCAACGGCTGCAGGAAGAAGTGAAGCGCAAGACGCACGCACTGAATGCTGCGCTGGAGCAGGCCGAGCACCAGGCGCGCGAGCAGACGCAGCTGCTGGCCTACATCAGCCACGACCTGCGCGCGCCGCTGTCGACCATCATCGGCAACGCGCGCCTGCTGCATGGCGACAGCTCGCCGCCGCCCGAGCGGCTGCAGGCCATCGAGCGCAGCGTGGCCTACCAGCTCGCGCTGATCGACGACCTGCTCGACTACGCGAAGAGCGAGCTGCTGCCCTTCGCCTTCGAGCCCCGGCCGGTGCACCTGCGCGCGCTGATCGACGACGTGGCGCAGTACGCCGACACGCTCGCGCAACGGCAGCACAACCGGTTCGAGCTGGAAGTGCTGGGCGCGCTGCCGGTCGCGGTGTACCTCGACAGCAAGCGCTTCCAGCAGCTGCTGCTGAATCTTCTGTCGAATGCCGCGAAGTTCACGCGCGACGGCAAGATCGGCCTGCGCGTGCAGGCACGGCCGCGCGCGGACTCATGGCGCCTCAGGTTCGACGTGTGGGACAGCGGCATCGGCATCGACAAGGAAGAGCAGGCGCGCATCGTCCAGGCCATCGCGCAGGGCGCGCCGAGTGCCAACGGCCACGGGCTCGGGCTGGCGATCGCGCGACGCATCGTGCAGCACATGGGCGGGCGCCTGCTGCTGGAGAGCCACCGCAACCTGGGAACGCGTGTGCACTTCTCGGTGATCGTGAAGGACGCGCCCAAAGAATTGCTGCCCCTTGCCCCGAAGCCGCAACCGCCGCGCCCTGCACCACTGCACAGGCCGGGACGCCCGCCGGTGCCCGCAATCGCCCCGCTGCCCGCGGCGGTGCGCGAAGAACTCGAAATGCTCGCACGCGACGGCCGCTGGAGTGACCTGCACGAATGGGTCGACCGGCTCTCGGCCGACGCGCGCCACAGGGCGCTGGTCGACGCGGTGCGGCATGCGCTGGACATGCTGGACTTCGAACACATCCGCCTGCTGGCGCGCGCAACGCCGAACGCGAGTCAGTGACGCTGCGCGGCAGGCGTCTCCGGGAAACCCGTCAGGCCGCTACAGCCTCTGCGCCCGTATCCGCAAAATCGATCAGCACCTTCATCGCCTTCTGCCTGTCGCTCGCCAGCTCGAAGGCCTGCCGCGCCTGCAGCATCGGGAAGGTGTGCGTCACCACCGGCGACAGATCCACGCGCCCTTCGTTGATGAGCCGCACCGCGAGCGCGAACTCCGCATGGAAGCGGAACGAGCCGCAGATGCTGAGCTCCTTCGCCACCACCATGTTCTGCGGAATGCTCACGTCACCGCCCAGCCCCAGCTGCACAACCACGCCGCGCGGGCGCATCACCTCCAGCCCGTCGCGCAGCGCGCGCTCGTTGCCCGAGCATTCGAGCATCACGTCGAAGGTGCCCTTGTCGGCCGAGTAGCGCGACACCCAGGTCTTGTCCTGCGCGACGTTGATGACGTTGTCGGCGCCCATGGCACGCGCAATGGCCAGCGGCTCGTCGACCACGTCGGTAGCGGTGATCTCGGCCGCGCCATGCGCGCGCGCCGCCGCAATGGCCAGCACGCCGATGGGCCCGCAGCCCGACACCAGCACGCGCTTGCCCAGCAGCGGCCCGGCGCGCGACACGCCGTGCAGCCCCACCGAGAACGGCTCGGCCAGCGCGGCCAGCCGCAGCGGCACGTGCTCAGCCACCTTCACGCACTGCGTGGCCTCGCACAGCAGCATGTTGCGGAACGCGCCCTGCACGTGCGGCGTGCGCATGGCGCTGCCGTAGAAGCGCATGTCGAGGCACTGGTTGGGCAGGCCTTCGAGGCAGAACTTGCAGGCGCCGCAGGGGCGGCTCGGATTGATGGCTACCTTGTCGCCGATGCGCACGCTGTCGACGCCGGGCGCCACCGCCACCACGGTGCCGGCCACCTCGTGGCCCAGCACCATCGGCTCCTTGATGCGCACGGTGCCGAAGCCGCCGTTGTGAAAGTAATGCAGGTCGGAGCCGCAGATGCCGCCCATGCCGACCTTCACCAGCACCTGGCCGGGGCCGATTTCGCCGGCGTCCTGCTCGTCCAGACGCAGGTCGTCAGGAGCGTGGATCACGAGGCACATACAACGCAAACGCATGATTCTTTCCTTCGGGCAGTCAGGGCACGGGGGTAATGAGAAGCTGGCCCGCAAAGTGGGCCTCGAGGTTGCGGCGCACCAGCTCGCCCATGGCGCGGCGCGTCTGTTCGGTACCGCTGCCATGGTGCGGGGTCAGCACCACGTTGTCGAGCGCGGCAAAGCGCGGGTCGATGCGCGGCTCGTTGAGGAACACGTCGAGCGCCGCGCCGGCAATGCCGCGCGCCTCCAGCGCCTGCAGCAGCGCGCCTTCATCGACGGTGGTGCCGCGCGACACGTTCACGAGCCAGCCCTTGGGCCCCAGCGCCTGCAGCACCTCGGCATTGACGATGCCGCGCGTGGCCTCGCCGCCGGGCAGGATGACGATGAGCACGTCGCACCAGTCGGCCATGGCGCTCAGGCTGGCGAAGTGACGGTGCGGGCTGTCGGCCTTCGGCGTGCGGCTGAAATAGCCCAGCTCCACGTCGAAGCCCGAGAACCGCTTGGCGATGGTGCTGCCGATGCGGCCAAAGCCCGCGATGCCGATGCGCTGGCCGAAGACGCGCGTAGCCAGCGGCAGGCCTCCATCGGCCCACGCACCGCTGCGCACGAAAGCATCGCCCGCCGGAATGCGTCGCTGCACCGCCAGCGTGAGCCCCACGGCGAGGTCGGCCACGTCGCCGTTGAGCACGTCGGGCGTGTTGCTCACGCGGATGCCGCGCGCGCGGCAGGCGGCGAGGTCGATGGCGTCGGTGCCCACGCCATAGCAGGCGATCAGCTCCAGTTTGGGCAGCGCAGCGATCAGCTCGGCGCTCGCGCCCAGCTCGCCGCGCGTCGCGATCGCGCGGATGTTGGGCGCGTGCTCGGCGATGAAGGCCTGCCGGTCCGTCGCTTCCCAGAGGCGATGCAGCGTGTAGGCCGCCTGCATCGGCACCATGTCCCATTCCGGGTAGGTGCCGAGCATCAGCACGTGCGGGGATGAAGCGGTAGCGGTCAAGCGGGTGTCTCCTGCGAGTGGCGGTCAGGGTTCAATTTGATACCGGTAACTTTAATCGACGAAAGAAGATAACGCCAGCGAAGGTTTTACCCATTGACGAAACCAAAAGATACCGGTAACTTATCCATTAGTCACGATCCAGGAACTCCCCCTTGAAACTGTTCGATCTTTCCGGGCGCACCGCCCTCGTCACCGGCTCCAGCAAAGGCATCGGCTTTGCGCTGGCGACAGCGCTCGGCAACGCCGGCGCGCGCGTGGTGCTCAACGCACGCGATGCCGCATCGCTCACCGCCGCCCGCGACGCCCTGCGCGCCAAGGGCATCGCGGCCGAGGCCATGGCCTTCGACGTGACCGACGCCGCTGCGGTCGAGGCCGGCGTGGCCGCCATCGAGGCCGACATCGGCGCCATCGACATCCTCGTGAACAACGCCGGCATGCAGCACCGCGGCGCGTTCGCCGAATTCCCGATCGACGCGTGGCACAAGATCACCACCACCAACATCGACAGCGTGTTCCTGGTCGGCCGCTTCGTCGCGCAACGCATGATCGAGCGCAAGCGCGGCAAGATCATCAACGTGTGCTCGGTGCAAAGCGAGCTGGGCCGTCCGGGCATCGCACCTTACGCGGCCACCAAGGGCGCGGTGAAGATGCTCACCAAGGGCATGGCGATCGACCTCGGCAAATACGGCATCCAGGTCAACGGCCTCGGCCCGGGCTACTTCAAGACCGAACTCACGCAGGCGCTGGTGGCCGACGAAGCCTTCACCGCGTGGCTCTCGGGCCGCACGCCCGCCGGCCGCTGGGGCGACGTGGAAGAGCTGGGCGGCGCGGCCATCTTCCTGGCCTCGGATGCGTCGAGCTTCGTCAATGGCCACATCCTGTACGTGGATGGCGGCATCACCTCGAGCCTGTAGCACCGTGCAGCATCCAGAGCAGCCGCAACGCCTGAGCGTGGTGGTGATGGGCGTGTCGGGCACCGGCAAGAGCAGCGTGGCCGCCGGGCTGGCGCAGTTGTTCGGCCTGCCGTGGGTCGACGCCGACGACCTGCACATGCCCGAGGCCGTGGCCCGCATGCGCGCCGGCCTGCCGCTCGCCGACGAAGACCGCTGGCCCTGGCTCGACCGCGTTGGTGCAAGCCTTGCCGATTGCACGGCCGCGCCGCGCGGCGTGGTGGTGGCCTGCTCTGCCCTGCGGCGCGCCTACCGCGACCGGCTGCGCGCCGCGTCGCCCGAACTGCAATTCGTGTTTCTCGACGGGCCGCCCGCGCTCGTGCGGCAGCGAATGGAACAACGCACCGGGCACTACATGCCTGCAGCGCTGCTCGACAGCCAGCTGCAGACACTGGAAAAGCCCGAAGCCACCGAAGCCGACGTGCTGCGCGCCGACATCGACGTACCGGTGCCGCTCATCGTCGCCAACATAGGCGCGCGGCTCATTCAGCGCTCGAAGAACGCCTGCGTGAAAGTCTCCGCCTGACCGGCGCTTTCTTTGCCACCTTCTTTGCTGTCTTCTTCGACGCCGCCTTGCCATCGAGGTCCGCCAGCTCCCACACGCCACCGGCCGCCGACACCAGCGCATGCGCGCTGTTGATCAGCCCGATGTGCGAAAACGCCTGCGGAAAATTGCCGAGCTGCCGCTGCGCCACTGGGTCGTATTCCTCGGCAAACAGGCCCAGGTCGTTGCCCAGCGCCAGCAGGCGCTTGAACAGGGCCCGCGCCTTGCGCAGCTTGCCCATGGCCACGTACACGTTCGACAGCCAGAAGCTGCACGCGAGAAACGCTCCCTCCCCGCCTTCGAGGCCGTCCACGCCTTTTTCGGTGCGATAGCGGTACACCAGCCCATTGAAGATCAGCTCCTTTTCGATGCGCGCGATGGTGCCTTGCACGCGTGCGTCGTGAATCGGCAGAAAGCCGATCAGCGGCATCCACAGTAGCGCCGCATCCACCGTGTCGGCGCCGTAGTACTGCACGAATGAATTGCTCGCGGCGTCGTAGCCGCGCGCGCAGACCTCGGCGTGGATCTCGTCGCGCACCTCGCGCCAGCGCTCGACAGGGCCTTCGAGCCCGTACTCCGTCGCGCTCGCGATCATCCGGTCGAAGGCCAGCCAGCACATGATCTTGGAATGCACGAAGTGGCGCGGCTCGCCGCGCACTTCCCACAGGCTGCAGTCGGGCTCCTTCCACAGCACCATCAGGTGCTTCGCGATGGCGCGCTCCAGCGGCCACACCTTGTCCATGTCCGCCAGCCCGGCCTTGCGCGCCGCATGAAAGGCCGCGATGACCGAGCCGTACACATCGAGCTGCCGCTGCCCGTGCGCGCCATTGCCGATGCGCACCGGGCGGCTGTCTTCGTAGCCCGGCAGCCAGCCGAGCTCGAGCTCGGTGAGCGAGCGTTCGCCGTGCAGGCCGTACATCACCTGCAGCTCTTCGGGCGAACCGCCCACCGCGCGCATCAGCCACCAGCGCCAGGCGCTGGCTTCCTCTACATAGCCCGAACCGATCAGCGCGTAGAGCGTGAGCGCCGCGTCGCGCAGCCAGCAGAAGCGGTAGTCCCAGTTGCGCTCGCCGCCCGGCAGCTCGGGCAGCGAGGTGCTCGGCGCGGCGACGATGCCGCCGGTGGGCTCGTAGGTGAGCGCCTTGAGCGTGAGCAGCGAGCGCATCACCGGCTCGCGAAACTCGCCTTGGTAGCCGCAGCGACCGGTCCACGCGCTCCACTCGGCGACGGTGCGTGCCAGCAGCGCGCTGGCGTCGCGCGTTACCGGCGGCTTCAGGTGCGAGGGAAACCAGTCGAGGCTGAATGCGATGGCCTGCCCCGCGGACACGGTGAAGTCGGCAAAGCTCGCGAAGTTCTCGTTGGTCAGCGGCACGCCGGAGCTGATGCGCACCGAGTCCGGCCCGGCCGTGGCAAACACCGCGCCGTCCCGCCGCTCCATCCAGGGGCACCACCCGCCGTAGTTGAAGCGGATGCGGAACTCGGTGTGCATGGCGACCGTGCCGCGCACGCCCTGCACGATGCGCACCACCTCATGCGTGCCATCGAGCGCGGGGCGCGGCATGAAGTCGGTGACGATGGCCGTCCCCTGGGCCGTGCGGATCGTGGTTTCGAGCACCACGGTGCCGGGCAGATAGCGCCGCGTGACGCGCGCCTTGCGGTCTTTGGCGCGCATCGTCCAGTGGCCGTTGCGCTCATCGCCGAGCAGGCTGGCGAACATCGCGGCCGAATCGAAGCGCGGCAGGCACAGCCATTCGATGTCGCCGCCGCGATGCACCAGCGCCGCGCTGTGGGTCGAGCCGATGAGCGCGTAGTCGCCGATGGGGCGATCAGGGCGGTCGGGGCGGTCGGCGTGGAGCCGTGCAGAGGGTTGCTTGGGAGTCTTTGGCAAGGGCCCGAGCTTTGCCGCTCGAGCGGGCATGGCGCGCCAGCGATGGGCGCGGATGGCTGACGGACAACGCCTAATGGCGAACGGCGTGACCTCTAGAGCACATCCTTCAGCTTCGCCCGCAGCCTGCTGATCGCCTGGCTGTGCAACTGGCACACGCGCGACTGGCTCACCTCCAGGATCGCGCCGATCTCCCGCAGGTTCAGCTCTTCCTCGTAGTAGAGATTCAGCAGCAGCTGGTCGCGCTCCGGCAGCGCACCGATGGCGTCCACCAGCTGATGCCGGAAGCCGCTTTCCAGCAACTGCTCGAGCGGATCGTCGCTGCCGCGCCGGTCCTTGCGCGCATCTTGCGAATGGCTGTCGAGAAACGGGCTGTCCGGGTCGTCCTTGGAGAAGTCTTCGACGTACACCAACTGGCAGCCCTGGATCTCCTGCAGCAGCGACTGATACGCCTCCAGGTCCATCTTCAGCTCCTTGGCAATCTCCCCCTCAGTGGGAGAACGCCCGAGCTTGTGGCCCAGTGCCTGGATCGCCTTCTCGACGCCGCGCGCCGACTGGCGCAGGCCGCGCGAGCCCCAGTCGTTGGCGCGCAACTCGTCGAGCATGGCGCCGCGGATGCGCTGGCTGACGAAGGTCTCGAACTGCGCGCCGCGGTTGTCCTGGTAGCGGCTGGAGGCGTCCAGCAGGCCCAGCATGCCGGCCTGGATCAGGTCGTCCAGCTCCACGCTGGCCGGCAGCTTGGCCATCATCTGCAGCGCGATGCGGCGCACCAGCGGCTGGTGCTGCGCCAGCAGATGTGATTTCTCGATGGTTCCCTGTGCGGTGTACACGGCCGTCCTTCTTGGGTTGTCCGGGTCGGCGGGCTCAGGCCACGGCCTGCAGCGGCTCGACCGCGCGCCACGGCCAGCGGTCCATCTCGCCGGCAATGCGCCGGAAGTCGACAGCGGCATGGCTCGCGGGAAAGGCCTCGACGATGGTCTGCTTCAGGCGCCACGCGTCGGCAACGAGCGGGTCGAAGCGCACCCAGCCCGCGGGCTGCAACAGCAGCGCGAGATAGCGGCTGGCGGCATGCGCGAGGTTGCTCATGATCTGGCGCGCAGCCACCACATCGGCCGCGCCGTTGACCAGGAAGCGCATCTGCTTGAGGCCGTGCGCGTGGTGCAGCCGCTTGATGCCCGCATAGGCCGCGGTGATGGAGGCTGGGTGCGGCTGCAGCACCAGCAGCAGATCGTCCGCGCCCTGCGCGAGTGCCGACAGCCGGCCCTCGGCGTCGAAAGCCGCATCGACGATGACCACGCCGTCGTGCCAGAACTTGCGCGGGTCGATCGCGTCGTCCATCACACCGTCCACCACATCAGGCGGCGCGGGCAGCACGTGCACGCCGCAAGCTGCCTTGACATTGGCGCCGTCCAGCGTCAGGCGCTGGCTCACTACATCGGCCAGATTCCCCAGCGGATCGATGTCCCACACCTCGCAGGCCGAACCCACGGTCGGGCAATGCTCGTCCAGCAGCAGCACGTTGCGACCCTGCAGGGTCAGTGCCACACCGAGATTCATCGCGGCCGTGGTGCTCCCCGCGCCCTGCCCCAGGCCGGCGACGGCAACCACGCGCGCATGCGTCGGTGCGAGCATGCGCCGCAGTCCGTCGGCCTGATCCGCAACCAGCTTGTTCATTCCTGCGCCCTCAA
Organism: Variovorax nivicola; assembly: GCF_051216475.1. Taxonomy (NCBI): domain Bacteria; kingdom Pseudomonadati; phylum Pseudomonadota; class Betaproteobacteria; order Burkholderiales; family Comamonadaceae; genus Variovorax; species Variovorax nivicola. Next base: position 813,803 of record NZ_JBPJZK010000002.1, on the reverse strand, counting down.
CCCAATCTCTCCAATTTCTCCGACTTCTCCAGCGCACGCGACGCCTGCACGGGAGCGGTCGACTCGGTGCCCAGCGCCTCCAGCAGCAGAAAGAGCTTGCCCACGCCCGCATACAGCGCACTGCCGCTCATGGCCCGACCGTTGCGCGCCGGGCGCCCCGTGAGCTGGCCCAGCAACGCGCGCGTGCGGTCGGCCCAATCGCCTTCGGCCTGCAGCAGACGCCACACGGTGGTGGTCATCTGCCCGGCGATCAGCAGCCGCTTCATGATGTCCGGATCGCCCAGCTCGCCGATGCCGCCGACCATCTGCACACCGTCGCGCAGCAGTCGGAAGCAGGGCTCGGCGTCGCTGGCCCAGCCCTGCCATTGCGCGAGCTGCTGCGTGGAAACGTCCATGCCGATGTTCGACAGCGCATGACCCTGCGCCAGCACGTTGCCGGTGCGCGCATCGACCACCCGCGTGGCGACGCAGCGCAGCGCGGGCATCGCATCGCGCCCGATGCCCGCCGCCATGGCGGCTGCGTTGAAGCGCAGCACCACGTCGGCATGCGCCTCGCTCCGCAACGCGGCCTTGCCGCGAAAGTGCACGGGCCGCTCCTCGCCGAATTCGAAGTCCATGCGCGCGAGCGTGTCGGGTGCGCCGGTGCGCACGTCGATCACCGCGGTGGAGCCCGGCGCGCGTGCCAACCAGCGCTGGCCCACGGCCTGCCACTGCACCATGGCCTCGATGCCGGGCAGCCTCGTCAGCAAGTGCACCAGCGGCTTGTGGCCGAAGTCCTGCTGGCGCAGCCACGGCACCTGGCGCGCGCCGGGCTTGCGCGCGGCGTCCTTCATGCCGCGCGTGGCGGCGGTCGACAGCCACTGGTTCGGCGCTGCCAGCGGCAGGCCCGTGCGGTCCGACAGCAGCAGGCTGCCATGGCATTCATAAGCGTCGCCGCCTTCGTTCGAGCGCAGCCCGACTTGGCCGCACAGCGCGAGCACATGGGTCTCGCAGCCGGCGGCCACTTCGCTGCGCGCGTGCACCATCAGGTCGTGCAGCACGGCCTTCTGGCCAGTGCCTTCGTCGCCGGCCTGGCGCCAGAGTGCGCGCGAACGCTCGAAGCCGATCTGCGCGCCGGCCAGCGCGCTCGCGGTGGTGGCGAGCTCTTGCGCGTCGTGCGCCATGGCGCGAATCAGGTTCTGGTACTTCAGCCGCAGGCGATCGGTCTCGCCCTGCGCCTGCACAACTTGCGCCGATGGGCCTGCGCCCGTTGGCTCTTCGTGCAGATCGTTTTCCGCGGGCACGAACAGCGGGCTGTGCTGGCGCGGCTGGAACACGCTGTCCACCAGCTGCGCGCGGTCGGCCTGCATCAGGTTCTCGGGCACCTTCTGGCCGCTGGAGATGTAGTGCACCGGCAGGCGGTGGCGAATCACGGTGTCGATCAGCGCGCCCGGATGCGTGGCCTCGTCGACCTTGGTGAAGATGCAGCCGGTGAGCTCGTTGCCGTGGCGGTAGGCGTGCACCACCTCGTTGAGCGTGTCGCCGTGGCTGGTGGCGTTGAGCAGCAGCAGCCGCTTCACGGGCCGCTGGCTCTGGCCCAGCATCGCGATCTGTTCCGATACGGCACGGTCGCGCTGGCTCATGCCGACGGTGTCTATCAACACCATGTGCTTGTCGCGCAGGTCCTGCAGCACCAGGTGCAGGTCGGCCGCATCCTTCACGGCGTACACCGGCACGTTGAGGATCTGGCCGTAGATGCGCAGCTGCTCGTAGGCGCCGATGCGGTAGCTGTCGGTGGTCACCAGCGCGAGCTTGTCGGCACCGAAGCGCATCACGCAGCGCGCGGCGAGCTTGGCGGTGGTGGTGGTCTTGCCTACGCCGGTCGGGCCCATCAGGGCATACACGCCGCCCTGCGCGAACAGCGCGTCTTCGTCTTCATGCACTGGCACGGCGCGGATCAGTTCCGAACGCACATAGGCCATGCCTTCGGCGTAGGTCTGGCCCGTGGGCATCTTCTCCAGCATGGCCTTCGACAGGCCCGCGCTGAAGCCCGCGCCGAGCAGCGTGCGCAGCAAGCGGCCGCGCACCGGGTCGCGGCGCTGCTTGTCGTTCCACACGACGCTGGCGAGTTGCTCTTCGATCATTCCGCGCATGGAGTGCAGTTCGGTGAGCACGCTGTCGGCGGGTGCGGGTACCGGGACCGGCGCCGCAGGCGCAGCCGGTGCGGCAGGCGCCGCGATCGCCACGGGCTTCGCGGGCGCATGTGCAGGCGCAGGTGCGGTGTCTTTCAACACTCCCTGCACTTCGCCTTCGACCATGGCGACGATTTCCACTCCCTCGGCCATCTGCCGATGCGTCAGCACGATGGCGTCGGCGCCCAGCGCCTCCCTCACCATCCTCAGGGCTTCGCGGCTGGTGGCCGCGACGAATTTGCGCGCGGTGGTGCGCACGTCGGTCTGCTTGGAATTCAACCTCGTCCTCCGATGGCGGTGGTGATCTTGATGGTGCGGGAGTCAGGAATCTCCGCATGCGAAAGCACTTTCAGCTGCGGCAGGCTGCGCCGCAGGAATCTCGACAGCAGCACGCGCAGCGCGTGCTGCACCACAAGCACCGGCGCCAGGCCCATCTGCTCCTGGCGCACGATTGCGGCCTGCGCCTGCCGCAGCAGGTTGTCGGCAATGCCCGGCTCGATGCCACTGCTGTTGGTAAGGGCCTGCTGCAGCACGCCGTCGAGCGAGCCGTCGAGGCCAATCACCTGCATTTCGGTGTCGCCCGGGAACAGCTGCTGCGTGATGGCGCGGCCCAGCGCCAGGCGCGTGAGCGTGGTCAGTTCGGTCGGGTCCTTGATGGTCGGCGCGTGCTCGGCCATCACATCGAGAATGGTGCGCATGTCGCGGATGGGCACCTCTTCGTCGAGCAGGTTCTGCAGCACCTTGTGCAGCGTGCTCAGCGACAGCACCTTGGGCACCAGGTCTTCCGTGAGCTTGGGCGCGGTCTTGGCGATCTGGTCGAGCAGTTGCTGCACTTCCTGGCGGCCCAGCAGTTCCGCAGCATGCGTCTGTATCAGGTGGTTCAGGTGCGTGGCCATCACCGTGCAGGCATCGACCACCGTGTAGCCCTGCACCTGCGCCTGCTGGCGCAGGCTGGCGTCGATCCACACCGCCGCGAGGCCGAAGGCCGGGTCGCGCGTGGGCGTGCCGGGCAGCGTGCCCGTCACCTGCCCCGGGTTGATGGCCATCCACTGGTTGGGGAAGGCCTCGCCGCGCCCGATCTCCACGTCCTTCAGGCTGATGACGTAGGTGTTGGGCTTGATCTCCAGGTTGTCGCGGATGTGCACCACCGGCACCAGGAAGCCGACTTCCTGCGCAATCTTCTTGCGAATGCTCTTGATGCGGCCCAGCAGCTCACCCTGCTGCGACTGGTCCACCAGCGGAATGAGGCGGTAGCCGACCTGCATGCCCAGCGGGTCGACCATTGCAACGTCGTCCCACGTCGCTTCTTCCATCTCGGCCGAGGGCGCGGGGTTCGCGGCCTGCGCTGCGGCGGCTGCCTTCTGCGCGGCTTCCTGCGGCTTGCGCAGCACCAGCCGGCGGCCCAGCCACACCAGGCCGCCCGCGATCAGCAGGAAGGCCAGGTTCGGCATGCCCGGGATCATGCCCAGCAGGCCGACGATGCCGGCCGTGAGAAACAGCACCTGCGGGTTGGAAAACAGCTGGCCCGTGAGCTGGCTGCCCACGTCTTCATCGGTGGTCACGCGCGACACGATCACGCCGGCGGCGGTGGAAATCACGAGCGCCGGAATCTGCGCCACCAGGCCGTCGCCGATGGCCAGCAGCGTGTAGGTCTTGCCGGCGGTGGAAAAGTCGAGCCCGTGCTGCAGCATGCCGACCACCAGCCCGCCGATGATGTTGATCACCATGATGAGCAGGCCCGCGATCGCGTCGCCGCGCACGAACTTGCTGGCGCCGTCCATCGAGCCGTAGAAGTCGGCCTCTTGCGCAACCTCGGTGCGGCGCTTGCGAGCCACGTCCTCGCCGATCAGGCCGGCGTTGAGGTCGGCGTCGATGGCCATCTGCTTGCCCGGCATCGCGTCGAGCATGAAGCGCGCGCCCACCTCGGCAATGCGCCCCGCGCCCTTGGTGATCACCATGAAGTTGATGAGCACGAGGATGATGAAGACCATCACGCCCACCGCGAAATTGCCGCCCACAAGGAAGTGCCCGAAGGCCTCGATCACCTTGCCCGCCGCATCGGGCCCGGTGTGGCCGTGCATCAGCACCACGCGCGTGGACGCCACGTTCAGCGACAGGCGCAGCAGCGTCGAGAACAGCAGCACGGCAGGGAAGGCCGCGAAGTCCAGCGCCTTCATCGTGTACATGCTCACCAGCAGCACCATCACCGACATGGCGATGTTGAAGGTGAACAGCAGGTCGAGCAGGAAGGGCGGCAGCGGCAGCACCATCATGCTCAGGATGAGGATGATGAGAATCGGCCCGGCCAACCCCTTGAACTGCGAGCCGGAGAACAGACGCGTCGGCAGACGCATCAGGTTTGTCATCGCGTTCATGCGGCTTCCACTGTGTATTGAAGGTCTTCGGGCACCGGCAGGTCGGTCGGCGTGCGCGGGGCGTCGCCGCCCTCGGTCTTCCAGCGCCTGAGCTGGTACACCCAGGCCAGCACCTCGGCCACCGCGGTGTACAGGCCCGCCGGGATCTCATCGCCCAGCTTCGTGTGCTTGTAGAGCGCACGCGTGAGCGGCGGCGCTTCGAGAATCGCAACCTTGTGCTCCATCGCCAGCTCGCGGATGCGCGCGGCCACCAGCTCGGTGCCCTTGGCCACCACGCGCGGCGCGCGCATGCCGCTGTCGGTGTACTTGAGCGCCACCGCAAAGTGCGTGGGGTTGGTCAGCACGATGTCTGCCTTGGGCACCTCGGCCATCATCCGGCGGCGTGCCATCTGCTGTTGCTGGCGGCGGATCGCTGCCTTGATGTGCGGATCGCCTTCGCTTTCCTTGTGCTCCTGGCGCAGGTCTTCGCGCGACATGCGCAGCTTGCGGTAGTAGCTCCAGAGCTGGAAGGGCACGTCGATCAGCGCCACGAGAAAGAGCGTGGCCGCGATCAGCGCGCAGTGCTTGGCCACCAGCACCATTGCATGCGGCAGAGCGTAGTGCGCGGGCTGCGCCATCAGGTCCATCAGCGCGCCGATGTCGCGCGACACCACCCACCACGCCACGCCGCCGATCAGCGCCGACTTGGCCAGCGCCTTGAACAGCTCGGCCAGCGACTGCGCAGAAAACATGCGGCCGATGCCGGCCAGCGGATTGAGCTTGCTGAAGTTCGGCCCCACCGATTTGGTGGAGAACAGCCAGCCGCCGAGCATCAGCGGCGCGACCACGGCGGCGACGATCATCATCGCGAACAGCGGGCCGATGGCCGTCAGCGTGTGCATCGCCATCAGCCCGGTCTGGGCCAGCATGTGCGAGGGATCGAAGGCGCTGGCGCGGTCGAACTGCAGGCCGCGGTGCAGCGCACCGCTCATGCTCGTGCCCAGCGACTCCCCTGCGAACCACAGCCCCGCGCATGCGGTGCCCAGCATGACGAAGGTGGTGAGCTCGCGCGAACGGGCTACGTTGCCTTCCTCGCGCGCCTTTTCCAGGCGTCGCTCGGAGGCGGGTTCCGTTTTTTCGAGATCGCTTTCCTCAGCCATTCATGCTCCGAACCAGCAGTGGCGAAGTACGCCTTGCTCATGACCAAATTATTGAATTCGGTCGTCCGGAACAATCTGCCGATAAGGGCCCTTATCGCCCTGCTATTCGGACAATAGGCAGGGCTTGGAAACTCAAAATCCGAGGCTCTCCAGCAGGTCGTCGACCTGCGCCTGGTCGGTCACCGCATCGGGGTTGCCGGGCTTGACCTGCGGGCCGTTCTGCAGGCTGTGCGCAGCCTCCTGGCGCTTCTCGGGCGCGGAGTTGTCGATCAGCACTTGGAGCAATTGCGTCTCGACGTCGTTGACCACTTCCATCATCTTCTTGATGACCTGGCCGGTCAGATCCTGGAAGTCTTGCGCCATCAGGATTTCCATCAGCTGCGAGTTGATCGCGCCGGCACGCTCCGGCACCTCGTTGAGGTAGCTGCGCGTGTCGAGCACGAGTTCGCGCGCATGGTCGAGCTCGATGGGGTTTTCGAACCACAGGTCCCAGCGCTTGCTGAGGCCCTTGGCATCGCTGGCCAGTGCTTCCTGCAGCGGCTGTGCAACGTCGATGGCGTTCAGTGCACGGTGCGCGGCACGCTCGGTGGTGGCGGCTACGTAGCTCAGGCGGTCGCGCGCATCCGGAATGGCTTGCGCGGCCTTGGCCACCTGCTTGTCGAGGCCCAGCTCGCGCAGGCCTTCGCGCAGCTGGCGCGTGAGCTGGCCGATGCGGCCCAGCAGTTCTTCGGCGGTGTTGGTGGGGTCCGCGGCCCCGGCAGCGTTCTGGCTCATGTCAGGCCGCTTCCTTGGCAAGCTTCTCGAAGATCTTGGTGATCTTCTCTTCGAGCGTGGCAGCGGTGAATGGCTTGACCACATAGCCGTTGGCGCCAGCCTGCGCGGCCGCCACGATGTTCTCTTTCTTCGCCTCGGCCGTGACCATCAGCACCGGCAGCTTTTTCAGCTCGGGGTCGGCGCGGATGGTCTGCAGCATGGTCAGGCCGTCCATGTTCGGCATGTTCCAGTCGGACACCACGAAGCCGAAGTTGCCGCCGCGCAGCTTCTCGATGCCGGCCGCGCCGTCTTCCGCCTCGTCGACGTTGAGGAACTCCAGTTCCTTCAGCAGGTTGCGCACGATGCGGCGCATGGTCGGGAAGTCGTCCACAACCAGGATTTTGATGCTCTTGTCGATCACGATATTTCCAACTCCAACAGGTCGTTTTTCAAACTCGGTTCGCACGTTCGCCGAACGTGCGAAGGTGCGCCATCACCCGGCGGCTCACTTCGCTCAGCGGAGACACATCGTCCACCGCGCCCAGTGCGATGGCTTCGCGCGGCATGCCGAAGACAACGCAGCTGGCTTCGTCCTGCGCCAGCGTGTGCGCCCCCGCGCGCTTCATGCGCAGCAGGCCTTCGGCGCCGTCCCTGCCCATGCCGGTCAGGATGATTCCGATGGCGTTCTTGCCCGCGTGCTTGGCCGCCGAATCGAACAGCACATCGATCGACGGCCGGTGGCGGTTCACCGGTGGCTCCTGGTCAAGGTGAGCCACGTAGTTGGCACCGCTGCGCGCCAGCGACAGGTGAAAGCCACCGGGCGCGATGTAGGCATAGCCAGGCAGCACGCGCTCGCCATGCTCGGCCTCTTTCACGTTGATACGGCACAGGCCGTCGAGCCGCTGCGCGAACGAGCGCGTGAAGCCGGCCGGCATGTGCTGCGCGATCATCACCGCGGGCGAATCGGGCGGCAGCGGCTGCAGCACTTCGCGGATGGCCTCGGTGCCACCGGTGGAGGCGCCGATGATGATGAGTTTTTCGGTGCTCAGCAGCGGGCTGCGCAGCAGCGATTCATGTGGCACGTCACTGCCGGGGCGCGGGGCTGCGGCATGCCGGCTGGGCAGCAGCCGCGCGCTCGCGGCCGTGCGGATCTTGCCGGCGATCAGTTCGGTGTAGTTGAGCAGGCCGTCGCGCACGCCCAGGCGAGGCTTGGTCACGAAGTCGATGGCGCCCAGCTCGAGCGCACGCAGCGCGATCTCCGACCCGCGCTCGGTCAGCGACGACACCATGACCACGGGCATGGGCCGCAGCCGCATGAGCTTTTCGAGAAACTCCAGCCCGTCCATACGCGGCATTTCCACGTCGAGCGTGAGCACGTCGGGGTTCGTGACCTTGATGAGGTCGCGCGCCACCAGCGGATCGGCCGCGGTACCCACCACGGTCATGTCGCTCTGGCTGTTGATGATCTCCGTCATCACGCTGCGGATCAGTGCCGAATCGTCGACACACAGCACCTTGATTTTTTTAATGCTCACGGGTTTCCCTTGGTTGCGGCAGCCGGCGCCGCGCGAAGGCCGGACAGCCTGCGCAGCAACTCGCCCTCTTCGTTCTGCACCTGCGCCACTTCTGTCTGCGCGCGCAGCTTGCGCACGATGGCTTTGCCGGTCGCCGGCACGAAGCACACGCGGCGCGCATGCGGCCCGCGCAGGTCTTGCGCGGCGACTTCGATGCGCTCGTTGCGCAGGTAGCGCAGCACGAAGTCGGCGTTGCGGTCGCCGATGTTGAGCGTGGTCATGTTGGCCAGCACCGCGCCGCCGCCGAAGACCTTGGCGCGCAGCCTGTCGCGGCGCGCGCCCGCGCGCACCAGTTCGCGGATCAGGGTGTCCATGGCGTAGGCGCCATAACGCATCGACTCGGAGGCGTCGCGCGTGCCGGTGCTGGCTGCTTCGCCGTCGTCGGGCAGCATGAAATGGTTCATGCCGGCCACGCCGGCTTCCCTGTCGTGCAGGCATGCGGCCACGCACGAGCCGAGCACCGTGCTCAGCACGGTGTTGCTCGAAGTCACGTAGTACTCGGAGGGCAACAGCTTCACGGCCATGAGGCCGACGTCGCGGTCGAAGTAGTGGTGGCTGGCCACCGAGTCCGGTGCGGCGGGGTTCGAGGCCATCATGGAACGCCCGTGGCACGCGCGCGCGCCAGCTCGTACACGGTCTGGCCCAACGGACGGAAGGCCTGGTTGACGAGCGACGCGTTCTCCGAATGCCCCGCGAACAGCAGGCCGTTCGGCTTGAGCAGCGGCGCAAAGCGATCGAGCACCTTCTTTTGCGTGGGCTTGTCGAAATAGATCATCACGTTGCGGCAGAAGATCGCGTCCACCGGCTCCTTCACCGCCCACGCGCTGTCGAGCAGGTTGAGCCGCGAGAACTTCACCAGCGCCGCCACCTCGGGGCGAATGCGCGCCTTGCCCGCGTTCGCCCCGGTGCCCTTGTTGAAGAAGCGCCGCAGCCGATCGGGCGCGAGCCTGCGCACCTGCTCGGCGGTGAACACGCCGGTGGCGGCCTTGGCCAGCACCGAGGTGTCGATGTCGGTGGCGATCACGCGCGACGAGCCCGCCTTGTCGCCCAGCGCCTCCATCAGCGTGATGGCAATCGAATAGGGCTCCTCGCCCGTCGAGGCCGCCGCGCACCACACGGTGACGGGCTGCTTCGCCTTGCGCACGTGCTCCGCCAGCGTGGGAAAGTGATGGGCCTCGCGGAAGAACGAGGTCAGGTTGGTGGTGAGCGAGTTGATGAACAACTGCCACTCCTCGCCGTCCTGCCGCCCTTCGAGCCAGTCGAGGTAGGTGGCGAAGTCGGGCACCTGGAGCTCCCTCAGCCGGCGCGAGAGCCGGCTGTACACCATCTGCCGCTTCTGCTCGCCCAGGGCGATGCCGGCGCGGCGGTGGATGAGGGTGCGGATCCGGGAGAAGTCGCTGTCGGTGAAAAGGAACTCGGTAGTCACGGCCATCCTGGAAGCTTGGCTTTCAATGTACATAGCGCTCGCCGTTTCCAATGGGCCAATCAGACACACAAATGCCTTGCACTTCCGGCCTCGCGCGCGTTCAGGGGCCGGCCGCGGCCGGGCTCGCGTCCTGCGCCCACACCAGTGCCGACAGCTGCGCCGCATTGACCTGGGCCGCGCTCAGGAACAGCGCTTCCGACAGGCGCGAAGCCTCTGCGTCGTCGAGCTCGCAGCTTTCGGCCAGCGCCACGAAGGGGCCGTACAGGCCGCCGCGCGAAAGAATGGCCTGCTGCACCGACTCGGTGAGCTGCACCTTGCGCAGCACGCCTTCCATCGACACGCCAAGCAGTTGGTCGAGCAGCGAGAACATGCCGGCCACGAACAGGTTGTCGGCCTCGCTGGCCGGCAGCATGCCCTGCCCCATCAGCTCGACGAAGCGCCCGCGCAGGATCGCCTTCTTCATCATGAAGGGCGAGCCACCCTTGTTGCTGGTGGCCAGCAGCAGCGACAGCCAGCGGTACAACGGCGAGTAGCCGAGCATGGCCACCGCATGGCGCAGCGAATGGATTTCCACCGCCATGCCGACGGAGGGCGAGTTGATATAGCGCAGCAGCCGGTAGGTAAGTGCGGCGTCGTGCTTGAGCGCGGCCTCGATGGCGCGCACGTCTTCGTTGCGCTGGAGCATCTGCATCAGCTGCACGATCAGCAGCGACTCGGGCTGCAGCGCGTCTTCGGTCTCGCGCACCGGCGGGTTGCGGAACGCGCCTTCGATGAACACGTTCACGCGGCGCCCGGCGCAGGCGTCGAATTCGTCCCAGTTCTCCACGCGCGAGGCGATCGGTTCGACCGTCGGATGGCCCAGCTCCGCGTCCCGGCGCAGCCGTGCCACGGTGTCGGCGTCGCGCGCAGCCACCTCGAAGTGGGTGACGATGGCGCGCAGCTCGGGGTCTTCGGGTAGCGCAGTGGCGCCGCACAGCATGAAGCCGAAACCCTGCTCGCGCAGGAACAGAAGGATGGAACGCATGTCCGCGTCCATCAGTTCGTCCACGCCCATGCACAGCACCATGTGCTGTGGCGGCAGCGATTGCAGCTCGCTCTGAAACAGCGCATCGACCGTCACGTCGACAAACACCAGCTGCGGCCCCAGCAGCCAGCCCGCGGGCGTGGGGTTGAGGTGCATGGCGAGCGTGTCCATCAGCGCCTTGACGCCAGCAGCTCCCGACACGCCGGAGCCCTCGCCGCCCGTCGCGCGCCAGGCCATGCGATAGCCCATAACGCGTCGCTGCGCGTCGAGCAGCATGGCGTAGGCCACGCGGCCTTCGGGTCCCGCGTCGGGCTGTGCCGGCAGGTCAGCGCCGGGATCGGGATTGGCCCCTGTGTCGCCGGAGGACCGCCGGAAGAAATCAAACCGCATTCAGCTGTCTCCGTGGGGTGTCAGAGCGATCAAAGCGCGATGGCGTCGGTGGCAGTCCTCCGGGCAGCGCCCGCCAACGCGGCCGTGCTCGCGGCCTGCGCGCGCTGGATGCGCGGCATGGCGCCCACGTCGATGATGAAGGCCACGCTGCCGTCGCCGAGGATGGTCGCGGCGGAAATGCCGGGCACCTTGCGGTAGTTGGTTTCCAGGTTCTTCACCACCACCTGGTGCTGCCCGAGCAGTTCGTCCACCAGCAGCGCGAAGCGGCTGTCGTCGGCCTGCACGATCACCAAAATACCCTGCGTGGGATGCGTCTGCGCGCCCGTCACGTCGAACACGCGGTGCAGCTCGATCAGCGGCAGGTACTCACCGCGCACGCGGATCACGTGGCCGTCGGCGGTAATGGAATGCAGGTGCTCCGGCAGCGGCTGCAGCGACTCGATGACGTAGCTCAGCGGGAGGATGTAGGCCTCGGTGCCCACCTTGACCGACATGCCGTTGAGGATGGCCAGCGTCAGCGGCAGCACGATGCGCGTGGTGGTGCCCTGCCCGCCGCGCGAATGGATCTCCACGTGGCCGCCCATCTCCTGGATGTTGCGCTTGACCACGTCCATGCCCACGCCGCGGCCCGAGATGTCGGTGACCTGCTCGGCGGTGGAGAAGCCGGGCGCGAAGATGAGCTGCCACACCTCTTCGTCGGGCATCGTCTCGCTGACCGGCATGCCCTGCTGCATGGCCTTGGCCAGGATGCGCTCGCGGTTGAGGCCGGCGCCGTCGTCGCTCACCTCGATCACGATGTTGCCACCGTGGTGCTGCGCCGACAGCAGCAACTGGCCAGTGGCGTCCTTGCCCTTGGCCAGGCGCACTTCGGGTGTCTCGATGCCGTGGTCGAGGCTATTGCGCACCAGGTGCGTGAGCGGGTCGACGATGCGCTCGATAAGGCCCTTGTCGAGCTCGGTTTCCTTGCCGTAGGTGTCCAGGCGAACCTGCTTGCCGAGCTTGGCGCTCACGTCGCGGATCACGCGCGGGAAGCGGCTGAATACATAGTCCATCGGCATCATGCGGATGGACATGACCGACTCCTGCAGGTCGCGCGCATTGCGCTCCAGGTGGCCGAGGCCGCTCAGGAAGCGCTCGTAGGCCACCGGGTCGAGCATGGTCGCGGCCTGCGTGAGCATCGACTGCGTGATGACGAGTTCGCCCACGAGGTTGATGAGCTGGTCGACTTTTTCGACATCGACGCGGATGGAGCTGGATTCCTTGGCGGCGGGCGCAGCAGCCGATGCCGCTGCCTGCGGCTTCGATGCCTCGGCGACTACAGCCGGTTCGGGCACTGGTGCGGCCACGGGTGCTGGCGCTTCGACCACGGCCGGAGCCTCTGCGGCGACAGCAGCGGCTTCATGCGTGATGTCGATCTGCGACTCGTCGATGACGAAGCAGCAGACCGCGACGATGTCATCGGGCGCGCAGGTGGTTTCCAGCAGCACGGTCAGCTGGTCGTTGCTGCGCGTGCGCGACAGCATCTTGCCGAGGTTGGCCAGCTCGCCCGCGAGCAGATCGCATTCGCTGTCGGACAGGCGTGCGAAGCGGATGCGCAGCGCGCCGCTGCCGCCAGACGCGGACGATGCGACTGGCGCTGCGGGCGCAGCCACAGGCGCAGGAGCGGGAGCAGGCGCCGGTGCAGACACATGCGCCACCGCGCTGTCGTCGCCGCTTTCCAGCGCGAGTTGCTGAAGCACGCCACAGATGTGCGCGACCATGTCCGGGTCCGGCTCCTTGCCGGCCTGGTAGGCAGTGAGTTGTTCTTGCAAGGCGTCCTTCGTTTCCAGGAATGCATCGATCATTCGGCCGTTCAGGCGCAGCTGCCCGTGGCGGGCGCGGTCCAGAAGCGACTCGAGAACGTGCGTGGTGTTGGTCAGTGCGACGAAACCGAAAGTCGCGGCGCCGCCCTTGATCGAGTGCGCCGCGCGGAAGATGGCGTTGAGCTGTTCGCTGTCGGGCGCCTCGACGTCGAGCTCCAGCAGCAGCTGCTCCATCTCCGCGAGCAACTCGACGGCTTCGACAAAAAAGGCTTGGGTGAATTGACTGAGGTCCATCTCTTGAGCTCTTGTTGTTTTGTTGTTACGGCGCCTTCGCGGCCGCCTTGCCGATGCGCGTGCCAGCAGGCTCGACGCTGTTCTCGCGCTCGATGCGCTCCTGCGTGCGGTGGTTGAGCAGGATGATGCTGATGCGCCGGTTGATGGGGTTGCGCGGGTCGGCCTTGTCCAGGTGCATGCTGTCGGCCAGGCCGATCACGCGCAGCACCTTGCCCTCGGTCATGCCGCCGGCCACGAGCTCGCGCCGCGAGGCGTTGGCGCGGTCGGACGACAGCTCCCAGTTGCCGTAAGAGCGGTCGTTGGTGTAGACGATGGCGTCGGTGTGGCCCGACAGCGTGATCTTGTTGGGCAGGCCGTTGAGCGCAGGCGCCAGCTCGCGCAGGATGGCGCGCATGTGCGGCACCACGCGGGCGCTGGCCAGCTCGAACATCGGGCGGTTCTCGGTGTCGACGATCTGCAGGCGCAGGCCCTCGGTGGTGATGTCGATCAGGATCTGCGAGCGGAACTGCTGGAACACCGGGCTCTTCTCGATCAGCTCGTCGAGCTTCTTCTTCATCTCGGCCAGGCGGCTCGCGTCGGCCTCTTCCTCGGCGTCGGCCTGCCTGACCTCGCCCTCGACGTGCATCACGTCGGCGCCGCCGCCGGGAATCATGCTGGTGCTCAGGCTGGACTTGTCGCCGCCCGACAGCGCCACGCGCAGCGGCATGCGGAAGTGCTCGGCAATGCCTTCGCGCTGCTTCGGGCTCGAGATGGAGAGCAGCCACATCACGAGGAAGAAAGCCATCATGGCGGTCATGAAGTCGGCATAGGCGATCTTCCAGCCACCGCCCGCATGGCCGCCGCCGCGCGCGCCCGCGTGCACGCGCTTGACGATGATCTGGGGCTTCGAGTCGCTCATGGCCGTGTGTGCGTCAGCGCGCCTTGACTTCGCGGACGTGGTTGTCCAGCTCGGTGAAAGACGGGCGCTCGGTAGAGAACAGCACCTTGCGGCCGAACTCCACCGCGAGCTGCGGCGCGTAGCCGTTGAGGTTGGCCAGCAGCGTGACCTTGGCGCACTGATAGATCTTCATGCCCTCTTCCACCTTCTGCTCGATCAGCGAGGCCAGCGGCGACACGAAGCCGTAGGCCAGCAGCACGCCGAGGAAGGTGCCCACCATCGCGTGCGCGATGAGCGCGCCCATCTCGGAGGGCGGCAGATTGGCCGAGCCGAGCGCGTGCACCACGCCCATCACGGCCGCGACGATGCCCAGCGCGGGCAGTGCGTCGCCCACGCGCGAGAGGCTGTGGCCGGGCACTGCGGCCTCGTGGCGGATGGTTTCGATCTCGTGGTCCATCAGCGCCTCGATCTCGTGCGCGTCGGTGTTGCCGCTGATGACCAGGCGCAGGTAGTCGCACAGGAAGACGGTGATGCCCTCGTGCGCCATGATGCTCGGGTAGCGCATGAAGATCTCGCTCTGAGCCGGGTCTTCGACGTCGGACTCCAGCTTCATCATCCCTTCCTTGCGGGCCTTGGCGAGCAGCTCGTACAGCAGCGCCATCAGGTCCATGTAGAGCTGGCGGTTGTGCTTCGAAGTGCGCAGCAGCAGCGGCAGCTCCTTGATGGTGGCCTTGATGGTCTTGCCGTTGTTGCCGGCAATGAATGCGCCCAGCGCGGAGCCGCCGATCATGAGCAACTCCACCGGCTGGAACAGGACGCCGAAGTGCCCGCCCATGAGGCCGTAGCCACCGAACACGGCACCTATCACTACGAGATATCCAGCCAGAACCAGCACGCGCTTCCCCTATCGCCCTGCGGCGTCGATTCAACAAACCCCAAGCCTCCGGACACCGGAGGCGGGGCACTTTTTTCCTAGACGGCGCCGCCGATGTCGAGCACCGGCGCCACGGCGACGAGCCCAACCCGGCGCACCTCGGACAGCTTTGGCTTGCGCGCCTTGCCCGCGCGCGAAGGCGGGCGGCACAGCACGCACACGTAGCCGTTCTTGTTGTCATGTGCATGGGCCACGAAGTGGCCGCCGCAGCGGCTGCAGGTGCTCAGCTGCAGCATGTCGCTGTCGAAGAAGCGCACCATGGTCTCGGCGCGGGTGAAATCGAGCACCACCTCGCCGCCTTGCGATTCGACCTGCTCGGTATAGAGGCGGTAGGCCTTGATGAGCGCGGGCAATTCGTTCTCATCGGCTTCGTCGAGCATGAAGCGGTAGATGTTGTAGAACATCGACGAGTGGATGTTGGCCAGCCACGTCATGTACCAGTCGGTAGAGAACGGCAGCAGGCCCTTGGGCGGAGAAACGCCCTTGAGTTCCTTGTAGAGGCGTATCAGGCGCTCCCGGCTCAGCTTGACGGCCGCCTCCAGGAACTGCAGCCGGGCGCCGAGACCGATCAGCTCGATCGCGAGCTGGACCTGCCGGACCTCGCCCAGAACGCTCTTGCTGCTCACGCCGCGCTCGCTCCGCGCATCGGCGCCTGGGCCTGCGCCTGTCGCGCGGCCATCAGGATCGACATATGCGCCTGCTGCAGCGCCGGCTCCTTGCCCTCGCCGACCACCGCGAACATCGGTCGGTCGTCCAGGCGGAAGCTGCACAGCAGGAAGTTGGAAGCGGCCAGCTTCACGATCTGGCTGAGCGACATGTTCGCCAGCAGATCGGCAAGCTCGCGCCCCACTCCCAGGCGGAACATGGCCTCGGCCCGATCCTGCTTGACCAGCTTCTGCGCCAGCAGCATATAGGCCAGATTTATCTCGCCGATTTCTCTCGAAATCACGCCGTTAGCGGTGATGTTGCAATTTTCCACGTCTGATCCCATTTCCGATTCAAAGCTCACTTCGTGCTCCTATCAATCGTGTATACATTATATACACAAAGTTTTACATGTTGAAGTGTTTTGTATGACAGGGGGCCAAAAAAAGTAGGAAGCGTCCGACAGAAACGCCACTTGTCCCCACGGAGAGTGAGGGTCATAGAGGTTACACAATCGCGTAACAAGTTGTTCCAGTCTCGATATTTCAGGCAGTAATTTATTCATCTGCGGCATCGAATTAATAAATACTATGGCCCTATTTCGATTTACTGATAAATCTCTTGCATGAATATTCGTATTCATGATTTGCCATTGATTTGTTGTTCAATTAGTCGCCTGCGCGACCTTCGAGGCCGTAGATCCATGCCATGACCTCGGCCACCGCGAGGTACAGCTGCGGCGGGATCTGCTGATCGAGATCAACCTGCATCAGCAGCTTCACGAGGTCGGCCGACGAATGCACGTACAGCCCGTTCTCGCGCGCCTCGCGCATGATCGATTCGGCCACCACGCCATAGCCCTTGGCCACGACAACCGGGGCACGTGTCTTGTCCGCATACGAGAGCGCGACGGCGCTGTTGCGGTTGTCGAGCACTTCGTTCATGCCGCCGCCTTCGCCATGACCTGCACTTGCTGCAGCTGCAAGCCCGCTGCGTCGAAGCGCTTCACGAGCCGGCCCGTGTCACCGCGCAAGCGCGCCATGGTGGAAGTCTCGCGCGCAAAGAGATGCGCCTGCACGGCGGCGCCGTCGAGGCTCAGGCGCAGGTCGACTTCGCCGAGCCGCGGCAGTGCCAGCGACACCGTGGTCGACCAGCGGCGCGTGCCCTCTTCTTCCACCGCGTTGCCATCGCGCGCATCGCGCTGCTGCGCCTGCTCTTCCTCGATGGACCAGCTCATCGGCACGTCGGGCCAGGCCTGGCCATTCCAGCGGAAGACTGCGCTGGCCAGCAGGTCGAGCTGCTGGTGCACGATCGTGACGGCTTGCGGATGGATCACTTCGGCGCCGCGCGATGCTGATGCGACAGCGGCGCTGTCGGCCTGGCGTGCGGATTCGCCGGCACGATGCGCAGGCATCGAGTCGAGCACGCCGCCGACCTGCGCGCTCTCGGGTTGGCGATAGGCCGCCTGCACGCGCGCGGCATCGTTCGAGGCGGCTTGCCCGGGAGCCTGGGCGGGGTCTTGTGCGGAGCGTGCAGCTTCTTGTGGCTGTGCATCGGTAGCGGGCGCCTGCGGCACGGGCGCATTCTCAACAGTGCGGAATGCATCGCCCTGTGGTACCGATACCACCATGGCTTGCACTAAGAGCGCCGGCGACACGCCGGACACCCCCACGGAGGTCACGGAGGCCGGCGCCTGCACAACCGTAGCCACGGCAGCAGCCGATGCCGCCACATCGGGCCTCGCAGCCACCGGCGCCGACCAGCGCGCCTGCGGCTCCTGCGTCATCTGCGCGAGCGTGCGGCCACCGGCCGCGAACTCCGCCAGATGCGATTCATAGAAGAGACCGCTGTCCGACACCGTCTGCGCCAGCGCACCGGCCAGCGCCGCGGCGCTCGCGGGCTGCGCGCGCGAAGGCAGCAGCGGCGCCGCGCCGCGCACCGGCCCCGGCTGCGCCTGCAGGTCGGCCAGCACCGCGCCGATGACGCGCGCCGCCACCGACAGCCGCGTGGCCACCGATGGCGCCGCACCCGCGCCCCCATGCGCCGCGCCGCCGGCTATCGCGCCCGGCAGTTGCCTGTCGAGCGCGGCATTGGAAGGCAGCCGCACGTCGTTGTCGACTCTGCCAACCGGCGCGGCCGGCCCCGGCGCGCCGATGACGGCCTCTGCCTTGATGCCCAGCACGTCGAGCCGCGGCGCCAGCCTTGCGGCCAGCAGCGCATCGAGTAGTCCGGCGAGTGCAGTCATGGTGCGGCTTCTTCGGCGTTTGTTCGGGCCGCGCTCAGTGCGGCGGCCCGTAGGCTCTGCCGAGGTTCTTCTGCTGGGTGAGGTACCCCATCCGGCCGATCAGGTCCTCGATCTGCGGCTTGATGAGGCCCGACACCTCGGCCTGGTCCGAGCGGATGCGTTCGAGCAAATCGAGCACGTGCTCGACCTGCATCGCATCCAGCGTCTCGAACGGCTCGATGGCGCGCAATCGCTCGACCATGGACGCGCAACGCTCTTCGAGCGCGGGGAGCCGGCCCCATTCCTTGGCGCGTGCCAGCACCAGCATCGATGCAATGCTGGTTGCCAGCTCCTCGTAGCAATGAACAACCTCACTCCGGAATGCCATGTTTTCCTGTCTCATTTTTGCGGTTGCATTTCAGCTGCGGGCCCGGTCGTCGATCTCCCGCCAGGCGGAAGCGATGTTCTCGAGCAGCCGGTCGGCCTCGTCCAGGGCCTGCGCGTCGTTGTGCAGGTTGGCGCGGAAGAGCCGCTGCACGATGTAGTCGTACAGCGCCGACAGGTTGCGCACGAGTTCGGCGCCGGCATCGCCGGCGGCCTGGGCGTCGAGCCCGGCCTTCAGGCCGTTGTCGACGATGCCGATGGCCTTGGAGATCGCGTTGCCCTTGGCTTCGATATCGCCGGCCGCCATGTGGTGGCGGGCCATGCCGATGGCGGTCTTCGCGCCATCGAAGAGCATCACGATGAGCTGGTGCGGCGACGCGCTCATCGCGGTCGTTTCCACACCGACGCGCGCATAAGCGCCGGCGCCGGTGCGCATGTTGTGGGGGGTGTACATCGGCTGGTGCTCCGTGCGTCTTCTGTGTGCCTGCTTACTTGCTGCTGTTCGTCATCGCTTCGAACTGCTGCGTGAGGTAAGTCTTCGTGTTGTTCATGCTGTTGATCAGCACGTCGAGCTGGTTGAACTGCTTGCGGTAGCGGTCGACCGTGGCGTCCACGCGCAGCTGCATCGCGTCGTACTGGTCGTCGAGCTGTTTGATCGTGGAGGTCACGCCGTCGCTGGCCACCTTCAGGGCGCCGGTGTTGAGGTCGTCCACCATCGCATCGATCTGCTTGCCGTAGCCGGCTGTGCTGCCGGTGGCGCTCGAGAAGAGGTTTGCCACGCCCTTCAGGTTGTCGGCGAGGGCCTTGTCGAGCTTGTCGGAATCCACGGCCAAGGTGCCGTCCTTCTGGAAGGCCACGCCGATCTCGGTGAGCACCTTCATGTCGTTGGTGCCGCCAGCCTGCGGCGTGGTGAGCGCCTGGCGGATGCGCGTCTGCAGGTTGCGCAGCGTGCTGTCGCCGACCAGCGCGGCAGCAGTGTTGGTGTCAGCGTCGTACGAAGTCAGCGTCTTGGCGGTGCTCTGAAGGCTGTTGTAGGCCTTCACGAAATCGTTGATCGCCGTCTTCACGCCGGCCGTGTTTTCCTTCATCGACAGGCCGGTCTTGCCGGTGTTCACCAGCGTCAGCGTGGCGCCCTGGATGGCTTCCTTCACGGTGTTGCTCGCGCTGGTGACGTCGATGCCGTTGACGTTGAGCTTGGCGTTCTGTGCCGCTGCCGTCTGCTTCAGGTTCTGCGTGCCGGCCGGGTCGTTGTTCAGCAGGTTCTGCAGCGCCGCGTCGCCGTCGACAGAGATGCGCATGCTCGACTTCTCGCCGGTCTGCGCGGAGGTCAGCACCAGGCGGTTGGGCGAACCGCTGCCGTCGTTCACGATGGTGGCCGTCACGCCGGCACTGGCGCTGTTGATCGCGTTGCGAATGCCTTCCAGCGTGTTGTTGGTCGGGTCGATGGTGATCGACTTCGCGGTCTGGCTCGCATCCGCGGTGAACGTGGCGCCGGTGTACTGGCCGGTCGTGGCGTTGAGCGTGCCGCCCGTGATGGCGCCGAAGTCGATGGTGATCTTGCCGTTGCCGATCGCGGTCTTGGTGTCGACCTGGCCCGCCGTGATGACGGTCTGCGCCTGCGCGAGCTGCGACACGTCGATGGTGTAGTTGCCGGCGGCGCTCACGTCCGTGGCGGATGCGGAAAGGATGCCGCTGACCGTCGGCGTGCCGGTCACGCTCTGGAACAGCGTCGGGTCACCCAGCTTCTTGGCGGCCGTCTGCAGCGTGCTGAGCGCGCTCTGGATCGTGCCGTAGGCGGACAACTTGCTCGTGTAGCTCTTGGCCTTCGCCTGCAGCGCCACCAGGGGCTGGCTCTCGGCAGTCTGGAGCTGCGTGAGCAAGGAGGCAAGGTCGAGGTTGGAGCCGACGCCGAGGCTGCTGATGGTTGCCATGTGAATGCTTTCCTGTCCTGTATTGAAAGTGCTGCTGCCGGAGATGAGGAACCGGATGCGGCCTCAGGCCGCGTGGTCCACCAGCAGGCCGTTGCCGTCGCTCATCAGCTTCGCGATGCGCACGACGTCTTCATTGGGAATCTGGCGGATGACCTCGCCGCTGGCGCGATCCACCACCTTGACGATGACCTTGTCGGTGTCCTTGTCGACCTCGAACTGCAGGCCGACCTCGCGCAGCGCGAACGCCTCGTTCACCTGGTGCACCGCCTGCTCGACCTGCACCGGCGTTGCGTCTTCCTTCGCGTCGGCCGCAGCGTCGCCCTTCGCACCGGCCACCAGGCCCCGCACGGCCGCGGCGCCGCCGACGAGCAGCTGCGTCCACTGGTTCTCCATCACGGGGGTAGCCGGCACGGGGTTCAACATCATTTCCACCTTGTTTTGCTGGTTCGCTGTCCTCTGCGGCCTCGCCCCAACCCACGGGGGCAGGGGCATGGCCGCAGAGGACAGCGCAGGCACCTCCGGCTTGCTCCGGGGACCTGCGCCAGCCGGACTCCACCCTTGCGGGAGGGGCCCGGCATTCCTTTGCTTCTGACTAACTAACTAGACCTCTTCGATCAACGCAGGAGCGACAGCACGCCTTGCGTGGTCTGGTTGGCTTGCGACAGCACCGAGGTACCAGCTTGTTGCAGGATCTGGGCGCGTGTCATGTTCGACACTTCGACGGCGTAGTCAGCGTCTTCGATGCGCGAACGCGACGAGGACAGGTTGGTCACCGTGGTGCCGAGGTTGGCGATCACCGAGTCGAAACGGTTCTGCACCGCACCCAGCGAGCTGCGCAGCTTGTCGACTTGCGACAGGGCGGCGTCCAGGGCCTTCAGCGGGTCGACGGTCGACTTTGCATCGCTGACGGCGTTGGTCGTCAGCTTGCCGGGCTTGGTCGAATCGGCGTACACGGTGCTGCCTTGCGAATCGGTCACCACGCCGTTGGCGTTCAGGTTGATCGATTCGGCGGCGGTCGTCGTCAGGCCGCTCACGCCCATGTAGGCGCCGGTCACGGCACCGCCGGCTGCAGCCACCGCGTAGGCAGCGGTAGCGCCACCGCCGTCGATGTCGATGGAACCTGCACCTGCGTTGATCTTGGCTGCGACCTGGTCGGCCGTGGCGCGCTCGCCGGCAACCGCGAAGGTGCTGGCGCCGGCAGCTGCCGTCACCACGGTGTACGAAGCGCCGGTCGCGCCGATGGTGATCGAGTCGCCAGTCGCGGCCATGCCGGTGGCTTGCTCGAGCACTGCCGACAGCGTGGCGGCGGAAGTCGCGCCAGCGCCCGTCTTGGTCAGGTTCTTCGAAGCGTCGAGGTACAGAGCCGAGCCGTCGGCAGCGTCGGTCATTGCACCGTTGCTGTCGATCTTGACGTCCATCGAACGGGTGCCGAGCTTGACCGTGGCGGTCACGCTGGTGCCGGCCGGCGGGGTCAGCGAAGCGAGCGTGTTGGCCTGGCTGCGGGTAGCTTCCGTGGCGGTGTAGCTCTTGGTCGCTGCGCTGTAGGTGTAGGTTGCGCCGCCGGTCATCGTGACCGTGCCGCCGTCCTGCATCTTGGCCAGCACGTCGTTGGCCGTGGCGCCGTTGGCGGCCGTGGTCAGCGTGCGGGTGTAGGGCGTGACGCCGTTGGACGTCGTGCCTGCGGCGAAGCCTGCGATCAGCAGGTCGGAAGCCGTGGCAGTCTTGTTCTTCGAACCGGTGTTGTTGACGTTGAAGCCGTCCAGACCGAGGGTCTTGGCGCTGATTTCTTGCAGGTCGATGTCGATGGTTTCGCCATCGTTCGCGCCGACTTGAACGGTCAGCTTGCCAGCGTCAGCCGACAGGACCTTCACGCCGTTGAACTGGGTCTGTTCCGACACGCGGTTGATTTCGTCCAGGCGCTGGCCGATTTCCGACTGGATGGAGTCCAGGTCGGTTGCCGAGTTCGTGCCCGTGGCGGCTTGCACCGACAGTTCGCGGATGCGTTGCAGGTTGTTGTTGACTTCGGTCAGCGCGCCTTCGGTCGTTTGAGCGATCGAGATACCGTCGTTGGCGTTGCGCGTTGCTTGCGTCAGGCCCTTGATGTTGGCCGTGAAGCGGTTGGCAATGGCTTGGCCGGCAGCGTCATCCTTGGCGCTGTTGATGCGCATGCCCGAAGACAGGCGCTCGATGGCGCTGTTCAACGCCGACTGCGACTTGTTGAGGTTGTTTTGCGTGACCAGCGAGAGGCTGTTCGTGTTGATGACTTGCGCCATGTTCGACTCCTGATTGAAAAAAGGTTGTGGACTCCGGCCTTCGGCCGTAACGCTGGACCCGCTTCCACTGTGAGACTCAAGCCATCGTTGACTTGGTTATCGGCGGGGTCTCACGAACCTTTAGGGCCACGTACAAAAAAGTTGCACAGGCGGCCCACGCCAGCAGCCCACACCCTCAGGCCTGCAGGTTCATCACTTCCTGATAGGCAGTCACCAGGCGGTTGCGCACCTGCAGCCCGGTCTGGAAGGCGACGTTGGCCTTCTGCAGGTCGACCATCACGTCGTTGAGCGCGACACCGGGCTTGCCCAGTTCGAACGACTCGGCCTGCGCATAGGCCTGCTGCTGCGCGCCGCTGATGTTGGCGAGCGAGCGCTGGAGCTCGGCTGCGAAACCGCCGGCTTCCACCGGCGTACCGGCAGCGGCCGCTGGCGCGATGCCCGTGTGCAGCGCGGTGGCGCGCATCTGCTGCAGGACCGATTCGATGGCACTGATCGACATGGGGGGACCCTCTTCCTTTGTTTGTCTGAACACTTCTGCGTGACTTGACATGGAGGGTCAAAAGCCCTCCTGCCTGCTTGCAGCGTATCAAGGGAAGACCCCGATTCAAGCGCGCAACTGAGGGCAAAAACCCCGGCTGTTCGGGCATTCGAATTCCGGGTGACTGTTGACAATCGTCGGCGAAACGAACAGGCCGCGGACGACTTCACGGGCCATCCGGAATGAAATCTCTACACCGAATCTCCTCTCTCACCATGGCAACGGCCACGACGAAAGTGCACCCATGAGTACGGCGGCGCCCGCGGGTGTCTTGCCTGCGGCCGGCGACGGCCAGCCCGCGCTACTGGACCGCATGCGCGCACAGCCCCGGCTGCCGCTGATCATCGGCGGCGCGGCCCTGGTGGCCGCCGCAGCCGCGTTCATGCTCTGGAGCCGCGCGCCCGACTACAAGGTGCTCTACACCAACGTGTCGGACCGCGACGGCGGCGCGATCATCGCGTCGCTGCAGCAGATGAACGTGCCTTACAAGTTCGCCGATGGCGGCGGCGCGATCCTGATCGCGGGCGACAAGGTGGCCGAGACGCGCCTGAAGCTCGCGGCGCAGGGCCTGCCCAAGGCCGGCGGCGTGGGCTTCGAACTGATGGACAACCAGAAGTTCGGCACCAGCCAGTTCGCCGAGCAGGTCAACTACCAGCGCGGGCTCGAAGGCGAGCTGGCGCGCTCCATCGAATCCATCGGCGCCATCGAGTCGGCCCGCGTGCACCTGGCGCTGCCCAAGCCGTCGCTCTTCGTGCGCGACCAGAAGAAGCCTTCGGCCTCGGTGGTGCTCGCGCTCGCACGCGGGCGCAGCATCGACGAGGGCCAGGTCAGCGCCATCGTGCACATGGTGTCCAGCAGCGTGCCTGACCTCGACGCCAAGAGCGTGACCGTGGTCGACCAGCGCGGCAACCTGCTGTCTTCAGCGCGCGGCGGCGACCGCGGGCTGGACGTGAGCCAGCTCAAGTACGCGCAGGAGATCGAGCAGGGCTACATCCGCCGCATCGAGGCGATCCTGCAGCCCATCGTGGGCACGAACAATGTGCGTGCGCAGGTGGCGGCCGACATCGACTTCTCGGTGGTCGAGCACACCGACGAGAAATACAAGCCCAACCAGGACCCGACGCAGGTCGCCATCCGCAGCCAGCAGAGCAGCGAATCGGCGCAGCACGGCGGCGGGCAGCCCGGCGGCGTGCCGGGCGCGCTGTCGAACCAGCCGCCGGTGAACCCGACCGCGCCCATCACCGGGCCACGTGCGCCGAACGCACCGGGCACGCCGCCCGCGCCGGGGACACCCGGCGCTCCGGGTGCACAGGGCGTGGCGGCCTCCACGGCCAGCACCGCCCCCACCGGCCCGAGCAGCACGCGCAAGGACACCACCACCAACTACGAGCTCGACCGCACCATCCGCCACGTGCAGCAGGCTGCCGGCGGCGTGAAGCGCCTGTCGGTCGCCGTGGTGGTGAACAACCGCGATGCGGTGGACGCGAGCGGCAAGAGCAGCCCCCGCGCGCTGACCCCGGCCGAGCTGGAGCAGATCCGCAACCTCGCGAAGGAAGCCATGGGCTTCAGCCAGGATCGCGGCGACTCGCTCAACGTGGTCAACAGCGCCTTCGCCCGCGATGCCGAAAGCGCCCCCGCGCCCGAGGTGCCGTTCTGGCGCGACCGCGAGAACATCGAACTCGGCAAGACGATGGGCCAGTACCTGCTGTATGCGCTGCTCGCACTCTTCGTCTGGCTGGCCGTGCTGCGCCCGCTGATGCGCAGGCACCTGGCCCCCGCGCCTGGGCCCGCGGCGTCCTCCGGCCCCGCCTTCGTGCCGGTCGCCGAACCAGACCCGAACGCGCCCTCCCCCGACGAAAGCCTGCGTGAACGCGAGGCCAACCGCCGCAAGGCCGACATGGAATACGCCCACCAGGCCGCCGACAAGGACCCGAAGCTGGTGTCCACACTGATCCAGCACTGGATGCACAACAATGAATAGCGAACAGGGAACCCGCAAGAGCGCCATCCTGCTGATGGCGCTGGGCGAAGACCGCGCCGCCGCCGCGCTGCACCAGCTGCCCACCTCCGAGGTGCAGGCGCTGGGCCTCGCGATGTCGAAGCTCAGCTCCGTCTCCAAGGACGAGCTGGCCGCAGTGCTCTCCGAATTCCGCCACGAAACCGAGCAGCTGTCGGCCCTGCACCTGGGCTCGACCAGCTACATCCGCGCCGTGCTGAAGAAGGCGCTGGGCGACGACCGCGCCAGCAACCTGCTCGAAGACATCCTGCAGCCCGACGAGCCGCACGGCGGCATCGAGCGGCTCAACGAGCTCGAGGCCGGCGAAGTGGCCGAGCTCATTCGCGACGAGCACCCGCAGATCCTGGCAACGCTGCTCGTGCACCTGGACCGCATGAAGGCATCGGAAGTGCTGGAGAAGCTGCCGGCGCGGCTGCGCCACGACGTGATCATGCGCGTGGCCACCTTCGGCGGCGTGCAGCCGTCGGCGCTGAACGAGCTGACCGACGTGCTCACCGAGATGCTCGCGGGCCAGGGTGTGCGCCGCAGCCGCCTGGGCGGCGTGCGCACCGCGGCCGAGATCGTCAACCTCATGAGCACCGGCGTGGAAGAAGAAGCCATCGCCCATGTGCGCGAGCAGGACGAGGCGCTGGCCCAGCGCATCGTCGACGAGATGTTCGTGTTCGAGAACCTGCTGGGCCTCGAAGACCGCAGCATCCAGCGCCTGCTCAAGGACATCGAGTCCGACTCGCTCATCATCGCGCTCAAGGGCGCGCCGATGGAGCTGCGCGACAAGTTCCTCAACAACATGTCGCAGCGCGCCGCCGAGACGCTGCGCGAAGACATGGAGCTGCGCGGACCCGTGCGCGTAT
Source organism: Variovorax nivicola (assembly GCF_051216475.1). Classification (NCBI taxonomy): domain Bacteria; kingdom Pseudomonadati; phylum Pseudomonadota; class Betaproteobacteria; order Burkholderiales; family Comamonadaceae; genus Variovorax; species Variovorax nivicola. The sequence continues at coordinate 788,181 of NZ_JBPJZK010000002.1, read as the reverse complement.
CACAGGTCGAGACCGAGCAGAAGGCCATCCTGCAAGTCGCCCGCCGTCTGGCGGAGGCTGGCGAAATCGTGATCGCGGCGCCTGGCACCGATGACTTCGTCTGACACCAACGGCGCCTTCGGCGAGTCGCGCGAACGGCTTGCCGCCATCCATGCCGCCGCGCGCCATGCGGCGGCCGGACCGAAGCCCGCCCCATCGCCCACGCTTTCAGCCTGGGAGCGCTGGGAGATGGGCACCATCGACGGCAAGCCGCAAGCGCCCACCGGCCGCAACAAGGCCTCCGAACGCAACGGCGCGCCGCCGGCGCCCCCCGCACCAAAGATCGACCTTGCCGACATCGCGCGCATCCGCAGGGAAGCCCGCATCGACGGCGAAGCCGAGGGCCGCGCCGCCGGGCTTGCCGAAGGCCGCAAGGTCGGCCACACCGAAGGGCTGGCCACCGGCCTCGCGGCTGCCAGCGTGCATGCCGAGCGCCTGCGCGCGCTGGCCCAGTCGCTGCCCGACGCCTTGCGCCGCGCCGAAGAAGAACTTTCGCGCACCGTGCTCGCGCTCGCGCTCGACGTGGCCCGCCAGGTGGTGCACCGCACGCTGAAGGCCGAGCCCGAATGGGTGCTGCCCGTGGTGCGCGACCTGCTCAACACCGAGCCCGCGCTGCGCGGCGAACCGCGCCTGCTGCTGAACCCCGACGACGTGGCACTGGTGAAGAACAGCCTCGGCAACGAGATCGAAGCCGCCGGCTGGCAGGTGCGCGCCGACGACACCATCGCGCGTGGTGGCTGCCGCGTGCAGTCGGCCACCGGCGAACTCGACGGCACGGTCGGCACCCGCTGGAAGCGCGTGACCGCGGCGCTGCACGGCGACGCCGACGGACAGGCCGACTCGCTCTGACGCCCATGCAAACCACCGCCGACTCCAACGCCCATCTGCAAGCAGTGCGCGCCGCGCTGGAGAAAGCGCGCGCCAACGTCGCGCATTGCGAGACCACCATTGCCTCAGGCCGCCTCACGCGCGCCGTCGGGCTGGTGCTCGAGGCCGTGGGCTTGCAACTGCCCGTGGGCAGCGACTGTTTGATCGAACTGCCGCCCGGTCATCCGCAGCGCCACGCCGAAGCCGAGGTCGTGGGCTTCGCAGGCGACCGCCTGTTTTTGATGTCGCAGACCGAAGTGGCGGGCCTGGTGCCCGGAGCGCGCGTGTTCGCGCGGCCCGGTGCGGCGGAGCCCGATGCAGCCGGCATGGCCGGCAACGCACACACCAAACGCCTGCCAGTGGGCGAAGGCATGCTCGGCCGCGTGGTCGATGCGGCCGGCCGTCCGCTCGACGGGCTCGGCCCGCTCGACATTGCGCGCAAGGTGCCGCTGAGTTCGCCGCCAGTCAACCCGCTGTCGCGCGCGCCCATCGACTCGGTGCTCGACGTGGGCGTGCGCGCCATCAACGCGATGCTCACCGTCGGCCGCGGCCAGCGCATGGGCCTGTTCGCCGGCTCCGGCGTGGGCAAGAGCGTGCTGCTGGGCATGATGGCCCGCTACACCAGCGCCGAGGTCATCGTCGTCGGCCTGATCGGCGAACGCGGCCGCGAGGTGAAGGACTTCATCGAGAACACGCTGGGCGAAGAGGGCCTGGCCCGTGCGGTGGTGGTGGCCGCGCCCGCCGACAACTCGCCGCTGCTTCGCCTGCAGGGCGCGGCCTATGCGACCTGCCTGGCCGAATACTTCCGCGACCGCGGCAAGGACGTGCTGCTCATCATGGACTCGCTCACCCGCTACGCCATGGCGCAGCGCGAGATTGCGCTGGCTGTGGGCGAGCCACCCGCCACCAAGGGCTATCCGCCGTCGGTGTTCGCCAAGCTGCCAGCATTGGTGGAACGCGCGGGCAACGGCGCGCGCGACGCGCAGGGGCGCGGCGGCTCGATCACCGCCTTCTACACGGTGCTGTCCGAGGGCGACGACCAGCAGGACCCGATTGCCGACTCGGCGCGCGCGATTCTCGACGGCCACGTGGTGCTCTCGCGCACGCTGGCCGAGGCCGGGCACTACCCTGCCATCGACATCGAGGCCTCCATCAGCCGCGCAATGACCGCGCTGATTCCGTCTTCGCAATACGACTCGGTGCGCCGCTTCAAACAGATGCTCTCGCGCTACCAGCGCAACCGCGACCTGATCAGCGTGGGCGCATACGCGCCCGGGCACGACCTGCAGCTCGACCAGGCAATTGCGATGTACCCGCGCATCGAAGGCTTCCTGCAGCAGTCGATGGACGAACGCGCGGGCTACGCCGAGTCGATCGCGCACCTCGAAGGCCTGTTCGCGCCCGAGCAGCGCGCACCCACGACAACAACACCGCAGAGATTCACGAAATGACACGCAAGCTCCCTCTCGGCATGCTGATCGACCTGGCGCACACGCAGACCGACGACGCCGCACGGCGCCTGGGCGCGCTGCAGAACGCGCACCTCAACGCCAGCCAGAAGCTCGAACTGCTGCTGCAGTACCGGCAGGACTACCACGACCAGCTCGACGCATTGATGCGCGACGGCCTGCCCTCGTCGCAGTGGCGCAACTACCGCAACTTCCTGGGCACGCTGGACGGCGCCATCGATCAGCAGCGCGCCATCGCGGCGCAGACCGAGACCCGGCTCGACACCGGCCGCACCGACTGGCAGCAGCAAAAGCGCCGCCTGAGCTCTTTCGACACGCTGGCCGAGCGCGTGCGCATGCAGGAAATGATGGCCGAGGCCAAGCGCGAGCAGCGCGACAGCGACGAGCGCTCGGCGCGCAAGTTCTTCGACCGCACCTCGCACCCGACTCTTTGATCTCCACGCAGGAACCGACATGACTCCCATGATCACGCCCCCCGTCATGACGAACGCCACCAGCCAGCCTGCCGCGCAGGCCGGCGTGCGCGGCCGCAGCGCGGACGAAGACCAGGGCCGCAGCTTTGGCGCGGCGCTGGAGCGTTCGCGCGCGAACAACGGCAGCCATGGCGACGCGACGCCGAAGGACGACACGGCGGATGTCGCCGCCATCGACCGCAAGCCCGTGCGTAAGCCTGGCGCGGATGAAGACACGAAGAAAGAAGACGCGCTGCCCGCCGACCCGAACCTCGCCTTTCTCGCGACGGCGCACACGCCGCTGCACGCGCTGACGCTCGCGGGGCGCTCGGCGCAGCAGCAACAGGGTGAAGGCGCGACCGATGCCACCGCCGCAGCGGCGCCCGCCGGTGCGGCGGCAGACATTCCGCTGGACCCGGCCCTGCAGGCCGCTGCCGCGAAGACGCTTGGCGCCGATGTAGCCGTCGCCGATGCATCGGCCGCACCCGAAGCCGCCGTGGCCTCGAGAGATGCCGCGAAAGACGCCGCAGCGAAGCCGGCGACGCCCGCCCTGTCGGCCGCACCTCTCCAGGACAACGCCGCGCCGGCCGCCTCGCTGCACGAACTTGCCCGCGCCGCCATCGCGGCACAGACCATGGCTGTCGGCATCGCGAAGCCCGCGTCCGCTCCCGCCGGTTCGCCGATCGGCACCGCTGCGACCGGCCGCGCCACCGCATCGCGCGCCCCCGTGAGCGCCACCACCGCCGAGCAACTGGCCAGCGCCGCGCAGCAACCCGAGGCGGCCGACGACGCGCAAGCCAAGGCCGCGCCCATTGCGGCAGTAGCAGCCGCAGCCGCAACCTCTGGCAACGCAGACAACCAGCCACCCGTGGCACCCATCGCACTCCAGCAGCCCGCCGCGATAGCAACCGCTTCATCAGACAGCGCGAACGACACGGCCACCACGCGCGCGCCCGTGCACACCATCGCCCCCGAAGTCGGCAGCGACAAGTGGGCGCCAGCCCTCGGCCAGCAACTGGCGCGCATGAGCACCAGCGGCAATCACACGGCCGAGCTCAACCTGAACCCCGCCGGCCTGGGCCCGCTCAAGGTCACGCTGTCGATGGGTGACAACCAGGCGCAGGCCATGTTCGTATCGGCCCATGAAAGCGTGCGCAAGGCCATCGAGGCCGCGCTGCCGCAGCTGCGCAATTCGCTGTCGGAGCAGGGCATCACGCTGGGCCAGGCCTCGGTCGGCGCGGAAACCCGCCAGCCCTTCGGCAACGACGCCGCCTTCGCTCAGCAACAAAGCCAGCAACAGCAGCAGAACGCCGCGCGGCAGCAGGCGGCCTCCCCTTACCCCGGCACAGGCCGCGCCACGGCCAGCGCTCCGGTGGCGCCCCTCGCCGCCGTGCGCACGGGCGCCTCCAACAACGCAGCAGGGGTAGACACCTTCGCCTGAGGCCCGGCAACACATACACGCCCCCGCCCGCGACGGCGCCCTGTGCGGCGCCCCGCAATGAACGGATATGAAACGCCTTTGTGCGCTTGTTCGGCCGTTCGTCAGCGAGGGACTTCGCAAAGAATAGATCGGACAAGAAAAACCGCTTAACCATGGCTACCTCATCACCCGCCGCAACCGTCGCACCGGCCATCTCCGCAACGCTGGCCCCACGCCGCTCCTCGAAGCTGCTGATCGGAATCGTGATCGCCGTCGGCCTGATCGCTGCCGGCGGCGCGGCCGCGTATGTCTTTTTGCCCCGCTTCATGGGCGCCGCTTCCACCGAAACGGCCAAGGCGCCGACGCCCGAGAAACCCATCTTCCTCACGCTCGAGCCGCTGACCGTCAACCTGCAGTCGGAGGGCCGCGGCCGCTTCCTGCAGATCGGCATGGCGCTGCGCGTGCGCGACGAGCACACCAAGGCGCAGCTCGTCGAGTTCATGCCCGAAGTGCGCAGCCGCCTGCTGCTCCTGCTGTCGAACCGCGCACCCGAATCGGTGGTGTCGCCGGAAGACAAGGCCAAACTGGCCGAGGAGATCCGCAAGGCGCTGAGCACACCGCTCGCGCCGGACACGCCCGAGCTGGGCATCTCCAGCGTCTCTTTCAACACGTTCGTCGTGCAGTGACCACCTCTTCCTTCGGACAAGCGATCCATGGCGTATGAACAGGTGCTCTCCCAGGACGAGGTCGATGCGCTTCTGCAAGGCGTCACCGGCGGAGACCTCGACCAGGCGACCTCTCCCGCACCGCCGAAGGACGGCCTGCCGGCCTACGACCTCGGTGCGCCCGACCGAGTGGTGCGCAACCGCATGCACACGCTGGAGGTCATCAACGACCGCTTTGCGCGCGGCCTGCGCGCCGCGCTGCTGAACTTCATGCGCCGCAGCCCCGACATCTCGGTGGGGCCCGTGCAAATTCAGCAGTACGGCGAGTTCGTGCGGCACCTGCCGGTGCCCGCGAACATCAACATGATCCACATGAAGCCGCTGCGCGGCACCGCCCTCTTCGTGTTCGACCCGAAGCTGGTGTTTCTCGTGGTGGACAACCTGTTCGGCAGCGACGGGCGCTACCACGTACGCGTGGAAGGCCGCGACTTCACGCGCACCGAGCAGCGCATCATCAAGCGCCTGCTCGACCTGTCGCTGCAGTGCTATGGCGATGCATGGCAGCCGGTGTTCCCGCTCGACTTCGACTACGTGCGCGCCGAAATGCACGGCAAGCTCGCCAACATCGTCGCGCCCAACGAAGTGGTGATCAACACCACGCTGCAGATCGAGTTCGGCCCGGTGGGCGGCTTCCTGCACGTGTGCATTCCCTACTCGATGATCGAGCCGATCCGCGACCTGCTGTCCAACCCGATCCAGGACGAGGTCGAGGTAGACAAGCGCTGGGTCAAGCAGATGTCGCGCCAGATGCAGGCCGCCGACGTCGAGCTGGTGGCCGACTTCGTGACCATGCCCTCGACGCTGGGCGAAGTGATGAAGCTGCAGATCGGCGACGTCATTCCCATCGAGCTGCCCGAGACGGTCGTCGCCAAGGTCGGCGGCGTGCCGGTGATGGAGTGCGGCTACGGCACCTCCAACGAGCGCTATGCACTGCGCGTGCAACACATGATCTCCCACCAAGACAGCGATTTGAAGAACGACCATGACTGACAACACCTCTTCCGGCAGCAGCGACGCGGACGACTGGGCCAGCGCCCTGGCCGAGCAGACGGCCGCCTCGGCCCCTGCCGCCGCCGAACCCGCCCCCGCACCCACATTCGCGCCCGCCACCGCGCAGGTCTTTCAGCAGATCCAGGACGCGCCGGCCCCCGCGCACTCGTCCTCCACGCCGGTGGACATCGCGCGCGTGCTCGACGTACCGGTGCAGCTCACCGCCGAGATCGGCCGCACGCGCATCACCATCAAGAACCTGCTTCAGCTGTCGCAGGGCTCGGTGGTGGAGCTCGACGGCCTGGCCGGCCAGCCGCTGGACGTGCTGATCAACGGCTACCTCATTGCGCAAGGCGAAGTGGTGGTAGTGAACGAGAAGTACGGCATTCGCCTGACCGACATCGTCACGCCCTCCGAGCGCATGCAGAAGCTCGCGCGCGCATGAGCCTGCCAACAGTGCCAACGCCCGTTCACGACGTGGCTCCGGCCGCGGTCGGCGCATCGGGCCTGCTGCAGGCCGGCTTCGGCATGGCGGCGGTGATCGGCCTGATCTTCTTGTGCGCCTGGCTGGCGCGGCGCTTCGGCCTTCAGCGCCTGGGCAGCGGCCAGCTGGTGAAGGTGGTGTCGAGCGCCGCGGTCGGCCAGCGCGAGCGCGTGGTCGTGGTGGAAGTGGGCGGCACCTGGCTGGTGCTCGGCGTCACGCCGAGCCAGGTCAACACGCTGCACACGCTGCCGGCGCAGGCCCATGCGGCTACTACAGCACCCGCGTCGCCCTCGGTCGCGCCCACACCTGTCGAACTCTTTGCCCGCAAGCTGCGCGAAGCCCTCTCGGGCAAGCCGCACCGTCCCGCCCCATGAAGCACCCCGCATTGCGCCGCGGCATGCGCGCCGCGCTGCTGTTGCTCGCCGCCACGCTGCTGCCCGCCGTTGCATGGACGCAGGGCCTGCCCGGCATCACCAGCACGCCCGGCCCCGGCGGCAGCCAGACCTGGTCGCTGAGCGTGCAGACCATGGTGCTGCTGACCTCGCTCACCTTCTTGCCCGCGCTGCTGCTGTCGATGACCAGCTTCACGCGCATCCTCATCGTGCTGGGCCTGCTGCGCACCGCCATCGGCACGCAGACATCGCCGCCCAACCAGATTCTGGTGGGGCTGTCGCTGTTCCTCACCTTCTTCGTGATGGCGCCGGTGCTCGACAAGGCCTACACCGAGGCCTACCAGCCCTTCTCGGAAAACAAGATCAGCGCAGACAAGGCACTGGAGCGCGGCATTGCGCCCTTCAAGACCTTCATGCTCAAGCAGACCCGCGAGAACGACCTGGCCCTGTTCGCCCGGCTCGCCAAGGTGCCCGAGATGCAGGGCCCCGAAGACGTGCCGCTGCGCATACTGCTGCCGTCCTTCGTTATCAGCGAGCTGAAGACCGCGTTCCAGATCGGCTTCACCATCTTCATACCGTTTCTCATCATCGACCTCGTGGTGGCCAGCGTGCTGATGTCCATGGGCATGATGATGGTGCCGCCTGCTTCCATTGCGCTGCCCTTCAAGCTGATGCTCTTCGTGCTGGCCGACGGCTGGCAACTGCTGATAGGCGCGCTCGCACAAAGCTTCTACCTCTAGGTACGCAGAGATGACCCCCGAATCCGTCATGACCATGGGCTACCGGGCCATGGAAATCTCGCTGCTCATCGGTGCGCCGCTGCTGCTGGTGGCGCTGATCATCGGCCTGATCGTGAGCATCTTCCAGGCGGCCACGCAGATCAACGAAGCCACGCTGTCATTCATTCCCAAGCTGCTGGCCGTGTTTGCGACGCTGGTGATCGCAGGGCCGTGGATGTTGGACCGCATGCTCGACTACATCCGCGCGCTGTTCGCCGGCATTCCGCAGATGCTGGCGTGACGTGACTTGACGTGACCCCGTCGATCATCTCGGTCACCTCGGCCCAGCTCGAGGGCTGGATGGTGGCCTTTCTCTGGCCCTTTGTGCGCATGCTCGCACTGGTGAGCACCGCGCCGATCTTCGGCGAAGCATGGGTGCCACGGCCCGTGAAGGTGGCCATTGCCGCCATGCTGGCCTTCGTGATCTCGCCCACCATCGGGCCGTTGCCGGCGGTGCCGGTGGTGTCCGCCGGCGGCGTGTGGATCATCGTGCAGCAGGTGCTGATCGGCGTGGCCATGGGGTTCACCGTGCGGCTCGTGTTCACCGCCGTGCTGGCCGCTGGCGAATACATCGGGCTGCAAATGGGCTTGTCGTTCGCATCGTTCTTCGATCCGATGAGCCATGGCAGCACCATGGTGGTGTCGCGCCTGCTGAACATGCTGGCGATGCTGATCTTCCTGGCGCTGGACGGGCATCTGCTGATGGTGAATGCGCTGGCTGAGAGCTTTCACACGCTGCCGATTGCCGATGCGCCGCTGGCTTCTGGCGGGTGGATGTTTCTGGTGCTGGCCGGGGGCGACATCTTTGCCAGCGGGCTGATGCTGGCGCTGCCGCTGATTACCGCGCTGCTTACGCTGAACCTGGCGATGGGCATATTGAACCGGGCATCGCCGCAGTTCAGCATCTTTGCGGTGGGGTTCCCGCTGACGCTGCTGGCGGGGATTTTCATGATGCAGTTGTTGATGCCGAATCTGGGGGCGTTTCTGGAGCCGAGGTTTGGGGAGGCTGTGGGGAATATGTTGCGGGTTACGCAGGGGCTGCGGCCTTGATTCGAAGGTAATGCAAAGGCCCCGGATCGCATAAAGATCCAAACAGGTGCATCAAACTGATTAATCAGTTGGCATGAGATCTGCTTGATCAGATGCATGTCATCTTCCACCGACATCAGCGAGCGCATCGTCGAGGCGGTCCTCGCCAAGAAGCTCGCACCGGGCGCCCGCCTCGGAGAACAGCAACTGTGCGATCTCTTCGATGCACCGCGCGCGGTAGTGCGCGAGGCGCTCACCGCCTTGTCGGTCCGCGGCATGGTGAAGGCCAGCGCGCGTCGCGGGTGGTACCTGGTCGAGCTGTCCCAAGAGGAAGCCCAGGCCGCTTTCGACGCGCGCCTCGTGATCGAGACCGGCCTCATCCGGTGCAGCAAGCCTCCGGCCTCCAAGGCGCTGCAGCGGCTGCGCACGCACCTGAAGCGTCAGCGCGAAGCGGTCGAAGGCACCGATGTGGGAGCGCGCAGCTTCCTGCTGGGAGACTTTCACGTCTGCCTGGCCGAATGCCTGGGGAACAACGTGCTCGCAGCCACGGTTCGCGACCTCACCGCACGCACGATGCTGATCGCCTTGCGCTACCAGTCGGAGGACGAGGCTGTGCACTCCTTCAGCGAGCACAGCGCCATCGTCGAGGCGCTGGGAGCCGGCGACATGGCCCTGGCCGAACAGCGCGTCTTCGCCCACCTGTCGACCTGGCAACTCAAGCTGCGGGTGCCCGCTGACCAGACGCCCGACCCGTTGGCCGAACTGCGGCTCGCGCTCACGCCGCTGTCTGCGCCCCGATGAAGCATCCGTCGCCACGCGCCCCCGATTTCCCCGCCGACTTCTTCTCAACGCCCATGCCAACCTTGGAGCACACCATCATGTTCAGCAAACGCCACCTTTCCCTCGGCCTCGCAGCCGCTCTGACCTTTCTCGCCGCCGGCGCCTCGCACGCACAGAACGCGCTGGAGACGATCACGAAGAGCAAGACGGTCCGGATCGCGATTCCCACCGACTTTCCGCCCTACGGCTCGGTCGGACCGGACATGGCGCCCCAGGGGCTGGACGTCGAAGTCGCGCGGCTGATCGCCGGCAAGCTCGGCGCCAAGGTCGAATTGATTCCGGTCTCGACGGCGAACCGCATTCCTTATCTGCAGACCAAGAAGGCCGACCTCGTGATCTCCACGCTGGGCAAGAACCCGGAGCGCGAGAAGGTCATCGACTTCACGGTGGCCTACTCGCCCTTCTTCATCGCCGTGTTCGGCCCGAAGACGCTGTCCGTGAAAGCGCCGGCCGAGCTCGCGGGCAAGTCCATCTCCGTCACGCGCGGCTCCGTGGACGACGCGGAACTCACCAAGGTGGCGCCGGCCTCCGTGGAGTTGCGCCGCTTCGAGGACAACAACGCGACCATCTCGGCCTTTGTCGCCGGACAGACGCAGCTGGTGGCGACCAGCGCCCAGGTGGCGAGCACCATGATGGCGAAGAACCCGCAACTTGGGAGCGAGCTCAAGTTCGTGCTGAAGGATTCCCCGAACTTCGTCGGCGTGGCCAAGGGAGAGGACGCGCTGCGGCTCAAGGTCAACGAGATCTTGCTCGACGCGAGGAAGAGCGGCGAACTCGACAAGCTGGCTGTCAAGTGGCTGGGCCGCCCCGCCGGCGATTTGCCGCAGTAAGGCGCGCCTCGTATCTTCATCACGCCCACGACATGAACGAGCCATGGCGCCTCAGTGCAGCGCAGTTGACCGCCGGGTACGCAAAGCAGTTGTTCACGCCCCTCGACGCGCTGCAGGCGTGCCTGGCACGCACCGAGGTTTGCGAGCCGTCGCTCAACGCCTTCGTGGCACTCGACCGGGAAGGTGCGCGGCGCGCGGCGGCGTCCAGCGCGGCACGCTGGGCCACCGGCCGGCCGCTGGGCCCGCTCGACGGCGTACCGGTGAGCGTCAAGGACAACATGCACGTCGCGGGTTTTCCCACGTCGTGGGGAAGCAGGCTGCTGCAGGGCTTTGTCGCGTCGCACGACGAGCTGCCCGTGGCGCGCCTGCGCGCGGCAGGCGCCGTGCTGTTCGGCAAATCGAACCTGCCTGAATTCGCGATGCAGGGCTACACCTCCAACGCCCTGCACGGCACGACCCGGAACCCCTGGGACACCGCGCTGACGCCGGGCGGATCGTCGGGCGGTGCCGCGGCGGCGGTCGCGGCGGGCTTGGGGCCGCTGGCCCTGGCCACCGATGGCGGCGGCTCCATCCGCCGGCCTGCATCGCATTGCGGTCTTGTGGGATTCAAGCCTTCGCGCGGCCTCGTGCGCAGGGAACGCGGCTTGCCCGAGATATTCCTCGACTACGAAGTGGCCGGCGGAATCGGTCGCTGCGTGAAAGACGTACAGCATCTGACGTCGGCGATCGCGGGATCGCGCCTGGAGGCCGGCCAGCCCTCGCCGTCTCGCATTCTTTTCGTGCCCCGGTTCGGCACCCATGCCGTCGACCCCCGCATCGCCGCGTCGGTGCGTCGCGCGGCCGAGGGTTTCGCCGCGTTGGGGCATGCGGTGGACGAAGCGCAGCAGGTGAACTGGTCGGAGGCAATCAACGCGCTGTGGCTGACGCTTTCCAATGCAGGGCTCGCCTGGATGCTCCAGCGCGCATGGCAATGGCCCGAGTTCGGATTGCCCGAGGGCGTTCACCCGGATCTCTCACGCTGCGGCGCGGTCGCGCAGGCGAATTTCGACGCCGGCCTGAAGCTCGATGCATCCGGCCTGTTCGATGTACTGGCGGAAGTGCGTGAACTCGAGCGACAGATGGAAGTCGTCTTCGCCCGCTACGACTTCATCCTCACACCGGCGACGGCCGCCCTGCCCTGGCCCTGCGAGCAGAGCCACCCCGAGCGGATTGCGGACACGGAAGTCGGCCCGCGCGGGCATGCCGTCTTCACCGCCTTCGCCAATGCCGCGGGCTTGCCGGCCATTGCATTGCCAAGCGCGCATGCAAAGGGCCTGCCGACTGGCATTCAGTTGGTCGCACCGGTCGGCCACGATGCCGAATTGCTGGCATTGGCCATGCAGTATGAGGAGGCCTTTCCGTGGCTTGCGCTGTGGGATCAGGAAACTGAAAGACCGCATGCAGACAACGACAAGTTGGTGGCACGAAGGGCTCACTCAACGGGCTGAAAAAAGAGGAGGCCCCATCCGGCATTTGGGTTGGAACTGCGGGCAATAGGGGCATCCCGCTCCCCTCGATCGCAGATGTCTGCATGGCTATACTGCGCCCGTCATGTCAAAAACAGGCGTGATCGGGATTGGCGTCCCGCTGAAATCACTGCGACGAAAGCCGCAGTCACCCGCAGGGTCTGCGGCTTTGTCGTTCGTGCCTCCAGTTTTGGCGGCTCGATGGGCGGGCGCGAGCCCGGCCGGTTTCACGCAAGTGGTTTCCCGGTACGCCAACCCGTCGAGCCGCCGCCCTCAATTGGCGTTGAGTGCGTCGGTTTCAGCAAACCGAAACCCTTGGAGGCCATTCATGGCTGCATCCGCTCGCGCGTCCGCGCACGTTCACTCACTTCCCGAATCTTCTGAAGCCGCCAGCGTTGAATCGCTTGTGCTGCAGGCATGCGATGACATCGACAGCCTTCACGAGGTGCAGCACGCGTATGTCGGTCTCGAAAAGCTCATCGTTCCACAGGGAGCGAACGATACGGAAGAGGTTTATCCGACACGCACTGAACTCGGTGCGCTGGTGCGGGTGGTCAATGAGGAATTGCAGCGGCGGATCGCAGCAGCCGATACCACAATTCAATCGTTGCGTGCTGCCTTGAGCGAAGGCTGTGCGCAGTGAATTTTTTCAAGACTGTCGATGCTCAGCTACATCATTCCGATACGGTTCGAGAAAGCCCAAGAAGCTTAGGTCGGTGCCCACTAAACCAGCAGCAGCCCAACACATTAAGGTGATCGCTGTGCTCTATCGCCTCAGTCGGTAGTAGAGCCAGGCGGCTTCCATCAGCGTGACGAAGCCCAGACCCGCAATCAAAGGCACCCATGTCCCTTCGCGCAAAGAGAAGTAACCCGCCGCGCACGCGATACCCAAAGCCGCAATATGCGTGACGAAGGCAATCAACGGGTTATCAAATGGATTCCGGCGACGTGGTGTGCTGAACTTCATTTTGAACATCCGCATCTTGTACGTGGAACTTCAGGTAGGTGAGGCATCTTGTCCCCCAGAATACCTCGCAACACAGCTTCTGGATTGTCAGCACCACGGTCAATGTTGTTGAGCGCATCGCCCATCCCTGCAACGAGTCCGAGCGATATCCCTCCATAAGGTCCTGTTCTCGTGATGGTGCCTGTCGCACCCCCAGCAGAAAAACGGCCGGAGAGATAGGCCTTGTGATTCGACGCCCAATCTTTGGCGCCTTTGAATGCCTTTTTGGCTACTGCGGGATCGGCGAGTGCCAGTAAGGCCGCTCCAAAAATCTCCTCGTCCTCAGTCGCTCGCTGTTGCATGCATTCACCATCAAATCCTGCTCGCCTGTACATGTGCTTGCCAGCATTAGCCAATCCGCCAAAGTAGGAGCCAAAGCCCGAGGAGTAGTCAACCAGCCCCTGCGGCAGCGGGTCACCCAAGGCCCACAATCCAAGCGGATCGGTCAGTGCCAATGGATTTCCATCTACATATCCAAATCGATTCCACCCTCCATCGAGCCCGATCGGATCAGGCTGGCTGTACCGCCCCGTTCTACTGTCGTAGCTGCGGAAGTAGTTGTAGAACAGCCCCGACTCCTCATCCGCATACTGCCCCGGATACCTCAGGTTGAACTTCACCTCGGAGATGCTTGTGGTGCCCGGGTTCGGCGCTGTGTCGAGGTTGGCAAAGCGGTTCTTTGCTGTCGTGGGCTTGTCTTCCCCGAACGCGCTGTAGCCCCACTGCCAGACCGCCTGCCCGTCTACATTGGTCAACTTCCTCGGGGTGTTCAGGTGATCGCTGTGGATCGCGTAGGTGGTGCCATTGATCACCGCCGCAATCGGCATCGGCCCATTGCCCGTCGGCAGGTAGACGTACTGGCTCTGCCCCGCACTGTTCGTGCCCCCGCTGCCCACCTCCGCAATCAGCGTGCCCTGCTCGTCGTACACGTAGGCGTAGCCCAGTTGCTCGGCCTGCGTGGTGCTCGGGCTCCACAGCTTCGTGAAGAACGCGATCAGGCTCTGCATGAAGCCCGGGTCGGCTTCATCGCCCTGGCTGGGCGGGTACAGCGGCTCGGTCTTGAACACCCGCTGCCCCAGCGCGTTGTGCGCATAGCGCGTGGTCGGGCTGACATCGGTCGCACCCGTCGTCGCCGCGGCAAGCCGCCCTTCGGCGTCGTAGGTGTAGCTGCGCAGGCCATCCGTGAGCAGGTCGCCGTTGGCGTTGTAGCCGTAGGTGACGCTCGTGCTGCTCGCGCCGTTGATGGTCTGGGTGAAGCCCGTGAGCTGGTTGCTCGCCGAGCCCACCGTGTAGGTGCGACTGGTGCTCGTGCCATTGAGCGCCCGGGTGGTGCTGCTGCGGTTGCCGTTGGCGTCGTAGCCGAAGCCTGCGGTGTTGCCCGCGGCGTTGAAACTCACGATGCGCCCCACCGCGCTGTAGCCCACGCTCCAGGTGACGTTGGCATTGGCGATGGTGCTGTGGGTCGGGTCGGTGTCGCCGGGCTGGTAGAGGTTCTGCGTCAGGCTGGTGATGCGCCCGGCTGCGTCGTAGGCGTAGCTGCTGAACTCGGTGGCGGTCAGGCGGCCTGCGGTGTCGTAGCTGCGGCTGGCTGCGATGGACGGGCTCGCGAACGCCCAGCTCCACGCCGTGGGCTGGCCCAGCGGGTTCCAGGCGAGGCCGGTGACCAGCGGGTTGCCGTTCCAGTTCAGGCCCGTGAGACGGCCGGTGGCGTCGTAGACATGGGACAGGGTTCCGCCGTTGGGGTAGCCGATGCTCGCGAGCGCGCCGTTGGGGTTGTAGGCGTAGCTGACCTGCTGGATGCTTCCATTGATCAGGGTCTGCTTCTTGAGGGTGACGCGGCCGAAGGTGTCGCGGGTGTACTCGGTGGTGCCGCTGCGGTCGATGATCTCGGAGAGGTACCCCTTGCTGTTGGCCGTGAGGTCGTAGCGCAGGGTGGTGGTCTTGCCGTCGGCGAAGACCAGGCTTGTCGGACGACCCAAGGCATCGCGGGTGATGGTTGTCGCTTGGCCCAACGCATCGGTGATCTGGCTGGGCAGGCCGAGGTTGTCGTACTGGGTGCTGGCGGTGCCGACATCAGTGCTGCTCTCGACCGTCGCGTTCCCTTGGGCGTCGCGGGTATAGGCAGTGGCCACGCCCTTGAAGTCCTTGGCTTCGGTGACGGCGTCGAGGGCGTTGTATTTGAGAGTGGCTGTCGTGTTGGTCGCATCGGTCACGGTCTTGATGCGGCGCAGGCCATCGAGGCCGTAGTTGGTGTGCTGGCTCAGGCCATTGGTGATGCGGGTCAGTTCGCCGTTGACGTCGTAGGCGAAGGTGCTGGTCTGGTTCGGGCCTTCGGTCTTGGCGCTGAGACGGTTGATGTTGTTGATTGTGCGAGCTGCGTTCCACGCCACGTTGCCGGCGCTGTCCTTGATCTGCTCGGCAGTGCGGTTGCCCATGCCATCGAGGGTGTAGGAGCCCGATTCGCCTCGGTTGTTGCCCCAGCCTGTGAGGCGGTGGGCCGCGTCGTAGGTGTAGGTCAGCACGAGGCCAGTGGGCAGCGTGATGGTTTCGACGGTGCCGTAGGGCTTGTAGGTGAGGGTAGTGGTTTGGCCGCCGACGGTCTGGGTCAGCAAGCGATCTCGCAAGTCGTAGGTGTAGGTGGTGACGAGGCTGTTGGGGGCAGTGGTACTGACGACGCGATTGGCGGTGTCGTAGGTGTAGCTGGTGACGTGGCCCAGCGCATTCTTCGATGTGAGGACGTTGCCTCGGGTGTCGTAGGTGTAGCTCGTGGCTGCGCCGTTGGGCTCTGTCGCTGTGTCGACCAACTGCGATGTGTTGTAGGTCCGCTGCCAGAGTTGGGCTTTGTTGGTGGCTGTGTCTGTGATGGTCTTCGACAGAGTGTTGCCCAAGGCGTCGTAGGTGTACGCGGTAGTACGGCCGGACTCTGTGATCAGTACGGGGAGGCTGAACGTGGGATGCCACTGAGTGGTCACCGTCTGGGCATCGGGGGTGCCTGAAGCTTGGATCACGGTGGTGGGCAGTCGGCGAGTGCTGTCCCAGGTCGTGGTGGTGACGATGCCGTTGAAGTCAATTTCGCTGGCAATCAAACCATTGGCATCTTGTACACGGCTGGCGGCATCACCATTGCCTTCGCCCGAGGGCCGTGAGCCCGATGTGATAGCGAGTTTGCCCTTGGTTGTGCTGTAGCTGTAGCTGCGGCTCGTACCCAGGGGGTCGAGCACCGTTGCGAGACCTGCCGATGGATAGCTGACCTGATAGCTCTCGACGGTTCCTGCGAGCTGAGTGCTGATCGCACGGCCGGCGCTGTCGTATGCGAACGTGCCCCAGCGAACGCCAGCTTCATCGAAGATGCCTGTCAGGCCTTGGGGGATCGAGGTGTTCTCGTAGACGAAATTGCGGCCCTTGCCGTCGGGGTACAGGACCGAGGACAGGCGACCAGCAGTGTCGTAGGCGTACGCGATGAAACGTCCATCCGGTGTCGTGACGCTGGTCAGTTGGCCTGCGCCGTTGTACGCAAACGCGAGGGTACGCCCGAAGCCGTTCGTGACGGAAGCCAGTTGGCCAGCGCCGTTGTAGGTGTACGCGGTGACCCAGCCGTTGCGCTTCGCTTCGGTCTGCAGCTTGCCGGAGCCGTCGAAGTTGAAGGTGGTGTCGTCGTCGGCGCGGTGGTAGCTCCAAGCACCGGAGGGCAGTTGCGTCAACGTATCGGCGCTGTTGCTGGCGCTCCAGGTGGTGGTGCCTGCAGCCTTGCCAAAGGTCCGCACATAACCTTCGCCAGTGGTGATGGCCACAGCCACGGGGGCCGTGCTGGGCGTGGCGACCAGCTTGGCGCTGAAGTTGTGCGACCAGACTTGGCCAAGTGGGTTGCTAGCCCTGGTCGAATCGCTCGCCCAATTGCTGCGGTAGGTACGCGTGAAGGACAAGGCTTCAGGTCCGGGGTCGGACCAGTCGGTCTCGGATCTATATTTCTCTGCAGTCGCAGGAAGAATGGGATTGCGAGTGCTAGCACCGTCCGGAATCTTGCAAGACTGGCTTGCTGTAGGCTGAGGAGCAGCCGGAAGGCAGGACGTTTGAGAGCCATCCTCTTGAGCGCCGTCTTTGCACTTGCAGCCACCAGTTACAGCGGTGCTGTTTGCGGGACAGCCGTTCGTCACGGCCTGCATGGATAGCCATCCATTGAACATCCCGGTGGGAGCGTATGCAGGATGGACTACCCAAACGCGGCATTCAGACGTATCCCAGCGCGCTTCGCCAGAGACCCACCCGACAGCACGGGCACGAGTGTTCGCTAAATTCTGCGCAAAATCGTCAGCACACGCTTGCTGCTTCGTTGCCAAGATGGGGCCAACAGCACCATCCTGAGAAATTCGATAACCCAAGATAGGAACAGGAAAATCCGCTTGAGCACTGCTGCACCAAAAGGCCAAGACTATGGCCGCCAGTTGACAAACATAAGTAGTGCGGCTCGCGAATTCGCGAGGGATGGCAATCTCATTCAGCCGTCGTCCTCGGGAGATGACTCCAATGAGTGGTGCCTTCGCGACTGTCCTTTTGACCAGCGAAACTAGCTGATCGAGGCGCCGCAGCGTCTTCAATACCCGCATTGCACACTCTCCCTCGTTTTCCTTGTTGGTGCGCCCGAGCATCAATGGCCGATGGCCGTGATGATCACTATTTTTTGAACGATCAATCACCCCTCAGGTGACGCGCACTGCAACGCAGCGCGCTCCGTACAAGTTGTTTCAGGCTAGCTGAAAGGCCACATGCAGACAACGACAGATCGATGGCACGACGGGTTTAGTTGATGCGCTGAATGGGAAAGTACGCAGTAGCCAAGGCTTGCTGTTGTCGATGAGCGACTGCTCACAGGCAAGCGACCGTGTCGCCAAAATCCTGTCCGTATGGTCATGGCGATCGGCGCCGATGTTCCAAGAGGCGTTGGCATAGCGGCGCGAGGCGCCATGCATCCCAAGGTGATGAGACCATTTCCACTTTTTGGTCTAGCCTAAGGTCTAGACCAAGGTCGTCTGCGCCAGCAGGGTGAAGGAGCGAAGCGACGGAGTTACACAGAGATAGATCTCGACGATGAATCTCCAACACATTCGGGGTCAGAGTCGAATCGACCTCTTCGGGATCAGACCGCCGCCAGGCACGCCACCCCGCCTCCCACTACAAATAGTTAAACAACGAAATGCTATTCAACTTAGCAAACGTCATCTGCGTAGCCTGCAACGAAGACTGCCGCTGATAGAACTCCGCAATCGCGCTATACGGATCCAGGTCTTCAATGGAAGACAGATAAGACTCCTCCTGCAGCTTCCGATCCCCACCACCCGAGTCCAGCGCATCGATCTCGCTCTGCCTTGAGCCCACCGACGACAGCACGGTCAGCACGTTGTCGTGCGCGTTCGTCACCTTCACATTGGCTGTGGCCAGCGCGTTCTGCAGCTTCGCCTGCGCAGCCGCACCGCCGCCGCTCAGCGGCGTGCGCAGCGCACTCACCAGTTCGCCAATCGCAGCAAACACATCAGTGCCAGCGTTCTTCGCAGTAGACACGTCGAAGCTGTCGCCAGCCGCCGGCGTGCCGGTAATCTTGATCTGCACGCCGCCGAAGTTGATGGGCGTGTCCGCCGCGATCGGGCCGGTGGCTGCCACCACTGGCGGGGTGTCCTTGGTCGTCACCGTGTAGTCGGTGGCGGTGAAGGTGATGGTGAAGTCCTTGCCGTAGTTCGCCGCGGTGGCGTCGGTCACGCTGACAGAGCCGAACACGCCGGTGCCGGTGTTGCCTGCGGCGCCCGACGCCACATAGCCCGCGCCGCCCTGCACCGACTGGAAGACGCTGCGGCCGTCGTCCGATGTGGACATCTGGCGCGCCACGTCGACCTGCATCAGCCGCTGGCCCTGGTCGCCCACGTACTGCACGCCGCCGCTGGCCGTGGCCACGAAGGGCGGGGAGCCGCTCTTGAAGCCCGCGAACAGGTACTGGCCGTTGCCGTCGTCGGAGTTGGCGATGCCCACCAGCTGGTCGTAGCTGCTCTGGATGGTGGTGGCGAGCGAGGCGCGGTCGGCGTCCGACAGCGTGCCGTTGCCGGCCTGCACGGTGAGGGCCTTGATGTTCTGCAGGATCGAGGTCACCGAGTTGAGCGCGTTCTCTTCGGTGGAGAGCGAGCGCGACGCGCGCTGGCGGCTGGTGGCGTACTGCGAGATTTCCGACAGCGTCTGGCTGACGCCAAGCGCGCGTGCCGCGCCCACCGGGTCGTCGCCGGCCGTGAGGAACTTCGAGTTGGTAGCCAGCTGCTGCTGGACCCTGAACAGTTTCTGCTGCTGCTGGCCCATGGCCAGTACGTTCTGTTCGTAGAAGGATTGGGTGCTGATGCGCATCGCTTTGCCTTGTTGGATCTGCTGGACGTTGGGCAGGCTCAGCTGCCGATGCCGAGGATGGTGTCGAAGATGGTCGAGGCGGTCTGGATCACCTTCGCATTGGCCTGGTACATCTGCTGGAACATCAGCAGGTTGGCGGTTTCTTCGTCCTGGTTCACACCGGAGATGGCCTGCTGGCTGGCCTTGATCTGGCTGGTAACGCTGTCTTGCGTGGTGCCCGCCACCTTCACGGCCATGGCGCGGTTGCCGACCTCGCTCACGATCTGCGAGTAGGCGCCGTTGAAGGTGGCCGTGCCGCCGGCCATGGTGGTCTTGCGCTGCAGCGCGCCCAGCAGCAGCGCGTTGCTGCCGTCGGACACGCCCGAGGTGTTCTTGCCGATGGTGAAGGTGTCGCCCTGTGCGGGCGCGCCGGTCATGGCAACGGTGACGCCGTCGAAGCTCATCTTCGCGCCGGCGGTGTAGGGCACGGGCGTGCCGGCCGCGTAGCTGGTGCTGGTGCCATCGGCCAGCGTGACGGTCACGGCCGAGGTGGCCGGAAAGCCCGTGAGGTTGCCTGTGGTGGCGTCGTAGCTCAGCGTGACGGCGCCGCCCAGCGGCGTTGCGGGGTAGCTCGCATCCACCGTGGCTGCGCCCAGCGCGCCGGTGCCCTTGTTGCCGGCGGTGTTGCCGGTGACGATGGGCGATGCGGCGGCCACCTTGGCGGGGTCGAGCGTCAACACGTCGAGGTCGCGCGCACCGGTGCGCGTGGGCTGCACCAGGAACGAGTCGCCAGCCTGCGCGGTGCCGCTGGCGGCGGTGAGGCTCACGCCGTCGAACGTAATCGGGAAGGTGGTGAAGCTGCCCATCGACTGCTTGTCCGACAGGCGGGTGACCGAGTAGGTCAGCGTGCCGGCCACGTCGGTAACGCTCACGTTGTAGTCGCTGGTCGTGAGTTGCGACGCGTTCGAGAGCGTGCCGGTGAGCTCGAGGTTGCCCGTGTTCTTGGCGTTGGAGAGCACGCCCGGCACGGCCTGCGTGAAGAAGTCCTGGCCCAGCGCACCGTTCAGGTCCACGCCCAGCTTGTGCTGCGCGTTCACCTGGTCGGCCACGGACATGGCGAGCCGGCCGATGGCGTTCTGCGTGGGAATGAGCGTGTCGCGGCGAAAGCTCATGAGCCCGCCCAACACACCACCGGTGATGACGCCATCGGACAGCTCGGTCGTGTTGCCTGCAAAGCCCTGCAGAGCCACGGCCTTGCGCGACGGGTCGGCGGCGGAGTTCACCGCGGCCATGGTGGAGGCGTAGTCGCCCGTCACCAAAGACTGGCCGGTGGCGATGAACACGTTGTACTTGCCGTTGTCCTGCTGCAGCACCTTCACGTCGACCACCTGGCTCAGGTCGCTCACGAGCTGGTCGCGCTGGTCGAGCAGGTCGTTGGGCGGCTGGCCACCGGCCATGGCGCTGATCTGGCTGATCTGCTGGTTGAGGCTGGCGATCTTGCTGGCGTAGGTGTTGATCTGGTCCACGCTGCCGACGATCTGCTCGTTGACGGAGGAGTTCAGGTCCGACAGGTACTGGTCGGTCGCGCGGAACTTGCTGGCCAGCGCCTGCGCCGAGCTGATCATCTGCTGGCGCGCGGCCGGGTCGGCCGGTGTGTTGGCCACGCCCTGCACGCTGGTGAAAAAGCTCTGCATCAGCGGCGCGATGCCCGATGTCTTGTCGGCAAGCAGGGTGTCGATGCGGTTGATCTGCGTGCTGTTGGTGGCAAGCGCGGCCGAGGCCGACTGCGCAATGGAAAGCTGCGCCGTCAGGTAGCGGTCGTAGCTGCGCGAGACGGTCGTGACGTTGGCGCCCGAGCCGATGAAGCCCGAGCCGGTGCCGGTGGCGCCGCCGGTCGCGATCTCGGCCACCTGGCGGCTGTAGCCGGCGGTGTACACGTTGGCTGTGTTGTGGGCCGTGGTCATCAGCGCGGTGCGTGCAACGCCGAGGCCGCTCAGACCCGTGTAGAACAAACTTCCGGACATATGGCTTTACCTGTCGATGAGGTGTGTGAAATGGGGTGGCATCGCCTGGATGCCTCTGGGTCTATATCGGCAGCGCCGGCCGAAAGTTGAGGGTCGATCGGGTCAGAACTCGGTCCAGTCGCCCTTGGCGTCGTTGGCCATGGCGAGTTGGGGGGCTGCTGCGGGTCCGCGGCGGGTAGGCAAGGCCTTGGCGGGGCGCTTCGGTGCAGGCTTGGCGGGCTTCGGAATCGGCGTGATGCGCGTAAAGCCGGGGCGCGTGTTCGCGACTGCGTTGGCGTCGAGCTTGAAGACGCTGACTGCGTGCACGAGGCTGCCGGCTTGCTCTTGCAGCGACTGGGCGGCTGCTGAGGCTTCTTCGACGAGAGCGGCGTTCTGCTGCGTGACCTGGTCCATCTGCGTGATGGCCTGGTTGATCTGTTCGATGCCTGACGTTTGTTCCTGGCTAGCAGCGGTGATCTCGCCCATGATGTCCGTCACGCGCTTCACGCTGCCGACGATCTCTTCCATCGTACGGCCAGCCTCTGCGACCTGCTTGCTGCCCTCTTCGACCTTCTCGACCGAGTCGCCGATCAGCGTCTTGATTTCTTTGGCTGCTGCGGCCGAGCGTTGTGCGAGGCTGCGGACTTCCGATGCCACCACGGCAAAGCCACGGCCTTGTTCACCAGCACGTGCGGCTTCGACTGCCGCGTTCAGCGCGAGGATGTTTGTCTGGAAGGCGATGCCGTCGATCACACCGATGATGTCGACGATCTTCTTGGACGACGCATTGATCGAACCCATCGTGTCGACCACCTGGGAGACAACGCTGCCGCCCTTCACGGCCACTTCCGAAGCAGAGACTGCCAGTTGGTTCGCCTGACGCGCGTTGTCCGCGTTCTGCTTCACCGTCGAGGTCAGCTCTTCCATCGAAGCAGCCGTCTGCTCCAGCGAGCTCGCCTGCTCTTCGGTGCGCGAAGACAGATCCTGGTTCCCCGAAGCAATCTGCCCCGAAGCCGTCGCAATCGTCTCCGTGCCCGTGCGCACCTCACCAACCACCTTCGCCAGGCTCGCGTTCATCTCGCGCAGCGCATGCATCAGCTGCCCCGTCTCATCGCGGCTTTCCACCTCGATGTGCGTGCTCAGGTCACCGGCAGCCACCGTCTCGGCCACCACCACCGCATGCCCCAGCGGGCGCACGATGCCCAGCGTCAGGCGCCATGCAAACAATGCACCCAGCACCAGCGCGATGCCCGACAGCACCATCAGCGTGGTCTCGCCGGTCGAATGGGCGACCTCGATGCCTTGCGCCAGTGCGTCGATGCGGTCGCGCTGGTATGCCGCGAGCTTGGCCACGGCTTCCTCGTAGACGGTCAGCGCGGCCGCAAACTGGGTGTCGGCCATCTCCATGGCCTCTTCGTTCTTGCCCTCGGCCTTGAGCTTGTTGATCTTCCCGATGATCACCAGCACCTGCGCGCGCGGATCGGCCACGCCGGCATACAGCTTCTTTTCTTCCGGGGAGGTCAACAGCTCTTCGAGCTTCTTCTGCACCGGGTTGATCAGCGCCGACTTGTCGGCCCGCGCCTTCTCGAAGTACGCGACCACCTTGGGGTCGTTCGCCTTGGCCATCGCGAACGAGTTCGCAATGGCCGGCCCGAGCAGGTTGGACCACTGGTTGGCCAGTCGCTCCTTGACCAGCGCGTTCTGCATCACGTCTTCCGTGGCCTTGCCCACGCTCGCAAGGCGCATCACGCCGGTGGCGGCGATGACCAGCATCAGGAGCAGCACGACCGCGAAGCCGAGGCCCAGTCGGGTGCCGATTTTCAGGTTCTTCAGATTCATTTGGTTTGCTCCTTCGGACTCAGAATTCCGTCCAGTCGCCCTTCGCATCCCCAGCCATGGAAAGCTGTGGGGCGGCGGAGGATTCGCGGCGGGTGGGCAAGGCCTTGGCGGGACGCTTCGGCGTGGGTTTGGCGGGTTTCGGAATCGGCGTGATGCGGGTGAAGCCGGTGCGCTCGGCCGTGGCGCCCGCGCCGAGCTTGAAGATGCTGACGGACTGCACGAGGCTGCCGGCCTGCTCTTGCAGCGACTGGGCTGCTGCTGAAGCCTCTTCGACGAGTGCGGCGTTCTGTTGCGTGACCTGGTCCATCTGCGTGATGGCCTGGTTGATCTGCTCGATGCCGGAGGTTTGCTCCTGGCTCGCTGCTGTGATCTCGCCCATGATGTCCGTCACGCGGCGGACACTGCCGACGATTTCGTCCATCGTGCGGCCAGCCTCTGCAACCTGCTTGCTGCCCTCTTCGACCTTTTCGACCGAGTCGCCGATCAGGGTCTTGATTTCCTTGGCTGCAGCAGCGGAGCGTTGTGCGAGGCTGCGCACTTCCGAGGCCACCACTGCAAAGCCACGGCCCTGCTCGCCTGCACGGGCCGCTTCGACCGCTGCGTTCAAGGCGAGGATGTTGGTCTGGAACGCAATGCCGTCGATCACGCCGATGATGTCGACGATCTTTTTCGACGACGCATTGATCGAACCCATCGTGTCGACCACCTGCGACACGACGCTGCCGCCCTTCACCGCAACTTCCGAGGCAGACACAGCCAGCTGGTTCGCCTGCCGTGCGTTATCCGCGTTCTGCTTCACCGTCGAAGTCAGCTCTTCCATTGAAGCCGCCGTCTGCTCCAGCGAACTGGCCTGCTCTTCGGTACGCGAAGACAGATCCTGATTCCCCGAAGCAATCTGGCTCGAAGCCGTGGCAATGGTGTCGGTCCCCGTGCGCACTTCACTGACGATCTTCACGAGGCTGTCGTTCATGCCCTTCAGGGCCTCGAGCAGTTGCCCGGTTTCGTCCGTCGTCCGCGCCTCGATTCGGCTGGTCAGGTCGCCCGCGGCCACCGACTGCGCCACCTTCACGGCTTCGGCCAGTGGCCGCGCGACGATGCGTGCAATCCACAGCGCCAGCCCCAGGCCGAGCGCCATGCTGCCCAGCAGCAGGCCAAACACCCAGAGCCTGGCTCGCCCGTGCACCGCATCGGCCGTCTGGCCCGCGCGAAGGGCGCCCGCCAGGTTCACCTGCGTCAGCTTGTCCAGCGTCTCGTTCATTTCACGGCTCAGCTGCTGCGACTTGCCGCGGATCATGTTGCTCGCCTGGTCGGTGTCCTGCGTTTGCGAAATGGCGACGATCTTGTTGTGCTCGAGCGCGTACTGCGCCAGCAGCTTCTCGAACACCGGGTAGATCTCGCGCTCTTCGGGCTCCGAGATGAGCGCCGCGTATTCGGTGCGCTTTTTCTGCAGCACCGCCCACGAGGCGTCCATCGCCTTCTCGTATTCGGCCATCTCGGTGAACGAGCCCGACAGGGCGTGCGCCAGCTCCTGGGCGCGGTAGCCCGCCACCAGGGTCTTCAGCTCCAGCAGCGAGCGCGTGGCCGGCAGCCAGTTGGTCGAGAGGTCCGTGGACATCTGATGGACCTTGCCGAGCTGCACTACAGAAATCACGCCGAGGCAGGCCGTCAGCACAAGGACGGCGATGAACGACACAAGCAGCTTGGTCGCAATCTTGAGGTTGTAGAAAGACTTGATCATTTTTCAGGCCGTAAAGGCCAATACCGTGTGTTGCCGGCCTTCGCCGAGCTTGAAGATGCTGACGGCCTGCACGAGGCTGCCGGCCTGTTCCTGCAGCGACTGGGCTGCGGCCGAGGCTTCCTCGACCAGCGCCGCGTTCTGCTGCGTGACCTCGTCCATCTGCGTGATGGCCTGGTTGATCTGTTCGATGCCTGATGTCTGCTCGTGGCTCGCAGCGCTGATCTCTCCGATGATGTCGGTCACCCGCTTCACGCTGCCTACGATCTCTTCCATGGTTCTTCCGGCCTCGCCCACAAGGGCAGTGCCTGCGCCGACCTTGCCGACGGAGTCGTCGATCAGGCCCTTGATTTCCTTGGCCGCGGCAGCGGAGCGCTGCGCGAGGTTGCGCACTTCGGCGGCCACCACGGCGAAGCCCCTGCCCTGCTCGCCCGCACGCGCGGCTTCCACCGCGGCGTTGAGCGCCAGGATGTTGGTCTGGAAGGCGATGCCATCGATCACGCCGGTGATGTCCACGATCTTCTTCGACGAGGCATGGATCGAGGCCATGGTGTCCACCACCTGGCTGACCACATCGCCGCCCTTGAGCGCCACCTCGGAGGCCGACAGCGCCAGTTGGTTGGCCTGCCGCGCGTTGTCTGCGTTCTGCTTGACGGTGCTGGTGAGCTCCTCCATCGACGCAGCGGTCTGCTGCAGCGAGCTCGCCTGTTCCTCGGTGCGCGTCGAAAGGTTCTGGTTGCCGGCCGAGATCTGGCCCGAGGCGGTGGCGATGGCATCGGTGCCCTCGCGCACGCCGCCCACCACGCCGGCCAGGTTTTCTCGCATGCTCTCCACGGCGCGGGTGATCACGCCCATCTCGTCGCGGCGGTCCGAGGCCAGTTGCTTCGACAGGTCACCTTGGCCCAGCGCCTGCACATGCTCGCTCAGCAAGCCCAGTGGCCGCACGGTGCGGCGGATGAAGACGATCAACGCCGCCCCCAATACCAGAGCCGCCAGCGCAATGCAGGCGCCGATCCAGGCCATCTGGTGATAGAGCCCGGCGAGCACCTCCGAAGCGGGAAGCTCGGCTACCACCAGCCAGCCAGTCGCTTCGCTCCTGGCCACCGAGGCATAGCGCCGCTGCCCGTTCGCTGACGCAAGCACCGCCCGCGCGTCGTCGATCCACATCGCATCCGGAGCCGAGATCCGCGACAGCCAGGCGGCCGATTCGTCGCCCGGCAGAAGCTCGCTCAGCTTCTTGCCGGCCGCCACCGGATGAAAGACCAGCGTCGCCGCATCAGCGCCGCCGCTGGGGTTGACGATGTAGAGCCCACCGGTCTCGAAGATTCGCGTCTTGCCCACGGCTTCGCCGAAGGAAGCCTGCTGCCGGGAGATGTCCAGCCCGATGTAGAGCACCGCGACGACGCGGCCGGCCGCATCGCGCACCGGCTCATAGACCGTCATGTACGGGCGCCCGAACAGCATGACGCGGCCCACGAAGCGCTTGCCCTCGCGCAGCACCGGATAGGCTCCGCTCTTGCGGTCCAGCAGCGTGCCGACGGCCCGCTCGCCGCTCTCCTTCTTCACCGAGGTGGTGACGCGGCGGAAATCTTCGCCCTGCGCCACGAACACCGTGGCGTTGGCGCCGGGGAAATCGCGCGCGAAGGCATCCACCTCCGCGATGCGCGCGGCGTCGATGGGCGTGCCGTCGCTGGTCAATGTTCCTTGCGCCGCCCCGTCGAGAACGAGGCTGGACGCAAACTGGCGCCGGAAGACGCCGAAAGCGTTCTCCGCCGTGAGGCGCATGGTCTGGTCGAAGATGTCCAGCGAGCGGGCGATGGCCTCTGCCTTGGCGTTGGCGTACTGCGCGGCGCTGCGCTGCTGCTGCGAGGAAGCCAGCGCGTAGAAGACTGCCAGCACCAGCGTTACCACCAGGAGCATGCCCGCGACGGTGCCGAGGGTCATGGTGCGAGCCAGGGAGACGAAGGCGGGATCACGCCTCGCGGGGTTCGCAGTTTTCATAACTACAGAGGACCTATGGCTCAGAACTCGCGCCAGTCGCCGGCACCGGCCACCGCGAGCTGCGGCGTCGCTGGCAACGATGGCTTGATGCGCGCAGCCGGCTGCGTCCTGGCCTGCGCGCGGGGCGCAGCCTGCTGGCCTTCGCCGAGCTTGAAGATGCTGACGGCCTGCACGAGGGCGCCGGCTTGCTCTTGCAGTGATTGAGCTGCGGCCGAAGCCTCTTCGACCAGTGCGGCGTTCTGCTGCGTGACCTGGTCCATCTGCGTGATGGCCTGGTTGATCTGCTCGATGCCGGAGGTTTGCTCCTGGCTCGCTGCTGTGATCTCGCCCATGATGTCCGTCACGCGGCGGACACTGCCGACGATTTCGTCCATCGTGCGGCCAGCCTCTGCAACCTGCTTGCTGCCCTCTTCGACCTTTTCGACCGAGTCGCCGATCAGGGTCTTGATTTCCTTGGCGGCTGCGGCAGAGCGTTGTGCGAGGCTGCGGACTTCCGAAGCCACCACTGCGAAGCCACGGCCTTGTTCGCCGGCGCGTGCCGCTTCCACCGCCGCGTTCAGCGCGAGGATGTTGGTCTGGAAGGCAATGCCATCGATCACGCCGATGATGTCGACGATCTTCTTGGACGATGCATTGATCGAGCCCATCGTGTCGACCACTTGGGAGACAACACTGCCGCCCTTCACTGCAACTTCCGAAGCAGAAACAGCCAACTGGTTTGCCTGCCGCGCGTTATCCGCGTTCTGCTTCACCGTCGAGGTCAGCTCTTCCATCGAAGCCGCCGTCTGCTCCAGCGAGCTGGCCTGCTCTTCCGTGCGCGAAGACAGATCCTGATTCCCCGAAGCAATCTGCCCCGAAGCCGTCGCGATCGTCTCTGTGCCCGTGCGCACCTCGCCGACAACCTTTGCCAGGTTGGCATTCATGTTCTTCAGCGCCTGCATGAGCTGCCCCGCCTCATCGCGGCTTTCCACCTCGATGTGCGCGCTCAAATCGCCCGAGGCCACCGTCTCGGCCACCTGCACGGCCTGCGCCAGCGGGCGCACGATGCTGCGCGAGATGAAGAACGCGAAGATGCCGCCGCTGACCACCGTCAGCACCGTCAGTAGCAATTGCAGGTTGAAGCTGCGCGTGTTCGCCGCGTCGATGGCCTGGCTCATGTCGTCGATGGCCTTGCGTTCCATCGACAGCAGTTCGAATACGCGGGTTTCATAGGCCTTGGCGGCCGGCTGGAACAATTCCTTGAAGGCGCGCTCGGTGTCCACCGCATTGCCGCTGGCCTTGGCCTTGCTCACTTCGTCCTTGGCGGCCTGGTACTTCGCGCGCAGTTCGACGATGGACTTGTACGTCGCCTTTTCCTCGTCCGTCACCAGCAGCTTCTCGATCTTCGCCATGGTCTCGCTGCCCTTCTTCACGCTGTCGGAGATCACGTCGGCAAAAACGACCGGTAGGGCCTCGTCGGTCGTGCGGGCGATCATCGAGGTGCGGGCGATGGCCGAGTAGATGAGCACATACCAGTCGGAGATGAGCCGCTCCTTCGCGAGCGGGCTCTGCATCATGACCCGGGTGGCTTCCGCGTTGCTGCGCGCGGAGACCAGCGCGATGGCGGTCGAGATGATGGTCAGGCCCAGGACGATGGCGAAGGCCATGGCCAGCCGGTTGCCGATGCGGAGGTTGGAGAGGAATTTCATGGTGCAGGCGTTGAAATGTGAGGTTGTGGAACCGAACCAGGCCGTGCGGCCATGGCGCAAGGGTCAGGTGGTTGCGGCAGCTTCGACGAGGCCCATTTCTTCACTGGACATCAGCCGGTCGATGTCCACCAGGATCAGCATCCGCTCTTCCAGCGTGCCCAGCCCGATCAGGTAGTCGGCGTCCAGCACCGAGCCCATCTCCGGCGCAGGCTTGATCTGGTCGCCTGTGAGCGTGATCACGTCCGACACGCTGTCCACCACCATGCCCACCACGCGCCCTGCGATGTTCAGCACGATCACCACCGTGAACTGGTCGTACGTCGGGTCGCCCAGCTTGAACTTGATGCGCATGTCGATGATCGGAACGATGATCCCGCGCAGGTTCACCACGCCCTTGATGTATTCCGGTGCATTGGCGATGCGCGTCACCGCGTCGTAGCCGCGCAGCTCCTGCACCTTCTGGATGTCTATGCCGTATTCCTCTTCGCCGAGCTTGAAGGTCACGACCTCAAGACGGTTCACGCCGGCGGACGCAGGCGAAGCCGAGGTGGCTTGTTGCAGTGGATCTCTTGCCTTGTTCAGACTCATTGCTCTCTTCCTTCGATAACAGGGAACGGGTTCATCCTGTTATCGGCATCGGATCGCTGAACTTGAGTCCTTTTTTCTCAAAATTCGGTCCAATCGCCCTTGGCATTACCGGCCATGGCGAGTTGTGGCGCTGCTGCAGGTTCGCGTCGGGTAGGCAAGGCCTTGGCCGGGCGCTTCGGTGCGGGCTTGGCTGGCTTGGGGATCGGCGTGATGCGCGTGAAGCTGGGGCGCACGGTAGCCACGGCGTTGGCGTCGAGCTTGAAGACGCTCACAGCGCGCACGAGGCTGCTGGCCTGCTCCTGCAGCGATTGGGCGGCGGCCGAAGCCTCTTCGACCAGTGCAGCGTTCTGTTGCGTGACCTGGTCCATCTGCGTGATGGCCTGGTTGATCTGTTCGATGCCTGACGTTTGTTCCTGGCTCGCGGCGGTGATCTCACCCATGATGTCCGTCACGCGCTTCACGCTGCCTACGATCTCGTCCATCGTGCGGCCGGCCTCTTCCACCTGCTTGCTGCCTTCTTCGACCTTCTCGACCGAGTCGCCAATCAGGGTCTTGATTTCCTTGGCTGCAGCAGCCGAGCGCTGTGCAAGGCTGCGCACTTCGGATGCGACGACTGCAAAGCCACGGCCTTGTTCACCGGCGCGTGCCGCTTCCACCGCCGCGTTCAGCGCGAGGATGTTTGTCTGGAAGGCAATGCCGTCGATCACGCCGATGATGTCGACGATCTTCTTGGACGATGCATTGATCGAACCCATCGTGTCGACTACCTGGGAGACAACACTGCCGCCCTTCACCGCAACCTCGGAGGCAGACACAGCCAGCTGGTTCGCCTGCCGCGCGTTATCTGCATTCTGTTTGACGGTGCTGGTCAGTTCCTCCATCGAAGCAGCCGTCTGCTCCAGCGAACTCGCCTGCTCTTCGGTACGTGAAGACAGATCCTGATTCCCTGAGGCAATCTGGTTCGAAGCCGTCGCAATCGTGTCCGTGCCCGTGCGCACTTCGCCCACGATCTTCACCAGGCTCTCGTTCATCTCCTTGAGCGCGAGCATCAGCCGGCCGGTCTCGTCCTTCGACTGCACCTCGATGCGCGAGCTGATGTCGCCCGCCGCCACCTTCTCGGCCACTTGCACGGCTTCGCCGATCGGCCGGGTGATCGAACGCGTGATGAGCCATGCAATGGCGGCACCGAGCAGAACCGCAAGGCTGCCCAGCGCCAGCATCAGGTTGCGCGACCATGCGTAGCCCGCGCCGGCTTCCTCGTTGGCCTTCAGCGACAGCTTGTTTTCGTGCACGCCCAAGGCGTCGAGCTCTGCCAGCAGCGCCCGCGCGGCCGGCTGGAACTTCGAGATGAAAACTGCCGTCGCTTCCTCGTTCTTGTTCTGCAATGCGAATTCGGAGAGCTGGGCGCTCAGCGGCACGAGCACGGCCACTTTCTCGTCCACGCTCGCGAGCAGAGCCTTGCCCGCTGGCGTGATCATCATCTTGACCAGCACGGCACGGCTTTCGGTGAAGCGGTCACGCGCGGCGGCGACCTTCTTCGACTCTTCGCGCATGGCAGCGTCTTCGGACAGCAGGATCAGATTGCCGTCGAGGATGGCGATGTCGCGGACCGCGTCCAGCATCTTGTTGATCGAGGCCACCTTGACGTTGTTGCCGTTGACGATGCCGTTCAGCCGCGACTGGATGTCGGACATCGCAGTGAGGCCAAGGCCGGCGATGCCGGCCAGCAGCAGGAGCACGGTGGCAAAGCCCGCGCCAAGACGCGTGCCGATCTTGAGATTGATGAATGAGTTCATGGGGTGGGGAGCTTGTTTTCAGGAATCCTGGGCATTGACGTGCTGGAAGACTCTGTCGAGCCGGTCGGAGACCTTCGCGGCGTCGTGGGTCGAACGGGTGACCGAACTCGTGACGAGCCATACGACGACACCGCTGGTGAGCAATGCGGCCACGCCCAATGCGCACACCGTCAGGCGCGCCCATTCGTAGCCGGCGCCAGCCTTGAAGCCGAGGCTCAGCGAGACGGCCAGCAAGAGCAACAGAATGGCGAAGCCCACGCCGAGGCGCAGGGCAAGCCTGGGGCTGAGACGTGTGCGCATGGGTGCTTCAGACCGTCTCTACTTCTTCGACGTCAGCGTCGAGCTTGAAAGTGCTCACGGCGCGCACGAGGTTGTCGGCCTGCTCCTGCAACGATTGAGCGGCTGCCGAAGCCTCTTCGACCAGCGTGGCGTTCTGCTGCGTGACCTGGTCCATCTGCGTGATGGCCTGGTTGATCTGCTCGATGCCTGAGGTCTGCTCTTGGCTCGCGGCGGTGATCTCGCCCATGATGTCGGTCACGCGGCGCACGCTGCCCACGATTTCCTGCATCGTGCGGCCGGCTTCACCAACTTGCTTGCTGCCGGCCTCGACCTTTTCGACCGAGTCGCTGATGAGCGTCTTGATTTCCTTGGCCGCTGCTGCCGAACGCTGCGCCAGGTTTCGCACTTCGGACGCGACAACGGCAAAGCCCTTGCCCTGCTCGCCAGCGCGGGCGGCTTCGACCGCTGCGTTCAGCGCGAGGATGTTTGTCTGGAAGGCGATGCCGTCGATCACGCCAATGATGTCGACGATCTTCTTCGACGACGCATTGATCGAGCTCATGGTGTCGACCACTTGCGAGACGACGCTGCCGCCCTTCACTGCAACTTCCGAAGCGGAGACCGCAAGCTGGTTCGCTTGCCGCGCGTTGTCGGCGTTCTGCTTCACCGTCGAAGTCAACTCTTCCATCGAAGCGGCCGTCTGCTCCAGCGAACTAGCCTGCTCTTCAGTACGCGAAGACAGATCCTGATTGCCCGCCGCAATCTGCCGCGAGGCCACCGCGATCGAATCAGTCGAGGCCTTGATGCGCGTCACCAGATCGGTGAGCGTGTCTTCCATCTCGCCCATGCCGCGCAGCAGCCGGCCGAAGTCGCCTCCGCGCTCGGTCTCGAATTCCTGGCTCAGGTCGCCCGAGGCCACGGTCTCGGCGATCAGCAGCGCCTCGGCGATGGGCTGCACGATGCTGCGCGTCAGCAGCCACGCAATCACCGATCCGGCAACGACCGCGAAAGCAGCCAGCCCGACGAGCCAAGCCCGGCCCGACCGGTATTGCGTGCCGATGCCGGCAGCGGTCTTGTCGATCTCCTTCTGCTGGTGGCCCACCATGGCACGGATGCTCGCGTCGTAGCCGTCGAGCGCAGGCAGCAGCTGCGTGTCGGTCAGCTTCGCGGCCTCTTCCTTGCGGCCGTCGGCCTTGAGCTTGAGGATCTGGTTGCGCAGCTCGACGTAGTCGCCGCGCTTCTTCTTGATGTCGGCACTCAGCGCCAGCTCTTCCGGCGACTCCAGCATGGCCTCGAGCTTCTTCTGCGTTTCGGTGATGACGGCGCTGGTGGCCGTGATGTTCTTCTGCAGATATTCCTGCACAGCCGCGTCGTTACTCTTGAGCAGGGAGAAGGTGCGAACGCTGTTGGTGTTGGTGCCCAGCTGCCAGGCGGCTGCCAGCCGCTCCTTGGCCAGCGAATGCGCGGCCAGGCTCTCCGTCGCATCGCCCACGCCCTGCAGGCGCAGCACACCGATGGCCGCGGTGATGACCACCAGCGCCAGCACCAGTGCAAAGCCGGCACCCAGGCGCCGTCCGATCTTCCAGTCTTTCATGTGCGTCTCCTCGCGGGATCTCTGTGTCGTTGTTCTGATTGGCGTTGGCGTGCGCGCCCGGCCGTCAGGCGGCGATCTTTTCGACGAGACCCATCTCGTCGCTGGACATCAGCCGGTCGATGTCCACCAGGATCAGCATCCGCTCTTCCAGCGTGCCCAGCCCGATCAGGTAGTCGGCATCCAGCACCGAGCCCATCTCCGGCGCTGGCTTGATCTGGTCGCCTGTGAGCGTGATCACGTCCGACACGCTGTCCACCACCATGCCCACCACGCGCCCGCCGATGTTCAGCACGATCACCACCGTGAACTGGTCATACGTCGGGTCGCCCAGCTTGAACTTGATGCGCATGTCGATGATCGGCACGATGATTCCGCGCAGGTTCACCACGCCCTTGATGTATTCCGGTGCATTCGCAATGCGCGTCACCGCGTCGTAGCCGCGCAGCTCCTGCACCTTCTGGATGTCTATGCCGTATTCCTCTTCGCCGAGCTTGAAGGTCACGACCTCAAGACGGTTGCTTGCCAGGTTGTCTGTCATGGGAGTTCCTTGATGTGGTGGGCGCGAGCGCGGCTCAGCCGAATTTCTGCATGATGCGAACGAGCTTCTCGCCGTAGCGCGGATCGGTGGCGTAGCCCGCGCGCTGCAGGCCGTGCGCGGCCTCGGTCGGGTCGTCGGTGGCCAGCACGTTTGCGTAGCGCGGGTTGCGGGTAATGAAGCGTGCGTAGTCGGTGAAGGCTTCTTCGTACGAGCCGTAGGCGCGGAACTTGGCGCGCACCTTCTGCGGCTCGCCGTCGACGTATTCGGTGGTGGTGGTCTCGACCGTTGCGCCCTTCCAGCTTCGGTCTGCCTTGATGCCGAACAGGTTGAAGCTCTGCGTGCCGTCGTCGGCACGAATCTCTCGCTTGCCCCAGCCGGATTCGAGCGCGGCCTGCGCGAGGATGAGCGGTGCGGGCACACCGCTGGCCGTGCTGGCGGCCTGCGCGGAAGCACCCATGCGGCCCACGAAATCGTCGACCTGGCCTTGCAGCGATGCATTCGCACCAGCACCGGGTGCGCGGCGCTCGCTGTTGAATTGATAGACGCTGAGATCGGCACCCACGCGGGCAGTCGGCGCCGAGCCAATGGGAATGCCTGCGCGCGGACCGTACGGCAAACCGCCACGCGGTTCGAGCGACATGGGCTTGGTGCCGATCTCGGCGTCGGCATCCGCATCAGGCGTGCCTGACGGCATGCTGCGCCGCAGCTGCGCGAGCATGGCCTCGGCCAGCCCTACGCCGCGCCCCGAAAGGTTCTGCGTGAGCTGCTGGTCGAACATCGAGAGATAAACCTTCTGGTCCTGGCTTTCGAAGAGGCCACTGGAGGGCGTTGCCTCGCGCATGCTCTTGAGCACCATGTTCATGAACAGCGCCTCGAACTGCCGCGAGACCTGCTGCAGGCCTTCTTCAGGCGAGGCGCGCACGGTGCGGCGCAGGGCATCGACGCCCTGCACGTCGAGAGCAAAACGTTGGTCGAGCGCGCCGCTGCGGTCGGTGGCGGATACGGTCATCGCACCGGCCTCAGATGATTTCCAGCTCGGCGCTCAATGCACCGGCCGACTTCATGGCCTGGAGGATGGACACCAGGTCCTGCGGATTCGCACCCAGGCTGTTGAGGCCCTTGACCACGTCCGACAGCGATGCGCCACCGCGCACCATCTGGATCGCGCCGCCGCCCTGGTTCACCGATATCTGCGAGGTCTGCGCCACCACCGTGCTGCCGCCCGAGAGCGCCCCCGGCTGGCTGATGACCGGCTCGGTGTTGATGACCACCGACAGGTTACCGTGCGCAACGGCGCAGTCCTTCACGCGAACGGCCTGGTTCATCACCACCGACCCGGTACGCGCATTGACCACCACCCGTGCCCCGGCTTGCGTAGGCGTCACTTCAATATCTTCGAGCCGCGCGAGAAAACCCACGCGCTGCTGCGGCTCCGGCGCACGCACGCGAATCGACCGCGCATCGACCGCCTCCGCCGTGCCCGACCCGAACTGCCGGTTGATTGCATCGACCGCGCGCTGCGTGGTGCCGAAGTCCGACCGGTTGAGCTCGATGGAGAACGTGCCTTCCGCGCCCACCGGTGCTTCCACCGTGCGCTCCACCAGCGCCCCGGCGGGAATGCGCCCCGAGCTCAGCTGGTTGACCTGCACCTTGCTCCCGTTGGCCGCGGCACCCGCACCGCCGACCACCATGTTCCCCTGCGCCACTGCATAGGTCGCGCCATCGACACCCTTCAACGGCGTCATCAGCAGCGTGCCCCCGCGCAGACTCTTCGCATTGCCCATCGAAGACACCGTCACGTCGATGTTCTGCCCCGGCCGCGCAAACGAAGGCAGCGTGGCCGTGACCATCACCGCCGCCACGTTCTTCAGCTGCATGTTCACGCCCTGAGGGATCGTGATGCCCAGCTGCTGCAGCATGTTGTTCAGGCTCTGCGTGGTGAACGGCGTCTGCATCGTCTGGTCGCCAGTGCCGTCGAGCCCCACCATCAGCCCGTAGCCGATCAACGGGTTGTCCCGCACCCCCTGAATGCTCGCCAGCTCCTTCAGCCGCTCCGCATGCACAGGCGCAAAAAACAAAGACGCCACCATCCCAATCGCGGCGATGCGCAAGCGAGCCCGAACGTTCGGGGAATGCCGCGGAACCGGCTTCGCCGGGCCGCAGGCGTTGCCCCCTGCAAGGGGGGAGGAGTAGCGACACGAAGTGCGCGAAGCCTGGGGGTTTTTCATATTCAAAATGGCATGACGTTGAGGAAGATGCGCTGCATCCATCCCATGGTCTGCGCCTCGTCGATGTAGCCTTTGGCCGAGTACTCGATGCGCGCGTCAGCCACCAGCGTCGATGGCACTGTGTTGTTGCCCGAGACGGTGCGCGGGTTCACCACGCCGGAGAAGCGGATGTACTCCGTGCCCTGGTTGATGCCCATCTGCTTTTCGCCGCTCACCAGCAGGTTGCCGTTGCCCATCACGTCCGTCACCGTGACCGTGATCACGCCGTTGAAGGTGTTGTTGGCGTTGGCTCCGCCCTTGGCGTCGAGCTTGTTGGTGCCCGAGAGATTCGTGCCCTGCCCGTCGAGCAGGCCGCCAATGAGCTTCGGAATCGCGGAGAACACGCCCGTCG
Source organism: Variovorax nivicola (assembly GCF_051216475.1). Classification (NCBI taxonomy): domain Bacteria; kingdom Pseudomonadati; phylum Pseudomonadota; class Betaproteobacteria; order Burkholderiales; family Comamonadaceae; genus Variovorax; species Variovorax nivicola. The sequence continues at coordinate 752,314 of NZ_JBPJZK010000002.1, read as the reverse complement.
TGCTGCCCGTGCGGCTCGCATTCGCGCCGGAATTCTTGGTGGCGTTGACCTTCTCGCTGATGACGATGGTCAGGATGTCGCCGACGTTGCGCGGGCGGCGGTCTTCGAACAGCGCATTGGCGCCAGGGCCGTCCTGGAAGATTGCGCCGGGCGCGCGGCGCGGCTGCATTGCCGCGTAGTTGTCGGCGCGCGCGGTCATCGGCTGGTGCACCAGCGGCTCGCGCGGAATCTGCGCGCAGCCCGTGGCCAGCACCGCAGCGGCAAGAAGCAGCAGCGCCCTCGCGGCCGCGCCACTCCCACGAAGAAGACGCACACCCCGCAACATCACAGCTGGGCCAGGCGCTGCAGCATCTGGTCCGAAGTCTGGACCGCCTTGCTGTTGATTTCGTACGAACGCTGCGTCGCGATCATGTTGACCAGCTCTTCCACCACGTTCACGTTCGAGGCTTCGACGTAGCCTTGGCTCAGCACGCCAGCGCCGTCGATGCCGGGGTTCACCTGGTTGGGTGCGCCCGAGGCATCGGTTTCGGCATACAGGTTCTCGCCCTTGCTCTGCAGGCCCGTTGGGTTGACGAAAGTCGCGAGCTGCAGCTGGCCGACCTGCACGGTGTTCGTGCTGCCCGCTTGCACCACCGAGACGATGCCGTCGCGGCCCACGGTGATGCTGGTGGCGTTGGCCGGAATGGTGATGGCCGGCTGCACGGGGAAGCCGCTGGCGGTGACGAGCTGGCCGTCGCGGTCGGTCTGGAACGAGCCGTCGCGCGTGTACGAGGTGGTGCCGTCGGGCATCAGCACCTGGAAGAAGCCGCTGCCGTTGATGGCCACGTCGGTGGGCTTGTCGGTCTTGGTGAGGTTGCCCTGCGAGTGGATGCGCTCGGTAGCAACCACGTGCACGCCGGTGCCGACCTGCAGGCCCGAAGGCAGGCGGGTCTGGTCCGACGACTGGCCGCCGACCTGGCGCAGGTTCTGGTAGACCAGGTCTTCGAACACGGCGCGGCTGCGCTTGAAGCCGGTGGTCCCGACGTTGGCGAGGTTGTTGGAAACCACGTCGAGCTGCGTCTGCTGCGCGTCGAGGCCGGTCTTGGCGATGTAGAGGGAGCGAATCATTTTGTGAGGAGTCCTGCGGGTGTGTTGCGGGGCGGGCGGCTACGGATCGGCGGATTAGCCGTAGGCCAGCAGCTTGTTGGCGGCCTGCGCGTTGGTGTCGGCGGTCTGCAGCGACTTCATCTGCATCTCGAAGCTGCGTGCGTTGGCGATCATTGCCACCATGGCCTCGACCGGATTGACGTTGCTGCCCTCGACCACGCCGGTGACCAGCGTGACGGCCTCGTCGGCCTCGGCGGGCGGCTGGCCGGCGCGCATGCGGAACAGGCCGTCGTCGCCGCGTTCGAGATCGGCGACCGGCGGGTTGACCAGCTTGAGGCGGCCGACTTCGGCAATGCCCGTGAGCGTGGTCGAGGCCGCGTCGCGCGAACCCACCAGCCCGTTGGTGGCAATGCTCACGCTGGAGCCGGGCGGCACGGTCAGCGCGCCGTTGTCGCCCACCACCGGGCGCCCGCCCATGGTGGTGAGCTGGCCGTCGGCGCTGATCTGCAGGTTGCCCACGCGGGTGTAGGCCTCGCCGCCGTCGGCCGTCTGCACCACCAGCCAGCCCTCGCCGCTCACGGCCACGTCGAGCTCGCGGCCGGTTTCGGTCAGCGGGCCGTGGGTGAAGTCGGCGCCGGGCGTGGTGGCCGCCACGAAGGCGCGCGTGGGCGCCTCCTGGCCGACCACGGGCACCGCGCGGAAGTTGGCGATCTGCGCGCGGAAGCCCGGCGTCGAGACGTTCGCCATGTTGTTGGCAACCGAGGCCTGCTGTTCCATGACCTGCTTGGCGCCGCTCATGGCGACATACAACATTCGATCCACTGGGTGCTCCTGGTGTCAGTCGTTCTGCGTTGCTGTTGCCGCGTCAGCGGATGTTCATCAGCGTCTGCATGACCTGGTCCTGCGTCTTCACGGTCTGCGCATTGGCCTGGTAGTTGCGCTGCGCGACGATCAGGTTGACCAGCTCGGAGGTGAGGTCGACGTTGGACGACTCGAGCGCGCCCGACTGCAGCGCGCCGAGCTTGGTGCCTTCGCCCGGGGTGCCGGTGAGTGCGTTGCCCGAGGCCTGCGTTTCGGCCCACACGTTGTCGCCCTTGGGCTCCAGGCCGTTCGGGTTGGCGAACGACGACAGCACGATCTGGCCCAGCAGCTTGGTCTGTTCGTTGGAGAACTTGCCGGTGATGGTGCCGTCGGCGTTGATCGAGAACGAGGTGAGTTCGCCCGAACGGTAGCCGTCTTGTGCGAGCTTGCTCATGGCATTGGCCGCGCCGAACTGCGTGGTGCCCGAAAGGTCGACCGTGGCGCTCAGCGCCGCGGCGCCGTTGGTGAAGGTGATGGGGCCGATGTTCAGCTGGCCGTTGGCAGGCGCGGTCATCTTGCCGCTGGAGTCGAAGGTCAGCGTGGTGAGCGCGGCACCGGCGTTGAGCGCTGCGCCGTCGGAGGTGCCGTACACGCTCCAGGTGTTGGCGGGGGTGGCGCTCTTCACGAAGTACACGGACACGTCGTGCGGGTTGCCCAGCGAGTCGTAGATGGGACCGACGGCGTTCGAGTAGTTGAAGGTGTCGGAGTCGGCCGCGTTGAAAGGCGTCTTGGTGGGCGTGGTGAGGCGCGCATCGAGGTTGAACTCGGCGTTGATGCCGCTCGTGGCCTTGGGCGTCATGGCCGCGGTCGGGATCTGGATGGCCGCCGGCGTGCCGCCGCTGATGCCGCCGCTGGCGTTCACGCCGAAGCCGGTGAGGCGCAGGCCCGATGCGTTGACGATGTAGCCGTCCTTGTCGCGCGTGAACTGGCCGTTGCGCGAGTACATGACTTCGCCGCTGGGACTGCTCAGGCGGAAGAATCCGTCGCCGTTGAGGATGGCCACGTCCAGCGGACGGCTGCTCGACTGCGTCACGCCCTGCGTGAAGTTCTGCGTTACGCCCGACACCGATGCGCCCAGGCCGACGCGCGAGCCGGCGTACACGTCCTGGAAGGTGGCGGCGGCCGACTTGAAGCCGACGGTGCCCGAGTTGGCGATGTTGTTGCCGATGACGTCGAGGTTGGCTGCGGCCACGCCGAGTCCGCTGATGCCCTGGGAAAAAGCCATGTTGGTTCCTTGGTTCGATGCTGCGTTGAATGCGTTTTGAGGAAAAAGCTCAGAGGAACAGCCGCACGTCGGACAGGCTGATGTTGTTGCCCGTCATCAGTTCGAGCGAGACCCCGCTGGTGCCCTGCTTGACCGCGGCCACCTGCGAGAAGGTGAGCGCGGTGGCCTTCACGGCGGCGCTGCCGTTGGTGGCGTCTACGGTGAAGCGGTAGGAACCTGCGGGCACCACGGCGCCCGCGTCGTCCTTGCCGTCCCAGGTGACGGCGTTGACGCCTTCGGTCATGGAGCCGGCGCTGATGGTGCGCACGACCTTGCCGGTGCCGTCGACGATCTTGATATCGACGTCGGAGGCGGTGCCGGGCAGCTCAACGGCAAAGGCCTGCGAGGCGGGTTCCTTCCCATCTTCGGGAGCCTTGGTGGTGAGCGTGTCGCCCGGCGACAGCACGTTGTAGCCAATCAGCGAGGTGGCCTGCAGCAGCTGGTTGGAGCTGGTCTGGTTCACCAGGCCGGAGAGCGTGCCGTTGAGCTTCTCGATGCCGCTCACGGTGCTCATCTGCGCGAGCTGCGAGGTGAGCTCGGCGTTCTGCATCGGGTTGAGCGGGTCCTGGTTGTTCAGCTGCGTGACGAGCAGCTTGAGAAAGCGCTGCTCGCTGTCTTCGTTCGAGACGTTGCTGCTGGTCGCCGCGGAAGTGGCGTTCTGCCCGGTGATGGACGAGGTGTCGGAGATGGCCATGGCGTGGTGCCTGTTCTTTCCTGGTGAATCTGGGGAATCTGATGGGAGGTTTACTGGCCGATGGACAGCGTCTTGACCATCAGCGTCTTGGCCGTGTTGAGCACCTCGACGTTGGCCTGGTAGCTGCGCGAGGCGGAAATCATGTTGGTCATCTCTTCGACCACGTTGACGTTGGGCATTGCCACGTAGCCTTCGGCGTTGGCATGCGGGCTCTTCGGATCGAACACGAGCCGCGGCGGCGACTGGTCTTCGATGACGCCCGCGACCTTGACGCCGCCGATGTCCCCGGCGCCGTATGCCGATGGCTCGACCTGGAACACCACCTGCTTCGCGCGGTAGGGCATGCCGTCGGGGCCGGCCACGCTCTCGGCGTTGGCCATGTTGCTGGCGGTCACGTTCATGCGCTGCGATTGCGCGGTCATGGCGGAGCCCGCCACGTTGAAGATGTTCATGGAAGTGCTGTTGAAGGGCATGGTGGTGGCCGCCGCTCTTCTTTCTTGTTACTGCTGGATCGCCGAGAGCAGCGACTTGATCTTCGAGTTGATGACGGTGAGGTTGGACTCGTAGCGCAGCGCGTTGTCGGCAAAGGCGATGCGCTCGACGTCCATCTCGACGGTGTTGCCGTCGAGGCTCGACTGGTTGGGCACGCGGTAGAGCAGGTCTTTGTCGGACGCGGCCTGTGCCTGCCCTGCAAGGTGGCGCGACGAGGTGGTGGCCAGAGACACCGACTGCGCCGACGCTCGCCCGCGCTCGACGGCTTCGCTCAGGCGCGAGCCGAAGTCGAAGTCGCGCGCCTTGTAGTTGGGCGTGTCTGCATGGGCGATATTGGCCGCGAGCACCTCCTGGCGCTCTGCGCGGAGGTTGAGGGCTTCGCGGTTGAAACGAAGCGCCGCATCCAGCTTGTCGATCATCTTTTTTCCATCCGTTGTGGCGTCGCCAATGCGCAAGCGCAGCGACAGATGGAAAGCGAGTCTATGCATGCATCGCGTTTGCAATCGCCCGAACAAAGGGGGTTTTCGCCTGCTGCTCGCACCTTCGATCGGCGGGCGGATTTCTAGAATTTCCGGGCGGCGGCTTGCGTCCTCTTGTCATGACGCGCCGCTATACAAGCCCTTCTTTTGCACACACCGATGACCTTCTTCAAGCTTCGCAACCGCAGCCTCCCGGTACTGGTGGCCGTGGCGTGCACGGCGTCCGCGTTCGCCGCCGACACCAGCTCGACCGGCAGCGACGCCAACAAGGTCATCGAGAAATACCTGCAGGTGCAGACGGCAGGTTTGCCGGGCAAGGTGACGATCAACCTCGACGCACGCAGCACCTCCAACCTGCCCGCCTGCGATGCGCCCGAGGCCTTTCTGCCGCCGGGCGCGACGCCTTGGGGGCGCGTGTCGGTGGGCGTTCGCTGCCAGGCGGAACGGCCATGGACGCGCTTCGTGCAGGCGCACGTGGCGGTGGAAGGCAGCTACTTCGTTGCCGCGCGCGCCATCGATGCGGGCCGGCCGCTGGGCGCGGGCGACGTTACCGAGCGCACCGGCGACCTCACGCGGCTGCCGCGCTCGGTCATCACCAGCGCAGGCGAACTGGCTGGCGTGGTGACAGTCAACCGCGTGGCGCCGGGCGCGCCGCTGCGCAAGGAACTGGTACGCGGCGTTACCGTCATCCAGCAGGGACAGGCGGTGAAGGTCGTGGCGCAGGGCCAGGGCTTTGTCGTCAGCACCGAGGGCAAGGCCATGACCGGGGCCGTCGTCGGTGCCGTGGTGCAGGCCAAGACCCGCGACGGGCGGCTGGTCAGCGGCGTGGCGGACGAAGAGGGACAGATCCAGCTCGCCCAGTAAGCAGCTTCGTGCACGCCCTGCCTAAAGTTCTTGCCCAAGCTGCCGATATACGGGTCAGCCCCTGAGGAATCACCTTGAAAATCGATCAACCCGCCCCTTCGGCCACGCCCCCTCATCGCCCGACGCCAGCACCGGCCGCGGCTCCGGTGACCGGCGCCGACGCCACCCAGCGCCCCAAGGAAGCGGCGCCGGCTTCCGCGCACGTTCATTCGCTGCCCAGCGCCACGGGCACTGCCAGCGATTTCGACGCGGCCCGCGTGGCGGCGATCCGCGAAGACATCCGCGCCGGGCGCTACCAGATCCGCCCCGAACGCATCGCCGACGGCCTGCTGGCCAGCGTGCGCGACCTGCTGGACCCCAAGCTCGACCCGAACAGCGGCAAGGGCGGCAGCGAATGAAACCCACCCTGCTGACCCACCTGCGCACCGAGACTGCCTGCATCGAGGAATTCCTGTCGGTGCTGGACCGCGAGGCCCAGGCGATGTCGGACGGCGCATTCACCGACCTGGCGGCCATTGCCGGCCAGAAAACCGTGCTGCTCGACCGCATGGCCGAGCTGGACACGCAGCGCGAAGCCCAGCAGGCGGCGCTGGGCTTCGAGCCCGGCCGCGCGGGCGCCGATGCCGCCGCGGCAGCCGGCGGCCCGGACGCGGCGCAAGCCTGGGCGGCACTGCTCGAGCTGGCCGGGCAGGCAAGAAGCCACAACCTGCGCAACGGCTCGATGGTCTATGCGCATCTCGATTTCACACAACAGGCCCTGCACTTCCTGCAGGCCAGCGCGCAGCTGTTCTACGGACCGGACGGCGCGCGCAAGACACAGGCGGGCAGCGGCAACCGCCTCGCTGCAGGCTGATCGCCGTGCGGGCCGGGCTGCTGGTCATGCTGTGGCTGTGCGCCACCGCCCTGCATGGCGTGGCGAGCGCGGCGGACGGCGTACTCATCACGAACGTGGCGCCGGGCGTTCTGCCGGGCGACGCGGTCAACCTCGGCCAGCTGCAACAGGTGCCCGCGGCCCTGCGCGACGTGGAACGCATCGCGTATTCGGGTACAGCGATGGCCGTGGCCATGACGGCTGCATATGTGCCCACGCTCTACCCCGGCGAGAAGACGGTGGGCCTGGCCGTCGGCACCTACAAGGGCTACACGGCGGCGAGCCTCGGCTTCAAGACCCTGTCGGACGACGGGCAGATGGCCTGGGGCATGGCCGTCGCCAATGCAGGCCGGGACTGGGGCTTCAACGCCGGCATCGGCTGGAAGCTGCCGCGCGCGGGCAACCGCTGAGGCAGCCCTTCCACCCTCACCACCACCAACACACGGAAGCCTTCGACATCATGAACAACGACGCTCACGGCAGCTCGCGCCAAGTGGCCATGGTGGGTTGCGACGAGACCCAGGCGCAGGCATGGGGACAGCGGTTGAGCCTGATGGGCTGCACGCCGGTTTCCTTCGGCAGCAGCGACGACTTTCTGCGCGCGGTAACGCGCGGCACGCACGGCAGCCACTTCGGCCTGCTGCTGGTGGTGCTGAAGGACGAGGGCGCGTGGCCGGTGCTGACTTCGATGTGCAAGGCGCTGCGCCTGCCGATCTTCCTGGTCGCCAATGCGCTGCAGCGCGAGCTGCTGGCCGAGGTGCTGCTGGCGGCGGAGCCCGAAGCACAGGGCGCGAGCATCGATTTCGCGGTGCTGCCGGTCGACGACTTCGAGGTGGAGCTGCGCGTGCGCGAAGCGCTGCGGCGCAACGAGACGCTGCTGCATCCGCCATCAGTGAATGCGCTGTTCGGCGACTACCAGTTCATCGGCAGCCGCAAAGTGGTGGTGCACAAGGGCCAGGACATCCGCCTGAAGCCGCGCGAATTCGAGCTGGCGCTGCTGCTGTTTCGCAATACCGGCCGGCTGCTGGAGCGCGACTGGCTGCTGGGCTCGCTGTGGATGGACTCGCAGGTCGAGCGCAGGAGCCGGGTGCTCGACTGCTGCGTGGCGAACATCCGCCGCAAGCTGTCGCTGCACAAGGACAGCGAGTTCGTGCTGCACTCGGTGTACGGACGGGGCTACGAGCTTCGCCATGTGCCGGGCTCGCCGATTGCAGGCACCGTGGACGACTCGGGATTTCCGGATACGTCGAACGAACCGATCTGGCTGGGGGAAATCTCCCAGGCCCGGGCGTAGGAGCCTGTCAGGCCTGGGAGTCGCTCCCTCGGCGGCGCCGGGTCGTCCATTCGTCGACGAAATACCGGGCACGGAAGCGGACCCGCTCGAGCGCTGCTTCGCGCGAGGGCTGTTGCGTCAGTACGAATACACAGCGCTGCACCCGTCCCTGCCGGAGTTCGGCCTTGCCGGCATAGGTGCCTTCCAGGGTCTCTTTGAGGTCCAGCCGGCACGTCCAGCCTTCAGGGAGATTGAAGTCGGCGGGGTCTTGGGTCATGGCGTATCGAAGAATGGTTCTCCGGGGGCCGTTTGAAAATGTGACGATCGCCAGCCTCGAGGAACCGCCACCAATGGGCGGGTGCCTGAGCGACCTCTACCAACGCCAGCAGACCGTCAACCCGAGTATCGGCCGGCAACCTTAAGCCGAACTGAAGGCCGGAAAATAAGAACGCTGGCGTCATGGAACATCGCGCCACCCGAGCAAGAATTGCGAATGCAACAACTGCAGATCGACTCGCACCAAGTCCACCTATGGCACCTGTACGTCCCTGAACAGGGCGACGACGCCACCTGCGAAGAAAAGAGCATGGCCCTGCTGGCGCCCGAAGAGCGCGAAAGACACGGGCGCTTTCACTTCGCCCGGGACCGGCGCCGGTATCTCATGACGCGGGGGCTGATCCGCTCGCTTCTCTCCTGCTATGCGCCCGTCGCTCCCAAGGACTGGCAATTCGAGAACAACGCTTATGGGCGCCCGCGGATCGCCAATGCACTGCCGCAGGCGCAGCGCCTTCGCTTCAATATTTCGCACAGCGCCTCGCTCATCGTGGCGGCGCTGACGGTGGAGCGCGAAGTGGGCGTGGACGTCGAGCACACGGCAAGGGCTGCGCCGCTGGAGATTGCGGAGAACTTCTTCTCCGCCAGGGAGGCGAAGGCACTGCAGCAGCTTCCGGCCGGGCTTCAGCCTTCACGCTTCTGGGATCTCTGGACGCTCAAGGAAAGCTATATCAAGGCGCGCGGAATGGGGCTGTCTCTGCCGCTGGACCGGTTTTCCTTCAGTTTCGACGATGCCAATCGCGTGGCAATCGACTTCGAGGACGGCCTCGAAGATTCCGCGGCGCGCTGGCAGTTCTGGCAGCTTCAGCCGGACAACGCGCATGCCGTGGCCCTCTGTCTTGAGCGAACTCATCCGCAAGACGTGCAAATCCTGTGCTGGAAGGCAACGCCGTTGCTTGCGTCGTTCGGGGAATTCCAGGGCACGGTGACGCGCCGGTCAGCAGGCAGCTGACTACTTGCTGGCTGACTGACCGCGCTCCGCCTCGAAATCGGCCCGGTTCCACAGGCCGAAATACAGCACCTCAGACCACTGCAGACCAAGCGGGTGCTCCGTAGCACCGGTGCGTGTGCTGTCGCAGTCATCGTCCAGCCGCAGCCCGAAAAAGGCGTCGAGCGGGGCGGCGCACTTCTGCGTGGTCGCCTGTTTCAGCTGTCGCCCCGCCTCGGTGATGTCGGCCGGCAGGGCATCGATGGCGGCGCCCACGCGCAGGCATCGCGCGATCTCCAGCTCTACACAGGACCGCAGCGCCGCCTCATCTGACTCGGACATGGTGTCGAGTTCGATCGTCTCCAGCAGCAGGTAGCGGTCGCGATGGGCTTCGAGGAAGGCGATCGTCTCGTCGAGCCAGATGGGCAGATGCACCGATGCCGTAGACGCACTCGCTGGCTCAGCGGGGGCCGTTTCCGTCTGTGGCGAAACCAGCCGCTTGAGACGCCCGAGGAAAGACACCGGCTGCGCAGCAACGGCAGGTTGCGGCCCGGGCGCTGATGCTTGCGCCGCCAGCAGCGACCGCACGATGTCGATGAAACGCCGCACGCGCTCGAAGCCGGGATCGAAGCTGCTGCTGATCGCATGGAGCCTGACTTTGTGCTCCGGCTCGTCGTCGTCGAACCCGTCCGACACCAGCGATGCACACAGCTGCGGATCGCCCGACATCAGAAGCCGGTACATGAACGGCACGTCGTACGGCCATTCGGACAGGCCCGAAATTGTTTCCGGGCGATCGGCATATGAGCCGGGCCGGTTGCTGACGCTGTAGAGATAGGAACGGTTGGCCATCTGGAACTCCCGATTCGCGCGCCATTGTTCGGGCGCTATTGCCCGATTCTAGGAGGTGGGCCCGGCTGGATGACTATTCATAGGAAATCGTAGATTAAGAAGAAACTTCAACAAAATCAACGATGCACCAATAAGAGGCATCACTTTTTTATCGCTACTGATATCAAAATAGTGATTAAGAAAAATAACTACATTGAAAAAATAAAGCAACTGTGATAATCATTTAATTCATTAGTATTTTCATATTACTATTCATTAATAATGCTCGATATAAAATTTAAATCAATTCGACACAATGGCTCCAAAATGCAACACGACTAGTTGCAAATACCTGACTTCCTCCTAAGATTTATTTAGAAATAATGATTTCCAAGTGTTTCTTAAAGTGGAATGGCCTCACGACCATTCAGTAGTTTTCCAACGGATGGATGGGGCTCATGAACACAACTTATCGCTCGCTCTGGAACGAATCCCTTGGCGCCTGGGTAGCGGCGTCGGAACTCACTTGCGCACGCGGCAAGCGCAGTGGGAGTTGCGTGACGGCCGGAGCACTCACGCTGCCTCCGTCGCGGCGCCTGCGCTCGGGGATCATGACCGCGCTGCTGACCATGGGCGGGCTTGGAGGGGCCTCGCTGGCGCAGGCACAGGTGAACTGCACTGCTGCGCCGTACTACGTCTATAGCGGCAGCTCGACTTGCGCAGGTCAGCAGTCCCAAGCGACTATGGGCGGAGCCACAGCTATAGGCTTTAACGCCCTCAGTACGGGGCTGAATGCCACGACTCTCGGCTACGGCGCCATTGCCTCTGCGGTCAATGCTCTTTACCTGGGCGCGCGTACCGCTCCAGGAACCGGAGCGACCGGAGAGTCGTCGATTGCCATCGGTACGGATGTCGCCTCCACTGGAGCGGGGTCCATCGGTATCGGCGTGCAGTCGAAAGCAACTGGAAACGGTGTTGCCGTGGGTGCGTCAGCCGTTGCCTCGGCGACGGGCGTGGTCGCAGTGGGCGGTGGCGCCACGAGTTCGGCAGTCAATGGTGTGGCTGTTGGCTCCGGAGCCAGTGCCTCCGGAGTCAACTCCGTTTATCTAGGCGCACGCACCGCCCCGGCGACAGGTTCGCTAAGCGAGAGTTCGATCGGAATCGGTACGGACGTGACTGCGAGCGACACATACGCCACCGCCATCGGCTTCAACACGAAGGCGACCGGGCTGCGCAGCGTCGCCCTTGGATACCTCGCAAATGCGGCCGCATTGGATACCGTTGCGCAAGGTACCCGCAGCCAGGCAACTGCTCAGAACGCCATCGCCGTCGGCTTCCAGTCGGTCGCGACCCAGCTGAACTCGGTCTACATCGGCTCGCGCACCGCTGCGGGAACAGGAGCCACGGCAGTCGGCGCCATTGCCATCGGCACGGACGTGACAGCGTCCCAGGACAACGCCACCGCCGTAGGCTTCCAGAGCAAGGCGACCGCGGGCAGTTCGGTGGCTGTCGGCCCGAATGCGGCTGCCTCGGGCCCCGCCGCGATGGCACTGGGTTCCGGCACGATCGCAAGCAGCACCAATGCGGTCGCGCTTGGCGCTGCGGCCCAGGCCACAGCAGCCGGCAGTACCGCCTTGGGTACCTTCTCCACTGCCACGGGAGCGAACTCCACTGCGGTCGGCAACGCCACAGCCAGTGGCGACCGCGGATTCGCTGGCGGCCGTCTGGCCAATGCCGGCGGCGCGGATTCCGCAGCCATCGGCACGTCGGCCAACGCGGCCGGAACAAGCTCGGCAGCGCTCGGCAACCTAGCCAACGCTTCGGCTGATTTCTCGCTGGCCATGGGCAATCAAGCCCTCTCGAGCGGCGTCGGCTCGGTCGCGGCGGGGTCGGGAGCCAACGCCGCGGCCGACGGAACCGTGGCGATGGGCAACAACGCTGCTGCAACCGTCACACGCGCAACCGCACTCGGATTCGGCACAGCAGCGAGCGGCCAGAACGCCACCGCGGTGGGCGCACTCGCCAACGCGTCCGCAGCGCAGGCGGTCGCCATCGGCAACAGCGCCGCGGCCTCGGCGCTCAATGCAATCGCGATGGGCACCAACACCGTCGCCGACTCGGCAGACGCAGTCGCGATCGGCAACAGTTCCAAGGCCACCGGCGGCAAGGCGGTGGCCATCGGCTCGGGCAACGTCGCCAGCGGCAATGGCGCCGTGGCAATCGGCGACCCGAACACCGCCACCGGCAACGGCGCGATCGCGAACGGCCTGGACAACACCGCCACCGGCAACGGTTCGGTGGCGATGGGCAATACCAACATGGTCGGCGGCGGCGGCCAGGCTGTGAGCGTGGCCGGCACGCCGGCGCAGGGCGCAGTCGGCATCGGCTACCAGAACACCGTGGTCGGCCAGGGCAGCGTGGCCATCGGCAGCACCAGCAAGGCGCTGGCCGCGGGCGCGGTCGCGTTCGGCGATACGGCGGTGGCGAACAATGCTCGCGACGTGGCGCTGGGCTCGGGCTCCACGACGGACGTGGCGGTCGGCACGCCCAGCGCCGTGGTCGGCGGCACGACCTACAACTTTGCCGGCACCACGCCGACGAGCACGGTCAGCGTCGGCGCTTCGGGTGCGGAACGCACCATCACCAACGTGGCGGCCGGCAGGATTTCCGGCACTTCGACAGATGCCATCAACGGCTCTCAGCTGTTCGGCACGAACCAGCAGGTCACGAAGAACACGAACGACATCACCAACATCAACGCCGGCGCGGGCATCAAGTACTTCCACGCGAACTCGACCCTGCCCGATTCGCAAGCGGTGGGGACGGATTCCGTCGCCATCGGCCCGAACGCGGTAGCCAACAACGCCGGCGCCGTGGCGCTGGGCTCGGGCGCCACGACGGACGTGGCAGTCGGCACGGCCAGCGCCGTGATCGGCGGCACGACCTACAACTTTGCCGGCACGACACCGACCTCGACGGTGAGCGTCGGTGCAGTGGGTGCCGAGCGCACGATCACCAACGTGGCGGCTGGCAGGCTCTCCAACACGTCGACAGATGCGGTCAACGGCTCGCAGTTGAATGCAACGAATCTGCAGGTCACCAAGAACACGACCGACATCACCGTCCTTGGCAACACGATCAACGACATCAACACCGGCGCGGGCATCAAGTACTTCCACGCCAATTCGACGCTGGCCGACTCGCAGGCGCTGGGGACGAATTCGGTCGCCATCGGACCGAACGCGGTGGCCAACAACGCTGGCGACGTGGCGCTGGGCTCCGGCTCCACGACGGGCGTGGCAGTCGGCACGGCCAGCACGACCATCAACGGCACGACCTACAACTTTGCCGGCACTACACCGACGAGCACAGTCAGCGTCGGCGCGGTCGGCGCCGAACGCACGATCACCAACGTGGCGGCGGGCAGCATTTCCGGATCTTCGACCGATGCGATCAACGGCTCGCAGCTGTTCGCCACCAACCAGTCGATCGAGAACCTCAGCACCACCGTCACCGCCAACAAGACCAGGTACTACAGCGTCAACTCGACCGGTGGCGGCAACGAAGACAACCTTGGCGCGACAGGCGCCGATGCCATCGCGTCGGGCAAGGATGCCAGCGCAACCGTCGCGGGCGCGGTGGCCATCGGTTCAGGCTCCGTCTCCGACCGCGCAGTCGCAGGCAGCACCGGCAACATCCCCGCGGGCAGCTCTCTGATCCCCTTCAACACGACCGACCGCACGCTGCTTGGCGCCCTCTCGGTCGGCAGCGCCACCACCTACCGCCAGATCACCAACGTGGCCGACGGCACGCAGGCGCAGGACGCCGTCACAGTGCGCCAGCTCAGCGGCGCGCTGCAGTCCTTCGCGGTCACGCCGATCCAGTACTTCCACGCCAACTCCACCGCAGCCGACTCGCTGGCAATCGGCACGGAATCGGTGGCGGTCGGCCCGCAGACGGTGGTCAACGGCAACAACGGCGTGGGCATCGGCAATGGCGCCATCGTGCAGCAGAGCGCGCCGGGCGGCATAGCAATCGGCCAGGGTGCGACCTCGCACCTGGCCGACTCCATCGCGCTGGGCACGCAGTCGTCGGCCGCCGCGGTGCAGGGCGTGGCGCTGGGTGCGGGCACCAGCGTGACGCAAGCCGGCGGCGTGGCGCTGGGAGCCGGCTCGGTGGCTTCGACTGCTGCAGGCGTGGCGGGCTATGTGCCGCCCACCGCCACCGATGCGCAACGCATTGCCATCGGCGCGACCACCAGCACGCTGGCGGCCGTGTCGGTGGGCGACGCGGCCAACGGCCAGTTCCGGCAGGTCACCGGCGTGGCCGCGGGCACGGCCGACAGCGACGCGGTCAACGTCTCGCAACTGCGGGGCGTGCAAGGCCAGGTGGCAGTGATCGATCAGTCGACAGTCAAGTACGACACCAACGCAGACGGCACGACCAATTACAACAGCGTGACCATGGGCGGCAGCAACGCCACCGGCCCTGTCACCGTGCACAACGTGGCGCCGGGCGTGGCGGGCACCGATGCGGTCAACGTCAACCAGCTCAATGCGGTCAGCGGCGGCCTGAACAACCGCATCAATGCCCTCAGCGACCGCCTCGACGGAGTCGAGAAGAACGCCTATGCAGGCGTTGCCGCGGCCATGGCGCTGCAGATGCCCGGAAGCTACGTTCCGGGCAAGACGGTCATGCGCATCGGCGCGGGCTCCTTCAAGGGCCAGAGCGCGGTGGGCGTCAGTTTCCGGCGTACCTCCGAGAACAACGCCTGGAGCATCACCGGCGGCGTGGCCACCAGCCGTGCCGGCGTGGGCGCCACCGTGGGCGCGGAATGGGTCTTCAACTGATCGCCGTACGAATGAACTGGACGAACTCCATCATGAACAAGCTTCTTCAAGCCACGACCGCTTTCTCTGTTCTCGCAGCACTGCTGGCCGCTGGCTGTGCCAGCCCAAGCTACACCATCACGCCGGAGATGCAGGCCAGGGCTGCTTCGGAGAACCCGGCGCCGCCGAAGGACGACGACTTTCCCGCGCTGAGCTCGGCCAAATGGCAGCAAGGCGCCTTCCCGAGCATCGAGGCCCTGCGCGCCATGCGCACCGGCCTGGGCAAGGACCAGGTGCGCGAACTGCTGAGCTTTCCGCACTTCAGCGAAGGGCTGGGCGGCGTGCGCGAATGGAACTACATCTTCCACTTCCGCACGGGCGCTGGCCCGGAGTACATCACCTGCCAGTACATGGTTCGCTTCAATGCAGACGTGCTGACGAACGGGATGTATTGGAAGGGGCCGGGCTGCGCGGATGTGCTCAGGCCAGCGCCTGCTGCGGCAAGGCCCGTCGCGACCGTTCAGCCCGCCGTTGCTCCTGCAAAGACGACGCTCGGTGCCGACGGCCTCTTCCGCTTCGACGGCCGCTCGCTGACCGACTTGCTGCCTGAGGGGCGACGCAAGCTGGACGCCCTGGCAAGCGACATCAAAAGCAGCGGATCGGTGGACACGATCAGGGTCACTGGCCACACCGACCGGCTCGGCAGCAGCACCTACAACCAGGCGCTCTCGCTGGCGCGCGCCAACACCGTGCGCGACTACCTGGTGCAGGCCGGCGTGCCGGCGCAGAAGGTGCAGGTCGAAGGCAAGGGCGAATCGGAACCGAAGGTGCAATGCGCGCAGACAAGGCGAGCGGAGCTGATCGACTGCCTCGCCCCGAACCGCCGCGTCGAAATCGAGGTTTTCGCGCAGCGATGAACTCCGCGGCAAGCCTCATGAGCAGCTGTAGCTCGCGGCTGCCTTGATGTCCCCGCTGGAGTAGGCAGGCATCTTCGGATAGGCACACATGGCGCCCGTTACCGCCGCCGGGTTCGCGGAAGTGACGGGGCTGCTGATGACGATCTTGTCTGCTGGTGCAATGCCCTTCTCCACCCAATCCGTCAGGGACTGGTAGTTGACGTCTTCCGGATAGAGCGGGGGATTGGCTGCGACGTTCGCCGTTCCATTGGCCGGGAAGTGCCCCATGCCCGGGATTGTGTAGAGCCTGTAGAACTTCTGCACCTCGGCAACACCACCCATCTGCGTGGCAACCCGGGTGTAGTAGTTGATGACACCTGCATGGGGAATCACCTGATCGGAGGAGCCGACGACCGTGATGATCTTGCCGCCGCGATCGCGGAACTTGCTCAAGTCCGGGTTGTCGGTGCTGATCCTGGAAAACAGAGGTTCGAGCGCAAGCCCGCGGTTGATGCCGTTGTACAGGTCCGGATAGCTCAGGTCCCTCCAGCGATTGGCGCCGTTGCCGGTCGCGTTGACGAATGAAGAGCCGGCGCGGGTCGGGTCCTGCAGGAAAAGTGCGAGCTGGTCGAAGTGAAGGCCGTTCGTCGAAACGCTCGTCACTGTCAGGTTGGAGCCGCGAGGCCAGCCGAACCAGATCTGGTTTGCGCCAAGGGTCGGGCCCAGGCCGTTGTCCACCGAAGGCGACGGCACCGAGCCATCGGTCGTGGGGCCGTACCACATCTTGTTCACCGCCACGGCCTGCACCTGCGTCAGGCAACTCGCGGTGGCGTTCGTGCCCCCGGCGGATGTGCACAGCACCTGCGCGTCGGTCGTCGGGTCGTAGGCGCACTTCGATGGGTCGAGCAGATAGCCCAGGTGCTGCCCGCCGACCATGTCGCAGGCATTGATTGCGGCGGTCGACACCGACGTCCATTGGCCGGCAGTCAGGGGCACCCCGGCAAGATCGCGCTGGATGACAAGCTGGGGCCAGACCTGGCTCCCGGTGAACCGCACCCAGTTGATGGCGGGCGAACTCGCAATGATCCCGTCGAAGTCCTCCGGGTACAGCTGCGCCTGCTTCATGCCCTGGCGACCGCCGGTCGATCCTCCGTGCCAGTAGGTGTAGCTGGCCGGCGTGCCGTAGTAGGCCAGCGCAAGCGCTTTCGACTTGACGGTCATCTCGTGGATGCCGCGTTCGGAAAACTCGTTCCACCCCACTGTATTGATCGTTCCGTCGGGGTTCATCAGGAAGTTCGAGTTGCCGGCCGGGTGCCCCGTATCCGTGGTCGCGGCCACGGCGCCTTCGACGCCGGCCACGCTCCACGGCGCGGCAGTCGGCGCTGCGGCCACGCTGGTCAACGTGGCCTGCACGCCTCCGGCCGCGCCGGCGCCGCCGAGCATGTGCAGGCGCTTGTTCCAGTTTGCGACTGATGGCAACCACACTTCGATGCCGATGCCGCTGGTCGTCGAAGGTGCGTCTGCAGGCCCCGGATGCCCGGGCCCGACCATCAGCTTCACAAGACAGATGTCGTTGGCCGCGACAGGCGTGGCCGGTGTTGCAGTGCCCGACAGCAGGATCTGGTCGCCAGTCTTGAAGAGCTTGACCAGGAGAACCGATGTATTTGCATCGGGCTTGAACGCCGTCTTCATCGAATCGTCGCAACTCAGCTTGGCGGGCGTCGTGACTGTGTCTGGCGGCGTGCCGCTCCCTCCACTTGCCGGCGCTGCAGTCAAGCCCGCGACGCCGGAGCTGTTGCCGCCTCCTCCGCACGCCACCATGGCAAAAGAGGCTGCAAGCGCAGCCAGAGGGCCCCACGCGCGATTCCAATTTTTCTTCACTGATGTCTCCTGTTGGGTGTCCTGCATCGACAGGCGCCACGCATTACATCGGCGCGATGCCACTGCGTCTTGCACGATCGAGGCGCCATTGCAGGAACGACTCACGAAGACGGCTGTGGAGCGATGAAACAGGACTAGGGGAAACCCGCTCGGTTGCCGCGGCACAGTTCCATCCGGCGAAAGTAAGATGATTTTTCGGTCACACGCACGCGCCGAAGCACTGAATGCCCAACGAACTCGATAGATTGACGTTGCTTTCGTCCGAGCAGCTCAGCCGGTGGCAGGGCTTGCCTGTGAACTGGCTCTGTACGCCGGATGGCAGCTGGCGGCACAAGTTCACACCGGCGACCACGCACGTCTCGCTGCTCAGCAGCGGCACCATGGGCAGCCACCTCACCGCGCAGGGGCGCAGTGCCGACCTCGATATGGACACCGGGTCGTTGGCGATCTTCAACTCCGACATCGAGGTGAAGGTGAATCACCGCGGCGCCTACCGCGCACAGCGGATCCTGCTGGACCTCGACACCCGCGCGTTGATACGCCAGGGCTTTCTCGACGATGAGCTGGTGACCACGCCGCTGCAGCAGAGCCTGTATTTCCATGATCCCTCGCTGGCGTCGGTCATGCAGGCCATGGTGCGAGAGATAGGCCTTGGCTGCCCCAATGGCGCGCTGTTCGCCGAATCGCTGTCCGTCGGGGCTGCACTCCATCTCTGCCGGACTCGCGGTGTACGAGCGCCCTCCCTGGGCCAGGAGCGAGGCAAATTGAATGCCTGGCAATGGGCACGAATCGAAGAGCTGATTGCCCACGATCTGGCCAGCGATCTTTCGTTGTCGGCGCTGTCGTCCGCGGTCGGGCTGAGCAAGGCGCACTTCGTGCGGCTCTTTCGCAATGCGACCGGCACCTCGCCTCACCGCTATGTGCTGCAGCAGCGGGTGGAGCGCGCTCGCCAGTTGATCCAGTCGTCGGATGCCTCGCTCTTCGACATCGCGCTCGAAGCGGGCTTCGCGAACCAGGGCCACCTGACGCGCAGCTTTCAGAGCGTACACGGCGTCACGCCGGGCGCGGCAAGAAAGCACTCGAAGCGCAGGTAGTGCGCTGCCGTCAGGGTGCCGCGCACCCATTCATCAATACGAAGGAGGTATAAAAAAGCATCTCGAATGAGTATTTCCAGATATGGATTTGTCTCCCTAGGATGCGCCCACAACTATCAGGAGACGAGACATATGAAGAGGATCACCACTCTGGCTCTGCTATGGGCCGCCGGCTTGCAATGCACCACGGGCGCTGCGCTTGCACAGGGCGCGCCCTGGCCCCAACGAGCCATCAAGATCGTGACGCCAACGCCAGCCGGCGTCGGCTCCGACATCTTCGCGCGCAGCTATGCCGACCAGCTCTCGCGATTGCTGAAGGTGCCCGTGATCGTGGAGAACAAACCGGGCGCGCTGTCGACCATCGGCACTGATGCGGTGGCCAAGGCAACGCCCGACGGCTACACGGTGCTGTTCTCGACGAGCAATCCGTTCACGATGACGCCGTTCCTTCTTTCGAAGCTTCCCTACAACCCGAAGGAAGATCTTGTGCCGGTGACGCAGGCGCTCAAGGGCGGCCCCTTCATCGTGGCGAACAACGCGGTGCCCGCGCGCAACACGGAAGAACTGGTCGCACTGGCCAAGCGCCAGCCGGGGCATGTGAGCTTCGCGTCTTACGGCTCGGGCAGCACCTCGCACCTGGGCTTTGAACTGCTGCAGGAAGCAGCGTCCATCGAGATGCTGCACGTTCCCTACAAGCAGGGCGCCATGCCCGATGTGATCGGTGGACAGGTGATGCTGGGCTTCGAGCCCCCGATCTCGGCGCTGCCGAACATCAAGGCAGGCAGGGTGAAGGCACTGGCCTATACCGGCAGCCAGCGCAGCGCCGCACTGCCCGACGTGCCGACCGTTGCAGAGCGCTATCCCGGCTACGACGTGTCGACCTGGCTCGGCTTCTGGGTGCCCGCGCGCACGCCCGATGCCATCGTCGAGCAGTTGAACCGAGCGATCACCACCGTGACGCGCTCGCCGGAGATGGCGCGGCAGATTGCCGATGCCGGGCTGGAGCCGATGACGACGAATTCCGCCGACACCCGCACCATCATCGAACGCGAGGCCCAGACCATGGGCCGGCTGATCAAGGCCAAGGGCTTGCGCCTTGACTGACGGCGGGCCACGCGCCCGCCGCTTCCTTCCCGCTACTGCCTGAGATAGCTGCGCGCCCTTGGCGCGCTCCTTCGCGCACCTTCGTCCCCTGCCAAGAGCAAGGGCCGCGGGACGGCGCACGCCATTCTTAAAACCAGGAGACAAGAACCATGATCCGCCCCACCCTCTTGATCGCCGCGGGCTGCATCGGCCTGCACGGCCATGCGCTCGCGCAATCCAACGTGACCCTCTTCGGCACGGTCGACCTCAACGTCACCTCCGCCAAGTCAGGTGGCCGCTCGGTCACTTCCATGGACCAGGGCGGCAACATCTTCCCGAGCCGCCTCGGGTTTCGCGGCACCGAAGATCTCGGCGGCGGCCTCGCCGCGAGCTTCTGGCTCGAGGCAGCGACACTGCCCGACACGGGCGAGTTCCAGGGAGTCGGCTGGCAGCGGCGCTCCACCGTGAGCCTCTCGCACAACTCCTTCGGCGAGGTCCGCCTGGGCCGCGACTACACGCCGAGCTTCTGGAACATTTCGCAGTTCTCCCCTTTCGGCACGGTGGGCGTCGGCGGTTCGAGCAACATCGTCGAGGGCTGGCCCTTCGGCCTCGGCGGCGCGAGGACGCTGGTGCGCGCCAACAACTCGATCAGCTACTTTCTGCCACGCAACCTGGGCGGCTTCTATGGCCAGTTCATGGTGGCAATGCCGGAGGGCCAGGAGGGAACGAAATACTCCGGCGCACGGGTGGGCTATGCATCGGGCCCGATCGACATCGCGGCCAGCTACGGACAGACGCCGATCGAAGGCCAGCACTACCGCAGCGCCAGCCTCGGCGGCAGCTACGACTTCGGCGCCGCCAAGCTGTACGCGAACTACCTGATGCAGAAGGCCCCGCAGGACAAGCAGACCAATGTGATGCTGGGCGTCAGCGTGCCAGTGGGTGCGGGCGTCATCAAGGCATCGATCGCGCGCTCGGACCGCTCGGGACCCGGCATTGACGCCGACGACGCAACCCAACTGGCCGTCGGCTACGTCCACTGGCTCAGCAAGCGCACCGCGATCTACGGCACCTGGTCGAAGATCCGCAACCGGGGCAACGCAGCCTACGTGGTGACCGACGCGCTGACGGACCCGCAGGCGGGAGCAAATTCGCGTGGCTTCCAGGTCGGGATCTCGCACAACTTCTGAGGGCGAGTGTCGGGCGCTTGGCCTACGCGGCTGAGCGGGCCGTCGAGCCCAGCGAGGAAATCTCGAACATCCGCGTGAAGTCGCAGCACTCCTGCGAGAGCATCACGATCGACGAGATCAGCGTGCTGCGCTGGTCGCCCTTGTACATCGCGACGTACTTCATCACCGGCGGCGCGGGTGTGCAGGGTACGACCATCAATGACCCGTTGGCGACCATGGGCGCCAGGCATTTCTCCGGCATGCAGCCGATGCCCAGGCCCGATGCGGTGAGCCCCATCATGGCCACGAGGTTGTTGACGATGATGACGTCGGTCGGTTGAACACCCAGCGACTTCATCCAGCTGTTGTGCGCCGTGCCGGCGCCCGACTTGCTGCCCTGCAACAGCAGCCTGCGCGACGCCAGTTCATGCAGGCGAAAGGTCTTGCCCGGTTCGACGAACCCCGGCTTGCACATCCACACGCTGGAGAACTCGCCGACAACATGGCTCGGCAGATGCGCCTCGGCGAACACATCGGGGACCAGCACCAGGTCCAGTTCGTCCGTCAGGAGCTTTTCTTTCAGGTTGCCGCTCGCGTCGACATCGGGCTCGATCGTCACCTTGGGGTAGTAGCGCTGGATGGCCTCCACCAGCCGGTGCAGCCAGGTCATGGCGGTGAACTCGGTCACGCCGATGCGCACACGGCGCTCGATGACCTCGGGTTTGCCGATCTGGTCGATGGCGGCGTCTCTTTGTTCGAGCAGCTTCTTCGCCAGCACGAACATCTCTTCGCCCTTTTCCGTCAGGCGCGCCGTGCGTTGGGACCGGTCGAACAGTTCCAGGTCGAAGCCGGACTCCAGCTCGTGCACGCGTTTCGACACGGCAGATGTCGAGGTGTGCAATTTTTGGGCGGCCTGGGAGAAGCCGCCCAGTTGCACGACCCAATACAGGGCTTCCAACTGCTTGAAGGTCATCATGGTCAGCAAAAACCCTGGTTGGTTTCCTTTTTTTCCACTGATTCTTGCGAAATATTTCGCTTTTTGAAATTTTAGGCAACTTTCACAATCCCGCCATCGAATTGATGTTGAGGCGTTTGTCATGGTTGCTTCCAGTTTTGCCGTTCACCCGACGCCGGCCGTTGCACCGCAGGATGTGCTGGCCGCCTTCCAGGAAGTGGCCACGCCGCACATCAGCGACAACCTGCAGCGCCTGAGCGGCATCGTCGGCCTGCAGCGGTTCCACGGGCGCAGGAAGCTGGTGGGAACGGCGATCACGGTCAAGACCCGTCCCGGCGACAACCTGCTGATCTACAAGGCCCTGATGGATGCTTCCGCGGGCCACGTGCTGGTGGTCGACGGCGGTGGCGACACCACCAACGCGCTGGTGGGCGAACTCATCATGCTGTACGCGCAGCAGCGCGGCTGCACCGGCATCGTCATCGATGGCGCCATCCGCGATGCAGCGGCCTTCCGCGATGCCGACTTTCCCTGCTATGCGCGTGCCGCCATCCATCGGGGGCCCTACAAGAACGGGCCCGGCGCGGTCAACGTGCCGGTCTGCGTGGGCGGACAGATCGTGCAGCCCGGCGACATCGTGGTCGGCGACGACGATGGCATCGTGACCTTTCCCGCCTCCGAGGCACCGCGGCTGCTCGATGCCATCGCCCAGACCGCCAGGTTCGAGGCCGCCATCAAGGCCGAGATCGCCAACGGCAAGGCCGAGCAGTCATGGCTCACGAAGGCCTTCGCGCCGCACGGCCTCTGAATCCGTGAAGCGTACGGCGTCATTCCCCCATTCGACTTTCCCGGAGAGAACCCAGTGAGCATTCTGTTGGCCCAACGCCTCGGCGGCGTCAAACCCTCGCCCAGCATGGCCGCGAAGACGCGCGTCGATGCGATGCGCGCGATCGGCCGTCGCATCGTCGACTTCACCATCGGCGAGCCCGACTTCCCGACGCCGCGCCACATCGTCGAAGGCGGGGTGGCGGCCCTCATGGCCGGACACACCCGCTACACGGCATCCAACGGCACGCCGGCCCTGCGGCAAGCCATTGCCGACAAGCTTCAGCGCGAGAACGCGCTGTCGTACAAGCCCGAGAACATCGCGGTGGGCAACGGTGCGAAGCACATCATCTACAACGCCTTCGCGGCCACGCTGAACGAAGGCGACGAGGTGATCGTGCCCGCGCCGTACTGGGTGTCCTATCCGGACATGGTGGCGCTGCATGGCGGCACACCCGTCGTGGTGCCGAGCATCCAGGGCGAAGGCTTCAAGCTGATGCCGGCAGCCCTTGAAGCGGCCATCACGCCCCGCACGCGGTGGCTGGTGCTCAACACGCCCAACAACCCCACGGGCGCGGTCTACACCCGCGATGAACTGGCGGCGCTCGGCGAGGTCCTGAAGCGGCATCCGCAGGTCTGGCTGATGACCGACGAGATCTACGAGCACTTCGTCTACGACGGCGCCGAGCACCTTTCTCCATTGAACGTGACGCCCGAGCTGGCCGAGCGGACGCTGGTGATCAACGGCGTCTCCAAGGCCTATGCCATGACGGGCTGGCGCATCGGCTACGGCGCGGGACCGGCGGCGCTGATCAAGGCCATCACCATGCTGCTCTCCCAGAGCACGTCCTGCCCCAACTCCATGAGCCAGGCGGCCGCGGCGATTGCGCTCGATGGCCCACAGCAAACCGTGGCCGAGGCCGCGGCCCTGTTCGGGCAGCGCAGAAACCGCATGCTGCAGATGCTGCAGGCGCTGCCAGGATTCGAGTGCGCACCGCCGGACGGAGCGTTCTATGTGTTCCCCAGCGTAGCCGGATTGATCGGGCGCACCACGCCGGCGGGAAACGTTCTTTCTTCCGACATCGACGTCGTGCACTACCTGCTGGAACACGCCGGCGTGGCCGCGATCGACGGCACCTCCTATGGCATGCCCAACCATCTGCGCATGTCCTTCGCCACGGGGGTCGACGTGATCGACCAGGGCGGTCAACTGCTGCAAGCCGCATTGCGCGAACTGGCCTGACGTCTCATCGTTCCGTACAACCTTTTCCGGAGTAGATCCATGAAGAAGAGTGCATCGACCCTTATCGCCGGAGCCTGCCTGGCATTGCTGGCCAACCTGGCCTGCGCGGACCAGCTCGCCGACATCAAGGCCAAGGGCGTGTTCACCTGCGGCACCCTGGGGACGGCCGAGCCGTTCAGCTTTTCCAATACCCAGACGCGCGAGGTGGAAGGCTACGACGTGGACTTCTGCAAGGCACTGGCCAAGTCGCTGGGTGTCAAGCTGGAGCTGAAGCTCATCTCGGTGGCTGCACGCATCCCCGAACTGCAGCAGGGTCGTGTCGACGCCGTGATTGCCAACCTGGGATGGAGCGCCGAGCGTGCCGAGCAGATTGCCTTCAGCGACCAGTACTTCGCGAGCGAGCAGAAGGTCGCCGCGCGCAAGGACAGCGGCTTCACGACTCTCAAGGACCTTGCGGGCAAGCGCGTCAGCGCGGTCAAGGGCTCCAGCTCCGAGATGCTGGTGCGCAAGGTGATTCCGGGTGCGGCGACCGTTACTTTCCAGGACCCGCCCAGCGCCTTTCTCGCGATGCAGCAAGGCAAGGTGGAAGGGCTCGCCGCCTCCGAACTCAATCTCGCGAAGTTCCGCCAGCAATCCGAAAGCACCGTACCCATCGTCACGCTGGAGCCTTCGCTGATGCTGGAGCCGTGGGGCATCGGCATGCGAAAGGAAGAGGCAGGCTTCATCAAGCACGTGAACACCACGCTGCAGGCAATGGAAAAATCCGGCGAGGCGCAGCAGATCTTCAACAGGTGGCTGGGCACCGGAACCTCCTACAAGATGCAGCGCGCCTTCAGGATCGAGCAGATCAAGGGCTGATCACTGCCATGCAACGAGGCGCACGACGTGGGTAGCAAGATCGATTTCTCTGTACTGGCGCGAGGCGAATATCCGCAATGGATATGGCATGGCGTGCTCACGATGTTCGAGCTCACGCTGGCGGCATGGCTGTTTGCCCTGGTCCTGGGCACGGTGCTGGCCGTGGTGCGCATGGCGGACAACCGCGTGGCGAAGACTTTCGTCGCGAGCTACGTCGAGTACCACCAGAACGTGCCCATGCTCGTGCAGGTCTTCCTCTGGTACTTCGGCATGCCGGCGCTGCTGCCGCGTGCGGCGCAGCAATGGCTCAATGCCCACGACAGCGAGTTCCTGCTGGCGTTCATTTCCATCGGCCTGTGCATGGCGGCCTACGTCTCCGAAGGGCTGCGCGGCGGCATCCGGTCGATTCCCAAATCGCAGCTCGAAGCGGCGCGTGCCATCGGCCTTTCCTATCTGCAGGCGTCGCGCCTGGTGGTGATACCGCAGGCACTGCGCATCGCGCTGCCTACCCTGGTGAGCCACACGGTGCTGCTGTTCAAGAACACCAGCCTGGCCATGACCATCGGTGTTGCGGAACTGACCTATGCCACGCGGGAAATCGAGAGCCAGTCGTTCAAGACCGTGGAGGTGTACCTGCTGTCGACGGTGATCTACCTCGGCGTGTCCATCCTGATCATGACGGCGGGAGCGCGGCTGGAAAGCCGCTATCGCATTCCCGCGAGATAAGCCATGGACAGCATCTTTTCCATCCTGCGCGAGTACGGCACCCTGCTGCTGGTCGGCCAGTACCCGAACGGCCCGCTGGGCGGGCTGGCGATCACGCTGGTTCTCTCCGTGCTGGGCCTGTTGCTGGCCTTTCCCCTTGGCGTTGCGATTGCGCTGGCACGCATCAGCCCCTTCGGCTGGCTGCGCATGCCTGCCACGGCGGTGATCTACGTGGTGCGCGGCGTGCCGCTGCTCATGTTCATCTTCTGGGTCTATTTCTTCGTGCCCGTGCTGACCGGACGTATGGTCAGCGGCTTCACGACCATGGTGATCACGCTGGTGATCTACCAAGCGGCCTACTTGGCGGAGATCGTGCGCGCCGGCATCGAGGGGCTGCCCCACGGGCAGACCGAAGCGGCGCGAGCCGTGGGGCTGAGCTACGTGCAGACGATGGCGAAGGTCATCCTTCCGCAGGCGCTCTACAACATGGTGCCGGCGCTGGTCAGCCAGTTCGTCTCCACCATCAAGGAGACCTCGCTGGGCTACGTGATCAGCGTGAACGAAGTGACGTTCGCGGCCAACCAGATCAACAGCTCGCTGATGACGCAGCCGTTTCAGGTGTACTTCATCCTCGCGGCCATCTACTTCTGCCTGTGCTTCTCGCTGACGCGGCTGGCACGCTTCCTGGAGCGCCGCATTGCCGCGCGGCGCGAAGGCACCTTCCGGCCGGCGACGGGTTCCGCGCCCGCGGCGGCCGGGCCCATCGCACCCAAGCAAGCCGCATGAACATGTCTTCGAGCCCCACTCCTGCCCTCATCGCCTTCGACCTCGTGAACAAGTGGTATGGCGACTACCGCGCACTGAACGACATCAGCGCCGAGGTTCGCAAGGGAGAAGTCGTCGTCGTGTGCGGCCCTTCGGGGTCCGGCAAGTCGACGCTGATACGCACCGTGAACCGCCTGGAAAGCATCCAGAGCGGCACCATCCGCTTCGACGGCCAGGACGTGAACGCGCCATCGCTCGACATCAACAAATTTCGCAGCCATGTCGGCTTCGTGTTCCAGAGCTTCAACCTGTTCCCGCATCTGTCGGTGGCCCAGAACATCATGTTGGGGCCCGTGAACGTGCGCAAGCAGAAACGGGCGCAGGCCCGGGCTCGTGCGCTCGAACTTCTTGAACGCGTGGGCCTGGCTTCGAAAGCCGATGCATTTCCGGGCCAACTGTCGGGCGGCCAGCAGCAACGCGTTGCCATCGCCCGGGCCCTCGCGATGGACCCACCGGCCATGCTGTTCGACGAGCCGACGAGCGCGCTCGACCCCGAGATGGTCGGCGAGGTGCTGCAAGTGATGAAGTCGCTGGCACGCGACGGCATGACGATGATGTGCGTGACGCACGAAATGAACTTCGCGCGCGAAGTGGCGGACAGGGTCTGGTTCATGGACCAGGGCAGCCTGGTGGAAACAGGCCTGCCGGAGGCGTTCTTCTCGAAGCCACGCAGCGAACGGGCACAGAAGTTTCTCGCCGATCTGCGCTCGCACTAGCGCGGCGCCTGGGCCCCATCGCGTCTATCTCAGGGGCTTCCCGATGCGCGCCAGCGCGGGGCTGAAGTTGGATGTCCGGGCGCACATAGTCAAGCGCCTGCTGGCTGATGCCGAAGCCGCTGATCGTCAGTTCGCGCAAGACGGTCGTGCTGTTCGTCAGCATGACCTTGCACGGATGCCTACCGGTTGCCGGTGTGGGACGGCTTTTGAAAGTGGGGAATCAACCGAAACGCAGGGGCACAGAAACGGCCAGGGCCTTGATTCCGTGTAGGTTTCGGCGAGAAACAGGCAAAAAAATAGCCCCTTGCGGGGCCATTCTTGGAGAGGGAGGCGGCCGCATATCGGGTTGCAAGGCGCATGAATGCTGGCAAATCCGGGTTCGAATTTTCATTGATCCCCCCAAGGATGCCCCCAAACCTCTTCCACTGCCCCATCTCCCCGGCCGGGGGCTGGCAGTCCCACAACCCTGATACGCACCGCTCTATCGCTGTTGTTTTCCGGTTAGATTCCGGCAACTGCCGAAGAGCCCGTGTCAGCCGGCATGGACAACACCCCGACGCGATTGCCCTGCTGCGCAATATCATCGGGATTTAGAGTCCGGAGGCTCCGACAAGACGCGCGGCTCCTAAGGCTCCGCTGCGGGCACCGGCAGATCAGCGGGACGCCCCTCCACCGCCGCACGTGCCACGACCGGGTGACCAGTCGCGCTGACCCAGAACGGCAGGGCTTGGCCGCGGAGCCACAGGATCTGCTTCGACTTGCGCGAGAAGCCTGTGAAACAGCGCAATTCGTTGTCGTCGAGAAAGAGATGCGGCTGCGTCATGCCGCAGTATGGCGCTTCACTGAAAACCGTGATCCCAGCACGCGAGGCTCGCACAATCCGCGCCCATGGTGCGTCTAGCCTTCCCGCCTCCTGTGGACTTCATTGAGCTTCTACTGGACCTGCGCCGCGCGGGCATGAGCGGCACGCAGGTTTGCGCGGCATCTGGCCTCACGCGCGGCGCCATCGGGGAGTATCGACTCGGCCGCTGCCGCCCAGCCTTCAGCAAGGGGGAGACGCTCATCGCACTATGGTGTGCACGCACGGGGCGCTCTCGCGATGAGGTGCCGCGGCTCATTGGTCGCACGCTCTCGGCATCGAAAGTCGCTCGCGAAGAGCGTGGACCAGCGGATAGCTTCGCCTCATCTGGTTCCGCCCATGCGGCCCGCGAACTGACTGCAATCACACAGGTCTGGGGCAGCAAGCTAACTACCTCGTGACTCCCACTCAATGACCTCGGACAGCAGCCACTTCCCATCGGCATCAGGCTTGGGCAGTTCGCCGCGGCGCACGCGGTAGATGGTGGTGTGGCTGGTAGTGCCCAGCGATAGAGGCGTCGCGTAGGCCTTCGGCCGCGCTCTTCACGGCCTCAAGATGCGCAGACCGCCAAGATCAGCTGCATCGCGGATAACATGGGCCGACAATAATTGGGGGCAATCATGAAGACGGCAATCCACTCGCTGGAGGCTTTCGCACAGTTGCAGGAGGAGATCGACCGGCTGCCAGATGAAATGTCCCGCATCGATCGGCTGTGCGATGTCTACCTGAGCGCGGATGGTGTGCCGCCAGCAATGCTGCAGAGCGACCCGTTCGGCGAGCAGCACCTGGAGGCGTGCCGCAAGTTCCTGGCTTCGCTGTCCGGCGGAACCGGCTACGACGCCGCGAAGAACGAACGCTCCGACTTCCTCGATGGGTTCACTGAAGGCCACTACACCCCCTCGATATACCGCTACAACGACAGCCGCATGGTTGGCGACTCCCTGAGTGCGGCCGGCGCGATCATCACCGCCATGGATGTGCGGGCCGGCGATGCGGTGCTGGAGTACGGCGCGGGCGACGGGCAGATCTCACTGGCCCTGGCGCGCATGGGCTGCGATGTCTCGGTGATCGACATCGACGAGCGCTATCTGCGCATCATCGACCGTCAGGCCGCGGCCATGGGCATCAAGGTCAACACCGTGAAGGGGCTGTTTGGCGATGGCGTGCCCGGCAAGAAGTTCGACCGCGTGCTTTTCTAT
Source organism: Variovorax nivicola (assembly GCF_051216475.1). Classification (NCBI taxonomy): domain Bacteria; kingdom Pseudomonadati; phylum Pseudomonadota; class Betaproteobacteria; order Burkholderiales; family Comamonadaceae; genus Variovorax; species Variovorax nivicola. The sequence goes on along the minus strand of NZ_JBPJZK010000002.1, from coordinate 723,201 downwards.
GAGGCCTTCCACCACAGCCTTGATCATGCCGCCACGCTCCTACGCCTGCGCGATGTGCTGAAGCCGGGCGGACGGCTGCTGCTGGCTGGAGAACCCATCATCGCCAAGGACAACTACTGGCGCAACATCGTGCCGTTCGCATGGGGGCCGCGGCTGGATGGGCTTTCCTTGCGCGCGATCCGGGCCTATGGCTGGTGCGAACTCGGCTTCCAGCGTGAGTATCTGATTGAGAAGATGATGCGCACTGGCTGGCTGGTGCAGTTCCGCAAATGTCCGGCGACGGATCGCGGTGATGTCTACACGTGCACCAGGGCACCAGAACTCATCAACATCGGCGACCCGTTGATCTTGGTCGAGTCCACGCGCGACGACGACGGCTGGCACGATGGAGAAGGTGCTACTCGCTGGACGCGCGGTCGGGCGTCCATAGGCCTTGACCAAACACAAGGCGCTTTCGCGATCGAGCTGAAGCTGCACAACTTCCTCCCGTTGACCCGACCTGTCACGGTGACGGCCGGTGACTTTTCGGATGCATTCGAACTTGCGCCGGGCGAGGCGCGCGAGGTGACGCTACCAATGCAGCGAAGCGCCGCGGTGCTCACGATCGACTGCGAGCCTATGGCCCTCTCGCAGGCCATTCCCGGGCACCACGAGGACCGTGTCGTCGGCGTCTCCGTGTCGACGCTACGCTATCGCTCACGCAGTTCCACCGGAGAATAAAGAAAGCCCCAGCCCGGAGACTGAGGTGATGTGGAAAGCTGATCTGCGACGTTGTGCAAACCAGCCATTGCCAATCGGCCGACGATGACTCGGTCGTATGATCAATCTATAGAAAGCGCAGGCGCGCGCAGGAACGTCACGAGGGCTATGAAGAACGCCGGCCTGATTTTTTGCGAGACTGTTTGTGATGCTCTCGATCCTGCAAATACCTGAACTTCGCAACTTCTTCCTGCGAGCGGACGTGCATGATGAAAAGTAAAGTCGCCCTTCGCGGGTGGCCTCCGGAGCGCAGACGACCACGCTTGCTCAGCTGTTGGGCGCAGGTCTGGCTGACTGCAATCCGGCAATCACAGCTTCGAGCCTCTTCCCGTCGAACTGCACTCCCCGACCGCTCGGCTTCCACACTCCGCTGCTGACCTCCACGAACCAGGCGCGGATGTCGACCACCTCGCGGCTTTCGTAGCGATCGCGAGTCACGCGGATCTCCGCAGTGCGCGATTTCTGAACGCGGGCGACGACCTCAGACACGCTTGCCTCCTGGGTACTTCGGCTTCGGCAACTTCTTGATTCGCGCCCCGGCATAGAGCAGCTTGTCCAAGCCCTCAACCATGCGGATGGAGCTCTGGGCCGCACGAAGATGTGAGCCTCGCCCAGCCCCTTCGCGCGACTGCTCGACCGCCTTGGCGACGCGCGGCGTGTTGGCCATCGCCTCGAGCTCGCGCTCCATCGCCTTGCGGATCTTGAGCATCCTCTGAATTTGGTACGGCGTCATATTCCCCTCGATCGGCCGCTTCGGCGCCTCTCCCATTCCCGGCAACAAATGGCCGCTACATTCGGTTGACATCACGAAACGACGTACTCGCCTGTTGCCACGATGCGCGAGCCGTTGGCCATCGGATAGAGGTTGTCGTAGGTGAGGATGCCGCCGACGGAACCGTTGAGCGTGAAAGAACATGTCTTGCCGCTTGTACTGATCTCTCGACCCGCGCCGACCGTAGAAAAAACCGTCGGGCGCGGCAAATTCACGTTCAACGCTCCCCCGCCGGTTCCGTTCGTGACGACCGTGACGTCGACTGCGACGCGACACGTATTGCCGTGGAGTGTTGATTGCCACCGAAAATTGACCCTCTAAACGCAGTAATTTCCGTCTAAGACTGACCCACGTAAAACTCTACCCTGCTCATTTTTAAAGCAGGGGATCCTAGGAGTGATAGACGTGGCGACATTGAGTGTCATCAGACGCTGGGCCCTGCGCGAGCAGATGTCCGTCCGCGAGATAGCCAGGCGTACAGGCCTGTCTCGCAACACCGTCAAGAAATACCTGCGAGCCGACGACGAAGAACCGCGCTACGCCAAGCGGGCGAGTTCCAGCAAGCTCGATCCCTATGCCGAGAAGCTCGCGACCTGGCTCGCTATCGAGGCCACCAAATCGCGGAAACATCGGCGCAATCTGCGGCAGATCCACACAAAGGAGAACATCAAGCACTTATCCACACCGTGAAGCCTTCAGGCTCACAAAGCGGGTGGATCAGTATTCAATGGAAATCTAGGGTCAGAGATCGGCGGAATCCAACACCTTGGGCTCTATGCATGCGAAGTGCCCCTTGATGCGCGGCTTCAGCGCATCAGATGGCTTCAGATCGCTGGCCGGGTTCCGCTCGACGATACCGTGCGCGATGCCGTATCTGAAGATCTGGCTGCAGGTCTGCCATGTGCGCTTAGCAATGTCCACAGCGCCGCGGGTCTCGATCTTCTTCGCGACTGCGAGCAGTTGCGGTGCAGTGATCGAGGCAATGGGCCTCTTGCCAAGATCGGGGAAAACGTCGGCCTGTAACCGGGTGAGCACATAGCCAGCATGGCGCTCGGACTTGCCAGCCTTCCAGTGCTCATGCCAGGCCCTAGCTACCGTCTCGAAGGTGTTGCCGACGCTAACGCGCGCGCTGAGCTTCGCGTCAGCCTTGGTCTGTGCCGGATCAGCGCCGCCCTTCAGCACCAGGCGCGCATCATCGCGAGCACGCCGGGCCTGCGCCAAGGTCACTTCGGGATAGATGCCGACGGCCAGCCGCTTCTCCTTGCCATTGAAGCGGTACTTCCAACGCCAGAGCTTGCTCCTCGTAGCGGTGACCTCGAGGTACAGGCCGCCGCCATCGGTGAAGCGTTGGTACGCGCGACCATCAGCGCACTTCGCGTTCTTGCAGGCGGTGTCTGTGAGCGGCATCTGGGGGCATTTCCAGGCGGGGTCCGCGCGAATCGCGGTCCATGCCCCCAACTGTGCCCCCGTTTTGAACCAGCTGTCAAAAGACGTTCCCGGACAACCGCACACAAAAAAGCCCCGTCTAGCGGGGCTTGGCTGCTGATTCTCGGCCGCTGGCGGCCTTATGCGGAATCATTCTTGGAGGAGAGGGAGGGATTCGAACCCTCGGTACTATCGCTAGTACGCCTGATTTCGAGTCAGGTACATTCGACCACTCTGCCACCTCTCCGGTGCTGTCGAGCCTGCGATTCTAGCAGACAAAAACGGGGCTTTTGAAGCCTCCTGCGATCAACCGCGCAGAACTTCGAGCCCGCCGAGGTACGGACGCAACGCCGCAGGCACGTTGATCGAGCCGTCCTCGTTCTGGTGGTTTTCCAGCACGGCGACCAGCGTGCGGCCCACCGCCAGGCCGGAGCCGTTGAGCGTGTGCACGAGTTCGTTCTTGCCCTGCGCGTTCTTGAAACGTGCCTGCAGGCGGCGCGCCTGGAAGGCCTCGCAGTTCGAGACGGAGCTGATCTCGCGATAGGTGTCCTGCGCCGGCAGCCAGACTTCGAGGTCGTAGGTCTTGCCGGCGGTAAAGCCCATGTCGCCGGTGCACAGCAACACGACGCGGTACGGCAGCTCCAGCGCCTGCAGCACGGCCTCGGCGTGGCCGGTCATCTGTTCGAGCGCGTCGTAGCTCTTCTCGGGGTGCACGATCTGCACCATCTCGACTTTGTCGAACTGGTGCTGGCGGATCATGCCGCGCGTGTCGCGGCCCGCGCTGCCGGCTTCGGAGCGGAAGCACGGCGTGTGGGCCGTGAGTTTGATCGGCAGTTGCGACTCGGCCACCACCTCGTCGCGCACGAAGTTGGTCAGCGGCACTTCGCTGGTGGGAATGAGGTACAGCGCCGAATGGTCGGGCGCGGGTTCGCCGTCCTGGCCGCCCTTCTTCGCGGCGAACAGGTCGCCCTCGAACTTGGGCAACTGACCGGTGCCGCTGAGCGTGGCAGCGTTGACGATGTAGGGCACGTAGCACTCGCTGTAGCCGTGCTTCTCGGTCTGGATGTCGAGCATGAACTGCGCAAGGGCGCGGTGCAGGCGGGCGATCGGCCCCTTCATGACGGTGAAGCGCGAGCCCGCGAGCTTGGCGCCCATTTCGAAGTCAAGGCCGAGCGGCGCGCCCAGGTCGACGTGGTCCTTCGGCGCAAAGGCCAGCGGCGTGGCATTGGCACCAGCGCCGCCTTGCGGGCTCCAGCGGCGCATTTCGACGTTGCCGGTCTCGTCCTCGCCGACCGGCACGCTGGCGTGCGGCAGGTTGGGCACGGCGAGCAGCAGCGCGTGCAGCTCGGGCTGGATCTCCTCGAGGCGCCCGGATTGCGATTCCTGCTCGGCCTTCAGCGCGTTGACTTCGGCCATCAGCGCATCGACCGACTCGCCCTTGGCCTTGAGCGGGCCGATCTGCTTGTTCAGCGTGTTGCGGCGCGCCTGGATTTCCTCGGTGCGGGTTTGCAGCGTCTTGCGCTCGGCCTCGAGCGCGGTGAACGCCGACACGTCGAGGTACGGCTGGTTCTTCTTGCGTTTTTCGAGGCCGGCCACAGCGGAGGCCAGGTCTTTGCGGAGCAGGGTGATGTCAAGCATGGGGTGATTTTAGGTGGGCGTAGCATCGCGGTCCCACTGACCCACCTCGAAGGGAAAAACGATGGAAGCCTATCTGACATTCAACGGCAATGCCGCCGAGGCGCTCGCGTTCTACGCCAAGGCGCTGGACGGCAAGGTCCTCTTCAGCATGACCTTCGGCGAAAGCCCCGCGGGCGCCCAGACGCCGGCCTCGTACAAGGACAAGATCATGCACGCCACGCTCGAGGCTCGCGGCCACAAGCTGATGGCCTCGGATGCCCCGCCCGAGTGGCCTTTCGAGGGCTACAAGGGCTTCTCTCTATCGGTGCAGGCAAACAACGTCGACGAAGGCAAGAAACTGTTCGATGCGCTGGCCGAAGGCGGCAAAGTGACGATGCCTTATGGCCCGCAGTTCTGGGCCACGGGTTTCGGGATGCTCACCGACAAATTCGGTGTGGCCTGGATGGTGAACTGCGAGAAGTGAGTTTTCAGGCGACCGTCGCAGGATCGACGTTCGCCCCGCAGACGATCAGGCACACCTTCTCGCCTTCGCGCGGCACGTAGGCGCCAGTCTGCAGCGCCGCCAGCGGCAGCGCGGCGGCCGGCTCCACCGCCAGCTTCAGCTCCTTCCAGAGCCATTGTTGGGCTGCGCGGATGGATTCGTCGGACAGCAGCAACGCGTCTTGCACCTGCTGCTGCGTGATCTCCCAGGAAATGGCACCGATGCGGCGCGCGCCGAGCGAGTCGGCCGCGATGCCGCCCACTTGCACGTCGACCGGCTCGCCGGCTTCGCGGGCACGGAACAACGTGGGCGCTTTCTCGGGCTCGAGCGCCACCACGCGGGCGCGCTTCTCGAACCAGCCGGCAAGGCCGCCGATCAGGCCGCCACCGCCCACGCTCACGAGCACCGAATCGGGCACGCCGCCCTGCTGCTCGATTTCGCGGCCCAGCGTGCCGGCGCCGGCCACCACTTCGGGCTGGTCGTAGGCGTGGGTGAGCAAGGCGCCGGATTCCTTCTGGCGCGTCAGGCAGGCGGCCAGCGCATCGGGGTACAGCTCGCCGACCACGACCACTTCAGCCCCCAGCGCACGCAGGCGCGCACGCTTGGCTTCGGGCGACACGCCCGGCAGGAACACCTGGCAAGGCACGCCCAGCGCGCGCGCAGCCGCCGCCGTGGCAATGCCTGCATTGCCACCCGAGGCCACGACCACGCCGCTTTGCGGAATGTCGTTGGCCAGCAGCCGGTTCATCATGCCGCGTGCCTTGAAGCTGCCGCTGACCTGCATGTGCTCGAGCTTGAGCCAGATCTCCACGCCCGGCACCGCGATGCCGAAGGCGCTTGCCGGCAGCTTCCACAGCGGGGTTTCGCGCAGGAAGTGGCCGGCGCGCTCGCTCAGCCTTCGGGTGGCGCTGTCTATTTCAGAGCGCCAGTCGGTTGTTTTCGTGTCGTTCAAGAGATGTGTCCTGGAGGCGGAATGTCGTCGAGCTTGAGGCCCTTGGGGAGCGGAAACTTGATGGTTTCCTCGATGCCGTCCATCTTGCGGACCGACACCGCGCCGAACGCGCGCACGCGGTCGATCACCTCGCGCACCAGCACTTCAGGGGCCGAAGCGCCGGCCGTGAGGCCGATGCGCGTCTTGCCCTCGAACCACTCGGGCTTGAGTTCTTCGGCCGAATCGACCATGTAGCTCTCGGTGCCCAGCCGCTGCGCCAGTTCGCGCAGCCGGTTGCTGTTGGAACTGGTGGGGCTGCCGACCACGATCACGAGGTCGACCTGCGGGCTCATGATCTTCACCGCGTCCTGGCGGTTCTGGGTGGCGTAGCAGATGTCCTGCTGCTTGGGCTCACGCACATCGGGAAAGCGCGCGCGCACCGCGGCGGCGATCTCGGCGGCGTCGTCCACGCTCAGCGTGGTCTGGGTGACTACCGCCAGCTTGGACGTCTGCGCCGGCGAGACCTTCGCCACGTCACCCACGTCCTCTACAAGATGGATGCCGCTCGACAGCTGGCCCATCGTGCCCTCGACCTCGGGGTGCCCCTTGTGGCCGATCATGATGAACTCGTAGCCCTCTTTCGCGAGCTTGGCCACCTCGACGTGCACCTTGGTCACCAGCGGGCAGGTGGCGTCGAAGATCTCGAAGCCGCGGTCGCGCGCCTCCTGCTCCACGGCCTTGCTCACGCCGTGCGCGCTGAACACCAGCGTGGCGCCGGGCGGCACGTCGGACAGCTCCTCGATGAAGATCGCGCCCTTGGCCTTGAGCTCGTTCACCACGTAGGTGTTGTGCACGATCTCGTGGCGCACATAGATCGGCGCGCCAAACTTCGCAATGGCGCGCTCGACGATCTCGATGGCGCGGTCGACACCCGCGCAGAAGCCGCGCGGCTCGGCCAGGATGACTTCTGAGATCTCGGAGTTCATAGCACCCCGATCAGCTTCACTTCGAAGGTGACGGGCTGGCCGGCCAGCGGATGGTTGAAGTCGAAGCGCACGCCGGTCTCGTTCGACTCGATCACCGCGCCAGCGTAGCTGCCGGTGCCGTCTGGCGTGGGGAACTGCACGACGTCGCCCGTGGCGTACTGCTCGTCGGGGTCGCCCATCTGCGCGAGCAGCTTCCTGGCCACCCACTGCTGCATGTCGGGGTTGCGCTCGCCGAAGGCCTCGCCGGCGGGCAGCTCGAAGGTGGCGTGCGTGCCCTCTTCCAGGCCCATCAGGCGCTGCTCCATGGCGGGAGAAAGCTCGCCGGTGCCGAGCGACAGGGTCGCGGGCTTGTCGGCGAAAGTATTGATGATGTCGCCCGCTGGGCCGGCCAGCCGGTAGTGCAGGGTCAGAAAGGAGCCAGAAGTCACGACTTGGGACATGGGGGCATCAGAGGTGGGCAAAGACAAGGTGGTGTCCCGATAAACTGGACCTCATTTTAAGGACCGGGGCTTCCACCCGGCTCCGCCAAGGTTTCACCCAGGGTTTCATGTCATTCAAGGATCTCCCCCTCGACGCCCGTCCCCGCGAAAAACTCATCTCGCGCGGGGCGTCCGCGCTGGCCGACGCCGAGCTGCTGGCCCTGCTGCTGCGCACCGGCGTGGCGGGCAAGAACGTGCTGCAACTGGCGCAGCAGCTGCTCGAACGCTTCGGCGGGCTCTCGGGGTTGCTGCACACCGGCGCCGAAGACCTCAAGGCCGTCAAGGGCATGGGCGGCAGCGCCAAGCGCTCCGAGCTGATCGCCGTGCTCGAACTGGCACGCCGCGCCATGGGCGAAAAGCTCAAGGAGCGTGCGGTGTTCGATTCGCCCGACGCAGTCAAGCAGTACCTTCAGCTGCACATCGGCTCGTGCTCCTATGAAGTTTTCGCGGTGGTGTTCCTCGACGTGCAGCACCGCATGATCGCGCTGGAAGAAATGTTCCGCGGCACGCTCACGCAGACCAGCGTCTACCCGCGCGAGGTCGTCACGCGCGCCATCCACCACCAGGCTGCGGCTGTGGTGCTGGCGCACAACCACCCGAGCGGCAACATCGAGCCCTCGCGCGCCGACGAGTCGCTCACGCAAACGCTGCGAGCCGCCCTGGCGCTGGTGGACGTGCGGGTGCTCGACCACATCATCGTGAGCCCCGGGCAGAGTTTCTCGATGGCCGAGAGGGGGCTGCTCTGATGGCCGCGCGCTCCCCCTCGCTCAAGAACCTCGCCGACCTCAAGCAGGTGCAGCGCGCGCTCGCCGAAACCCGCGAGCGCGAAGCCGCCGAGGCGGCCGCCAGGGCCGTGGCCGAACGCAAGCGTGCCGCCGAGAAAGACCTGTTCGCCCGCGCTATCGGCGCCACCGAACCATTGCGCCGCAAGGCCGCCGTGCCACTCGCGCCGGAGCCACCCGCACCCATCCCCGTGCAGCACCAGCTCGACGAGCAGCGCGTGCTGCGCGAGTCGCTCTCCGACGAGTTCGACGTGACCACGCTGCTCGACGTGGACGACGCCATGAGCTTCCGCCGCCCCGGCATCGGCACCGACGTGACGGCGCGGCTGCGCAAGGGCGACTGGGCGATCCAGGCGCAGGTCGACCTGCACGGGCTGCGCAGCGACGAGGCACGCGAGGCACTCGGCGGCTTCATCCGCAATGCCTACAAGCAGGGACTGCGCTGCGTGCGCGTGGTGCACGGCAAAGGGCTGGGTTCGCCAGGCAAGCAGCCGGTGCTGAAGACCAAGACCCAACGCTGGCTGATCCAGAAGAATGAAGTAATCGCCTTCGTGCAGGCCAAGCCTGCTGAAGGCGGGGCCGGCGCACTCGTCGTGCTGCTGGCGCCCGCGCGGCGCTGACCGCCTCGCGCCTTCCGCTTCCTCAGGCCAGCAGGTTCTTCAGCGGCACCGCCGCATCCGCCACCGCCGCCGCATCGGGGCTGCGCCCCGCTTCGAGCAGCTTGCGGCTCATCATGTGATCGACCGGCGCATTCACCGACTCGACGCACACGAGCTGTCCGTCGACATAGTGGAACAGCGAGAACGCGTCGGGCTTCGGCCCCGCGCGGCGCACGCTGCTCAGGCCCGGCGTGCCTTCGGCCGGCATCAGGCCGACCATCTGCAGGCGCATGCCGCCCTGATCGGACCAGAACCACGCGACCGCGTCATGCGTGCGCGCCGCGCCGGTCAGCGTGGCCACTGCCGTGCGCGCCTGGTCGTTGGCGTTCTGCACCGATTCGAGCCGCAGCGCGCGGCCCGCGCGGCGGTCGGGGAAGCGCGTGCAGTCGCCCACCGCGAGCACGTCGGCCGCGCTGGTCTGCATGTGGCCGTCGACCACGATGCCGTCCGCGCATTCGATGCCGGCCGCTTGCGCGAGCGCGGTCTCGGGCACCGCACCGATGCCGAGCAGCAGCAGATCGACAGGCTGCTTCACGCCGTTGACCTGCACCGACACCAGCCTGTCGCCTTCGACTTCGAACGCGCCGGTCTGTGCGCCGAGCACGATGTCGATGCCGGCCGCGCGGTGGGTGGCGAGCACGTGCGCCGACAGCTCGGGCGAGACGGCGCGCCCCAGCAGGCGCGGCGCGCTTTCGATGACCTGCACCGACTTGCCGAGCGCCTTGGCGGTGGCCGCCACTTCGAGCCCGATGAAGCCGCCGCCGAGCACCGTCACATGTTCGGCCGCCGCGAGACGCGTGCGCAGGCGATGCGCTTCATCGGCCGCGCGCAGGCTCGCGACGTTTTCCAGACCCGGCTTCAGGTCGGGCATCTGGCGCGCACGCGTGCCGGTAGCCAGCACCAGTTGCTGCCACGGCAGGATCGCGCCCGACCGCAGCGTGACGGTGTGCGCCTCGCGATCGATGGCCACTGCGGCATCGCCCAGGTGCAGCGTGATGCCCGCTTCGCGGTACCAGTCAGCGGCCTTGTGCGGCTGCGTGGTCTCCTCCACGCTCTTGAGGAAGGCCTTGGACAGCGGCGGGCGGTGATACGGCTCGCAGGCCTCCTCGCAGACCAGGTGCACGCGCGCGCCCTGCCCTGCTTCAGCAAGGCCGGCGCAGAGCTGGGCCGCGGCGTGGCCGCCGCCGATGATGACGATGGAATTCATGGAAGAAGCGTCTTTCGGAGTCGTTGTGTATTCGGACTGGCGGTCACTCACCGCGGTTGCGCATCCAGTCGGCGGTTTTGAAGAAGGAGTCGCGCAGACGTTCGCGCAGGTCTTCCGGCACGCCTGTCTCGCCCATGGCCTGGTCCATGCAAGCCAGCCACTGGTCGCGCTCCTTGATGCCGATGGTGTGGCCACCGATGCTCTGCGGCAGGTGGCGCGCACGCAGCATCGGATGGCCGAAGCGGTCGGTGTAATGCTGCGGGCCACCGAGCCAACCGCACAAAAACCAGAACAGGCGCTGGCGCGCGTTGTCGAGGCTGGCGCCGTGCACTGCGCGCAACTGCGCATAGGCGGGCTCGAGGTCCATCAGGTCGTAGAAGCGCTCGACCAGCGCCTCCACCTTCGGTTCGCCGCCGATCCAGTCGAACGGCGTGCCGGCGGGCGGCTTTTCTTGAATCTGCATGGGCGGGAGTATCCCTCCGGGTGCTTGCTAGAGCTGCACGAGGCCGGGAATGCCCACGTCGGGGTTCACGTCCGCGTCGTAGTCCACGCCCTCCACCGCGAAGCCGAAGAGTCGCAGGAACTCGGTCTTGTAACCCGCGAAATCGGTGAGCTCGTCGAGGTTGTCGCCGGTCACCTGCGGCCAGAGTTCCAGCACGCGGGCCTGCACCTGCGGTGCCAGCTCCTTGTAGTCCGCGCGCAGGCGGCCTTCCTCGTCGATGTGCGGCGCGCTGCCGTAGAGGCTTTCGGCAAAAAGCCCGTGCACCTGCTCGATGCAGCCCTCGTGCGTGCCCTGTGCCTTCATCACCTTGAACAGCAGCGACAGGTACAGCGGCATCATCGGAATGGCCGAGCTGGCTTGCGTGACGACCGCCTTCAGCACCGACACGCGCGCATCGCCGCCCTTGGCGGCCAACTGCGCGCGGATGCCCAGCACCTTCTGGTCCAGGTCTTTCTTGGCGGCGCCAATGGAGCCGTTCCAGTAGATGTCGTGCGTGATCTGCTCGCCCAGGTAGGTGAAGGCCGTGGTCTTAGCGCCGTCGGCCAGCACGCCGGCCTGCTGCAGCGCGTCGATCCACATCTGCCAGTCTTCGCCGCCCATCACGGCCACGGTGTTGTCGATTTCTTCCTGCGTGGCGGGCTCGAGCACCGTTTCCTTCACGGCCCCGCTGTCGGTGTCGAGGCCGCGCAGGTTCACCGACTTGCCGATGGGCTTGAGCACCGAGTTGAAGACCTGGCCGGTCTTCGGGTGCGTGCGCCTCGGCGCGGCCAGGCTGTAGACGACGAGGTCGACCTGGCCGAGGTCAGCGCGGATGGTGTCGATGACCTGCTGCTTCACCGCATCGGAAAAGCCGTCGCCATTGATGCTCTTCGCATAGTGGCCCTCGGCTGTCGCGGCGCTGTGGAAGGCTGCGGTGTTGTACCAGCCAGGCGAGCCTAGCTTGGTCTCGCTGCCCGGGCGTTCGAAGAACACGCCGAGCGTGTCGGCGCCGCTGCTGAAGGCGGCGGTGATGCGCGCGGCCAGCCCGTAGCCGGTCGATGCGCCGATCACCAGCACCTTCTTCGGGCCGCCCGCGATGGGCCCCTGGGCCTTGACGTAGTCGATCTGCTGCCGGACGTTGGCTTCGCAGCCGGTGGGATGGGTCGTGACGCAGATGAAGCCGCGCACGCGGGGTTTGATGATCATGAGGATCTCGCTGTATGAGATGCGGGAAGAAAACGGCGGGAGCGCGTTTTTGGCGCCGCGAATTTAACCCAGCCCGTAATAACCGCCTTCAGCTTGTCCATATGCATATGTCGATTGACGATTTAATAATCTGAGGTTTTATTGATATGGTTCGGCCCTGAATTTCCTTTAGGAGAGAGACAACCTATGCGCCACACCCTGCTCGCCGCGGCCGTCGCCGCTTCCACCTTCCTGCTCGGCACCGTCGCCCACGCCGACCAGCTGGCCGACATCAAGAAAAAGGGCGAACTGGTCGTCGGCGTGCTCGGCACCGACGAGCCCGCGACCTTCGTCGATCCGAAGACGCGCCAGATCGTCGGCTACGAAGTCGACCTGGTGAACGCCATCGCGAAGAAGATCGGCGTGAAGCCGGTGCTCAAGCAGATCGCGGTGGCCGCGCGCATTCCGGAACTGCAGCAGGGCCACGTCGACCTGGTGGCCGCCGGCCTCACGCACAACAAGGAGCGCGAGGCGCAGATCGACTTCTCGCTCACCACCTTCGTCACCGGCCAGAAGGCCATCGTGAAGAAGGACAGCGGCATCAGCGAAGTGCCGCAGCTCGCGGGCAAGAAGGTGCTGACGATTCGCGGCGGCACGCAGGAGCCCAACATCCGCAAGGCCGTGCCCAACGTCGAGGTCGTGACCTTCGACACGAGCCAGCAGGCCTTCCAGGCGCTGCAGCAGGGCAAAGGCGTGGGCTATGTAGACGACGAGGCCGCGCTGCTGCGCAGCTACGCCAAGCTGGGCCCGCAGAAGGCGCAGTACTTGGTGCTCAAGCAGAACCTGAGCACCGAGGCGCTGGCCATCGGCATCAAGAAGGGCGAGACCGGCCTGAAGGCCGTGGTGGACGACACGCTGCGCGAACTCGAGAAATCGGGCGAGGCGCAGAAGATCTTCATCAAGTGGTACGGCCCGACGACGGCTTCTGGCTTCCAGACGCGCGACTTCAAGCTCGACTCCGACAAGATCGACTGACCTTGTGTTTCTCCTTCCCCCTCTGGGGGAAGGCCGGGATGGGGGCACGCGGCCTCCATATAGGCGCCGCGCCCTAACAGGCGCCGTCGTGCCCCCACCCCAGCCCTCCCCCAGCGGGGGAGGGAGCGAATCCCCTTCGCGACGGTGATACTGTCGCCCCCCATGCCCCTGTTCGACTATTCCTTGCTGCTGACCGGCAAGTACCACGACATGCTCATCGCGGGCCTGCTGCTGTCGCTGCAGCTGCTCGCGGCTGCGCTGGTGCTGGCGCTGCCCATCGCGCTGGTGGTGGCGCTGCTGCGGCTGTCGCCCTTCGCGCCGCTGCGCTGGCTCGGCTTTGCGTACGTGGAGTCGATCCGCAACATCCCGCTGCTCGCGCACATGCTGTTCTGGTACTTCGGCGCACCCGAGCTGCTGCCCGAGGGCATCAAGCAATGGCTCTACGCGGGGCACATCGAGGCCTACAGCGCGGTGATTGCGCTGGCGCTGTACGCGGCGGCCTTCATGGCGGAAGACATCCGCAGCGGCATTCGCGCGATTCCTTCCGTGCAGTTCGAGGCCGGCCGCGCGATGGGCTTCAGCTATCTGGCCACGATGCGCCGCGTTGTGCTGCCCCAGGCGCTGCGCGTGACCATTCCGCCGCTCATCTCGCAGACGCTGAGCCTCTGGAAGAACACCTCCATCGCCACCGTGATCGGCGTGGCCGAGCTGATGTACCAGGCCGGCCAGGTCGAGAGCGCGACCTTCCGCAGCTTCGAGTCGTTCGCGTTCGCCAGTGCGGCGTACCTGACGGTGTCGCTCGCAATCACCGGGCTGGCCACCTGGTACCACCACCGGTATCCGGTGCGGACCATCTGAGGGCATTGACGCGATGCTCGAAATCATCAACGACTACTGGGTCTACTTCCTCATCGGGCAGTACCCCAACGGCCCCCTCGGCGGGCTCGTGCTCACGCTGCTGCTGGCATCTTGCGGCCTCGTGCTGGCATTGCCGCTGGGCATCGTGCTCGGGCTGGCGCGCGTGAGCCCGTGGCGCTGGCTGCGCTGGCCTGTCACGGGTTTCGTGTTCGTTGTGCGCGGGCTGCCGCTGCTGATGGTGATCTTCTGGGCCTACTTCTTCCTGCCCAGCGTCACCGGTGTGAAGACCGACCAGTTCACCACCATGCTGATCGCACTCGTGGTGTTCGACGCCGCCTACCTCGCCGAGATCGTGCGCGCCGGCATCCAAGGCCTGCCGCGCGGGCAGATGGAAACCGCCCGCGCGCTGGGCCTGGGCTACGGCCGCGCGATGCGGCTCGTGGTGCTGCCGCAGGCGCTGCGCAGCATGCTGCCCTCGCTGGTGAACCAGTTCGTCTCGACCATCAAGGAAACCTCGCTGGGCTACATCATCGGGCTGGCCGAGGTGTCGTTCATCGCGACGCAGATCAATACGCAGGTGTTCACCAAGCCCGCGCAGATCTACCTCATTCTGGGCGGCACGTACTTCATTCTCTGCTTCGGCCTGTCGCGCTTCGCCTACTGGCTGGAACGCCGGCTCGCGCGCCGCGGCATCTCTACAGCCACCGCCAAGGTGTCCGCATGATCGAACTCGAAAAAGTCAACAAGTGGTACGGCAGCTACCACGCGCTGGTCGACATCAGCGAGACCATCCACAAGGGCGAAGTCGTCGTGGTGTGCGGGCCCTCGGGCTCGGGCAAATCGACGCTGATCCGCACCTTCAACCGGCTGGAGCCGATCCAGTCGGGCCGCATCGTCGTCGACGGGCAGGACATCCATGCGCCGGGTCTCGACGTGGACGCCTTCCGCTCGCGCATCGGCTTCGTGTTCCAGCAGTTCAACCTGTTCCCGCACCTCACGGTGCTGCAGAACTGCACGATGGCGCCGATGCAGCTGCGCGGCCTCACGCGCAAGGAGGCCGACGAGCGCGCGATGGCGCTGCTGCACCGCGTGGGCCTGTCGAACAAGGCCAATGCGTGGCCGAGCGAACTGTCGGGCGGCCAGCAGCAGCGCGTGGCGATTGCACGCGCGCTCGCAATGCAGCCGCCGCTGATGCTGTTCGACGAACCCACCAGTGCGCTCGACCCGGAGATGGTCGGCGAGGTGCTGCTGGTGATGCGCGATCTCACGCGCGACGGCATGACGATGGTGTGCGTAACACACGAGATGGGCTTCGCACGCGAGGTGGCCGACCGCGTGCTGTTCATGGACGAAGGCAAGGTGCTGGAGCGCGCCACGCCGGACGACTTCTTCAACCGGCCACAGCATCCGCGCGCGCAGCAGTTCCTGTCCGACATCCGCTCCCCTTTTGCGAGAGACGCATGACCGACACCACCCTCCCCCTCATCGACGTTGCGCCGCTCGTGGCCGGCACGGCCGGGCGCGACGCCGTCGCCGCGCAGATCGGCGCCGCCTGCCGCGCACACGGCTTTTTCTACGTGACCGGCCACGGCGTCGACGCGTCGCTGGTGAAGCGGCTCGAAGACCTGAGCCACCGCTTCTTCGAACTGCCCGAAGAAACGAAGATGCAGTGGCGCATGGCCCTCGGCGGACGCGCATGGCGCGGCTTCTTCCCGCTGGGCGGCGAGCTGACCTCGGGCCGGGCCGACTGGAAGGAAGGCCTCTACCTCGGCACCGAGCTGCCCGCCACGCACCCGCTGGTGCAGGCGAAGACGCCGGTGCACGGGCCCAACCTGTTCCCCGATGTGCCGGGCTTTCGCGAGGCCATCCTCGAGTACATGGCGGCCGTCACGCAGCTCGGCCACCGGCTGATGGAAGGCATCGCGCTGAGCCTGGGCCTGGGCGCGGACTACTTCGCCGAGCGCTACACGGCCGACCCGCTGATCCTGTTCCGCCTCTTCAACTATCCGACGCAGGCTGTGCCCGAAGGCCTCGACGTGCAGTGGGGCGTGGGCGAGCACACCGACTACGGGCTGCTCACGATCCTGCACCAGGACCACATCGGCGGCCTCGCGGTGCACACGCCCGCCGGCTGGATCGACGCGCCGCCGGTGGCGGGTTCGTTCGTCTGCAACATCGGCGACATGCTCGACCGCATGACCGGCGGGCTCTACAAGTCGACGCCGCACCGCGTGAAGCGCAACACCTCGGGGCGCGACCGGCTGTCGTTTCCGCTGTTCTTCGATCCGAACTTCGAGGCGCGGGTACAGCGCATCGAAGGCCTCGCGGGCGCCGAGGCACGCGACGACAGCGCCGAGCGCTGGGACCGCGCCAACGTGCACGCCTTCAGCGGGCGCTACGGCGACTACCTGCTCGCGAAGGTGTCGAAGGTGTTCCCGCAGTTGCGCGACGAAGTGCTCTGAGCGGCCGGCGAAGGCTCGTCGAGGAAGGCGTCTTCCCAGCGCTCGATTTCGGCATCGGGGTCGGAAATGGGCACGAGCTTGTCGCTGCGGCAATAGAAGGTCCAGCCCTCGAACAGCACGTCGTAGTACGTGCCGGGCAGGTAGCGCTCGCTCGGCGCCTCGTAGGGCTGCGAGACCACTTCCACGATCCGGCCCACCGCACGCTCTGTGAAGGGCGACGCCAGGCAGCTGTCGACCACATGGCAGAGCGTGCCGATCTTGATCATGAGAGCCTTGTCGCGGCCTCGGCGGGAAACCAGCGCGGCAGGTGCGGCACCGCTTCGTGCAGCGACTCGAGCACATGGAAGGCCCGCTCGACGATGGATGCGGGCGGGTGCTTGAGGTCGGGCACGACCACGACCCGCATGCCCGCAGCCAGCGCCGCCTTGGCGCCGTTCTCGCTGTCCTCGAAGGCGATGCATTCAGCCGGGTCCACGCCCAGCCGTTCGGCCGCGAGCAGGTAGAGCGCCGGATCGGGCTTGGCGCGCGCAACTTCGTCGCCGCCCGCAAAGGCCGAGAAATGGTGCAGCACGCCCAAGCTGCCAAGGCAGGCCTGGATCTGCCCGCTGGTCGATGACGAGGCCACGGCGCAGCGCGTGCCGCGTTCGCGCAGCGCGCTCAGGAATTCGGCCGCGCCGGGCTTGATGGGAAACAGCGGCTCACCGTCCGAGCGCTCCAGCTGCAGGCGCTGGCGAACATGGGCCACGGCGTGGTTGTAGGCATCCGCACCGCCCAGCAGCGACGCGAGGATGTGTTCAGACTCGGTCATGGCCAGCCCGACGACCTGCAGGTACTGGCTATGCGAAAGCTCGATGTCGAGCGTGCGGGCGGCCTCGATCCAGGCGGCCATGATGGGGCGTTCCGAATCGATCAGCAGCCCGTCCATGTCGAAAATTGCGGCGGCGAACATCGGGGCATCCTAATGAAAAAGGGGCCGAAGCGGCCCCTTTTGAAAGAAACGGCGGCAGTTGTTGCTGCCTTGCCTGCTGGTCAGTCCCGCGCCAGTGCCCGGTTCAGCGCCAGCGCGGCCAGCGTGGCGATGGCACCCGACAGCAGGTAGATGCTGACGTAGGCCAGGCCGAAGTGGGCCGACAGGCCAAGGGCGACCAGCGGCGCGAACGCCGCACCGATCAGCCAAGCCAGGTCGGCCGTGAGCGCCGCGCCGACGTAGCGGTACTTGGGCGCGAAGTTCGAGGTCACGGCGCCGGCCGCCTGGCCGTACGACAGGCCCAGAATCACGAAGCCCAGCAGAATGAAGATGTCCTGCCCAACGCGGCCGCCATCGAGCAGCGTGGGGGCAAAACCACTGAAAGCCGCGATCACTGCAGCCAGGCCGCCCAGCGTGAAACGGCGGCCGATGCGGTCGGCCAGCAGGCCCGAGGCCACGATGCCGGCGGCGCCGAGCACCGCGCCGATCATCTGCACGATCAGGAATTCGGTGACCGACTGGTCGGAATACAGCGTAATCCACGACAGCGGGAACACTGTGATCAGGTGGAACAGCGCGTAGCTGGCCAGCGCGGCGAAGGCGCCGATCAGCAGGTTGGCGCCCTGCGTACGGACCAGCTCGCTCACGCTGGTGGGCTCCAGTTCACGCTCTTCGAGCAGGCGCGAATATTCGTCGGTGGCCACCAGGCGCAGGCGGGCGAACAGCGCCACCACGTTGATCGCGAAGGCCACGTAGAAGCTGTAGCGCCAGCCCCAGTCGAGGAAGTCCTCCGACGGCAGGCTCGAATACAGGTAAGCGAACAGCGCGCTGGCAATGAAGAAGCCGATGGGCGCGCCCAACTGGCCCAGCATGGCGTACCAGCCGCGGCGGTTGGCGGGCGCATTCAGCGCCAGCAGCGACGGCAGGCCGTCCCAGGAAGCGCCCAGCGCCAGGCCCTGGCCGAAGCGGAACACCGACAGCAGCACGATCGCCGTGAAGCCCAGGCTCGCATAGCCCGGCAGGAAGGCGATGCCGGCGGTGGAGGTGCCCAGCACGAAAAGCGCCGACGTGAGCTTGGCCTCCCGCCCGAATCGTCGCTGGATGACCATCGAGATGACAGTTCCGAACGGACGCGCGATGAAGGCGAAGGAGAAGATCAGGAACGAATAGAGGACGCCCTCGAGGTGCTGCTCGAACGGAAAGAAGACCGCCGGAAACACCAGCACCGAGGCGATGCCGTAGACGAAGAAGTCGAAATATTCGGAGGCGCGGCCGATGATCACGCCGACCGCGATCTCGCCGGGGGCGATGTGCGAGTGGTCGTCGCCCTGCCGGGCGCCGCCGTGCTCGGGCGAGTTCGGCAGCGGCTGTGCGCCTTGCGGACTGATGCTGGACGTCGTCATTGCTTGCTGTAATTCAGGTGTCACGCCGCGGCGCGACACCATAAGACCATGGAGATCCCAGAGCGTCGCACCGAATCACATTTACCGCCATAGGACAAAACGTCCAATAGGCGAAACCCGTCTTCAGGCGTAGATTGTGGGGTCTTTTTGCGTCGCCCCTGCACCTCTTTTCCTTCGGCATGCACATCCTCAAGAACCTTCGCCGATCACTCCTGCTGCTTTCCGCCATGCTCCTGGCGGGCTGCAACACGGTGCTGATGAACCCATCCGGCGACATCGCCAATCAGCAGGGACGCCTCATCGTCGTCTCCACCGTGCTGATGTTGATCATCATCATCCCGGTGATCGCCCTGACCATCTTCTTTGCCTGGCGCTATCGCCAGTCGAACAAAGAGGCCACCTACAGCCCCGACTGGGACCACTCGACCCAGCTCGAACTGGCGATCTGGGCGGCGCCGCTGCTCATCATCATCGCGCTGGGCGCCATCACCTGGATCAGCACCCACGTGCTCGACCCCTACCAGCCGCTGCGCCGCCTCGACGCCCAGCGTCCCATCCCCGCGGACACCAAGCCGCTGGTGGTCGAAGTGGTGGCGCTCGACTGGAAGTGGCTCTTCATCTACCCAGAGCAGGGCATCGCCACGGTGAACGAGCTGGCGGCCCCGGTGGACCGCCCGATCAGCTTCAAGATCACGGCCTCCTCGGTCATGAACTCGTTCTTCATCCCCGCGCTGGCTGGCCAGATCTACGCCATGCCGGGCATGGAAACCAAGCTGCACGCGGTGATCAACAAGCCGGGCGAGTTCGAAGGCTTCTCCGCCAACTACAGCGGCGCCGGCTTCTCGGGCATGCGCTTCAAGTTCCACGGCCTGAGCAACGGCGACTTCGACCAGTGGGTCCAGAAGGTCAAGGCCGGCAAGGACGGCGAACTCACGCGCGATCTCTACAAGAAGCTCGAAGTGCCGAGCGAACGCGAGCCCGTGCGCCACTACGCCGCCGTGGACCCTGCCCTGTACGACGCCATCCTCAACCTGTGCGTGGACCGCAACAAGATGTGCATGAAGGAAATGATGGCCATCGACGCCGACGGCGGCATGGGCAAGCCCGGCGCCTTCAACGTTGCCACCAAGCAAGCCTGGGAGATCGACTCTCTCGATACGCCCAAGCGCAAGTACGTCACCGCGATGTGCACCACCGAAGAATAAGATGTTGCAGAACCTAGACCTGACGAAGCTCGTCTTCGGCCGCCTCACCTGGGAGGCGATTCCCTACCACGAGCCGATCCTGCTCGCGACCTTTGCGGGCGTGGTGCTGGGCGGCATCGCCGTCCTCGGCGCACTGACCTACTTCAAGCTGTGGGGCATGCTGTGGCGCGACTGGATCACCAGCATCGACCACAAGAAGATCGGCATCATGTACATCATCCTGGGCCTGGTGATGCTGCTGCGCGGCTTTGCCGACGCGCTGATGATGCGGGCCCAGCAGGCAATGGCCTTCGGCGACAACGCCGGCTTCCTCCCGCCGCACCACTACGACCAGGTCTTCACCGCCCACGGCGTGATCATGATCTTCTTCGTGGCGATGCCGCTGGTCACGGGCCTCATGAACTTCGTGGTGCCGCTGCAGATCGGCGCGCGCGACGTGGCCTTCCCGTTCCTGAACAACTTCAGCTTCTGGATGACCACCTTCGGCGCCGGCCTCGTGATGGCGTCGCTGTTCGTCGGCGAGTTCGCCAAGACCGGCTGGCTGGCCTACCCGCCGCTGTCGGGCATTCTCTTCAGCCCCGACGTGGGGGTCGACTACTACATATGGTCATTGCAGATAGCGGGGGTCGGAACCTTGCTCTCTGGCGTGAACCTGCTGGCGACCATCGTGAAGATGCGCGCGCCCGGCATGACGATGATGAAGATGCCCGTGTTCACCTGGACCGCGCTCTGCACCAACGTTCTGATCGTTGCAGCCTTCCCGGTGCTGACCGCCGTGCTGGCCCTGCTGTCGCTCGACCGCTATGTCGGCACCAACTTCTTCACGAACGACCTCGGCGGCAACGCCATGATGTACGTGAACCTGATCTGGATCTGGGGCCACCCCGAGGTGTACATCCTGATCCTGCCGGCCTTCGGCATCTTCTCGGAAGTGGTCTCCACCTTCTCCGGCAAGCGCCTCTTCGGCTACGCCTCGATGGTGTACGCCACGGTCGTGATCACCATCCTGTCGTACCTCGTCTGGCTGCACCACTTCTTCACCATGGGCTCCGGCGCCAGCGTGAACTCGTTCTTCGGCATCACGACGATGATCATCTCGATCCCGACGGGCGCGAAGATCTTCAACTGGCTCTTCACCATGTACCGCGGCCGAATCCGTTTCGAGCTGCCCATGATGTGGACCATCGGCTTCATGATCACCTTCGTGATCGGCGGCATGACCGGCGTGCTGCTGGCCGTTCCCCCGGCCGACTTCGTGCTGCACAACAGCCTGTTCCTGATCGCCCACTTCCACAACGTGATCATCGGCGGCGTGCTGTTCGGCATGCTGGCGGGCATCACCTACTGGTTCCCGAAGGCCTTCGGCTACAAGCTCGACCCGTTCTGGGGCAAGTGCTCGTTCTGGTTCTGGATCGTCGGCTTCTGGTTCGCCTTCATGCCGCTGTACATCCTGGGCCTGATGGGCGTCACCCGCCGCATGAACCACTTCCAGGACATGTCGCTGCAGATCTGGTTCCAGGTTGCCGCCTTCGGCGCCGTGCTGATCGCGCTGGGCATCGCCTCGTTCATCATCCAGCTGGTGGTGAGCTTCATTCGCCGCGAATCGCTGCGCGACACCACGGGCGACCCGTGGAACGGCCGCACGCTCGAATGGTCGACTTCGTCGCCTCCGCCGGCCTACAACTTCGCGTTCACGCCGCGCGTGCATGACAACGACGCCTGGTCCGACATGAAGGCCCGCGGCTACCAGCGTCCGCTGGAAGGCTTCAGCCCGATCCACATGCCCAAGAACACGGCCGCCGGCTTCATCATCGCGGCTCTGGCCGCAGTGGGTGGCTTCGCAATGATCTGGCAGATGTGGCTGGTGGCCGGCATCGGCTTCGTCGCCATGCTCGCCGCCGTGATCATCCACACGTTCAACTACAAGCGCGACTATCACATCCCCACGGAAGAAGTCGTCAGCACCGAAGACGCGCGCACGCGCCTGCTAGCTGCCCATGTCTAACACCACCGCTCTTTCCGCCGGCAGCGCCGGCCATGCGTCGAACGCGCCTGCGTTCGAGGTCTTCAACGTCCGCAACGAAGACCACCACCCCGAGAACGGCACGCTGCTGGGCTTCTGGCTCTACCTGATGAGCGACTGCCTGGTCTTCGCCTGCCTGTTCGCGGTGTACGGCGTGCTGGGCCGCAGCTACGCGGCCGGCCCCTCGGGCGCCGACCTGTTCGACCTGCCGCTGGTGGCAATCAACACCTCGCTGCTGCTGCTGTCGTCCATCACGTACGGCTTCGCGGTGCTCGAGATGCAGAAGCGCCGCATGGGCGCCGTGCTGGTCTGGCTGGCCATTACCGGCCTGCTGGGCGCGGGCTTCATCGGCCTGGAGCTGTACGAGTTCGCGCACCTGATCCACGAAGGCGCGGGCCCGCAGCGCAGCGCCTTCCTGTCGTCGTTCTTCGCGCTGGTGGGCACCCACGGCCTGCACGTGACCTTCGGCATCGTGTGGCTCATCGTGCTGATGATCCAGCTGCCCAAGCACGGCTTCACCGCCGCCAACCGCCGCCGCCTGATGTGCCTGTCGATGTTCTGGCACTTTCTGGACGTGGTCTGGATCGGCGTCTTCACCTTCGTGTACCTGATGGGATCGCTGCAATGAGCGCGCACACCGAAACCGCCGGCCACGGCGCACATGGCCATGACAGCCACGACGATGGCCCGGTGAGCCACAGCACCTTCAAGGGCTACATGACCGGCTTCGTGCTGGCCGTGATCCTCACCGCCATTCCGTTCTGGCTCGTGATGAGCAAGGTCTTCGACAAGCCCAACACCACCGCCCTCGTCATCCTGGCCTTCGCCGTGGTGCAGATCGTGGTGCACATGGTGTACTTCCTGCACATGGACGCCAAGTCCGAAGGCGGCTGGAACATGCTGGCGCTGATCTTCACGCTTGTGCTCGTGGTCATCACGCTGGCCGGTTCGCTGTGGGTCATGTACCACATGAACACCAACATGATGCCGCACTCGATGCACGACATGAAGAACATGCCCTGATGGCGGCAGCGGTCCGCCAGCGGTCCACCGCCGCGCGGGTGGCGCTGGCGGTCTGCGGCGCCCTCGCCTTTGCCGGCTTCTTCGCGCTCGGCACCTGGCAGGTCGAGCGCAGGGCCTGGAAGCTCGATCTCATCGCCCGCGTCGACCAGCGCGTGCATGCCCCGGCCAGCACGGCCCCCGGGCGAAACGAATGGCCCACGGTCAACGCGGCCAACGACGAATACCGGCATGTCCGCCTTGCCGGCACTTTCCTCCACGACAAAGAAACGCTGGTGCAGGCCAGCACCAAGCTCGGCGCAGGCTTCTGGGTGCTGACCCCGCTGCGCAGCAGCGCCGACGGGACCGTGGTGCTGGTCAATCGCGGGTTCGTACCGCCTGAAGCGCAGAAACGCTCGGCCCGCACCGCGCCCGAGCCGCAGGGCGAGACCACCGTGGCCGGCCTGCTGCGCCTCACAGAGCCCAAGGGCGGCTTCCTGCGCAAGAACGATCCGGCCGCCGATCGCTGGTTCTCGCGCGACGTGCAGGCCATTGCCGCGGCGCGCGGCCTGAACAACGTCGCGCCCTACTTCGTCGACGCCGAGGCCGCACCCGCGCAGGCCACCGCCACCATCGACACCCCCGCGTGGCCCGCCGCCGGCCTGACGGTCATCGCCTTTCCCAACAGCCACCTCGTCTACGCCCTGACGTGGTATGGCCTCGCCCTGATGGTGCTGGTCGCGGCCTGGTTCGTGCGGCGCAGCGGCGAAAATGCGGCCCATGCCGAAGCCCGCCCCGCCCAAGATGCTCGCCGCGACGACTGACACCGCCGCGGTCGCGGGCGAACTGCACGCCCCCCGCGCCGGTGTCGCGAGCCTCGACAACGCCACCGGCCACCAGAACATGCAGCAGCTGATCCAGCTGCGCTGGTTCGCCGTGGTCGGGCAGGTGGTCACCATCCTGGTGGTGCACTACGGCTTCGCGATCCGGCTGCCGCTGGACCACATGCTGCAGGTGCTGACCTGCCTCGCGCTCTTCAACATGGTGAGCCTGCTGCGTTCGCGCAGCCACCGGCGCGTGACCAACGGCGAGCTGTTCCTCGCACTGCTGGTCGACGTGGCCACGCTCACGGCGCAGCTCTACCTGAGCGGCGGCGCGACCAACCCCTTCGTGTTTTTGTTCCTGCTGCAGGTGACGCTGGGCGCGGTGCTGCTGAAGCCCTGGTCGACCTGGACCATCGTGGTCATCACCAGCATCTGCTTCGCCGGGCTGGCGCTGTTCTCGCGCCCGCTCGCGCTGCCGCTGGACCACAACCGCGGCCTGTGGAGCCCCTACATCCAGGGCATGCTGGTGTGCTTCGCGCTGAACGCGGCGCTGCTCGTGACCTTCATCACCCGCATCGGCCGCAACCTGCGCGCGCGCGACGCCCGGCTGGCCGACCTGCGCCAGCGCGCCTCTGAAGAAGAACACATCGTGCGCATGGGCCTGCTGGCTTCTGGCGCGGCGCACGAGCTGGGCACGCCGCTGGCCACGCTGGCGGTGATCCTGGGCGACTGGCGCCGGCTGCCGCACTTCAGCTCCGACCCCGAACTGCTGACCGAGGTGGCCGAGATGGAGCTGCAGATCCAGCGCTGCAAGAGCATCGTGAGCGGCATCCTGCTGTCGGCCGGCGAGGCGCGCGGCGAGTCGTCCGAAGAAACCACCGTCAGCACCTTCCTCGACGACCTGATCGAAGAGTGGCGCACCACCCGCCCCGTGGAAGACTTCGAGTACGACAACCGCTTTGGCCGGGACCTGCCCATGGTCTCCGACTCGGCCCTCAAGCAGATGATCTGCAACGTGCTCGACAATGCGCTGGAGGCGTCGCCGCACTGGCTGCGCCTCGAGGCGGCGCACGACGCCGACGCGCTGACGATCACGGTCACGGACGCAGGCCCCGGCTTCCTGCCGGCCATCCTGAAGGAGTTCGGCAAACCCTACCAGTCGAGCAAGGGCCGCCCCGGCGGCGGGCTGGGGCTGTTCCTGGTCGTGAACGTGGCGCGCACGGTCGGCGGCCGCGTCGCGGCGGCCAACCGACCCGAGGGCGGTGCCATCGTGAAGATCACGCTGCCGCTCGCGGCCATCGTGCTCGAGGAAGAAGAGACGGAAGTGGATGACGACGAGGACGATGCGGAAGCCGTCGCCGCCAGCAGGACCATCGGAATGGAAGCCAATGAGCGAAACAGAAGCTGAGCAGCGCCAGTTGCTGATCGTCGAGGACGACGATGCCTTCGCGCGCGCGCTCGGCCGCTCCTTCGAACGCCGCGGCTATGCCGTGACGCAGGCGGGCAACCTCGCGGAAGTCGAGGCCCTGCTGGCCACTTCGTCGCCCGGCTACGCGGTGGTCGACCTCAAGCTCAACGGCGAGGCCTCGGGCCTGTCCGCGGTGCAGATGCTGCACCGGCACAACCCCAAGATGCTGATCGTGGTGCTGACGGGCTTCGCCAGCATCGCCACCGCCGTGGAAGCCATCAAGCTCGGCGCCTGCCACTACCTGGCCAAGCCGTCGAACACCGACGACATCGAGGCCGCCTTCGGCCGCGCCGCCGGCACCACCGAGGTCGAGCTGACCAACCGCTCGACCTCGATCAAAACGCTCGAATGGGAGCGCATCCACGAGACGCTGGCCGAAACCGGCTTCAACATCTCGGAGACCGCGCGCAGGCTCGGCATGCACCGGCGTACGCTGGCGCGCAAGCTGGGCAAGCAGCAGGTCAAGTAGGCAACCACTACATCTCTTCATCTGCATGAGGTTCCGATGACAGCAGTTCCTTCCCAGACGCAACCCTCGCAGCGCACCTCCGTCCTGGCGGCCCGCGACCAGACGGCGATGGAAGAACTCTTCAATGCCCTGAGCCACGGCCTGGGCCTGGCGCTGGCCATCGCCGCGCTGCCGATCCTGGTCTACAACGCGGTGCAGAAGGGGCAGGCCGCAGGCGTGGTCGGCGCCTGTCTTTTCGCGGGCACGGCCATCGTGCTGTACCTGATCTCCACGCTGTACCACGCGCTGCCGATGGGCCGGGCCAAGGCCTGGTTCAACCGGCTGGACCACGCGGCCATCTACCTTTTCATCGCGGGCAGCTACATGCCCTTCCTGTTCGGCGTGCTGCGCGGCCCGCTGGGCTGGACGCTGTTCGGCGCCATCTGCGCGGCGGCGGTGCTGGGCGTGAGCGCCAAGCTGTTCAACCGGCTGCAGCATCCGCTGTGGTCGACCGGGCTTTATGTGGCGATGGGCTGGATGGCGCTGATGGCTGCCGTGCCGCTGTATGAGCGCATGTCATCGGCCGGCCTGGGTTGGCTCGTGGCCGGTGGGCTCTTCTATACGGCGGGTGCGGTGGTCTTCCTGTTCGACAACAAGGTGCGCTTCGCGCATTCAGTGTGGCATCTGTTCGTGCTCGCCGGCAGCACCTGCCATTTCTTCGCCGTGCTCTGGCACTCGCACGGCTGAGCGTCTTGTTCAGTAATGCGGAGGTAGCTCGTCGCGCGGGTTGCGTGCGGCTCCGTCCTGCATCGCGTTCTGGCTCTGTTCCTTCAACTGCGTGACCTGCAGGATCAGCCGGTCGATCTGTTGCTGCTGGCGGTAGATCGTCATGTTCAGCTGGTCGAGCAGGTCTTCGGCGTAGCTCGACTTGATCTCGAGCTCTGTCACGCGTTCCGCGAGGTCGTGGGGTGGGTTTTCCATGCCGCTATTGGACAGGAAGACCGACCCACCTTTTATGACGCCTACCTTAGCTTCTTCTTAGCGACGCACCTTCGCTTCGAGCAGGTCACCCATGCCGATGCGTTTGGCGAACTCGATGCGCACTCGCTCCGACACCTCGAACACCTCCGTCGCGCCGTCGCCCACGAAGTCGATCAGCGAGCGCATCGGTCGCGTGCCGGCGGGCAGGCCCACGATGCGCACGATTTCGTCGGCCACGGCCTGCGGGTCGGCGTTGTCGGGCGTCAGCGCCGAGAGGCGTTCGCCGATCTGGTCCATCACGCCGTCGTAGCGGCTGTAGGCGGCGGCAGTCGCGGCATCGGCCGGCTTGCCCGCGCTCGGGAAGTGGTCGGTGCCCCGGGTGAAGGCGCCCGGCACGACGATGGAAGTCTCGATGCCGAAGCGTGCGATCTCGTAGGCCAGCGTGACGGCCAGCGAATCCATCGCCGCCTTGGCCGCACCGTAAGGGCCCATGAACGGCGGGAAGCCGCCCTTGGTGGTGGTACTGCTGATCCACAGCATCAGCCCCGACTCCTGCCTGCGCAGGTACGGCAGCACCGCGCGGTTCACGCGCTGCGCGCCGAGCACGTTGGTGTCGAACACCTTCACGATCTCTTCGGGCGTGAAGGCCTCCGTCGGGCCGACCACGAGATGGCCGGCGTTCTGCATCACCACGTCGAGGTGGCCCTGCTCGCGCACGATGGTCGCGGCGGCGGCATCGGCCGAATCCTGCGAGAGCACGTCGAGTTCGAGCGGGTGCAGCTGAAGCCCTTTGGCCGCGGCCAGCGCGCGCAGCTCGGTGGCGCGGCCGTTGTTGCGCCCCGCGATGTCGCGCATCGAGGCGTAGACGATGTGACCCGCTTCGGCGAGGGACTGAGCGGTGAGCTTGCCGATGCCGGTGCCTGCACCGGTGACGAGGATGACGGATTGCATGATGGAACTCCTGGAATGAATGAATGGAATGCGAGGGATCGGGGACGCGTCGTCTTCAATGCACGCGGCGTTGCAGCGCATGGGCCGCCCACGCCGCGACCGATCCGAGCGCGGCCGCGCCGCCCAACGTGCCGAACAGCGAGAGCGAAGGCGGCTGGTGAATCGCGAAGAAGGCGATCAGGCCGAGGAAGTAGCACAGCAGGTTGTTGAGACGCGGCACGCTGCGCATCGACACCACGACGAGCGCGACGACCAGCACCACCAACGGCAGCGCCACGGCGCCCACGACAGGGGCCAGTGCGCCGATGGCCACGGCTGCCGCCTTGCCGATCAGCACGCCGAGGCTCACGCAGACGAGGTTGAACAGGCCGTCGCGCGCCGTGACGCCGCGCGTGTAGAAGGCCACCCAGCCGACGAACATCGCCCATACGGGCAGTTCGAGAACAAGGGCCACCGCCGAGGCGGCAGCGGCAACCACCGCAGCGGCCAGCGTGAAGGCCGAGTACGCCAGGCTGAAGAAGCGCGGGGCGGCAGCGGACGGAGTCGGTTGGCTCATGATGATTTCTCCTTGAGCGGTTCGATGCGAGCTCAGGCCACGCCGCCGTTGGCGCGCAGGACCTGGCCGTTGACCCAGCCCGCATCGGGACCGGCGAGGAAGGCCACCACCGAAGCGATGTCCTCTGGCTGGCCGAGGCGCTGCAGCGGCGGCATCTTGGCGAAGGTCTGGATCTGTTCTTCGGTCTTGCCGTCGAGGAACAGCGAGGTGGCGATCGGGCCCGGCGCCACGGCGTTCACCGTGATGTTGCGGCCGCGCAGCTCCTTGGCGAACACATGCGTGAAGGCCTCGACCGCCGCCTTGGTGGCGTTGTAGATCGCATAGCCGGGCATGTTCAGCGCGAGCGTGGTGCTCGAGAAGTTGACGACGCGCCCGCCCTCGTTGAGGCGCGTGGCGGCTTCGCGCAGCGTGTTGAAGGTGCCGCGCACATTGATGTCGAAGGTCTGGTCGTAGAGCGCGTCGGTGTGCTCGGCCAGCGGCACGGTCTTGAGCACGCCGGCGTTGTTGACGAGCACGTCGACCTTGCCAAGCTGCGCCTCGACGGCGTCGAACATGGCGCGCACTTCATCGGCATTGGCCACGTCGGCCTTGACCGCGAAGGCTTTGCCGCCGGCGGCCTGCAGTTCGGCGACGAGGGCGTCGGCCTGCGCCGGGCTCGACGCGTAGTTGACGGCGACCGCGAAGCCGTCCTTGGCGAGGCGCCGTGCGATGGCAGCGCCGATGCCGCGCGATGCGCCGGTGACGAGGGCGACTTTGGAGTTGGAGGGCTGGTTCATGGCTGTTTCCTTTGCAGTGGTGGGTTGGTGAGACGGATGATCGATCGTTCCAATAAAAAGATAATCAGCCTCAAATCGCCATTACCATTCCATTTACTTCAACAATAGCCTCAGGGACTGCTCATGGACCGCTTCCAGGAAATGCTGGCCTTCGTGCGCATCGCCGAGCGCCAGAGCTTCACGCAGGCGTCCGAAGACCTGCAGATTCCGCGCGCCACCGTTACCAACCTGATCAAGCGCGTGGAGCAGCGCCTGGGCACCCGGCTGCTGGAGCGCACCACCCGCACCGTGCGCCTCACGCAGGACGGCGAGGCCTACTACCGCCGCTGCGTGCGGCTGCTGGCCGACGTGGAAGAGGCCGAGGGCCTGTTCCGCGACGAGGCGCCCAAGGGCCTGCTGCGCGTGAACCTGCAGGGCACGCTGGCACGGCATTTCGTGGTGCCCGCGCTGCCGGCCTTCCTGGCGCGATATCCCGACCTGGAACTGCACATCGGCGAGGACGACCGGCTGGTGGACCTGGTGCGCGAAGGCGTCGATTGCGTGCTGCGCGCGGGCACGCTGCAAGACTCATCGATGGTCGGGCGGCGCGTGGCGCTGCTGCCGCAGGTCACAGTCGCGAGCCCGGCCTACCTGGCGCAGCACGGCGAGCCCGGGAGCGTGGAAGCACTGTCGGCGCACCGCGCCATCCACTACATCTCCAGCGCAACGGGCAAGGCAGTGCCGCTCGAATTCACGGTCGACGGTCGGGTGACGCCCGTGCAGCTCGGCGGCATCGTCTCGGTGACGGGCGCCGACCTGTACACCGGCTCGGCCGTCGCGGGCCTGGGGCTGGTGCAGGTGCCGCGCTATCGTGTGGCCACGGAGCTGGCAGACGGGCGGCTGAAGGTGCTGCTTTCTGGGTTCGCGCCGCCGCCGATGCCAGTTTCGGTGCTCTATGCGCAGAACCGGCAGCTGTCGTCGCGCGTGCGCGTGTTCACGCAGTGGCTGCGGGACATCTTCGAGGCGGCTGAAAGGGCCTGAGCGGGTTTCAGCCGGCCGTCGCCACAGCGCCGGCCTCGGCATGCGTCTCGCCGCGCAGGAACGCGAACACCACGAACGCCGTCATCACCGTCACGCCGGCCAGCACGCACAGCAAGGTGCCGAACGCTGCGCCATAGGCATGCAACAGCGCCACGCGGTCCATGCCGGGCAGCAGGGCCAGCGCCTGAGACAAATCCCCGGTCGTGACGCGCTGCGCCGCCTGCGATACGGCGGCAGCATGCCCCAGCTGCATCGCCACCAGCGCCGTCAATCCAGCTCCGACCAACGCCAGCGCAATTCCCTCCCCGGCTACCCGCACGGTGTTGAAGATGCCCGACGCCATGCCCGCCCGCTCGCGCGGCACCACGCTCACGGCCAGCCCGTCCATCAGGCCCCACGGCAGACCAATGCCCGCGCCGATCAGCAGCAGCGGCCACACGATGTCGTGCAGCGGTGTCCCCGGCGCACAGCGGCTGAGCCAGAACAGCCCGACCGCACACACCAGCAGCCCCACGGCCGAGATCACGCCCGCCGAGAACCGGTGCGCGAGCGATGCCGCCAGCGTCGGCACGACGAGGATCGGCCCCGAGAGCGCGAACATGAAAGTCCCAGCCTCGATCGCGCTGCGCCCTTCGAGTCCAATGAAGCGGATCGGCAGCACCACCAGCAGCACGACAAAACCGTAGGCCGGCGCCGCAGCCAACAGCTGCACGCCCACGAAGCGCGGAAAGCGGAACAGCGACAGGTCGAGCATCGGATGCGCCACGCGCCGCTCGATGGCGATGAAGGCCGCCCCCATCAGCGCCGCGCCCGCCAGCGCGCAAAGCACCCACGGGCTGCCCCAGCCACTGTCGGGCGCCTGCAGCACGCCCAGCGTCAGCAAGCTCAGCGCGGCGGTGAAGGTAACGGTGCCCGGCATGTCGAGCCCCATGGCGTCCGGATTGCGCGACTCGCGCATGCTCGGCGCGGCGATGCACAGCGCCACGAGGCTGACCGCGCCGGGGCTCAGCATCACCGCCTGCCAGCCGAAGCTTTCGGCGAGCCAGCCCGAGAGGATGGAACCGCACGACAGCCCCACGCCGAACGAGGTGCCGATCAGGCTGAAGGCCCGCGTGCGCGCCGCGCCGTCGAACACCTGCGCAAGCGCGGCCGTGCCCGCCGCGAAGGCCGCGGCCGAGCCCAGCCCCTGCAGAGCCCGCGCAAGATCGAAAGCGACGATGCCGGGGGCCAGCGTCAGCAGCGAACTGCTCAGCGCCACCACCGCAAGCCCGAGCAAGAACACGCGCTTGCGCCCATAGGCATCGGCCAGCGCCCCGGCGGCCATCAGCGTGGCGCCGAAGCTCAGCATGAAGGCGTTGGTCACCCAGTTGAGCTGCACCGGGCTGCCGCCCAGCGCATCGCGGATCGCGGGCAGCACCACCGCCGGGCCGGTAAAGCTCAGCGGCATGCCCAGCGCCGCCAGGCAGACGGCGGCCAGCAGCCAGTTCTTGTTGTGGAAAGACGTGGACATCGAAGGCTTTCA
This sequence comes from Variovorax nivicola, assembly GCF_051216475.1. Taxonomy (NCBI): domain Bacteria; kingdom Pseudomonadati; phylum Pseudomonadota; class Betaproteobacteria; order Burkholderiales; family Comamonadaceae; genus Variovorax; species Variovorax nivicola. Next base: position 691,918 of record NZ_JBPJZK010000002.1, on the reverse strand, counting down.
CGCGGAAGGAAGGAAGGAAGGAAGGAAGGAAGGAAGCCACAGAAGATAGAAAGGAATCAATGGAATGAAAATGGCGCCATTGATCCTCGCACTCCCAACCCAGGGTTGTTAATCCATGGACAGCTTCAGCGGACTCGAATCCTTCGTGCGCGCGGCCGACCTGCTGAGCTTTGCCAAGGCCGGCCGGCTGCTGGGCATATCGGCCTCGGCGGTGGGCAAGAACGTCGCGCGGCTCGAACAGCAGCTCGGCGTGCGCCTCTTCAACCGCACCACGCGCCACACACGGCTGACGCAGGAAGGCGCGCTCTTCCACGAGCGCTGCCGCCGCATCCTCGACGAACTAGACGACGCGCGCGCCATGATGCAAGACGCCGTCGCCGCCCCGCGCGGCCGCCTGCGCGTGAGCCTGCCGACCATCGGCTACCGCTTTTTGCTGCCGATCCTGCCGGACTTCAAGGCGCGCTACCCCGAGATCGAGCTCGACCTCGACTTCAACGACCGGCTGGTCGACGTGATCGCCGAGGGCGTCGATGTGGCGATCCGCAGCGGCGATCTGGTCGATTCGCAACTGGTGGCGCGGCGGCTCGGCCCATTCCAGTTCGTGCTGGTGGCCTCACCGGCTTATCTAGAACGCCACGGCGTGCCGCAGGTGTCGGCCGACCTGATACAGCACGCCTGCCTGCGCTACAAGTTCGTGACCGGCGGCAAGGTCGAGGAATGGGACCTGCCCGGCTTGCCCGCCCAACTGCCACCCGGCCTGCTGTGCAACAACATGGAAGCCATGCTGGGCGCCGCCGTCGCCGGCCTCGGCGTGGCCTACATGCCCGACTTCCTGGCGCGCGATTCGCTGTGCCGCGGCGAGCTCCAGCGCGTGCTGGCCACGCACCTCGTGCGACAGGGGCAGTTCTCGGCACTGTGGCCGTCGAGCCGGCAGCTGTCGCCGAAGGTGCGTGCGTTTGTGGACTTTGCGGGGGAGCGGATGTTCAGGGACGAAGGTATGGCGCCGTAGCACAAGAGACGGACCGGACTGAATTCAGACCATAATGAGTCCGATCGACACCAACATCAAGGTGAGCAACATGAATTTCTCCACGCAAGTCAAACCCATCAGCTATCTCAAGAGCCACGCCGCGGACATCGTGAAGACCCTTTCCGACACCCGCGAGCCGCTGCTCATCACACAGAACGGCGAAGCCAAACTCGTGGTGATGGATGTCCGCTCCTACGAAGAGCACGAAGCCACTCTCGCACTTCTCAAAGTCCTGGCGCTCGGCAACCGCGAAATCGAGCAGGGCCAGTTCCGATCTGCAACCGACGTGTTCGCCGATCTGGACCAAGAAGACGAGCAATGAAGGTTGTGTTCCTGCGGTCCGCCGAAGCCGACCTGAAAGATCTGAAGCGCTACGTCATCAAGAACTTCGGCACGGACACTTGGGCGACCAGCTACGAGAAGATCAAGAAATCCGTCGCGATGATCGAAGCGCATCCACAGGCAGGCAGGATTCCCGAGGAGCTCGAAAACCTGAACACGGCCCAATACAGGCAAGTCATCTCGGGCATGAATCGCATCATTTACGAAGTGAGAGCGGACACCGCCTACATCCACGTTGTCTGCGACACACGAAGAGATTTGAAAGGCCTGCTCATGCGGCGCTTGGTCGGCGCCGTTTGAGATCTGGCGTGCCTGCTAGGCGACTTGCGCCGGTTGGCGCTCTGCCTTTTCGTTCATGGCACTGGTCGGCGCTTCGGAGCGTTCAACGCGTGCTTCCTGCACCACCGGCTTCGCGGGCTCGCTGGCCATCCGGCTCAACGCCAGCGCCGCCTGCAGCGGGAACAGCGTGGCCGCATCCCCCTGCGCCGCATTGCTCACCGTCGTACCCGTGGTCTCGTCGAGGCTGGCCGTGCGCACAGCGTCGAGCCGGTGCGTCGGCACCATGAACGGCGAGTGCGTGGTGTAGATGATCTGGTTGCCGAAGTCTTTCTCGAAGTGCGCCAGCAGATCGGCCTGCGAGTGGGGGTGCAAGTGCAGCCCGGGTTCGTCAAGCAGCAGCACGGCGTCTTCCGCACGTCCGCCCTTCGTGTCAGCGAAGAACGCGATGTAGAACGAGAAGAACCACTGGAAGCCGCGGCTGCGCTCGTCGAGGTTCACTTCCACGTCGTAGGCGCTGTTCGGGTCGGACACCAGCGTGTCGAGGTACTGGCCGTCAAGGTTGAAGCGCACCTTCAACGGGCGGTCCTTCCACAGGCGGCGGATCTCTGCCGTCACCACCGAGCCGGCGCGGTTGGCCAGCTGGTTGCGCGTGGCCTGATCGTTCTTTTCGAGCAGGTTCTGCAACTGCTGCGGGTCGAGCCCCGCGACCTTGCACAGCTTGCCGAAGCTCTGCTGCTCGGGCGTGAGCTGGCCCCAGCCCTGGCGCCCCAGGTACTCGGCGATGTTCTGGCGGCCGGGCAGCGCCGGGTATTCGTCGACGTAGACGAAGCGCGGCAGCTTCCCAATCACCCAGGCCTGCGCGCGGGCGAGCGCCGGCGTGTCGTTGGAGATGGACAGGGCCATGTCTTCCAGCTCGGCCAGCATCTGCTCCTGCTTGTCGCTGAGCTCGGCGCCCGCCACGGCCAGCGCCTTGCGCAGGGCCTGTGCCGCCTTGACCGCGCCCGCCGACCACTTGATGTAGTCGGGGCTCATGATCATCGCGGCGTCGAAGGTGTCGGCTTCCTGCTCGAGCGTTACCTTCGCTTCCTCGGCGACTTTTTCTGCAGCGGCCTTCACGGCCGGCACGATCTTGCGGACCTTGCCCTTGATGTCGCTCACGTCGAGCGACAGCGCCGTGAGCCCTTCGAGCCCGGCCCAGCGTGCAGTGCCATAGCCGCGGGCCGCGGTGACGTGGCGCACGCCTGCCGCGCGCGGCAGGATCTCGACGAGCTCGGCCTGCTCGCTCTCGTCCAGGCTCCAGCGCGTGAAGACGACCGGGGTGTCGCCGGTGCACTCTTCCAGGCGACGGTGGCGGGGAAAGTCCTTGATGGGGCTGAGTTCGGCCAGGCCCTCGGCGGGGTTCAGGCTATGAAGTGCGCGCAGCAGGTTCGATTTACCGCTGTCATTTCGACCGAGGATCGCCGTGATCTGTGTGGAGTCGATGAGGCCGCTGTCGTTGATCGAGCGAAAGTTGGTGATCTGGAATGACGCCAAGCGCATGTAGAAAGGTTCTTCTGAATTGAATACGGGGTCGGGGAATGTATTGCATTCCACGACCCCGTCCGGCCCGAACCCGAAGAAAAAGATGGCTACTCGGCAGCGCGCCGCAGCGTGTCGACCACCGGGCGGCGCAGCACGTCGCGCAGGCCCCACCATCCCGCGCCCAGTGCCAGCACCGCGCCGGCCAGCGCGCCCGCCACCGGCACGATGGGCGAGGCGGTCCAGGTGAACTCGAACACAAAGCGCGCCAGGGCCCAGCCGATCACCGAAGCCACAATGCTCGCGAGAAAGCCCGCGAGCAGCCCCACGCCCACCAGCTCGGCGCGCTGCACCTGCCGCAGCAGGCTGGCGCGCGCGCCCACCGCGCGCATCACCGCGAACTCGCGCGCCCGTTCCTCGCGCGTGGCCGTCACCGCCGCGAACAGCACAACAAGCCCGGCCGCGAGCGTGAAGCCGAACAGGAACTCGACCGCCCGTATCACCTGATCGAGCACGCGCTGCAGCTGGTTGATGGTGGCGCTCATGTCGACGTTGGTCACGTTCGGGTAGCTGCGCACCAGTGCGTTGTCGAAGCCCCGGGTCTCGGGCGCGCGGAAGGCGCCCATGTAGGTGGTGGGCACGTCGGCCAGCGAGGCCACCGTGTACATCACGAAGAAATTGGCGTGCATCGAGCCCCAGTCGACCTTGCGCAGCGAGGTGATGCGCGCCTCGTTCTGCATGCCGCCGATGTCGAAGCGCAGCATGTCGCCGAGTTTCAGGCCCAGCGTCTCGGCCAGGCCCTCTTCCACGCTCACCTCGCCCTGCGCATCGGGCGTCCACTTGCCCGCGGTGATGGTGTTGTGCGCGGGCGCATCCACGCTGTTGCTGAGGTTGAACTCGCGGTCCACCAGGCGCTTGGCGCGGTCTTCGGCGTAGTCGTCGGGCGTCACGGGCTTGTCGTTGATGGCGATCAGACGGCCGCGGATCATCGGGTACCAGTCGAACTTGCCCACGCCCGCGTCGCGCAGCGACTTCTGGAAGGCATCGCTCTGGTCGGGCATGACGTTGATGACGAAGCGGTTCGGCGCATCGGGCGGCGTGGCCTGGCGCCAGCTCGCGACGAGGTCGGTGCGCAGCAGCACCAGCAGCACCAGCGCCAGCAGGCCGACCGACAGCGCGCTGACCTGCACCACCGCATAGGCCGGCCGCGCCGAAATCTGCCGCGTGGCCAGCACCAGCCATCGCGGCGCAGTCGTTTCGTTGACGCTGCGGCGCAGCACCTTCACCGCCAGCCAGCTCAGCAGCGCAAACACCGCCACCGCACCCGCGAAGCCGCCGACCGCGATCAGCCCCAGCTTGATGTCGCTGCTCGCCGCCATCAGCAGCGCCGCAAAGCCCGCAACGCCAACGCCCAGCACCGCGAGCGACGCGGGCTTGAGCCCGCCCACGTCGCGCCGGATCACGCGCAGCGGCGGCACGCGGGCCAGTTGCAGCACCGGCGGCAGGCCGAAGGCGAACAGCAGCGTGAGCCCCATGCCGAGCCCGAAAGCGACAGGCCACAAGGTGGCCGCGGGCAGCGCGGTTTCGACCAGCCCCGCCAGCAGCAGCACGAACACGTAGTGCACCGCGAAGCCGATGGCCACGCCCAGCCCGCTGGCCACGATGCCGATCACCGCAAACTCGAAGGAATAAGCTACGGCGATGGTGCGCTGGCTCTGGCCCAGCACCCGCAGCATTGCGCAGTCGTCGAGATGGCTGGCCGCGAAGCCGCGCGCGGCCAGCGCCACCGCCACGGCCGACAGCAGCGCCGCGAGCAGCGCGACCAGGCTCAGGAATTTCTCTGCGCGGTCCAGCGTCTGGCGCATCTCGGGGCGGCCGCCTTCGAAGGAATCGAGCCGCACGCCACGCAGCTCGCCCTTCTTGATGGTGGCGTCGGCCCAGTCACTGAAGCGCTTCACCGCCGCATCGCTGCCCGCCACCGCATAGCGATAGCCAACGCGGCTGGCCGGCTGCACGAGCCCGGTGCGCGGCACGTCGGCCTGGTTGAGCATCACGCGTGGCGAGAAGCTCATGAAGCCGGCGCCGCGGTCGGGTTCCAGCGTGATGACGCGGCCGACGCGCAGGCCGGTGTCGCCCAGCAGCATCGTGTCGCCGACCTTGAGCGCGAGCGAGTCGAGCAGCGAGGCATCGACCCACACCTCGCCCGGCGGCGGGATGTCGCGCGTGACGGCACCCGGCCCGTCGATGGTGGTGGAGGTCTGCAGGCTGCCGCGCAGTGGGTAACCAGCGGCCACGGCCTTCAACGCCACCAGCTTGCTGGCGCCGCCCTGCGCGTCCCCGGCCCGCGCCATGGTCGGAAAGCCGTAGGTGCCGCTGCCTTGCAGGCCCAGCGATTTCGCCTGCGCCACGAAGGCCTCGGGCGTCGGGTTGTCGCTGACGATCACCGCGTCGCCGCCCAGCAGCTGGCGCGCATCGCGCTTCAGCCCGCCCTGCAGGCGATCGGCAAAGAAGCCGACAGCCGTGAGCGCGGCCACGGCCAGCACCACGGCAACGATCAACAGGCGCAGTTCGCCGGCGCGCAGGTCGCGCCAGAGCGTGCGCCAACCCAGGCGGAGGGAGGCATTCATGGCGCGAACAATAGCCGACGCCCAGGGGCGCGGCTGGATTCAAGGGTTATTGCGCCCTTTCGGCCCTTGATCCCGACAGGATGCTGTCGCATGATGCGACAAACGTATCCCGTTTGTCGCAAACCGGGCACTCCCGGCAAGCGAAGAACGAGGCATAAAAACAGCCCGTTTTCAGACCCGTCCTTCCCCAAGGAGTGTCGATGCCACGATGCCAGCGCTTGCAGATCGTCGGCCTGTGCCTTGTCGCAGGCGTGCTGGCGAGTGCCTGCGATCCCAAGGTTCCCACGGTCCCCACGCCGAAGGCCGACGGCGGCACGGCGAGCCCGACGGGCATCAAGCCTGCCGAGTCCGGCGACAAGGTCGAATCCTCCACTTCCCACAAGGGCCCGTCCGAAGGCGGCGCAGCCATCGGCGGCATGAGCGGCCCGGGCGGTGGCGGCTCTTCCGGCGGCGCTGCGCCCGCGCCGAGCGGTGGCGACGGCACTGCGGCGCCCAAGTAGCGCGGCCCACCTGATTCATTCAATCAAGTTTCCCGGCAAAAAAGAAGATCACGATGAAACACCCCACTTCACCGCTGCAGGAGGTCACGTCATGGACATGAACCGCCGGCAATTCTTCCGCGTCAGCAGCGCGGGGCTGGTCGGCTCCAGCATCGTGGCGCTCGGCTTCTCGCCGACCGCCGCGCTGGCCGAGGCCCGCAACTTCAAGCTCGCGCGCACCACCGAGACCCGCAACACCTGCCCGTACTGCTCGGTGGGCTGCGGGCTCATCATGTACAGCCTGGGCGACAAGGCGAAGAACGTGGTGTCCGACATCCTCCACATCGAGGGCGATGCCGACCACCCCGTGAACCGCGGCACGCTGTGCCCCAAGGGCGCGGGCCTGCTCGACTTCGTGCACAGCCCCATGCGGCTGAAGTACCCCGAGGTGCGCGAAGCCGGCAGCACCGAGTGGAAGCGCATCGGCTGGAACGAGGCGCTCGACCGCATCGCCAAGCTGCTCAAGGCCGACCGCGACGCCAACTTCCAGACCACCAACGCCGAAGGCAAGACCGTGAACCGCTGGACCAGCAGCGGCATGCTCTGCGCCTCGGCCTCGTCCAACGAAACCGGATACATCACGCACAAGGCATTCCGCTCGACCGGAATGCTGGTGTTCGACAACCAGGCACGCGTTTGACACGGACCTACGGTGGCCAGTCTGGCCCCGACGTTCGGCAGAGGCGCGATGACCAACCATTGGCAGGACATCCAGAACGCGGATGTCGTGCTCATCATGGGCGGCAATGCCGCGGAGGCGCATCCGTGCGGCTTCAAGTGGGTCATCGAGGCCAAGAAGCAGAACAAGGCGCGCCTTGTCGTGGTCGACCCGCGCTTCACGCGCTCGGCCGCCATGGCCGACTACTACGCACCAGTGCGCGCGGGCTCGGACATCGCGTTCCTGGCGGGCGTCATCAACTACCTGCTGGGCAACGACAAGATCCAGACCGAGTACGTGCGCAACTACACCAACGCGCCGTTCATCGTCGGGCCTGACTACAAGTTCGAGGACGGCCTGTTCAGCGGCTACAACGCCGAGAAGCGCAACTACGACCCCAAGTCGTGGGGCTACGCGCTCGACGAGCAGGGCATGGCCAAGGTCGACATGACCATGCAGGACCCGCAATGCGTGCTGCAGGTGATGAAGCGGCACTATTCGCGCTACACGCCCGAGCTGGTGAGCCGCATCACCGGCACGCCGCAGGACAAGTTCCTGAAGGTGTGCGAGTACATCGCGAGCACCAGCACCTCCACGCGCACCATGACCATCATGTATGCGCTGGGCTGGACGCAGCACAGCCAGGGCTCGCAGATGATCCGCACCGGCGCCATCGTGCAGCTGCTGCTGGGCAACATCGGCGTACCCGGCGGAGGCATGAACGCGCTGCGCGGCCACAGCAACATCCAGGGCCTGACCGACCTGGGGCTGCTGTCGAACTCGCTGCCCGGCTACATGTCGCTGGCGCGTGACAGCGAGCAGACGCTGGACGTCTACTACAAGACCCGCGCGCTGAAACCGCTGCGCCCCAACCAGATGAGCTACTGGCAGAACTACCCGAAGTTCTTCGTCAGCATGCAGAAGGCGTGGTGGGGCAACGCGGCCACGGCGGAGAACGAGTGGGCCTTCCACTATCTGCCGAAGATCGACAAGCTCTACGACATCCTGCAGGCCTTCGAGCTCATGAACCTGGGCAAGCTCAACGGCTACATCTGCCAGGGCTTCAACCCGGTGGGCTCGTTCCCGGACAAGAAGAAGATCGTCGACGGGCTGTCCAAGCTCAAGTTCCTCGTCACCATCGATCCGCTGATGACCGAGACCAGCGAGTTCTGGCGCAACTTCGGCGAGTTCAACGACGTCAAGACCACCGACATCCAGACCACGGTGTTCCGCCTGCCTTCCACCTGCTTTGCGGAGGAAGACGGCTCGCTCACCAACTCCAGCCGCTGGCTGCAGTGGCACTGGAAGGGCGCGGAGCCGCCGGGCGAGGCCAAGGGCGACATCGAGATCATCGCGGGCATCTTCAACCGCATTCGCACGGCCTACGCGAAGGACGGCGGCGCGTATCCCGACCCGATCGTCAACCTCACCTGGCTCTACAAGATTCCGCATTCGCCTTCCGCGCAGGAGCTGGCGATGGAATACAACGGCCGTGCGCTGACCGACCTGCTCGACCCGAAGGACCCGACCAAGCCGCCAACGGCCAAGGCCGGCGAGCAGCTCTCGGGCTTCGGACTGCTGCGCGACGACGGCAGCACCGCCAGCGGCTGCTGGATCTACAGCGGCGCATGGACGCAGGCCGGCAACCAGATGGCCCGGCGCGACAACGCCGACCCGTACGGCATCGGCATGGTGCAGAACTGGGCGTGGGCCTGGCCCGCGAACAGGCGCATTCTGTACAACGGCGCCTCGACTGATCCGACTACCGGCAAGCCGTGGATCGCCAAGCGCGGCCTCATCGCATGGAACGGCAAGCAGTGGACCGGCGCCGACGTTCCCGACATCCGGCCCGACGCGAACCCGACGGAAGCCGACGCGGTGCGCCCGTTCATCATGACGGCCGAGGGCGTGGCCCGGCTCTTCGCACCGACGGGCATGGCCGAAGGACCACTGCCCGAGCACTACGAGCCCTTCGAGTCACCACTGGTCAACAACCTGATGCACCCGAACAACGAGAAGGCGCGCGCCAACCCCGCGGCACGCATCTTCAAGGGCGACCTCGAGCGTCTCGGTGTGCCGAAGGACTTCCCGTACGTGGCAACCAGCTACCGGCTCACCGAGCACTTCCACTACTGGACCAAGAACGTGCGCACCTCGGCCATCATCCAGCCGCAGCAGTTCGTCGAGATCGGCGAGGAGCTGGCCAAGGAGAAGGGCATCGCCAATGGCGACATGGTGAAGGTGTCGAGCAAGCGCGGCTTCATCAAGGCCGTGGCGCTGGTCACCAAGCGCATCGTCGGGCTGCAGGTCGATGGCCGCACGGTGCACACGGTGGGGTTGCCGAACCACTGGGGCTTCGTCGGCGTGGCCAAGCCTGGATATCTGGTGAACACGCTGACGCCGTTCGTGGGCGATGCGAATACGCAGACCCCAGAGTACAAGTCGTTCACCGTGAACATCGAAAAGGCCTGAGCGATGTCCTCACTTCAAACCCTCGACATCGCCGCCCGCTCGGCCACGACCACGCCGTCGCCCGACATCCGCAGCCGCCCGCAGGTGCAGCAGGTGGCCAAGCTGATCGACGTGTCGACCTGCATCGGCTGCAAGGCCTGCCAGGTCGCGTGCATGCAGTGGAACGACCTGCGCGACGACGTGGGCACCATGCACGGCACCTACGACAACCCGGTCGATCTCACGCCTTCCTCATGGACGGTGATGAAGTTCTCCGAGGTGGAACCCGAGGCCGGCAAGCTCGAATGGCTGATCCGCAAGGACGGCTGCATGCACTGCGACGACCCAGGCTGCCTGAAGTCGTGTCCGGCGCCGGGTGCCATCGTCAAGTACAGCAATGGCATCGTCGACTTCATCAGCGAGCATTGCGTGGGCTGCGGCAACTGCGTTACCGGTTGCCCATTCGATGTGCCGCGTATCAGCAAGGCCGACAACAAGGCCTACAAATGCTCGCTGTGCTCCGACCGCGTGGGCGTGGGCCTGGAGCCGGCCTGCGTGAAGGCCTGCCCCACAGGCGCCCTGCATTTCGGCACCAAGGAAGACATGCACGAGTACGCCTCGGAGCGCATCGTCGACCTGAAGGAGCGCGGCTTTGCCAACGCCGGCGTGTACGACCCGGCCGGCGTGGGCGGCACGCACGTGATGTACGTGCTGCAGCACGCCGACCGGCCGGGCCTGTATGCCGACCTGCCGAAAGACCCGCACATCAGCCCGCTGGTGTCGCTGTGGAAGGGCGTTGCCAAGCCGCTCGCGATGGTCGCCATGATCGGCGCGGTGGTGGGCAGCTTCTTCCACTACATGAAGACCGGCCCCATCGAGCCCAAGGACGAGCACCCCGATGCCGACCGCGACGGCAAGCCCGACGACGTGGTGGTGATCGAAGAGCCGCCCACCTCGCCATCCACCGCACCCCGCGCATGAGGAGAAGAACGCGATGACACGCTACTACCTTCGCCGCTACCGCGACGCCACGCGCATGAACCACTGGTTCGTCGCGATCATGTTCTTCGCGGCCGCGCTCTCGGGCCTGGCCTTCTTCCACCCGAGCCTGTTCTTTTTGAGCACGCTGTTCGGCGGCGGGCCATGGACGCGCATCCTGCATCCGTTCATGGGCCTGCTGATGGTGCTGGGCTTCGTCTTCCTGTTCTTCACGATGTGGCGCGAGAACATCCTCGACCGCGGCGACCGCGAGTGGATCGCCAACGCCCCGAAGATGCTCAAGGGCGACAAGTCATCCATGCCGCCGGTGGGCAAGTACAACGCCGGGCAGAAGCTGGTGTTCTGGGCCTTCGGCGTCAGCCTGCTGCTGTTGCTGGTGACGGGCTTCATGTTCTGGAGCCCGTGGTTCGTCGGCTTCTTCCCGATCCTCCTGCGGCGCATCGCGGTGGTGGTGCATTCGGTGTCGGCCGTGGTGCTGATTCTTTCGGTCATCACGCACATCTACGCGGCCATCTGGGTCAAGGGCACGTTGCGCGCCATGACGCGCGGCACCGTCACGGAAGGCTGGGCCAAGCTCAACCATCCCCTGTGGCATCGCAAAATGACGCGAGGTGAGTGATACTGCCCCGATGACGAGTTCCACCGGCAGCCCCCCGCCGATCCGGACCACGCGCATCCTCGATCCCGAACAGATCGCGATGCAGGCCGGACGGCAGATGCCGTTCCTGCGCCTGCCGGTTCGGTCTCTCGCGTTCTCCGACCGGCAATTGCGGCTGCGCCAGCTCGCGGCTTCGCATCCGATGCGCGAGTACCTGATCTTCATCGCCGATCTTGCGCAGGCGCAGCACCAGGTGCTGCAGGACTACGCACCAGTCACGCTGCCCGAATCCGATTCGCTCGAAGCCGCATCAAAGGTGCTGAAGCCGCCGATGCCCGCTTTCGGCTGGACACGCGATCCGGTCTGGCAGCAGGAGCTTCGCCGTCTGCTCGGCCTCTTCCGCGTACGGCTGCCCGAAGGCCCCGCGCGCGACACGCTCGACCGCGTGATGGCCGCCGACGATGCATGGATCAACGAGCAGGCCGACCGGCTCTCGCGCCGCATCATGTTCGGGCTCGACCTCGCTGCCGCGCCGTTGATTGCCGCGGGGCTGCAGGCCTACTGGACGCAGCTAGTGCTGCAGGTGGCGGAGCGCGAAGGCGAGAACATCTTCGGCCGCACCGACCCCGGCAACGAATGCCCCTGCTGCGGCAGTGCACCCACCGTGAGCATCACGCGCATCGGCGCCGACGAAGCGGGCTTCCGCTACCTGCACTGCTCGCTGTGCAGTACCGAGTGGCACTACGTGCGCATCAAGTGCACGCATTGCGAAAGCACCAAGGGCATCCATTTCGAATCGCTTTCTCCGCAGCCTGGCGTGGAACTGCCGGCCACCGGCGCACGCGAAGGCGCGGTGAAGGCCGAGTGCTGCGACAGCTGCGGCCACTACCTCAAGCAGATCGCGATGGAGAAAGACCCCGAGGTCGAACCCGTCGCCGACGACCTCGCCAGCGTCACGCTCGACCTGCTCGTGTCCGAAGCCGGCCACCAGCGCAGCGGCCACAACCTGATGCTGCTGTTCGGCGACCCCGAAGTTCCCGACGACGGCGGAGGCGGCTGATGGCAGCGCCCGAAGAGTCCGTGGTCCACGGCTCGACGGCAAGGCCCCAGGATCTGCCTTCTGTCGATCAACTGCTGCGCCTCGCCGTGCCGGGCGCATTGCTGGCCGAGCACGGCCACACGCTGGTGGTGAAAGAGGCACGCGCACTACTCGAAGGGCTTCGCGCGCAGGCTGTGGCAGGCAAGCTGATGGCCACAGAGGTACAGCACGACGCACTCGGCGATGCGCTCGCCGCGCGCATCCAGGCCCGCCTCGCACCGCGCATGCGCGCCGTGTTGAACCTCACCGGCACCGTCATTCACACCAACCTCGGCCGCGCGCTGCTGGCCGACTCGGCGCTGCAGCGGCTGCTCGCGGTGATGACATCGCCCAACAACCTCGAATACGACCTCGCCACTGGCAGCCGCGGCGACCGCGACTCGCTGGTGGAAGAGCTGCTGTGCAGCATCACCGGCGCCGAGGCGGCCACGGTGGTCAACAACAACGCGGCGGCCGTGCTGCTCACCATCGCGGCACTGGCGCGCGAGCGCGAAGTGATCGTCTCGCGCGGTGAACTCGTCGAGATCGGCGGCGCCTTCCGCATGCCCGACGTGATGGCCAGCGCGGGCGCGCGCATGGTCGAGGTCGGCACCACCAACCGCACGCATCCGCAGGACTACGAGCGCGCCATCAACGAACACACCGCGCTGGTGATGAAGGTGCACACCAGCAACTACGCCGTGCAGGGCTTCACCGCCGCCGTCGACGAAGCCACGCTCGCCGACATCGCGCATGCGCGCGGCGTGCCGCTGGCGACCGACTTGGGCAGCGGCTCGCTGGTCGACCTCGCGCACTACGGCTTGCCGCGCGAGCCGCTGCCGCAGGAGATGCTCGCGGCCGGCTGCGACGTAGTGACCTTCTCGGGCGACAAGCTGCTGGGCGGGCCGCAGGCCGGCCTCATCGTCGGCAGCAAGGCTGCGGTGGGCCGCATCCGCAAGTTCCCGATGAAGCGCGCGCTGCGCATGAGCAAGCTGCCGCTGGCGGCGCTCGAAGCCACGCTGTCGCTGTACCTGCGGCCCGAGCGTCTTGCGCAAGACCTGCCGACGCTGCGGTTGCTCACGCGGCCCGCCGATGCGATTCGCGAGATAGCCGAGAGCTTGAAGGCGCCGGTGCAGGCGGCCGTCTCTCCTCGCTTCACCGTCGAAGTCGTGCCGCTGCTCGGGCAGATCGGCTCCGGCTCGCTACCGGTCGAACGCCTGCCCTCGGCCGGACTGGCGCTCGCGCCGGCCGGCACGTCGAAAAAGGGCCTCGGCACTGCGCTCGACGCCCTTGCCACCGCGCTGCGTAGCCTGCCGCTGCCCGTGATCGGCCGCATAGCCGAAGACCGCCTGCTGCTCGACCTGCGCTGCCTCGAAGACAGCGCGCCCTTCACCTCTCAGCTCGGCGCTCTGCACGAGCGACTGCAGTAGATCGACTCCCTCAACCCACCCTCAGGAGAAAGCGATGAACCCCCTCGAAGTGCTCGCCGGTATCGAAACGCAAACGCTGCAGCCCTCGGCCCAGCGCACGGACAGCGAGGGACGATTTCCACGAGAGACGATCCAGGCGATGGGCCAGGCCGGCCTGCTCGGCCTTGTCTCGGCCAAATCGGTCGGCGGCCAGGGCCTGGGCCTGAAGGAAGCCGCGCAGGTGGTGTCACGCATCGCGCAGACTTGCCCGTCTACCGCGATGGTCGTGTGCATGCACTACTGCGCCACGGCAGTGCTCGAACAGTTCGGCCCCGAAGCCACGCGCCGCGCGATTGCCGAGGGCAAGCACCTGAGCACGCTGGCTTTTTCCGAGGCCGATTCGCGCAGCCACTTCTGGGCGCCCACCGGCACTGCCCGCGCAGATGGCGCGAACGTGGTGCTCGACGCGCGCAAGAGCTGGGTCACTTCCGCCTTCGAAGCCGACAGCTACGTGTGGTCGAGCAAGCCGCTCGCGGCCGAAGGCGCCAGCACGTTGTGGCTGGTCGATGCGAAGTCCGACGGCCTGAGCCAGCCCGGCCGCTTCGACGGACTGGGCCTGCGCGGCAACGCCTCCACGCCGATCACCGCGAAGGACGTGCGCATCGCGGCCAGCGCCCGGCTCGGCGAGGACGGCAAGGGCTTCGACACCATGATGGGCGTGGTGCTGCCGTGGTTCTCGGTGCTCAGCGCCGCCTGCTCGACGGGCCTGATGGAAGGCGCCCTGAGCCGCGCCATCGGCCACGTGAGCCAGACGAAGCACGTGCACCTCGATTCGTCGCTGGCCGATCTGCCGACCATCCGCGCCTACCTCGCGCGTGCGCGCATCAAGACCGACATGGTGCAAACGCTGCTCGACGACACGGTGGCCGCCATCGGCGCGGGCCGCCCCGACACCATGCTGCGCGTGCTCGAAGTGAAGGCTGCCGCCGCCGAAACCGCGCTCGAAGTCACCGACATCGCCATGCGCGTATGCGGCGGCGCGGCCTTCCGCAAGGAGGCGGGCATCGAGCGGCTGTTCCGCGACGCGCGCGCCTCCAGCGTGATGGCACCGACCTCCGACGTGCTGTACGACTTCATCGGCAAGGCCATCACCGGCCTGCCCTTGTTCTGAAGGAATCGTCCCATGCCGGAACCGACACTGATCATGGGCGCCGTAGCCTACGCGCCCAAGGTCGTCACCATCTGGGAAGGCTTCAAGGCCTTCTTCGTGAAGAACGGACTGCCCTTCGACTACGTGCTGTATTCGAACTACGAAAGCCAGGTCGAGGCGCAGTTCGACGGCACGCTGCACCTGGCGTGGAATTCGCCGCTGGCCTGGGCGCGCGCCGAGCGCATCGCGCGCAGCCGTGGCCAGCAGGTGCAAGCCGTGGCCATGCGCGACACCGATTGCGACCTGCGCTCGGCCATCGTCGTGCGCGCCGACAGCCCGGTGCAGTCGCTGGCCGACCTGCGCGGCAAGACCATCGGGCTGGGCGCGCTCGATTCGCCGCAGGCCACGCTGATTCCACTCGACCACTTGCGCACCGAGGGCCTGGTGAAGTCGCGCGATTTCCAGGTGCGGTATTTCGACGTGCTCGGCGGCAAGCACGGCGACCACATCGGCGGCGAGCGCGATGCGGCCATCGCGCTGATGGCCGGCCAGATCGACGCCTGCTGCCTGATCGACGGCAACCACCTGGCCTTCGGCCTCGACGGCACGCTGCCTTCAGGCAGCACGCGCGTGCTGGCGCGCACCGGTGCGTACGACCACTGCAACTTCACCACCAGCCCCGGCGCACCGGCCGCGTTGATCGACCGCTTCGTCTCGCTGCTGATGGCGATGCGCTGGGACGACCCGCAGGTGCGCCCGCTGCTCGAACTCGAAGGCCTGCGCGAGTGGCGCGCCGGCCGCACCAGCGGCTACGCGCTGCTCGAGCGCGCGGTGGACGACGAACACTTCTACGACGGCGATGGCCGCATCACCAACCCCGACTATCGATATTGAGTCGCTGGGCCTCGATCAGGGTGCCCTGCTGCTCATTCGCCGCGCGCTGGCCGAACGGCCGGTGGGTGGCGAGCTGCGCGTGCGCGGGCAATCGCCGGACTGGCGGATGCACCTGGAAGCGTGGTGCCGCAGCCAGGGGCATCCGCTGCGCTTCGAGACGGCGGAGCAGGCCACTGTCACGCGCGGCCCGCATGCCGAAGGCCGCTGGCTCGGCGCGCAATCGACCGGTGCCGCGCAGGGCGACGCCAACGGCTCGCCCGCCGAAGACGCCGCGCCCGGCTGGGGCCTGGCGGCGCGCGGCGCCACGGTGGAGGCCGGCAGCCCGCCCTTCTTCTTCGCCCTGCACCGCCGCGACGAAGTGTGGGCCGCAACGGCGGGCGAGCTCTACCGGCAGGCAGCAGCAGCCCAATGGGACCCGGGCACAGCCATCGACTGGGACGCGCCCTTCGATCTGCCACCCGCCGTGGAGGCAGCAGTCGTGCAGGTGATGACCTACCTCATCGAGAACGAGAACGCCGCGCTGCTGGTGCCGGCGCGCCACCTGGGCCAGATCCATCCGCACTTCCGCGAAGTGCTGCAACTGCTGGCGCTGCAATGCGCCGACGAGGCGCGGCACGTCGAAGTCTTCACGCGCCGCGCCACGTTGCGCGGCCATGAACCGGCCCTGTCGACGGCCGGTGGGCAAGCCTCGCTGCGCACGCTGTTCGATGCGCCGGATTTTTCCGTCGCCACCTTCCTGCTGGCCGTGCTCGGCGAGGGCAGCTTCGTGAACCTGCTCAACTTCCTGCACGCGCACGCGCCCGATCCGGTGACGCGGCAGATCGCACGGCTGACGGCGCGCGACGAGGCACGCCACGTCGCCTTCGGCATGGCGCACCTCGAATACCGGCTCTCGGTGCAGCCCGACTACCAGGCGCGGCTGCGCAACGCCATCGAGGTGCGCTACGACACGCTGGCCAGCACGGCGGGCCTCAATGAGGAAGTGTTCGACGCGTTGGTGCTGCTGGCCGCGGGCGAGTTGTCGCCGTCCGCCGTCGCACGCGGCCACACGGCCGTGCAGCAACTGCAACGCGACATGGCAGCCGGACGGCGTTCGCGTCTCGCACGGCTGGGCTTCGACCGCGACGAGGCGCAGCGGCTGTCCGAGCTGCACACCCGCAACTTCATGTGACGACACGCCCACGATGATCATCGGCACTGCAGGCCACATCGACCACGGCAAGACCACGCTGGTGCGCGCGCTCACCGGCGTCGACACCGACCGGCTGCCCGAGGAGAAGCGGCGCGGCATTTCCATCGAGCTGGGCTATGCGTACCTGCATGCGCCCGATGGCGTGTCGCTCGGCTTCGTCGACGTGCCGGGCCACGAGCGCCTGCTGCACACCATGCTGGCCGGCGCGACCGGCATCGACCATGCACTGCTGGTGGTGGCCGCCGACGACGGCGTGATGCCGCAGACGCGCGAGCACCTGGCCGTGGTGGCGTTGCTGGGCGTGCGCGAGGCGACTGTGGCCGTCACCAAGATCGACCGCATCGACGAGGCCGTGCGCGAAGCGCGGCTTGCCGAGGTGCGTGCGGACATCGCCGCGCTGCTGGCGCCCACGCCACTCGCACAGGCGCCCATGCTCGCGGTGTCGGCGACGACCGGCGAAGGCATCGACGCGCTGCGGGAACGGCTGCTCGACGTGGCGCGCCAGGAGCGCACGCGCGAAGACGACCTGGCGTTTCGCCTCGCGGTCGATCGTGCCTTCACGCTGTCGGGCGTCGGCACCGTGGTCACCGGCACGGTCTTCAGCGGCACGGTGCGCATCGGCGACGAACTGCGCGTGGTGCCTGGCGATCGCACGGTGCGCGTGCGCGGCATCCATGCGCAGAACCAGAAGACCGAATCGGCTCGTGCGGGCCAACGCTGTGCGCTGGCATTAGCTGGCGTCACCAAGGACGAGATGCATCGCGGCGACTGGGTCTGCGCACCGAGCATCGCGCTCGCCACGGATCGCATCGACGTGCTCCTCACGCTGTGGCCCGACGAAGCCAAGCCACTGCGCTCGGGTGCGACGGTGCACGCGCACCTCGGCGCGAGCGACGTGATGGCGTCGGTCGCGCTGCTCGACCGTGATGCGCTCGCGCCCGGCGAGACGGCGTTTGCTCAATTGGTGCTGAGGGAAGCAGTCGGCACATGGCATGGCGACCGCGGCGTGCTGCGCGATGCCTCGGCCACGCGCACCGTGGCCGGCGTGCGCGTGCTCGACCCGTTCGCACCGGTGCGCTACCGCCGCACGCCCGAGCGCCTGCGCACGCTGGCGGCCTGGGCCATCGACGATCGCACGGCGCGCGTGGCCGCGCTGCTGCACAACGCGCCGTTGGGCGTCGACACCGCGCGAATAGCGCGCGTTCTCTCGCTGGCCGATGAAGCCGCGCTGTCGCTGCCCGGCGATGCGGTGCGCATCGACCACACGGCCATCGCGCAGACGCATCTGGACATGCTCGAAGAGCAGATTGCTGGGCGCCTCGCGGACTTTCATCGCACCGCGCCCGACGAGGTCGGTCCTGATGCACGCCGCCTCAAGCGACTGGCCGGGCCGCGCACGGACGACTCGCTCTGGCGCCATGCGCTCGATGCGCTGGTCGCGCGTGGTGCGCTGGTGCGCAGCGGCACCTGGCTGCATCTGCCGGACCATGCGGCGCGCCTTGGCGAAGCCGAACAGAAGCTCGCGCAGAAGTTGTTGCCCAGGCTGGCCGATGGCGGCTTCGATCCGCCGTGGGTGCGCGATCTCGCCAAGGACTGCGCGGTGAGCGAACCGATGGTGCGACAGACGCTCGCGAGTCTTGCGCGGCGTGGCGAGGTCTTTCAGGCTGTGAAGGACTTGTACTATCCGCTGGCAACTGTCGAGCGGTTGGCGGTGATGGCACGTGATTGCCTCGATGGCCCGGAAGGACTGCAGGCCGCGAGTTTTCGCGATGCGACTGGGTTGGGGCGCAAGCGCGCGATCCAGTTGCTCGAATTTTTTGACCGTGTGGGCTATACGCGGCGCGTGAAGGACACGCATCTGCTGCGGCCCGATACGTCGTTGTTCGGGGCAGGGCCGTGAACAACGAAACCAGTCATGGGAGGGGATCGTCCCTGGTGGGGCGGCTGGGCTTCAAACCCAGTGGGTGGCGCCAGTCGTCGCCGGGAAGGTTCGACTCCTTCCCCCTTCCGCCGTTTCTGTCTTGCTCCTTCCCCCTCTGGGGGAAGGCTGGGATGGGGGCAAGCGGCACTGGCTTTTCCTCGGCGCTTCATCGACCGCCGCGTGCCCCCACCCCTGCCCTCCCCCAGAGGGGGAGGGAGAAATACGGGGAGCTACGGCACCACGCGCAGCGAGGGCTCGCCAGCCTCGACACGGCCGATGATCGCCGCTTGCGCAAAGCCTTCATCGCGGAAGATCTTCAGCACGGCATCGACCGCTTCAGGCGCGCAGCTCACGAGCAGGCCGCCCGAGGTCTGCGGGTCGCTCAGCAAGTTCTGCGTGGTGGCATGCAATCCGGCGGCGAGTTCGACTTCGGCGCCGTAGCCTGCCCAGTTGCGCCCCGAAGCGCCGGTGACGAAGCCTTCGGCCGCCATCGCCAGCACGTTCTCCAGCAGCGGCACCTTCGACCATTCGACCACCGCCGTGAGCCCCGCGCCGCGCGCCAGTTCGAGCGTGTGGCCAGCCAGTCCGAAGCCGGTGACATCGGTCAGCGCATGCACGCCGTCGAGGGCCGACAGCGCGATGCCGGGTGTGTTGAGCTTCGTCGTGCTTTCGATCAGCTGGCGGTAGCCGGTCTCGGAGAGCTGCTCTTTCTTGAGCGCGGCCGACAGCACGCCAACGCCCAGCGGCTTGCCCAGCACCAGCACGTCACCCGCCTTCGCATCGGCATTGCGCCGCACGTGGTCGGGGTGCACGAGGCCCATTGCGACGAGGCCGTAGATCGGCTCGACCGAATCGATGGTGTGGCCGCCGGCAATCGGGATGCCGGCCGCGCGGCACACATCCTGCCCGCCGCGCACGATCTCGGCGATGACTTCCACCGGCAGCTGGTTGATTGGCATGGCCACCAGCGCCAGCGCCATGATCGGCCGCCCGCCCATCGCGTACACGTCGCTGATCGCGTTGGTCGCGGCGATGCGGCCGAACTCGTAGGGATCGTCCACGATGGGCATGAAGAAGTCGGTGGTCGCAATCAGCGCCTGCTGGTCGTTGAGCCTGTAGACCGCCGCGTCGTCTGCGGTCTCGATGCCCACCATGAGCTCGGGCGGGATCAGCCCACCCGCATGGTTCTTGAGGATCTGCGACAGCACGCCAGGCGCGATCTTGCAGCCGCAGCCGCCGCCATGCGAAAAACTCGTGAGGCGCAAAGGCGCGAGCGGGTTCATGAGCGTTGGGTTCATGGGCCGATTATCGAATCGGGCCCAGTTTCTACAATCCCGTCCTTTCCTATCCCGCACGTCCTCGAGGCACATCCATGAAGAAGACTCTCACCCAGGTGGCGCTCGCGCTGGCCTTTTCCGCCGCAAGCTTCGGCGCCTTGGCCCAGGGCGTGCTGCGCGTCTCGGCCATTCCCGACGAGGCGCCCACCGAGCTGCAGCGCAAGTTCACGCCGCTGGGCGACTACCTGAAGAAGGAAACCGGCATGGACGTGCAGTTCACGCCCGTGACCGACTACGCCGCCGTGGTCGAGGGCCTGGCCACCAACAAGATCGACCTGGCCTGGCTCGGCGGCTTCACCTTCGTGCAGGCGCGCATCCGCACCAACGGCGGCGCCGTGCCGATCGTGCAGCGTGCGGAAGACGAGGTGTTCACCAGCAAGTTCATCGTGTCGGTCGACAGCACCGCCAAGACGCTGGCCGACCTGAAGGGCAAGACCTTCGCCTTCGGCGCGCCCTCGTCCACCTCGGGCAGCCTGATGCCGCGCTACTTTTTGCTGCAGGCCGGCATCAACCCCGAGAAGGACTTCAAGACGGTCGCGTTCTCGGGCGCACACGATGCCACGGTGGCCTTCGTGGCCGCATCGCGCGCGGAAGCGGGCGTGCTCAACGCATCGGTGTGGGACAAGCTGGTCGAGTCGAAGAACCCCAATGCCGCCAAGGTGCGCGTACTGGCGACCACGCCGACCTACTACGACTACAACTGGACGGTGCGCCCTGGCCTCGACCCGGCCGTTACCAAGAAGCTGACCGACGCGTTCCTGAAGCTCGATCCGGCGAACCCGGCGGACAAGGAAATCATGGCGCTGCAGCGTGCGAGCAAGTTCATTCCGACCAAGTCGTCGAACTACGACGGGATCGAGACTGCGGGGAAGTCGGCGGGCTTGATCAAGTGAGCCTGCGCGGATGAGTTTTTCGCTGGAAGGCGTGGGTGTCGTGCACCCCAACGGCCAGCGCGCGCTGGCCGGTGTGACGCTGGCCGCGCGCGACGGCGAACGCATCGCCGTCATCGGGCCCTCGGGCGCCGGCAAGACCACGCTGCTGCGCGTGCTTGGCGCGGCGCTGCGGCCCACGGAAGGCGAAGTTCAGGCCTTGGGCGCCAGGCCGTGGCAGTTGCGGGCCGCGGCGCTGAAGAAGCTGCGCGCCCGCATCGGCACCGTGCACCAGTCGCCGCCTATCGCGCCGCGCCTGCGCGTGGTTACCGCCGTGCTCGCGGGCCGGCTCGGCGAGTGGTCTACGCTGCGCGCGCTGGGCTCGCTCTTTCATCCCTCTGACATTGCCGGGGCGCACGAAGTACTGTCGCGCCTGTCGCTGGAAGACCGTCTGTTCGACCGCTGCGATCGCCTCTCCGGCGGCCAGCTGCAACGCGTGGGCATCGCGCGGGCCCTGTACCAGCGCCCCGCCCTGCTGCTGGCCGACGAGCCCGTGTCCGCGCTCGACCCCACGCTGGCCGATGCCGCCATCGGCCAGCTTGTCGCACAAAGCGAATCGACAGGCGCCACGCTGATGGCCTCGCTGCATGCGGTAGACCTCGCGCTGCGCTGGTTCCCGCGCATCGTCGGCATGCGCAACGGACAGGTAATGTTCGACCTGCCCGCCGCGCAGGTGACGGCCACGATGCTCGACGCGCTCTATGCGAGCGAAGGCGGCATCGCAACGCAGCGGCCGCAACCTGCAAGTGCGGCAATGGAAGCGGCCTTCCATCGGCCGGACTGTCCTTGACGAGCACCGCCATCACCCACCGCGACCCGCAAGCCACGCGGCGGCTGGCCGGATGCATCGCCGCGCTGGTCATCGCATGGCCGATGCTGGCGCTGTCCGAATTCAAGCCGTGGGCGCTGTTCGCCGGCGGCAATCTCGCAGTCATCGGCGGCTTCCTGGCCGGCTTCTTTCCGCCCGACGGCTCGCCCGCTTTTCTCGCTTTGCTCTTCAAGGCCACGCTCGAAACACTGGCCATGGCCACGGCCGGCATCGCGCTGGCGTTGCTGATCGGCGCGCCGCTGGGCTTCGTGACGACGCGCGCGCTCTCCATCTCGCGCATCGGCCCGGGCCCCGGCCGCGTGCAGGCGGGCATCGTGCGGCAGGCCGCGCGCTGGCTGCTGATGGTGCTGCGCGCCATTCCCGAAATCGTCTGGGCGCTGCTCTTCGTGCGCGCGCTTGGGCTCGGCCCTGCTGCTGGCGTGCTGGCGCTGGCCATCACCTACGGCGGCATGCTGGGCAAGGTCTACGCCGAGATCCTCGAATCGACCGATACGCGGCCCGCGCGCGCCCTGCTCGAAAGCGGCAGCGGCCGGTTTGCGGCGCTTTGCTACGGGCTGCTGCCGAACACGGCGCAGGAGCTGGCCTCGTACACCGTGTACCGCTGGGAATGCGCGGTGCGTGCGTCGGTGGTGATGGGCTTCGTTGGCGCAGGCGGGCTGGGGCAGCTGATGGACCAGTCGATGAAGATGCTCAACGGCGGCGAGGCGAGCAGCATCCTTTTGGTGTTCCTGGCACTGGTGTTGCTGGCCGATGTGCTGAGCAATGCGTTGCGGAGGCTGCTGGCATGACGACGCTGCCCCCGCGCCCGCCGCCGTGCTGGCGATGCCGCATTGCGCTGCTGCTGATCGGCGTGGCGGTGATTGCGAGCTTTGTCTACCTGGGCATCGACTACCGCGCGCTGGGCTCATCGGAGTCGCTGCGGCTCATGGGCAAGTTCATCGCCGAGTTCCTCCCGCCCGACGTATCGCCCGACTTTCTCGCCAAGGTCGGAAATGGCGCGTTGCAGACGCTCGCCGTGTCCGCGCTCGGCACGGTGCTGGCGGCCATAGCGGGCGCAGTACTCGCACTGCCCGCCTCGGGCCGTGCAGGCTGGCTGCCGCGCCATGCGGCCCGTTTCGTTCTCAACTTCCTGCGCAGCGTGCCCGAGCTCGTATGGGCCGCGCTGATGGTGCTGGCCGCCGGCATCGGCCCGTTCGCTGGCGCGCTGGCGCTGTCGCTGCACACCACGGGCGTGCTGGGGCGCCTCTTCGCCGAGGCATTGGAAAACTCCCCGCGTGAACCCGAACACGCGCTGACGCTCTCGGGCGCCAACCCCGTCACCGCCTTCAGCTACGCCAGCCTGCCCATCGTGCTGCCGCAGTGGGTGGCCTACGCGCTCTACCGCTGGGAGATGAACATCCGCATGGCCGCAGTGCTGGGCTTCGTGGGCGGCGGCGGGCTGGGGCAACTGCTGTACTTCCACCTGTCGATCTTCCAGCAGCAGCAGGCGATGACGGTGCTGATCGCGATGTTCGTGCTGGTGACCTTCGTCGACTTTGCAAGCGCTCGCTTGCGCCGTGGCCTCGGGCCTGCGTACGCCTGACAATCGGGGGCATGAGGTTCCTGCCATGAGTCATCGCCAGCCCGTGCGGGTCGGCGACCGCCACGCCTTCGACACGCTGATCGATGCCCGTTCCCCGGCCGAGTTCGCGCTCGACCACATTCCCGGCGCCATCAATTGCCCCGTGCTCGATGACGAGGAGCGCCGCATCGTCGGCACCGTCTACGTGCAGACCGGCGCCTTCGAGGCACGGCGCATCGGCGGCGCGATGGTCGCGGCGAACATCGCGAAGCATCTGCACGAGACGCTGGCCGACCGGCCCGAGAACTGGAAGCCGCTGGTCTACTGCTGGCGCGGCGGTATGCGCAGCGGCTCGATGGTCACCTGGCTGCGCCTCGTAGGCTGGGACGCGCAACAGCTCGCAGGCGGCTACAAGAGCTTTCGCCGGCACGTGATCTCGCAGATCGACACGCTGACCCCGAAGTTGGACCTGCGCGTGATCTGCGGCGCCACCGGCAGCGCAAAGACGCGCGTGCTGCATGCGCTGGCCGCGCGCGGCGCACAGGTGCTCGACCTGGAAGACTTCGCCAGCCACAAGGGCTCGCTGCTCGGCTCGCTACCGGGCGTGCCGCAGCCTTCGCAGAAGCACTTCGAGACGCTCATCGCAGCGGTGCTCGAAACCGTCGATCTCTCGCGGCCGCTGTATGTCGAGGGCGAGAGTATCCGCATCGGGCGGCTGTCGCTGCCGTTGTCGCTGGTGGCGCGGATGCGAGCGGCGCAGTGCATCGAGGTGGCCGCCACGCGCGAGGCGCGGCTGGCTTATCTGCTGCGCGACTACGCCTACCTGGGCGACGACCGCGAGGCACTGGCCGACAAGATGGGCGTGCTGAAGGAAATGCAGGGGAAGGAAACGGTCGCGCGATGGCAGCAGTGGGCGCGCGAAGCCGATCTGCCGCATCTGTTTGCGGAGCTGATGGCGTTGCATTACGACCCGCATTACCAGAAGTCACAGGAGCTGCACTTTCGGGCGTGGGGGCAGCGCCGGAGCGTGAATGCGGTTGATCTGTCGGATCAGGGGATTGAGGCTGTGGCTGAGGCGGTGTTGGGGCTGGGGTGAGCGGCCGATTTGGCGTTACTGAGGCCTGGCGCGCCAGTAATCAGAACAACGGCGAGCCGCCCGGCAGATGAAGCCAAGACCCCCGACTGACGCGCTGAGTTCGATCATCTGCATGCAGCTTGAGCTTCCAAAGACCAATATCGGTCTCATTTCCGCGCCGATCGATCTGCATGATCAAAACGCTGCTCCATAGCACAGAAAAACCTGTCAAAAAGGGGCCAATCGTTTTCCTACTATGGCGACCTTGACAAGTTTAATTCCTATTCGGCAATTATTTTCAGACACCAACCCCACTCACATCTATTGATCAATTTTCCGAAACATGATTCAAATCAATCTCCAAATACGTTTCGATGCACGGCTTCATTTGAAGAAATTCTTTCCACTTCAATAAAATTACCTTC
This sequence comes from Variovorax nivicola, assembly GCF_051216475.1. NCBI lineage: Bacteria > Pseudomonadati > Pseudomonadota > Betaproteobacteria > Burkholderiales > Comamonadaceae > Variovorax > Variovorax nivicola. Next base: position 667,077 of record NZ_JBPJZK010000002.1, on the reverse strand, counting down.
ATTGACCCCAGAGAAATCATCATCGAGAAATCATCGTCGTACAGAGAGAAAATTTTAACATTTTCAGATGAAAAATCAGCCCCCCAAGCGTCACGCGCATAGTGAAAATGCTCAATTTCCTTTTTTTCCAAGAGCGACAATTTTCTTAACCCCTCTTCCGCCCAAGAAATGGAATAAAAATAAAAGTTGCCACCATCATCCGTCAAATAATTAGCCAGAGACTCATCTGACTCTTTCTCAGTATCGATACAACTGCAGGCAGGCCTGAGAATGCCATCCTTGTATGCCTCAGAAACATACCAATAAAATTTTAATTTCATTTTTTATTACCGTTTAGGATAAACAGTTACCTTCGGTGATAAGTAACCTTCAACCCTAACACCACTTGGTGTAGTACCTTGCCACTTGCCAGGGCTTCCATGAACTGGTGTTCTATTTGTGTAGGCCGAGTCCACTTCAACCTTGATTCTGTCGGCGGTCCACGCGTCTGGAAACATCGTAGATGTACCTGGTGGGTTCCCATTTGTTTTTGGTAAAAAATGCCCCGGCCTTGAAGGATCGGGCACTTCGATGCGGGCAGTGTAGACACCTTGTGCATTTGGTGCAGATGCCGTCCCTGGAATCACTCGAACCTCATTTGTTGCAGTTGAATGCCCACCAACAATATCTCCATTCGGTTTTATTTCTGCGCGAAGAATGTGACCATCAAAATCAATTGGTGCAGTGACCTTTCCTACACCCAAAGACGCTTTCGTGTTTCCATCCAGCGGCCCGACGAAATCGGGCTCCAAGACGCGTCCAACATATGACTTAATTAGTCCGACGTCCACCCCAGGGGTTTCTTTTGCATTCGAATTATTGGCGGCCACCGCAGTTGGCGATGTATGCTGCGCCGCATTTATCGCATTCGCGTCGCCGTACTTCATTCCTGCACTGCTGTAGGAACTGCTCGCCGTACCGTCAACCGCCGAAACCTCTACCTTGCCTCCACCAGGGGCATATACCTTCGGGTCATACCATTTAGTGTCGCCATTCTTTCCCTGGTACGCGGTAACGTTCTTTCCGTCTGCGTCCTTGAAGGTATAGAGAAGCCGTCCGTCTGGCGTCGTCTTCCCGGTCGCTACCGCCTCTTTAGGCAACGAGCTCCAGCAATCGTTGTGAACCCAGACCCCCTGATCTCCTGATTCCCCACTGATGAAGTACGTGTGGAAGTCGGCAACGGTCAGGTTGTGCGCCTGCAGCGGCTCTTTCTTCCGCTTGAGTCCCGAAACCTCGAGCCAGCGCCCCTCGCTACCAAGCAGGCGATACCCAATCTTCAGATTGCTTGCATCAACCCACTGTGCATAAGCGATAGGCCCCCTGTAGTCGTGCCCCTCGGACGCCTTGGGGAGCACAGTCCCGGCCTCGGCACCCGGTACCTGCGCAAAAAACGGATGGATGGCATTCGAAACGATGACCTGCCCAGCGCCCGATGCATCCTTCACGCTGACGTAGACCGTTTCCTTGTACGGATTGCTGTAGCGCGCTAGTACTGCCTTGTAGGCCAACGCTCCACTGCGCTCGTCGCGCGCATAGACGCTGTCACCGACTTGTATGTCCTTGATCTGTGTGTAGCCAACACTTGTCTTGACCAGCATGTCCCCGCGGAACGAGCAAGTGACGCTGCCCGCGCGTCGGCTGTTCGTGGGATTGGCATTGGCTGGAGGGGTATCACCTGCCCCCTTGAGGTCACTCGTCTGTGCAGAAACCTTGGGCCGGCCTTCGCCACTCGCACTTGCCTCCCCCGTTCCCGAACGCATGCCACGCGTGGGCGTCGTCAATGCGCCACCCTCGCTAGGCAGCCCGGTCAACAACGCCTCTCCCGTCTCGCCGACCGCCCTGTCTGCCAATTTGCTGCCATCGCCCGGTCGCGCCAGCCCGGAAGTGAACACGGTCTGGGACACACCAAGATTGGCCGCACTGATTGCGAAACCCTCTTGCACGGCTTGACCTTGCTGCCTCAGTTCCCGCCCTGTGTCCAGCAACTGTTGAACTTGTTCAGGCGTCTTTCGGGCAAGGTGCGGATCTGTTCCTGCGTCGGCATAGGCAACGTAGGCCCCGCGAACGCCGGGCACGATCCCGCTTGCATTGCGATTGGTGATCCGGTTGTACAAGTCCGATGTCTGCCCCAATACACCAGCGTTGACCGTGTGATCGGTGTATGACAATGTGCCCCGAGCATCGAAGAGGCCGCCACCGCCGACATCCAACGACCCGGTGCTCTGCGCCACCTGCCGCAGGAAGGCCGCAGCCTTCGGGTTGTCCGCAATGCGCTTGGCCCAAGCACTGTCGATCTGGCGCAGGCTTTGTTCGGTCAGCTCGGTCGTTGCCTGCTCCACGGGAATGCCGCGCTTTGCGGCATAGGCCTGCGCATTGCCACGAATCAGCTGAGCCTCTGCCGGGTGCAACTGCCGGTTGTTGAAGTCTTCGTTGAACCCCGCTGCAGCCCCTGCCACTCCTCCACCTGCGGCGCCGAATCCCGCCGCCAGACCCGCACCAACCGCCCCCTTCACCGCATCGGGCAGATTGCGGGTCAAGTCATCGATGACCGGAGCTGCAGCCGACGCCAACGCCGCACCAGTTGCGCCTTGAAGATTGCCCGCAAGCCCACCGACCACGGCGTGCGCCCACGCGCGTGAAGCACCGCCTTCCTTCCAGCTTTCGTAGTTCTGCTTCTCCGCAGCGAGGGTGCCACTCGCATTCGCCAGATCGGTACTCGCTTGCGCCTTCTGGTCGTCACTTGCACTCGGGTCGTTCAAGACCTTCTGCGCCTGCGAGGCCTTCAATTGCGCCAGTTCGTATTTACCGGTCTGCTTGCTCGCATAGTCCCCCACGGCCTTGCTAGCCACCGGGCCGAAGGCCTGCGTAATCTGTGTCTGCGCCTGCACATCACCAACAAGCTTCTCGGTATCCCACTTCTTTGTCAGCGCATTCGTGCTGTCCACGCCGGTGCGCACGCTCTGGTCGCCCGCGATGCCGCTGATGCCGGCCTTGGTCACACTCGATTGCTTGCCCGATTCGCTGCCCACGCCCGCGCTACCGCCCGAGCCCACCTTGAAGTCCGAGCCCGGAATGGGCTTCTTGTCCGGGCCCTTGGGTTGCTGGCCCGAGACGCTCACGCCCAGGCTCGCACCGCTGGCCTTGTAGCTGTCGAAGTTCTGGACGTCGCTGGTGGTCAGGCTGGCGGATTTGAAGGTGTTTCTCGCGTTGTCCACCGCCGCCTGCGTGCTCTCGATCACCGCGCCCTTGAGGTCGGTGCTGCCCTTCACGTCGACATCGAAACCACCGTCGCCCGCCTTGATGCCCGACTGCTCCTTCACGCTCGCATAGTTGCCACCGGCCTTGGCGTTGCTTGCGCTCACGCCCACGCTCCACACGCCCACCCCAACGCTCAGGGAGCCACCCAAGCTCTGCTGCTTGCTGGCCGACGTGCCGGTGTCTTGCAGGCTTTCGATCTTCAGGTCGCCGCCCACCTTGGCGGTCACTCGGTCGGCTTCGATCACCCCGCCTTTGATCGCCATGTCGCCGCCGCTCGCAAGGTTCACCTTGTTGCCGGCGCTCAAGTGGCTGTTGGTGTAGGTCGAATCGGTGCCATCCGATTTGCCCCTGCTGCCGTTCGCCCCGATGTTGAACAGCAGGCCGTTGGTGCCGAAGCTCACGCCCACGCTGCCGCCACTGCCCTTGTTGGTGCTGTGCTGCTCGCTGGTGTTCTGGGCGGCAAGGATGTCGATGCGGTTGTCCGCCACGAGGGTCGCGGTGTCGCGCGCGACGATGTCGCTGCCTTGCACCAGAATGTTGCTGTCCTTGCCGCCACCGAGCGCGAGCAGGTTGACGTTCTTGCCCTCGACACGGCTGCCGGCCGCGGTGTCGCTGGTTTCGGTGCGGTTGCTCTTGTTCTGGCTGCCGCCGAGGCTGATCGACAGGTTGATGCCCATGGACTGCACCGGGTCGGCAACGTTGGCCATGGCATCGGCTACGCCTTTGGCCTCTGCGGCGATGGAGGCAGCCCCCAGCGCCTGCATGCGACCGTTGCCGGTTCGCTGCATGGCCTTGGCCGTGTTGCCGATGCTTTGCACTGCGCTGATGGCGGGGGCAGTCAGCGCAATGGTCAAGCCGCCGGTTTTCTGCTTCTGCTCGGTCTCTGTCCGGCTGGTTTCGCGCGCCTCGCGGATCGCGATGCTCTTCGCGGCGATGGTCACATCCCCTTCAGGAGCAACCACATCGCTGCCGACCTGCGTGTACCGATTGCCGGCGATGAGCGTCGTATTGCCGCCGATGCTGCCCACGGTGCTGCGCACTGCGCTGGTGTTCTCGCTTCGGGTGTCGGTGCTCTGGCTGCGGCTGCCGATGGTGAAGCCGAAGCCGCCCGAGCCCATGAGCCCGGATTTGCCGGTGCCTCGGTAGCTGCTTTCGGAGCGGGAGTCCTGGGCAGCCTCGACGGTGAGATCGCGCCTGGCGACGATGATCGTGTTCTTGTCGGCAATGACCTCGCTGCCCGACACAGTGACATCCCGTCCCGATATGGTGACGTTGCGCCCGCCCAGCGTGCTGCCGATAGCCGTGTCTTCGCGCAAGCTGTCCCGCTGGGTGGCGGTCTTGCTGGAGAGAAAGCCCTTCGTCTTGCCTTCGCTCGCGGAATCCGAGGCGACAGTGGCGCGAGCGGCTTCAATGCTTACGTTGCCTTCCTTGGCTTTCAGCGCCAGATCGCCCTGGGCATCGATGGCCGAGCCGCGGATGCGGATGCCGTTTTGGGCGTCCAGGGTCACGTCGCCGCCGCCAACAATCTGGCTGCCGACCTCCCGGCTGCTGGACTGACTGTTGAAGTTGCGCGGGCTGGTGCCTCGCTCCTGATGCTCTTCTTCCTTGACCGTCGAGACGGTGATGTCTCGCCCGGCCTTCAGCAGCGTCTTGCTGTCCGTGCCGGTGTTGGCGACGATGGCGCCCGCGAGGCGGAGGTCCCGCCCGGCCGAAGCCACAAGGGTGCCTCCCGGATTGCTCACATAGACCCCGGCCACGCGGTCGATGTTGGTCCTGCTGGCGAGCGCTCCGCCCTGTGTGCTGGTGGTTGTCTCGATGTTGATGTCGCGGCCGGCCGTCAAGGCAGCGACGTCGCCAGCCGTGATGCTTCCTCCGATGTTGTTGAGGTCGGTCCTGGCGTGAATGGCCAGGTCGCCGCCCGCGATGTGTCCGCCGAGGTTGTTTACGTTGTCCTTGTCGATCCTGACCAGCGTGCGCCCGGCGATGGTGCCTGTATTCATGAGGTTGCCGTCGCCCTTGATGACGGTGGCGTCGGCGCTCAGCAGCGCGCCCGAACCGTCGATGTCGCCAGGCCGCACTCGCACGTACAGCTGCGGCGCCAGCACATTCCGAGTGCTTCCGTCTGGCAGCGTCACTGTCTGTTCCACCAGCCAAACGATGTCGCTGGTGAGCTGGGCCATCTGGGCCTCCGACAGGCCAATGCCGGGGCGCAAGCCGTACTGCCTGGCAAAGGTAGCCCCGTTGTTCATGAGTGCCGTGTACTGCTCTTCGTCGCTGTAGTAGCCGTCCAGGTAGCGATAGCCCGTGAGCTGGGCCACCTGCTCGCGAATGAGCTTCTGCTCGTAGAAGCCGTCGCCCAGGCGCTTGAGCGTGTTGTTGGGGTCGAGGCCAAGGCCGCTGAGCAGGTAGTCGCTGCTGAGCCAGTTGCGGTAGTTGGCAAAGCGCGGGTCGGTCTCGACAAGATAGCCTTGCGGGCCGCCATTCAGGTTGAACAGGCTGGCCCGTGGGATATCAACGCGAGGGGCGCTGGTGCGCACGACCATCGGGATGGCTTGGCTGGCACCGACGCCGGGGTTGCTGCGGCCGCCGGTTTTCACGACCGCACCGACGTTGGCCGGCACTTCGACGATGGTGACATTGCCGTTGCCGCCGTTCGCTCCGCTCGCGGGCTTACCTGCGTCGTAACCCCGGGTGGCGTTGAGGCCGCCGGTTTTCTCGTAGGTACCGACGTCCTTGCTCACTCTCGACACGGGTTCGATGATGTCGGGTTCCCGTTTGGTGGCGCGCCAATGCACGATGGAACCCGTCTGCGTCGTGACCTCGCCTTGCAATGCCTCGTTCCTGATGCCGGGCGCCGTCAGCACGCCGCCGGCTGTGATCCGGCTGTCACGGTTCAGCCCACCACCGTTGAGGGCCATGTCCCTGCCAGCGACGATGGCTGCGGGATCGGCATCGATGGCCGTGTCGGTCGTCGTGGCGACAGTTTTGTCCCACAGGCCCCAGACATGGCCGTTGGCGGGCCTCCAGCTGCCGTCGGGGTTGCGTATCGCGAGGTTGGGCTTGCCCGGTGTGTAGGCAACATCTTCCGGCTTGAAGTGGCCGATGCCTTCCACGCCGATGGTTCTGGAGAACTGCCTGGTCGTCGTCTGCGGCCCGAGCTTGATGTGCGTGTCGAGGTTGTCGATCTGTCCCATCGAGATGGTCATGCCGCCCAACGACTCGATGCGCGCGCTCAGGTTGTTCAGGACACCGCCGCTCGTCGTTGCTTCGCGGTTCCTGTCGAGCTTGCCGCCGATGCTCATGGCCTTGGTGCCCACGCCGCCGCTGAAGATCAGCGCGTGCTCGCGGTTGCTGACGGTGCCGGCGCCGATGTTCAGCGTCTCGCGCGCCGCGATGGTCCCGGCCCTGGTCACGCCGCCGACAGTCTCGGCGTAGTTGTCGAGCGTGCCGGCCGCGACAGACACGGCGCTGCCGTAGATGCGGCCCGTGCCGACGTTGTTCAGCGCGCCTGAGTCGATTTGCGTCGATCCCTGGCTGTCGATCAAGCCTCTATTGGTCAACGTTGTCGCGGCATTGACGATGGTGTCGCCGCCCGACATCTCAGCGCCTGCGGTGTTGTCGACACTGCTTCCGACCACCGTGAGCGTTCGCCCCGCCAGCAGCTTCGTGTTGTTCGTGAACTTGCCGGCGGTGACGTAGCTCAGGTTGCCATTGACGCCGATGCTTGCGTTGTTCGTGACGTCCTGCACAAGTGCAATGCCCAGGTCGTTGGCGGAAATGATCTGACCATCGCCGCTGAAAGACTTTGCGTTCAGGAACACGCCGCCTGTGCCGCTGCGCTTCTTGCCGTCTGCACCGAGCGCGGCGGGCTGGCCGCCCATGAGTACACCATCGGTGTTCGTGAAGGCCTGGGTATCGGCCGTCAAAGCTCCCTTCGATCCGATGGAGCCCGCCACATTCTTGACGTCGCCCGCCTTCAGGTCGAGCGTGCCGCCGCTCACGATGCCTCCGGCCAGGTCTGCGGGTTGGGTCCGGTAGCCGGCCGCATTGGTGTTGGTCAGGATCTGGCTGTTCGTGTCGATGTGCAGCGAACCGCCCGACTGGATCAAGCCTGCATCGTTGTTCAGTGCTCCCGACCTGAGAACGACCGCTTCCGTCGCGGCCATGGTACCTTTGGCGCTGTTGTCCAGTTCGCCTCCGCGGGTGTTGATCGACAGCGAAGTTCCGAAGACCTTGCCGCCCCGATTGCTCAACGAACCGGCATCGATGGTGATCTGCTTCGCGACGGTTCGGCCGTTGTCTTGTGCGAAGCCATCGCTCAGGTCGACAACCAGTGCGCCATTGCCGGTGATCTGGCCGCCCACTCCGTTGTAGCTGCCGCCCGTCATGCGCAAGGTGCCTGCACCCGCATGCTCGATCTTGCCGCCCACGCTGCTGAGCGTGGCCGCACTCAGGCTCAAATCGTGGCTGTTGCCGGCGATGCGCCCGCCATCGTTGTTCAAGGTGCCGGAGACGGCCACGGTGGTCGCATCGGCCCCCGTCTGCAAGATCTCGCCGCCATGGGTGTTGGCGATGTTCGAGGCCTGCAGGTGGAGCCAGCCGGCATTGAGCGCACCGGCGTCGTTGACCAGGGTCTGGCCTGCCCGGGCGTTGGCGACGATGCTCAGGGTGCCCGGCGTCACGACCTTGGCCTTGTCGCTGGTGCTCACGTCGCCCCGCGTTGCCGTGACGGCGATGTTCGCTGCGCTGGTCTGGCTCTTCGATAGGTCGACGCTTGCGCCTTGCAATATTGCATTGCCGGCGGCGACGTTGGTTCCATTCGCAGCCAACATGCCTGACGCCGTGACGCTCAGATCGCCTGCGCTGCCCAGCTTGCCGTCGTTCTGCACGCCTGCACCGAGTGTGCTGGCACCGCTCGATGCCAGACTGCCAACCGTGACAACGGTATCGCGGCCCGCAGTGATGCGGCCGTCATTGACAAGCGCACCGGCGACGGCGAGCCCGGCGTCGTTGCCCGCACGGATCGTCCCGCTGGTGCCAAGCGTTCCCGCTCTCACGGAAAGGTCCACCCCAGCGCCGATGGCACCGTCTGCATTGGTCAGTTGATTGGCGACATCGAGTTGCACACCCGCGTTGACCGACTGAATGCTGCCCTTGGTGTTGTCCAGTGCGCCAGCGCCGAGCTTCAGGCCCTCATTCGCGACCAGCGTACCGGCGCTGTTGTTCACGGCTTGTGTCACCTTGGCCGTCAATCGACCAGCGGCCGTGATGGTGCCGCGCGTGTTGTCGGCCTTCCCTCCGACCGCGAGGCTCGCATCGCTGCCGCTGGTGAGCGTGCCATCCACGTTGATCAGATCGCCGTCCGTGGCGATGTGCAGGCTACCCGCATTCAGCTTGCCGCCTGTGTTGTCGAACCGGCCAATGTTTGCACCGAAGCTCTGGCTGACATTGAGCGTGCCGCCGGCGTTGCTGAAGCTGGCGCCGGACACGGCCATGGTGGCCACGTTGAGCGTTCCGCCCGCGTTGTCGATCTGTGGAGTCTTGAGCGTAATTGGGCCGCCTGCGTAGATGCGCCCGCCGTCGTTCTGGATCGTGCCGGCAGCGGCGATGGTGCCGGGAGATGGAGGAACAGAAGACGGCAGCGGCGATGCGCCACCGCTGGCTGCACCTGCACTCGGATTGGACGGATTCGAGGTAGCGGAGCCAGCAGACGTGCCGCCGGCGCTTGCCGTACCGCCTGCTTCGGCTGGCGACATCAATGGCTCCACACCGATCACACCGCCGTTCGTGTTGCTCAACACCGGCGAATCGATCGTGAGGCCGGCCACGCTGGTCTGCCGGATGGTGCCGCCTCGGTTGTCGATGTTCGCGCTGCTGTTGAGCTCGACCCGCAGCCCTTCGAGCATTCCTGTGTTTTCCAGCCGCCCTTGCACCGTCACTACAAGACCGCCTGCCCCCGCGCCGACGCTGCCCGCATTGCGCACGCCGAGCCCCGCCTCGGTGCCGACGAGAGTGATTTTCTGGGCGTACATGCCACCCAGCGCGGCAACATCGAGTGCGAAGGCCGGTGCGGGCCCGGTGCCTGCAGTGGGCGTGACACTGCCGTGATCGGCGCTGACGTTGTTGGCACCCGTGACCACCTTGAGCTCGCTCGCCCAGATGCCAGCGTTGACCTGCACGGCCCGCGCAAGGATCGCCGCGTAGTCCGTCTTGCTGACATCGAGCCCCGCACCGTCGATACCGACGGTGCCGTTGCGTACGAGGAAACTGTCGAGTCCACCCGACGCGTTGAGCTGCGGCACGCCTGTGGTCAGCGTTGCCCGAGATGCGTTGATGAATCCGCCGCCATTCACGGAGATGCCCGCCGGGTTGGCAATGATCACCTCTGCGCGCGGCCCACCCACTTCGATATACCCGCGCAACTGCGTCGGGTTGCCGCCATTGATTTCATTGAGGATGACACGCGCAGAGCCCCTGGCCAGCCACGGGTTGCCCTGAACGATTCCGCCGAGCTGCGTCTGCACATTCACGCGGCTGTTGTTCAGGATGGCGCCATTGCGCATCACGTCGAACTGGTTGTAGACGTTGCGGCTCACGCCCGCGGCCGAAGGCGTCTGGATGTTGACGAGCGGCACGCCGTTGGGTGCCACCAGCACGGTCGGTCGAAGATTGCCCGGGACGTTGGGCGCATCGACTATTTGCGCACGAACGGCTCCCGCAACCAGCACACCAAAGAGCGCAACCGCGGTCGTTGTCCTTCCGGGGGCCCCGGGCGTGCCTTTGGAGGCGCCCTTGCCAATGCTGGCCGCCGTTTCCTGAACCACCATGCGCATGCCGCGCGCGACGTTGAAGATGATCCGGTAAAGATGCTTGTTCATTTTTTTCTCCCTGATGGCTCGGAAACTCAAACTCGAATCGAGGCCGGCGATGACCGTCGCAATACGGTCACCCCGGCCCCGAAATCACGATCTCAGGCGCAGCGGAATTTCGCGACGCCCATGTACCGCGCGCCGGAAGGAAGCGTTGCCGCATAGCCCACCGCAATCGCATAGGCACCGCTGCCGTGATCACCCAGCGTGATGCCGGCGCCCGCGCCAGCGCTCAGGAAGCTGCCGGTAACCGCCGTGCTGGAAGGCGACTTGACCTTGGTGTCGAAATTCACCGCTCCGACGGCATCGCCGACTATCACCTTCACGGCTCCTGCGACGACTGCACCCTCGCTGCCAAATACCAAGGTGGAGGACCCGGTTGCAGCACCGCTGTTGGATGCGGCCCCACTGCCGCCACCCGCGTACGTGGGACTGGTGAAAACGCCCGCGTCGCAGGTGGTGTTTCCGCTTGCAGGCAGAGCCTTCAGCTCGTTCAGGGCAACGTAGTGGTACGCGCGGTTGTCTGCTCCCGTCAGGGTCTCCGAGCCCGAGCTGCGCGTGACCGTGCCGGCGACCCAACGGCCAATCGCGAAGTTCGCATCGCCGTTGATTTCCTTCGTCGCACTCGATCCCGTCAGCGTGTTGTCGTTCAGACGGGGCATCGCACCGCTGGCTGCCTGCTCGCTTTGCGACAGGACACCGAACGACTGAGCGCCGACACCGAGCAGCAGATAGCGCGCGCGCTCACCGCGAGCGAACGGCGCCGATACAGAGCCTGAGTCCGCGCTTGCGGAAGCCGGGTCAGTGGGCCCCGCCGCCCCCGATGCGGCACCGAGCGGAGCAACGGCCATCGGCGCGCCACCGCCGCCGCCGCTGCCGCTGCCTCCACCGCACGCGTGAAGCAGGCCGAGTGACAGCAATGAGAGCGAAAGGAAAATCTTGTTCTTCATGAATTTTTATGTGATCTGTTGATTGGATTTGCGGGGTGTGATGTCGGTCTTTCTCTGGTGGTGCTTCCTCCTCAAAAACTGAAGTTGAGGTTGAATCCCGTCGTTACCTTGGCCGTGCGATATCCCTCGGGCTTGCTGATCGGCGCGCCCATGAAGACGTCGTAGTTCAGCCCCTTCCATGCCCCGCGCACGCCGACCACACCGCCTGCTAGGTGATTGCCCAACAGCCACTCGACCGACTTGCCGCCCACGTGGCCGTAGTCGATGCCTGTATAGAGTTCGGCCCCGCTCTGCCCTACGGCCCAGCCGATGTCGTGGCGCAGCAGCCAGCCGCGCTCGCCGAGCAGGCTGGTCTCGCCATCGAAACCGCGCACGGTGTAGCGCCCGCCAATGCCGAAGCGGTCCTGTGACGTGAGCTGGGTCTGGTTCCACTGCGCACGCCACTGGCCTGCGTAGCGCAACTTCTGCTCGCCGAACGTGAAAGGCACGTTGAGGCTCACATCAGCCGTCATGAGCCGAAAGCGGCTGGTGCCTTCGTCGAAAGCCTCCTCGGGTGCTCGCTTGGCACCGAAGGCACCAGTGCCCTGGCGGAACGCGAAAGTGCCATCCAACGTGGCCTCGCCGATGAACTCCTTGTGGCTCAGGCTGGCCTCCCAGCCGCCAACCACGCGGTGCTGGTTCTCGATCTGGGTGTCGTCGATGAAGCTACGCGACTCGCGCCGCAAGGCGCGGATCGAAAGCGTGGTCTTGCGGCGCTGGTCGCGATAGATGAGACGCGAGAGTCTGACTTCGGCGTTGTTGGCCTTGCCGGCGTAGATGTAGTCCTGGGTCAGCCCGGCCACGGTCTGCTGGTACTGGCTGCTCGATGCGGTGAAACCCAGCAGCCAGTAGCCCCAGGGCAGCGAGTAGTGGACGGTCTGGCCCTCGGTGCCGCGGCGCGGGTTGCCCAGGACGTGTCCGTCGATGCTGTGGTTGGCGTTGACGTAGAAAAGGTCGTTGAGGCCGAAGAGGTTGTCGACTGAGGCTGTGGCACAGGTCTGGTACTTGCCGGTGGCTTCGGTGCCGCTGTCGTCTAGGCTCAGGGTGCCGCGCAGCATGCGGGCTTGCGTGTACTTGACGACGAGGTCGCTGTCACCGGGGCGGGCATCGGGCGCAGTCGAGGGCTCGATCTTGATGTCGGCTTCGGCGGTGGGCGCACGCTTGAGGTTCTCCAGGCCTTGCTCGATATCGCGCAGGTTGAGCAGATCGCCAGCGCGGGCAGGGATCGCGCCCAGGAGCAGGAGACGGTTGCTGCCGAAGCGGATGCTCGAATCGGATGTGGCGCGGATGGCGGCGATGCGGCCCGGAATCAGAGTGAATGTCAGGGTGCCGGTAGCCAGATCCTGCGGCGCAGCCAGCACGCGGGTGGTGACGAAGCCCCTGGCGATGACGGCTTGCTGGAGGCGAGCCATGACGATGTTGACGCCCTGCGTGCCCAGGCAGCGGCCGAGGGGGTTGTCGTTCGCCTCGAGTCCTGCTGCGGCATCCAGTGCCCACTGGAAATCTGCCGAGCGCTCACCCGAAAGCACGAGACGGTCAATACGAAAGCATGGGGACTCTGCCTCGAGCACACGGCCTGATTCGATCTTCGGCGCCTCCTGCAGACGACTGTCGACCGACTTCTCTTGCTGCTCACGCAAGGTACGCTCACGCTCCTGCTGACGCAGTTGCTCGACGAAGGGATCGGGAGCCGAAGGGTTGGCTTGCGCGAAGGCGCCTGACGATGCGGCCAGCAGCAGGCAGACAACAGGCACGGCGCGCAGCAATTGCGGCGCGCGAAAGCGTGGAGAAGGGAGCATGAAAATCCGAACTAATGCAACGAGGAATACGCTGCGGGCGCGGATTTTCATGCGGCGTTTAGCTGCACATATGTGGCCAAACGTGACTTAGAGAATTCTTGAAATTTCCGTTAGATATGCAACACCGTTGCATTGGTTTTCGGCATTGAAATTAACAAGAATCGGTCACTTGTTATCAATGTCGTGCGGCCGAGCGCTCACGGCTGCCAATCACATTCACCCTATCGCGACTCGCGAAGCTTCAATTACCCTTGCGTTGCCCATCGGCATAAAGCACACCGCGCGGCGCGCGGCACAGCCCCCAGAAACGCAGTCCGCTGAGCTCGGCCATGCGCACGCCCATCGCCGTGGGCGCAGAGATGGTCGCCATCGCCGCGATGCCGAGGCGCGCGCACTTGCGCACCAACTCATGGCTGCCCCGGCTGGACATCAGCACGAAGCCCGGCTCTTCGAGGCGCCCCGCCAGCGCGAGCTTGCCGAGCAGCTTGTCGAGCGCGTTGTGGCGGCCGACGTCTTCCATCAGGTCGGTGAGTTCGCCTTCGACCGTGGCCCATGCAGCGGCATGGATCGCACCGGCTTCGGCGTTGAGGATCTGGCGCGGCGACATGGCTGCGAAGGCGCGCAGCACTGTCGCCAGGTCGACCCGTTCGATCCAGTCGCGTTGCGGCACGCGCTGCGGCGAGAGATCGAGCCCCGCGAAGCTCTCGACGCCGCATACGCCGCAGCCAGTACGGCCGGCAAGGCTGCGGCGGCGGTCTTTCAGGCGTTCGAAGCTGCGGGTGGAAATTTCAAGCTGCACCTCGATGCCTGGCATGCCTTCGGGCAAACCGGCATCGGAGGCATCGACCGTCTGCACTTCGATGCCTCGGCAATCGGCGGCGGTGTCGAGGATGCCTTCGCTCAGCGCGAAGCCGAGCGCAAAGGGTTCGAGGTCTTGTGGCGTAGCCATCATTACGGCGTGCGAGACGCCGTTGAACACCAGCGCCACCGGCACCTCAGCCGCCAGGGTGTCGTCGCGCACCACTCCTTCGGGCCCAACGCCGCGCTCGCCGAAGACGTGCACGGCATGCCGCGAGAGCGGCGGCAGGGTGTCTTCGGAATCGGCGGCGAGGTCTGGCTGCGACATGGTGGCTCCGGGTGGGCCTGCCATTGTCGGCTCAGTCGCCCACTTCGTCTTCAGGGGGCAGCGTTTGCACCTGCGCCCGTCCGGGCTCCTGGAGGTGTGCGACCCAGCGGCCATCTTGCTGCTCCACGCGCACCCAGCCGGGGCCGCGCACGCCGCCGATGGCCGCATCGCCCATCAACGTGAGGCGGCGCATCAGCACGCTTGCACCCTGCCCGAGCCGCTTGCCAAGGCGCGGCAGCGAAACGCCAGCGTCGTCCGGCGCCTGCGCGAGCATGCGCAGGATTGCCACAGAAAGGTTGTCCTGGAGCAAGGCGCTCATCCGATTGCCTCCGCAGCGGCCCAGTGGCTCATCATGCAGCCACCATCCCGTCCGCCTGGTCCTCCGCCAGCTTCTGGATCGGTAGCTCGTGCGGCACCAGCACCACGGGAATCGACTTGGAGGTCGGCGTGCCGGCGTTCTCTGCCACCGCCGACAGCGGCACCAGCGGATTGGTCTCGGGGTAGTAGGCCGCGATGTTGCCGCGCGGGATGTCGTAGGCCACCAGCTTGAAGCGGTCGGCGCGGCGCTCCTGGCCGTCGTTCCACACGGTCTGGATGTCGACCCAGTCACCGTCCTTCATGCCGAGCTTGTGGATGTCTTCCTTGTTGATGAACACCACGCGGCGCTGGCCGAACACGCCGCGGTAGCGGTCGTCCATGCCGTAGATGGTGGTGTTGTACTGGTCGTGCGAACGCGTGGTCAGCAGCGTGAAGACGATGGTGTCGCCCTTCTTCGCGAAGCGCGCGCGGGCGCGGTGCGAAGGGGTGTCCAGCGGCACGGCGTGCGTGAAGAACACGGCTTTCTTCGACGCGGTGTTCCACACGCGCTCGCTCGCGGTGTTGCGCAGGCGAAAGCCGCCGGGGTGCGCCACGCGCGTGTTGAAGTCCTTGAAGTCGTCGAACACAGCTTCGATCTTGTCGCGGATGCGTGCGTAGTCTTCAATGAGCCACAGCCACGGCGTCTTGCTGCGCCCGCCGATGGTGGTGGCCGCGAGCCGCGCGACGATGGCCGGCTCCGACAGCAGGTGCTGCGACGCAGGCGGGTTGATGCCCATCGAGATGTGCACCATGCTCATCGAGTCTTCCACCGTCACGCCCTGCGGGCCGGCGGCTTGCATGTCGATCTCGGTGCGGCCCAGGCAGGGCAGGATGATTGCCTCGCGCCCGTGGACCACATGGCTGCGGTTGAGCTTGGTGGTCACGTGCACCGTCAGCTCGCACTGCTGCAGCGCCTTCCAGGTCTGGTAGGTGTCGGGCGTGGCGGCCGCGAAGTTACCGCCGAGCGCGAAGAACACCTTGCCCTTGCCTTCGAGCATGAGACGAATGGCCTCGACCGTGTCGACGCCGTTCTGCCGCGGCGGCTCGAAGTCGAACACCTTCTGCAGGCGGTCGAGCAGCGCCACCGGCGGCTTTTCCCAGATGCCCATGGTGCGGTCGCCCTGCACGTTGCTGTGGCCGCGCACCGGGCAGGCGCCCGCGCCTTCGCGGCCCATGTGGCCGCACAGCATGAGCCAGTTGCCGATCATCTGAATGGTGGCCACTGAATGCTGGTGCTGCGTGATGCCCATGCCCCAGCAGGCGATGACCCGTTTGGCACCCAGGTACACGTCGGCCGCGGCGCGGATCTGCGCTTCGCTCAGGCCCGACTCCTGCACCAGGATGTCCCACGACTCGGCGCGCAGATCAGCTGCCAGCGCCTCGAAGCCGGTGGTGTGTGTGGCGATGAATTCATGGTCGAGCACCGAAGCCTCGCCGCGCGCCACCGCTTCGTCTTCGCGCTCGATGACGTGCTTCATCATCCCCTTGATGACGGAGAAGTCGCCGCCCACGCGCAGCTGGAAGTAGTGCGTGCTGATGGGCGTGGAGCCCATGGTCGCCATCTCGAGCTTGTCCTGAGGGTCGGCAAAGCGCTCCAGGCCGCGCTCGCGCAGCGGGTTGAAGCTCACGATGCGCGCGCCGCGCTTGGAAGCCGCGCGCAGCTCGCCGAGCATGCGTGGGTGGTTGGTGCCGGGGTTCTGGCCGAAGATGAAGATCGCGTCGGCCTTCTCGAAGTCGTCGAGCGTGACAGTGCCCTTGCCCACGCCAAACTGCGGACGCATGCCGCTGCCGCTGGGCTCGTGGCACATGTTCGAGCAGTCGGGAAAATTGTTGGTGCCGTACTCGCGCACGAACAGCTGATAGAGAAAGGCCGCCTCGTTGCTCGCGCGGCCCGAGGTGTAGAAGATGGCCTGGTTCGGGTCGGGCAGCGCATTCAGGTGGCCGGCGATGCGCGTGAAGGCGTCGTCCCATTCGATCGGCACGTACTTGTCGCTGGCCGCGTCGTAGGCCATCGGGTGCGTGAGGCGGCCCTGGTCTTCGAGCCAGAAGTCGCTTTGCGCGGCGAGTTCAGCCACGGTGTGCTTGGCGAACAGCTCGGGGCCAGCGCGGCGCGCGGTGGCTTCGGCGGCCACGGCCTTGACGCCGTTCTCGCAAAACTCGAAGGTCGAGGCGTGGTTGCGGTCGGGCCAGGCGCAGCCGGGGCAGTCGAAACCATCGGGCTGGTTGGCCGAGAGCAGCGTCTTCGCGCCCTTGATGGGAATGTCCTGCCGCAGCAGCGCGGTCGTTACGCTGCGCAGCGCGCCCCAACCTCCCGCAGGGCCCTTGTAAAACTCGATCTTCTGCTCACTGCTCATGCCGGCGAGTGTTCGCCGTGGGCCTGCGGAGCGTCAAATTGAATCGGGACATGCGGCGATTCAAAAAGGAAATGAAGCGGGGTCTCAGGCGCCTCGCGTGTCCTGCATCAGCAACCCGCGCAACTTGCTGCGAAGCGGTGTCTCTTCGACAGCCTGCACGCCAGCGATATCGCGCAACGCGAAGTCGCGGCTTTCGGCGTTGTGCAGGTCGATCTCGCGCACCACCTGCCCGTCCTTGTAGACAAAGGCCACGTCGGCCAGTGCCAGCACGTCCTCGATGTCGTGCGTGATCATCAGCACCGGAATGCCCCACTGCCTGCGCACCTGCGCGAGTTCGTTGCGCAGCTCCGTGCGCAGCATGGGGTTGAGCGCAGCAAAGGGCTCGTCGAGCAGCAGCACCTGCGGCTCGCAAGCCAATGCGCGCGCAAGCGCCACGCGCTGCTGCTGGCCGCCCGACAGGTTTTGCGGCCGGCTGTCGGCCAGCGCCGCGAGGCCGAAGCTCTCGAGCAGGGCCTGCACGCGTTCGGCGTCTTTCGCGGCCGGCTTGCGGCGGTGCCATGCGGTCAGCCCGAAGGCCACGTTCTCGCGCACGCTCAGGTGCGGGAACAGCGCGTAGTCCTGGAACAGGTAGCCGATGCGCCGCGCCGGCGCGGGCACGTCGATGCCCTGGGCCGAGTCGTACAGCGTACGGCCGTCGAGCCGCACGTGGCCCGACGAAGGATGCAGCAGGCCGGCAATGGCCTGCAAAGTCAGCGACTTGCCCGCGCCCGAGGGGCCGTAGAGCGCGGCAAAGGGCACGTCCGTCGCGAAACGCACCGCCAGAGCGAAGCGCCGGCGGCCATCGGCCACCGTGAGCTTCAGATCGACATCGATCATGGCTTGCCGAATCCGTAGCGCGTGAGCACTTCCTGCGCGGCGGGCGTCGAGAGGAAGGCGATGAAGTCGCCGGCCAGGGCCTTCTGCTTGCTCTCGGCGACCACGGCGATGGGATAGGTCACGGGCGTGTGGCCGGTGGGCGTGAAGGCGATCTTCACCTTGTCGCCGGCCACGGCCGCGTCGGTGCGGTAGACGAAACCGGCCTCGACCTCGCCGCGGCTCACGTAGTCGAGCACCTGGCGCACGCTGTCGGCCTGCACGAACTTGGGTTCGAGCGTGGTCCAGAGGTTGGCGTTGTCCAGCACCTGCTTGGTGTAGCGGCCGACCGGCACGGTGGCGACCTTGCCGACGGCGATCTTCTTCACGTTGGCGCCGCCCAGGTCCTGCAGCGACTTGATGCCCACGCCCTCCTTGGCCGGCTCGATGAGCACCAGGCTGTTGGTGACGAAGTCTTTTCGCGTGGCGGCATCGATGGCCTTCTGCTCGACGCCGCGGTTCATCGTTTCCTGGTCAGCGCTGGCGAACACGTCCACCGGCGCGCCCTGGCCGATCTGCTGCAGCAGCACGCCCGAGGCCGCGAAATTGAAGCGCACCGTGGCACCCGCCTTGGCAGCCTCGAACTTGGGGCCGATTTCCTTGAACGCGTCGGTCAGACTGGCAGCGGCGGACACGGTGATCTGCTGCGCGCCCGCAACCAGCGGCAGGGCAAGTGCAAGAACCAACGACAGAAGGCGAAACGGACGCATGGACAACTCCAGATTGTTGAAACGAAATCAGCGAAGCGAGAAGAAGCGGTTCGACAGCACCAGCACCGTGATCGACAGCAGCGAAGTCACGATGACCAGCAGCAGCGCGAGGTCGTCATGCCCGGCCTGCACCGCGTCATAAATGGCCATCGACAGCGTCTGGGTCTGCTTGGGGATGGAGCCGGCCACCATCAGCGACGCGCCGAACTCGCCCATGGCGCGCGCGAACGCGAGCAGCGTGCCGGCCAGGATGCCGGGCCACGCCAGCGGCAGTGTGACGCGCAGGAAAACCGAAAACGGCGACTGCCGCAGCGTGCTGGCCGCGGCCTCGAGCGAGCGGTCGACGCCCGAGAACGCCGCGCTGGCCGACTTGAGCACCAGCGGCAGCGCCACCACGGCCGAGGCCACCACGGCGCCGTGCCAGCTGAAGATGATGGTGTAGTCGAGGTGCTCGCGCAGCCACGCGCCCAGCGGGCTGCGGCGCCCGGCCGCCACCAGAATCGCGTAGCCGATCACCGTGGGCGGCAGCACCAGCGGCAACATGAACACGGCTTCGAGCACGGTGGCGCCGAAGAACTTCTTGCGAGCGAACACCCAGCCCAGCGCCACGCCGACGATCAGTGCCAGCAGGGTCGCCACGGCGGCGACCTTGAGCGACAGCACCAGCGGAAACCAGTCGGTCGAAGCGATGAGCGAATTCGTCGTGTTCATGAAAATACGGCGCGATTGTTACACGATGAGCCCTAAGGTTCTCACGGGGGTGCGCAAATCGATGAGTCTTCATATACTGCGATATACAGCGTAGGAGACAACCCGCCCATGCGCCCTTCTGCCCACGACACCGTCGTCCGTTCAATTTCCGGGCGGCCGGAGCTTCGCCACCACGTGACGCAGGTGCAGGAGTGGCGCATCGAACGCACCATGGATGCCGACGGCTTCGTGCTGTCCATCACCAGTCCCGATGGCGCGAGCCAGTCTTTCTTCGTGGCGACGACCGATGCCGGCGACATCGGCGAGGTGCTGCGCCGCCAGGCGGCGTGGGCCGACCACCGGGAGCAGTGACGCGCATGTGGCGGCACATGACGGGTGCGGAGCGCATCCTTGAAGTTTTGCTGACGCGGCGCTCGGTGTCGCCGCGTCGCCTGCAGCCGCCCGGCCCCAACCCCGATGAACTCGACGCGATCCTCCAGGCCGGCCTGCGCGCGCCCGACCATGGCGGCCTGCATCCGTGGCGCGTGATCGAGTTCCGCCCGCAGAAGCGCGAGGCGCTGGCCTGGTGCTTCGAGCAGGAAAAACTGCGGCGCGATCCATTGGCCAGCCCCGCCGACCTGAAGCGCGCACGCGAACATGCCACGCGGCCGCCGCTGCTGCTGGGCTTCGTGGTGTCGCCGCGCGAGCGCAGCAAGATCCCGGCGCGCGAGCAATGGCTGAGCGCGGGTGCCGCACTCGGCAACCTGCTGAGCGCCGCGCACCAGTTGGGCTACGGCGCCATCGTGCTGAGCGGCGAACGCTGCTTCGACGAGACGCTGGCGCAGCAGGTGGGCGTGCTGCCGGGCGAATACCTCGCGGGCTTCATCAGCATCGGCAGCATCGGCGAAGCACCGCCGCAGGCGCGCGAGGTGCTGTCGCAGAGCGTGTGGTCGTGCTGGCAAGGCTGGCAGGACCCACCGGAAAACACCCCGCCCGATCAGCCCATCCTGCCGTCGGAGCGGGTGCGCGGCAGCTGATCGAGCCTGGCGCCGAACCAGCCGATGCGGTCGGTCTCGCGCACGTCGAACTTCGGCACGTAGGGCTTGATGTCGAGTACGGGCGTGCCGTCCATCATGTCGTTGCCGCTGAAGTGCAGCGTCGTGCCCTCCACCGAGGTGAGCCGCACGATCGACAGGCCCAGCCGGTTCGGCCGCGCGGGCGCGCGCGTGGCGAAGACGCCGTGCGATGCGTTGTCCAGAAAGGGCACCACCTCCAGCCGCTCGTGCGCGCACTGATGCAGATGGGTGACGAGGATCAGGTAGTCGAAGCCTTCGATGTCGCGCAGGCCGGGCGCGAACTCGGCGAACACTTCGACGCGCCCGGTTTCTTCGGGCGCACCGGCGGTCTGGATCGGCATGCCGGTGGTCTCCGTGAAACGGCTGCGCACCAGGCCGATCGGGCGGCAGACGACATCGGCGGCGGCCTCGGAGCTCATGGCGCCAGCAGGCGCGTCAGCGCGCGGATGTCGGCCGCCGTGGCGAGGCGCGCCGCGTTCTCGATGGCCCGATAGTGCTTGACGATTTCCTCGCCCACCGGCGTCAGCGCCGTGCCGCCACCGCGCGAGCCGCCGGCGGCGGTGTTCACGGCCGGCGAGGCCAGCGACTGGTTCATCTCGTCGATCAGCATCCACGCCCGGCGATACGACATGCCCAGCAACCGGGCGGCCGCCGAGATCGAGCCGGTCTCGGCCACAGCTTCGAGCACGGCGATCTTGCCGGGGCCGATGGCGATGGTGTCGTCCCGGTAGACGCGCAGACGGAACTGGACTTTGGATTTCATGTTGGCGCCAAGCGTAAACCAATGCGGGCCGCCATTGTCCGCCTGCGGTGGGCTGCCGGCGCTATGCAAGAATGAATACGACGCTACCCGCCCCGGGGAAACGAGGAGTTCCAGTGAAAGACCGCACCCTGTTCCTGTTGTCCCTGTTGACCGTGCTCGCGGGTTGTGCCGGCGGCAGCCCACAGGCAGGCGCCATGACGCCGCACGCTACGGCCGTCACCAACGAAAGCATCTCGCCCTCCTTCACCGTCTCGGGCACCGTCGGCAAGCGCGCCACCTTCGACCTCGCTGCCCTGCAGGCCCTGCCCGCCGTCACGCAGACGGCCGGCGGCAACACCTACACCGGCGTGAGCCTGTGGGCCCTTCTGAACGATGCGTCGGTCGGCCTCAAGCCGGACACCGCGGTGCGCAACCCGGTGCTCTCGATGTATGCGGTGGTGGTCGGCAGCGACGGCTACCGCGCGGTGGTCTCGCTTGCGGAGATCGCACCTGAGTCCGGCAACCGCGTTGCGCTGGTTGCCTACAGCCTGAACGGCGCACCGCTGGGTCGCAACGGCATGGCCCGGCTGGTGGTGGCCGGCGATGTGAAGCCGGGCCGTTCGGTGGCCCGGCTGGCCGCGATCGAAGTGTTCGCGGCGCAGC
Organism: Variovorax nivicola; assembly: GCF_051216475.1. Taxonomy (NCBI): domain Bacteria; kingdom Pseudomonadati; phylum Pseudomonadota; class Betaproteobacteria; order Burkholderiales; family Comamonadaceae; genus Variovorax; species Variovorax nivicola. Next base: position 645,493 of record NZ_JBPJZK010000002.1, on the reverse strand, counting down.
CTTCGGGCCGCTGATCGCTCGGAGGATCAGCCGAAGAATTTGGCCGCGCTGATCAGGGTCTTGTAGACGCCCCAGGCCAGCGGAATACCCACCGCCACCCACGCCAGCGCCACAACGGCAGGGCTCACCGTGTCGGCACGGCCCGAGCCGCGGCCCACTTCGGCCGCCGAGGCCTTCTCGTGCGCCAGCTTCTTCTCAACGGCCAGTTCGTCGTCGGTCATGAAGTGCTTGTCGGCCACCGGACGCACCAGCAGGTTGGCGATGAAGCCGATCACCAGCATGCCCACGAGGATGTACATGGTCTGGTTGTAGACCTGCTCGCGCGGCAGGCCCAGGCCCAGCTGGTACTCGCGCATGTAGTTCACGACCACCGGGCCGAGGATGCCGGCCGTGGCCCACGCCGTGAGCAGGCGGCCATGGATGGCGCCCACGAACTGCGTGCCGAACAGGTCGGCCAGGTAGGCCGGCACCGTGGCGAAGCCGCCGCCGTACATCGACACGATCACGCAGCAGGCGCCCACGAACAGCAGCTTGCTGCCCGCGCCGGCTGACGATGGGATGCTCGCGTACAGGATGCCGCCGAGCACGAAGAACACCGTGTAGGTGAGCTTGCGGCCCAGCTTGTCCGACAGGCTGGCCCACACGAAGCGCCCGCCGATGTTGAACAGCGACAGCAGCGCCGTGAAGCCGCCCGCCACCACCGCGATGGCCGCGAGCTGTGTCTTGTCGAGCTGGCCATACTTGGCCGGCAGGTCGATCAGCGCGCCGCCGAACACTTCCTGCAGCATGGGCGAGGCCATGCCGATCACGCCGATGCCCGCGCTCACGTTCATGCACAGCACCAGCCACACGAGCCAGAACTGCGGAATGCCCCAGACCTTTTTCACGTGCACGTGGCGCTGCGTGATCATGGTGTTGGTGGTCTGCGCCGGGGGCGGCGTCCAGCCTTCGGGCTTCCAGCCCGAGGGCGGCACGCGGTAGCCCAGTGCGCCGGCCATCATGAAGACAAAGTAGCCCAGCGCCATGACGACGAAGGTCTGCATCACGCCCACGTCGGTGGCCGTGGAAAAGCGCTTCATCAGGTCGACCGCCAGCGGCGAGCCGATCATCGCGCCGCCGCCGAAGCCCATGATGGCCATGCCGGTTGCCATGCCGCGGCGGTCGGGGAACCACTTGATCAGCGTGCTCACCGGCGAGATGTAGCCCAGCCCCAGGCCGATGCCACCGATCACGCCCGAGCCGAGGATCATCAGCCAGAACTGGTGCAGGTGGATGCCCACCGCCGACAGCAGCATGCCGCCGCACCAGCACAGCGCCGACACCACGCCGGCCTTGCGCGGGCCCGCGCGTTCGAGCCAGCCGCCCCACAGGGCCGCAGAGCAGCCCAGGAAGACGAAGAACAGGGTGTACATCCAGCCGAGCGTGGCCACGCGCCAGTCGCAGTTGGTGGCGAAGAGCTCGGCGAAGAAGCTCATGTCCTTGGCGCAGGCCTGTGCGCCGGTGCCGGCGGTGCCGAGCGCCTTCGACAGCGGCAGCCAGAACACCGAGAAGCCGTACGCCATGCCGATGCACAAATGAATGGCCAATGCAGCCGGCGGCACCAGCCAGCGATTGAAGCCGGGGCCGGCGATGATGCGTTCTTTTTCCAGGAAGCCGGGTTGCGTCTGCGCCCCTCCTCCAACGATGCGTTCTCCATCGAGAACGCCTGCAGATGAACCTGCCATATTTCTCCTTGTTCGCCGGATGTGTAAGTTATTGCTAATCCGGGTCGCGGAGTGTGAGCTAACGGTTAAATCGCCGTCAAATTCGATCAGGGCATGGCCTGATTCAATAACTAAATGATTAGGCCTTTGGTTCCTGTCATTCGCCGAGCGTGCCGCTGTGTTGCTGCAACTGCTCCTGCCACTCGGGCGTCTGCAGGAAGACCAGCGCCGCCTCGAGCGCGCGAGAGGCGCGCACGCCGTCCTGTGTCATGAAGCCGATGGGCGTGCGCACGTCCGGCGCCATCAGCGGCAGCGCCTCCAGCTCGCGGTGGCTGCGCACGGCTGCGACCATGCCGCCGGGCAGCACGCTGTTGACCGTGCCCGCGCTCACCGCCAGCGCCAGCGTGAGCACAGAATTGGTCTCGATGGCGGGCATCACAGGCACGCCGGCCTCGCGCAGCGCCTGGTCGACGATGGCGCGGTTGTGCATGTCAGACGTGAGCAGGCACAGCGGCAGCTTGCCAGCCTCGGCCCATGAGATGGGCTCGCCGATGTGCAAGTCGTCGGTCGAAGCCTTCTTCGCACGGCGCAGCAGGAAGTAGTGCTCGATGCTCTGCGGCCAGGCCGTGAGCTTGATGCCCGGCAGGTGCATGCGCTCGGTGTAGCCGAGCGCGAGATCGATCGACAGGCTTTCGAGCCCCGTCTCCAGGTCCTGCGAGCTCATCGACAGCACGGCCGGCACGATGCCCGGGTGCCGCTGTTGCAGCATGGCCGCGAAGCGCGAGAGCATCGGGATGGCTGTGGGCACGGCCGCCATGCGCAGGCGGCCGTGCGGGTTGTCCACGTCGCTGCGTAGCTCCTGCAGCAGCACTTCGTTGTCGCGCAGCATGCGCTGTGCTGTGGCCAGCACTCGTTCGCCCTCGTGGGTGAGGCCGACATACACGCGGGCGCGCTTGACGATGACGACGCCGAACTCGGTCTCCAGCGCACGCAGCGCATTCGACAGCGCGGGCTGCGTGATGTGGCAGGCCTGAGCCGCGCGGCCGAAGTGCTTGTGCTCGTTCAGCGCTACCAAGTAGCGCATCGAGGCGAGCAGGTTCATTGGCGTGGCTCCGCCGTTTGTTCGGGGCGCGTGCGAATGACACCGGGGCACGCTGCTGGTGTGCGGCCGATCAACCCGTGCTCTGAACGATCACGTCGATGGTGTGCTCTGCGCAGCGAAATAAAGGAGGAGGCCGAAGGCCGGGGGACATTCGCGGAGCAGAGCACGCCGTCGGCGTGATCGCTCCCCGAACAAAGCGCGTCACGCATCCCTACGTATTCTTGCTGATCGAGATCGTCGGAAACTTCGCCGAAAAGTCCTTGGCCTTTTCAGCAATGCCAACAGCCACGCGACGTGCAACCGCTCTGTAGATGCCAGCAACGTCGCCTTCCGGGTCAGACACCACAGTCGGCGCCCCACTGTCGGCTTGCAGCCGGATCTTGATGTCCAGCGGCAGCGCGCCGAGGTATTCCATCTGGTACTCGGCCGCCATCTTCTTGCCGCCGTCCGCGCCGAAGATGTGTTCGGCATGGCCGCAGTTCGAGCAGATGTGCACCGCCATGTTCTCGACGATGCCGAGGATCGGCACGCCGACCTTCTCGAACATCTTGATGCCCTTCTTGGCGTCGAGCAGCGCGATGTCCTGCGGCGTGGTGACGATCACCGCGCCCGTCATCGGCACGCGCTGGCTCAGCGTGAGCTGGATGTCGCCGGTGCCCGGAGGCATGTCGACGATGAGGTAGTCGAGGTCTTTCCAGTTGGTCTGGCGCAGCAGTTGCTCCAGCGCCTGCGTGGCCATGGGGCCGCGCCAGATCATGGCCTGGTCCTGGTCGACCAGGAAGCCAATGGACATGACCTGCACGCCGTGGCGCTCCATGGGCTCCATGGTCTTGCCGTCGGCGCTGTCGGGGCGGCCTTCTATGCCCATCATCATGGGCTGGCTCGGGCCGTAGATGTCGGCGTCGAGCAGGCCGACCGTGGCCCCCTCGGACGCCAGCGCCAGCGCCAGGTTGGCCGCCGTGGTGCTCTTGCCCACGCCGCCCTTGCCGGAGGCCACCGCGATGATGTTCTTCACGTTGGGCATCAGCTGCACGCCGCGCTGCACCGCATGGCTGATGACCTTGGTGACGATGTTGACCGACACGTTCTCCACGCCCGGCACCGCCTTGGCGGCCGCCACCAGAGCCTTGCGGATGGCTGCGTGCTGGCTCTTCGCCGGGTAGCCGAGTTCGAGATCGAACGAGACGTCGCCCTCCGAGATCTGGAGGTTTTTGAGCGACCGGGTCGCCACGAACTGCTTGCCGGTGTTAGGGTCTGCGACGGCCTTGAGCGCGTCCATGAGCCCATCTGGGGTGAGTGCCATTGATCAAACTCCTGAATGGCGGGTAGTCTAGTGCGCTCTCCAAGCCAGCATCGAACAGCTTCCCAATAACCAAAAATGCCAGAGACAAGCCCCGTCGCCACCGGCCTCCTGCTCACCGGGGGCGGCGCCCGGGCTGCCTACCAGGTGGGCGTGCTGGAGGCCATTGCCGAAATACGGCACTCCGTCGGCCCCGCCGCCGGCACGGGCAACCTCTTTCACGTCATCACCGGCACTTCGGCCGGCGCCATCAACGCAGCCGTGCTGGCCTGCGGCTGCGACAACTTCGACCGCGTGGTGGCACACATCGCCGAGGTCTGGGGCCAGTTCCGCGCCGAGCAGGTGTACCGCGCCGACTCGCTCTCGGTGATCGGCAGCGGCGCGCGCTGGCGCATGCTGCTCGGGCTCGGGCGCTTCGCGGCCAACTGGATGCGCATCAAGCCGAAGTCGCTGCTCGACAACACGCCGCTGGCCGAGCTGCTGCAGCGCATGGTGCCGCTCGACCGGCTGCCGCAGCTCATGAAGGAAGGCCACCTGCAGGCGCTGGCCGTGACCGCGTCGAGCTACAGCTCTGGCGAGCACGTCACCTTCTTCGAGGCGGCCGTGCCGATGGAGCCGTGGGTGCGCTCGCAGCGGCTGTCGGTGCGCGACCGCATCACGCATGCGCACCTGCTGGCGTCGTCGGCCATTCCCTTCGTGTTTCCGGCCACGGCCCTGCCGATGCAGGGCCACACCGAGTACTTCGGCGACGGCTCGATGCGCCAGTCGGCGCCCATCGCAGCGGCCATCCATCTCGGCGCACAGCGCATCGTGGTGATCGGCGCGGGCCGCATGCACGAGCCGCGCGACACCGACGCGCCCAACACCCACAGCGGCTATCCGACGATGGCGCAGATCGCGGGCCATGCGCTGTCGAGCATTTTTCTCGATGCGCTGGCGGTGGACATCGAGCGGCTGCGCCGCATCAACCACACGCTGGGGCTGATTCCCGAAGAGGCACGCGCGGCGAGCGCGCTGCGTCCGCTCGACCTGCTGGTGATCTCGCCGTCGGAGCGCCTCGACGTGATCGCGGCGCGCCACGTCGACGCCCTGCCCGGCGCGGTGCGGCACCTGCTGGGCGGCTCGAAGGTGGCCGCCGACGTGAAGGGCGGCGCGCTAGCGAGCTACCTGCTGTTCGAGTCGAGCTACACGCGCGAGCTGATGGCGCTGGGGCGCGCCGATGCGATGAAGCAGCGCGACGAGGTGCTGCGCTTCTTCGGCTGGGACGTGGCCTGAGGGGTCTGGCCGCTTAGGTGGCGGCCTGCTCGACCATGCCCTCTCGCGCCAGCCATTGCCGCTGTGCCGCGACGACCTCCTCGCCCGAACGACCCGTCAGCGCGCGGTACACGCCGGGCGCGGTCGCGCCTTCGGTGCTGATCAGCAACACGCGTGCGTCGGGGCCAAGCCCGGCGACATCGCGCGCGACGGGGTCGGCCGCCAGTGCATGCAGCGCCGCCAGGCCGGCCGCACCGGATTCACCGCTCAGCACGGGCACGTCTCCCGCCTCGCCGCTTGCGAGCGTGCGCATCGCCTGCTCGGCCTGCGCATCGGTCACGGTCATGAAGATGTCCACGGCCGGTTGAAGAAAGCGCCATGCGAGCGGCGAGGTCTCGCCGCAGGCCAGCCCCGCCATCACCGAGTCGACCGAGCCCGTTGCGCGGTCGGGCCGACCGCTGCGCGCGCTTTGCAGCAGGCAGTCGGCCTGCTCGGGCTCCACCACGATGAAGGTTGGTCGCGTCGCGCCGTAGCGCTCCCAGAAATGGCTGACGACGCCCGCGGCCAGCCCGCCCACGCCGCCCTGCACGATGACGTGGGTGAACGGGCACTGCGCGCCGGCTGCAACGTCTTCGAGCAATTCGTCGGCCAGGATGCCGTAGCCCTGCATCACGTCGCGCGGCACTTCTTCGTAGCCGTCGTAGGAGGTGTCCGAGACCACCTCCCAGCCATTGACGCGGGCAAGGCGCGCGGCCTCTTCTACCGACTCGTCGTAGTTGCCGGCGATGCGCACGATCTCCGCGCCGAGCGCGGCAATCGGCGTTTCGCGCTCCTCGCTGACCTGCGCATGCAGCACGCTGACGCAGCGGCAGCCGATGCTCTGCGCAGCCGCGGCGAGCGCGCGGCCGTGGTTGCCATCTGTGGCGCTGACGACCACGAAGTCGCGCAGCGATGCCGCGTGGGTGCCCGCAAGAAGATCGGCGGGCGTCCAGCCGCGGTCGGGCCAGCGGCGCAGCACGAGCCGCAGCAGCGCAATGGGCGCGCCCAGCACCTTGAAGCTGCCGAGTGCCGAGCGCTTCGATTCGTCCTTGACGCTCAGCTGGCCGATGCCGAGCTGTGTTGCAAGCTTCGGCAGCGACCATGCCGGTGTAGGGCGCGGCGCAAGCCGGTTCCAGTGCGACAGCCACTGTCGGCTCTCTTGGCCGCGCGCGATGTTCATCACCTCACTCAAAGATTCGTCGTACGCGCTGCGCCGCGCCTGGGGGTTGGTGAACAGCATGCCGGTCAGCCTCTGGTTTCGGTGTGTAGTGGAAGGCGCAGGCGGACGATCTCCGCGAAATAGCGGGCGCCCGTCGCGAGCACTTCGTCGTTGAAGTCGTAGCTGCCGTTGTGCAGCGGCGTGCCGCCCGGCTCGCCTTCGGCGCCGTTGCCCAGGAACACGAAAGCGCCGGGCACGGCTTTCAGGAACGCGCCGAAGTCTTCCGAAATCATCATCGGCGCCACGTTGGCATCGACGTTCTCCGCGCCAACGATGGCCGTGGCGGCGGCAACCGCCGTGGGCACGCATTCGGCCCAGTTCACGGTGGGCGCGAACTCGTGCGTGTAGCTGAAATCGCATTCGGCGCCATGCATGCGGCAAATGCCTTCGCTGATCTCGCGCATGCGCTTGGCCAGCATTTGCTGCACCGCCGGGTCGTAACTGCGCGTGTCGCCCTTGATGACGACGTTCGACGGAATCGCATTGCGGATGCCATCGGTGATGAACTCCGTGCACGAAACCACCGCCTGCGCGCCCGGGTCGAGCGTGCGCGAAACGATGCTCTGCAGCGCCAGCACGATCTGCGCGCCGATAACGATCGGGTCGATGCCCATGTGCGGCCGCGCGGCATGCGTGCCGCGGCCCTTCACATGGATCACGAAGTTGTCTTCGCTCGCCATGAGGCCGCCCACGCGCGTGGCGATGGTGCCCGCGCGCATGCCGGGCATGTTGTGCAGGCCGTAGATCTCGTCGACCGGAAAGCGCTCGAACAGGCCGTCGTCCATCATCGCCTTCGCGCCGCGGCCGTGCTCCTCTGCCGGCTGGAAGATGAAGCGCACGGTGCCGTCGAAGTCCTGCCGCTCGCGCAGCAGTTGCGCCGCGCCGAGGATGATCGACATGTGGCCGTCGTGGCCGCAGGCGTGCATCTTGCCGGGCGTGCCTGAGGCGTAGGCGCGGTCGGTGGGCAGCTCTGTAATGTTGAGCGCGTCCATCTCGGCGCGCAGGCCGATCACGCCCTTGCCGCTGCCCACCTTCAGGTTGGCTACGAGGCCGGTGCCGCCGATGCCCGTGTGCACCTCGAGGCCCAGCGCCTTCAGCACCCGGGTGACGAAAGCCGAGGTTTTTGCTTCCTCGAAGCCGGTTTCAGGAATGGCGTGCAGCTGCCGCCGCCAGCCGGTGAGCGTTTCGCGCAGGGGTGCATCGGTGAGATTCATGGCGAGATGCTATTGACAATGCGGCGGTACAGGCGCGCAAAATCATCGCCTTCGACGCAACGTTTTTGCGTTACCTCCCCCGCTTTCATGACGCCACTCGACGCCCTCGACCTACGACTGCTGGAGCTGATCCAGGCGGACAGCCGCATGCCGCAGAGCGAACTGGGCGAGCGCGTGCACCTGTCGACCGCGGCCGTCAACCGGCGACTGAAGCGCATGCGCGACGAGGGCGTCATCCAACGCTACGGCGCGGTGCTGTCGCCCGCCGCGCTGGGCCACCCGCTGACCATCGTGGCGGAGGTGGAAACGGAGAGCGAGCAGATCGAACTGCTCGACGCAATGAAGCAGAGCTTCAGGGACTGCCCGCAGGTGCAGCAGTGCTACTACGTGACGGGCGAGTGGGACTTCATCCTCGTCTTCGTGGTGCGCGACATGGCGCAGTACACGGCACTGACGCGGCGGCTTTTCTTCCAGAGCAACAACGTCAGGCGCTTTCGCACGCTGGTCACGATGGATGCGGTGAAGCTCAGCCTTGATGTACCTGTTGCCTCGGGCTGATCGCAGCCCTTGCCGGCATCAGCATCGACCGCAACAGCAGCGCCATCACGCAGACGATGGGCCCCAGCGCCAGCAGCCGGCCGGGCTCGAACGCCAGCCCAGCCGCCGCGCCAACCGCACAGCCGATCTTGATCCAAGATGCGACCGCATCCCACCCGCGCCGGTGAGTCGCGGCAAACCCGATCAGCGCGACCCAGCCGAATAGCCCGCCGAACACAGAGAAGCCCCAGCTCAGCAGGTAATACGCCGTGTCCATGTCCCGGAACGCGAGCGCCGTACCCAGGCCGCGCCAGGTGTGCAGCCAGCCGTCGAAAAGGAAGAAGCCGGTGGCCGACGCGGCCCACCAGAAAAACGCATAGAGGCTCGCGATGCCCGCCAGGACGGCGAGACACGCGAGTGCACGCCGGGTGATGTCGTCGAAGGGCATGTGGGCGCGCCACGCTGCGGTGTGTCCGATGGGTCCGTTGTCCATGGCCGGTGCTCCATTGATGTGTGCAATGGGGGCCGAAGTTAGACACCGAGTGTGCGGGCCGCATGAAGCCCGCGTGAAGTGGTGTTACACGGCCAGCGCGCGCCGGATCGCCTCTTCGACAGGACTGGCCCGCCCACCGGCTGGCGATGCCGGCTCCATGACCAAAGACTCCGCGGGCAGCAACGGCGGCTGCGCCATGAAGCGCGGCTGCGTGCCGCGGTGCGGCTGAGCCGAATGCACGAGGAACGGATGGCACAGGTACACCGTGCCCGCCGCGCCAGTGGCAAGCACCTCGGGCCGTGCCTGCGATTCGGCGAAACCGTTGCGCGCAAGCTCCCGCAGCGACAGGCCTTCTTCGCCCGCTGGCGCGAGCATGCGGGCGATGTCGGCGTGCGAGCCCGCGCGAATGCGCGTCGGGGCGTCGTCCTCACCCACATCCGAGAACAGGAACAACATCAGCAGCGCGCGGCCCTTCGAGCGGATGTTCGCGCGCCAGGCCATGAAGTCGGGGTTCTCCAGCCCGAAGCTCACGTCGATGTGCCAGCCGGCATCGCCCGGGTCGTCGGGCGATGGAAAGCGTATGGGAAAGGTCCCCATCGCGCGACACGGCTCCCAGCGGCCCGGACCGACGAGCAGGTCGAAGGCGCGGTGCAGAAGCGGCGTGTTCGCGGCCTCGACGAAAGGCAGCTGCGCGTACATGCCAAGGCGGATGACCGGCCGGGTCCATGTCGACGGGTCGGCGGCGTCGCAACCCGTGTCGCGCCACAGGATGGCGCGCGCCGCATCTGCCAGCTCGCGCGGAAAGGCGTTGTCAATGCGCAGGAATCCGTCGCGGATGAAGGCTTGCGCGCTGGCGTCGTCGAATGCGTTGTCGGGCATGGGGCGAGGCGAACGAATGTCTATTGGAAGAGCCGATCAACCCTCTTCGGAAATCCCCAGCTCGGAACACACACGCCCGAGCAGCGCCTTCAGCGAGGCCACTTCGGCTTCGAGCCGCGCCACATTGGCTTTCAGCGCCGCGACCTCGCCCAGCGACACGTCGTGCGTGGCATAAGGCACATCGGACGGCCCAGCCACCTCTTCCGCCGGCGCACCGCTCAGCAGATGCGCCCAGCGGCTCTCGCGCGCGCCGGGCAGGCGCGCCAGCTTCACCACCAGCGCACCCGCCGGCCGTTCCGCGAGTTCATTCAGAAAGCCTTCGACCGACGAGATGTCGGCGAAGTTGTGCATGCGGTCGCAGGCGATGCGCAGTTCGCCCGCCGTTTGCGGACCGCGCAGCATCAGCACGGTGAGCAGGATGACCGACTGCGACGGGATGCGCAGCACGCGGTCGATGTTGTGCTCGTAGCGAAAGGCGCGCCCGCCGCTGGTCTCGGCGACGAGGCTGTATCCCTTCAGGCTGTCGATGGCGGCCTGCACCTGCGACTCGGCGAGTTCGAGCACGGGGCTGCGGCTGGTCTTCTGGTTGCAGCCCGACACCAGCGAATTGAGCGTGAGCGGGTAGCTGTCGGGTACGGTGCGCTGCTTTTCGGCCAGCACGCCGAGGACACGGGTTTCGAGAAGGGACAGAACGGGCAGCGGTGTGGTGGACATGGCTCGGGGATCGATGATGAAACGCAGAAGGCAGGCAAGCGCCGCACTCAGGGCGACGCGACGCCAAGGATAGGCCCCAGCTCTCGCACGAAGTCGCTTCTATGCAGCGCCGTCGAATGCAGTGCCGAGACCGTGCCGTCGAGGTACAGCGCGTCCCGGCAGTGGAGCACATCGCGGAAGTAGAGCGCGAACTCGTAGAAATTCACCGGCGTCTCGCTGATGACGAAGATCGCCGTGTGACCGATCACGCCGACGCCGTTGCGGATCTTGCGCGAATCGGAATGGGGAATGAAGGCGGGGTGCACGACGCCGCGGCGCAGCAGCAGCGGGCCCGACTGCGTGGCGAGGCGCACGCCCTTCGACAGCGCCGGGTATTCCGACGACTCGACCACGCGCGGCCCTGTGTCCGACACGAGGAATACGCCGTTGGGCTTGAGGAAGAAATTGCCGGCACCCTCGGCCAGGTTGAGCGGCGCCTCTTCGCGACCGTTGCGCATCAGCAGGCCGACCGGGGAAAAGTCCTCGTGGTACATGCCGGCGTTCACCGCGAAACCCAGTTGGCGGTGACGCTCCTTCAGCCAGGCATCGAGCCGGTCGAAGCGCTTGAACGGCACACCTGCGTCGTCGCGCAGGAACAGCTCGAGCCGCTCGGTGCGCAGGTCGACCTTCACACGGTGAAGCGCGGGTCGGCCGCCGCGAAGCCTGCGAACAGCAGGGCCCCCAGGAGCAGCAGAAGCCTTCTCATGCAGCGCCCGCGAGCCCCGCCCTGGTCAACCGCCGTTGATGCGGCCGACCAGCGCCTTCGTGAACGCCTCCGTGCCCGCCGTGCCGCCCAGATCGCCCGTGCGCACCTTGTCGATGTTCAGCGTCTCGTCGATGGCCGTGCGCAGGCGCGTGGCCAGTTCGGGCAGCTTCACGTGGTCGAGCATCAGCGCGGCGGCCAGCAGCAGCGCGGTGGGGTTGGCGATGCCCTTGCCGGCGATGTCGGGTGCGGAGCCATGCACCGCCTCGAAGATCGCAGCATCGGCGCCGATGTTGGCGCCGGGCGCCATGCCCAAGCCGCCGACCAGGCCCGCCACGAGGTCGGACAGGATGTCGCCGAACAGGTTGGTGGTGACCAGCATGTCGAACTGCCAGGGGTTGAGCACCAGCTTCATCGCGCAGGCGTCGATGATGACCGTGTCGAGCTCGAACTTGCCCTTGTATTTCTTCTCGTAGAGGTCGAGGCCGGTCTCCAGGAAGATGCCCGTGAGCGCCTTCATGATGTTGGCCTTGTGCACGATCGTGACCTTCTTGCGGCCCGTGGCCACTGCCGTCTCGAAGGCGTATTCGAGCAGGCGGCGGCTGCCCTGGCGGGTGTTGATGCCAGTGGCCATGGCCACGGCGTGCGGGTCGCCGTCGATGGGCACGTAGTGCTCATGGCCGATGTAAAGGCCTTCGAGGTTCTCGCGCACGACCACCAGGTCGATCTTGTCGAAGCGCCCGCCGGGAATGATGGTGCGCGCCGGGCGCAGGTTGGCGTACAGCTGGAATTCCTCGCGCAGCCGCACGTTCGACGAGCGGTAGCCGCCGCCCGAAGGCGTCTCCAGCGGGCCTTTCAGGGCCAGGCGGGTGCGGCGGATGCTGTCCAGCGTGGCCTGCGGCAGCGGATCGCCCGACGCCTTGACGCCGCCGAGGCCGGCGATCTGCGTGTCCCAGGTGAAAGGCGCCTTCAGCGCATCGAGCGCGGCCAGCGTGGCGTCGACGATTTCGGGGCCAATGCCATCGCCGGGAATCAGGGTTGCGGGAATGGAGGGGATGGTCATCGGCTGCTTCTCGCTTTCTGTATCGGGGGCTGGAGCATACGTCGCGTGCGAGACAGTGCCGAGCGCCCCCACGCTCAAGGCACCTTCTGCTTGAGGTGTTTGTGGTACGCGAAGGTGCCGATGACGCCCTGCAGGTAGAAGTAGAAGAAGACCACCGCCATGAACAGGCCGATTCCGTTGGCGTGGCCCTGCTGGATGAGGACGATCTTGGCCCAGACGAAATACGCCAGCATCAGCACCGCGCAGATGCGACTCTTCTTGTAGATGCCGAAGGTGAAGCCGAGGATCAGCGCGACGTCGATGAGCTGGTACGCGCCGATGCCGAGCATGCTCGTGCCCAAGATGGCGATCAGCACGAAGATCACGGTGACCGCCGCCGAGATCAGGCCAGCGATCCAGGCACTGCGGATTTTCTTGAGGATGGCATCGGGCACGTCAGGCGCGGCGACGGGCATCAGCACTTCCGTGCCGGGCGGGGCGAAACGATCGTCGGACATGGTCCTCTTCCTCCCTGGATATTGGTGTGGGCGCCACTTTATCGGCCGGGCAATTCCTCGTCCACCAGCGTGGCGCGCCCCACGACACGGCCGGGCACGAGCAGCGCACCGGGCGCGATCACCGCATTGGCGCCGATGCGCGCCCCATCGCCTATCAGCGCACCGAACTTCTCGCAGCCGGTGCCCTGCAGCGCCCCGCCCTCGCCGCTTCTCACAAAGATTTCCTTGTCGGCCCGCTCGTTGCGGTGGTTGCAGATGATGCTGCCGGCTTCCATGTTGACGCCCGCGCCCAGCACCGAGTCGCCGACGAAGTTGAAATGCGCGAGCGCCGTGCCCGCGAAGACAAAGGACGATTTCAGCTCGGTGCCCGGCCCGATGGTGCATCGGGCGTCGACCCAGTTGCCGCCCCGCAGGTAGGCGCCAGCGGCCACGAAACAGTCCGGACCGACGATCAGCGGACCCTTGAGCACCGCGCCCGCTTCGACCCGGGCGCTACGGTGAACGGCGACTTCGCCCTCGATGACGTAGTCGTCGGCCGGCAGCCCGGCCAGCAGCTGGCGCACGATTTCAGGGGCTTGCGGCGGTAGTTCCCAAGGCAGCGAGGCGGCCCATGGCGCCAAGGGAGAAGAGGTGAATCCGGCGATGTAGGCGGCGAGTTCGATGGCATGCGTCATGGGGTCGATGCTGCCACCGAACACAGCCCGGGACGCCGCCACCTAAAATGCCCGGTTCCCGTCAGTCAGTCCAGTCAGCCACTCCCGAAAGCGCCCTTCCCGATGTCCGCCCCGCGCAAGCTCTTCGTCACCACCGCCCTGCCGTATGCCAACGGCAAGTTCCATATCGGCCACATGATGGAATACATCCAGGCCGACATCTGGGTGCGGAACCAGCGAATGAATGGCGCCGACGTCAACTTCGTGTGCGCCGACGACGCGCACGGCGCGGCCATCACCATTGCGGCCGACAAGGCCGGCGTGACGCCGCAGGCCTTCGTGGCCGAGATCGCCGCGGGCCGCAAGCCGTATCTCGACGGCTACTACATCTCCTTCGACAACTGGCACTCGACCGACGCGCCCGAGAACCACCAGCTGGCGCAGGACATCTACCGCGACCTGCGCGCCAACGGTCTGATTGCCACCAAGAGCGTCGAGCAGTTCTACGACCCTGCAAAGGGCATGTTCCTGGCCGACCGCTTCATCAAGGGCGAGTGCCCCAACTGCCATTCGAAGGACCAGTACGGCGACAACTGCGAGGTTTGCGGCGCCGTGTACGCACCCACCGAGCTGATCAACCCCTACTCGGCCCTGTCCGGTGCCAAGCCCGAGCTGCGCAGCTCCGAACACTTCTTCTTCAAGCTGTCGGACCCGCGCTGCGAGGCCTACCTGAAGGAATGGACCGCCGCCGCGGGCCACGTGCAGCCCGAGGTGCAGAACAAGATCCGCGAGTGGCTCTACAAGGACGACGAAGGCAAGGGCGGCCTCGGCGACTGGGACATCAGCCGCGACGCGCCCTACTTCGGCATCGAGATCCCCGATGCGCCTGGCAAGTACTTCTACGTGTGGCTCGACGCACCCGTGGGCTACCTGGCCTCGCTGAAGAACCTGCTCGACAAGCGCTGCATCGAACTCGGCGGCGACGGCATCTCGTACACCGAGTACATGGCCGACCCCGACCTGGAGCAGGTGCACTTCATCGGCAAGGACATCATCACCTTCCACACGCTGTTCTGGCCCGCGATGCTGCACTTCAGCGGCCGCAAGGCGCCCGACGCGGTGTACGTGCACGGCCACCTCACGGTGAGCGGCGAGAAGATGAGCAAGAGCCGCGGCACCGGCATCGACCCGCTCAAGTACCTGTCGATCGGGCTCGACCCCGAATGGCTGCGCTACTACATCGCCGCCAAGCTCAACGGCCGCAACGAGGACATCGACTTCAACCCCGAAGACTTCGTCGCACGCGTCAACAGCGACCTCGTGGGCAAGTACATCAACATCGCGAGCCGCGCCGCGGGCTTCATTGGCAAGCGCTTCGAAGGCAAGCTGGGCGAGGTGTCGGCCGACGGCGACGCGCTGCTGTTCGCGCTGCGCGATGCGGCCCCGCAGCTGCATTCGCTCTACGACGGTCGCGACTACGCCCGCGCGCTGCGCGAGGTGATGGCGCTGGCCGACAAGGTGAACGAATACGTCGACCAGAACAAGCCCTGGGAACTGGCAAAGAAGGAAGGCGCCGAGGCGCGGCTGCACGATGTGTGCACCGTGTGCATCGAGGCCTTCCGCCTGCTCACGCTGTACCTGAAGCCGGTGCTGCCGGCGCTGGCCGTGAACGTCGAGGCCTTCCTGAAGATCGAGCCACTGGTCTGGACAGACGCCGCGCAGTCGCTGCCTCCGGGCCACGCCATCGGCGAATACAAGCACCTGATGCAGCGTGCCGACGCCAAGCTGGTCGACAAGCTGTTCGACGCACCCGAGCCCGCACCGGCTGCGACTGCCGCCGTCTCGGAAGAAGCGCTGCCGGGCGGCGAAGCCATCGCGCCCACCATCACCATCGACGACTTCGCGAAGATCGACCTGCGCATCGCGAAGATCGTGGCCTGCGAGAAGGTCGAGGGATCAACCAAGCTGCTGCGCCTGACGCTCGACGCCGGCGAGGGCAAGACGCGTAACGTGTTCAGCGGCATCGCCTCGGCCTACGAACCCGAGCAGCTCGTGGGCAAGCTCACGGTGCTGGTCGCCAACCTCGCGCCACGCAAGATGAAGTTCGGCGTCAGCGAAGGCATGGTGCTGGCGGCGAGCCATGGCGACGAAAAAGCCCACCCGGGCATCCACGTGCTCGAACCCTGGCCGGGCGCAACGCCGGGCATGCGGGTTCGCTGACCGGCACGACAGAACACGAGAAGCAAAGACCACCGCATGACCACGCTGCATCGCGCCCTTCTGCTGCTGTCGCTGTCAGCCCTGCTGAGCGGCTGCGCCGTGGTGTCGGTGGCGAGCACCGCCGTGAGCGTGGGCGCCGGCGCAGTCGGCCTCGCAGCCGACGCTGCCATCGGCACCGTGCGCATCACCGGCAAGGCCGTGGGCGCGGCAGCCGATGCGGTGATTCCCGACAGCCAGTAAGCAAGCAGACGCTCAGTCCGCGAGGCCCAGCCGGGCCACATGCGGCGGCGTGTGCGACGCCTTTTCCTTGCGCACGAACGCAGACCTCAGCCCCGCGTGCGGTTCGCGAGCGTCGAAGAAATTGCGGCGCATGTGGGTCAGTTCTTCGTCGCGGTAGCGCTGCAGCGGCTTCACCGACTCGTCCTGTTCGCGCATTGCCTTCTTCCGCGCGATGCGCCCGGGCAGGTCCGGCGAGGCGGCCAACTGCGCGGCGAGCCGGAGCACTTCGTCGCCCAGTTCCTCCGGCGCGGCCTGCAGCACGCGCTGCGCCATGCCGAGCTCGACCGCGCGCTTTGCGCTCACCGGCAGCGTCGACTGCGTGAGCCGCTGCGCCTCGCTCTCGCCCACTCGGCGCGGCAGGATGTAGGTCCAGTATTCGGAGCCGTAGAGGCCCATCAGCCTGTAGTGCGGGTTGAGCACGGCGCCGTCGCGGCACCACACCTCGTCGGCCGCCAGCGCGAGCATCACGCCGCCGGCCGCGGCATTGCCGCCGAGCGCCGACACGGTGAGGCGGTCGGTGGTGGTCAGCACCGCTTCGACCAGGTCGTTCATCGCGTGGATGTTGGCCCACGATTCCTCGGCGGGGTCATCGGCCGCCTCGATCACGTTGAGATGGATGCCGTTCGAGAAAAAGTCGCGCAGGCCGCCGAGCACCAGGACCGAGGTCTGGCGGGTGCAGGCGAAGCGGTAGGCCTCCAGCAGCCGGCGGCACTGCGTGGCGCTCATCGCGCCGCCGGGAAACGAGAAATTCAGCACGCCGACTGCGCCATGCTCGCTGTAGCGCATGTCTGACCAGGTGCGGCGCCCTGCCGGCAACTGCAGCGGCGCCGGCACCTCGGGCACTTCGAAAGGCAGCAGCTCGCCGAGTGCCTGCACGGCCGGCAGCTTGTAGCTGGGCAGCCGTGAGCCGGGCTCGCGCCAGGGCCGCAGTTGCGCGATCCACACCGCACCGTCGACAGTGGCTCGGCAGATGGCGCCGGCGCGGGTGGCGATCAGCTCGCCGGGCCTGTTGCCGCGCAGTTCGTCTTCGGAATGGCCGCCGTGCAGGTACCACTGCATGCCCAGCAGTTCGTCGAGCACGCCGGGCTGCGAATCGGCCGCACGCAGCTGGCGCAGCACAAACTCGGTCGTGTCGGTCGCCCAGTCGATGCGGCGCTGGGCCTGCTTCATGAAAGGCCGCCAGCCGGCGGCCAGGGCGGCGGCCTTCTGCTTGCGGGGCTTGTGCTTGCCCGAGGCGAAACGCTCTACCGCGAGCAGCACCGCGTCGAGCACGGCGTCGGCCACCTCGCCGCGGTAGAGGTCGCTCTTGCCGGCCAGCGGCGGCACCTTCAGCGGCGACCATGCCCAGACATCGCCCGCGTCCATCTCGGCCACGGCCTCGAGCACGGTGACGCCCCAGCTTTCGACGCCGCCCTGCAGCGTCCAGTCGAGCGACGAGGGCCCCCGGTCGCCCGGCGGGCCGGGATGCACGATCAGGCAGGTGTGGGCGCTCCAGATGTCCTGGGGAATGGCGCTGGTCAGCATCGGCGCCACGATGAGCTGGGGCGAATGCATCCGCACGGCTTCGCGCAGGGCTTCGTCGTTGCCGAGAGCCAGTTCCACCCCCACGGTGTGGCCGCGATCCTGGAGTTCGGCGAGAACCCGTTGCGTCAGGCTGTTGAACGCGCTTGCGACAAGCAGGATGTGCATCGGATGGACCCCGGTAATGTCAGTGACGAAATGTCAATGAATGTCAAAAATGTATCGAGATCCTTTGTTTCGGATAAGTTGAGCGAAAGTTCGCATCGGCATGACTCACCGCTTGCGCGGCCTGCTGCACGGCCGGGGGGCAGTCCACAATGAACGACACATGCACTCTCCGCTGAACCTCACCCGCTTCCGCCCACGCCTGATGGACGCGCTCGCGGGATACGACCGCGAGCGCTTCTTCAAGGACCTGGGCGCGGGCGCCACGGTCGGCATCGTGGCGCTGCCGCTGGCCATGGCCTTCGCCATCGCCTCGGGGCTCAAGCCCGAGGCGGGCATCTGGACGGCGATCATCGCGGGCTTCCTGATCTCGCTGCTGGGCGGCTCGGCGGTGCAGATCGGCGGGCCGGCGGGGGCGTTCATCGTGATCGTCTACGGCATCGTCGAGCGCTACGGCGTGGCGAACCTGCTGATCTCCACTGCCTGCGCGGGCGTGCTGCTGTTCATGGCGGGGCTGTTCGGGCTGGGGCGGCTGGTGCGCTTCGTGCCGCTGTCGATCGTGGTGGGCTTCACCAACGGCATCGCGGTGCTGATATTGCTGTCGCAGCTGAAAGACCTGCTCGGGCTGACGGTGGCGAAGATGCCGGCCGACGTGTTCTCGCAGCTGCACGCGATGGCGCTGCAGATCGGCACCTTCAATCCCTATGCCTTCGGGCTCGGCATCGCCTGCGTGGCCGGGCTGCTGCTGTGGCCGCTGCTGCTGAGTGGTGACTCGAAGGTGGGCACAGCGGTGCTGCGCGTTGCTGGCCGCGTGGCGCGCACGCGTGCCGTGCAGGTGGGCTCGCGCATGCCGGGGCCCATCGTGGCGCTGGTCACGCTCACGCTGGTGTCATGGGGCTTCGAGCTGCCGGTGGAAACCATCGGCACGCGCTTCGGCGGTATTCCCGAAGGCGTGCCGGCTTTTGCGCTGCCCGATTTTTCATGGGAGACGGTGAAGCAGCTCGTGACGCCCACGCTGACCATCGCGCTGCTCGGCGCCATCGAATCGCTGCTGTGCGCGCGCGTGTCCGACCAGCTCAGCGGCCAGCCGCGCCACGACCCCAACCAGGAGCTGATGGCGCAGGGCATTGCGAACGTCGTCACGCCCTTCTTCGGCGGCATGCCGGCCACCGGCACCATCGCACGCACCGTCACCAACATCCGTTCGGGCGGCACCTCGCCGATCGCGGGCATCGTGCATGCGATCACGCTGCTGGCCGTGGTGCTGCTGGCCGCGCCGCTCGCGCGCCACGTGCCGCTCGCGGTGCTGGCGGGCATCCTGGTGTTCGTGGGCCTGAACATGGGCGAATGGCGCGAGTTCACGCCCACGCAGCTGCGGCATTTCAGCCGGCACTACCGGCTGCTGATGCTGGGCACCTTCTTCCTCACGGTGGTGTTCGACCTGACGGTCGCCGTGCAGGTGGGCATCGTGCTGGCCTGCGCCCTCTTCATCCGGCGCATGAGCGGGCTGTTCAGCGTCGAACTGGTCACGCTGCAGCCGCCGGTGCTCACCTACAGGCTCTACGGCGCGCTGTTCTTCGGCGCGGCGGCCAAGCTCGACGAGGCGGTGAATGCCGCAGAGCGCGCGCCGCGCGGCATGACGCTGGTGCTGGACGCCACGCACCTCATTTACCTCGACGCCACCGGTGTCGATGCGCTGCGGCAGTTGCACCGGGCGGTGCTGGCGCGCGACGGGTTGTTGCGCATCGAGTCGTTGCAGCCGCAGCCGCTCGAGGTGCTGGTGCGTTCGGGCTTTGCCGAGGAATTAACGACGGGCCAGCCCGGCGCGTCACACGGCGCGTAGCCGCCATGGAGGCTACGGGGCTTCGGTGCCCCGGTCAGGCGAAGAGCCGCTGCGCACCACGCGCTGGTCGTCGTTCAGCGTGGCGGTGAAGACCATGGCCGAGTTCGGCGGCTGCACCCAGCGCCATTCCCATTCGGTCTCGCGCTTGAGCGCATAGGGCGTGACCTTGGCGGGCTTGCCCAGCATCTTGCGCAGGTCTTCCATCATCATGCCGGGCTGCACTTTGGCGAAGTTCTCGGGCGTGAGCACCTGGCGCAGCGCGCTCATCTTGCCGTCGGTACCGATGGTGATCATGTAGTTCTTCTGGCCGGCCGGCTGGCGGTTGTACTCGAACACGCGGCCGCCGTTGGGAGCATCCCAGACGTTCTCGGGCTGGCCGAAACGGGCCCGCACGTCGGCCTCGGTGGAGACGCCTTCTTCAAGCTCGGAGATGTTCTTCGAGTCGCATCCCACGAGAGCCATCACCGCCGCCAGAAACCCTGTTGCCATGCCGATCTGCCATCCTCGCCGTTGCTTCATGCCGTCCCCGGTAAAATTCGCGTCATAAAGGTCCAGTCTATGTCCATCTTCCGCCGCCCCCACTACACCTCCGAGATCACGAACTTCATCGAGGAGATGAAAGAAAAGAAGCCAACGCTGGAAGCCGAACAGCGCGCCGGCCGCGCCCTCCTCTGGGACAAGCACCTCGACCGCAGCCTCCTCGAGGAGTACAGCGAAGCCCGCGTGCCGATGCAGCCGTACGTCTACCAGACCCAGGCCAAGTAATTCCCCGATGCCGAATTGGCAGCACGCTCCCGTCCGCATTGCGCTGGTCGCTATTGAAACGATAGCAACAGCCCGATGAAGAGCGACGAGGACAACGGCACGCTGGTGGTCGACATGCCCGACGTGGTCGACCAGGTCGCGCTCGCGAGGCTCTATGGCGAGCCGCTGTTCGCGATGCCGAAGGACCTGTACATCCCGCCCGAGGCGCTGCAGGTGTTCCTGGAGGCCTTCGAAGGCCCGCTGGACTTGCTGCTCTACCTGATTCGCAAGCAGAACTTCAACATCCTCGACATCCCGATGGCGGGGCTCACGCGGCAGTACCTGAGCTACGTCGACGAGATCCGCCAGACCAATCTCGAACTCGCGGCCGAGTACCTGCTGATGGCCGCGATGCTGATCGAGATCAAGTCGCGCATGCTGCTGCCGCCCAAGAAGGTGGCCGACGGCGAAGAGGCCGAAGACCCGCGCGCCGAGCTCGTGCGCCGCCTGCTCGAGTACGAGCAGACCAAGCTGCAGGCCGCAGCCCTCAGCGCCACGCCCACGTACGGCCGCGACTTCTGGAAGGCGCAGGTCTACATCGAGCAGTCTCTGAAGCCGCGCTTCCCCGACGTGGACGTGGTCGAGCTGCGCGACGCGTGGGCCGACATCATGAAGCGCGCCAAGCTCGTGCAGCACCATAAGATCTCGCGCGAAGAGCTCAACGTGCGCGAGCACATGAGCATCGTGCTGCGCCACCTGCAAGGGCAGCGCTTCGTCGAATTCGAGAAGCTGTTCGACGTGTCGCGCGGTACGCCCGTGCTCATCGTCACCTTCATCGCGATGCTGGAGCTCGCGAAGGAAACGCTGATCGAAATCACGCAGGCGGAAGCCTTTGCTCCCATCTACGTCCGGCTGGCCTACTCGCCCGCCTGACCCAACCGGTTGATACGCCAGTGACTCCCGCCGTGCGCGACTTCGACGTCCTCATCGTCGGCAGCGGCCTGGCCGGCCTTTCGGCCGCGCTGCACCTGGCGCCCACGCACCGCGTGGCCGTGCTGACCAAGCGCGCGCTGAACGACGGCTCCAGCGCCTGGGCGCAGGGTGGCATCGCGGCGGTGCTGGCGGCGGGCGACAGCTTCGACGCGCACGTCGAAGACACGCTGGTGGCCGGCGCCGGCCTGTGCGACCCCGAGGCCACGCGCTTCGTGGTCGAGCACGCACCCGAGGCCATCGGCTGGCTGCGCGAACTGGGTGTGCCCTTCTCGGAAGAGTCCGAGGAGGCTGGCGGCGGCCTGCACCTGACGCGCGAAGGCGGCCACAGCCAGCGCCGCATCGTGCACGTGACCGACGCCACCGGCGCGGCCGTGCAGCAGGTGCTGATCGAGCGGGTGCGGCGCACGCCTAACATCGCGCTGTTCGAGCACCACACGCTGGTCGACCTGATCACCGGCCCCAAGATCGGGCTGGAAGACCCCGCCTGCCTGGGCCTCTACGCACTCGACGACGAGACCGACGAGGTGCTGGCCTTCCGCGCCCCGCACACCATCCTAGCCACGGGCGGTGCCGGCAAGGTGTACCTGTACACCACCAACCCCGACACCGCCACCGGCGACGGCATTGCCGCCGCGTGGCGCGCGGGCTGCCGGGTGTCGAACATGGAGTTCATCCAGTTCCACCCGACCTGCCTGTATCACCCGCACGCCAAGTCTTTCCTGATCAGCGAGGCGGTGCGCGGCGAAGGCGGGCTGCTCAAATTGCCCGATGGCACGCGCTTCATGCCGAAGCACGACGAGCGTGCCGAGCTCGCACCGCGCGACGTGGTAGCCCGCGCCATCGACTTCGAGATGAAGAAGCACGGCCTCGACTGCGTGCACCTCGACATCTCGCACCAGCCGGCCGCGTTCCTGAAGGAACACTTCCCCAACATCCTCGCGCGCTGCCTGGAGCTGGGCATCGACATCACGCGCGAGCCCATCCCCGTGGTGCCGGCCGCGCACTACACCTGCGGCGGCGTGCTCAGCGACCTGAGCGGGCGCACCGACATCCCGGGCCTCTACGCCATCGGCGAGACCGCCTGCACCGGCCTGCACGGCGCCAACCGCCTGGCCAGCAACTCGCTGGTCGAGTGCATGGTGTTCGCACGCGCCGCTGCCGGCGCTATCGCCACGGCGCCGGTGCGCGAGCGCGCCGAGCTGCCCGCCTGGGACGACAGCCGCGTCACCGACGCCGACGAGGCCGTGGTCATCTCCCACAACTGGGACGAGCTGCGCCGCTTCATGTGGGACTACGTCGGCATCGTGCGCACCAACAAGCGCCTGGAGCGCGCGAGCCATCGCATCGCGCTGCTGCAGGCCGAGATCCAGGAGTTCTATGCGAACTTCCACGTCACGCGCGACCTGCTCGAGCTGCGCAACCTGGTGCAGGTGGCCGAGCTGATCGTTCGTTCCGCGCAGGCCCGCCACGAGAGCCGTGGCCTGCATTTCAGCCGCGACTATCCTTCGCTCGCCGAGCCCACCGCACCCACGGTGCTGGTGCCGCCGGACGACCGCTAGCCCTACCCGCTTCGTTTTCTTCACTCAAGGATGCCCGGCCACCGACGCCCGCAGGGAGAAACCCAACCATGTCGAACACCACGCCCACCACCATGACCGAAGCGCCTCCGGCCTCGCCCTACGGCACGCTGCCGCCGGCCTCCCCGCCCGCATCGCGCAAGCCCGTGAGCCTGCCGCGCCTGGCCGACATGCACGCGCGCGGCGAGAAGATCGCCATGCTCACGGCCTACGACGCCACCTTCGCAGCCATGGCCGATGCCGCGGGCATCGACTGCCTGCTGGTCGGCGATTCGCTCGGCATGGTCTGCCAGGGCCTGAACAGCACCGTGGGCGTGAGCCTGGACACCATGCGCTATCACACCGACAGCGTCTCGCGCGGCCTGCGCCGCGTGCAAGGCACGACCTGGCTGATTGCCGACCTGCCCTTCGGCAGCTACCAGGAATCGCGCGAACAGGCGCTGCGCAGCGCCACGGTGCTGATGCAGGCCGGCGCGCACATGGTCAAGCTCGAAGGCGGCGGCTGGACCACTGAAACCGTGCGCTTCCTGGTCGAGCGCGGCATTCCGGTGTGCGCGCACCTCGGCCTGACGCCGCAGACGGTGCATGCGCTGGGCGGCTACCGCGTGCAGGGCAAGGGCGACGCCGCCGGCGCGCTGCTGAAGCAGCAGGCCCACGCGCTGCAGGACGCGGGCGCCGCGATGCTGGTGCTCGAGATGGTGCCGGCCGCGCTGGCCGCCGAGCTCACGGCCGAGCTGAAGCACTGCGCCACCATCGGCATCGGCGCCGGCAAAGCCACCGCCGGGCAGGTGCTGGTGTTGCACGACATGCTGGGCATCAACCTCGGGAAGATGCCGAAGTTCGTGCGCAACTTCATGGCCGATGCGCCGGGCGTGCTGCCCGCGCTCAAGGCCTACGTTCAGGCCGTCAAGGACGGCAGCTTCCCCGACGACCGACTCCACGCCTGGTAAGGAAGGAAACCCCTCATGCACATCGCACACACCATCGCCGAACTGCGCGACCACCTGGCCGCCTTCAAGCGCCCCGCCTTCGTCCCCACCATGGGCAACCTGCACGACGGGCACCTGGCCCTGGTGAAGCAGGCGAAACCGCTGGGCGACGTGACGGTGGCAAGCATCTTCGTGAACCGCCTGCAGTTCCTGCCGCACGAAGACTTCGACACCTACCCGCGCACCTGGGACAGCGACTGCGAGAAGCTGCGCACCGCCGGCTGCGATGTGCTGTTCGCGCCGGATGAGAAGGCGCTCTACCCCGAGCCGCAGACCTGCAAGGTGCACCCCGACCCGGCGCTGGCCGACATCCTCGAGGGGCATTTCCGCCCGGGCTTCTTCATCGGCGTGTGCACGGTGGTGATGAAGCTCTTCCAGTGCGTGCAGCCGCGCGTGGCCGTGTTCGGCAAGAAGGACTACCAGCAGTTGATGATGATCCGGCACATGGTGCGGCAGTTCGCGCTGCCCATCGAGATCGTGGGCGGCGAGACCTTCCGCGCCGACGACGGCCTCGCGCTGTCGTCGCGCAACGGCTACCTGAGCGAGAGCGAACGCGCCGAGGCCGTGCAGCTGTCGAAGGCGCTGAAGGCAATGGCCGAGGCGGTGCGCGCGGGCGAGCGCGACCTGGCCGCCATTGAGGCACGGGCCATGCAGACGCTGGCGCAGCGTGGCTGGCAGCCGGACTATCTTGTGCTGCGGCGCCGTGCCGACCTGCAGGCACCGGCCGCGGGTGAACCACTCGTGGCGCTGGCCGCGGCGCGCCTGGGCACCACGCGGTTGATCGACAACCTCGAGATCGAGGCACCGGCCTCATGACTTACAGCGTCAAAGAAATCTTCTACACCCTGCAAGGCGAAGGCGGCCAGGCCGGCATGCCGGCCGTGTTCTGCCGCTTCGCGGGCTGCAACCTCTGGACGGGCCGCGAGGAAGATCGAGCCTCCGCCATCTGCCGCTTCTGCGACACCGACTTCGTGGGCACCGACGGCACGCTGGGCGGCAAGTTCAAGACCGCCGACCTGCTCGCCGACACCATCGCCGCGCAATGGCCGGCCGCAGATGCCGACCATCGCCTCGTGGTGCTGACCGGCGGCGAGCCGCTGCTGCAGGTGGACGCGGCCCTGGTCGACGCGCTGCACGCGCGGCGCTTCCGCATCGCGGTCGAAAGCAACGGCACGGTCGAGGCGCCCGAGGGCATCGACTGGCTGTGCATCAGCCCCAAGGCTGGCGCGCCATGGGTGCAGCAGCGCGGTCAGGAGCTGAAGCTGGTGTGGCCGCAGACCGAATTCGACCTCGACACGATGGCGCGCACGGGCGAGTTCACGCACCGCTTCCTGCAGCCGATGGACGGGCCCGACCGGGTCGCGAACACCGAGCTTTGCATTGCCGAATGCATGAAGCAGCCGGTTTGGCGCCTGAGCGTGCAGACCCACAAGATCACCGGGATCCGCTGAGACGGCGGCCCTTTTCCCCCAGAGTTTCTTTTTTGACGATGCGATTCACCATCAGCCAACGCTTTTTCTTCGACGCCGCTCACACGCTGAAGCGAGAGATCGAAGTCGAAGGCAGCCGCCGTATCCACGGCCATACGTACCACGCGGAGGTGTGGCTCGCGGGGGAGCGCGATCCCGTGGCGGGGATGGTGATTGATCTGGGGTTGCTGCGTCGGCGGCTGGAGGACGTGCGCGAGCAGCTCGATCATCACCTGCTCGACGACGTAGCCGGACTGCATCCGCCGACGCTGGAGAACCTGTGCGTGTTCATTGCGGATGCGCTGCCGGACTTGCGGCCGTCGCTGGCCCGCGTGCGTGTGTGGCGCGAGGCGCTGGGCGACTCCTGCACCGTGGACTTCTAGGTCTTGCTCCCTCTCCCGCTTGCGGGAGAGGGTTGGGGTGAGGGTGAACGGCATCAACGGCCGCGCAATGTTGTGAGGCCCTCCCCCTCACCCTAGCCCTCTCCCGCAAGCGGGAGAGGGAACAACGCTTCAGGCCGCGCCGATGCCTGCTACCAGGCTACCCGGCGCCTGCCCGTTCTTCAGCCCGGCCGTAAACGCCAGCATCCGATCGATCGGCACGCGCGCCCGCAGCCCCAGCACCGGATCGACATGGATCTCGCCCACACCCGTTTCCAGCGCATTGGCCAGCTCCACCAGCCCATTCATCGCCATCCACGGGCAATGCGCGCAGCTCTTGCAGGTACCGCCATTGCCGGCCGTGGGCGCCTCGATGAAGACTTTGCCCGGGTTCAGCGTGCGCAGCTTGTGCAGCATGCCGCTGTCGGTGGCAACGATGAATTCACTGGCGTCCATGCGCTGCGCCGCGCTCAGGATGGCCGAGGTGGAACCCACCGCATCCGCCAGCGCGATCACGTCGGACGGCGACTCAGGGTGCACCAGTACCTTCGCCTTCGGGTGCTCCTTCATGAGCAGTTCGAGCTCCAGCGCCTTGAACTCGTCGTGCACGATGCAGGCGCCGTTCCAGCTGACCATGTCCGCGCCGGTCTGGCGCTGGATGTAGTCGCCCAGGTGGCGGTCAGGGCCCCAAAGAATCTTTTGCCCCGCCGCGTGCAGCGCGTTCACCACGTCGAGCGCGCAGCTTGACGTGACCAGCCAGTCGGCGCGCGCCTTCACGGCAGCGCTGGTGTTGGCGTAGACGACCACGGTGCGGTCGGGGTGCTGGTCGCAGAAGGCGCTGAACTGTTCGACCGGGCAGCCCAGGTCGAGCGAGCAGTTCGCGTCGAGGTCGGGCATCAGCACGCGCTTTTCGGGCGAGAGGATCTTCGAGGTCTCGCCCATGAAGCGCACGCCCGACACCACCAGCGTCTGCGCGGCGTGGTCGCGGCCGAAGCGCGCCATTTCGAGCGAATCGCTCACGATTCCGCCGGTTTCCTCGGCGAGGTCCTGCAGGTCGGGGTGCACGTAGAAGTGCGACACCATCACCGCGTTGCGCTCGCGCAGCAGGCGGCGAATGCGCTCCTTCAGCGCGATGCGCTCGTCGGGCGAAGGCTCGGCCGGCACGCGGGCCCAGGCGTGGCGCGTGTCGCAGACGGCGCCGGCCTTTGCGGCGGGCTGCTCGTAGTCGACATCGATGACCGGAGACGACATGGGCGGATCAGCCTTCCTGGAAACGCATCGAGTAGTCGATGGCTTTGACATCCTTGGTCAATGCGCCGACCGAAATACGGTCCACACCGGTTTCGGCCAGGGCGCGCAGACCGTCCAGTGTGACGCCACCGGATATCTCCAGCACGGCCTTGCGGTCTTCGCTGGCTTCGTCGTTGATGCGCACGGCCTCGCGCAGCGTGGGCAGGTCCATGTTGTCGAGCAGCACCATGCGCGCGCCGGCTTCCAGCGCTTCGCGCAGCTGGGCCAAGGTTTCGACCTCGACCTCGACGAAGGCGGCTTGCGAGGCCACCGGCGCCACTGCGCGCAGGGCCGCAGCCACGCCGCCGGCCGCGGCAATGTGGTTTTCCTTGATGAGCACGGCGTCGTAGAGGCCGATGCGGTGGTTCAGGCCGCCGCCGGTGCGCACCGCGTACTTCTGCGCGAGGCGCAGGCCCGGAATGGTCTTGCGGGTGTCGACGATGCGGGCGCGCGTGCCGCGCACGGCGTCGGCGTAGAGGGCGGTCTTGGTGGCGACCGCGCTCAGCAACTGCAGGAAATTGAGCGAGGTGCGCTCGGCCGTCAGCAGCGCGCGGGCGGCACCTTTGATTTCGAGCACGGTCTGGTCGGCCGCGCAGCGTTCGCCTTCGGCGCACAGCCAGTGGATGCGCACTTGCGGATCGAGCTGCCGCAGCGTGGCCTCGACCCAGGGTGCGCCGCATACGACGGCGGATTCGCGCGCCAGCACACGGGCGCGGGCACGGCGGGCGGGATCGACCAGCGACGCGGTGAGGTCGCCGTCGGCGACGTCTTCCTGCAATGCGCGGGCGGCATCGGACAGGGCCAGCGCGGCCACGGCCGACGCTGAAAAATCAAAGCGAAGGCTCATGGCTCTTTGTCTCTGCGTCTTTTTTATTAAGAGGAATGGCGAGGGGAAGCCGCGGCACCGGGCGGCACGGATTCCGGTACCGGGTCGCGGCCCGTCAGGGCGGCCACCGCGTCTTGCGGGCTCACGCGGCCGTCGAGCAGCGCGACCACGCCTTCGGCGATTGGCATCTCGATGCCGAGGCCGCGAGCGCGCTGCACCACGGTGCGGGCGCAGTACACGCCTTCGGCCACATGGCCCAGCGAATCGACGGCCTGCGCCAGCGTGCGGCCCTGCGCCAGCAGCAGCCCGACCTTGCGGTTGCGCGACAGGTCGCCGGTGGAAGTCAGCACCAGGTCGCCGAGGCCCGAAAGGCCCATGAAGGTTTCGGCGCGGGCACCCAGCGCGAGGCCGAAGCGCGTCATTTCGGCGAGGCCGCGGGTGATGAGCGCCGCGCGGGCGTTGAGCCCGAGCGCGAGGCCGTCGCACAGACCGGTGGCGATGGCCAGCACGTTCTTCACCGCGCCGCCCACTTCCACGCCCACGATGTCCTCGTTGGCGTAGACGCGCAGCGCGGGGCCGTGGAAGGCGTCGACCAGCGTGTCGCGCACGGCGGCATGCGGGCTGGCGGCCACCAGCGCGGTTGGGCGCCCTTCGGCGACCTCCTGCGCGAAGCTGGGGCCGCTGAGCACGCCCGCTCTCAAATCAGGAGCAACCTGCGCCCAGATTTCGTGGGCGAGCAGGCCAAAGGATGCGGGGGAGGTGTCGAGCGCGGGCTCGACTCCCTTGCACAGCCACGCAACCGCGGCAGTGGTGCCGCGCAGTGCGATGAGCTGTTCGCGCAGGGCGGCCATGGGGGTGGCCACGATGACGAGGTCGGCGCCGGCCTGCGCCTGGCCGATGTCGCCCGAGCGCACGGCGAGCGAGGCCGGCAGTGCCAGCCCGGGCAGGTAGCGGGTGTTTTCGCGCGCGGCCGACATGGCGTCGGCCTGGGCGGCATCGCGCGCCCAGAGCGTGACCTCGTGGCGAGCCGCCGCGTTGACAGCGACTGCCGTGCCCCAGGCACCGGCGCCATGAACGCAGATCTTCATCGGCGTTGGCGGCATTGACGGCGTTGGGCCGTGCTTACTGCGCCAGGGTCGGCGCAGCCTGGCCGGCGGCCTGCGCCTGCTGCTGCTCGTACATCGCCTGGAAGTTGATTTCGGCGAGGTGCACGGGCGGGAAGCCACCGCGCTGGATCACGTCGGCGACATTGCCGCGCAGGTACGGGTAGACGATCTGCGGGCAGGCGATGCCGAGGATGGCGCCCATCTGCTCTTCCGGCAGGTGACGGATTTCGAAGATGCCGGCCTGCTTGGCTTCGACCAGGAACACGGTCTTGTCGCCGATCTTGGTCTGCACGGTGGCCGACACGGTGATCTCGAAGATGCCGTCGGTCACG
Organism: Variovorax nivicola; assembly: GCF_051216475.1. Taxonomy (NCBI): domain Bacteria; kingdom Pseudomonadati; phylum Pseudomonadota; class Betaproteobacteria; order Burkholderiales; family Comamonadaceae; genus Variovorax; species Variovorax nivicola. The sequence continues at coordinate 616,350 of NZ_JBPJZK010000002.1, read as the reverse complement.
GGCTGGGCGTCCACACCGAGCTGGATGTCGACGGTGGGCTGCTCTTGTTCCAGCAGGATCGCGGGCGAATTGGGTTGTTCGAGCGACAGGTCCTTGAGGTAGACGCGCTGGATCTGGAAAACGGGATCTTGGGCTTGCTGGTCGGCCATGGCTGAACTTTCGAGGATCAAAACAATGCCCGCCGGGGAGAGGTTCCCGCAGCGGGCTGCAGATGGATGAGCGGACGATTATCGCCCGGCGACCGCGCCACTTCCGTGACGCCGGTTGCTTTGTGTTTCAGGCGCTCTGCAGCAGCGGAACGAGGCCACCGCGGCTGTCGAGTGCCATCAGGTCGTCGCAGCCGCCCACGTGGGTGTCGCCGATGAAGATCTGCGGCACCGTGCGGCGCTGGGTGACTTCCATCATGGTGTTGCGGGCCTGGGGGTCGGTGTCGATGCGGATCTCTTCGATCTGCTCGACGCCCTTGGACTTCAGGATTTGCTTCGCACGCGTGCAGTAGGGGCAAACGGCGGTGGTGTACATCTTGACTGCTTGCATACGCTCTATCTCGGGGAGATTTCAGGCCTTTTCAACGGGCAGGTTAGCGTCTTTCCAGGCTTTCAGCCCGCCGGCCACGGCTTGGGCCTGCTCGTAGCCCAGCTTCTTGGCCATGGCCACGGCGCGCTGGGCGCGGGCGCCGGTGGCGCACACCAGCAGCAGCGGCACGGTCTTGTTCTTGACCGCGCCGGTGAGCTTTTCCTCGAGCTGGTTCAGGGGAATGTTCTTGGCGCCGATCATGTGGCCGGTGGCGAATTCTTCCGCCTCGCGCACGTCGACCAGCACCGCGCGCTCGCGGTTGATGAGCTGCACGGCACCCTGCGCCGTGAGCGTTCCGCCGCCCGCCCCCCGCACCAGCGGCCAGGCCAGCATGGCTCCCGAGCTGAGCGCGATCAGGATCAGCATCCAGTTCGCGGTGACGAATTCGATCAATTTCACGGGGGTTCCTTGAATGGCAAACCGGGGATTTTAGAATGCGAGGTTTCGCAAGCGCAGCCAAAGGCCTCCCACATGCACAAACTGGTATTGATCCGTCACGGCGAATCCACCTGGAATCTAGAAAACCGCTTCACCGGATGGACCGACGTCGACCTGACCGAGACCGGCGTGGAGCAGGCCAAACAGGCCGGCCGACTGCTCAAGGCCGAAGGTTACGACTTCGACGTCGCCTACACGAGCGTGCTCAAGCGCGCCACCCGCACCCTGTGGCACACGCTCGACGAACTCGACCGCACCTGGCTGCCCGTGGTCCATTCCTGGCGCCTCAACGAGCGCCACTACGGCGGCCTGCAGGGCCTGAACAAGGCCGAAACCGCCAAGAAATACGGCGACGAGCAGGTGCTGGTCTGGCGCCGCAGCTACGGCACCCCGCCCCCGCCGCTGGAAGCCGACGATCCGCGCAGCGAGCGCGGCGACGTACGCTACGCCAAGCTGCCGCCCGAACAGATTCCGCTGACCGAGTGCCTGAAGGACACGGTGGCGCGCGTGCTGCCCTTCTGGAACGAATCGATGGCGCCCGCCATCCGCACCGGGCGCCGCCTGGTCGTGGCGGCCCATGGCAACTCGATCCGGGCGCTGGTGAAGTACCTCGACGGCATCTCGGACGACGCCATCGTCGGCTTGAACATCCCGAACGGCATTCCGCTGGTCTACGAGCTCGACGACGACCTCAAGCCCCTGCGCCACTACTATCTCGGCGATGCCGCAGCCGCCGAAAAGGCAGCCGCAGCGGTGGCATCGCAAGGCAAGGGCTGAAAAGACCGGTAAAGACCGCCCTAAAAGCCCCCGTCCGGCGCTCCACCCGTGGAACCCCGGCAAACAAATTGCTTCCAAGCTGTGTATATTGGTTCGACAGCCGCCGACAAGGACAACCACTCATGATGGGCCAGAAACTGAAGATCACCGGCTGGGTCGCCGCCGGCGCCGTAGCAGGCGTCCTGACCACCGTCTCGTTGCAGACAGTCGCACGCGGTTCGCTTGCGCCACTGCCGCTCGAGGAATTGCAGCAGCTCGCTGCCGTCTTTGGCATGGTCAAGAGCGACTACGTCGAGCCGGTCGACGAGAAAAAGCTCATCTCCGACGCCATTTCAGGCATGGTTGCCGGCCTCGACCCGCATTCCCAGTACTTCGACAAGAAGTCCTTCAAGGAATTCAGGGAAGGCACCACCGGCCGCTTCGTCGGCGTGGGTATCGAGATTTCGCAGGAAGACGGCCTCATCAAGGTCGTCTCGCCCATCGAAGGCTCCCCTGCTTTCCGCGCCGGCCTGAAGCCCAATGACCTGATCACCAAGATCGACGACACCGCCGTGCGCGGCCTGTCGCTGAACGAGGCGGTCAAGCGCATGCGCGGCGAAGCCAACACCAAGGTGCTGCTGACCATCTTCCGCAAGGACGAGAGCCGCACCTTCCCCGTGACGATCACGCGCGAAGAAATCCGCACGCAGTCGGTCCGCGGCAAGATGATGGAGCCCGGCTACGGCTGGATCCGCCTGTCGCAGTTCCAGGAACGCACCGTCGACGACTTCGTCAAGAAGATCGACGACCTGTACAAGGAAGACCCGAACCTCAAGGGCTTGGTGCTCGACCTGCGCAACGACCCGGGCGGCCTGCTCGACGCGGCGGTGGCGGTGTCGTCGGCCTTCCTGCCCGAGAACGTCACGGTGGTCACCACCGACGGCCAGCTGGCCGAAAGCAAGTCGGTCTACAAGGCGGCACCGGAGTTCTACCAGCGCCGTTCGGGCAGCGACCCGCTGCGCAGCCTGCCGGCCGCGCTCAAGAGCGTGCCGCTGGTGGTGCTGGTGAACGAAGGCTCGGCTTCGGCCAGCGAAATCGTGGCCGGCGCATTGCAAGACCACAAGCGCGCGACCATCATGGGCAGCCAGACCTTCGGCAAGGGCTCGGTGCAGACGGTGCGCCCGCTCGGCCCGGACACCGGCCTGAAGATCACCACGGCGCGTTACTACACGCCTAGCGGCACCTCGATCCAGGCCAAGGGCATCGTGCCCAACGTGCTGATCGACGAAAGCGCCGAAGGCAGCCCGTTTGCCGCCCTGCGCATGCGCGAGGCCGACCTCGAGAAGCACCTGGCCAGCGGCCAGGGCCCTGAAGTCAAGGACCCGGAACGCGAAAAGGCCCGCGACGAAGCCCGCAAGCGCCTCGAGGAAGAAGCCAAGAAGCCGCCGCAGGACCGCAAAGTGCCCGAGTTCGGTACCGACAAGGACTTTCCGCTGGTGCAGGCGCTCAACCGCCTGAAGGGCCAGCCGGTGCTGGTCAGCAAGACGCAGGTCATCGTCGACAACAAGGAAGAGAAGAAAGAGAACTGAGAGCCGGTGGCGCATGGAAGATAGCCAGCTGCTGCGCTATTCGCGCCACATCCTCCTGGAGGAATTCGGCATCGACGGGCAAGAGCGCGTCAGTGCCGGACGGGTTCTCGTCATAGGCGCTGGCGGGCTGGGTTCGCCGGTGGCCCTGTACCTTGCGGCAGCGGGTGTCGGCCACATCGTGCTGGTCGACGACGACGACGTCGACCTCACCAATCTCCAGCGCCAGGTCGCCCACACCCACGCGCGTGTGGGCCTTGCCAAGGTCGAATCCGCCGCGCAGGCCATGCGCGACATCAACCCCGACATCGCCATCGAAACCCACGCCCTGCGCGCCGACGAGGCGCTGCTGTCGCGCCTGGTCACACAGGCCGACGTGGTGGTCGACTGCTGCGACAACTTCGCCACCCGGCAGGCCGTCAACCGCGCCTGCGTGGCCCACGGCAAGCCGCTGGTGGCGGGTGCGGCAATCCGTTTCGACGGTCAGCTGAGCGTCTACGACACCCGCGATGCCGCCTCGCCCTGCTATGCCTGCCTGTTCCCGCCCGATGCGGATTTCGAGGAAACGCGCTGTGCAGTGCTCGGAGTGTTCGGCCCCGTGGTCGGAACCATCGGCACGCTGCAGGCCAGCGAGGCATTGAAGCTGCTGGCTGGCATCGGCCCGTCGCTGGCGGGCAAGCTCTTGATGTTCGACGGGCGCAGCACCTCTTTCGACACGCTGCGCGTGGCGCGCGACCCGCACTGCAGCGTCTGCGCGCAGCGCCCCGCCCTCCCCCTCTAAGGCTGCTTTGCCCCTTTTGCGCGGGCGGCGCCGTTGGCCGCCGCACCGGCCGTGGGCTTGTTGGCCTGTGCCAGCACGCCCTTGCAATCGGAATCCACGCCCGGGCCGGGCTCGATGGTCGCGGCCAGCGCCAGCAGCGGATTGATGGCGCCCAGCGCCAACGCGGCCAGCCCGCGCCCGGCAAGGGGCCCAACCTCCACGCCGCCCTTCGGATCGCCGAGCGTGCCACTCACCACCAGCGGCGTACGGATCGACAGGATGCTCTTGCTCTTGGGCTCCGGCCGGACCACGAAATCGAGCCCCTCTGTCGCCAGGTTGGCCTGGCCGGTGGCGATGAACACGGCGTTGGTCGTGTCCACCACGAGCGTGCGCCCGGTCATCAGCCCCTTGTTCACGTCGAAGGCCAAGGCAGCGCAGCGCAACTCGACGTTGCGGTCGCCACGCAGCATGAACTTGATGATGTCGCCACCCACCAGCGTCGCGAACACCGGCAGCAGGTTGCCGAACTGGCCGCGCCCCGAAATGACCGCTACGTCGCCAGACGCGCCCCCCAGCCAGTTGGCCACGCTGCTGCCGGAGCCCGACAGGTTGATGCGCCCGTCCAGCCGGCCCACGCTGTTGCCCGTGGTCTCGAGCTTGGGGAACAGCCGGGCGAGCTGCATCGCCCGCACGTCGAGCGAGGCGCGGATGTCCGCCGGGTTCTTCGATGCGTCGATGCGGATCGCACCGCTCAGTTTGCCGCCGGCCACGCCCAGGTCGAGCGGGTCGAGGGTGAGCACGCCGTTGACCAGCTTGACCTGCACGCTGCCGCTGTCTAGCGGGACGTCGCGCACGTTCCGGATGCGGTCTGCCGTGTACTTCACGTCAGCGTTCATCGCGCGCAGGCGTTCGAAGTCGAGCGGCGCCGTGGGCAGCACCTTGCCGCCCGGACGCTTGACCTGGGTGATGGTCGGCGGCGGAGCCACGCCTTCCACGGTGGCGGCGGTGCGCGCCGTGGGCGGCAGGCCGATCAGCGGGCCGAGGTCGTCCATGTCCATCACGCGCGAACGCAGGTCGCCCGCCAAGTGCGGCAACTGGCCGGCCTGGTCGAAGCGCATGTCGCCGGCGATGTCGGACAGGCCCAGCCTGCCCTTGAGGCCGGTGGCTTGCCACAGCTTGCCGCGCTTGCCCAGGCTGCCGCTCAGGGCGTAGGGCGAGGTCTGCGGCAGCGCGATGCCCAGCAGCGGGAACAAGGCGCCCAGCGTCTGGCCCTTGATTTCGAACTTGGCGTCGATGCCGTCGAGCCCCGACAGTTCGGCCACCGTGCCGGCAGCCTTCAGCTGGGTCTGGCCGGCGGCAGCGTTGATCTCCATCGGAAACGGCGGCGCACCCGCGGCGTTGATCTGCAGCACGTTGCCGGTGCGCCCGCTGGCGGTCAGCGGCTGCCCCTTGTAGCGGCCCTTGATGCGGTAATTGAGCGGCATCTCGCCGCGGCTGCTGTCGTAGCTCAGGTCGGCGTGCAGATCGACCCCCAGGTGCTTGGCCAGGAAGTCGACCGCGCCGGTGTCGACCTGCATCAGGCCGATGCTGGGCACGGTGCCGCCGTCGGAGGTGTCCTTGCCTAGCGCCCAGGTGCGGCGCCCGTCCGCCTCCATCTGCAGGCCCAGCGTGGGCGAGAAAAGCGCAAGCCGCGGAATGACGATCTTGCTGGCGATCAGCGGCCAGATGCGGATGTCGAACTCGGCGCGATCCGCCTTGACCAGGTAGGGATCGCGCGCCCACGAGGGGTTGGCGAACTCGATGCCGTCGAACTTGACCGTGGCCTGCCGCCAGCCAAGGCCCACGTCGAGCCGCCGCGTGATCTCGAACTTGCGCCCGGTCTTCTCGCTGACATAGCGGTTGACCGGCTCGCGCAGCATGTCCCAAGGAAAAAAGGCCAACCCGATGACCAGCGCCGCGAACAGCAGCACGACGCAAGCCACCAGCTTCTGCCAGAGCGGTCGGTTGCGCAGGATGTTCGTTGCGTTCGTTGCCATGGGTCGTTGTAACTCGAATGATCGTGCCGCCCGGGTCGGCGATGGGCCGCAGAAACCGTGAGGCATTGCCTACGAATGCACTTTGCAGACTTTTGCGACCTTGCGAGTGCACGCGTCGGACCTCGCCTACAAGAGCCACGCGCCGAAGCTTGCATGATCTGCCACCGCAACGCCTCAAAGTCCATGCTGGCAGGCATTTGCACCAGAGGGGCGCTGCGAATGCACCTGTCAACCTGAGAGGAAGCGCGGTTCGGCATGGATTCCAGATTGCAGACCTACGTCGTAGAAGACAACCTCACGATCCGTGAAAACCTCATTGGCACGCTGGAAGAACTCACCTCTACCACGGTCGTCGGCTTCGCCGAAACCGAAAGCGGCGCACGCGCATGGCTGCTCGGCCACGATGGCGAGTGGGACCTCGTCATCGTCGATCTCTTTCTCAAGCAGGGCAGCGGCCTGGGCGTGCTCCAGGCCTGCCAGTCGCGCAAGCCGGTGCAGAAGGTGGTGGTGCTCAGCAACTATGCGACGCCCGACATCCGGCGGCGCTGCGCCGAGTTCGGGGTCGACGCGGTGTTCGACAAGTCGAACGAAATCGACGCGCTGGTCGACTTCTGCATCGTGCAGGCCAAGGCCTTGCACCCCTCGCCCGGGACCCCCGGGGCGGGTTGAGGAAGAAGCCGCGTTGGGCTCCCTCCCCACTCTTTCCGCTCCCTGGCCGATCTCAATCGATCAGCTTGTTCTTCAGCGCGTAGTAGGTGAGGTCGCTGTTGGAGGAGAGGTTCATCTTCTCCATCAGGCGCGTGCGGTAGGTGCTCACGGTCTTCACCGACAGCGACAGCGTCTTGGCGATGTCGCCGGCGGTCTCGCCCTTGGCGAGCTTCAGGAACACCTGGAACTCGCGCTCCGAGAGCTGCTCGTGCGGCGCGGCGTCGTCCTTACGGTCGAGCTGGCGGGCCAGCAGTTCGGCCACGGCGGGCGTGATGTAGCGACGGCCCAGCGAGATGGTGCGGATGGCGTTGACGATCTCGATGGGATCGCATTCCTTGTTGAGGTAGCCGCTCGCGCCCTGGCGGATCAGGTTCATCGCGTAGTGCTCTTCGGGGTAGCCGCTCAATATGAGGATGCCCACGTCCGGCGCCTTGGCGCGGATCATGGCGAGCGCGTCGATACCGCTTTGACCGGGCATCGAAAGGTCCATGACCAGAACGTCCAGCTCCGTGGTGCGCACCAGCTCGATCGCCTCGCGGCCGCTGGCTGCTTCACCCGCCACGCGCAGGTCCACGTGCTCGGAGAAGAACTGCCGGAGGCCCGATCGCACGATGGCGTGGTCGTCCACAATTCCGATTTTGATCATCTGTTACTTTCTTCGTTGTGTTGCGGACATGCGGGTCGCAACATTCCGGGTCCCTGATTGTTATCAATTATTCACGAACTTGCGTAGTACGCAGCCTTGAAAGTTTCATGCACTGGTTAGCCCCTCCAAGAATGGCCGTGAGCCTGCTGCTCGCGGCGCTGGCTGCGCTGGCCCTCGTCGGCATCAACGAGGCCGGCTACCGGCAATCGAGCCGCGCCCTCGCCGACATCGACGAGGCGCAGCAGATGCGGGGCGCGCTCAACCAGATCCTGCAGAACATGCTGGATGCCGAGACCGGCCAGAGAGGCTACCTGCTGACCGGTGAGGTGAGCTACCGAAAACCCTATGACGACGCGGTCAAGCAGGTCGACGGCCAACTCGCGACCCTGCGCCGGCTGTACGCCGGCCGTCCGGCCGAACTCACACAGCTGGCCGAGCTGTCGAAGCACGTGCTGCGCAAGGTGGCCGAGATGGACATGAGCGTGCGGCTGCGCCAGGACGGCAAGGAAGACGCCTGGAAGTTCGTCATCACCACCGACGTGGGCCGCGAGGAGATGGACTCCATCCGCGCGACGGCGGGCGAGCTGGTGAAGATCAGCAACGTCACCCTGCACCAGAGCCAGGAGCAGGTGCTGCGCTCGCTGCAGCTGGCGCGCATCGGCACCGCCATCGTGGCGCTGGCCGCGCTGTTCGCCTTCTTCCTGTACCTGCGCCAGACGCATGCGCTGCACTCCATCGGCGAGCGCCAGCAGGAGGCCCTGCAGCGCGAGCGCAATGCGCTGGAAGACGAAGTGCGCGAGCGCACCGCCTCGCTGGCCGAGCTGGCCACCCACCTGCAGGACGTGCGCGAGACCGAGCGCGGCTATCTCGCGCGCGAGCTGCACGACGAACTGGGCTCGCTGCTCACCGCCGCCAAGCTGGACGTGGCGCGGCTGAAGTCGCGGCTGGCGGACTCGCCCGACGCGATCCAGCGGCTGCAGCATCTGACCGACCTGCTCAACAGCGGCATCGCGCTCAAGCGCCGCATCATCGAAGACCTGCGGCCGTCGTCGCTCTCCAACCTCGGGTTGGTCGCCTCGCTGGAGATCCTGGGGCGCGAGTTCGGGGAACGCTCCGGCCTGCAGGTCGAGATGGTGCTGGAGCCGGTGACCATGGACGAGTCGCGCCAGCTCACCATCTACCGCATGGTCCAGGAAAGCCTCACCAACATCAGCAAGTACGCCGAGGCCAGCGAAGCCACCATCGTGCTGAAGAACTACGACAACCACGTCATCGTGGAAGTGGCGGACAACGGCAAGGGCTTCGACACGCAGCGCATGCGGCCGTCGACGCATGGCCTGGCGGGCATGCGGCATCGGGTGGAGGCGGCGCGCGGCAAGCTCACGGTCGCATCGACGCCGGGCAGGGGTACCCGCCTGAGCGCCATGCTCCCCATCGTCAAGCCGGCCTGAGGCGCCTGCAGGAGCGGCACTCCTGCACATACCGGCGCAGAGCGACTCGGCCATCTCCTACGCACCCCGCCCCCGACCGCTGACAGGTCAGGGGCATGCCCCCACTTAAGGTTGCACCCATGCCATTCGAGACCTCCAGCGAGGTTCCGGAGGGGTGTTTTTCATAACGACGAGGCAAGCCTCGAAGGAGTTCCACATGCTGCATTACGCCGTGGTGTTTCTGGTCATCGCGCTTATCGCGGCCCTGTTCGGGTTCGGCGGCATCGCCGCCAGCGCGGTGGGCATTGCCAAGATCCTTTTCGTGATCTTCGCGATCCTCGCGATTGCGAGCTTCCTTGCCGGCTTGCTACGACGCAAGTAGCGTCGTTACGATCAACAGGCTTGCGCATTTCATTTTTCCGGAAAGGACCTCACATGAACACGACGACCAAGACTCCCTCGCAACTCGCCGACGACGTGCGCCAGACCGCGCGTGAAGCGGTCGAAACCACCCGCGCCTACGCACAGAACGCGGTGAATGCGGCGGGCGAAAAGGTCCGCGACCTGCAACGCGATGCCGAACCGGGCGTCGAGCAGCTGGCAGCCCGCGTGCAGCAAGCCGTCCAGCGCGGCCTGGACGCCGCGTCCACCACCAGCGCGCGTGCGCAGCGCCGCATCGAACAGGCTGCCGACGTCACCGGCCGCTACATCTCCGACCAGCCAGTGCGCTCCGTGCTGCTGGCCGCAGCCGCCGGCGCAGCCATCACGGCACTCATCGTGCTGGCCAGCCGCCGCAGCCGGGACGACTATTGATTCGCTGCTGAATTTCCGTCGCTGCACCGGTTCCCGGCACCATGCTTCATCCGATTTTTTCCACGGTGCTCGGGCATCCGGAACTCGTTGCTGAACATCTCGCCAACTACGCCGCCCTCGTCCGCCAGGAATCCGCGCAGGCGGGGCGCAGCCTCGTCGCCCGGCTCGTGGCGGCCTTGCTGGCGGTGGCCAGCGCCACGCTGGCCCTCGGGCTCATAGGCGTGGCCGTGCTGCTCGGCGTGATGCACGGCAGCTTTCACTGGGTGCTGGTGGCCGTGCCGGCCGTGGCGGTGGTGATCGCGGCTATTTGCGCGTGGTATGCGACGCGACCCGTGCCGGGCTACGGTTTCGACGACCTGCGCTCGCAGCTCGACGCCGACCTGCAGGCCTTGCGCGACACCGGAGCCCGCCATGGCCAGCGCTGAACGTCATCTCCTCACGCCGCAGCAGCGCCTGGCCCTCTCGCGCCGCGCGCTTGTGCGGCAGCTGAACGACAGCGCGGACGCACCCGACAACGACGATCTGGAATACGCGCAGCACGAAACCCCGGCCGCTGCGCCACCGCATGACCGGCACCCGCGCAACCCGCGAGGAGAAAGAGGAAGAAGCGAAGGAGGAGGAAGAAACAACGTGTGGCTCGGTGTGGGCCGCAGCGTGGTGGAACGCTGGTGGCGCCGGCATCCCGCGCATGCGGTCGGCCAGCTGGCGCGTCCGCTGCTCGAACACTACGCGCGCAAGGAGCCGGCCAAGCTGATGGCAGCCGCCGCTGCCACCGGCGCGGTGCTGGTGCTCGTCAGGCCATGGCGACTGCTGTCGGCCACGGCCGTGCTGGCGGCGGTACTGAAGACGTCCGACGTGGCTGACCTCGTCAACACGTTGATGCAGAAGACCCCAAGCCCCCCACGAAAGGACCCTCCATGAAAGCCGATGTCTCCTCCATTTCCAAGGTTTCCTCCAAGACCAACGGACACAAGCACCTGACGCTCGACCAGGGCGGCCTCGATGCCGCGCGCAAGAGCCTCGACGACGGTGCCGTCACCCCCAGCTACGGCCCCTGGCGCGACGACATCGTCCAGTTGCTGAACGATGCGCTGGCCACCGAGCTGGTCTGTGTGCTGCGCTACAAGCGCCATTACTTCACCGCCAACGGCGTCGAATCGCCCGCCATCGCCGACGAGTTCCTGGTGCACGCCAACGAAGAGTCGGGCCATGCCGACCGCATTGCCGAGCGCATCGTGCAACTCGGCGGCGAGCCCGACTTCGCGCCCTCGCACCTGCTGGAGCGCAGCCATGCGGCCTACGACGAATCGACCGAGCTGCAGGCGATGGTGCGCGCCAACCTGATCGCGGAACGCATCGCCGTGGAGTCGTACCGCCAGATGATCGCGCTGATCGGCGACAAGGACCCGACCACGCGCCGCATGCTCGAAGACATCCTCTCCGACGAGGAAGAGCATGCCGACGAGCTGAAGGACTGGCTCGGTCACTGAAGGCTGCGTGCCCCACCCATGAAAAAGCCCGGTCGAACCGGGCTTTTTCATGGGCAAAGTGCCAGGGCGATCAATCAGCTCTTCACTTCGAGCTGGTTGCTCACCGACGTCACACCCTGCACGCCCTTGGCGATCTCTTCGGCACGAGCCTTGGCTGCCGCCGTGGGTGCCGGGCCCTTCAGGCTCACCGCGCCGCCCTTGGTGTCGACGTTGATCTTGAGCGCGCTCAGATCCGGGTCCTTGGCCAGACCCGCGGACACAGAAGCCGTGATGGCGGCATCGTTCACCGTCGCGCTCACTGCTGCACCGGCGTCCTTGGCAGCTTCCTTGGCATTGGTCATGCCTTCCTTCACCTCGGCGGTGGTGCTGGATGACTCGACCTTGGCCGTGGCGTCCTTCACGGCCTCGCCGGTCTTGGCAGCCGCGGTATCGGCGGCCTTCTCGGTCTTTGCCACCGCGCTGTCGAGCTTCTCGCCCGCAGAGCGATTGTCGGCCTTGTCGCAGGCGGCCAGCGTCAGCGCCGCGCCGGCCACGAGCACGGCAAGCCACGCACGCGAATGCGGCATGGCGATGTGTTGATTCGATTTGTTCATGGGAATCCTCCAGTCACTCACGGAAATTGAAAAGGGCTGCGGGGAGATGCCCGCCGCCCCGTTCGGTCACAACTTGTCGGCGCCCGACTTGATCGCGTCCTTGGTCTTTTCCTTGATGTCGCCGTAGGTCTTCTGCACCTTGCCGGCAGCCTGATCGGCAATGCCCTCGCCCTCGAGTTTTTCGTTGCCGACGACCTTGCCGGTGACTTCCTTCAGCTTGCCCTTGGCCTCTTCGACGCGGCCTGCCACTTGGTCCTTGTTCATGTCGTTTCCTTCCTGATCAGATGGTGAAATTCGTGGGCCGGAATGACCCACTGATTTCAATCTAGGCCCCCGCCAGTGACAGTGAATGCCGACGGAAGCCCGAAGCGGTGTAGGACAACAAGGCTCAGGCGGTGACGATCCATCCTTCAAGCGGGTCGAATTCCGGCAGGCCGTGGCCCGGGCCGGGGCTGTCGGCGCGCAACAGGCCCCAGGCCGCCTGTACAAGGCACAGCACCGCGTCGATGTCGTCGCCGCGGGCATCGGCCAGCAGTTCGGCGCGCTGGGGCTTGGTGATGGAGAGCCGCAGGCCGAGGCGGGTTGCTCCGGCCTCGAGCGCGGCCAGCAAGTCGGTGCGTGCGATGCGGCGCTCGGGCGTCTGCTTCTGCAGGTCGTCGCTCTTGTAGCTGCGGCGCCCGATCAGCTCGCGCGCCAGCAGGCCGGGATAGGCCTCCAGCGCAATGCGGTCGGCACTGCTGCCTGCGTGCAGGCCAGGAATGCGCGCACCAGCCGCCAGCAGGCGCGGCACGCCCGCATGAAGCATGTAGGCCACCGGCGGGTTGACCCATTTCATCGAGGGGCTGGAGCCCGCGGGCCCGTCCGTCGCACGGTGCGCGAACTTGCCGCCGACCGGGCGCGCCGCGCAGAACGCGGCGAAGGTCTCGCGGATTTCGGCACGGCTCAGGCTGGCGTAGTGAGCCATCAGCGGCTCCCACTGCAGTGGCCATCGCAGATGCTCGACGAGTTCGCGCGGCAGGCTGAATGGAAAGTCGAAACCGCCGGTCCAGGACGGCGTGGCGCATAGCCATTCGCCCCATGCTTCGAGCGTCGCAAAGCGCCGCAGGCTGGTGAGCACAATGCGGTCGGCAGCGGCCAGTTCTCCGACAGCGATCACGATCGGCTTGCGTGCCGTTGGCGCGCTGGAGAAGTCGCAGCCGAACAGCACCATCGCCTCAGCCCATCGCGAGCGCCACCACCCCGGCGGCGATGAACAGCGCGCCCAGCAGCCGCAGCAGCCGGTCGCCTTCGCGCAGCAGGTGGCCGCCGATCAATGCGGCGAACAGCATCGACACCTCGCGCGCCGGCGCGACGTGCGAGATCGGCGCCTGCTGCACCGCGTACAGCACGAGCACATACGACACCGGGCTGACCGCCGCCACCAGCAGCGCGTATTTCCACTGCTCGCGCCACATGCGCACGGTGGTTGCACGGTCCTTCAGCGCGACGGGCGCCAGCAACACCATGCGCACGAGATTGCCGAAGTAGTCGAGCAGGATCGGCGACATCGCAAGGAACTTGACCGCGTAGCTGTCGGCCACGGTGTACGCCGCGATGAAGCCACCGGTCAGCACACCGTAGCGAATGCCCTTGTGCACGCGCTCGCGCTGCGCCGGGTCATGCGCCTTGCGCCACAGCTTGGGCCCACCCGCAACGAGAAACACGCCGCCCACCACGCCGGCGATGCCAGCCACGCCGACCACGCTGATCTTCTCGCCCAGGAAGAGCACCGCCACCAGCGACGACAGCAGCGGCCCAGAGCCGCGCGCCAGCGGGTAGACCACCGTGAGGTCCGACTTGCGATAGCCGCGCAGCAGCACGATGAAATAGAAGATGTGCAGCACGCCGCTGAGCACGACGAAGCCCCACTCGGTCAGGCCCCAGCCGGGCACCACGTTCCAACCCAACGTGATGCCCACGGGCGCCCAGATGAGCATGTTGAACACGCTGGTCTGGAAGCTGAAACGCGCATCGCCATTCGCCTTCTTGGCGGCGATGTTCCAGCCTGCGTGAACGATCCCGGCGAGCAGGATCAGCGCGAATGCGGAGAGCGGCACCCCTGCCGGACTAGTGGCGGCCGACGATGGCAGCGGTGGCCATCAGCTCTTCGAGCAGCGCCAGCGAAACCTTGCCCGACACCGCGTACGGGTTGAGTTCGGGCTTCTCGGAGTACTTCAGCAACGTCGAGGCATTGAGCTTCGACAGGTTGACCTGCCCCATCGTCCAGCCGCCGAAGCGGCGCTCGGAAATCTCTTCGTAATGCAGCAGCACCACGTCCTTGTGGCGCGCGTCGCGCTGGATGTGGCCGTAGAGCTCGCTGATGGCCATGCGGCCGCCCTCGATGGCCTGCAGGAAGGTGCCGGCGCCGTAGCAGAGGATGCCGGTGATGCCGCAGGTCGTGTTGTGCGTGCGCGATTGCGCGAGGATCGCCTCGATGGCCTCGGGGCTGGTGTCGACGGCGCGGCTGGCGTAGAGAAGTCGGACCAGCATGGCTCAGCTCTTTCGGGGAAGGAGAGAAAGGAATTCGCGGCGCAGGCTCGGGTCTTTGAGGAACACGCCGCGCATCACGGAGTTGATCATCTTGCTGTCCATTTCCTTCACGCCGCGCCAGGCCATGCAGAAATGCTCGGCTTCCATGACCAGCGCAAGGCCGTCGGGCTGCGTCTTTTCCTGGATCAGGTCGGCCAGCTGCACCACGGCTTCTTCCTGGATCTGGGGACGGCCCATGACCCACTCGGCCAGGCGCGCGTACTTCGACAGGCCGATCACGTTGGTGTGCTCGTTGGGCATCACGCCGATCCAGAGCTTGCCGATGATCGGGCAGAAGTGGTGCGAGCAGGCGCTGCGCACGGTGATCGGGCCGACGATCATCAGCTCGTTCAGGTGCTCGGCGTTGGGAAACTCGGTGAGCGAGGGCGGCGCCACGTAGCGGCCGCGGAACACCTCGTTCAGGTACATCTTGGCGACGCGCCGTGCGGTGTTGTCGGTGTTGTGGTCGTTCTCGACGTCGATGACCAGGCTCTGGAGCACGCCCTTCATCTTGACCTCAACCTCGTCGAGCAAGGCCTCAAGCTCGCCGGGCTCGATGAACTCGGCGATGTTGTCGTTGGCGTTGAAGCGCTTGCGCGCTGCGGTGAGGCGCTCGCGGATCTTCACGGAGACGGGCGTACCCTCGTCATCGTCGTTTCGATCGGGGCGCGGGTCGACGTCGGTTTTCCTCAGCATGGCGGGGATCGTACCAGTGAATGGCTCCAGACATTCGGGCCCGCAACGCCCGTCCCTTCTTGGAGCAATGCTATCAATTGAGGAGCGCGAAATCGGCCACCAGCGGCAGGTGGTCGGACATGCGGGCCCAGATCGGGCCACGCGGCACGTTGCAGGCCAGCGGCTCCAGCCTGCGTCCATAGACGAAGTCGAGCTGCGCCACCGGCAGGCGCGATGGGTAAGTGAGCGTGCGCGGACCGCGCAGGTCGCTGGTGTCGCGCAGGCCCATGGCGTTCATGGCGTAGCGCATGCGCGCACCCCAGTC
Organism: Variovorax nivicola; assembly: GCF_051216475.1. NCBI lineage: Bacteria > Pseudomonadati > Pseudomonadota > Betaproteobacteria > Burkholderiales > Comamonadaceae > Variovorax > Variovorax nivicola. The sequence continues at coordinate 600,950 of NZ_JBPJZK010000002.1, read as the reverse complement.
GTTGAAGTCGCCTGCCACCACCACGGCCTCGTCGGGCGGCACCTCGCGGTCGATGAACTCGCGCAGGCGGGCAATCTGCCGCACCCGGCTGCCCTTGATGAGCCCGAGGTGCACCACGATGGTATGCACCCGCCGGCCCTCCACGTCGATCACCACGTGCAGCAGTCCGCGCTGTTCGAAGCGGTGGTCGGAAATGTCCTGGTGACTGGTTCGCAGCACCGGCCAGCGCGTGAGCAGCGCATTGCCGTGTTCACCGTGGCGCGTGACGGCATTGGTCTCGTAGACGGCGGTGTAGCCCTCGGGCGCGAGGAAGTCGGCCTGCGGCAGCTCGGGCCAGCGCGCGAAACGCGCGGCCGCCTGTCGGTTCATCTTGCGCACTTCCTGCAGGCAGACGATGTCGGCGTCGAGCTGCTCGATGGCGTGGCCGAGGTTGTGGATTTCGAGCCGCCGTGCGGGTCCGATGCCCTGAACGCCCTTGTGGATGTTGTAGGTCGCGACCCGGAGGTTCTGCGCCACTGCTGCCGGCTGGTTCATCGTCATCGCGCAAATTCTGGCAGCAACAGAATGGCTTCGGCGTTCGACGGGGAAAAGCAGGCGTCTGCTGCTTCGTGGTACGGCAACCAGCGCCAGTCGGTGTGCTCGCGCGGGTCTAGCGTGGGCGTGAGGCGCTCGGGCACGCACAGGCCGAACAGGTGCTCGGTGTTGTGGGTGACACCGGGCGCGTAGCGTGCACGCCAGCGCGGATAGATCTCGTAGACGTTGCGCAGTTGCCAGTCGACCAGCTGCGAGGCCAGCGCTGTGCCTTCGCCGCACTGGATGCCGGTTTCCTCGGCAACCTCGCGCGCCGCAGTGAGCGCGAGCAGCTCGTCGGCCGCGTCCTTGCTGCCGGTGACCGATTGCCAGAAGTCGGTCTCGGCATCCGCACGCCGGATAAGCAGCACGTCGAGCGCCGGCGTGTGGATCACGACCAGCACCGACTCCGGGATCTTCCAGGGCCGGGGGCTGGTCGTCATGTGCATCAAGCCATCAGGCAGCTTGGGGCGTGTTGCGCAGCTTGATGTGCAGCTCGCGCAGCTGCTTCTCGTCGACCGGGCTCGGCGCCTGCGTCAGCAGGTCTTGCGCGCGCTGGGTCTTGGGGAAGGCGATCACGTCGCGGATCGACTCGGCGCCAGTCATGAGCATGACGAGGCGGTCCAGGCCGATGGCGATGCCGCCGTGCGGCGGCGCGCCGTACTGCAGCGCGTCCAGCAGGAAGCCGAACTTGAGCTGTGCATCTTCGGCGCTGATCTTCAGCGCGCGGAACACCTTGCTCTGCACTTCCTCGCGGTGGATACGCACCGAACCGCCGCCCATTTCGATGCCGTTGAGCACCATGTCGTAGGCCTTGGCAATGCACTTCTCGGGGGCGGTGTCCATGAGGTCTTCATGGCCGTCCTTCGGTGCGGTGAACGGGTGGTGCACGGCGCTCCAGCGCTGGCCTTCCTCGTCGAACTCGAACATCGGGAAGTCCACCACCCACAGCGGTGCCCAGCGGTCGTCAAAGAGGCCCGCCTTCTTGCCGAATGCGCTGTGGCCGATCTTGACGCGCAGTGCACCAATGGCGTCGTTGACGACCTTCTCTTTATCGGCGCCGAAGAACAGGATGTCGCCGTTGCGCGCACCCGTGCGGGCGATGATCTCGGCCAGCGTGCTGTCGTCGAGGTTCTTGACGATCGGGCTTTGCAGGCCTTCGCGGCCGGCTTGGGCGTCGTTGACCTTGATGTAGGCCAGGCCCTTGGCGCCATAAATCTTGACGAATTCCTGGTACGCGTCGATCTCGCCGCGCGACAGGCCGCCCTCGGCACCGCCGCCGGGCACGCGCAGCGCCACCACGCGGCCACCGGTCATGGTGGCGGCATTCGAGAACACCTTGAACTCGACGCGCTTCATCAACTCGGTGAGTTCGGTGAATTCGAGCTTCACGCGCAGGTCGGGCTTGTCCGAGCCGTACTTGAACATTGCGTCGGCATACGTCATGGTCGGGAACACCGGCAGGTCGATGCCCGCGGCGTTGCGGAACACGTTGCGGATCATGCCTTCGAACATCTCGCGGATTTCCTCTTCGGCAAGGAACGAGGTCTCGATGTCGATCTGCGTGAATTCGGGCTGGCGGTCGGCGCGCAGATCTTCGTCGCGGAAGCACTTCACGATCTGGTAGTAGCGGTCGTAGCCGGCCACCATCAGCAGCTGCTTGAACAGCTGGGGCGACTGCGGCAGCGCGAAGAAGCTGCCGTCGTGCACGCGGCTGGGCACGAGGTAGTCGCGCGCGCCTTCGGGCGTGGACTTGCCGAGCATCGGCGTCTCGATGTCGATGAAGCCGTTGGCATCGAGGAACTTGCGCGTTTCCATCGTCACCTTGTAGCGCAGCATCATGTTGCGCTGCATGGCCGGGCGGCGCAGATCGAGCACGCGGTGCGTGAGGCGGGTGGTTTCCGACAGGTTGTCGTCGTCCAGCAGGAACGGGGGCGTGACCGAGGGGTTCAGCACCTTCAGTTCGTGGCACAGCACTTCGATCTTGCCGCTCTTGAGCTGGTCGTTGGTCGTGCCTTCGGGGCGTGCGCGCACAAGGCCCGTGATCTGCACGCAGAACTCGTTGCGCAGGTTCTCGGCCACGGCGAAGGTGGATGCGCGATCGGGGTCGCACACCACTTGCACGTAACCTTCGCGGTCACGCACGTCGATGAAGATCACGCCGCCGTGGTCGCGGCGACGGTTGACCCAGCCGCACAGGGTGACGGTTTGGCCCAGCAGGGCTTCGGTCACGAGACCGCAATAGTGAGTACGCATGGCCATAGGAATCCATTCCGGCGCCTTGTGGGCGCGTTCGTTCTTTTATGAGTTGGAAGATTTCACCGCCACCGTGGTGGGGCCGCCTGGAACGACCACCCCCATCGAGACGATGTACTTGAGCGCTTCGTCCACGCTCATCTTCAGTTCGATGCAGTCGCTGCGCTTGAGCATCACGAAGTAGCCGCCCGTGGGGTTGGGCGTGGTCGGCACGTAGACGCTGAGGAATTCCTCTTCGCCGAGGTGTTCAGCAACTTCGTTGCCGGGCGCGCCGGTGACGAAGGCGATGGTCCACACGCCTTCGCGCGGCCATTGCACCAGCACCGCCGTGCGGAAGGCATTGCCGTTCTCGGAGAACAGCGTGTCCGACACCTGCTTGACGCTGGAGTAGATCGAGCGCACCACCGGAATGCGGCGCACCACGGCGTCGCCCCAGCCCAGTAGGCGCTTGCCGACAAAGTTGCTGGCGGTGGCGCCCACCACCAGCAGGATGGCCAGTGTGAGCAGCACGCCCAGGCCGCGCACCTTGTGATCGCTGAGCCAGACCTGCCATTGTTCAGGCAGCAGCCATAGCGTCTGGTCGAGCGTGCCGATGATCCAGTTCAGCACGCCGAGCGTGATGACCAGCGGCACGATGACCAACAGGCCGGACAGCAGCCATTTGCGCAGGGCGAGCATGGTGATCGATCAGTCGCCGCTCTTGGCGGCAGCAGCCGGCGCGGGGGCCGGTGCCGCGGGCGCCGGAGCGGGGCTTGGCACGGCAGCGGCGGAAGATGAAGACTCGGCGGACTTGGCACCGTCGCTCGACACGGGCGCCGTGGCGGGCTCGGCCTTCTTGCCGCCGCCCTCACGGAAATCGGTCACGTACCAGCCCGAGCCCTTGAGCTGGAAGCCGGCGGCCGTGACCTGCTTTTCGAATGCACTCGCACCGCACGCCGGACACACCGTCAGGGGCGCGTCGGACATCTTTTGCAGGGCGTCTTTGGCAAAGCCGCAGGCGCTGCACTTGTAGGCGTAGATGGGCATGGGAAATGAGGTCAAAAAGCGGCGCAGCTGCCGCTCGCAAAGCCCTCGATTATAGGGGCGCCCCCGCCAAAGGGCGCCCGGCGTGGCCGCCGATCCCCAGCTTCAGGCCGGCTCCGTCGCCAAAGGGCGATGCGGCGTGTGAGTGTTCGCCAACCATTGCGGCAGCAGCGAGCCGGCCACCATGCCCACGAACGAGCAGAGCACGCCCGCCAGCTGGGCCGGGAACGCGCTGCCCCAGGGCATCCACAGGAACAGCAGCCACACGCCGATGCCCAGGACGATCGAGGCGACCGCTCCCTGGGTGCTGGCGCGGCGCCAGTACAGGCCGCACACCAGCGGCACGAAAGCCCCCACCAGCGGCACCTGGTAGGCGCCCGACACCAGTTCGTAGATCGGCGTGCCCTGCATGCGGATCGCGTAGGCCAGCACGGCGGCGCTGAACAGCAGCACCGTGATGCGCATCGTCATGAGGTTCTGGCGGTCGGTGCCGGCCGGGCGAAACTGGCGCCAAATGTTCTCGGTGAAAGTGACACTGGGCGCCAGCAGGGTGGCCGAGGCGGTCGACTTGATGGCCGACAGCAGCGCACCAAAAAACAGCACCTGCATCACGAACGGCATCTTCTGCAGCACCAGCGTGGGCAGCACCTTCTGCGGATCTTCTTTCAGCAGCGTGGCGGTCTGCTCCGGCATGATCAGCAACGCGCTGGCCACCAGGAACATCGGCACGAAGGCGAACAGGATGTACGCCACGCCGCCGATCACCGGGCCACGCTGGGCCGCCTTCACGCTGTTGGCCGACATCACGCGCTGGAACACGTCCTGCTGCGGAATGGAGCCCAGCATCATCGTGATGGCGGCCGCGAAGAAGAACACCATGTCGTGCCAGCTCGGCTCGGGCCAGAACTTGAAGAGGTCCTTGCTCACGGCAAAGGCCACCACCTTGTCAGCGCCGCCGGCCATGTTGCCCGCGAACACCGCGATGACGGCCAGGCCAGCCACCAGGATGATCATCTGCATGAAGTCGGTCACCGCCACCGACCACATGCCGCCGAACAGCGTATAGGCCAGGATCGAGACAACCCCGATCACCATGCCTACAGGGATGCTGATGGCGTCGCCCGACAGCAGGTTGAACACCAGCCCCAGCGCCGTGACCTGCGCCGACACCCAGCCCAGGTAGCTCAGCATGATGATCAGCGAGCAGGCCACTTCCACCGTGCGGCCGTAGCGTTCGCGGTAGTAGTCGCTGATGGTCAGCAGCGTCATGCGGTAGAGCTTGCCCGCGAAGAACAGGCCCACCAGGATCAGGCAGGTGCCCGCGCCGAACGGGTCTTCGACCACGCCGTTGAGCCCGCCCTCGATGAACTTGGCCGGTATGCCAAGCACCGTTTCGGAGCCGAACCACGTAGCAAAGGTGGTCGTGACGATCATGAAGAGCGGCAGGTGCCGCCCGGCAATGGCGAAGTCGGTGGTGTTCTTCACCCGCTTGGCGGCATAGAGGCCGATCGCGATGGTGACCAGCAGATAGACGATGACCAGCGTCAACAACACGGCGGAAACTCCTCTAGAACAAGCGCACGCGCACCAGCAATTGCATGGCGAGCAACCCCAATACAAAACCTATGCCACCGTAGACGATGGTCTGGAGCAACCGGTTGGTGCGCTTCTGCTCGGCCAGCAGTTCGAGCAGCTCGCGGCGGTTGTCGGAGGGGCGATTTTCCAGGAAATCGTGCAGCAATCGAGGAAGCTGGGGCAGCAGCTTGGCGTATCGCGGCGCCTCGGCCTTGAGTTGCTGCAGCAGCTTCTTGGGGCCGATCTGGTCGACCATCCATTTTTCGAGGAAAGGCTTGGCTGTGGCCCAGAGGTCGAGTTCGGGGTCGATGTTGCGGCCCAGGCCCTCGATGTTGAGCAGCGTCTTCTGCAGCAGCACCAGCTGCGGCTGGATCTCGACATGGAAGCGGCGCGAGGTCTGGAACAGGCGCATCAGCACCATGCCCAGCGAAATTTCCTTCAAGGGCCGGTCGAAGTACGGCTCGCAGACGGTGCGGATGGCGCCCTCCAACTCGTCGATGCGGGTGCCCACCGGCACCCAGCCGCTCTCAAGGTGCAGTTCGGCCACGCGCTTGTAGTCGCGCCGGAAGAAGGCCACGAAGTTCTGCGCGAGGTATTCCTTGTCCGACTCGGTCAGCGTGCCGATGATCCCGAAGTCCAGCGAGATGTAGCGCCCGAAGGTCTCGGGCTCCAGGCTCACCTGGATGTTGCCGGGGTGCATGTCGGCATGGAAGAAGCCGTCGCGGAACACCTGCGTGAAGAAGATCGTGACGCCGTCGCGCGCCAGCTTGGGAATGTCGACACCGGCCGCGCGCAGGCGGTCCATCTGCGCGATGGGCACGCCCTTCATGCGCTCCATCACGATGACCTCGGGGTGGCAGAAGTCCCAGAACATCTCGGGGATCAGCACCAGGTCGAGCTCGGCCATGTTGCGGCGCAACTGGGCGGCGTTGGCGGCCTCGCGCACCAGATCGAGCTCGTCGTGCAGGTACTTGTCGAACTCGCCGACCACCTCGCGCGGCTTCAAGCGTTTGCCGTCGGCCGAGAGATTTTCGAGCCAGCCGGCCATCATGGCCATCAGCGCCAGGTCTTTCTCGATCACGCCGCGCATGTTGGGGCGCAGCACCTTGACCGCCACCTCGCGCACATCGCCCTGGTTGGTGCGAATGGTCGCGAAGTGCACCTGCGCGATCGACGCGCTGGCAATGGGCGTTTCGTCGAACTGCACGAACACGTCGCCCACCGGGCGGCGGAATGCGCGCTCGATGGTGGCGATGGCCACCGCCGACGGAAACGGCGGCACGCGGTCCTGCAAAAAGGCCAGCTCGTCGGCGATGTCGGGCGGCAGCAGGTCGCGCCGGGTCGACAGCACCTGGCCGAACTTCACGAAGATGGGGCCGAGGCGCTCGAGCGCCTCGCGCAGCCGTTGGCCGCGCGGCGCATCGAGGTTGCGCCCGATGGAAACGACACGCGCCACAACGAGCAGCCAGGGCTTCCGGAAGCTCGTGAGCACGAGCTCGTCGAGGCCGTAGCGCAGCGCGACCCAGACGATGAACAGTCCGCGGTAGAAGCGCCTCATTCGGCCGTGCTCGCCGAGCCGGCCGTCGAGCCGCCAGCCTTGGCCGTGCGGTCGCCGACGAACTGGCGCAGCGCGCCCACGACACGCCGCACGCCGTTGCCGAGGGTGTGGGCGGGCACGTCGCCGATCACGCGGGCAAGGTCGTCCTCGACGTCCCAGCGCACATGGTCGACCAGCCAGTTGACCTCGGCCGCCAGTTGCACGTCGCCGATGATTTGCACGGCCGGCTTGTCGCCGCGCAGCGTGGCGCGGGCGATGTCGAAGGGGGAATCGTCGGTGACGGTGAGCGTGAGTTCGGGCACCGAACCGGCGGGGGCCAGGTCAAGCAGGCCGGCCGGCGTGGCCACCAGCTCCATGGTCACGAAGCGCCACTGGAAGCGCACCACCCGCCCCTGCTGGCGCAGCAGCCGCTGCTGGGCCTCGGGCTCCTGCTGCAGCACATGGTTCAGGAACAGGACCGCGCGATGCTGGATCTCGTGAACCGCCCAGTCCGGCGGCTGCAGGCGCTCGCCGATGCGGTTGAAGAGGTCGCCGAGAAAAGAAAATGGGGACGATGGTGTGGCCATGTCCCCATTATCCCGTCACTGTAGCGCCCCGCGACTCATGGACCGCATGCCCTTTTCCAGAAACACCGCAGAACCGGCTTTGCCGGGCTGCTGGTGTTGCCCCCGGTAGGGGGTAGGAGAAGCGACACGAAGTGCGCGAAGCCTGGGGGCGAGCCTTTATTTACTGCAGTGCTTGCACGCCAGCCACCAGCCAGCCGCTGTTGCCGCTGGTCGGCTTGGTCATGTTCCACACTTCGCGGAACGGACCCGGGCCGGCCGAGGCGTCTTCGCGGATCATGCCGGAGAACTCCACGCTGGCCATGTAGGCGTCGGGCAGCTCTTCGATGCCCAGCAGCTTGGCGTCGAGCATCACGACTTCGGTCTTGTTCGAGGCGCCGCCGGTGTGGCTGGCGCGGTCGGCCAGCTGCGAGCGGATCTCGTCGACCATGCCGTCGGTCATCATCGAACGCAGCATCGACACGTCGGCGCGGTCCCATGCGTCCTGCAGCGTCACGAAGTTGCGCTTGGCTGCGCCGAGGAAGCCGTCGATGTCGAAGCCCGTGGGAATGCCCCAGGACTGCGAACCAGCGAGTGCCGAGCCGATCATGCTGCCACCGGCCGCGGCGCCCGCTGCCGAGAGGCTGCTGCCGTGAGGAGCCGTGTCGTTTGCGGGCGCGGTGTCGAAGGCTGCGGCATTGCGCTCCCACGGACGAGCCGACGCATCGTTACCCACGTTGGCCGGGCTGTACTGCACCGGCGCACTGGCGTTGGAGGGGCTGCCGCCAGCACCCTGAAACGCGAAGCCACCCTGGCGGCTGCCTGCTGCGTTTTGTGAACGTGCCTTGATCATGCGCCACACCACCACACCGGCAAGCACGAGCAGACCGATCAGCAGGATGTTGCCGAAACCGGCACCGAGGCCGAGCGAGCTCGCGAGCCATGCGAGGCCCAGGCCTGCGGCAAGACCGCCGAGCATCGCGCCCCACGGACGCTTCGGTGCAGCGGCGGCGGGTGCGGGCGTTGCGGGCTTCGCCGCTGCCGCGTTGGTAGCGCTCTGCTGCGAGGGCGCGCTAGGCGATGCGGACTCGCGCTGCGTCACGTTGGACGACTGGCGTCCGACCGACTTGCCACCACCCATGCGGGCGGCCTCGGCCTGAACACTGCCCAGCACCAATGCAGCAGCCAAAAACAAAGAACCCAAACTCTTCATGTCGTCTCCTCTTGAGCGAAAGATTCGCTTCATCAACATTTGATTCCAACATGGAGGGCAGCAATGCCACCCGTCATGTTGTGATAGTCCACATGTCCGAAACCGCCCTCTTTCATGAGGGTCTTGAGCTCCTCTTGCGAGGGGTGCATCCGGATCGATTCGGCGAGATAGCGATAGCTCGCGTCGTCGCCGGCCACGAGCTTGCCCAGGCGGGGCAGCACGTTGAAGGAGTACCAGTCGTAGGCCTTTGCGAGCGGCTTCGCGACCTTCGAAAATTCGAGCACCAGCAGCTTGCCGCGCGGCTTGAGCACGCGGTTCATTTCCTTGAGCGCGATGTCCTTGTGCGTCATGTTGCGCAGGCCGAAGGCCACCGTGACAACGTCGAAGTGGTTGTCCGGAAAAGGCAGCTTCTCGGCGTCGCAGACCGTGGTGGGAAGCACCACGCCAGCGTCGAGCAGGCGGTCGCGGCCGGTGCGCAGCATGGCCTCGTTGATGTCGGTGTGGACCACTTGCCCGCTGGCGCCGACCTTCTTGGCAAAGGCCAGCGCGAGGTCGCCGGTGCCGCCTGCGATGTCGAGCACGCGCGAGCCCTCGCCCACGTTCGCAACCATCACGGTGTACGCCTTCCAGGCGCGGTGCAGGCCGGCCGACATCAGGTCGTTCATGACGTCGTAGCGCGAGGCAACCGAATCGAAGACACCGCGAACGCGGCGAGCCTTCTCGCTTTCGTCGACTGTTTCGAAGCCGAAGTGTGTGGTACTCATGCAACCGATGTTAGGCCGGAAGCCTTCACATCAAGCCGACGACCCCGCGCGCACGGCGGGCATTTGTTGCTTTTTTCCGCCCGCCCTTCCTGGGCGTAGGGCTATCTTTTCAATAGCGCGGCGCGGATTTTCAGGCGATTTCGCAGGCTTAGTGGCTGCCGCAGGCGTGGCCGCTCTTGTCGATCATCGGCGTGTCGCGATCGACGCCCGCCTCGAGCAGCCGCCGCTCGTAGGTGGCCCACAGCTCGGCCTGCTTCTCGCCGAGTTCGTAGAGCAGGTCCCACGAGTAGATGCCCGTGTTGTGGCCGTCGCTGAAGGTCGGCTGCACGGCGTAGTTGCCGACCGCTTCGAGGTCGACGAGCTCGACCTCGCGCTTGCCCGTCTGCAGAATTTCCTGGCCTGGGCCGTGGCCTTGCACTTCGGCCGACGGCGAGTAGATACGCATCAGCTCGAAAGGGATTCGAAAGGTCGCGCCATCGGAAAAGCCCACCTCGAGCACGCGCGACTGGCCGTGCACGGTGATCGATTGCGGCGTCGGTGCGCCCGGTTTCAAGCCTGCCATCAGAAACTCCTGTTGCCCAAGCGCTCGATCATCGCAGCCTCGACTGCAGGCAGGCGCGCGGCGATATTCGCCTCTTGCGCCGCATTGCGTTCGCGCTGCACCGGCGCCCACACCGAGCCCGGGAAATGGCTGTCGTCGGCGAAGCGCGCGATCACGTGCCAGTGCAGGTGAGCGACCATGTTGCCGAGCGCGGCGAGGTTGATCTTGGCCGGCTTCAGGTGCTCGCGCAGGCACTGCTCGACGACCGCCACCGCTTCCATGCACAGCGTGCGGTCGGCAGCGTCGAGATCGGAAAACTCCGCCGCATGGTCATGCCACACCACGCGATAGAAGGCCGGAAAGCCCGCCTCTTCCGCATGGATGACGCGAAGCTTCGCGCCCTCGAACACGAAGCGGCCACCCGGCCCCTCGCACAGCACGCAGCCTTGCGCCTTCGTCACACCAGCACCCGCTCGATCCCGCCCTGATTGGCTGCGGCCACATAGGTCGGCATCCAGTCGGCGCCGAGGATCTTGTTGGCCATCTCGACCACGATGTAGTCGGCTTCGAGCAGGCCGTTGTTCAGGTCGTTGCCGTAGCGCGAGAGGCCTTGCAGGCAGCTGGGGCAGCTGGTGAGGATCTTCACGTTGTCCTGTGCGCCAACCTTGCCGCTGTCGCGCAGCGCGGCTTCGCCCTTCTTCAGCTCTTCTTCCTTGCGGAAGCGGATCTGCGTCGAGATGTCGGGCCGCGACACGCCCAACGTGCCCGACTCGCCGCAGCAGCGGTCGTTCTTGAGCACGTTGTCGCCGACCAGCGCCTTCACGGTCTTCATCGGGTCCTGCAGCTTCATCGGCGAATGGCAGGGGTCGTGGTACAGGTAGCCGCCACCACCCGCATCGGCGAGCGTGATGCCCTTTTCGAGCAGGTACTCGTGGATGTCGATGATCCGGCAACCGGGGAAGATCTTGTCGAACTGGTAGCCCTGCAGCTGGTCGTAGCAGGTGCCGCAGCTCACCACCACCGTCTTGATGTCGAGGTAGTTGAGCGTGTTGGCCACGCGGTGGAAGAGCACGCGGTTGTCCGTGATCATCTTCTCGGCCTTGTCGAACTGGCCGCTGCCGCGCTGCGGATAGCCGCAGCACAGGTAGCCCGGCGGCAACACGGTCTGCACGCCCGCGTGCCAGAGCATCGCCTGCGTGGCAAGGCCGACCTGCGAGAACAATCGCTCCGAACCGCAGCCGGGGAAGTAGAAGACCGCCTCGGTTTCAGATGTGGTCGCCTTCGGGTTGCGGATGATCGGCACGTAGTCGGCATCCTCGATGTCGAGCAGCGCGCGTGCCGTCTTCTTCGGCAGGTTGCCCGGCATCTTCTTGTTGATGAAGTGGATCACCTGCTCCTTCACCGGTGCCGGGCCGAGCGTGGCTGGCGGTGCCGCCGTCTGCTTCTTCGCGAGGCCGCGCAGCAGGTCGTTGGCCATGCGCTGCGCCTTGAAGCCGATGCCCACCATGCCCGCGCGCACCGCCTTGATGGTCTGCGGATTGGTCGCGTTGAGGAAGAACATCGCGGCCGCGTTGCCCGGGCGGAAGCTCTTCTGGCCCATCTTGCGCAGCAGGTTGCGCATGTTCATCGACACGTCGCCGAAGTCGATCTTCACGGGGCACGGCGTGAGGCACTTGTGGCACACGGTGCAGTGGTCGGCAACGTCCTCGAACTCTTCCCAATGCTTGATGCTGATGCCGCGCCGCGTCTGCTCTTCGTAGAGGAAGGCCTCCACCAGCAGCGAAGTCGCGAGGATCTTGTTGCGCGGGCTGTAGAGCAGGTTGGCGCGCGGCACGTGCGTGGCGCACACCGGCTTGCACTTGCCGCAGCGCAGGCAGTCCTTCACGCTGTCGGCAATGGCACCGATGTCGCTCTGCTGCATGATCAGCGACTCATGGCCCATGAGGCCGAAGCTCGGCGTGTAGGCGTTGGTCAGGTCGGCATGCAGCGTCTGCGCCTCGCCGGCAGGCGCGCGCAGCAGCTTGCCCTTGTTGAAGCGGCCTTCGGGGTCGACCCGAGCCTTGTATTCGGTGAACGGGCGCAGCTCTTCGTCGCTCAGGAATTCGAGCTTGGTAATGCCGATGCCGTGCTCGCCCGAGATCACGCCGTCGAGGCTGCGCGCCAGCGCCATGATGCGCACCACCGCGGCATGCGCGGTCTGCAGCATGTCGTAGTTGTCGCTGTTGACGGGGATGTTGGTGTGCACGTTGCCGTCGCCCGCGTGCATGTGCAACGCGACCCACACGCGGCCCTTGAGCACGCGCTTGTGGATGGCCGTGCACTCGGCCAGGATCGGCGCGAATTCGGCGCCCGAGAAAATCTCCTGCAGCGGCTGGCGCAGCTGCGTCTTCCAGCTCGCGCGAAGGCTGTGGTCTTGCAGTTGCGGGAACAGCGCGTCGACGTTCTGCAGCCAGCCAGCCCAGAGCGTGCGCACTTCCTGCACCAACGCCACGGCCTGTGCCACACGATCTTCAAGCAGCTCGGCCGCCGGAATCTCGTGCGCATCGTCGGTCTTGCCCAGCGGCAGGTTGCCGCGCATGAGAAAGGCTTCGAGCTCGTCGGTGAGCGCGAGCTTGTTCTGCAGCGACAGCTCGATGTTGATGCGCTCGATGCCGTCGCTGTACTCGGCCATGCGCGGCAGCGGGATCACCACGTCTTCGTTGATCTTGAAGGCGTTGGTGTGCTTGCTGATGGCGGCCGTGCGCTTGCGGTCGAGCCAGAACTTCTTGCGCGCCTCGGGGCTGATGGCGATGAAGCCTTCGCCGCTGCGCGAGTTGGCGATGCGCACCACTTCAGAGGTAACGCGGGCCACCGCGTCGGCGTCGTCGCCGGCGATGTCGCCGAACAGCACCATCTTCGGCAGGCCGCCGTGCTTCTTCGACTTGGTGGCGTAGCCCACGGCCTTGAGGTAGCGGTCGTCCAGGTGCTCGAGGCCGGCCAGCAGCACGCCCGAGCGCTTCTGCTCGGCGAACATGAAGTCCTTGATCTCGACGATGCTGGGCACCGCGTCCTTGGCGTTGCCGAAGAATTCGAGGCACACGGTGCGGGTGTGCGAAGGCATCTTGTGCACCACCCAGCGGCAGCTGGTGATGAGGCCGTCGCAGCCCTCTTTTTGAATGCCCGGCAGGCCCGAGAGGAACTTGTCGGTCACGTCCTTGCCGAGGCCTTCCTTGCGGAAAGTGCGGCCGGGGATGTCGAGGCGTTCGGTGCGCAGCTTTGTCTTGCCGTCGGCGGCGTAGTACTGCAGCTCGAACACGGCACTTTCGGCGTCGTGGATCTTGCCGAGGTTGTGGCCGATGCGCGTGACTTCGAGCCATTCGGCCTGCGGCGTGACCATGCGCCACGAGGCGAGGTTGTCGAGCGCCGTGCCCCAGAGCACGGCCTTCTTGCCGCCTGCGTTCATGGCGACGTTGCCGCCGACACACGAGGCCTCTGCGGAAGTCGGGTCGACTGCGAAGACGAAGCCCGCGCGCTCGGCCGCGTCGGCCACGCGCTGCGTGACCACGCCGGCTTCAGTCCAGATGGTGGGCACGGGCGCCTCGAGGCCGGGCAGAGAGACGTGCTCGACATCGGTCATCGCCTCGAGCTTCTCGGTGTTGATGACGACGCTGTTCCAGGTCAGCGGGATGGCGCCGCCGGTGTAGCCGGTGCCGCCTCCGCGCGGGATGATGGTCAGGCCCAGCTCGATGCAGCCCTTCACCAGCAGCGCCATCTCGGCCTCGGTGTCGGGGCACAGCACGACGAACGGGTATTCCACGCGCCAGTCGGTGGCGTCGGTGACGTGCGACACACGCGAGAGCCCGTCGAACTTGATGTTGTCCTTGGACGTGAGCCGGCCCAGCACGCGCGTAGCCTTGCGGCGCAGGGCGGCGACGTCGCGGAATTTGGTGTCGAAGGCGGCCACCGCGTCGCCCACGAGGCCGGTGAGTTCGCCCACGAGCTGGTCGCGCGGCAGGTCGCTGTCGGGGGTGCGGCGCTTTTGCACCTCGGTCAGGCGGTGCCTGAGGGCGTCGACCAGCTGGCCGCGGCGGCGCGGGTTGTCGAGCAGGTCGTCGACGAGGTACGGGTTGCGCTGCACCACCCAGATGTCGCCGAGCACTTCGTAGAGCATGCGCGCCGATCGGCCGGTGCGGCGCTCGGCGCGCAGGGTCTGGAGCAGTTCCCAGCCGCGTTCGCCCAGCAGGCGAATCACGATCTCGCGATCGGAGAAGCTGGTGTAGTTGTACGGGATCTCGCGCAGTCGGACAGGCTCTGCGGCCTGTGCCAACAGCGTGTTCAACGCAGTCGGAGCATTCATCGGGTGGGGCGCCTCGGCCGGGCGCTGCGCGCCCATAGCCGGGCTGGGGATTTTAGGGCAGCGCCTGGGGGCTTGCCTCGTGGCGTGCCTGTTGTCCTTGTGCTAGTAGAGGCTCCCAGGCTTGGGGGCACCCGGCAGACGGTACGGCGCGGTCGGCCCCACTATGCCGGCCCTTCGGGCTCCCCTGCGGTGCTCGCGTTTCGCGGGGTCTCGCAGAACTCGCTGCGCTCAGATAGCTGCGAGCCCTTATCCGCGAAATGCTGCGCTCCTCGGCGGCACAGAGGGGCCGCCCACGCCGCACCGCCTGCCGGGCGCCTGTCGTGACGTGAATGCCGTTGCCCTCACCCCAGCCCTCTCCCAAAGGGAGAGGGAGCAAAACCATGTGCGGGCTCCAAGGAGTGGGGCTCAACAACTGCTCTGACCACGGCGGTGGGTGCTGTGCCCTTGGGCGGCCGTTGAGGCACCGCCGAGCAGCGCAGCGACGGGCGGATCAGGGCTCGCCCTTGTCTGAGCGAAGCGAGTTTGGGCGAGACCCCGCCCGTCGTGAGCAGCGCAGGGAAGCCCGAAGGGCCGGTGACGTCGGCCGCCCAAGGGCACAGCACCCACCGCCGCACCCCAAAAAACAAATCAGAACAGCACGCGGCTGCGGATCGTCCCGCCCACCTTTGCCAGCTTCTCCAGCGCCAGGTCCGAGGAAGCCGCGTCGATGTCCATCACCACGTAGCCGATCTTCTCGTTCGTCTGCAGGAACTGCGAGGAGATGTTGATCTGGTTGTCCGAGAAGATCTTGTTGATCTCGGACAGCACCCCCGGCACGTTCCGGTGGACGTGCAGCAGCCGGTGCTTGCCAGGGTGCGCGGGCAGCGCCACTTCGGGGAAGTTGACCGACGAGGTCGAAGTGCCGTTGTCGCTGTACTTGACCAGCTTTTCCGCCACTTCCAGCCCGATGTTGGCCTGCGCCTCCATCGTCGAGCCGCCGATGTGCGGCGTGAGGATCACGTTGTCGAGGCCCCGCAGCGGCGACTGGAACTCGTCTTTGTTGCTGCGCGGCTCCACCGGGAACACGTCGATGGCGGCGCCCAGCAGCTTCTTCGCCTTCAGGGCCTCGGCCAGCGAGTCGATCTCGACCACCGTGCCGCGCGAGGCGTTGATCAGGATGGCGCCGGGCTTCATCGCCGCGATCTCGGCCGCGCCGATCATCCATTGCGTGGCCTGCGTCTCGGGCACGTGCAGCGTCACGATGTCGCTCTGGGCCAGCAGCTGGTGCAGCTCGCGCACCTGGCGCGCATTGCCCAGCGGCAGCTTGGTGACCACGTCGAAGAAGGCCACGTGCATGCCCAGCGCCTCGGCCAACACCGACAGCTGCGCGCCGATGGAGCCGTAGCCCACGATGCCCAGCGTCTTGCCGCGGATTTCAAACGCGTTGTCGGCCGACTTGAGCCAGCCGCCGCGGTGCGCCACCGCGCTCTTCTCCGGCACGCCGCGCAGCAGCAGGATGGCTTCGGCCAGCACCAGTTCGGCCACCGAGCGGGTGTTGGAATACGGGGCATTGAACACCGCCACGCCGTGCTCGCGGGCAGCTTCCAGGTCGACCTGGTTCGTGCCGATGCAAAAGCACCCTGCGGCCACCAGCTTGTGGGCGGCGGCGAACACCTCGGCCGTCAGCTGGGTGCGCGAGCGGATGCCCAGGAAGTGCACGTCGGCGATCTTCGCCTTGAGCTCGGCGTCGGGCAGTGCGCCCGGCAGCGACTCGATGTTGGTGTAGCCGGCGGCGCGCAGCACCTCCACGGCCGAGGGGTGAATGCCTTCGAGCAAGAGGAACTTGATCCTGCTTTTGTCGAGGGAGGTTTTGCTGCTCATGGCGGTCTCTCGGAAGCCCTGGCCGTGGCGACAGGCTAGGCCAAAAAAGGGAGGGCGATGCTAGCATGGTGCGGCGCAGCATGCAGGCGCACCGTAGGGGTGCGCCACGGCGTCAAAGGGGGTTTACCCGGGTTTCTTGCACTGTGCACTCCGTGCGACAAACACCGCCGTAAAACCGTCACGTATGTAACCTACTATCGCCGGTTTACTTTTTCCCTACAGGAGTCCTATGCGCTTCAAGACGCTTGCCATCGCTTCGGCGCTGGCCACCACGCTGGCAATGCCAGTCCTTGCCCAGGCCCAGACTGAAATCCAGTGGTGGCATTCGATGGATGGCGCGCTGAACGACTGGGTCAACGACCTCGCCAAGCAGTTCAACGAGAGCCAGAAAGAGTACAAGGTCGTGCCGACCTACAAGGGCGAATACGACCAGTCGATGGCCGCCGGCATCGCGGCATACCGCTCGGGCAACGCGCCGGACATCCTGCAGGTCTTCGAAGTGGGCACCGCCACCATGATGTATTCCAAGGGCGCCATCAAGCCCGTGGCCGAAGTCATGAAGGAAGGCGGCCAGAAGTTCGACCCCAAGGCCTACATTCCTGCGGTGGCCGGCTACTACACGGCCCCCAACGGCCAGATGCTGTCGTTCCCGTTCAACAGCTCGACGACGGTTTTCTACTACAACAAAGATGCCTTCAAGGCCGCCGGCCTCGACCCCGAAAAGGCCCCCGTCACCTGGCCTGACGTGGTTTCAGCCGCCGCCAAGCTCAAGGCCAGCGGCAACCAGTGCCCGTTCACCACCTCGTGGATGAGCTGGGCCCAGCTCGAGAGCTTCTCGACCTGGCACAACACCTCGTACGCGTCCAAGGGCAACGGCTTCGGCGGCCTCGACACCCGCCTGGAGTTCAACTCGCCGCTGCACGTTCGCCACTTCGAGAACCTGTCGAACATGTCCAAGCAGGGCCTGTTCGTCTACAAGGGCCGCGCCAGCAAGCCGATCACTTCGTTCACCTCGGGTGAATGCGCGATGTTCATCGGCTCGTCGGGCAGCTACGCCAGCGTGAAGCGCGACGCCAAGTTCAAGTTCGCCGAATCCACTCTGCCCTACTACCCGGACGTGCAGGGCGCGCCGCAGAACACCATCGTCGGCGGCGCCAGCCTGTGGGTGATGTCGGGCAAGCCGGCCGCCAACTACAAGGCCGTGGCCGCGTTCTTCACCTTCCTGTCGAGCCCCAAGGTCCAGTCCGAGAGCCACATGCGCACCGGCTACCTGCCGATCACGACCGCAGCCTATGAGCTGACCCAGCAGTCGGGCTTCTACAAGGAAAACCCGGGCACCGACGTGGCCGTGAACCAGATGATCCGCAAGACCACCGAGAAGTCGCGTGGCGTGCGCATGGGCAACATGCCCCAGATCCGCGCCATCGAGGACGAAGAAACCGAACTGATCTGGACCGGCAAGAAGACGCCCAAGGAAGCGCTGGACAGCGCCGTCAAGCGTGGCAACGAACTGCTGGTGAAATTCCAGGCCGCAAACAAGTAAGCTCTGCCACCCCTGACGGCCGCGGCGAACCCCTGTTCGCCGCGGCCTTGTCCGAAAGAAGAACCGCAAGCCAGCCTGTCCCGTGCAGTGCTGGCTGTTTGCTTATTAGTGTGTCTGCGACCTGAACGCTCCCCTCATGGAAAAACGCGTCCTCTTCCGCTCGAAATGGCTGCCTTGGGCCTTGCTGGCGCCACAGCTGATCATCGTCGGCGTCTTTTTCTTCTGGCCAGCCGGCCAGGCGCTGGTGCAGTCGCTGCAGCAGCAGGATGCCTTCGGCAACTCGATCACCTGGGTCGGCTTCGACAACTTCGTGGCGCTGTGGAACGACAGCACCTACATGGCCTCGTTCCAGACCACCATCGTCTTCTCGGTGCTGGTGACCGTGCTGGGCCTGGGCATCGCGCTGCTGCTGGCGGTGTTCGCCGACCGCGTGGTGCGCGGCTCGCGCTTCTACCGCAGCGTGTTGATCCTGCCGTACGCGGTGGCGCCGGTGGTAACCGGCCTGCTGTGGTCGTTCATGTTCTCTTCGTCGATCGGCATCGTGTCCTATTGGCTCAAGAAGATGGGCTTCAGCTGGAACCACCTGCTCAACGGCAACGACGCCATGGCGCTGGTCGTGATGGCCGCCGTCTGGAAGCAGATTTCCTACAACTTCCTGTTCTTCCTCGCGGGCCTGCAGTCGATCCCGAAGTCGCTGATCGAAGCCGCCGCCATCGACGGCGCGCGCCCGATGCGCCGCTTCTGGACCATCCAGTTCCCGCTGCTCACGCCCACCACCTTCTTCCTGCTGGTGATCAACATGGTGTACGCCTTCTTCGACACCTTCGCGATCATCGACGCCACCACCCAGGGCGGTCCCGGCAAGGAAACCGCCACGCTGGTCTACCGCGTGTACTTCGACGGTTTCCGCGGCATGGACTTCGGCGGCGCCGCTGCCCAGTCGGTGGTGCTCATGGCCATCGTCATCGGGCTCACGGTGCTGCAGTTCCGCTACGTCGAGAAAAAGGTCCAGTACTGATGACCGCCCCGATGCAACTCCTATTCGCTCTTTCCTGCACCACGGAGGCCCGCCATGGTTGAGCGCCGCCCGTCCCTCGGCATCCTCGCGCACGCGATCATGATCTTCGGCGTGCTGCTGGTGGTGTTCCCGATCTACCTGGCCTTCGTGGCCTCGACCCACACGCCGCAGGAAATCGTGCAGGCGCCAATGCCGATCCTGCCCGGCAGCAACTTCTGGGAAACCTACAAGGCCGCGCTCACAGGCGGTGGCCACACCAGCACCAACGTGTCGGTGGCGCGGATGATCTGGGTCAGCACGGTCATCACCTTCATCATCACCTTCGGCAAGATCAGCATCTCGCTGCTGTCGGCGTTCGCGGTGGTTTACTTCCGCTTTCCGCTGCGCAACCTGTGCTTCTGGCTGATCTTCATCACGCTGATGCTGCCGGTGGAAGTGCGCATCGGCCCGACCTACCAGGTGGTGGCCAGCCTCGGCATGATCAACACCTTCGCCGGGCTCTCGGTGCCGCTGATCGCCTCGGCCACGGCAACCTTCCTTTTCCGACAGTTCTTCCTCACGGTGCCCGACGAGCTGGTCGAGGCCGCGCGCGTCGACGGCGCGGGCGCAATGCGCTTCTTCAAGGACATCCTGCTGCCGTTGTCGAAGACCAGCATCGCCGCGCTGTTCGTGATCCAGTTCATCTACGGCTGGAACCAGTACCTGTGGCCGCTGATTGCCGCCACCAGCGAGGACATGTACCCGATCGTGGTCGGCATCAAGGCGATGACCGGCAACGGCGAGTCGCCTGTGGACTGGAACGTGGTGATGGCCACGGCCGTGCTCGCCATGCTGCCGCCAGCGGTGGTGGTGGTGCTGATGCAGAAATGGTTCGTCAAGGGCCTGGTCGATACCGACAAATAAAACGCTGAACGAAAAATGGCTGCTCTCTCTCTACGCAACGTCATCAAGCGCTACGGCCACGGGCCGAAAGCAAACCAGGTCATCCACGGCGTGAGCGCCGAGATCGCCGACCGCGAATTCATCGTCATCGTCGGTCCCTCGGGCTGCGGCAAGTCGACGCTGCTGCGCATGGTGGCCGGCCTCGAGGAGATCTCGGCCGGCGAGATCTCCATCGGCAACCGCGTGGTGAACAACCTCGAGCCCTCCGAGCGCGACATCGCGATGGTGTTCCAGAACTACGCGCTCTACCCGCACATGACGGTCTTCGCGAACATGGCCTACGGCCTGAAGATCCTCAAGGTGCCGGTGCCCGAGATCAAGGTGCGCGTCGACAAGGCCGCGAAAATCCTCGAACTCGGCCACCTGCTGGAGCGCAAGCCGCGCGAACTCTCCGGCGGCCAGCGCCAGCGCGTGGCCATGGGCCGCGCCATCGTGCGCCAGCCGCAGGTGTTCTTGTTCGACGAGCCGCTGTCGAACCTCGACGCCAAGCTGCGCGCGCAAACGCGCCTCGAAATCCAGAAGCTGCACCGCGAGCTCGGCATCACCTCGCTGTTCGTCACGCACGACCAGGTCGAGGCCATGACGCTGGCGCAACGCATCATCGTGATGAACGGCGGCGTGATGGACCAGTTCGCCACGCCCGAAGAGGTGTACAACCGCCCCGCCACCACCTTCGTGGCGAGCTTCATCGGCTCGCCGCCGATGAACCTGCTGCGGCACGCGCCGGGCGTGCGCCCGGGCCAGATCCTGGGCATTCGCCCCGAGCACATGAAGCTCGACGAAAGCGGCTGGACGGTGCAGGTCGAGCAGGTCGAACTGCTGGGCGCCGAGCGCCTGGTGTACGGCCGCATCGGCGACGAGCAGATCATCATGCGCACCGACGAAGGCGACCATCCGCCGGTCGCGGGCGACACGGTAAAAATCGCGGCGCGCGAAGACAAGCTGCACTGGTTCGACGCCGGTTCGGGCAAACGCGCAGACTGAACGATGGCCTTGTCGACACCCTGGCCGTATCCCCGCTGGGTCGCGCACCGCGGCGCCGGCAAGCTGGCACCCGAAAACACGCTTGCGGCCTTCAAGCTCGGCGCTGCCCATGGCTACCGCATGTTCGAGTGCGACGCCAAGCTCAGCGCCGATGGCGTGGTCTTCCTCATGCACGACGCCACGCTCGGCCGCACCACCAGCGGCCATGGCATCGGCGGCGCGCAGCCCTGGAGCGAGCTCGCGCAGCTCGACGCGGGTGGCTGGCATTCGCGCAGCTACGCGGGCGAGCCACTGCCCACGCTGGAAAACATCGCGCGTTTCTGCCTGGCCAACGGGCACCTGCTCAACATTGAGATCAAGCCGACGCCCGGCGTCGAGCGCGAAACCGGCGAAGTGGTGGCGCGCGAAGCCGCCCGCCTGTGGCAGGGCGCGACCGTGCCGCCGCTGCTCACGTCCTTTCAAGTCGAGTCGCTGAAAGGCGCGCAGGCAGTGCAGCCCGAGTTGCCGCGCGGCCTGCTGCTCGACACGCTGTGGAACGACTGGCTCGAAGCCGCGCAGCAGCTGGGCTGCGTGGCCATCGTCTGCAACCATGCGCTGTGGGACGCGGCGGTGGTGGCGCAAGTGCACGGCGCAGGCCTGCGCGCGCTGAGCTACACGGTGAACGACGAGTGGGCCGCGCAGCGGCTGATCGACCTGGGCACCGACGGCATCATCACCGACAGGGTGGACCTGTTCAGCCCCGCCGGCTGAAGCTGCGCGGCTGAGGCTGCACCTACGCACTTACTTCTTACCGGCTCTTACGAAATGGCGGCTTCTATGATGCGGCCATGAGTTGGACCCTACGCTTCGCGAGCTTCTGCCTCGCAGCCCTGTG
Source organism: Variovorax nivicola (assembly GCF_051216475.1). Taxonomy (NCBI): domain Bacteria; kingdom Pseudomonadati; phylum Pseudomonadota; class Betaproteobacteria; order Burkholderiales; family Comamonadaceae; genus Variovorax; species Variovorax nivicola. The sequence goes on along the minus strand of NZ_JBPJZK010000002.1, from coordinate 579,351 downwards.
CATGTGCGGCGGCGCCTCGGCGCAGCCAGACCTTGGCGGCAACGCCAACAGTGCTGCCGCGGCCGCAGCAGCCCCCGCCCCCACAGTGGCCGAACTGCGCGAGCAGTTCACCAAGCTCAGCACCGCCGCCGAGACCGACGAAGACGCGCGCAAGCTGCTCGCGCAGATCAACGACATCGGCACCCAGGCCGACAAGTTCGTCACCGCGCGAACCGGTGAGCTCGCCGACCTCAACGCCCGGCTCGGCGAACTCGGCAACCCGCCCGCCGCTGGCGCCACCGAAGACCCCGACATCACCCGCCAGCGCGCGCGCCTGACCAAGGAGCGCAACGCGCTGGACGCCGACATCCGCCTTGCGCGCCTGCTGTCGGTCGACGTGCGGCAGCGCGGCACCGAACTGGTCACGCAGCGCCGGGCGCTGTTCGAGGCCCAACTCACCGAGCGCGCGGCCTCGCCGCTGACTGCCGAGTTCTGGAACGACCTGCGCGAGGCCTGGCCCGACGACAAGGCACGGCTGAAGGCGATGGTGTCCTCGGTGAACGACGGCCTGGTGGCCGCGACGCAACCCGAAACACGCCTGCAGGTGATCGCGGCCCTGGTCGCAGCGCTGCTGCTGGCGGTGTTCGGCAACTGGGCGGCCGAAGTCCTGCTCACCCGGCTGGCCGCGCGCGTCCTGCCGGCAGGGCGGCTGCGGCGCTCGGTGCTGGTGATCGGCATCGTCGCCAGTCATGTGCTGCTCGTGGCCGTGGCCGCGCACGGCTTCGTCGAGGTGCTGAAAGAATTCGCCACCTGGGAGTCGCAGGCGCGCAAGGTACTTAATTCGACGGCGCAGGCGCTGGTGTTCATGGCCTTCGTGATCGGGCTGGGTCGCGGGCTGCTGGCCACGCGCCGGCCCTCATGGCGCCTGCCGCCGATTCCCGACGCCATGGCCTCCCGGCTCGCCGCCCTGCCCTGGCTGGTGGCGCTGGTGGCTGCGCTGGCGTGGACCCCGGCGGAGGTCAATGCGCTGATCGACGCGAGCTTCGCGGCCGTGGTGGCCACGCACGTGCTCACGGCACTGGTGCTGACGGCGCTGGTCGCCACAGTGCTCTACGTCGTGAAGCCGCTGCGCGCCGATGCGGCCGAGGCCGGCCTGCCCGAGCGGCCGATGTGGGTCGGCCTGCTGGTGGCGCTGATCGGCGCGCTGATGATCGCGATCTGGGTGCTGGTGGCCGTCGGCTACGTGGCGCTCGCGAGCTTCCTGGCCTCGCAGCTCACCTGGAGCGGCATCGTGGCGGCGGCCTTCTACGTGCTGTTCAAGTTCGCGGACGACGTGTTCATGGCCACGGTGTCGTCGCGCGCCGCCTTCGGCCAGCGGCTGCAGAAGAGCTTCAACCTTGCACCGCAGACGCTGGACCAGGTCGCCACGGTGCTGTCGGCGCTGAGCCGGGTGGCGCTGTTCTTCTACATGTTGATAGCGCTGGCCGCGCCGCTGGGCACGGGGCCGGGCGAGGTGTTCCAGCGCAGCGGCAAGTTCGGCACCGGCGTGAAGGTGGGCGAGTTCCAACTGGTGCCGGGCGCGATCCTGAGCGCTATCGGGGTGGCGGTGGTGGGCTTTGTCGTGCTGCGGATCTTCAAGCGCTGGCTCGAACGAGCCTACCTGCCAAACACGAAGTTCGAGCCGGGCATGCAGAGTTCCATCACCACGCTGCTGGGCTACGTGGGCGGCATCCTGGTGGTGGCGTTCGCGCTTTCCGCACTGGGCATCGGCATCGAGCGCATCGCGTGGGTGGCGAGTGCGCTGTCGGTGGGTATCGGCTTCGGCCTGCAGGCCATCGTGCAGAACTTCATCTCGGGGCTGATCCTGCTGGCCGAGCAGCCGGTGAAGGTGGGCGACTGGGTGGTGCTGGGCACGGCGGAGGGCGACGTGCGGCGCATCAACGTGCGCGCCACCGAAATCCAGTTGGGCGACCGCTCGACACTGATCGTGCCGAACTCGGAGTTCATCACCAAGACCGTGCGCAACATGACGCTGGCCAATGCCGAAGGCCGCGTGCTGATCCGCCTGCCGATGCCATTGACCACCGACGCTCAGCGTGTGCGCGACCTGATCCTCGCGGCCTGCAAGGCGCACGAAGGCGTGCTGGAAACCCCGGCGCCGTCGCTCACGCTCGAGGGCATCGAGAACGGGCTGCTGATCTTCCAGGCGATCGCCTATGTGGCGAGCCCGCGGCTCGCGGGCGGCGTGCGCAGCGACCTGCTGTTCGTGATCCTCGACGAGCTGAAGAAGGCCTCGCTGCCGCTGGCGGTGCCGACGATGGTGATGACGGCTGCCGCGCCGGAAGCGCTCGCCACGCCCTCCGTGCCTTCGTCGCCCGCCTCGCCGATTCCGGGCATGCCGAGCTGAGGCTCTTCAGCAGTCATTCCAGCGGCAGCGCCGTGGTGAATTTGATTTCGTTGAGGCACACGCTCGAGCGCACCGCCGACACGCCGGGCATGTGCATCAGCGTGTGCATCAGGAACTGCGAGAGCGCCTCCAGGTCTTGCGCGACCACCTTCAGCACGTAGTCGAAGTCGCCCGTCACCGAATAGCACTCCAGGATCTGCTTCAGGTCGGCGATCAGGTCCTGGAACTTGGGCAGTTCGTCGACATGGCCGCGCGCCATGGTCACGTGGATGAAGGCGATCACGCCCAGCCCGATGTGGCGCGCGTTCAGCCGCGCCGCGTAGCCGTTGATGAGCCCCAGTTCTTCCAGCCGCCGGTGGCGCCGCAGGCACTGGGCCGGCGAGAGATTGGCCACCTCGGCAAGCTCCAGGTTCGACGCGCGACCATGCGCCTGCAGGTGCTCAAGAATCCTCCGGTCGATCCGGTCGAGTTCGATCTCATGCAATTTTGTCTCCCAATGCACCAGTTGGATGCAATTTTATGGCGTAAAGCGGGGTAAGCCCGAGCCGTTCATGCACCTTAATTGTGCAAAGTACGATCTAGACTCCAAAGCTGCCGGGATTGCATGCCGCGATCCCGCGCCGCTGAATTCCCCGCCCCGGCTCCTGCCGGCGGCCCCACTCAGACGCACCCATCCCCCAATCCGGAGACCCTCACGTGAAAAACGCTTTGCTTCGCACACCCTTCAGCGCAGTGGCCCTGGCCCTCGGCATGCTGGCCGCCGCGCCTTCGTTCGCGGCCGACATCAAGTCGGTGGCCGTGACCGCCATCGTCGAGCACCCGGCGCTGGACGCCGTGCGCGACGGCGTGAAGGCCGAGCTGAAGGCCGCCGGCTACGAAGAAGGCAAGAACCTCAAGTTCACCTACCAAAGCGCGCAGGGCAACGTGGGCACCGCCGCCCAGATCGCCCGCAAGTACGTGGGCGACGCGCCCGACGCGATCGTCGCCATTGCCACGCCGTCGGCGCAGGCCGTGGTGGCCGCCACCAAGACGATTCCGGTGGTGTATTCGGCAATCACCGACCCGGTGGCCGCCAAGCTGGTGAAGAACTGGGAGCCCTCCGGCACCAACGTGACGGGCGTGTCGGACCTGTCGCCGCTCGAAAAGCACGTTGGCCTCATCAAGCAGGTGGTGCCGAACGCCAAGCGCATCGGCGTGATCTACAGCCCCGGCGAAGCCAACTCGGTGGCCATCGTCGCCTCGCTGAAAAAGGCGGCCGCCGACGCCGGCATGACCGTGGTCGAAGCCGCCGCCGCCCGCACGGTGGACGTGCCGACCGCCGCCCAGAGCCTGGTCGGCAAGGCCGACGTGATCTACACGCCCACCGACAACAACGTGGTCTCGGCCTTCGAGGGCATCGTGAAGGTGGCGCAGCAGGCCAAGCTGCCGGTGGTGGCGGCCGACACGGCCACGGTGGAGCGCGGCGCCGTTGCGGCACTGGGCCTGAACTACAGCGACATCGGCCGCCAGACCGGCAAGATCGTGGTGCGCATCCTCAAGGGCGAGAAGCCCGGCACCATCGCCTCGCAGACCAGCACCAACTTCGAGCTGGTGGTGAACCCCGGCGCGGCCAAGCTGCAGGGCGTGACGCTGTCCGAATCGCTGCTGAAGACCGCCAAGGTCGTGAGCACGAAGTAAGCACGCGAGCCTTTTTCTCTCATGTCGCTCATCGCTTCGTTGGGCGCCATCGAGATCGGTCTGATATTCGGACTGGTCGCGCTGGGCGTCTTCATGTCGTTTCGCATCATCAACTTTCCCGACCTCACGGTGGACGGCAGCTTTCCGCTGGGCGCCGCCGTGGCCGCGACGCTGATCGTCGCGGGCTGGAACCCGGTGGCCGCCACCGCCGTGGCCTGCGTGGCCGGCGCGGTCTCGGGCTGGGTCACGGCCTGGCTCAACGTGAAGCTGAAGATCATGCAGTTGCTCGCGAGCATCCTGGTGATGATCGCGCTGTACTCCATCAACCTGCGCGTGATGGGCAAGCCCAACGTGGCGCTCATCACCGAACCCACGGTGTTCACCATGGTCGACTTCGGCGGCATGCCCGAGCAGTGGGCCAAGCCGCTGTTGCTGCTGCTGATCGTGATCGTCGCCAAGATCCTGGTCGACATGTTCTTCGCTTCTGAAGCCGGCCTGGCGATGCGCGCCACCGGCGGCAACGCGCGCATGGCGCGGGCCCAAGGCATCTCGACCGACTTCCACACCATGGCGGGCCTGGCGCTGTCGAACGCGCTGGTGGCGCTGGCCGGCGCGCTGTTCGCCCAGAGCCAGGGCACGGCCGACATCTCGATGGGCGTGGGCACGATCGTGATCGGTCTGGCCGCGGTGATCATCGGCGAGACGTTGCTGCCCGCGCGCAGCATGGTCATCACCACGCTGGCCTGCGTGCTGGGTGCGCTGCTGTACCGCTTCTTCATCGCGATGGCGCTGAACACCGACTTCATGGGCCTGCAGGCGCAAGACCTGAACCTGGTGACGGCCGTGCTGGTGGCGTTCGCGCTGCTGGTGCCAGCCTACAAGCGCAAGCTGGGCGGGCTTTTCAAGGGGAAGAACTGATGCTGCGCGCCCAACAACTCGAGATGACCTTCAACCCGGGCACGCCGATCGAGAACCGCGTGCTGCGGGGCCTGAGCCTGGAAATTCCGACTGGCCAGTTCGTCACCGTGATCGGCTCGAACGGCGCGGGCAAGTCCACTTTTCTCAATGCGGTGAGCGGCGACCTGATCGTCGACAAGGGCAGCATCGAGATCGACGGCAAGGACGTGACCCGCCTGAACGCCTGGCAGCGCTCGGGCATGGTGGCCCGCGTGTTCCAGGACCCGATGGCCGGCACCTGCGAGGCGCTGACCATCGAGGAAAACATGGCGCTGGCATGGAAGCGCGGCGAGCGCCGGGCCTTCGGCTTTGCGCTGAACCGCAACCTGCGCGAGCTGTTCCGCGAGAAGCTGTCGATCCTGAAGCTGGGGCTGGAGAACCGACTGGCCGACCGCATCGGCCTGCTCTCAGGCGGACAGCGGCAGGCGGTGAGCCTGCTGATGGCATCGCTCAAGCCCTCGCGCATCCTGCTGCTGGACGAGCACACGGCCGCGCTCGACCCGAAGACCGCCGCTTTCGTGCTGGAACTGACGGCCAAGATCGTCGAAGGCAGCCAGCTCACCGCGATGATGGTGACGCACAGCATGCGCCAGGCGCTGGACTACGGTTCGCGCACGGTGATGCTGCACGAGGGCCAGGTGATCCTCGACGTGGCCGGACCGCAGCGCTCGGGGCTCGATGTGCCCGACCTGCTGCGCATGTTCGAGCAGACGCGCGGCGAGAAGCTGGACGACGACAAGCTGCTGCTCGCCTGATGGTGTTGGACGCCCCGTTCGTGCGCGGCATGCGCGCCGACGACCTCGACGCTGTGCTCGCGATCCAGCTCGCCTGCTACGGCGCGGGGTTCGTGGAAGACGGCGCGCTGATCGCAAGGCGGCTCGCTGCAGCGCCGTACACGGGTTGGATGGCCGGGCATGAAGGCGGCGTGCGGGCCTATCTGGCGGGGTATCCGTCGGTGGCCGGCAAGCTCACGCCGCTGCACGGGGAGTTCGAAGTGGCGGCGCAGGCCGATTCGCTGTACCTGCACGACCTGGCGGTGCATCCGGACGCCTCGGGCGTGGGGCTGGGGCCCCTACTGGTACGCCATGCCTGGGCCCACGCGGCACAGGCCGGCTGGCGGCATTCGACGCTGGTGTCGGTGCAATCCTCGGTGGGTTTCTGGCAGCGCCAGGGCTATGCGGCCACGCAGCCCGCCGGCCCGGGGCAACAAGCCCGGCTCGCCACCTACCCTGGCGAATCGGTCTACATGGTTCGCCGGCTGGACTGACGACCGCTTGTCAGCGGCGCCAGCCGCGCATCGCCAGCCACTGGACAGTGCCGCAGACCACGACGAGCGCGGCGTAGGTCACCATCGCCCCGTCGCGCCCGAACACGGCAAGGCCGACCACCAACACCCCCACGCCGGCCGCAAAGGTCAGCGCCCACTGCACCCACCAGCGCGGGACGCCAGCGCGGTTGCCGCCCAGGAACCGCCCGACAAAGGCCAGCACCAGAGCCAGAAAAGCCGCGGGTGCTACAAAATTAAGCAGGTGGTTCAGGAGGGCCAGCAGGTCCATCAGAGGGGATTTCGCATGTGCCGGAACATGCGTCGAAGGTTATGGCTGTCATAGGGAAAGCCATTTGTCCCTCGGCGAGCCTCGTGCGGCTGCTGATTTTATAATCACGGCCATGTCAGTCTGGGCTCTCGGCTTGAACCATACGACCGCGCCGCTCGATCTGCGCGGTCGTTTCGCGTTCGCGCTCGACCAGATCGCCCCCACGCTGCAGAGCCTGCGCAGTTCCTTTGCCTCCGGCCGCCACCCCCAGGTCGAGGCCGCGATCATCTCCACCTGCAATCGCACCGAGATCTATTGCGCCTCGGAACACGCCGCGCTCGACCACACCTTCGGCTGGCTGGCGGCCAGCGGCGGCGTGGCCCCCGCCCTGCTGCGCTCGCATGCCTACACCCTGCACGACGACGAAGCCGCGCGCCATGCCTTCCGCGTGGCCAGCGGGCTCGATTCGATGGTGCTCGGCGAAGCGCAGATCCTCGGCCAGATGAAAGACGCCGTGCGCGCGGCCGAGACGGCCGGCGCGCTCGGCAGCACGCTGAACCAACTGTTCCAGCGCTCCTTTGCCGTCGCAAAAGAGGTCCGCACTGCCACCGAGATCGGCGCGCACTCCATCAGCATGGCCGCCGCGGCAGTCCGCCTGGCCGGACAGCTCTTCGAAGATTTGCACCAAACGCGCGTGCTGTTCGTCGGCGCGGGCGAAATGATCGACCTCGCGGCCACGCACTTCGCGGCCAAAGACCCGAAGTCGATTGCCATTGCCAACCGCACGCTCGAACGCGGCGAGAAGCTGGCCTCGCGCTTCGGCGGCGAGGCGATGCGGCTGGCCGACCTTCCCTCGCGGCTCGCCGAGTTCGACATCGTGGTGAGTTGCACCGCGAGCACGCTGCCGATCATCGGCCTGGGCGCCGTCGAGCGTGCGCTCAAGGCGCGCAAGCACCGACCGATGTTCATGGTCGACCTGGCCGTGCCGCGCGACATCGAGCCCGAAGTGAAGGCGCTCGAAGACATCTATCTCTACACCGTCGACGACCTCGCTCAGGTCGTGCAACAGGGCCAGGCCAACCGCCAGGCCGCAGTGGCACAGGCCGAAGTGATCATCGATGCCGGCGTGCAGAGCTTCATGCACTGGCTGGGCCAGCGCGGCACCGTGCCGCTGATCCAGCAGCTCAACGCACAGGCCGACGAATGGCGTGCCGCCGAAATGGCGCGCGCGCGCAAGCTGCTGGCCAAGGGCGAATCGGTCGATGCGGTGCTCGAAGCCATGTCGCGCGGGCTCACGCAGAAGATGATGCATGGCGCCATGGCCGAGTTGCACGCGGGCGATGCCGCCTCGCGCGAGCAGACGGCGCAGACGATCTCGCGCCTGTTCCTGCGCAAAGAGCGTTAGCGACGCTCGTCGGCGGCCCGGCCTGAACGGCTGCGGCTTTCATGCGCCCTGCCCTCGCACGGCAGCACCTTCCCATTTTTTCGAGCCTCTCTCCTCCGTGAAATCCTTTCTTCGCCACCAACTCGAACGCTACGCCCAGCGCCTGGGCGAGCTCGACTTCCTGCTCTCGCGCGAAGACATCATGAGCGACATGGCGCAGTACCGCACCATCTCGCGCGAGCATGCCGAGGTCACGCAGATCGCGGGCCGCTACGAGCGCTACCGTCAGCGCGAGGCCGACATCGCCGGTGCCAAGGAAATGCTCGACGACCCCGACATGGCCGAGATGGCGAAGGAAGAAATCGCGGGCGCCGAGGCCGAGCTGGTGCAGCTCGAAGAAGAGCTTCAGCGCCTGCTGCTGCCCAAGGACCCTGACGACGCGCGCAACGCGTTCCTCGAAATCCGCGCCGGCACGGGCGGTGACGAATCGGCCCTGTTCGCGGGCGACCTGCTGCGCATGTACACGCGCTACTGCGAGCGCGCCGGCTGGCGCTGCGAGGTGGTGAGCGAAAGCGAGAGCGAGCTCGGCGGCTACAAGGAAGTGGTGATCCGCATCGTCGGCAACGACGTGTTCGGCCACCTGCGCTTCGAATCGGGCGGCCACCGCGTGCAGCGCGTGCCGGCCACCGAGACGCAGGGCCGCATCCACACCAGCGCCTGCACGGTTGCCGTGCTGGCCGAACCTGACGAAACGGTTGCAGTGCAGATCAACCCCGCCGACCTGCGCATCGACACCTACCGCGCGAGCGGCGCCGGCGGCCAGCACATCAACAAGACCGACTCGGCCGTGCGCATCACACACATTCCGACCGGCATCGTGGCCGAATGCCAGGACGACCGCAGCCAGCACCGCAACAAGGCCAAGGCGCTGCAAGTGCTGTCGGCGCGCATCCAGGAAAAGGAACGCAGCGAGCGCGCCGCCAAGGACGCGGCAATGCGCAAGGGGCTGATCGGCAGCGGCGACCGCTCGGACCGCATCCGCACCTACAACTTTCCGCAGGGGCGGCTGACCGACCACCGCATCAACCTCACGCTCTACAAGCTGCTCGCCATCATGGAAGGCGACCTCGGCGACGTGCTCGACGCATTGCGCGCCGCACGCGAGGCCGAGCAGCTGGCCGAGCTGGAATCGAGCCTGCCGGCATGATGACCACCGAGAACCCGTTGCCGTCGACCGTGGCGCAGGCGCTGACCGCGGCTGTCGCCCTGGGCATCGACCGGCTCGACGCGCAGTTGCTGCTGCTGCACGCGCTGGGCCGCGCGCCGCACGACCGGGCCTGGCTGCTGGCGCACGACACCGATGCGATGCCCGACGCGGCGTGGTCGGCGCTGGCCGCGCAACTGTCGCGCCGCCGCACCGGCGAGCCGGTCGCCTACCTGCTGGGCGAGAAGGAATTCCACGGGCTCAACCTGCAAGTCGATGCCCGCGTGCTCGTGCCGCGGCCCGACACGGAAACGCTGGTCGAATGGGCCCTGCAGTGTCTCGAAGGCCATGGCGCTCCGCGCGCGCTCGACCTCGGCACGGGCAGCGGCGCGATCGCGCTGGCCCTGCAGCATGCCCGCCCCGATGCGCAGGTCGATGCGGTCGACGCGAGCGCCGACGCACTCGCGGTCGCCCAGGCCAACGCCCGGCGCCTCGGCCTGCCCGTGCGCTTTGCCCAGGCGAATTGGCTCGACGGCGCCGGCAGCGGCTACACGGTCATCGCCAGCAACCCGCCGTACATCGCCGCCGGCGACCCCCATCTGCCCGCGCTGCGCCACGAGCCTTCTTCGGCGCTGGTTGCAGGTGCCGACGGCCTCGATGACATCCGCCAGATCGTGCAGAACGCCCCCGCCCACCTCGCGGAGGGCGGCTGGCTGCTGCTCGAACACGGCCATGACCAGGCCGCCGCAGTGCGCCAGTTGCTCGCCGCGCGCGGTTTCGCCGAAGTGCAAAGCCGCGACGACCTCGCCGGCATCCAGCGCTGTTCCGGCGGAATCTGGCGCACGGTGAAATAATCCCCCCAGCCTATTTTTTCAGGAGTCCCCATGTCCGACGCCCAGCAACGCATCGACGACCTCGTCAAGACCAACGACCTCGTGCTCTTCATGAAGGGCAATGCAAGCTTTCCGATGTGCGGCTTCTCGGGCCGCGCGATCCAGATCCTGAAGGCGGTCGGCGTCGACACCAAGACGCTCAAGACCGTCAACGTGCTCGAAGACGACGGCATCCGCCAGGGCATCAAGGAATACAGCAACTGGCCCACGATCCCGCAGCTCTACGTGAAGGGCGAGTTCATCGGCGGCTCGGACATCATGATGGAGATGTACGAATCGGGCGAACTGCAGCAAGTGGTGAACGGCGCTGCCGCCTGAACCCACGAAGCCGGTCATGAGCCACGATCACGACGCGGATCACGGCCATTCGCATGACGGCGATGAAGGCGAAAGCGCCCCGGCCTGGAAGCACGACGGCGTGCGGGTGATCGGGGCCAACCAGCTCGACGTCAACACCGCCCAGACGCCCGGCATGAACCGGGCAGCCGCCATCAACTTCGCCCGCGTGGGCGCACAGAAGCTCTGGGCCGGCACCGTGACCATCCACGCCGACGCCAAGACCGGCGCCCACCACCACGGGCATCTCGAATCGGTGATCTACGTCGTGCGCGGCCGGGCCCGCATGCGCTGGGGCGAGAAGCTGGAGTTCACGGCCGAGGCCGGACCGGGCGACTTCATCTACGTGCCGCCCTTCGTGCCACACCAGGAAATCAACGCCAGCGCGACCGAGACGCTCGAATGTGTGCTGTGCCGCAGCGACGGCGAAGCAGTGGCCGTCAACCTCGACATCGAGCCCGTGGAAAAACCCGAATCGGTGCTCTGGGTCGACCCGACTCACCCGCACGGCGGGGTCTGAGCGTTTTTCCGGTGCCGAGTCATGGCACCATGGTGGCCGTCTTCGACGTGCCACCATGACTCTGACCCAAAGCCTGCTCATCATCGCGCTGCTGATTGCGCTGAGCGCCTTCTTCTCCCTTGCCGAAATCACCTTGGCGGCGTCGCGCCGTCTGCGTTTGCGCCAGATGGCCGACGAAGGCGACCCTCGGGCGGAGAAAGTACTGCGCGTGCAGGAACAGCCCGGCCACTACTTCACCGTGGTGCAGATCGGGCTCAACGCGGTGGCGATTCTCGGCGGCGTCGTGGGCGAAGGCTCGCTCAGCCCGTACTTCGCGGTCTTCTTCGAGAAATGGCTGAGCGTCGAGGCTTCGGCCAGTGCGGCTTTCCTGTGCTCGTTCATCATCATCATCGCGGTGTTCCTGGTGTTCGCCGACCTGTTTCCCAAGCGGCTGGGCATGAGCAACCCAGAGCAGTTGGCGGTGCGCATGGTCGGGCCGATGCAGTTGCTGATCACCACCTTCAAGCCGCTGGTGTGGTTCTTCACGCGCTGCACCGACCTGCTGTTCAAGCTGCTCGGCATGCCGATGGTGCGCGACGACAAGATCACCTCGGCCGACATCCTCGCGATGACCGAGGCCGGCGCCCGGGCCGGCGTGCTCGCGGTGCGCGAGCAGCAGGTGATCGCCAACGTGTTCGAGCTGGAAACACGCCTGGTGAGCAGCGTGATGACCGCGCGCGACAGCATCGCCTGGTTCCTGCACGACGACCCCGAGTCGGTGCTGCGCGCGCGCATCGTGGCCGAGCCCTTCTCGGCGTACCCGGTTTGCGACGGCGACATCGATCATGTGCTGGGCTATGTGGATGCCAAGGACATGTTCCAGCGCGTGCTCAGTGGCCAGCCGCTGGCCTTCGACCAGGGCCTGCCGCTGCACAAGGCGCTGGTCATTCCCGACCGGCTGTCGCTGACCGAGGTGCTCGAGCAGTTCCAGCAGGCGCATGAAGACTTCGCAATCATCGTCAACGAATACAGCCTGGTGGTGGGCGTGATCACGCTCAACGACGTGATGAGCACGGTGATGGGCGACCTGGTGTCGATGCCCGACGAAGAGCAGATCGTGCAGCGCGACGAGAACTCGTGGCTCATCGACGGCATCACGCCCATTCAGGACGTGCAACGCGCGTTGCACATCGATGAGCTGCCGCATGCCGAGGAGTACGAAACGCTCGCTGGCTTCCTGATGGTGATGCTGCGCCGCGTACCCAAGCGTACCGACAACGTGACGTGGGGCGGCTACACCTTCGAGGTGATGGACGTCGACAGTTACCGCATCGACCAGGTGATGGTCACGAAGGGCTCGGGCACCGCCAAGGCGCCGGCGAGTTGACCAGACTGGCTGACAGACTCAGGCCGCCGACCGGTCTTTGTCCTTTTCCTTCTCGCGTTCCTTGTCGTTGAACACCCAGAGCCGCTGGTTGGCGAACACCGCGTTCGGGTACGGCGACTTGCCCCGGCTGCCGTTGTAGCGACCGAGCGTCATGTACAGGTCGCCGTTCTCGCGGTCGAGGTAGTGGCGCAGGATCACGCAGCCGAAGCGCAGGTTGGTCTGCATGTGGAAGAGCTTGGCCGAATCGCTGTCGCCGATCACGCGCGTCCAGAACGGCATGACCTGCATGTAGCCGCGCGCGCCGGCGCTCGACACCGCGAACTTGCGGAAATTGCTCTCGACCTGAACCAGCCCGAGCACCAGGCTCACTTCGAGCCCCGAGCGCTTGGCTTCGTACCAGGCGGTCTGCAAAAACTCGATGCGTGATGGCGCGTCGGCGATCTTTTTCTTCAGCCGCTCGCTCATCTCGCCGAGCCAGCGCAGGTAGGCCAGCCGGGCTTCGGTGTTCGCAAACTGGGGCACCGGCGGCGCCTTGTTGTGGATGGCCGAGCTCAGCGCGGTGCGCACCGAGTCGATCAGCGGCTCCTCGATCTGCGCGCCGGCCAGGGCGGTCTGCGGCAGCGACAGCATGGTGAGGGCGCCCGCCGTCACGGCGCCGCCCAGGCACTGGCGTCGCGAGAGGCCGCCCTCGAGGCTCATTTGGCGAGCTTGCCGGTGATGAAGTCGGCGATGCCGGCCACAGGCACCTTAGTGGCCGCGGTGTCGCGCCGGCCCTGGTATTCGAGCTGGCCTTCCTTGAGACCGCGATCCGAGATGACCACGCGGTGCGGCACGCCGATCAGCTCCCAGTCGGCAAACATTGCGCCGGGGCGCTCGCCGCGGTCGTCGAGCAGCACGTCGACGCCCTTGGCGAGCAGCTCTTCGTAGAGCGCTTCGGCCGCCACCTTGACCTCAGGGCTGCGGTCCATGCCGATCGGGCAGACCACCACCGTGAACGGGGCCAGCGCGTCGGGCCAGATGATGCCGCGCTCGTCGTGGTTCTGTTCGATGGCGGCAGCCGGCAGGCGGGTGATGCCGATGCCGTAGCAGCCCATTTCGAGGAACTGCGGTTTGCCGCCTTCGTCGAGGTAGGTGGCGTTCATGTCCTTGCTGTACTTGGTGCCCAGCACGAACACGTGGCCGACTTCGATGCCGCGCTCGATGGCCAGCACGCCCTTACCGTCGGGCGAGGCGTCGCCCGCGACCACGTTGCGGATGTCGGCGATCAGGTCGGGCTCGGGCAGGTCACGGCCCCAGTTGACGCCGGTCATGTGGAAGTCGACCTCGTTGGCGCCGGTGATCCAGTCGGCCATGACAGCGGCTTCGCGGTCGGCCACCAGCTTGACGGGCTTCTTGAGGTTCAGCGGGCCCAGGTAGCCGGGCTTGCAGCCGAAGTGGTCCTCGATCTCGGCGAGGGTCGCGAAGCGGAAGCCCTGGTTCAGGCCGGGCAGCTTGCTGACCTTGATCTCGTTCATGTCGTGGTCGCCGCGCAGCAGCAGCAGCCAGACCTGCGAACCCTTCGGATTACCGGCCTCGTCGACGATGTCAGTGGCCAGCACCAGCGACTTGATGGTGGTCGAGAGCGGCACACCGAGCAGCTCGGCCACGTCGGCGCAGGTGCTCTTGCCGGGGGTCGGCGTTTTCTGGAGCGCCTTGGCGGCCGCGGGGCGCGGGCCAGCCGGGGCCAGTGCCTCGGCCTTTTCCATGTTGGCGGCGTATTCGCTGTCGGGGCAGTAGACGATGGCGTCTTCGCCAGTCGCGGCGATCACCTGGAACTCTTCGCTCAGGTCGCCGCCGATGGCGCCGCTGTCGGCCGCCACGGCGCGGTAGCGCAGGCCGAAGCGGTCGAAGATGTTGCGGTAGGCCTGCGCCATGGTCTGGTAGCTGGCCTTGGCGGCGTCGAGGTCGCGGTCGAAGCTGTAGGCGTCCTTCATGATGAATTCGCGCCCACGCATCAGGCCGAAGCGCGGACGGCGCTCATCGCGGAACTTGGTCTGGATCTGGTAGAAATTCTTCGGCAGTTGCTTGTAGCTGCGAATTTCCTGGCGCGCGATGTCGGTCACGACCTCTTCGCTGGTCGGCTGGATCACGTAGTCGCGGTCATGCCGGTCCTTGATGCGCAGCAACTCGGGGCCCATCTTCTCGAAACGACCGGTCTCCTGCCAGAACTCGGCCGGCTGCACCACGGGCATCGTCATCTCGACGGCACCGGCGCGGTTCATCTCCTCGCGCACGATGGCCTCGACCTTGCGGATCACGCGCAGTCCCATGGGCATGTAGGTGTAGATGCCCGTGCCGAGCTTCTTGATCATGCCGGCCCGCATCATGAGCCGGTGGCTCGCGACCTCTGCGTCAGCGGGCGCTTCCTTGAGGGTGGAGACAAAAAATCGGGAAGCTTTCATCGGGATCGGTGTGATGGATTCGCTGGATTCGAAAATGGGAAGTGGGGGACTGCTCCCCCGGAGAGACCCTGAGAGCCTGGCATCGGCAGCTTGCCGAGGGCAACCCGGCATGCATAATCGACTCAGTTCAAAAATTGGGGTTTGATTATGCTCGACCGGGACGGCTTCAGGCCCAACGTCGGCATCATCCTGCTCAACCAGAGAAACCAGGTTTTCTGGGGCAAACGCATACGCACGCATTCCTGGCAGTTTCCGCAAGGCGGCATCGACCGCGGCGAAAGTCCCGAGCAAGCCATGTTCCGGGAACTGCACGAGGAAGTGGGGCTCCATCCGGAGCACGTGCGCATCGTGGCCCGTACCCGCGACTGGTTGCGCTACGAGGTGCCGGATCGGTTCATCCGCCGTGACGCACGGGGCCACTACAAGGGCCAGAAACAAATCTGGTATTTGCTGCAACTCGTCGGCCACGACTGGGATCTCAACCTGCGTGCCACCGACCATCCCGAATTCGACGCTTGGCGCTGGCACGACTACTGGGTGCCGCTCGACGTGGTCGTCGAGTTCAAGCGCGGCGTCTACGAGATGGCGCTCACCGAGCTTGCTCGCTACCTGCCAAGGCAGGATTTCCGCAACCGCTTCCTGCGCAGCAACGTGCGCGCCCGAGAATTCGAGCGCCATTCGCCAGACGCCGGGGCGCCTCCCGGACTGGACCTGCCGCCCGGCGGCAGTTTCGATCCGCATCCCGACATTCCTTCTGCGAGCGATGAACCTCCTGTCCATAACAACAAAGCGCCGTTCCTTCCGACGCAACGCTGAACGCGCCCTGCTTCTGATCTGCTTCGGCGTCCTCGCGGGCTGCGCCTCGGGCCAGCACGACACCGACAACCCCGACTGGGCGCAGGCCGGCAGCCCGCCGCCGCCGAAGCGGTCCGAAACGGACAGGGAATGGGAAGAAACGGCAACGCCGCCGCCGCCGGCCTTCAGCGAAAGCCGTCTGCTGCCGATCGAGATGCCGCCCTACATGAGCCTGAAGTTCGGCGTCGACCCGAACACGATCGCAATCACTGGCGACGGGATCGTGCGCTATGTGGTGGTGGCGCACAACCGCAACGGCGGCGCCGTCAACGCCTTCTATGAGGGCGTGCGCTGCTCTACGGCGGAAATGAAGAGCTACGCGCGCTACAACAATGGCGCCTGGCAAGACGTCGCAAAGCCGGAGTGGAAGCGCCTGAACGACCTGAACTCCAGCTACACCCGGGCGCTGTCGACCCAGGCCCTGTGCCGCGGCAATGCGCCGCGCGCCTCGATCGGGGAAATGGTGCAGAACATACGCAACCCGGTGCGGGAAGTGCAGTAATCCAAACAACAACGGGGCCTTGCGCCCCGTTGTTGTTTGGATCATCAGTTGGGCATCAGCACCATGTTGTCGCGGTGGACCATCTCGGGTTCCGCAACATAGCCCAGCAGGCGCTCGAATTCGCTCGAGGGCTTGCGGCACAGCAGGCGCGCCTCCACGCTCGAATAGTTGGCAAGACCCCGGGCCAGCTCGACGCCGTCGACATCGCGCACCGCGATCACGTCGCCGCGTGAAAACTCGCCCGAAACACTGGTCATGCCGATCGGCAGCAGGCTCTTGCCCTCGGCCCGCACCTTGGCAGCCGCACCCGCATCGACGACGACGGCACCGCGCAGTTGCAGATGGTCGGCCATCCAGCGCTTGCGGGCCTGGTGCTTGGCGGTCTGCGCCACCAGCAACGTGCCGATGGACTCGCCTCGCGCCAGGCGCAGCAGGGCATCGGCCTCGCGACCCCAGGCGATGACGGTGGAGGCGCCCGAGCCAGCGGCGCGTTTGGCCGCAAGGATCTTGGTGATCATCCCGCCACGGCCGATGCTGGAGCCGGCGCCACCCGCCATCGCTTCGAGCGCCGGATCGCCCGCGGCGGCTTCGTGCACGAACTTGGCTTCCGGGTCCTTGCGCGGGTCGGCCGTGTACAGGCCCTTCTGGTCCGTGAGGATGACCAGCGCATCGGCCTCGACCAAGTTGGCCACGAGCGCGCCCAGCGTGTCGTTGTCGCCGAACTTGATCTCGTCGTTGACGACCGTGTCGTTCTCGTTGATGACCGGCACCACACCCAGCTTGAGCAGCGTGACCAAGGTGGAGCGGGCGTTGAGATAGCGCTCGCGATCAGCCAGGTCGGCGTGGGTCAGCAGCACCTGCGCGCTGCCGATTTCGTTTTCGCGCAGCTTGGTTTCGTACATCTGGGCCAGGCCCATCTGTCCGACGGCAGCGGCCGCTTGGAGTTCGTTGATTTCGTGCGGCCGGGTGCGCCAGCCGAGGCGCTTCATGCCTTCGGCGATGGCCCCGCTCGACACCATCACGACCTCGCGCCCTTCGCGCACCAGCGCAGCCAATTGCCGGCACCACTCGCCGATTGCGGCCTCGTCGAGACCCCGTCCCTCGTTGGTCACGAGGCTGGAACCCACCTTGACGACGATACGGCGGGCATCCCGCAAGGCAGTGGATCCGGAGTTCGAGGTCATGTTCGGGTTGTAACGGTCTTGGATGCTGCGTGGGTTGCTGTCTATCTATCTGTTGGCAGGGCCGCTCAGGCGCCCTCGGAAGGCAGCGGCGTGAAGCGCGGATCGACGACGACCGGCGCGTGCTCGGCCACCTGCTGCGCCTTGACCTGCTGATAAATGGCTTGCACCAGGTGTTCGCAGCCTTCGCGGGTGAGAGCCGAGATTTCAAACACGGGCCCCTTGAAGCGCAGGCGCTTCACGACGTCCTTGACGCGCGCCGCGCGCTCTTCGGTCGGCACCATGTCGAGCTTGTTGAGCACGAGCCAGCGCGGCTTTTCGTAGAGCGCGGCGTCGTACTTCTTGAGCTCGCCGACGATGGCCTTGGCCTGGGCGACAGGGTCGATGTTGTCGTCGAACGGCGCCATGTCGATCACATGCAGCAGTAGGCGCGTGCGTTGCAGGTGACGCAGGAAGAGATGGCCGAGGCCGGCGCCTTCGGACGCACCTTCGATCAGGCCAGGGAGGTCGGCCACCACGAAGCTCTGCTCCGGGCCGACGCGCACCACGCCGAGGTTCGGGTGCAGCGTGGTGAAGGGATAGTCGGCGATGCGCGGGCGGGCATTGGAAATGGCGCTGATCAGTGTCGACTTACCGGCATTCGGCATGCCAAGCAGGCCGACGTCAGCCAGCACCTTCAGCTCCAGCTTGACGCTGCGCTTTTCACCGGGCCAGCCGGGCGTCTTCTGACGCGGCGCGCGGTTGATGGCGCTCTTGAAGCGCATGTTGCCGAAGCCGCCATCGCCGCCCTTGGCAATGGTGATGACTTCGCCCTCTTTCAATAGTTCGAACAGCACCTCGCCGGTTTCGACATCGGAAATGATCGTGCCGACCGGCATCTTGAGCGTGATGTCGTCGCCCGCGGCGCCGAACATGTCGGAGCCCATGCCGTGCTCCCCGCGCTTGGCCTCGTGGCGGCGCGAGTAGCGGAAATCGACCAGCGTGTTGAGGTTCGAGTCGGCCACCGCGAACACGTGGCCGCCGCGGCCGCCGTCGCCACCGTTGGGGCCGCCGAATTCCTTGTACTTCTCATGACGGAACGACACGCAGCCGTTGCCGCCATCGCCGGCGGCGATGTCGATGAAGGCTTCGTCGACGAACTTCATGGGATGTCCAGTTTACAAATGAAGAAGCCCCGGCAATGCGGGGCCTCGGGCAGGTCGAAGTGACTCGAGGCTTACGCCGCGGGGGTCACGTTGACCGTGTGCTTGTTGAGTGCACCCTTGGTACCGAACGACACGTGGCCGTCGACCAGGGCAAACAGCGTGTGGTCCTTGCCCACGCCGACGTTCACGCCGGGGTGGAACTGGGTGCCGCGCTGGCGCACGATGATCGAGCCTGCGCTGATCAGTTCGCCGCCGAAAGCCTTCACGCCGAGCATCTTGGGCTTGGAATCGCGCCCGTTTCGCGTTGAGCCGCCGCCTTTTTTCTGTGCCATGGAATCTGCTCCTTAGCCGGCGATCGCGCCGATTTGCAGTTCGGTGAACTGCTGGCGATGGCCTTGACGTTTCTGATAGTGCTTGCGACGGCGCATCTTGAAGATGTGGACCTTGTCGTGCTTGCCGTGCGACAGTACCGTGACTGTCACCGTTGCGCCGGACACCAGGGGCGTGCCAACCTTGATTTCAGCGCCGTTTCCGACGGCCAGAACCTGGTCGATCACGATTTCCTGGCCTACGTCCGCAGCAATCTGTTCTACTTTAATTTTCTCGCCGGAAGCAACGCGATACTGCTTGCCACCGGTTTTTATGACCGCGTACATGTAAACCTCTTAGAAATGAGTCTCCGCAGCGAATTCCGCAGAGCCCAAGATTATAGCGCGGTTTGTGCCTGCTAACCACTTTCGACCCAGCGCAACCCCGGCAAACCGCTGCGGCTCCCTATAATTTGCGCCTTCCGGTCCTTCCCCAGCTTGGGCCGCCCTCATCCTCAGCAGCGCCCCGCGCCTCCGCTTTGCCAGTTCCCGCCGCCGACACCTCCCCCACCGCCACCGTGCTGGACCTGATTGCCGGCGACATGGTCGAAGTCGACCGTGTGATCGCCCGCCGCCTCGACACGGGCGTGCCGCTGGTCAGTCAGGTTTCCAGGTACATCATTTCCGCTGGCGGCAAACGCCTGCGGCCGGCACTCCTGCTGCTGATGTCGGGCGCGCTGGGCTACACCGGCGAGCAGCGCTTCAATCTGGCGGCCGTTGTGGAATTCATTCATACAGCCACCCTGCTGCATGACGACGTGGTCGACGAATCGACCCTGCGGCGCGGTCGGGCAACCGCCAACGAATCGTTCGGCAACCCAGCCAGCGTGCTGGTCGGCGACTTTCTCTACTCACGCGCATTCCAGATGATGCTGGATGCCAACAACATGCGCGTCATGCAGATCCTGGCCGAAGCCACCAACGTGATCGCTGAGGGTGAGGTGCTCCAGCTGATGAACATGCACGACGCATCGTTGGACGAGGCAGCGTATCTGCGCGTGATCCGCTCGAAGACCGCGAAACTCTTCGAAGCCAGCACCCGCCTCGCGGCCGTGCTGGCAGGCGCCACGCCCGAAGTGGAAGAAGCCTGCGCAACCTACGGACAAGCACTCGGCACCGCCTTCCAGGTGATCGACGACGTGCTGGACTACGCAGGCGATGCCAACGAGACAGGCAAGAACGTCGGCGACGACCTGCGCGAAGGCAAGACCACGCTCCCACTCATTTTCGCAATGCAGCGAGGCACCTCGGCTCAGAGTGAACTGGTGCGCGCCGCCATCGAGGCGGGCGATACCGCTCAGTTAGGCAAGGTCGTCGAGATCGTTCGCGAAACAGGCGCCCTGGATGCCTCCCGCGCCGCCGCCGCCGCCGAAGCCCAGCGCGCAATTCATGCGCTGCACGGCTTCCCGTCCAATTCGCACGCTTCAGGTTTGCTACAATTGGCGGCTCAGTTGCTTGAGCGACGTGCCTGAACACCTCTCCTGAGTTGGCATCTAGGACGATTTCTTTTTTCTTGCAACCATCGGGGTGTAGCTTAGCCTGGTAGAGCGCTACGTTCGGGACGTAGAGGCCGGAGGTTCGAATCCTCTCACCCCGACCAGCCTTTGGCTGGCATAAATAAATGGCCATGCCTGTTGCTGTGTAGCGATTTACAGCACAGGACTGTTCAGCGATGATCGTGAAGCACTTTTTCACATCTTTTTCATTCGCTGAATGGCCGCTGCCGAACTTCCAGTTAAAGAACCCTCGCAGATTGCCCTCCCTGGGCTCGCGCGCGCCCTGGTGTCGGCCGGCAAGCTTCCTGCCAGGGCGGCCGAGGACATCTACCAGAAGTCCCTGAGCGGCCGCACCAGCTTCATCGCGGAGCTGACCGGCTCTGGCGCCGTCTCGGCCGCCGATCTCGCCCACACCCTTTCCACCGCTTTCGGCGCGCCGCTGCTCGATCTCGACGCCATCGATCCCCAGCGCCTGCCGAAGGACCTGCTCGATGCGAAGCTGTGCCATGCGTACCGCATCGTTGTCCTCAGCAAACGCAACAACCGTCTGATTGTTGCAACAGCTGACCCCTCGGACCAGCAGGCGGCAGAGAAGATCAAGTTCGCCTCCCAGATGGGCGTCGACTGGGTCATCGCGGAATACGACAAGCTGTCGCGAATGATCGAAGCCGCCGCAGTGACGGCAGCGGAGACCATCAACAGTATCGTCGGCAGCGAGTTCGAGTTCGACGACGTCTCGGCCGACACTTCGGGCGACAGCAACGAGCAGGCGGTCGCGGAAGTCGAGGACGCACCAGTCGTGCGCTTCCTTCACAAGATGCTGCTCGACGCCGTCGGCATGCGGGCCTCGGACATTCACTTCGAGCCCTACGAGCACCACTACCGCGTGCGCTTCCGGGTCGACGGCGAACTGCGCGAAATCGCCAGCCCGCCCACCGTCATCAAGGACAAGCTGGCCTCGCGCATCAAGGTCATTTCCCGGCTCGACATCTCCGAGAAGCGCGTGCCGCAGGACGGCCGCATGAAGCTCAAGATCGGGCCCGACCGCGTGATCGACTTTCGCGTGAGCACGCTGCCCACGCTGTTCGGCGAGAAGATCGTCGTTCGTATTCTCGACCCGAGCAGCGCGCGTCTGGGTATCGATGCCCTGGGCTACGACGCGGATGAAAAGGCGCGACTCCTGCATGCCATCGGCCGCCCATACGGGATGGTGCTCGTCACCGGCCCGACGGGCTCCGGCAAGACGGTTTCGCTCTACACCTGCCTGAACCTGCTGAACCAGCCGGGCGTCAACATCGCAACGGCGGAAGACCCGTCGGAAATCAACCTCCCCGGCGTCAACCAGGTCAACGTCAACGAACGGGCCGGCCTGACCTTTGCGACCGCGCTGCGCGCCTTCCTGCGCCAGGATCCCGACATCATCATGGTCGGCGAAATCCGCGACCTCGAAACCGCCGACATCTCGATCAAGGCCGCGCAAACGGGCCATCTGGTGCTCTCCACGCTGCACACCAACGACGCGCCGACCACGCTCACGCGGATGCGCAACATGGGCATCGCACCGTTCAACATTGCATCGAGCGTGATCCTGATCACGGCGCAGCGCCTTGCACGGCGGCTATGCACCGTCTGCCGCGTGCCGGCCGACGTTCCGCGCGAAGCGCTCCTCGACGCAGGGTTCAGGGAAGAAGATCTGGACGGCACCTGGAAGCCCTACCGCCCCGTCGGCTGCTCCGCCTGCAGCGGCGGCTACAAGGGCCGCGTGGGCATCTACCAGGTGATGCCGATCACTGAGGCCATCCAGGAAATCATCCTGCGTGACGGCAGCGCGCTCGACATCGCACAGCAGTCCGAGGCGGAGGGCGTACGCTCGCTGCGTCAGTCGGGTCTGCGCAAAGTGATGCAAGGTCTGACTTCTCTGGAAGAAGTCGTGGCCTGCACCAACGAATAACGAACACACTGAAAACCGGAGATCGAATGGCAACAGTGGCATCCACCCGCTCACGTGATGGGCTCAAGGAGTTTGTCTTCGAATGGGAAGGCAAAGACCGCAACGGCAAGCTGGTGCGCGGCGAGCTTCGTGCCGCTGGCGAGAACCAGGTGCAGGCCGCACTGCGTCGCCAGGGCGTGCTCGCGTCCAAGATCAAGAAGCGCCGCATGCGCTCCGGCAAGGCGATCAAGCCCAAGGACATCGCCATCTTCACGCGCCAGCTGGCAACCATGATGAAAGCCGGCGTGCCCCTGATGCAGTCCTTCGACATCGTCGGGCGCGGCAATGCGAACGCGAGCGTGGCCAAGCTGCTCAACGACATCCGTAGCGACGTGGAAACAGGCACGTCGCTGTCGGCCGCCTTCCGCAAATTCCCGAAGTATTTCGACAACCTCTACTGCAACCTGGTGGAAGCCGGCGAAGCGGCCGGTATTCTCGAAGAGTTGCTCGACCGGCTGGCCACCTACATGGAAAAGACCGAGGCGATCAAGTCCAAGATCAAGTCGGCC
This sequence comes from Variovorax nivicola, assembly GCF_051216475.1. Classification (NCBI taxonomy): domain Bacteria; kingdom Pseudomonadati; phylum Pseudomonadota; class Betaproteobacteria; order Burkholderiales; family Comamonadaceae; genus Variovorax; species Variovorax nivicola. The sequence continues at coordinate 556,606 of NZ_JBPJZK010000002.1, read as the reverse complement.
CTGATGTACCCGATCTCGGTGGTCGTAGTTGCTTTCGTGGTGATCGCCATCATCATGATCTTCGTCATTCCGGCGTTCAAGCAAGTGTTCGCCTCGTTCGGCGCTGACCTGCCCGCGCCGACGCTGATCGTGATCGGCATCAGCGAATTCTTCGTGTCCTACTGGTGGCTGATCTTCGGCGGCATCGGCGGCGGGCTCTACTTCTTCATGCAGGCCTGGAGGCGCAACGAACGCTTCCAGAGAGTCATGGACCGGGCGTTGCTGAAGGTGCCGATTTTCGGCGTGCTGATCGAAAAATCTTGCGTGGCCCGCTGGACCCGTACGCTGGCAACCATGTTTGCAGCCGGCGTGCCGCTGGTCGAAGCCCTCGACTCGGTGGGTGGTGCCTCGGGCAACACCGTCTACGGCGACGCCACGACGAAGATCCAGCAGGAGGTCTCCACAGGCACCAGCCTCACCACGGCCATGACCAATGCCAACCTGTTCCCTTCGATGGTGATCCAGATGACCGCCATCGGCGAGGAGTCGGGCTCCATCGACCACATGCTGGGCAAAGCCGCTGACTTCTACGAATCCGAAGTGGACGACATGGTCGCCGGCCTCTCCAGCCTGATGGAACCCATCATCATCGTGTTCCTCGGCACCATCATCGGCGGCATCGTAGTGTCGATGTACCTGCCCATCTTCAAACTCGGCCAGGTCGTTTGATGCTCGTTTCGCGGGAGTTCGACACCGTTTTCGCCGGTGTGCTGGGGCTATTGATAGGCAGCTTCATGAATGTCGTCATCTACCGCACGCCGGTGATGATGTATCGCGACTGGCTCGCCGACGCCGTCGCCAATCTCATGTCGTCGAAGGACGCGCCTTCGCTGTGGTCGCTGGCCTTCGGTCCGAAGGTCGCGCCCCCCGCTGGGCTGGAAGCGGCAGCCGACAAGGCCGCTGCCGTCATCGAGGCCCAGCCTCCCTTCGACCTGACCCGTCCCGCGTCGCGCTGCGGAGCCTGCGGCCACAAGATCCGCTGGTACGAGAACATCCCCGTGCTGAGCTATGTCGTGCTGCGCGGACGCTGCTCGTCGTGCAAGACCTCGATCAGCCCGCGCTACCCGCTGGTCGAGCTGGTCACGGGCGCCCTGTTCGCCCTCTGTGCCTGGCGCTTCGGCATCACGCCGGCCGGGGTGCTCTGGGCCGCGTTCGGCGCCCTGCTGATCTGCCAGTTCCTGATCGATTTCGACACCCAGTTTCTGCCCGACTCGCTCAACTACCCCCTGCTCTGGCTCGGCCTGATCGGCGCAGCCATGGGCTGGACCGGCGTGCCCCTGAGTTCGGCGGTCTGGGGCGCTGTGTTCGGCTACCTGAGCCTCTGGCTTGTGTACCATGGCTTTCGCCTGATCACGGGCAAGGAAGGCATGGGCTATGGAGACTTCAAACTGCTCGCCGCGCTCGGCGCATGGCTCGGCGCCGACTACCTCATCGCGATCATCCTCGTCTCCTCGCTGGTGGGCGCGGTGATCGGCGTGACTTTGCGCATCGCCGGCAAACTGGCGCACAAGGACATTCCCATCGCCTTCGGCCCTTTCCTGGCCGGCGCGGGCCTTGTCTGCCTCGTGGCGGGCCCCGAAGTCGTGAGGCAATGGATTCCGTTCGCCTTCCCCCTTGGCGCACTAATCCATTGACACACCGCATGGTGCGGCGCATCGGCCTGACGGGTGGCATCGGCAGCGGCAAGAGCACCGTCGCCGGGCTGCTGGTGGCCCAGGGGGCGGTACTGGTGGACACCGACGCCATCGCGCGCGCCATCGCGCTCCCTGGCGGCATCGCCGTGCCGGCCCTCGAGGCAGCCTTCGGCCGCGGGGTCATCGCCCCAGACGGCGGCCTGGACAGGGCAGCAATGCGGCAGATCGTGTTCGCAGATGCAGGTGCCAAGGCCCGCCTCGAATCCATCCTCCACCCCTTGATCGGCGCCGAAACCCAGCGCCAGGCCACAGCCGCCGGCGAGGATGCGGTCGTCGTATTCGATGTTCCCCTGCTCGTCGAATCTGGCCGCTGGCGCGCCATCGTCGACCGGGTGCTGGTGGTCGACGCCACCGAGGAAACACAGCTCAAGCGCGTCGTCGCACGCTCTGGCTGGGCGCCGGAAGCGGTCAAGGCGGTGATCGCCCAGCAGGCCCCGCGCCGGGCGCGCCGGGCCGCCGCCGATGCGGTCATTTTCAACGAGTCGCTGACGCTCGAGGAACTCGCTCAGCAGGTACGGGGTCTCTGGGAACGGTGGGTTCGGCCGGGCACGCGATAATTTGGGGTTGACGCCGCGACGGCTACACGACGATCACGTCAAACGGCGCACGCCTCAGCGCCCCTCACGATGCTTTTCAATTCGTACCCTTTCATCTTTGTTTTCTTCCCGCTGGTCCTGATCGGCTTCTTCCTGATCGGTGCGCGCAGCCCCCGGTCGGCGGCGGGTTTCCTGGCACTGGCTTCGCTCTTCTTCTACGGGTGGTGGAGCGTCAAGGCACTGCCCTTGCTGCTGGGGTCGATCTGCATCAACTACTGGTTCGGGCTGCGGCTCACGCCCTCGCCCAGCCGGGAAGACAAGCACCGCAAGGCCCTGTTGATCATCGCGCTGGTGGTTAACCTTGGGGTGCTGGCGGTCTTCAAGTACGCCAACTTCTTCCTGGAAAACATCGATGCCGGCCTGGCCGCCGCGGGCTTCGCGCAGATCGATCTGGTGCACATCGTGCTGCCGATCGGCATCTCGTTCTACACCTTCACGCAGATCGCCTTCCTGGTCGACTGCTGGCAAGGCAAGGTGCGGGAGCGCAGCTTCATCCACTACGCACTGTTCGTGACCTATTTCCCGCACCTGATCGCGGGGCCCGTGCTGCATCACGCGCAGATGATGCCGCAGTTCAACAACCCGGCCACCTACCGATTCAACGCCAACAACATGGCGCTCGGACTGGGCATCTTCGTCTTCGGCCTGGCCAAGAAGATGCTGATCGCCGACCCGCTGGGGCAGTACGCCGACATGATGTTCAAGGGCGTGCACGAAGGCGTGCTGCCCTCGCTGTACACGGCCTGGTTCGGGGTGCTGGCCTACACGCTGCAGATCTATTTCGACTTCTCGGGCTACTCGGACATGGCGGTCGGCCTGTCGCTGTGCGTGGGAGTGCAACTGCCGCTCAATTTCAGGTCGCCCTACAAGTCGACCAACATGATCGAGTTCTGGCGCCGCTGGCACATCTCGCTGTCGACTTTCCTGCGCGACTACCTCTACGTGCCGCTCGGCGGCAACCGCAAGGGACCGGCCCGGCGCTACATCAACCTTTTCCTGACGATGCTGCTGGGCGGCCTGTGGCACGGCGCCGCCTGGACTTTCGTCATCTGGGGCGCGCTGCACGGCGCCTACCTGATGGTCAACCACTTCTGGAACGCCAAGGTGCGGCGCGGCAACACGAAGACCACGTGGTACGGCCGCGTGATCGGCTGGTTCATCACCTTCCTGTGCGTGATGATCGCCTGGGTGGTGTTCCGGGCCGACAGCATGACGGCCGCCGTCGAGATCTACAAGGGCATGCTGGGCATGCACGGCGCGCCTGTGTCGGCCTTCAGCGAGTTCCGCGTGCCGTTCCGCAAGCCCGAGTTCTTCCAGACCATCCTCGTCGGCATAGTGATCTGCCTGGCGCTACCGCCCACCATCACGCTCGACCGCTGGATCCCGAACGTCGCGGGGCTGGCCGGCCGCCCCCGCCTCCAGCGCCTGGCTACCTGGGTCACGGGGCTGGGCTGCATCTATCTTTTTGGCCTGTGCGTGTCGAAGTTCGGCAACTACAGCCCGTTCCTCTATTTCCAGTTCTGACATGGAAGACACGAAATCGGCCAGGACCTGGCTACGCATCTTTATCGCGGGCTATCTGGTGTGCTGCGCGCTGCTGGTCGCCAGCCTCTTCACCCCCATTCCCTACGGCGACCTGACCCGCATCGGACGCATCTCGGAACGCGAGTTCGGCTGGCATGTGCCGCCACCGCCTATCCCCGACGCAGACATCAAGACGTGGCCGATCCAGGAATCCGACATCCTGGTGATCGGTGACAGCTTCTCCGTGCGCTACGCCTGGCAGTCGGGGCTCGTGGGCGCCGGCTACAAGGTCACCACCACGCACTGGGACAACCTCGGCGGCACCCTGTGCGACGACTTCTCTGGTTGGCTCGAAAAATCCGGCTTCAAGGGCAAGGTGGTCATCGTCGAGAGCATCGAGCGCCTGCTGCAGGACCGCATCGAGAAGTCCGAGAGCTGCAAGACGATGAAGCATGCCTTCAAGCCCACGCCGCCGCCCTTCGAGAACCCGGCCAAGCCCGCCCCCGGCTTCCAGCTCAACTGGGATGCCCAGTTGCTCAGCGGCTGGTTCACATACCAAAACACCAAAGCCATCATGGCGTCGGACAGCTGGACCAATACGCCCGATCGCTGGGGCCCGCTGATCGACGCGCGCGTGGTGCCCGATGGCTGCAAGCAGTTCAGCCACCGCGCCTGCAACAAGCTGCTCATGACCGCCGAAGACCGCGTCAACGCAGCGCTGACGGCCGAGTCCGCGCAGTTCATGAAGCGCTTCGAAAGCACCGCTGCGCCTTACAAGGTGGTGTGGATGGTGGTCCCCAACAAGAGCACCGTGTATTTGCAACAAAACCATGCCGATGCGTTCCGGGCCGAATTCAACCCGCAAAATATCGGGCCAGACCTGTTCGCGCTGGCAGAAGAGAACCGCTTCAAGATGATGGATCTTTTCCCCGCCAACGAGACCCACGTCTCGACCCGGGGTTACATTCTTTTCGGGCAGCGTATGCTGGAGGCTGTGCGCCAGGTGATGCCCACCCCGGTTGCCAAATCACAATGAGCTCGAACCCGACGTGAAAAAACGATACGCGTGATCCTCTACGAGTACCCCTTCAACGAGCGCATCCGCACGTACCTGCGGCTGGAGCACCTGTTTCGCCGCCTCGGCGAACTGGTGCCTGCCGAATCGCCTCTGTCTCACCACTACGCCCTGATCACGATCTTCGAGATCATGGACGTCGCCGCGCGCGCCGACCTCAAGGCCGACGTGCTGCGCGACCTGGACAAGCACAAGAACGTCTTCAACAGCTACCGGGGCAATCCGGCTATTGCCGAAGCCGTGCTCGACCAGGTCGTCGGCCAGCTCGAAGGCAACTTCGCCACCCTCAACAGCGTGGCCGGCAAGGCCGGCCAGGCGCTGACGGAAAACGAGTGGCTCATGAGCATCCGCAGCCGCGCCGGCATTCCGGGCGGCACCTGCGAGTTCGACCTGCCCGCCTACTACGCCTGGCAGCATCGCCCCGCCGCCAGCCGCCGCGCCGATCTTGAACGCTGGTCGAACACCCTTTCGCCGCTGGCCTCGTCGATCTACCTGCTGCTCAAGCTGCTGCGCGATGCCGACGTGCCCTACAAGGTGATCGCCACCAACGGCCAGTTCCAGCAGAACCTGCCGCAGGGCCGCAGCTTCCAGCTGCTGCGCCTGCGCATTGACCCCAAGCTCGGCCTGATCCCCGAAATCAGCGGCAACCGCCTCATGGTTTCGGTGCGCCTGATGCGCCACAACGCGGACGACCGCCTCCACCAAAGCTCGGACGACGCGCCTTTCGAGCTGACCCTCTGCGCATGACGACACGGGTGAACAGCAAGGGCGAACGGATCGTCCGCTGCCCCACGTGCGGCGGCGACAGCATCTACGCGCCGAGCAACGCCTACCGGCCCTTCTGCAGCGCGCGCTGCAAGGGTGTCGACCTGGGTGCCTGGGCCAGTGAAGAATTCCGCATGCCGGCCGAAGCGCCGCCTGACGACGAGCCTTTCGGCGACCCCAAGATCCAGTAAGAAAGCAGCCGCGAGGCTGGCTACTTGCCGCCCGCGTCCTCGTCGAGCAGCGCGGGGTCGATGTAGGTTGCGAAGCTCCGCGCATACCGGGGCCGCAAGTGCCCGATGTCCTTGTAGGCCGGCGAACCGTCGTCCGGCATGCTGCGGATGCACTGGCTATCGACGCACAGGCTGGCAAACGGCTCGATGACCCGCGCGCCATTGGCCTCGGCCACCTGCTTCAGCCGCGCATTGAACTGCGCCTGGTCTTGCGGCATCGGCGCCTTGAGCTGCCCGGTGGCCGCTGTCATGCCGCCCAGCCGGCTGCCCTGGATCTGCTTGAGCGGATCGAAATCCATGCCGACCGGATTGCCTAGCACCAGGTAGACCGTCTTGTGCGCCGACAGGCGCTTCAGCGTCTCACCCAGCGACTTCAGCGACAGGTCGACGCCGTCCCCGCCGAGGAATGGGTGCACAGCCTTCTTGTCGTCGACAAAGTAGTTCACCGTGGGCCCGGCGCCGGTGAAGTAGCAGCTCCAGCACGCCCCGAGCACCACCGAATCGATCTCCGGCTTGAGCGCCAGGTCGAGCACCGCCGCGCGCCGCTCTTCGCACGCCGTATCGGTGCCGCTAAACAGGCCCGGCACAGGCGGGCACGAGCCCTTGGTCGCGAAGTACACCGTGCGGGCCTTGCCCGGCTGCGTGCGCACCAGTTCGAGCGCGCGCGGTGCGTATTGCTCGACGTGGCTGTCGCCGATCAGCAGCACGTTGTGCTTGCCGCTGCCGGTGCGGTAGACGAACTGCCCGCCCAGCGCGGCCTCTTCAAAGCCGTCGTAGTAGTTGTCTTCGCGCGTCGCATCCGCCACGGCCTGCAGGGCTTGGCTGTCGTTGCGCGGCAGCGGCGTGCCCAGGAAAACCAGCACCCCGGCCAGCGCCAACGCAGCGCCGCTGCCCGCCAATCCGCGCAGCATCGCCTGCGAGAGATGGAGCTTGACGAAGCGCTCCAGGAAACGATACGTGGCCCAGGCCAGCATGACCGACGCCACCACCAGTGCGATGCGCACCTGCAGCGAAGGCTCTCCACCGGCCACGATGCGCGCATACGAAAGCAGCGGCCAGTGCCAGAGGTACAGCGGGTAGCTGATCAGTCCGATCCACACCATGACGCGGTTCGACAGCAGATACCGGTTGAGCACGCCATTCGGCCCGGCCGCGATGCAGCTCACCGCGCCCAGTACCGGCAGCAGCGCCCACCAGCCCGGAAACGCCTTCGTGCTGCGCGTCATGAAGAGGCCGAGCACGATCAGGCCTATGCCGACGATGGACTGCAGATGCTTCGTCCACGCGCGCGGCTGCGCCGAACCGCTGGCAGCCTGCAGCCGCATTACCGCCAGCAACCCGCCGGCCATCAGTTCCCACGCGCGAGACAGCGGCGAATAGAACGCCGCCGCGCGGTGCGGCTGCACGGTCAGCACATTGACCAGGAACGAGATCGCGGCCACCACCAGCGTCACGCGCAGGATCGGCCAGCGCTTGCGCCAGGCCAGCCCCAGCATCAGCGGCCAGAAGATGTAGAACTGCTCCTCGATCCCCAGCGACCACAGGTGCAGCAGCGGCTTGGTCTCGGCCGTGGCGTCGAAGTACCCGGCCTCGCCCAGGAAGACGAGGTTGGCGAAGAAGGCGGCCCCGCCCGTGGTCTGCTTGCCCAGTTGCGAGAACTCGCCCGGCAGCAGCACGTACCAGCCGAAGGCCAGCGTCGCGAGCAGCACGAGCACCAGCGCCGGAAAGATGCGCCGGATGCGCCGCGCATAAAAGTCGCGGTAGCTGAAATCGCCCGCGGCCAGGCTCTGCAGAAGAATCGTCGTGATCAGGAAGCCCGAGATCACGAAGAAGATGTCGACCCCGATGAAGCCGCCCGGCAGCAGGCTCGGAAAGGCGTGGTAGGCCAGAACCGAGCCCACTGCGATGGCACGCAGGCCGTCGATGTCCGGGCGGTATTTGGGATGCATCGTTCGCTCAGCCTCGCTCAGCGCGACGGCTGTTGCACGGCGCGCACCGTGCGGTCGAAGTAGCTCGCCTCTTCCCGGGTGTAGCGCGGGCGCAGGTGATCGGCGTCCTTGTAGGCGGGCGAACCGTCGGGCATCGTGCGGAGGCACTGGTCGTCCTTGCACAGCACCGCCATCGCGTCGATGGCTTCGGCTCCGCTTGCAGCCGCAATCGCGCGCAGCCGGTCATTGAGCTGCTTCTGGTCGGCCGGCAACGGCGTCGTCGGCGTCGAGACCGAAACCTCCATGTGCGTCAGGCGGCTGCCTTCGATCAGGCGCTTCGGCGTGAACTCCGGGCCGCCGGGGTTGTCGAGCAGCAGGAAGACCTTCTTGTGGCGCGCCAGCTCGCGCAGCGTGGCCTCCAGCGAGGCCAGCGAGCGGTCGATGCCGTCGCCGCCCTGGAACGGATGGACCACGTTGTCCGCACCGCGGTAGTAGTACTCGAGCGCGCCACGACCGACGAAATAGCAGTTCCAGCAGCCACCGATGACCACCGAATCGACCTCGGGGCCCATCGCATAGGCCAGCATGGCGTCACGGCGCTCGGCGCATCCGATGTTCTTGTCCGCATAGACGCCCGGCACCGCCGGGCACGCGCCCTGGGTCACGAACCAGGCCGACTTGTCCGGCATCGCCAGCGTGCTGGCGAGCTCCATCACGCGCGGCGCGTACTGCTGCACGTGGCTGTCGCCCACGAACAGCACGCGCTTCGGCCCGCCGCCGACCTTGTAGACCAGCTGCTCACCGATCTGGTCGAGCTTGAAGCCCGCGTAGTAGTCGGCGTCCAGCGTGGCGTTGGCGACGACCTGCAGCCTCTCGCTGCTGTTGCGGGGTTCGGGCACACCGAAGAAGATCGCCGCGCCCAGGGCAGCCAGCAGCGCCATCCCCGCGCCCAGCGCCTTGAGCGTGCCCGCGCCGGGGCGGTTTCTGGCATAGCGCTCGACGAAGCGGTACGTGGCCCATGCGAGCAGCACGCTGGCCACCATCGCACCGGCGCGGTAGACCGGCGACGGATGCAGCGGGTCGGCCTCCACGATGCGCACGAACGCCAGCAGCGGCCAGTGCCACAGGTACAGCGGATAGCTGATGAGCCCGAGCCACACCATCACCCGGTTCGACAGCAGGTACTTGTTCAGCACGCCGTTCGGCCCCGCGGCAATGCAGCTCAACGCGCCCAGCGTGGGCAGCAGCGCCCACCAGCCCGGGAACGCCTTGTTGCTGCGGATCATCACCAGCCCGAGCACGATCAGCCCGACGCCCAGCACCGACTGCACATGGCTGCGCCAGGCGCTCGGTGCCGGTGGCTTCAGCCGCATGCAGGCCAGGATGCCGCCCACCATCAGTTCCCAGAAACGGGAGGCCGGCGAGTAGAACGATGCCGCCGGCAACGGGTGCACCGTCGTCACGTTCACCAGGAACGAGACCACCGCGACCACCAGCACCACGCGCACGATCGGCCAGCCCTTGCGCCACGCGAGCCCCAGCAGCAGCGGCCAGAAAATGTAGAACTGCTCCTCGATGCCGAGCGACCACAGGTGCAGCAGCGGCTTGGTTTCGGCAGCCGTGTCGAAGTAGCCCGACTCGCCCCAGAACACCAGGTTGGCGACGAACGCCGTACCGCCCACTGTCTGCTTGCCAAGCTCGGCGAACTCATCGGACAGCAGCAGGTACCAGCCGGCGCACAGCGTCGCCAGCAGCACCACGATCAGCGCCGGAAAAATCCGCCGGATGCGCCGCGCGTAGAAGTCGCGGTAGCTGAAGTCGCCCGCCGCAAGGCTCTGGAGAATGATGGTCGTGATCAGGAAGCCCGAGATCACGAAGAAGATGTCGACCCCGACGAAACCGCCCATCAACGCCGTCGGGAAGGCGTGATACACCAGCACGGACCCGACCGCGATCGCGCGCAGCCCATCGATGTCCGGACGGTACTTGGGATGCATCAATCAGTCAGTTGGCCGGCGCAATGACAGGCGCCACAACGGGCGCGATCACCGGCGGCGGCACGAACGGCAGGCCGCGCTCCTCTGACAGCCACTGCAGCACCGGAAACGCGCCCGGCAGCACCGGCGTCACGTCCAGCGGCAGCTGTTGCCAGGCCATCTGCTGGCCTTCGCGCATCTCGAATTCGCCGCTCCAGGCCGTGACCTTGCACCAGTGCAGGCGCACCAGCGCGTGCGGGTAGTCGTGCTCCGTGACCTTCCAGACCTCGGCGCCGTCGATGGTGATGCCGAGTTCTTCCTGCAGTTCGCGCCGCAGTGCCTCTTCGACCGTTTCGCCCGTCTCGATCTTGCCGCCGGGAAACTCCCAGAAGCCCGCATAGGCCTTGCCTTCGGGCCGGGTCGAGAGCAGCAGCGCGTCGTCGGACAGGCGGATCAGCACGCCGACCGCGACTTCCGTGTGCTTGCGAGGCTCGGTCACGCGGCGCTCCGCCCTGCGTAGTCACGCGCAAACTGGTAGGCCACGCGGCCGCTGCGCGAACCGCGCTCCAGCGCCCACACGAGCGCCTCGGGCCGCGCCGCTGCGATGGCGGCGTCGTCCACGCCGAACGACGAGAGCCACTGCGCCACGATCGTCAGATATTCGTTCTGGCTGAAGGGATAGAAGCTCACCCAGAGGCCGAAGCGCTCCGACAGCGAGATCTTTTCCTCGATCACCTCGCCGGGATGGACTTCGCCATCGTCGGTGTGCGTGTACGTGAGGTTTTCCTTCATGTACTCGGGCAGCAGGTGGCGCCGGTTGCTGGTCGCGTAGATCAGCACGTTGGGCGTCGAGGCCGCAATCGACCCGTCGAGAATCGACTTCAGCGCCTTGTAGCCCGGCTCGCCTTCGTCGAAGCTCAGGTCGTCGCTGAACACGATGAATTTCTCGGGACGCTGCGAGACGACTTCGACGATGTCGGGCAGGTCGACCAGCTCGGCCTTGTCCACCTCGATCAGGCGCAGGCCCTGCGGCGCATAAGCCTGCAGGCAGGCGCGGATGAGCGACGACTTGCCCGTGCCGCGCGCGCCCGTCAACAGCACGTTGTTGGCCGGCTTGCCTTCGACGAACTGCTGCGTGTTGCGCGCGATCTTTTCCTTCTGGACGTCGATTTCCTTCAGCGAATCGAGCGACATCGCAGCCACGTGCTTCACGGGCTCGAGCACGCCGTGGCCAGAGTTGCGGCGGCGGTAGCGCCAGGCGATGGACGCGTTCCAGTCGGCTGGCGCGGCCAGCGGCTGCGGAAGAATCGATTCGATGCGGGTTATGAGCTGCTCGGCGCGCTCGATCAGCTTCTGGAACTGCTCATTCATGACCGGTAATCGGCGTTGATGGTCACGTATTCGTGGCTGAAGTCGCAGGTCCACACCGTCTCGCTGGCATTGCCGCGGCCAAGGCCGATGCGCACCGTGATCTCGCTCTGCTTCATCACGCGCTGGCCGTCTTCCTCGCGGTACGACGGGTTGCGCCCGCCCTTGACGGCCACGTGCACGTCGTCGAGGAACAGGTCGATGCCAGTCTGGTCGAGGTCGGCAATGCCCGCGTAACCTACGGCCGCCAGGATGCGGCCCAGGTTCGGGTCGCTGGCGTAGAAGGCCGTCTTGACCAGCGGCGAATGCGCCACGGCATACGCAACCTGCTTGCACTCGGCAGCGTCGCGGCCGCCTTCGACCTGGATGGTGATGAACTTGGTCGCGCCTTCGCCGTCGCGCACGATGGCCTGCGCCAGCTGGCGGGCCACGTTTTGCATGGCGGCCACGAGGGCCTGGCCGTCGACCGAATCGAGCGAGGTGATGGCCGCGTGCGATGCCTTCTGCGTGGCGATGACCACGAACGAGTCGTTGGTCGAGGTGTCGCCGTCGATGGTCACGCGGTTGAATGAGGCGTCGGCCAGCAGCTTGGCCAGCGGCTGGATCAGCGACGAATCGATCTTCGCGTCGGTGGCCATGAAGCCCAGCATGGTCGCCATGTTCGGGCGGATCATGCCGGCGCCCTTGCTGATGCCGGTGATGGTGACGGTGGCGCCACCGATCTGCACCTGCTGGCTGAACGCCTTGGGGATCGTGTCGGTGGTCATGATGCCTTCGGCCGCGCGCGCCCAGTGGTTCGCGTCGGCATCGGCCAGCGCGGCCGGCAGGCCCGCTTCGATGCGGTCCACGGGCAGCGGCTCCATGATCACGCCGGTGGAGAACGGCAGGATTTGCTCGGGCGCGATCTCCAGCTTGCGCGCGAGCGCGATGCAGGTGGAGCGCGTGCGCATCAGCCCGTCTTCGCCCGTGCCGGCGTTGGCATTGCCGGTGTTGATGACCATCGCCCGGATGCCGTAGTTCGCGGCCAGGTGGTCACGGCAGACCTGCACCGGCGCGGCGCAGAAACGGTTCTGGGTGAACACCCCGCCGACCGCCGAGCCTTCGTCGATCAGCACGACAGTCAGGTCCTTGCGATTGGCCTTGCGCACGCCCGCTTCGGCCACGCCGATGCGGACGCCGGGCACCGCGAACAAGGCGGCGGGATCAGGGGCAGACAGGTTCACGGGCATGGGGTTTCTCTCGGTGAATGTGTTGCGGTCGTCAGTTCAGTTTGCCGTGGCACTGCTTGTACTTCTTGCCACTGCCACAGGGGCACGGATCGTTGCGGCCGACACGGGCGAAGGCCAGGGCTTCGGCGCTCAGCGTGCCCAGACCGGCAGCCGCCAGGCGGCGCTGGCTTTCCTCGTCGACACGCACCTCGACTTCACCGGTTTCGGTCGGCGCGCTGTAGGTGATGTTGGCGACGTTCTCGCCGCGGCTTTCGAGCGCTTCGGCGGCTTCTTCGAGCTGCTCGCCCGACTGCACGCGCACCGTCATCAGCTGGCGCGTGACTTCGTTCTTGACCGAGTCGAGCAACTGGCCGAAGAGTTCGAAGGCTTCGCGCTTGTATTCCTGCTTGGGCTGCTTCTGCGCATAGCCGCGCAGGTGAATGCCCTGGCGCAGGTAGTCGAGCGAGGCCAGGTGTTCGCGCCAGTGGGTGTCGATGCTCTGCAGCAGCACCATGCGCTCGAACTGGGTGAAGTTCTCCTGGCCGATCAGCGCGACCTTGGCGTCGAAGGTCTCGTTGGCGTTCTTGAGCACCTTCTCGACGATGTCTTCGTCGGCGATGGCGTCCGAGGCCTCGACTTCCTTCTTGAGCGGCATGTCGATGCCCCACTCGTTGAAGAGGCTCTTCTCGAGGCCGTCCAGGTCCCATTGCTCTTCGACCGATTCGCTCGGCACGTACTGGCGCGCGAGGTCGGTGAAGCAGCCTTCGCGCAGCGCCGCAATCTGCGCCGTGAGGTCGCCCGCGTCGAGGATGTCGTTGCGCTGCTGATAGATCACCTTGCGCTGGTCGTTCGACACGTCGTCGTATTCGAGCAGCTGCTTGCGGATGTCGAAGTTGCGCGCCTCGACCTTGCGCTGCGCGCTCTCGATGCTGCGCGTGACGATGCCGGCTTCGATGGCTTCGCCGTCGGGCATCTTCAGACGGTCCATGATCGCCTTCACGCGGTCGCCCGCGAAGATGCGCATCAGCGGGTCGTCCAGGCTCAGGTAGAAGCGCGAGGAACCCGGGTCACCCTGGCGGCCCGAACGGCCGCGCAGCTGGTTGTCGATGCGGCGCGACTCGTGGCGTTCGGTCGCGATGATGCGCAGGCCGCCGAGCGACTTCACGAATTCGTGGTCCTTGCTCCATTCGGCGCGGATGTGCGCGATGTCGGCCTGCTTCGCAGCTTCGTCGCGGCCTTCGTCGTTCTCGACCGCCTCGATCATCTTCTCGATGTTGCCGCCCAGCACGATGTCGGTGCCGCGGCCGGCCATGTTGGTCGCGATGGTGATCATCTTCGTGCGGCCGGCCTGCGCCACGATGTCGGCTTCGCGTGCGTGCTGCTTGGCGTTCAGCACCTGGTGCGGCAGGTCCGCCTTGGTGAGCAGCGCGTCGATGATTTCGGAGTTCTCGATGGACGAGGTGCCCACCAGCACCGGCTGGCCGCGCTCGTAGCACTCGCGGATGTCCTGGATGGCCGCCTCGTACTTCTCGCGCGTCGTCTTGTAGACGCGGTCGAGCTGGTCTTCGCGCTTGCTGATGCGGTTGGGCGGAATGATCGTGGTCTCGAGACCGTAGATTTCCTGGAACTCGTAGGCCTCGGTGTCGGCCGTGCCGGTCATGCCGGCCAGCTTGCCGTACAGGCGGAAGTAGTTCTGGAAGGTGATGGAAGCCAGCGTCTGGTTCTCGGCCTGGATCTCCACGCCTTCCTTGGCTTCCACGGCCTGGTGCAGGCCGTCGCTCCAGCGGCGGCCCGTCATCAGGCGGCCGGTGAATTCGTCGACGATGACCACTTCGCCCTGCTGCACCACGTAGTGCTGGTCGCGGTGGTACAGGTGGCGGGCACGCAGCGCTGCATTCAGGTGATGCATCAGCGTGATGTTGGCCGGGTCGTAGAGCGAGGCGCCTTCGGGCAGCAGCTTGAACTCGCCCAGGATGCGCTCGGCGTTCTCGTGGCCGTCTTCGGTCAGGAACACTTGGTGCGTCTTCTCGTCGACCGTGAAGTCGCCGGGCACCGTGACGCCCTCGCCCGTGCGCGGATCGGCTTCGCCTTCCTGCTTCTTGAGCAGCGGCACCACCTTGTTGATGGCAAGGTAGAGGTTGGTGTGGTCTTCGGCTTGGCCGCTGATGATCAGCGGGGTGCGGGCCTCGTCGATCAGGATCGAGTCAACCTCGTCGACGATGGCGTAGTTCAGGCCGCGCTGCACCCGGTCGCCGGGCTCGTAGACCATGTTGTCGCGCAGGTAGTCGAAGCCGTACTCGTTGTTCGTGCCGTACGTGATGTCGCTGCGGTAGGCGGCCTGCTTTTCCTCGCGCGGCATCTGCGGCAGGTTGATGCCCACCGAGAGACCGAGGAAGTTGTAGAGGCGGCCCATCCAGGTCGCGTCGCGGTTGGCCAGGTAGTCGTTCACCGTGACCACGTGCACGCCCTGCCCGGACAGCGCATTCAGGTACACCGGCAGCGTGGCGGTCAGCGTCTTGCCTTCGCCGGTGCGCATTTCGGAGATCTTGCCGTTGTGCAGCGCCATGCCACCGAGCAGCTGAACGTCGAAGTGGCGCATCTTCATGACGCGCTTGGAGCCTTCGCGCACCGTGGCGAAGGCTTCCGGCAGCAGGTCGTCGAGCGATTCCCCCTTGGTGACGCGTTCTTTGAACTCCTGCGTCTTGGCGCGCAGCGCCTCGTCGCTGAGCTTCTCGAACTCGGGTTCGAGCGCATTGATGCGTTCCACCGTCTTGCGATACTGCTTGAGCAGCCGGTCGTTGCGACTGCCGAAAATCTGGGTCAGGAAGTTGGTTGCCATGGGTGGAGATGGGCGGGCACCTGATACGGCAGGCACTTCGACCGGATTCCCTAAGATATGGTGAAAGCAGTTGGGCGCGCTTTCAATGAAAGCAAGCAGCCTTTTTTCCGGCGCGAACGCCGGCAAACCGGGCATTTTAGCTGTCTTGTTTCTAACCCCTGGATTACCGATGTATCGCCGACTTCCCCCCGCCATTTCACTGCAGCAAGCTGCGGAAGGCGCGCCCACCCTGGGCAGCCTGATGGCGCGCGCGCGCGACACCGCCGAGCGGCTCAAGGCGGTGGAAGGGCTGATTCCGCCGGCCATGCGCGGCGCCGTGCAGGCCGGGCCGGCCGAGGGCGACGTGTGGTGCCTGCTGGTCAAGGGCAGCGCCGCAGCCGCCAAGCTGCGCCAGCTGTCGCCGATGCTGGTAACGCGGCTCAAGAACCGGGGATGGGACGTGGCAACCATCCGGATCAAGGTGCATACCGGCCGCTGAGCAGCCAGCCTGCATTGCCTTTGATTTTTCGTCTGGAAGTAGATAATATTTCCAGATGACAACATCTCCCGCGCCTTCGGAAGCCCAACTCCTGCTGCTCGACAAGCACCAGGTCGACGCCCTCCTCTCCCCCGACGATGTGCTCCAAGCCGTGCGCGAGGCCTTCGTGCTGCATAGCGAGCGCGAGGGCCGCGTCTTCCCGGTCGTGCGCGAGCCGCTGCGCACGGGCGGGGTGTTCGGCATCAAGTCCGGCGACGTGCAGGCCCAGGGCCTGCTCGGCTTCAAGGCCGCGGGCTTCTGGCCGGCCAACCGGCAGCGCGGCAGCGAGCCCCATCAGGCAACGATCCTGCTGATCGACCCAGCGACCGGCCGGCCACTGTGCGTCATCGACGGCAACACGGTGACGACAGTGCGCACGGGCGCGGCGGGTGGGCTCGGCCTCCAGCAGCTCGCGCGCCCCGACAGCGCGCGGCTATGCCTCTTCGGCACCGGCGTGCAGGCGCGCATCCAGCTCGACTTCGCGCTGCGCCTCGTGCCCTCGCTGCGCGAGGTTCTCTATATAAGTACGAACGGCCAGCGCAATGCGGCGTTCGAGGCCCATTTCACCGGTCGCTGCGACCTCGCGCCGGCCAGCGACCGCAACGCCGCTGTTGCCCAAAGCGACATCGTGATCACCGCCACGCCGGGCGGCGGCGCCCTCTTCGACCTCGAAGCCGTGCAACCCGGTACGCACCTGAACTGCGTAGGCGCCGACACCCGCGGCAAGCGCGAACTCCCCGGAGGCCTGTTGCCGCGCGTGCGCCTGTTCGTCGACGACCGCACACAGGCACAGCAGATCGGCGAGACGCAATGGGCACCCGACACGCCATGCGTCGAACTGGGCGACCTGCTGAGCGGCAAGACGCTTGTCGAACGAGCCGACGACGACATCACCGTCTTCGACATGACGGGCCTCGCGCTGCAGGACCTGACCGTCGCGCGCCTGCTGCATGCGCGTGCGGCTGAAACGGGAACGGGCACACGCATCGCCTGGCCCTGGTAGCGAGAAACCGGCACGAATTCCTTGAGCGTGCCGAGGTGGCTTGTTCGGAGCCACCGCAGTTCCCGAAGCATCACGACATCGGGGCTCCTGCGCTGAAAACGTGAACTTTTCGATTCAAAGAAGAAAACGTTTTCAGCGCCGCCGAATGACATTCTTTGCCAATTTTTGTCATTAATCGGCGACGAACAAAACTGCGCGCAAAGGCTTCGGACGAATGCCTTTTTGAAAGCGCGAATTTCTACTCGATACGAGATAAAAGCTCGCTCCTCCGCGAGTCATTGAGTCCATTGATGGCTGTCATTAATTGACAGCAATCGTCATTGTCCAATTCGATTGCCAGTCGATACATTCCGCGGCCTGAGAGGTCATAGCGGAGTGCGGCAGCACGCCTTGCGCCTGGAAGCATGAGGCGCGGCATTCAGCCGACATCACATGCGCTCATGCGCAGCAAGAGACGCCCCTCTGCCGCGGGCTCTCTGGAATTCATGCCGCAAATCAAATCGCAATTTTGTGCACGCACAAATCCGCCTTTTGGCCGCAGGTTTCTAGATTTCCTTTTCTTTATCAATTGTTATGAATAATTTGTATCGTGACAGCTTCAGGCTGTCGGCAGTAGTCGGCGCAATTCTGGCTACCGGCCTGCAGATGGCGACATCGGATGCCAGCGCATCCACCTATGCACCGACTGACTGCAACTCCACAACCACGGCAACCATCGGACAAGTGACCGTTAGCGGAACAAACGCTCAACCGGTCGATGGAACCGGACCGTGGTCCAACATCCTCGGTTGCAACACAAGCGGCAACGGTCTGGATGCGGTGTCGGTGTTCGGAACTTATTCTCAAGGGACTGGAAACGGGGCGGCTGTTTTCGGCTTCTCCGGTACGGCCGGTCAGTGGGCCAGCGCGTTTGGCCTCTCGGCAAATGCGTCCGGCGTCGGAAGCACCGCACTGGGATTTGGCGCTCAAGCTGAAAGCTTGAACTCGGTTGCAATCGGCGCAGCTGCGACCGCAGCCGGCCAAGGCAGCGCGGCTCTTGGCAACGGGGCTGACGCGAAGTACGACAGCAGCGTGGCCATCGGAGCAGCCAGCAAGACGGCGGATTCGCTTGCTGCATTGCAAGGCACAGCCGGCTACACACCCTTCCCCGGTGCTGCAATCTCCGGTGCAACGCCAGCTGGTGAAGTGTCGATGGGGGCTGTCGGCAGCGAACGCAGGCTCACCAATGTTGCCGCGGGCGGCGCTCCGACGGACGCTGTAAATGTCAGCCAGCTATCGACGGCGACTGCGTCGCTGTCCACGAGCCTGGACACGACGAACAGCAACGTGGCCAGCCTGTCCACCAGCTTGATCGCAACGAACAACTCCGTTGCGAGCCTGTCGACCTCGACTTCCACGGGGCTGGGCCTCGTCAACGGCCGCGTCGATAGCTTGTCCACCTCAGTCCTGACGAGCCTGAATACCGCGACCAGCAGCATCAGCAGCCTCTCGACCGGCGTCGGCAATCTCTCGACGAGCCTGAACACAACCAATAGCAATCTCGGCAGCCTGAGCACGACCGTCAACACGATCAACGACAAGGGCACCAAGTACTTCCACGCCAACTCGACAGCCGCCGATTCGGTGGCCAGCGGCCAGAAAGCCGTGGCGATCGGCCCGCAGTCAGTGGCCAGCGGCACCAATTCCTTCGCGGCCGGCAACGGCGCAAGGGCCACCGGTACGAACGCGATCGCCATCGGTACCGGGGCGCTGGCCACGGGCTCGCAGGCCATCGGCGCCAATGCCCGTGCAGGTGGCGGCGGTGTGGCCCTGGGTGACAACGCGGATGCTGGCGGCACGCCGCTGAGCAAGGCGCAGAACATCTCCAAGGGCACGGCCATCGGCTTCGGCGCCATCACGCAGCAAAGCGGCGGCGTCGCACTGGGCTCGGGCTCGGTGGCGTCCACCGCAGCGGGCGTGGCCGGCTATGTGCCGGCTGGCGCAGCGGTGCAGCACCGGGTGGCCATTCAGGCGACCACCAGCACGCAGGCAGCGGTGTCAGTGGGCGATGCGGCCAACGGGCAGTACCGCCAGATCACGGGCGTGGCAGCCGGCACGGCCGACAGCGATGCGACCAACATCGCACAACTCAAGGCATCCGCAGCCACCGTGAAAGCCAGCAGCGTGCAGTACGCGACCAACCCGGATGGCTCGGTCAACTACAACCAGGTCACGCTGGGCAACGGTCAGGCGCCGGGCGGCACGCGCATCGGCAACGTGGCGCCGGGTGTGCTGCCAACCGATGCGGTCAACCTGAGCCAGCTGAACCAGGTGCAGAGTCAGGTAGGCGACGTGGCCCGCATCGCCTACTCGGGCACGGCTATGGCCTTCGCGATGTCAGGCACCTACCTGCCGACCCTGTCTGCCGGCGAGAAGACCGTTGGTGTGGGCGTGGGCAGCTACAAGGGCTACAGCGCTCTTGCTCTGACCTTCAAGGCCCTGACCGACGACGGCAGGATTTCCTGGGGCGCGGGTGTTTCGACCACGGGCAAGGAATGGGGCTTCAACGCTGGCGTCGGCTGGAAGTGGAAGTAAGCCACTGAGTCGGCTAGGCGGCGGCAGCGCCGCCGAACAGTTCGGTCATGAACTGCGTCGACTTCAGGCCCGTGCCGGTCAGCAGGGCCACCGTCGTCTCACTGGCCTTGATGTCGCCGCGCTGGGCCAGCACGTCGATGGCCGCCGCGGCCGAGGCGGACGTCGGCTCCGCATAGAGCCCGCTCTCTGCCAGCCGGCGCACCGCCGCCGCAATCTGCTCTTCAGTCAGCGCCACGGTCTTGCCATGCGTCTCGCGCAACGCCTGCAAAATTTCCTGAAGCCGCACGGGCCGCTTGATCGCCGTGCCTTCGGCAATGGTCGGCAGCACGACACGGTCGACCAGCGTGTCGACTCCGGCGGAGAAGCTCGCATCGATCGGCGAGCAGTTCAGCGGCTGCGCGACAAAAATGCGCGGCAGCTTCGTGATCTGCCCCGCCGCCAGCAGCTCCTTGAAGCCGATCCAGCATCCGAGCACATTGCTGCCCGCCCCGGTCGGAATGACGACGTTGTCGGGCGCGACAAAGCCCAGGTCTTCCCACAACTCGTACGCCAGCGTCTTCGTGCCCTGCAGGAAGAAAGGATGCCAGTTGTGGCTCGCATAGAAGATCGATTCCGACTGGCGCACTGCCTCGTACTCCGACTCTTCACGCGGCCCCGGCACCAGTTGCACCTCGGCGCCGAAGGCCCGGATCTGCGCCACCTTCGGCGCAGGCGTGTAGCTCGGCGCGAGCACCTTCACGCGCATGCCAGCTGCTGCACCCGCCGCGGCAATGGCCGCGCCGCCGTTGCCCGAGCTGTCTTCCAGCACCGCCTCGACGCCGATCTGGCGCAGGAAGGACATCATCACCGCCGCGCCGCGGTCCTTGAAGCTGCAGGTCGGGTTGAACCACTCGAGCTTGAAATACGGCTCGAAGCTGCCCCAGCGCTTCTGCACCAGCGGGGTACAGCCTTCGCCCATGCTCGCGGGCTTGTCGATTGCCACGGGCAGCGCCGCGCGATAGCGCCACAGCGAGCGGGTGCGCGAATCGATGTCGTCGCGCGAGATGCCGGGCAGCGGCGTGACCATCATCGGATGGCCGTCGTCCGAGCGCCATCGGCGTTCGGACAGCTCGTAGTGCCTGCCGGTGCGGGGGTCGACATAGCGTGCGCGTTCTCTCTCGGTCATTCGCGGCTCCTGAACAAAACTGGATAATACATCCAGCACTGTACTTTTTGTACAAATTGGATTGTTCGTCCAGAGCTGGATACATTCCCCGGCATGAAGAAGAAGTCGAACAAGCAGCTCCTCGAAATGCTGAGCAACATGGCCGAAGGCCTGGGCCAGACCTTTGCGCCTTTCTGCGAAGTCGTGGTGCACGACCTGAGCAACCCGAAGAACGCGATCTACGCCATCGAGAACAGCCTCAGCGGCCGGGAGGTCGGCCAGTCGGTCACGGAGCTAGGCCTCGCGCGCATCCGCGACCCGGAGTTTCCGGCGGTGATCGCGAACTACGCCAACACCTTTCCCGACGGCCGCAAGGTCAAGAGCACGTCCATCGGCATCAAGGACGACAGCGGCGAGTACGTGGCGGCGCTGTGCCTGAATGTCGACCTCACGCTGTTCCAGAGCTTCCAGGCCGCGATCTCGCAATTCACGAAGATCGACGACAAGGAAGTGCACGAGCACATCGAGGCCGGCGGCAACCACTCGGACCGCATCCACGCGCGCATCGACGATTTCGCGGCCACGCGCGCCACCACCTCACGCTCGCTGAAGCCGGCCGACCGCAAGCAGCTGGTGCAGGAGCTGAAGAAGGCTGGCCTGCTGGAGGTCCGCCGCGGCGCCGAGATTGCCGCGGCGCACATGGGCGTGTCGCGCGCCACGGTCTATAGCGACGCGAAGTAAGGCCCTGCCTGTCCAGCACGCTTATTGCGGCTGCAGCCCGATCTCGTGCGCGGCCTTC
The DNA here is from genome assembly GCF_051216475.1 of Variovorax nivicola. Taxonomy (NCBI): domain Bacteria; kingdom Pseudomonadati; phylum Pseudomonadota; class Betaproteobacteria; order Burkholderiales; family Comamonadaceae; genus Variovorax; species Variovorax nivicola. The sequence continues at coordinate 535,327 of NZ_JBPJZK010000002.1, read as the reverse complement.
TGCCAGCGCTCGGCCTCCGAGCGCAGGAAGGCGCGCAGCTCCGCCGGCGTCGAACCCTTCATCTGCACGCCCAGCACCGACAGGCGCTCCTTCACCGACGGATGGTCGAGCGCGGCGATGGCCTCGCGGCGCAGCTTCTCGATCACGTCGAGCGGCGTGGTGGCTGGCGCCACCATGGCCCACCACTGGTCGATCTCCAGGCCCTTGAGCCCGTTCTCCGCCAGCGCCGGCACGTTCTGCAGGCCGGGAATGTTCGTCACGCGCTGCGTGCTCGTCACCAGCAGCGGGCGGATGCGGTTGGCGCCCAGCAGGCTGGAGCCGCTGGCCAGCGTCGCGAAGTGTCCCGCCACCGTGCCCGCCGCCACGTCGGTGAGTGCGGGCGCCGAGCCACGGTACGGGACCATGTTGAACCTGATCTTCGTACGGCTCGCCAGCAACTCGCCCGCAAGATGGCTCACCGTGCCCGCACCGCTGTGCGCGATGGCCGGCGGCGCACCTTTCGCCGATGCCGCCGCTGCTGTCTTCAGGAACGTCTTGAAGTCCTTGCTGTCGTCGTCCATGCCCGCGAAGAACACCAGCGGCGAGGTGCCGATCATGGTCACGGGCGTGAAGTCGCGCAGCAGGTCGTACGGCAGCTTCGCCGTCACGGCCGGCGCAATCGCGTGCGGCAGTTCGACGATGGCGATGGTGTAGCCGTCAGGCGCAGCCTTGGCCGCCGCATCGGTGCCGATCATGCCGGCGGCGCCGGGCCGGTTGTCCACGATCACCGGGCTGCCGAGGGTCTGGCTCATGCGCTGCGCCATCGCCCGTGCAATGGCGTCGGTGCTGCCACCCGCGGCCCACGGCACGATGAGCTTCACCGGCTTATCGGGGTAGGCCGCCCACGCCGGACCGAACGAAGCGAGCAGGGCTGTAGAGCCGGCGGCCAGAAAGGCCCGGCGTTGCATCGTCGGCATGGTGAGTTCCTGAAGGAAGTTAGATCGGCCGGTCGGGCCAGCTCGGATCGCCGGCCGCATTGGCGGTCAGCATCAGCACCACGTGCGCATCGGCCGCAATGGCGTTGCTCTCGCGCAGCTGGCGCAAGGCGGCCAGGCCGCCGGCCGCGCACAGCTCGGCGCTGACGCCGACCGAGCTGAGCAGCCGCCGCGCGGCGCGCGCTTCGTCGTCGCCCACGACCACCGCACCGCCGCCCGTGGCGGTGGCGGCCTGCCACTGCAGGTAGGTAACGGTGGCCCCCGCGGTGGAAAACTGCGCGGTATGCCCCGGGTAGCTGCCGTTGATGGAGCCGCCCGCGAGCACGCGCGCCAGGCGCGGGAACGGCTCCACCAGCCATAGCCTTGGCAGGCGCGCGATGCGCCCCGCGGCCATCAGGTCGCGAAAGCCCGCGTAGATGCCCCAGGCCAGGTCGCCGCGCGCGGTGGGAATCACGATGTGGTCCGGCAGGCCGCCATCGGCCACGCATTCGAGTGCGATCGGCTTGTAGCCCTCGATGGCCAGCGGCGCACTGCCCAGCGCGGGCAGGCGGTAGTTGGTCAGCGCGAAGTAACCGGGGTGCTGCGAACGCTCGCGCACAAAGGCCCAGCGGCCCGCGTTGTCGGCGAAGACATAGCGCCGCGCGCCGAGCGCGTCGAGCTGCCGCACGTAGGTGGCCGGCATGCCCTCATAGGTGGCTACTTCGCAGCCCAGGCCCGCGGCCCATGCGTAGTGCGCCGCCGACACGGCCGCGTTGCCCGAGGAGGCCAGCACCAGCGTGTGGGCGTCGAAGTCGAGCGCCTGCGCCACGCCCACCGCCGTCATGCGGTCCTTGTGCGAGCCGGTGGGGTTGCGCGATTCGTCCTTGAGGGCCAGGCGCGCCACGTCGAACTGCTGCGCCAGCTCCGGCATGTCCTCCAGCGGCGTCTGCCCCTCCCCCAGCGCGAAGCCGGAGGTGTAGGGCATGGGCATCGCCTCGGTGCTGTCGGGCAGGTAGCTGGCGCGCAGCGCCACGTGGAAGCCCGCGCGCTTGCATGCAGGGCAGCCGTCGTGCGCCAGCGTGACCGGGTAGAGCGCATCGCACCGCAGGCATTGCAGGCCGCGCAGGTTCGGGTTGCGCACGGGCTTGGGTGCCTGGTCACGCACCAGCCCCAAGGGATTACCCGGGGGATGAGCCAGGGGATCCGGGGCAGGAGCGGCGAACTTGAAGTCCAGAACGGGCAATGTCGTCACGGGTCGTGCGTTAGAAGTTGTGACCAAATCTTATGCAATCGGAAATAAAATTATGCAGCCCCAAATACTCAACCGATAACAAGACTTATCGATGCGATTCGGCGAGATCGAAACCTTTCGGGCATTGATGCGCGGCAGCTCCACCCGCAAGGCCGCTGCCTTGCTGCATGTGACGCAGCCCGCCATCAGCCAATCGCTCAAGCGCCTCGAGACGCAAGCGGGGATGGTGCTGTTCCAGCGCACCGGCGGGCGGCTGGTGCCCACGCCCGAGGCGCGCGCGTTGTGGGTCGAGGTGGAGCGGGTGTTCATCGGCATGGACGCCATCGAGCACCGCGTGCGAAGCTTGCGCGACTTCGGCGTCAGCCAGCTGGAGCTGAGCAGCTTTCCGGCCTACGGCCTGGGCTTCATGCCGCGCGCCCTGGCGCGGCTGAAGGCGCATCGCGGCGCGAGCCCCTGGCCACAGGTGTCGCTGCAGGTGCTGAGCTCCAAGGACGTGCGCGACCGCGTGGCCATGGGCATCTCCGACTTCGGGCTGATGGCCGACGAGCTCTCGCTCGAAGGCATCGACCATTCCACCTTCGCGCGCTTTCCCGGCGTGGTGGTAATGCCGGCGGGCCATGCGCTGGCCCGCTTCAAGACCATCAAGCCGGAGCAACTGGCCGAGGCGCCCTTTCTCTCGCTCAACCCCGAAGACCCGTCGCACCAGCGGCTCGAAGCGGCACTGGCCCCGTACGGCGTTGCGCTGCGGGTGCTGGTGCAGACGCCCTATGCGGCCAGCGTGTGCGAGATGGCGCTGCGCGGCCTGGGCGTGGGGCTGGTCAACCCGATCACCGCGCTCGACTACGCGGAGCGCGGGCTGGTGGTGCGCAAGTTTTCGGTCGACGTGTACTTCACCTGCCTGCTTGCGCTGCCGGCCGGCAAGGTGCTCTCGGCCACGGCGCGGGATTTCATTTCGCTCATGCGCCAGCAGCTGGCCGAGGACGAGAAGCGGATACAGCGCTACCTGCGCTGATCCTCAACGGTTCACTTCCAGGTGAACTCGTGGTTCAGCCCGATCACGAAGCCGCGCACGCCCTGCGGCCCGGTGCGCGATGCGCTCACGTCCACGCTGATCAGCGGCGTGATGCTGAAACGCCCCCCGATGCGCGAAGTCCAGAGGCCCGCCGCCCGATTGCGCTCCGCGATGAGCGACACGGTGTCGTTCAGCGCCCATTCGACGCCCACGCCGCCGCGTGGCGTGCGTGCACCGGTTCCGTTGGCCCAGTCGGCACCTGCATTTGCGTGGATCTGCAGGCTGTCGAGTGGCCGCCACGTCAGAGGCACCACGAACTGCCCGCCCGCGCGGCCACCGCGCTTCAGGTCGAACACCGCCCCCATCGACACGGCGGCGCTGAACGGCGCATCAGCCGCCTGTCCGTAGAAATTCCACTTGAGCTGCGGTCCGCCGGTAACCGAATGAACGCCGCTCGCCGAGGTTCGGTCGAAGTTCAGGCCCAGCTCGACCGGACCGACGCGGCATGCAGGCCCGAAGTGAAACCCCGTGACCGGCTCCGTGCCCGTGCGGCCCCACCAGGTCTCGTACTGGCATTGGCCGGGGTCGAGCGTGCTGGCATCGTCCACGTCGAAATGCCCCGCAGCATGTGCGCCCGGGCTCGCGGCCAGATTCGCGAACAGGCAGAAAGCAGCAAGCATCCAGCCGCTGCATGGCGGTCGGGTTGTCGTTCTGTTGTGCCTGTTGTTCTTCATCGTGCGCGTCCCGGAGCCCTCGAACCATTCTAGGGACGCCGAAAGTAGTCGCCATGACGCAGGCGGCGCCGGCAGCAATCAGCCGGCCTGTTTCAGATCTCGAACTGGGGCTGCAGCTCGCGGATGCGCTTGATGGCCACGCCGGCCGCGGCCGTGCGCGTCTCTACGCCGAGCTTCACGTACACCCGCTCCAGGTGCTTCTTGGCCGTGGCCGGGCTGCTGCCCAGGATCTCGCCGATGTCCTTGTTGGTCTTGCCCTTGACCACCCAGTAGAGCACTTCGGCCTCGCGCGCCGTGAGCTTCAGGCTCAGGCTCATGGCTTCGATGACGGCGGTGTCGGACACCTCGCGCATGATGATCATCCACTCGTCGCCATCGTCATCGCTGCTGGTCTGCTGGTGCAGCCGCAGCGTGAGGCTGCTGGCACCCTGCACGATCGACAACGCCGGCGGCTCGATGCCGCGCTGGCGCGCATCGGGCGTGTGGCTGCGCAGCCATTCGAGCACGGCCGGCGGCGTTTCGGGCGCGCGCGTGTCGCAGTAGCGCTGCAGCAGGTCGCGCGCGAGCGCGGTCTGCCAGATCAACCGGCCTTCAGGCAGGCGCACGGTGATGCTCGCGTAGCCGAAGGCATCGAGCGCATTGCGCGCCTGGCCGGCCTGCCGCGCGTCCTGCCGCGCGCGGCGCGCGCCCTGCAGATGCACGTTCATGCGCGCCAGCACTTCCTTCGGCTTGATGGGCTTGGTGACGTAGTCGACCCCGCCGGCTTCGAGCGCTGCCACCAGGTGCTCGGTCTCGGTGAGCCCCGTCATGAACACGATGGGAATGTGCGCCGTGGCCGCATCGGCCTTGAGCCGGCGCGCAACCTCGAAGCCGTCTATGCCCGGCATCATCGCGTCGAGCAGCACGATGTCGGGCCGCGCCTGCGCGGCGCGCTGCAGCGCCTGCTCGCCGTTGGTGGCAATGAGCACGGTGTAGCCCGATTCGTCGAGCGCGTCGTGCAGCACCGCGAGGTTGTCGGGCACGTCGTCGACGATCAGCACGAGGTCGCTGTTGGCGCCCTGCTGCTCGCGCAGGGTCTTGGCGAGTGGTGAGGTTTCCATGACGGAAGATGGCGTCGTCGAAGTCATGCGGCGCTTTCGACGGCTTCGGCCAGCGCGCGGCTCATGGCCTCGAACTGGAACTGGCGGGCCAGTACGCGCTGGGCTTCGGTCCACGACGCGCATTCGGGCTGCGCAGCGTCGATGTCGTCGAGCTGGCTCATGATGCCGCGAAAGTAGCCCAGGCTCACGGCCTCGTCGAGCGCGCGCAGGCGGGCCAGCGAAGGCGCCTGCATCGCGCGCGGCGCCGCGACTGCGGCGGGCCTGGCGGCGGTGTCGGTCCATTGCAGCCCGAGCCGGCGCTCCAGCCAGTCGAGCAGTTCGGTGTGGCGCACGGGCTTGACGAAGAAATCTTCCGGCGCAATGCCCACGTCGTTGTCGAGCCCCTTGTCGAAAGCGTTGGCCGAGACGATGGCCACGGCAGCCTCGGTCAACCCCAGCTTGCGCGCTCGGCGAATGGTCTCCCAGCCGTCGATGCCGGGCATCGCGAGGTCAACGAACATCGCATCGGGCCGGTAGCCGGCCGCGATGAGGTCGAGCGCGTCGTGGCCGCTGGCCGCGCTGCGCAGCTCGAAGCCCAGCGGCGCGAGCACATGGCCCAGCAGGTCGCGGTCGGCCTCCTCGTTGTCGACCACCAGCAGGCGCCGGCGCGGGCCTTCGTAGCCGCGCCGTGCGCGCTGCACCGGCATCGGGCGGCCAGTGCCGGCCACCGTGTCGTGCACGCGCGGCAGGAACAGGCGCACGCAGAAGAGCGAGCCTTCGCCCGGCGTGCTCTGCACCTTCATCTCGCCGCCCATCAGGTCGGTGAGCATCTTGGCGATGGTGAGCCCGAGCCCCGCGCCTGGTGCGGCCGACATGCCCGTCGCATTGCCGCGCGCAAAGGGTTCGAAGATGCGCTCGATGTCTTCGGCCGGCATGCCGGGGCCCGTGTCCTCGATCTCGATGGACGCGAACTCGCGCGCATAGGCCAGCCGCAGCGTGACCTGCCCCGCCGCCGTGAACTTGATCGCGTTGCCCAGCAGGTTGATGAGGATCTGCAGCACGCGCTTTTCATCCGCGCGCACCACCTCGGGCAAGGGGCCCGCTGCCTCGAAGCGGAACTGCAGCCCCTTCTCCGCGGCCTGCAACTCGAACATGTCGGCCAGCTCGCGCAGCGTGTCGGCAAAACGCATGGGCCGCGCATGCAGCGTGAGCTTGCCGGCCTCGATGTGCGCGATGGCCAGCGTGCCCTCGATGAGCGACAGCAGATGCTCTCCGCCGCGCTTGATGACCGCCACCGCCTGCTGGCGGTGCGGAGGCACCGAGTGGTCTTCGCCCATCAGCTGCGCGTAGCCCAGGATGCTGTTGAGCGGCGTGCGCAGTTCGTGGCTGATGGCGCTGATGTAGCGGCTCTTGGCCTGGTTGGCCTGGTCGGCGGCCTGCTTGGCCAGTTCGGCCGCGAGCTTGGCCTGCTCCGCGATCTCGCGGGCTTCATCTGCGGCCTGCTTGGCGGCCTGCAGGGCGCGGTCGGTCTCGCGGTGCAGCTCGATTTCGCGCACCAGCAGATGGGTCTGGCGGTTCGATTCTTCCTGCGCCACCTTGCGGCTCTGGTGCGCCAGCACCAGCCACCACGCGACGATGCCCGCGATGACCAGCAGCGCCATGTACGCCTTGAGGAAGCCCGAGCGCAGCGACAGCTTCTGCACGCCCGCCAACGCCGCGGCCACATCGGCCTCCGACGCCAGCTCCAGTGCGCCTTCGCCGAACGCGCGCAGCTCCTGCTGGTAGAGCACGCCGAACACCACGGCCAGCAGCGGCACGATGACCAACATCAGCAGCAGGAAGTGCCCCAGCCCCGTGTCGAGGTAACGCCAGCTGCGGCGCGGCAGCATCCAGCGCAGCACCGTCGACCATTGCGAAGACAGGCTCGCGTGCGGCTTGCACAGGTCGCCGCAGCGCGCATCGAGCGTGCAGCACAGCGAGCAGATGGCGCCCTGGTACGCGGGGCAATGCGCCATGTCGGGCCCCTCGTACTCGCGCTCGCAGATCACGCAGTGCTGCACCTTCAGGCGCTGGTAGCTGCCCGTTTCGACCTTCGCCCAGCGCACCGCGCGCGGGCCCTCGGCGGGCGCGAAGCCCACGGCGCCATGCACTTCGTCGGAACCGCGCGCCAGGTAGTACTTGCCCCCCGTCGCCCAAGCCAGCAGCGGCGAGGCCACCAGCGCCGTGCCAAGCGCAATCAGCGCCGAGAACGCCTGCGCCAGCGGCCCGAACACGCCCAGGTGCGCCGTGATCGACAGCACCGAAGCCAGCGCCATCGCGCCCACGCCCACCGGGTTGATGTCCCACAGGTGCGCGCGCTTGAACTCGATGCCGGGCGGCGACAGTCCCAGCGGCTTGTTGATGACGAGGTCGGCCACCACGGCCATCATCCAGGCGATGGCAATGTTGGCGAACAGGCCGAGCACGTCGCCCAGCGCCTCGAACACGTTCATCTCCATCAGCATGAAGGCGATGAGCGCGTTGAACACCACCCACACCACCCGCCCCGGGTGGCTGTGCGCCACGCGCGAGAAGAAGTTGCTCCACGCCAGCGAGCCCGCGTAGGCGTTCGTCACGTTGATCTTGAGCTGCGAGATCACTACGAACAGCGCCGTGGCCGCCACCGCCCAGCCGTAGTTCGGAAACACGTACTCGTAGGCCGCGAGGTACATCTGGTTCGGATCGACCGCGCGGTCGGCCGGCACCATGTGCGTGATCGCCAGGTAGGCCAGCAGCGCCCCGCCGAGCATCTTGAGCACGCCCAGCACCACCCAGCCCGGCCCACCGGCCAGCACCCCGGCCCACCAGCGGCGCGCCGTGCTCGCAGTGCGCGCGGGCATGAAGCGCAGGTAGTCGGCCTGTTCGCCCATCTGCGTGATCAGCGCAATGCCGACCGTAAGGGCAGCGCCAAACAGGTGCAGATCGAAGCCCTTGGTGCCGGAGCGAACCCCGTTGTAGTGCACGATGCCCGCGAACGCACCAGGATCGCGCACCAGTACGTAGGCAAAAGGCACCACCAGCATCAGCAGCCACAGCGGCTGCGTCCACAGTTGCAGCCGGCTGATGGCCGACACCCCGTGCGTGACCAGCGGAATCACCACAAGCGCACACACCAGGTAGCCCCAGACCGGCGGGATACCCAGCGCCAGTTCCAGCGCATAGGCCATCACCGCCGCCTCGAGCGCGAAGAAGATGAAAGTGAAGCTCGCGTAGATCAGCGAGGTGAGCGTGGAGCCGATGTAGCCGAAGCCCGCGCCGCGCGTGAGCAGGTCCATGTCGACGCCGTAGCGCGCCGCGTACACGCTGATCGGCACGCCCGCCAGGAAGATGATGAGCCCCGTCGCCAGGATCGCCCAGAAGGCGTTGGCAAAGCCGTACTGCACCAGCAGCGTGGCGCCCACTGCCTCCAGGATCAGGAACGACGCCGCCCCGAAGGCCGTGTTGGCCACCCGCCATTCGGACCACTTGCGAAAGCGCTGCGGCGTATAGCGCAGCGCGTAGTCTTCCAGCGTCTCACTGGCCACCCAGCTGTTGTAGTCGCGCCGCACCTTGACGATGCGCTGTGGCGCGTCGTCAGGGGTGGTGGGTGCGGCGTCGGGGTTCACACCGTTTCGGTGCATCTTTCGTGCCATCCGTACGGCTTTTGGCGAACAGGGCACGACTGTTGCAAAGAAGCCGGCTTGCCCATAATGGCCGCCACTCTCCGCCACCCGATGCCGATCCCATGGAACTGACCCCGCGCGAAAAAGACAAGCTGCTGATCTTCACCGCGGCGCTGCTCGCCGAACGCCGCAAGGCCCGCGGCCTGAAGCTCAACTACCCCGAAGCCATCGCCCTGATTTCCGCCGCCGTGATGGAAGGCGCCCGCGACGGCAAGAGCGTCGCCGAGCTCATGAGCGACGGGCGCGCGGTGCTCACCCGCGCCGACGTGATGGACGGCATCGCCGAGATGATTCCGGACATCCAGATCGAAGCCACCTTCCCTGACGGCACCAAGCTGGTCACCGTGCACCAGCCCATCGTCTGAAATTCGAAGAACAAAAGGACTTTTCATGCGCCACAACGCCTCCAGAACCCTCGCCCTGCTCGCACTCCTGCTGCCGCTCGCAGCCAGCGCCCACACCGGCGTCGACGGCGGGCTGCACCACGGCTTCACCACCGGCTTTTTGCATCCGCTGACCGGCGCCGACCACCTGGCCGCGATGGTCGCGGTCGGCTTCTGGAGCGCACTTGCCGCGCGCCGCGCCTGGCCCGACCTGCTCTGGGCGCCGCTCGCATTCGCCGGCATGCTGCTGGTGGGCGCGTTGATGGGCCTGGCCGGCGTGCAGCTGCCGGCGGTCGAGCCGATGATCGCGGCCTCGCTGCTGGTGCTGGGCCTGCTGGTCGTCACGCGCGTGCACCTGCCGGCCGTAGTGGCCATGGTGGTGGTCGGCGTGTTTGCCGTGTTCCACGGCGTGGCCCACGGCTACGAACTGGCCAGCGAAGACGGCGCCGCCCTCACGCTGGCCGGCATGGTCTGCGCCACCGTGCTGCTGCACGCCGCCGGCATCGCGATGGGCTGGGCGCTGCGCCACGCCAACGCATGGGTGCCGCGCGTGGCCGGTGCCGCAGTGCTCGGCCTGGGCGCGACGCTGCTGGCGCAAGCCATCTGAGGCGGCCGGCCATGATTCCTGGCGAACTCTTCACCGACGACGGCGAGCACGCGCTCAACCCCGGCCGCCGCACCCTTACGCTGGTGGTGCAGAACACCGCCGACCGGCCGATACAGGTCGGCTCGCACTATCACTTCGCCGAGACCAACGGCGCGCTCGGCTTCGACCGCGAGGCCGCGCGCGGCATGCGGCTGAACATTGCCTCGGGCGCAGCAGTGCGCTTCGAGCCGGGCCAGCAGCGCACGGTCGAGCTGGTCGATTTTTCCGGCGATCGCATCGTCTACGGCTTTCGCGGCCTCGTTCAAGGGAAGCTCTGAAACATGGCCACCATCGGGCGACGCGCCTATGCAGAAATCTTCGGCCCCACCGTGGGCGACCGCGTCCGTCTTGCGGACACTGAACTGCTGATCGAGGTCGAAGCCGACTACACCCTGCGTGCCGGCGGCTACGGCGAAGAGGTGAAGTTCGGCGGCGGCAAGACCATCCGCGACGGCATGGCGCAGTCGCAGCGCACCCGCGCGCAGGGCGCCGTCGACACCGTGCTGACCAATGCACTGATCCTCGACCACTGGGGCATTGTCAAGGCCGACATCGGCCTGAAGGACGGCCGCATCGCCGCCATCGGCAAGGCCGGCAACCCTGACGTGCAGCCGGGCGTGGACATCGTCATCGGCCCCGGCACCGAGATCATCAGCTGCGAGGGCAACATCGTCACCGCCGGCGGCATCGACAGCCACATCCACTTCATCTGCCCGCAGCAGATCGAAGAAGCACTGTCTTCCGGCGTGACCACCATGCTCGGCGGCGGCACCGGCCCCGCCACCGGCACCTTCGCGACCACCGCCACACCCGGCCCCTGGCACATCGAGCGCATGCTGCAGGCGGCCGATGCGTTTCCGATGAACCTGGGCTTTCTCGGCAAAGGCAACGCCAGCCTGCCGCACGCGCTGCACGAGCAGATCGAAGCCGGCGTCATCGGCCTGAAGCTGCACGAAGACTGGGGCACCACGCCCGCGGCCATCAGCAACTGCCTGGACGTGGCCGACGCCACCGACACGCAGGTGGCCATTCACAGCGACACGCTCAACGAATCGGGTTTCGTCGAGAACACGATTGCCGCCGTGGGCGGCCGCGCGATCTGCGCCTTTCATACCGAAGGCGCGGGCGGCGGGCATGCGCCCGACATCCTGCGCGTGGTGGGCGAGGCCAACTTCCTGCCCTCCTCCACCAACCCCACGATGCCCTACACCGTGAACACGCTCGACGAGCACGTCGACATGCTCATGGTGTGCCACCACCTCGACGCCGGCATCGCCGAAGACCTGGCCTTCGCCGAGTCGCGCATTCGCAAGGAAACCATCGCTGCCGAAGACGTGCTGCACGACCTGGGTGCCATCAGCATGTTCAGCTCCGACAGCCAGGCCATGGGCCGCGTCGGCGAAGTCATCATCCGCACCTGGCAGACCGCGCACAAGATGAAGCTGCAGCGCGGCAAGCTGCCCGAAGACAACGAGCGCAACGACAACTTCCGCGCCAAACGCTTCGTCGCCAAGTACACGATCAACCCCGCCATTGCGCACGGCATCGCGCACGAAGTGGGTTCGCTCGAAGTCGGCAAGTGGGCCGACATCGTGATCTGGAAGCCGGCCTTCTTCGGTGTGAAGCCATTCACCATCCTGAAGGGCGGCACCATCGCCATGGCCGCCATGGGCGACCCGAATGCATCCATTCCCACGCCGCAGCCGGTGCACTTCCGCCCGATGTTCGGTGCGTACGGCGGCTCGCTGGCGAAGAGCTCGCTGACTTTTGTCTCGCAGGCCGGGCTGGCCTCGGGCATCAAGGAGCACTACGGCCTGAGCAAGCACCTCAGCGCGGTGAAGAACATCCGCAACGTGCGCAAGAGGGACCTGATCCACAACGGCTATACGCCGAAGATGGAGATCGATGCGCAGACCTACGCGGTGCGCGCCGACGGGCATCTGCTGACCTGCGAGCCGGCGAAGCTGCTGCCTATGGCGCAGCGGTATTTCCTGTTTTGAGGCCGGGGTATGCGCCTGCTTGACAGGCTGCGTATCCTCGAAGGTATTCATCCAGCCAACGAGTGCCCTTTGGGGCACTCCCTTCGCACCATGCTCACCGCCAACAAACTCATGCCCCAGGGCCGCGGCCTTGCGCCCGTGCTGCTCAAGCGCGCCGCCACCATCGAGCTCGACTGGGACGTCCGCCAGAAAAGCCGCTTCGACGCCACCGACTCGCAAGGCCGCCAGATCGGCGTGTTCCTGCCGCGCGGCACGGCCGTGCGGGGCGGCGACGTGCTAGTGGCCGAAGACGGTTCGCTCGTGCGGGTGATCGCGGCGCCGCAGCCGGTGTTGCGCATCACGCATTGCACGGCCCACGGCACGCCCTTCGATCTGACACGCGCGGCCTATCACCTGGGCAACCGGCACGTGCCGATCGAGCTGAAGCCCGACCACCTCAAGATCGAGCCCGACCATGTGCTGGCCGACATGCTGCGTTCGATGCACCTGATCGTCGTAGCGGTCGAGGAGGCTTTCGAGCCCGAGGGCGGCGCGTATGGGTCGCACGAGCATTCGCATGGCGGTGGTCACAGCCATGACCATGGACATTCCCACGGCACCGGCCCGAAGCCGCTCGTGCTTGCGCCGGAACTGCTCGACGAGCATGACCACTCGCACGATCATGGTCACGACCACGGCCATCACGGCCACTCGCACTGAATGAAACTGCTTCGGCATGTTGTGGGCCATTCGGGGTGCGATCACGCCGACGGGGTACCTTGCTCCGCGAATGTCCCCCGGCCTGCGGCCTCCTCCTTTATTTCGCTGCGCAAGGCACCCCATCGACGTGATCGTCCAGCGCAGCGGTTGATCGGTCGGCACGACAGCCGCGCCCATGTGCGAATGGCACCGGGTGCTCCCCGCAGCGAAATAAAGGAGGAGGCCGAAGGCCGGGGGACATTCGCGGAGGGGAGTACCCGGTGTCATTCGTACGCGCCCTGAATAAGTAGCCCCGCAAGAACCCGACATGCCCGAATCCGGTAACAGCCCCCAAAGCCTCCTTCAGCTCATCTGGCTGGCCTCCCCGGCCTTGCCCGTAGGCGGCTTCTCGTACTCCGAAGGCGTCGAGGCCGCAGTCGAATGGGCCGGCATCGATTCCGAACCACGCGCCGCCGAATGGCTCGCCGACCAGTTGCACCTGAGCTTCGCGCGCGGCGACCTCGTTGTCTTCGCGCAGGCCGTAGCAGCCTGGCGCGCCAACAACACGCAACGCATCCGCCAACTCAACGAATGGGTGCTGACCACCCGCGAATCGGCAGAGTTCTTTCTGCAGACCGAACAGATGGGCCGCTCCTTCGTCGAGTGGCTCAAGCTGCATCACGCCGACACCGCCGAAGTCTTCGCCGACCTGCCCGCGAGCTACCCCATCGCCTTCGCCTTTGCGGTGAGCCGCACCGGCGCCACGGTGCACGACGGCTGCCTGGCCTTTGCCTTTGGCTGGGCCGAGAACATGGTCGGCGCCGCCGTCAAGGCCGTGCCGCTGGGCCAGAGCGCGGGCCAACGCATCCTCGGGCGGCTGGCACAGGAAATTCCCGACGCCGTGACCCGCGCCATGGCCCTGGGCGACGACGAACGCCAGGCCTTCGCGCCCCTGCTGGCTGTGTTGTCGGCCCGCCATGAAACACAATATTCTCGCCTCTTCCGAAGCTGAACCGGACACTTCCTCCATGACCTCCGCCCTGCACCACATTCCCCGTCGCACCAAGAAATTGCCCCCGCTGCGCGTGGGCATCGGCGGCCCTGTCGGCTCGGGCAAGACCACGCTGCTCGAAATGCTCTGCAAGGCGATGCGCGACAAGTACGACCTGATCGCCATCACCAACGACATCTACACCAAGGAAGACCAGCGCCTGCTGACCGTGGCCGGCGCGCTGCCGGCCGAACGCATCATGGGCGTGGAAACAGGCGGCTGCCCGCACACCGCGATCCGCGAAGACGCCTCGATCAATCTCGAAGCCATCGACCGCATGCTCGAAGACTTTCCGGATGCCGACATCGTGTTCGTCGAATCCGGCGGCGACAACCTCGCGGCCACCTTCAGTCCCGAACTGTCGGACCTCACGATCTACGTAATCGACGTGGCGGCCGGCGAGAAGATTCCGCGTAAAGGCGGCCCCGGCATCACCAAGAGCGACCTCTTCGTGATCAACAAGACCGACCTCGCGCCCTACGTGGGCGCGAATCTCGACGTGATGGAGCAGGACACGCAGCGCATGCGCCGCCAGCGTCCCTACGTGATGACGAACCTCAAGACGCTCACGGGCGTGGCCGAGGTGGTCGCGTTCATCGAGGAACGGGGCATGCTGCTGGCGGCCGCCTGAAGCGCGACGACGGACAGTCTCAGGGCAGCCCCAGGTACACGCGCAAGTCGTCCTTGCGCGTGCCGGCGGACGCCACGGCCGTGCGCAGCTTGGCCTCGCTCACGCCGAACCACTTGGTCCAGTAGTCGACCTCTTTCAGGTCGGTGACATCGATTCGCTCATCGTCCTGCGGAATGCGGGCCTCGCCGTCATCGGACATCGTCGTCTCCAGAAAAATGGGGTTACAGCAGTCTCCCCATCGGCTCAGTGCCGCCAGCCAGACGGATTCGGATGGGCTTGCAGGACAACTTCCATCCCGCGGCGAGCTCAGAGCTCGCTGCCGTCGCGCAGCTGCCGCGCCTTGTAGACCAGCCGCACGCTCGCGCGGCGCGGGTCGCTGACCTGCTGTACGTAGACGTCGGTGTCGTTGCTCACCCAGGCGGCATATGCGCTGCCCGGGTCGCGCGATGCGAGTTCGTTGCCGAATGCCCCGCGACCCCATTGCACCAGCGCCGCAAAGGCCGCGGTGCCGTTGTCGGGCGTGGCCTGCGCCGCCGCGACGTATTCGACGCGCCGCAGCTCCGAGGCGGCGAAGAAGAAGGTCGGCTCGAACAGCAGTCCAGCCATCTCGACGGGTGCTGCGCGCCAGTTGCCGACGAGGCCGCCGCCGAGGCGCTGCGGCCGCTGCACGCGCTCGGCTGCGGGTAATGCAGCCTGCAACTCGTCAGCCGTCATGCCCAGCCGCACGCCCGGCGGCAGGGCCTGCGCATGCAGCGCACCGGCGGCGAGAAGGGTCGCGCTCGCAACGAGCGCACGGAGAAAAGTCAGAGGAGCAAGAGGTCGCACGTTCGGCATCGGGGGAGAAAAGCGGCGGCACCGTGGGACCGCGAGTATGACGCGGAGTTCCACGAGGCCCATCCCTGCCAGCCTTGCGTCGATCAGTCAGTCAATCAATCGATCAATGAGCGCGCTCGTCTGCCAGCAACGGCAGGCGCAGTGTCAGCCCCAACACGCCGCCGGCATCCGGGGCTGAATAGATGCGTCCACCATGATGGCCGGCAATGCGTTCGCAGGCCTTGGCACTCGCCCCCGCAATCGCGGCCTGCGCGGTGTCGAAAAATCGCGCGAGCGGCGGGCGCACGTCGACGGCATCCAGGTCGCGCCAGTGAATCACGGCCTGCGTGCCTTCCGCATGCGCGCGAACCTGCAACGTGGCGCCCGCGCGCATCACGCTGGCCGCGTAGTCCGTCACCTTGGCGAGCAGCTCGCGCAGCTCAGCCTCGATCGCCAGCACGGGCACGGCCTCAGTCGGCAGCTGGATGTCGAGGCGGATGCCCTGGCAGTCCGGGGCGGCGTCGAGCAGCGGTCGGAGGTCTTGCACGCGGCTGGCGCTCAGCCGCTGTTGCGCTTCCTTCCTGGCCTGCGCTGCGAGTTCGCGCGCCTTCGCGCCGTTGCGTACGTTGGCGATGAACAACGAGGCCATCAAGCAGACCACGCCGCCAAGGCCGAGAAGGATCACGCCGGCGATGATGGCACCGAGGTTGCCGGAATGCAGTTGTCCTCCGCTCATCAGCGCGCTCCCGGGGCTTGTTGCATGTCGGGCTCGCCCGGCATGCCGCGCGCGCAGCCGCCCTGCGTGCCATCGCAGCCGTCCCAACCAGGAGGGGGCGGCCTGCGAGCGCCGTAGAACATCGGCGGCGGCCCTTCGCCGCGGAAGAAACCCGGCGGCGGCGGTGGCCGGTAGGGCATGGGCGGCGGGGGAAGCATGATGCATCCGGTCAGGCCGGCGGCCGCCAGCATGCCTGCGAAGAGTCGGATTCGGTTCATTGCAAACTCACTGCTGGGTAGAAAACGAAAAAGCCGCGCGGAAGAAAAAGAGCGCGTGCTCCTCTTCTCCCGCGCGGCGCGCGTCCTGCATCAGAACACGTGGCGGATACCGAAGTCGTAGCCGGTGGAAGAACGCGGCAGGCCCGTGTAGGCCGTGCCCGTGCTGCCATAGCCCGTGGTGCTGGCCGACACCAGGCTGCCCGTGTAGTTCACGTCGTTGCGGTTGTTCACGCGCGCCACCGTCGCATACAGCGCCGTGCGCTTGGACAGGTTGTGCACGTAGCCCACTGCGAACTTGCGTGCCATCGGGTCTTCGCCCGTGATGCCGGCCGTGCCTTCGTTGTAGCGCACTTGCGAGTACGCCACGCGGATCAGGCCTGCGCCCACCGGCACGGTCGCACCGATCAGGTAGCCGTTGTAGGTGTCGTGCGTGTCAACCGCTGCCGCGTAGTCGAACTTGTTCTTCACGTTCGACAGCTCGCCGAACAGCTTGACGGGACCGAAGTCGTACGAAGCGCCCAGATTGATGGTCTGCACCCTGCGCTCCAGCGCGGTGGTGTCCACGACGGTGCTCTGGCCCACGGCCAGTGCCACGTCCAGGGGACCGTTGGCATAGCCGAAGCGGCCACCGACGTAGCGGCCAGCCGTGCTGCTGGAGGCGGCCGTGGTGCTGGTGGCGTCGGTGGTGGCGTTCTCGTGCAGGCTGTACTGCACCTGGCCGTAGAAGCCGCCCAGGTTCGGCGGCAGGAAGTAGCCGATCGAGTTGCTGGCACGCACGTAGTTGGCGTTGTTGATGGTGGTGTTGCCGCTGACGGTGCTGATGACGTTGGTGCCCGAGCCGTTGGTGCCGAACGGATCGAAGACGGTGTCGTTCCAGAAGGTGGCGGTGTAGTCGCGGCCCAGGCGCAGCTCGCCGAAGCCACCCGACAGGCTCACGGTGGAGCGGCGAGCGAAGGTGGAGATGCCGGTGGCGCCGTCGTCGTTGGTGATGGGTGCTTCGAGCCAGAAGCTCGCTGCCAGCCCGCCGCCGAGGTCTTCGGTGCCGCGGAAGCCGATGCGGCTGGAGTTGTAGGCCGAGTTGCCCAGGCTGGTCTTGCTTTGCTTGACCGACGCGCCGGTGGTCGTGTCGCGCGAAGTGGTCGACTGGTAGGTCAGGCCAGCGTCCACGACGCCGAACAACGTGACGGACGATTGGGCAGAAGCCAGGCCGCAGACGGCCAGGGCAGCGAATGCCGTGAGGGTTTTCTTCATTCAGGGTTCTCCAGTTGCAGCGGCTCTCCATCGAGCAGCAGGCACGCATCGTCTCGTTCAAATTCGGAGGAATCTTGTGAATGCCTCTGCTTTGCGTGAACTGTTGTTTGCGTGCACTGCGCCAAGAGAAGCCCCGGCACAACCGGAGGAAACACCTCACACAAGAAGTCTCCCAAAAGCAGCGCAATGCTCGGCGACCGAAGGAGTCATCCATGACCATTGCCATGCCAAGCACCGTCGCCACCTCGCTGGGCGTGCAGCAGCTGACCAGCGCATTCAGCCCTGCCTTTTCCTACCTGCGCATTCTTCGCAACCTCATCATTCCGATGCCCGAGGGGCATGCGGTGCGCACCGCGCGCATCGACGCCGTGGTGGTGTGCGAAACCGGCCTCTACCTGTTCGAGATCAAGGCCTGGCGCAACGCTTTCGTCTACCGGAAGAAGTCGGACCAGTCCCCGCCGCGCTGGTTTCTGCGCCTGCACGGCGGCAAGAGCGCGCGCGAGGTGAAAGACCCCGCATGGCAGGGTGGACGCAAGACCACCCAGCTGCGCAGTCTGCTGCCCGACGACCTGCGGCTGCAGTACTTCGTGCTGCTGCCGTGCGAAGGCATCGAGCTCGAAGGCGTGATGCCGGCAGCCGTCATCACTCAGCAGGAC
This sequence comes from Variovorax nivicola, assembly GCF_051216475.1. Classification (NCBI taxonomy): domain Bacteria; kingdom Pseudomonadati; phylum Pseudomonadota; class Betaproteobacteria; order Burkholderiales; family Comamonadaceae; genus Variovorax; species Variovorax nivicola. The sequence continues at coordinate 517,494 of NZ_JBPJZK010000002.1, read as the reverse complement.
CTGCCCTACATCGCGCGCCTGGTGCGCAACAACGGGCGCACCGCGCGCACCTACCGGCTGCTCGACGAAGAGGCCGTCGACCGCACGGTGGAGCGCCTGCTGCAGATACAGGGGTCCCTGTCGCTCGAAGAACATCTGCAGAACTGCCGCGAAAGAGCCGGCTTCGTCGCGGGCGAACAGACGGCGCCGGCATGGCCGGCCTCAAACGCCATGGGGTTGCAGTAATGTAAAGACCAAGGTAAAGACCCCGAGCGGCCTGGGGCAGCCGGAGAAAAGTCCCAAATTTCTCCGACATTGGCAAAGACCATGCGTCGATGCACTTTCCCAAGTCCCTCGCAGCGGCCAGCGCGCTGCTTGCCTCTCTCGCCGCCCCTCTCGTCGCTCTTCCCGCCTGGGCCGTCGAACCGTTCACCGTCAGGGACATCAAGCTCGAAGGTCTGCAACGTGTCGAACCCGGCACCGTCTTCGCCACCATGGGCCTGCGCGCCGGCGACACCTACAGCGATGAACGCGGCAGCGCCGCCATCCGCGAGCTGTTCAAGCTCGGCCTCTTCAAGGACGTGCGCATCGACGTGAACGGCAACGTGCTGGTGGTGGTGGTGGAAGAGCGCCCCTCCATCGCCGACGTCGACTTCGTCGGCACCAAGGAGTTCGACAAGGCCGCGCTGCAGAAGGCCCTGCGCGAGGTGGGCATCGCAGAAGGGCAGGCCTACGACAAGGCCCTGGCCGATCGCGCAGAGCAGGAGCTCAAGCGGCAGTACATCAGCCGCAGTCTTTACAACGCACAGGTCATCACCACCGTCACGCCGTTGGAGAACAACCGTGTGAACCTGACATTCACCGTGACCGAAGGCGAATCGGCGCGCATCAAGGAAGTGCACGTGGTCGGCAACAAGGCCTTCAGCGAAAGCACGCTGCTCGACCTGTTCGACCAGGACACCGGCGGCTGGCTCGACTGGTACACCAAGTCCAACCAGTACTCGCGCACCAAGTTCAACGGCGACCTGGAGACGCTGCGCTCCTACTACATCACGCGCGGCTACCTGGAGTTCCGCATCGAGTCGACACAGGTCGCCATTTCGCCGGACCGGCAGACGCTGACCCTCACCATCAACATCATCGAAGGCCAGAAGTTCGTGGTGGCCGGCGTGAAGCTCACGGGCGACTACGTGGGCCACGAGGACGAGTTCAAGACGCTGGTGACCATTCGCCCCGGCAGGCCCTACAACGGCGAAGACGTGGCCGCCACCACCAAGGCCTTTACCGACTACTTCGGCACCTTCGGCTACGCCTTCGCACGCGTGAAGGCCGAGCCCGAGATCGACCGCGAGAACAACCGTGTCACGCTGGTGCTGAAGGCCGAGTCCTCGCGCCGTGCGTACGTGCGGCGCATCAACATCGGCGGCAACGCGCGCACGCGCGACGAGGTGATCCGCCGCGAGTTCCGCCAGTACGAAGGCGCCTGGTACGACGGCAACAAGATCCGCGCCTCGCGCGACCGGGTCGACCGCCTGGGCTTCTTCACCGAAGTGAACGTCGACACCGTCGACGTGCCCGGCTCGCCCGACCAAGTCGACCTGGTGGTGAACGTGGCCGAGAAGCCCACCGGCTCGCTGCAGCTGGGCGCGGGCTACTCGTCCACCGACAAGGTCTCGCTGAGCTTCGGCATCACGCAAGAGAACGTGTTCGGCAGTGGCAACTACCTGGGGCTGAACGTGAACACGAGTTCGTACAACCGCACCGTCTCGGTCACGGCGACCGACCCGTACTTCACCAAGGACGGCATCTCGCGCACGATCAACGTGTTTCACACCACCACCCGGCCCTACTACGAGGCCGACGGCAACTACAAGCTCGCGAGCGAAGGCGGCTCCATCCGCTTCGGCTTTCCGGTGGGCGAGCAGGACACGGTGTTCCTCGGCATCGGCCTGGAGCGCTGGTCGTTCACGCCCGGCACCAACGGTGCCTACACACTGGTCGACGGCTCGTACGTGTACACCGCCACGCCGCAGGCCTACCTCGACTACTTCAAGTGCACGGGCACCGCACCGAGCGTGACCTGCGCCAAGTCGAGCGTGGTGGGCATCCCGGCCACGCTGGGCTGGTCGCGCGACGACCGCGACAGCGCACTGGTGCCCACGCGCGGCCGGCTGCAGAGCGCCAACCTCGAAATCGGCGTGGGCAGCGAGCTGCGCTACATGAAGACCAACTACCAGTACCAGCAGTACTTTCCGCTGTCGAAGCAGTACACGCTGGCCATCAACGGCCAGCTCGGCTATGCGCGAGCGCTGGGCGACAGCACCTACCCGATCTTCAAGAACTTCTACGCCGGCGGCCTGGGCTCGATCCGCGGCTTCGAGCAGAACTCGCTCGGCCCGCTCGACTCGGTCACGGCTGGCGCGCTCGGCGGCACGCGCAAGGCGATCTTCAACATGGAGTTCAGCACGCCGTTCCCGGGTGCGGGCAACGACAAGACGCTGCGTATGTACACCTTCTTCGACGCGGGCAACGTGTTCGCCGACCGCACCGCCAGCATGACGGACGCGCAATGGAAGGCGCAGAACCGCATCCGCGCGTCGGCCGGCATCGGCATCAGCTGGATCTCGCCGCTCGGCCCGCTGCGGCTGGCCTACGCGGTGCCGCTGATCTACCAGAAGGAAGACACGGCCAACGGCATCGCGGCCGACCGCACGCAGCGCTTCCAGTTCCAGATCGGAACCTCCTTCTGAGCGGAGTGCCCTGGCCATGGCTCGCATCCTGCTGGTGGAAGACGGACGCTACAGCAGCGCCCCGCTGCTGCTCGGCCACCTGCAAGGCGCTGGCCACGAGGTCGAGCAGGTCGAAGACGGCTCGGCGGCGCTGGAGCGCATCCTGAGCATGCCGCCGGCGCTCACCCTGCTCGACATAGTGCTGCCGCGCATCGACGGCATCCAGGTGCTGGAGACGGTGCGCTCGCACAGCAACCACCCGATCATCATGCTGACGGCGCGCGCGCAGGAGGCCGACCGGCTGCTGGCGCTCGACTTGGGCGCCGACGACTATGTCTGCAAGCCTTTTTCGCCGCGCGAGGTGGTGGCGCGCATCCACACGGTGCTGCGCCGGCATGCGCAGTGGCGCGATACGGCCGCCCGGCCCTCGGCCGCGGTGCGCTTCGACGATCCGCGCGGCAACGCCTGCCTGGAGGGGCGCGCGCTGAGGCTGACGCGCCGCGAGCTGCTGCTGTTGCGGGCGCTGTCGCGCGACCCCGGCCGGGTGTTCACGCGCTCCAAGCTGCTCGAAGCCGCGTTTCCGGAGGCGTTCGACGTCAACGAGCGCGCGGTCGACGGGCACATCAAGAACCTGCGCAAGAAGCTCGCGGCCGCCGTGCCCTCGCACGACTGGATCCGCTCGGTCTACGGCGTGGGCTTCAGCTTTGCGGAGCGGCCGGCCTGAGCTCGCGAGACTCAGCCTTCGGCGCGCGGCGGCACCAACGCGCGGGCGCGCGCAGTGCCTTCCAGCGCGCGAGGCCGCATCGGACGCATGCCACCGCCACCGGGCGGCGGGCCACCAGGGCCGCCAGGACCACCAAAGCCAACACCGGGCCGCGGCGGCCGGTCAGTCACCGGGTTCGCCGCCGGGTCCACCACCAGCGCGAGCGTGGCAACGTAGCGCTGCCGCTCCTCGCGCACCGCGCCGAGCACTGTTGCGCCGGCCTTCAGCGCGATGCCGTCTACGCTGTTCAGCGTGTCGCGCAGCCGCGCGCGCTGGTAGAGCGGCATCTGCGTGTAGAGAAACTCGCTCAGCGCATCGGGCAGGAAGAACTGCGAGGTGAGCACGGCGTGCGCGCCCTTGATCACCTTGAAATGGATGTGCGTGGTGCGCCCCGCATACCAGCCCGGGTACACGGTGCCGAAGGAAACGGCGCCTTCGCCATCGGTGTGCTGGCTGCCGCGCAGGAAGGTCTTGCCCTCGAAGGACTGGGCGCGGTCGTCGCCCTGCTCGCCGAAGCCCGAGTAGCGCCCCTGCGCATCGCAGTGCCACAGGTCCACGCGCAGCTTGGGCAGCGGCCGGCCAGCCGCATCGCACACGGTGAAGCGCACGTCCAGCGGCACGCCGTCGAGCCCTTCGGTGATGTCGCGGCGGTCCAGTGCGAGGTCGAGGTAGTACGGCCCTTCGGTGGCCTGCGCGGTCAGCGGCAGGCGGCGCTGCGCGGCCAGTGCCGGGCGTGCCGATGCCGACAGGCCCGCAGCGCCGAGGGCGGCCAGCAGGCCGCGGCGCCCGGGGAGCAGCGAATCGGGGGGTGTCATGGCGTCTTTTCCTTGTCGATCAGTCCGGCGCCGGACGCGGCGGGCTGCGTGGCGCATCCCTCCGCCCAGAAGACGAACAGCGTCCACGCCTGGGCGATCAGCCAGAAAAACACCGTGATCGCCAGCTGCAGCGGCAGGCCCATGTGAGGAGGGTTCATAGCCTGCATCGTGCGGACCAATTCAGGAGAAATGGTGGAGAAAATTCCTCCCAATTTCCTCCACATTCGGCCGCAATGATCGGCCGCTTGCCCATGAAGCACCCCTTCGCCTGCCCGCCATGCATGCCGCAGAATGCGGCCATGCCTCCCCCCAGCCCATGCCTCACCTGACACTTTCCAGGAAGATCTTCCTGGCGCTGGCCGCCCTGTTGATCGTGCTGCTGATCAGCTTCGCTGGCCTGTCGATCATCGCGCTGCAACGCGGCCTGGGCTCCTACGTGGCCGAGATCGAGATCCGGCGCATGGACTGGCTCACCGACCTGCTGCTGAAGCACTACGTCGCCAACGGCGACTGGAAGAGCCTGCGCGACAACGACGACGCCTGGCGCCGCCTGCAGATGGGCCGGATGGCTGCCCTGCTCGACAGCACCAGCAACGGCAACAACACCGGCGACGAGCGGCGGCTGCCGCCCTGGTACGAGTACCGCGCCATGCGCGGCGGCAATCCTTCCAACCCTCCACCGCCCGACAACGGCGCCAACGGTAGCCCGCCGCCCCCACCGCCCTCGGAGACGACGCTGTCGTCACCACAGCTCGACCTGATGCCGCGCCGGCTGCCGACCATGCCGCCGCCGTGGTTCTTTCGCGATCCCCGCGAGATGCCGGACTCCATCTTCCAGCGCCTGGCCGTGCTCGACGCGCACGGCGCGCACGTGGTGGGCGCCAACATCGACCTTGCGAATGCCACGCGCACGCCGATCCGGCGCGATCGCACGGTCATCGGCTACCTGGCGCTCATGCCGCTGCAGGGCCTCGAAAGCGAGGCCGACCGCGCCTTCGTGGCGCGGCAGTCGGGCGTGATCGTGCTCACGGGCCTGTGCGGCCTCGGCTTCGCGCTGGTGCTGTCGTGGCTGCTGGCGCGCCGCTGGTTCAAGCCCATCGACGAACTCACGCAGGCCGCGCAAGACCTGGCGCGCGGCCGGCTCTCCACCCGCGTCGCGGTGCAGGGCTCGGACGAGCTGGCACTGCTCGGCCGCACCTTCAACGACATGGCGCAGCGCCTGGACACGGTCGAGGCCTCTCGCCGCGCCTGGCTGGCCGACGCGGCGCACGAGCTGCGCACGCCGCTGGCCGCCATGCGCGCGGAGATCGAGGCGCTGCAGGACGGCGTGCGCACTTTCGACGAACGCACCGCGCTGCGGCTGCACCGGCAGGTGCTGCGGCTCGGCCAGCTGGTCGACGACCTGCGCAGCAGCATGCGCGAGCCGCAGAGCGACCTGCTCACGGCCACGGTGTTTCCACTGTCGCTGCTGAAAGAAGCGCTCGACCACACGCGCGACCGCTTCGCCGCGCGTGGCATCACGGTAGACCGGCGCGCCATCGACCTCATCGGCGCCGCCGCGCAGCCGACCATCGACGGCGACGCGCACCGGCTGCACCAGGTGTTCATGAACCTGCTGGAGAACACGCTGGCCTATACCGACCAGGGCGGCCAGCTGCACATCGACGTCACGGTCGAAGGCGCATGGACCGGCAACTGCCTCACCCTGCTTTTCGACGACAGCGCGCCGGGCGTGCCCGAGGCCGAGCTGCCGCGCCTGTTCGACCGCCTGTTCCGCGGCGAGGCCTCGCGCAGCCGCGAACACGGCGGCTCCGGGCTCGGCCTCTCGATCTGCCGCGCGACCATCGAGACGCACGGCGGCACCATCGATGCGTCAGCTTCGCCATTGGGCGGGCTGCGCGTGACCATCACCCTTCCACTGGGGGCATCCTCATGACACGCATCGTCATCGTCGAAGACGAAACCGACATCGCCTCGGTAGTGCAGGACTACCTGCGCCACGCGGGCTACGAAACCGAGCACTTCGCCGACGGACAAAGCGCGCTGGAAAGCATCGTCGCCGCACCGCCCGACCTCACGCTGCTCGACATCATGCTGCCGCGGCTCGACGGCATCGAGGTGCTGCGCCGCGCGCGCGAGCACACGGCGCACCCGATCATCATGCTGACTGCGCGCATCGAGGAGGTCGACCGGCTGCTGGGCCTGGAGCTGGGCGCCGACGACTACGTGTGCAAGCCCTTCTCGCCGCGCGAGCTGGTGGCGCGTGTGCGCGCCGTGCTGCGGCGCACCGCACCGGGGCTGGCCCAGGGTTCGGCCTCGCAGAGCGAGGCTCCGGGCCTGGTGCTCGACGACGTGCACTGGCGCGCCTCGCTCGAAGGCACGCCGCTGAACCTCACGCGGCGCGAGTTCGGGCTGCTGCAGGTGCTGTCGCGGCACCCGGGGCGCATCTTCTCGCGCTCCCGCCTGCTCGAGCTGGCCTACGACGACACGGTGGACGTGACCGAACGCGCCATCGACAGCCACGTGAAGAACCTGCGCCGCAAGCTCGGCTCGGTCACGCCCGAGCACGACTGGATACGGTCGGTGTACGGCGTCGGCTTCGCGTGGGAAGTGCCGGGCTAGCCGGTGGCTATTGGCTGGCGAGAAGCGTCTTGAGCTCGCCGCTGTCGATGAGCTTCTGCAGGTCCGTGGCACCACCGACCAGCATGCCTTTGACGAACACCATCGGAAAGGTCGGCCACCCGGTCCATATCTTGAGCGCGTTGCGGTCGCGCCATTGGCTCAGGTAGCTGCCGTATCCGAGGTACTTGTACGGCTGCCCGATCCGGTCGAGGGCTTCGCGCGCTTTCTTCGGAAACGGATTGAGGCCCATGCCGACCACGACCACGTCGTGGGCTTCTATTGCGGCCATGACTTCCCTGACGAGGGTCTGACGACTGTCGGCCAGCTTCGCGCGAATGGCTGGGTGGATGCGAGCTTCTTCGAGGACGGGGCGGGGCATGGGGAGCTTTCGGTGGTTCGTGTGAATGTAAGGGCGTAGGCCGGCTTCCTGATTGCCAGACTGCACCAGCAATCCATCGTTGCAATGGCAAGCTTCTTGCTCGATGCCTCCCGCGACTTGCTCATTCCGAGCAAGCACATATCGGCATCCGCCGTCGTCGAAACGACGAGATCGAATGTTCTTTCGACGATCTGGTCTCTACCTTCGGTCTCCTGTCGTACCTACGATCACATCAGTCGAAGACTGTCATCGCTTCAAGCCGAAGCCGATGCCTTGTTTTTTCCTTCCCCCCGAGCCCTGAAAACGGAGTATTCATCATGAAGCGTCGCGATTTTGTTGCTGGTTCAATGTTGGCGGCGGGTGCCGCTCCGTGGGTGACCGCGTTGGCGCAAGCGAACGAATCGACATGGGAGCGCGTGACGCGCACCAAGGTCATGCGCGTCGGCGCGGTCGATGGCGGACTGCCCTATTACAAGAAGGACATGGTGAGCGGTGAGTGGCTCGGCTGCATGGCCGATTTCTATCGCGGCCTGGCCAAGAGCCTGGACGCTAAGCTCGACATCACGCCCACCAGTTGGGGCAATTCCGTGCTCGAGCTGCAGTCGCAAAAGATCGACATCTTCTTCGGCCTGAACCCGACGCCCGCACGACTGCAGGTGATCGACTTCACGGACCCGGTGCTGAACATCGCCTTTGCCGCCGTGTGCAAGAAGGGCTATGCGCCAAAGACCTGGGCAGAACTCGACCAGCCCACGATCCGCGTCGTGGTCGACAAGGGCTCTTCGCACGACACGCTCGCCACGCGCCTGCTCAAGAACGCGGAGATCACCCGGCTGGACAGCGCTGTCGATGCAACGCTGGCGCTGCAGGTCGGGCGCGCCGACGCCCAGATCCTCGTCCTGCCGCTAGCCCTGAGCCTGGCCAGCAAGAACCCCGCGGTGGGCCAGGTGGTCATCCTGACGCCTGAAGAAGTCGCAACCTCCAATGGCGGCGTTCGCAAGGAGGCCGACACGCGCTGGCTCAAGCACGTCAACGGATGGCTCGCCAGCGAGCGCGCAAGCGGAAACATCCGCAAGACCTTCATCTCGAACCTCAAGTCCGTCGGGGGCGTCAGCGAAGACAAGATTCCGCCACAGATCAAGGTCTGACGATCACTCCCGAGCACGATCATCATGAAGATCCAGAACATTGAAGTGCACCTGCTCGAGTCGCCCATCAAGATGAAGCGATCGCAGGGCGTGGGAAGCATCCAGGCCTCCATCAAGCGCGTAGTGGTCCGCGTGCGAACCGACCAGGGCATCGATGGCATCGGCGAGGGGCAGGCATGGGAGGTGTTCTCGGGCACCAACGAGAACCTGTTCCACGGCATTGCGCAATACCTGCGCCCCGTGCTCCTGGGCACAGACCCGCGCGACATTCCCCAGCGCATGGCCGACTGCGACCGGGCGCTGGTCGGCAGCCCCGAAGCCAAAGCAGCGGTGGAGATAGCCCTGTTCGACCTGTGCGGCAAGGCGGCCAACCTGCCGCTGTATTCGCTGATCGGCGGCAAGGTGCGCGACAGGATTCCCTTTTCTTTTTCCATCGCCAATCCCGACATCGATGCCGACATCGAACTCGCGAAGCAAATGCTCTCGGCCGGGCATCGCATCTTCAAGGTGAAGACGGGCTTCGCCTCGCACGCGGAAGACATGCGCCGGCTTTCGCTGCTGAGGGAACACCTGGGCTTCGAGTTCGATTTGCGCATCGACTACAACCAGGGCCTGCAGCCCTACAACGCGCTGCAGCAGCTGCGTGATGTCGAGCAGTTCAAGCCCACCTTCATCGAACAACCGGTGCCGCGCGATGCCATCGCGGCCATGGCGCAGATTGCGGCGGCGCTCGACACGCCGATCATGGCCGACGAAAGCGTGTTCTCCCCGGCCGAGGCGCTGCGCACGGTGCAGGAGCGCGCCGCCGACATCATCAGCATCAAGCTCATGAAGGCCGGCGGCATCGGCAAGGCCATGAAGGTGAACGCCATCGCCGAGGCGGCGGGTCTTCCCTGCTACGGCGGCACGCTGTGGGAGGGCGGCGTTGCACTGGCGGCGGCGTCGCACTTCATTGCGGCAAGTGCCAACGTCTCGCTGGGCTGCGAGTTCTACATGCCGAAGTATGTTTTCCAGGAAGACATCCTGGTCCGCATGACGCCAGCGGAAGCGGGGCACGTGCATGTGCCGAGCGGTCCGGGCATCGGTGTCGAGATCGACTGGAAGATCGTCGAGAAGCAACGCATCGCGTTCTCGGCCTGAAGCGCCGGCTTTGGCATGAACACCGTCATCGTGACCGGCGCGGGCTCGGGCATCGGCGCCGCGACCTGCCGGCTCCTTTCAACGCAAGGTATCGACCTCGTGATCCACACCGGCAGCAACCGCGCGGCGGCCGAAGCGGTGGCGCAGCAATGCGGTGCGGTGCGGAGCACCGTCGTGGTCGGAGACGTCGGCACGCCGGAGACGATCGACGCCCTGCTCGATGCCGCGCAAGCCCAGGGCGGCCTGCGCGGCGTGGTGGCCAACGCCGGCTTCGCAGACCGGCGTTCGCTCGCGGAGCTGGACGACGAGATCGTCGAGCGTTCTCTGCACGTCATGGTCGTTTCGCTGGCGCATCTCCTGCGCAGGAGCCTGCCTCTGCTGGGGGCGAACGGGCAAGGCCGCTTCGTTGCCGTGAGTTCGTTCGTCGCGCACCGCTTCCGGCTGGGTAGCTCCACGTTTCCCGCGACGGCTGCCGCCAAGGCGGGCGTGGAAGCGCTGGTGAAAGCCGCGGCCGCCGAAATGGCGCCGCGCGGCGTGACCGTCAATGCAGTCGCACCGGGCTATGTCCGGAAAGACGGCGCGAAAGCGGGCGCGCTCAACGAGGAGCAATGGAAGGCAGCCATCACACAGGTGCCCATGGGCAGGCTCGCAACCCCCGACGACATCGCGGCCCCGATTGCCTTCCTGTTGAGTCCGGCGGCAGCCTTCATCACAGGGCAGGTGATTCACGTGGACGGGGGAATGACGCTGTAGAAGGCCGGGTCGGGCCCCGAGGCGCGGATCTGCGTCGCGGTCTTCGCCCAGGTCTTCTCCAGCATCCGCGACAGGTACGAACCCGACTCCCAGCCCACCTGCAGGGCGATGGACAGCACCGACTCCCGCGTGTGCGCCAGCAGGTAGGCCGCGCGCTCCAGGCGTCGGCGCTGCAGCCAGGCCAGCGGCGACAAGCCGTACTTCGCGCGGAAGATGCGTTCCACCTGACGGCGCGAGAGGCGGTGCTGCTGGGCAAAGGCTTCCAGCGACAGGGGCTCTGCCAGGTCGCTTTCGATGGCCTCGGCCAGCAGCTCGGCCACCAGCAGGGCCGATGACGGATCGCCGTCCGACAGCGGATTGCCGCTGAGCCGCGCCGCCTCCATGACGAGCGCGCCGCACAGCGCGTAGTTTTCGTCGGCGCCGGTCTTCGCGGACTCGAACATCCGCTGCGACAGCGCACGCAGCGCGGTGCTGCCCGCGCGCATGCCCTGCGGCGGCCCTGAGACACCCTGCGCCTGCAACGCGGTCGCCCACAGCGCGGGATCGACGTAGACCGCGATGTGCGTCTGCCCTGCGGTGAGCGTGGTGGTCGAATGCGCGCTCCCCGCCGCAAACCACACGAAGTGCCCGGGACCAAGTCGCTGCGCCTCGCCCTGTGCATCGCCGACGCTGAAGCGCCCCGCGAGCGGCACAAACAGCATGTCGCAATCGTGCACGTGGGTGTCGGTCGCATAGCGATCGCGCGTGCTCGCGACCATGGTGGCGTGGTGCGAGAGCCGCTCGACGAACAGCGACTGGCGGGGCGTCGAGGGCGCGTTGTTCAGCTGCATGGCCACTCCTTGTCGCATTTGAATTCGTGCATGTCGCAATCGGTCGCACGCATTTGCGCACGCTCAACAGAATCGGGAAACACCACTCCCGCAAGCAAGAAGCATGACCCCAAAACCCCTGCGCCGCGCGCTTTTCGGTCTGGCAGCCGCCGGGCTCCTGTACGGCCCTGCAGCCTCCTGGGCGGCCCCGGACTATCCGGGCAAGCCGGTCACGATCATCGTACCCTTCCCCGCCGGCGGCGGCACGGACGTGATCTTCCGCTCGGTGCAGCAGCGGCTGCAGGCCGCGCTCGGCGTGTCGGTGATCATCGACAACCGCTCCGGCGCGGGCGGCACCGTGGGCACGGGCTTCGGCGCGAAGGCGAATCCCGACGGCTACACGCTGGTGGCCGCCACCACGTCAACCATCGCATCGGCCGACGCGGTGTACCCCAAGCTGCCCTACGACCCGATCAAGGACCTGGTGCCGGTCGGCACCATCGGCACCACGCCTTTCGTGCTGGTGGTGACGCCTTCGCTGGCGGCACGCGACGTGAAGGGCTTCATCGATTACGCCAAGGCGCATCCCCAGGCGCTGAACTACGGCAGCATCGGCAACGGCAGCCTGAGCCATCTGGCGGGCGAACTCTTCAAGCAGCGCACCAGCATCGAGATGACGCATGTGCCCTACCGCGGCGCGGCGCCCGCGCAGGCCGACCTGATGGCGGGGCAGATCCAGGCGCTGTTCGACAACCCACCCGCGCTGCTGGCGCAGGTGCGCGGCGGCCGCATGCGGGCGCTGGCGATCAGCGAGCCCTCGGCCGGCTTCGACGGCCTGCCCACTTTCGAGCAGGCCGGCATCAAGGACTTCAAGCCGCAGCTCTGGTACGGGCTGATGGCCCCGGCGGCCACGCCGCAGCCGGTGATGCAGCGCCTGCGCGCCGCGCTCGACACTGCCTTGAACGACCCGGCCCTGCGCGCCGACATGCTGGCCAAGGGCGTGACGCCGTGGAACGTGCAGCCCGACGCGTTCCAGGCGCAGATCCGCAACGACATCAAGCTCTGGGGCGGCATCGCGCGCTCGGTGAACGCGAGGGCCGATTGACGATGGCTGCCGTTCACAACATCCGCGTCTTCGTGGGGCCCGACCCGAAGGTCGGCGGCAACCCCGCGCCGGTGTGGCTCGATGCCGACGCACTCACAAGCGCGCAGATGCAGGAATACACGCGGCAAAGCGGGCATGAATCGGTCTTCGTGCTGAAGCCCGCGACGGCCGCGCATGCCCTGCGCATGCGCTACTTCGTGCCGAACCACGAAATGGAAATGTGCGGCCATGCCACGGTCGGCGCGCTGTGGCTACTGCATCGGCGCGCCGAGTGGGACGGCGCACCGGTCGCCATCGAGACGCTGAGCGGCACCGTGACGGGCCGGCGCGTCGATAGCACGGTGCAGATCAGCCAGCCGCGCGCGGTGGTGCAGGAAGTGACGCAGCAGGCGCTGGTCGAAGAGATCGCGCAGTGCCTGGGCATAGACGCATCGCAGATCGCGGGGCCGGTGCTCAATGCCGCCACCAGCCGTGTGAAGACACTGGTGCGGCTGGCGGACACGGCGCAGTTGCATGGCTTGCGCGCGGATTTTTCGCGCGTCGAATCGCTGTGCGAGCGGCTCGGGTCCACCGGGCTGTATCCCTATGCGATGTCGCAGGAGGCGGCCGACACGGTCAGCGCGCGGCAGTTTCCGAAGTCTTCGGGCTATCCGGAAGACGCGGCCACGGGCATCGCCGCTGCTGCGCTCGCGTGGGGCCTGCGCCATCTGGGCCTGGTCGGCCGCGGCGCGCTGTCGGTGACGGTTCGCCAAGGCGAGGCCATGGGGTCGCCTTCGGCCATCCACGTCGGACTGCCTTCGGAGGCGATGGCACAGGAAGGCTGCTGGGTGGGTGGCGACGCCGCAGCGGACCGCCCCTGAAGCAGCACAGCTGGTCCTGCCTTACTGGTACGCCGCCAGCTCCTGCTTGGCAATCGCGTTGCGGTGCACCTCGTCGGGACCGTCGGCCACGCGCAGGTGGCGCTCGTAGGCGTAGAAATGCGTGAGCAGCGTGTCCTGGCTCAGGCCCATGGCGCCGAAGGCCTGCATGGCCCAGTCGACCACCTTCACGCAGTTGTTGGGCGTGAGCACCTTGATCATCGCGATCTCCTTCGCGGCGACCTTGTTGCCCACGGTGTCCATGCGGTAGGCGGCGTTGAGCACCATCCAGCGCGACTGCTCGATGAGCATGCGCGACTCGGCAATGCGCTCGCGCCACACGCCCTGCTCCGACAGCGGCTTGTGGAAAGCGACGCGCGACACGAGGCGCTGGCACATCATTTCCAGCGCGGCCTCGGCCATGCCGATGGCGCGCATGCAGTGATGGATGCGCCCAGGCCCGAGGCGGCCCTGCGCGATCTCGAAGCCGCGGCCTTCGCCGAGCAGGATGTTCTCGACCGGCACGCGCACGTTGTCGAAGACGATCTCGGGGTGGCCGAACGGCGGGTCGTACACGCCGAGCAGCGCCATGTCGCGCACGATGGTCACGCCGGGCGTGTTCTTCGGCACGAGGATCATCGATTGCTGCTTGTGGCGGTCGGCGTTGTCGGGGTCGGTCTTGCCCATCAGCACGAAGATTTCGCAGCGCTCGTTCATCGCGCCGGTGATGTACCACTTGCGGCCGTTGATGACGTACTCATTGCCTTCGCGGCGGATGCTGCAGCGGATGTTGGTGGCGTCGCTCGAAGCCACCTCGGGCTCGGTCATCGCGAAGGACGAGCGGATCTCGCCGGCCAGCAGCGGCTTGAGCCAGCGCTCCTGCTGGGCCTTGGTGCCGTAGCGCGCCAGCACTTCCATGTTGCCGGTGTCGGGCGCGGAGCAGTTGAAGATTTCCGAGGACCAGTAGCGCCGGCCCATGATCTCGCACAGCGGGGCGTACTCGACGTTGCTCAGGCCCGGGCCGTGCTCCGACTCGGGCAGGAACAGGTTCCACAGCCCGCGCTCGCGTGCCTTGGCCTTGAGGTCGGCCATCATCGGCAGCTCGGCATAGGGGCGGCCTGCGCGGGCGTTGGCGGCCAGTTCTTCTTCGTGGCGTTTTTCGTTCGGGTAGACGAACTCGTCCATGAACTTGAGCAGCTCGTCGCGCAGCGCGATCACCCGGGGTGTGAATTCGAAATGCATGGTACGTCCTTCAACAACAGTCGATGTGCCTTGAAGGTACGTCGCGCACCGCATTCCGGACGGTCTTCCGCGCGACAGCCGGGGGCCCCTGCTGTCGCCTTCGCAGCAGCCACCGGCGCGACAATGCGTGCATGACAGCCAGCACTCCGGATGCCACGCCACAACCCGCTTCGCCACCGCGCCCCGTGCGCTCGGCGGCCACCCTCATCGTTCTGCGCGACGCAAGCCACGGCCTCGAAGTGCTGATGCTGCGGCGGGCCGAGAAGGCCAACGACCAGAACAGCGGCGCCAGCGTGTTTCCGGGCGGCGTGATCGATGCGCACGACCGCGGCCTGCACGTGCACTGCGGCGGCATGGACGACAGGGCCGCGAGCGAACGGCTCGCAGTGCCGGAGGGCGGGCTCGACTACTACGCCGCCGCGATCCGCGAATGCTTCGAAGAAGCCGGCGTGCTGTTCGCGACCGATGGCAGCACCGACCAATTGGTGGCGCTGGACAGCCTGCCGCCCGATCAGCTCGCCGCCATGCGCCATGCGGCGGAGCAAGGCACCGATGCGCTGCTCTCGCTGTGTGATCGGCACGGCTGGCGGCTCGCGGCCGACCGGCTCGCCTATTTCGCTTACTGGCTCACGCCGCCGGGCATGCCGCGTCGCTTCGACACGCGCTTCTTCATCGCGCCGATGCCCGAGGCGCAGAGCGTGCAGCCCGATGGCCGCGAGACGGTCGAACACATGTGGCTGCGCCCCGCCGAGGCCGTGGACCCGGCGCGCGGGCTCAAGCTGATGAACGTGACGCGCCGCATCCTCGAGCAGCTCGCGCAATTCGCAAGCACGGCCGAACTCATGGCCCATGCGCGCGGCCTGAAGCACATTCCGCGCGTCATGCCACGGCTGGCGGATGGGCCTGCGGGACGACGGCCGGTAAACATGGACGAGCCGGCGTACGAAGAAGTCGCGCATCTCGACCCGGACGGCAAGGGCGGTGGCCGCTATGCGCACGAGGCCGGGCTGGTGACGCGGCTGTCGGCACGGGTTCTGCGGGTTACGGGGGAAGCATCGGGCGAGCTGGCGCACAGCTACTTCGTGGGAGCTGCGGGCGGCGATTGCGCATTGATCGATGCGTTGCCCGCGAGCCCCGGGCACATCGCGGCCCTCGTCGCAGCGGCGCCCGGGCGCGTGCGATGGCTGCTGTCGACGCAGGCGCTGTCGGAAGAAGCCATGCGCGCCCTCGACGGCCTGCGCGACGTCTGGCCCGACGCATCCACCGTGTTGCCCGCGCCGGGCGAACGGATCGACCTGGGCGATGCCACGCTGCGCGTGCTGCCGGGCACGGACGGGGCGCAATCCCGTCAGTTCCTGCAGGTCGAGGACGAGATGCTGCTCACAGGGGTTGCCCCCGCAGCCGACAGCGCCCAAGCCCGGTGGATCGCCCCGCGCCACGGTTTCCTGCGCAGCCGACCCAGTTCTTAGCCACAAGGCGCCACACGGCCGTGGCATGCATCGTGCAAGATCAGCCCATGCTTCCCCTGTCCCCCGACGCGCTGCGCCAGCGGCTGCGGTCTTTCGCTTCCCGCGCGCAACCCGTTCGCATTCTTCTCACCCTCGGCAGCCTCATGGCGGCCTGCGCCTGGACCGACCATCCCGATGCGGTGATTCCGCTGTTCCTCGGTGCCATCGCCAGCGCGCTCGCCGAGACCGACGACAGCTGGCGCGGCCGGCTGCGCGCGCAGGTGGTCACGCTGGGCTGCTTCGCGGCCATCGCGTTCGCGGTCGAGGCGGCGTTCGGCTTGCCACTGCTGTTCATCACCGGGCTTGCGCTCGCGGCCTTCTGCCTCACGATGCTCGGCGCGGTGGAAGCACGCTACAAGGCGATCGCCTACGCGACGCTGATCCTCGCGATGTACGCCACGCTCGGCATCGAGAACATGGGCGCGCACGGCGTGGCGCATCGCGGGCGCGAGCCCTTGCTGCTGCTGGCGGGTGCTGCGTGGTATGGCGTGTTCTCGGTGCTGTGGTGCGCGGCCTTTCCGGCGCAGCCTGTGCAGGCGCGGCTGGTGGCGCTGTTCACGGTGCTGGGCAATTTCGTGCGATTCAAGGCTTCGCTGTTCGAGCCGCTGCGCGGCATCGACATCGAGCGCAAGCGGCTCGCGCTGGCACAGCTCAATGCCGATGTGGTGGCGGAGATGAACGCGGCGAAGGAAAGCATCTTCCTGCGCATCGGCGCGCGTGCGCCGACCGGGCGCCTCTCGCGCTACCGCGGGCTCTACCTGATCGCACAGGACGTGCACGAGCGCGCCAGCTCCTCGCACGACGACTACAACGCGCTGGCCGACGCCTTCTTCCACAGCGACCTGCTCTACCGCTGCCAGCGCGTGCTGGGCCTGCAGGGGCTGGCCTGCCAGCGGCTGGCCGATTCGATCGCGCGGCGCGAGCCTTTCGAGGTGGGCACGGAGACGGTGCAGGCGCTGGCCGATCTGCGCAGCGCCATCGAGCACGAGCGCGCGCGGGCCGACACGCCCGGGCGGCTGGCGCTGCTGGCGTCGGTCGAGGCGCTGGCGCGCAATCTCGCGCTGCTCGACGGACAACTCGCAGGGGCCAGCCAGCCGTCGGCGCGCGCGGGCCGCACGGAGATGGGCCTGTTCGACCGCTCGCCGCGCTCATGGCGCGATGCGGTCGAGCGCGTGCGGCGCCAGCTCACCACGCGCTCGCCGCTGTTTCGCCACGCGCTGCGGCTGTCGGTGGCGCTGGTGGTGGGCTATGGCGTAATGCGCGCCATCCACCCGGCGCAGGGCTACTGGATTTTGCTGACCACGCTGTTCGTCTGCCAGCAGACCTACGGCGACACCATTTCGCGCATGGGGCAGCGCATTGCCGGCACTGCGCTCGGCGTGGTGGCCGGGTGGGCGCTGCTGCAGCTGTTTCCGCAGCCGCTGGTGCAGTCGGTGATCGCGGTGGTGGCGGGCGTGCTGTTCTTCGCGACCCGCACCACGCGCTACCTGCTGGCCACCGCCTCGATGACGCTGCTGGTGCTGATGTGCTTCAACCAGGTCGGCGACAGCGGCGTGCTGCTGGTGCCGCGGCTGGTCGACACCGCCATCGGCAGCGCCATTGCCGGGCTGGCCGTGCTGCTGGTGCTGCCGCACTGGCAGGCGCGGCGCATCAACGAGCTGGCCGCGGCCGCCATGCGCGGCCATGCCGGCTATCTGCGGCAGATCGTCGGGCAGTACCGCACCGGCGCGCGCGACCACCTCGACTACCGGCTGGCGCGGCGCAACGACCACAACGCGGATGCGGCGCTGTCCACGGCCGTGTCGGACATGTTCCGCGAGCCGGGCTACGTGCGGCCGCGCGCGGGGGTGGCGCTGCGCTTCCTGATCCGCTCGCACACGCTGCTGAGTTACCTCTCGGCCCTGGGCGCCCACCGCGCGGCGTTGCCTGACTCGGCGCAGATGGCGGTGCTGCGCACGGCAGCCGAAGGGGCGATCGCGGCACTGGAAGGGCTGGCGGCCGGGCTGGAAAAGGGCCTGATCGAAGCAACGGGCGATGCAGCCGCGGAATCGGCCACGCGCGCCGCGCTGGCCCAGGCCGTTGCCGTCAGCGTCGAGAACGGGGACGGCGGCGACCCGCAGGCGCGAACTTTCCACACCGAACTCGGTCTGATCTGGCTGCAGATAGACGCGTTGCGCACCCACGCACGCGAATGGCTGCAGCCCGAAGGCAGCGAAACCACGACCGCGCCAGCCTGAGCGAACATCCATGCGATCCGGTCGGTTGAAAGCGCCCGCCGCGAACACCCCACGGCGCGGCAGGTAAGATTACCCCTACATGTCCCGCTGGTTTGTCGCCACTGTCCTGTCCATCATGCTGTCCTGCTACGGCTTTGCCGTGCTCGCACACAGCGTGATTGGCGGTGGCCATTCGCACGACGAACAGCAGGAATCCGCCGCGCTGATAGTCAGTGCGGACTTCTCCGGTGCGGCGCCAGCAGGCGATGCCGACAAGGCATCGGACGACTCCCTCTCCGTCGACGAAGCCGGCTCCGAACACGCCGAACTGGTCGACGCACGCAACGGCACCCCCGTGCTGCTGCGCTTCACGGAACAGCCGCCGAAGCTCGGCCTGACCACCTCCGTCGCGCCGTTCCTCGCGCGACCCAAGCGGCCACCCCGCGCCGCGTCCTTCGTCGCCTAGGCCCCCAAAGGCTTAGCGCGACCGGGAGCCGCCACGGCTCCCGCCCTTTCGATCCGGGCTCTCCGCCATCCGGCGGCACCCGCATCGCAGCAACGGCATCTCTCATTTCCGGCCCTGTGCCCCTTGCATGCGCCATTGCGTGCAGCCAGCACCGGTCCAGCTTCAAGGAATCAACACAATGAACAACAGTCCCTCCACCTATCACGACGGCTTCAACCTCCCACTCGCCTCGGCGCAGGAGCGCAACCGCGTGCTGCGCAACACCTACTGGCTGCTCGCGCTGTCGATGGTGCCCACCGTGCTCGGCGCCTGGATCGGCGTTTCCACCGGCTTCTCGCGCGCCATGTCGCCGGGCATCGGCCTGATGGTGTTCCTCGGCGGCGCCTTCGGCTTCATGTACGCCATCGAGAAGACCAAGGAATCGGCCGCCGGCGTGCCGGTGCTGCTGGCCTTCACCTTCTTCATGGGCCTGATGCTGTCGCGCCTGGTGGGCTCCGTGCTCGGCCTGGCCAACGGCGCCAGCCTGGTGATGACGGCGTTTGCCGGCACCGGCGCGATCTTCTTCGGCATGGCCACGCTGTCGTCGGTCATCAAGCGCGACCTCTCGGCCATGGGCAAGTGGCTCTTCATCGGCGCGATCCTGCTGCTGGTGGCGGGCATCGCCAACTTCTTCATCCAGTCGAGCGCGCTGATGATGACGCTGTCGGTCGCGGCCATCGGCATCTTCTCGGCCTTCATCCTGCACGACCTCAAGCGCGTGAAGGACGGCCTGGAGACCAACTACATCTCCGCCACGCTGGGTGTGTATCTCAGCATCTACAACGTCTTCCAGTCGCTGCTGGCCCTGCTGGGCATCGCGGGCGGCCGGGACGAGTAATTCCCCACGAAGGAAGGAAAGGAACATCCCATGCGCCTCACCACCAAGGGCCGCTTCGCGGTCACCGCGATGATCGACATCGCCCTGCACGGCCGTTCGGGCCCTGTCACGCTGGCCTCCATCAGCCTGCGCCAGCGCGTGTCGCTGTCGTACCTGGAGCTGCTGTTCGGCAAGCTGCGCCGCGCCAGCCTGGTCGAATCGACCCGCGGCCCCGGCGGCGGCTATTCGCTCAGCCGCAAGGCAGCGGAGATTTCGGTGGCCGACATCGTCCTCTCGATCGAGGAACACGATGCCGAATCCACCCGCCGGCGCGACGCCGACGCGCCGGGCGAGACCGGCCGCTGCGAAATCGACGAACTCTGGGCCACCGTGAACTTGCGGGCGGTCGAGTTCCTCAAGTCGATCTCGCTGCAAAGCCTGGTCGACGAGCAAAAGGCCAAGGGCGTGCAAGCCGCGGTGCGGACCGAGACTCGGCGCACGCCGACCGGCCAGCCGGCCACGCGCAAGCCTTTTGTGGTCGACGCGCCCAACTCGGTGTTCGCACTGGGACGGCGTCAGCAAAGCGCCAGCTAGCTCCGAGCCAGCCAACGCATCGCGGCCCATGCGGCAGGGCCCGCCGCCACGGATCGATGTGGCGGCGGGCTCGCGCCTGCATGGGCTTTTGTCGTTGGTTTTCCCTCCGGGAAACCTCAGGAATCCTTCATGTTGCGATGCAGCGCGAAGGCACAATGCACCATAACAGTGCAAAACAATGTATGTGCGCGATCCGGACGATTCCGGCTCGCGCCGCACCGCGTTCCCGAACAGTCATGACCTTCAAGCTCCTGCTCCCTCTTTCCCTGCTCGTGCTCGCCGCATGCGGCGCCAGGCAGGCCCCCGACACCGACGCCGCGCCGCCCGAAGTCGGCGTGATGGCATTGCACGCGAGCGACGTGCCGGTGCTTACCGAACTCCCGGGCCGCACGGCCGCATTCCGCGTGTCCGAGGTGCGGCCGCAGGTGAATGGCATCGTGCGCAAGCGCCTGTTCGAGGAAGGCAGCATGGTCCGCGCGGGCCAGGTGCTGTACGAGATCGAGCCCGGCCCGTTCGAGGCGGCGCACGAACAGGCACAGGCCGCGCTCGCCACTTCGCAGGCCAGCATCGCGAGCCTGCGCGGCAAGGCCGAGCGCTTCGGCGAACTGGTAAAGGCCAACGCCGTGAGCAGGCAAGAGCATGAAGAGGCCCAGGCCGCACTCGTGCAGGCCCAGGCTGGCGTGAAAGCCGCGCAGGCGGCCGTGAAGGCGGCGCGCATCAACCTCGAATTCACACGCATCGTCGCGCCCATCGCGGGCCGCATCGGCCGCTCCAGCGTGACCGAAGGCGCGCTGGTGGTGCAAGGCCAGGCGACGGCGCTGGCAACCATCCAGCGGATCGACCCGATCTACGTCGACGTGGTGCAGTCGAGCCTCGAACTCACGCGGCTCAAGCGTCGCTTCATCTCGGGCGACATGGCGCCCGCGAGCACGCGCGTGAGCCTGCGCACGGAAGACGGCCTGCCCTACCCCCATGCCGGCACATTGAAGTTCACCGAAGTGGGCGTCGATGCCGCGACCGGCTCGGTCACGCTGCGCGCGGAATTCCCGAATCCGCAGGGGCTGCTTCTGCCCGGCATGTACGTGCGCGCGCAGGTCGAGGCCGGCGTGGAGCGGCAGGCCATCCTCGCGCCGCAGCGCGGAGTGGCGCGTAACGAAAAGGGCGAGCCGACCGCGCTGGTGGTGGGCGCGGGCGACAAGGTCGAGCTGCGCGCGCTCGAAGTGCGCAGCGCGGCGGGCGACCAGTGGATCGTGACCAGCGGGCTGCGCGAAGGCGACCGGCTCGTGGTCGACGGCCTGCAGCGCGCGCATCCGGGCGACAAGGTGAAGCCGGTGCCGGTGTCGGCTGCAACGCCCTCTTCGGCAGATTGAGAAGGCGCACCCCGTGATCGCCAACTTCTTCATCCAGCGGCCCGTTTTCGCCTGGGTCATCGCCATCCTCATCATGCTGGCCGGCGGCGTGGCCATTCGCACGCTGCCGGTGTCGCAGTACCCGGACATTGCACCGCCCACCGTCGTGGTCTCCGCCAACTACCCCGGTGCCTCGGCGCAGGCGGTGGAAAGCAGCGTCACGCAGGTCATCGAGCAGCAGTTGAAGGGCATCGACGGCCTGATGTACTTCAAGTCGACGAGCAGTGCGGCCGGCTGGGCCGAGATCAACGTCACCTTCCGCCAGGGCATCGACCCCGACACCGCCCAGGTGCAGGTGCAGAACAAGGTCAGCCAGGCCACGAGCCGCCTGCCGCAGGCGGTGCAGCAGCAGGGCGTGACGGTCGCGAAGTCGCAGAACAACTTCCTGCTGATCGTGGCGCTCTACGACCAGACCGACCGCCGCACCGACACCGACGTGGCCGACTGGATGGCCAGCAACCTGCGTGACCCCATCAGCCGCGTCGACGGCGTGGGCTCGGTGCAGGCCTTCGGCGCGGCGTATGCGATGCGCATCTGGCTCGACCCGCACCGGCTCGCGAGCTACCAGCTGATGCCTTCGGACGTGACCGCCGCCGTCGCCTCGCAGAACACGCAAGTGTCGGTCGGCGAAATCGGTGCGCGGCCCTCGTCCGCGAAGCAGCAGCTCAACGCCACCGTGACGGCACTGTCGCGGCTGCAGACGCCCGAGCAGTTCCGCGACATCGTGCTGAAGACACAGCCCGACGGCGCCGTGGTGCGCCTGGGCGACGTGGCGCGCGTGGAGATGGGCAGCGAGTCGTACTCCGAGACCACGCGCCTGAATGGCCACCCCGCCGCCGGTGCCGCCGTCATGCTGGCGCCGGGCGCGAACGCGCTGACCACTGCCAACGCAGTGAAGGCGCGCATCGCCGAGATGGAGTCTTCGTTGCCTGCCGGCCTGCGCGTGGCCTACGCGGAAGACACGACGCGCTTCGTGAAGATCTCGATCAAGTCGGTCATCAAGACGCTGCTCGAGGCCATCGCGCTGGTGGTGGTCGTGATGTTCCTGTTCTTGCAGAACTGGCGCGCCACGGTGATTCCGGCCATTACCGTGCCGGTGGTGCTGCTGGGCACCTTCGGCGTGCTCGCGGCTTTCGGCTATTCGATCAACGTGCTCACGCTGTTCGGCATGGTGCTGGCCATCGGCCTGCTGGTGGACGACGCCATCGTGGTGGTGGAGAACGTCGAGCGCGTAATGCACGAAGAGGGGCTCGATGCGAAGGCCGCCACCATCAAGTCGATGAAGGAAATCACCGGCGCGCTGGTCGGCATCGCGGTGGTGGTGTCGGCGGTGTTCCTGCCGATGACCTTCTTCGGCGGCTCGGTGGGCGTGATCTACCGGCAGTTCTCGGTGACGATCATCGCGTCGATGGCGCTGTCGGTGGTGGTGGCCATCGTGCTGATTCCGGCGCTGTGCGCGCGCTTCCTGAAGGCCGGCGTGCCGCCGCGCACGCGCGGCTTTCTCGGCGCCTTCAACCGGCACTTCGACGCGGCGCAGGGCCGCTACGTGGGGCTGCTGGGCCGCATCCTGCGCAAGCCGCTGCGCTTTGCGGCCGTGTATGCGGCCATCGTGGCGGGCATGGGCCTGCTGTATCTCGGACTGCCCGGCGGCTTCCTGCCGGAGGAAGACCAGGGCAGCGTGATGGTGCAGCTCACGCTGCCGGCCGGCGCCACGCAAGGCCGCACCGACGAAGTGAACCGCGCGGTCGAAAAACACTTCCTGGAAACCGAGAAGGACACGACCGACACCATCTTCACGATCTCGGGCTGGAGCTACGGCGGCTCTGGGCAGAACATGGGCATGGCCTTCGTCTCGCTCAAGGATTGGTCGGAACGCAAGGATGCTGACAAGCGCGCCCACGCCATCGTCGAACGCGCCGGCACCGCGCTCGCGAAGCAGCAGCGCGACGCCGAGGTCTACGGCATGGTGCCGCCGCCCATCGAGGGGCTGGGCGAATCCAACGGCTTCGAGTTCTGGCTGCAGGACACCTCGGGCATGGGATCGCAGCGGCTGGTGCAGGCGCGCGAATCGCTGCTGCGCGACGCGAAGAAAGACCCGCGCCTGCAGTCCGTGCGCGCCAACAGCGTGGCCGGCACGTCGCAGCTGCAGATCGACATCGACCAGATCAAGGCCTCGGCCCTGCGGCTGTCGCTGGACGACGTGAACACCACGCTGGGCATTGCCTGGGGCGGCAGCTACGTCAACGACTTCATCGACCGTGGCCGCGTGAAGCGCGTGTACGTTCAGGCCGACGCGCCCTACCGCTCGGCCCCCGACGACATGCGGCAATGGTTCGTGCGCGGCAGCATCGGCGCGATGACGCCGTTCTCGGCCTTCGCCACCACGCGCTGGTCGCAGGGCACATCGCAGCTGGAGCGCTACAACGGCCTGCCCGCAGTGCAGATCCAGGGCTCGGCCGCGCAGGGCACGAGCTCGGGCACGGCGATGGCGGCTGTCGAAACCATCGCGAAGAAGCAGCGCGGCACGGGCCACGCATGGAGCGGGCTGTCTTACCAGGAGCGGCTGTCGGGCGGACAGGCGCCATTGCTGTTCGCGCTGTCGATCCTCGTGGTGTTTCTCTGCCTGGCCGCGCTGTACGAGAGCTGGTCTGTGCCGTTCTCGGTGATGCTGGTGATTCCGCTCGGCGTGCTCGGCGCGGTGATCGCGGCGGCGCTGCGCGGACTGTCGAACGACATCTACTTCCAGGTCGGCCTGCTCGCGACCATCGGGCTGTCGGCGAAGAACGCGATCCTGATCATCGAGTTCGCAGAAGCCGCGCTGCGCCGTGGCGTGCAGCTTCTTGACGCGGTGGCCGAAGGCGCGCGCCTGCGGCTGCGGCCGATCCTTATGACATCGCTGGCCTTCCTGGCCGGCGTGATACCGCTGGCGCTGGCCACCGGCGCGGGCTCGGCGAGCCAGGTGGCCATCGGCACGGGCGTGTTCGGCGGCGTGCTGGCCGCGACGGCGTTGGGGATCTTCTTCGTGCCGCTGTTCTATCTGCTGGTGAAGCGGGCTGCGGCCCGGCTCTACAGGCGGGGTGGCGTCGTGACGGCGTCCTGACTCGGTCAGCGCTCGTCGGTGGCAGGCGAGCGCTTCGGCACGCCCGGCAGGGTCCATCCGAAGGTCATGCCCGCCGCGGCGATCAGGATGGCCGCGGCACCCACCACTTGCAATGCGCCCAGCCGCTGGCCGAAGGCGACGTAGTCGACGCCGATGGCCACCAGCGGATAGATGAACGACAGCGCGCCGGCCACGGGCGTCGACAGCTTCTGCAGCGCCCCGTACAGCAGCACGAACACCAGCCCCGTGTAGACCACGCCCATGGCCAGGTGCACGCCCCACGTGGCCGCATCGGTGGGCAGCGTCTTCAGCTGCGCGAACGGCGCGAGCATCACGATGCCCACGCAGACCTGGATCAGTGCGATGAGGTGCGGCGCAACGCCGTCGAGCTTCTTCGCGACGAGGGCCGCCACCGCGTAGCAGAAGGCCGCGCCCAGCGCCATCAGCACGCCGATGAAGTAGGACGAGCCACCGGCACCGCCCCCGGACTTGGCCTGCGCCACCAGCACCACGCCAGCGAAGGCGATGCACAGCCACACGGCCTTCATCGCGGTCAGCCGTTCCGACAGCAGCAGCGCACCGAGCGCGACCAGCATGAACGGCTGCGTGTTGTAGACCGCCGTAGCGATCGAGATCGATGCGTGCGAGAAGGAGGCAAAGATCAGCACCCAGTTGACGACCAGCGCCACGCCGCCGAATGCAGCCAGTGCAAACTGGCGCAGCGTCAGGCCGCGCCGCAGCAGCCCCAGCGCGAGGCACACAACCAGCAGCGAGGCCGCGCCGAACACGCAGCGCCAGAACAGCAGGTCGGGCAGCGGCTGTCCGGAGCGCACGACGAACCATCCGATGGTTCCGGAAATCACCATGGCCGCGCTCATCTCCAGCGCGCCGCGAAGCTGTGTCTGCATGTCTGTCTCGAATGGCAGAAAGGAAGGAGCAAGCGTGCCACGTCTGGCGCGGATTGGATATGCTTTGAATAAGGCAACTACCGCTGATGGCCTTTCAAAACAAGCCATCGTGGCCCATTCACCGGAGATCGGCAACATGCTCGACGCAATCGACGAAACCATCGTTCAGGCATTGGCAGGCAACGCGCGGATGTCGCTGAAAGAACTGGCCCACCACGTGGGGCTGTCGTCGCCCAGCGTGTCCGAGCGGCTGCGACGGCTCGAAGAGCGCGACGTGATCCGCGGCTACACGCTGGACGTGAACCTGAAGGCGCTGGGCTACCAGTTCCAGGCCATCGTGCGCATCCGCCCATTGCCGGGGCAACTGCAGGCGGTGCAGAAGCTGATCGAGGCCACGCCCGAGTTCTGCGAGTGCGACAAGGTCACGGGCGAAGACTGTTTCGTCGCGCGGCTGTTTTTGCAATCGCTCGAACAACTCGACGGCATTCTCGACCGCATCGCGAACAAGGCCGAGACCAACACCTCCATCGTGAAGGCGCAAACGATCCGCAGACGGCTGCCGCCCTTTCCGGCTCAGTGAAGGTCAGGGCCAGAACTGCTTCAGTATTTCCGGCAGCATGCTCTCGACAAAATCGTTCGTGCACGCGTTGCCGGCCTGCTCGCCAAACTTCTCGTCCAGCGCAAGATGCGCAAAGCCGTGTACGACGGACCAGGCGCCCAGCGCAGCGGCCTGCATCGCGCGGCTCGGTGGCTTCTTGCTGCTCCAGCCGTTGTAGTCGCGGACTGCCTGCTCCAGTTCGGCGAATGCCGCATCGCCGGCCACCTGCAGGCGGAGATCTTGCGTCAACCGGTCCTTGCGGAACATGAGCTGAAAGCGCGCCGGGTAGGCCAGCGCGAACCGCACATAACCCATGCCCTGCCCGCGCAAGCGACGCGCGGGGTCGGTGCCACCCGTTTCCGTGCCGGCGCGCAGGCAGCGCGTGAGTTCCTCGAAGCCCAGGATCGCCACCTCGGTCAGCAGACCGGCCGCGCTGCCGAAGTGATGCATGGGCGCGGCCGCCGATACGCCGGCGCGCCGCGCCGCCTCGCGCAGGGTGAAGCCCTCGATGCCGCGCTCGGCCAGCAGGGCTTCGGTAGCCCCGATCAGCGCCGCGTGCAGATCGCCGTGGTGGTAGGGCGCGGGGGCTTCCTCTGTTTTCTTTGCCGCCATGGCTGGTTGCTGCTTTCGGTCTTCAAAGGGTGGACTCTACCTTCTAAAGAATCTGCTGGCGCTTTTATCTAAACACTGTCAAGATTATGCCATGCCAATCCTGGCGAGCCCCATTTCTTACTGGAGGCCCTTGTATGTTCGACTCACTTTTCAGCGCAGGCAGCACCATCGCCCTCCCGGCCTGGGCGGCGCTCGGCGCAGCCCCATGGCTCGGGCGTGCCAAGCCGGTCATCTGGGCAACGACAGGCCTCGTCATTCCCGTCGGCCTGGGGCTGGCGTACTGGTGGCTGATGGCGACGTACTGGTCCGTGGCCGGTGGCGGCTACAGCTCGCTGTCGGCGGTGCATGCGCTGTTCCAGCATCCGGGCCTGCTCACCGCCGGATGGTTCCACTACCTCGCCTTCGACCTGTTCGTGGGCACATGGATCGCACGCGAAGGAGAGCGCGCGGGCATCGCGCCGGTGCTGCTCATTCCCTGCTTCGCCCTCACCTTCCTGTTCGGGCCTGTCGGCCTGCTGGCCTTCCTGGCGCTGCGGGTTGCGCCCGCATGCATGGCGCTGGCGCGCGAAGTGCATCGGCGGCAACCGCAGTTGACTTGGTTCGGCGGCCTGCTGCTCGCGGTGATGGTGCCAGCCCTCGTGGCTGCATGGCTCGATCCGCGCACGCTGAACGGCGTCGGCGTATGGGTCAAGCCGCTGAAGTTCATGGCTTCGGTCAGCCTCTACGCGCTGACCACCGCATGGCTGCTCGGCGACCTGCCGCGCGAGCGGCGCGGTGGCCGCATCGAACGCACCATCGTCGCGGTGGTGATCGCCATGGGCGTCTTCGAGGTCGGCTACATCACGCTGCAAGGCGCCCTCGGGCAGGCCTCGCACTTCAATGAAGACTCGACCTTCCACATCGTCATGTACAGCCTGATGGGCGTGGGTGCGCTGTCACTCAACGCCACGGCATTGCCGCTCGCGTGGCTGTTCGCGCGCCACGGCGATGCGCTGGCAGCGCCTTACCGGCTGGCCGTGGTGCTGGGGCTGGTCCTGACCTTCGTCGCCGGAGCGGGCGCGGGCATCGCGATCAGCCAGCACGGCGGATCGACCATCGGCGCCATCGCAGGCGGCGCAACGCTCCCCCTGTTCGGCTGGTCAGCCACCGGCGGAGATCTGCGCGTGCCGCACTTCCTCGGCGTGCACGCACAACAGCTGCTGCCGCTGGCGGGTGCGCTCATCAGCGTGTCGCTCATGCCATGGGGCCGTGCGGCAGTCTGGCTCCTGACGGGCCTCTACGCGGGGCTGATTCTGCGGATGTTCAGTCTGGCCTATGCGGGCGTGCCGCTGATTCCCCTCGGCCTTCAGGCCGCGGCATAGCGGTAGATCAGGAAGGTGCCCGAGCACAACACGGCGAGCGCCACCACCCTGAGAAACTGCTCCCGCGACAGGCGCAGCGTGATGCGCCGGCCGACCGCGGTGCCCACGAGCATGGCCGGAAACAGCAACGCCGCCAGCCACAGGATCGACGTCTGCGCGTACACGCCGGCCAGCAGGAAGAGCACGGCCCGCGTGAGCGTGCTGAGCCCGATCAGCGTCGATTGGGTCACGCGGACCTGCTCCTTCGCCGCGATACGCCCCGACAGGTAGATCGCATAGATGAAACCACCGCTGCCGAACATCGCCGAGAAGATGCCGCCCACGAAACCGAAAGGCACGGCCGCGCGCGGCGACAGGCGGGACACGGGCTTGATGCCGCTGAGCGAATACAGCGCATAGGCCACAGCAAAGATGCCCAGCGCCAGCAGCATCACCTGCGGCCGTCCGAGCAGCAGCAACGCCGCTCCGACAAGGCTGCCCAGCGCCAATACCGGCACCAGCCGCCGCAGCTCGCCAGTGTCAGCCGAACGCGCGTCGCGGCTCACGTTGACCACGGCTGCGAAGAAGTCGAGCAGAGCCAGAAGCGGCACGACGCTCGCCACCGGAATGAAGTTGGCCAGTACCGGCCCCGCAATCAACGCGGTGCCGAAGCCCGCAATGCCGAAGATGACGTAGGCGGCGACGACGCCCGCGCAGACGATGGCGAACTGCAGGGGCGTGACTGGCAAGGCACCGAAGAAAGAATCCATGCCTACGAATCTAGGGACTTCGGGCCTTGCACGCCAATGCCGAATGGGGCGCCCTTCGATCTCGAAATCAGCTGGATCCGCCGCGCGGCGCCTGCATGGCGGTGCGCAGCGAACCGACCAGGTCTTGCGCAAGCCGCGTGGCATCGTCCGCGCGCCACAGCACCAGCACGGTGGTGCTGACATCGTCGCCGTGCAGCGCAAGCAGCTTCACGCCCTCGGGCGCCATGCGTCCCATCGACTCGGGCACGATCGCAATGCCGAAACCCGCCTGCACCAGCGCCAGCTGCGACCATTTGCGCGAACGCACCTGCGCGCCCGTCGGATGATAGCCCTGTGCGCGACACAGCTCGGCCACGCGATGGCTCAGGCCGCCGCGTTCAAGATGCGGTGTCGCAACGAAGGGCTCGTGGCGCAGTTCGGTGATAGCCACGTGCTCCCGGCTGGCCAAAGCATGCGCGGCCGGTACGGCCACCACCAGCGGCTCGGAGAAGAGCGGCGCCTGCCGCACGCCTGGGTAGCGGCGCAGCACTGGTTCACGCGCCAGGCCGACGTCGGCGTCGCCTTGTTCGATGTCCAGCGCCTGATGCTCCGACGCGCGCTGCGACACCTCGATGGAAACGCCCGGATGGCGCTGCGCATGGTCCTTCAGGCATTCGAGCAAGCCATGCGTCAAGGGCACCGAGCTCGAATGCAGCAACTGCACCGTGCCCTCGATGCCGCGCTGCGCATGACGCGCGCCGACGGCCGCGCTCTCGAGGGCCGCAAGAATGCGCCGCGCGTCGGCGTACAGCGAACGGCCCGCGGGCGTCATCTCCAGATGCCGCGCATCGCGCTCCAGCAGCGGCACCTGCAGATCGCGCTCCATCTCCTTGACCTGCCGGCTCAGGGCCGACTGCGCAATGAAGAGGCGCTCGGCCGCAAGGCTGAAGCTGCCCGCATCGACGATGTCGACGAAATAGCGCAGCTGCTTGTGCGTGAGCATGGCGGGTCGGTCAGTCGCTCTTCGTGCGCAAGGCCTGGCCGGGCTCGGGGCCAGTCTCGGGCGCATTGCCCGTCATCATCTGGCTCAGCAGGTTCGAGAGCACGTCGCGCTGCGGCGCATCGAACATGCGCAGCAAATGCAACTCGGCCGCCGCGTGCCGCGGCATCGCTTCATCGGCCAGGCGAATGCCCTTTGCGGTGAGCTTGACCAGCACGCCGCGCCCGTCGTTCGGATCGATCGAGCGCTTGATCCAGCCTTCCTTCTCCAGCCGCTTCAGCAGGTTCGACAAACCACCCGAGGTAAAGAGAAGCGTGCTCTGCAGGCGCGACGGCGACAGCCTGTAGGGCGCGCCCGCCACGCGCAAGGTGGCGAGCACCGCGTACTCCTGGTACTTCATGCCGAAGGGCTCCAGCACCTGGTTCAGCGTGCGCAGCACCACCTCTTCGAGCCGCAGCAGCCGGCCGACCACGGACTTGCCGCTGCTGTCGATGTCAGGCCGCTCGCGCTTCCATTGCTGGATGCCGCGCTCGACCAGGTCGGCGCCGCCTTCCATCGGCGTTTCATCGGCCGGGACCACAGACTCGGCGGCCTCGGCGGCATCGTCGCGATGCCTCGCATCGCCTTGGGGCGGACGTCGATTCGACGCTTCTTTCTTGTGCGGCATGACGTGCTTTCCATCCAGGTTGATGCCAATGCGCTGCCATTGTGGTGCAGAGCGACGGCGCGGGTTGGTCCCTATCTTAAATGCCTTGCATTTATCTTTTGCGAAAGATAAAGTGAATTCCAACGCAGCCATACGGCCCTTCGTTCCGGGTTTTCCCCACAGGAGCTCTTCATGAAAACCATGTTCTCGCGCTGTCTCGTTTCCGGCTTGGTGGCCGTTCTTTTCGCAGGCACTGCACAGGCCGAGGAGCTCGTCGTGGGCATCTTCGGCGGCTCCTTCGCCGACGACTCCAAGACCTGCCATATCGCGTCGTTCGAGAAGAAAACGGGGGCCAAGGTCGCGCTCAAGCTGGGCAGTTCCTCGCAGTTCGCGGCCGCGATCCGCGCAACCGGCGGCAAGTCGGACTTCGACGTGGTCTACATCGACAACTCGCTCGCCGCGCAGCTCAAGAACGAGAAGCTGCTCGAGACCATCGACAAGAGCAAGCTCACGAACGCCGCCGAAGTGTCGCCGCGCGCGCTCGACAAGGACGGCCAATACGTCGTGTTCATGACCGGCGCGACCGTCATCGTCTACGACACCAAGCAGATCAAGACACCGCCCACCTCCTGGGCCGACCTTGCAAAGCCCGAGTACGACGGCAAGCTCGCCATCGGCGACATCAGCGGCACCTCGGGCTCGCAGTTCCTGATGGCGCTCAACCGCATGAAGGGCGGCACGCTCGCGAACATGGACGCGGGGTTCGCGGCCATCAAGCCGATCGCGAAGTCGTCGGTCACGCTCTACACGCAGGCTGACCAGATCGTGTCGCTGTTCGAACGCCAGGAGATCGCTGCGGCCGTGTGGTACCCCGACCGTGCCGGCTCGGCCATCGACAAGGGGCTGCCGCTGGCCATCGTCTATCCGAAGGAAGGCGCGGTGGGCATCCTGCCCGCACTGGTGATCCCGAAGGGCGCGAAGTCGCCTGCGCTCGCGCTCAAGTACATCGACGAGGTTCTGTCCAAAGAGGGCCAGACCTGCTTCGCGGAGCGCAAGTACGCGGGTCCGGTCAACACGCAGGTCAAGCTCAGCGACAAGGCCGCGAAGATCGTTCCCTACAAGGAGACCTTCGACAACCTCTGGCTGCCCGACCCCGAGGCCGTGGCCAAGTCGCTGCCCGACTGGACCAAGCGCTGGCAGCGCGAAGTGGCTCGCTGATCCACCGCGACCGCCACAACCGCAACCTCCAGGACCGACCGACATGCCGGCACTCACGCTCGACCGTCTCGAGAAACGCTACCCGGGTCCCACGGGCCACATTGCCGCACAGTCGGTCTCGCTGTCCGTCCACGACGGCGAGTTCATCTCCCTGCTCGGCCCCTCGGGCTGTGGCAAGACCACCGTGCTGCGCATGGTGGCCGGGCTGATCGAGCCGACGGGCGGGCGCATCCTCGTCGACGGCCGCGACGTGACGGCGCTGCCCACCAACAGGCGCAACATCGGCCTGGTCTTCCAGTCGTACGCACTGTTCCCGCACATGAGCGTGTTCGAGAACGTCGCCTTCGGCCTGCGTCGCCAGGGCGTACAAGGCAGCGAACTGAAGCAGCGCGTCGATCAGGCGCTGGCCAGCGTTCGCCTCTCCGCGCTCGGCGACCGCATGCCCAGGCAACTGTCGGGCGGCCAGCAGCAGCGCGTGGCAGTGGCGCGTTCGATCGCGCCGCGCCCCAGCATCCTGCTGTTCGACGAACCGCTGTCGAACCTCGACGCCTCGCTGCGCGACGAGATGCAGATCGAGCTCAAGCGCCTGCAGCGCGAGGTGGGCATCACCACGCTGTTCGTCACGCACGACCAGGGCGAGGCGATGTCGATGTCCGATCGCGTGTGCGTGCTCGCGCACGGCGTGGTGCAGCAGTTCGATACGCCCGAGGCCATCTACCACCGCCCTGCCACCGGCTTCGTCGCGAGCTTTATCGGCCGCCCCAACCGTCTCGCGGGCCGCGTGGTGCGCTCGCCCGAAGGCGCGGCCGCGGTGCAGTTGAACGATGGCCCGGTGCTTGCGGCCACGGCTGCCGATGGCATGGCCCAGGGCACGGCGGTCGACGTGGTGGTCCGCCAGGAAGACATCCGCTTCGCCGACGCGGCGGCGTCGAATGGCCCGACGCTTTCGGGCCGGGTGGCCATGCGCTCCTTTGTCGGCTCGCGCGTGCAATACCTGCTGGCCTTCGGCGGCACCGAGCTCATCGCCGAGGCGCTCACCAATGGCCCGCACGCCGGCCTGGCGGTCGACGCACCGGTGCGGGTGAGCGTCGAGCCGCAGCACGTCTACGTGACACCCACGGCAAGCCAGGCCACCGTATGACGCCGCGCAAGATCACCGGCACTCTGCTGGCGTCGCCACTGCTGCTGCTCCTGCTGCTGGCCTTCGTCGCGCCGGTGCTGCTGATGGTGCCGCTGAGCCTGCACCCCTACGTGCCCGGCACCGGCATCGCCGCCGGCTGGACGCTCGAGAACTACACCAGCATCGTCACCGACGAGTACTACCGCGAGGTGGTCGTGCGTACGCTGGTGCTGGGCTTCGGCGTCACCGCCATCTGCCTGCTGCTGGGCTACCCGCTGGCCTACTACATCGCGAATGCAGGCCCGAAGATGCGCCTGACGCTCACCATGCTCGTCATCTTCCCGATGCTGCTGAACCTGGTGGTGCGCTCCTTCGGCTGGATCGCGCTGCTCGCCAACCGCGGGCTGGTGAACAACCTGCTCATCGACATCGGCCTGATCGAGCGGCCGATCAAGATGATGTTCAACCTGTTCGGCCTGCTGGTCGGCATGTCACACATCTTCCTGCCATTCATGGTGCTGATGCTGGTGCCGGCCATCCAGGCGATCTCCAAGGACGTGCAGGCGGCCGCATACACGCTGGCCGCAAGCCGGCTGCGCGTGTTCTGGTCGATCACGCTGCCGATGAGCGCGCCGGGCATCCTGTCGGGCTCCATCCTGGTGTTCGTGTTGACCATCAGCGCGCTGGTCACGCCGCGCATGCTGGGCGGGCCCACCTACAAGGTGATGGCCACGCTGATCTACGACGACTTCCTGCAGACGCTCGACTGGCCCGCAGGCGCCGCGATGTCCTTCGCGCTCACCGCGCTCACGCTGGTGGTCATCGGCCTGTCGAGCCGCGTGCTCAGGCGCTGGGGAGGCAACGCATGAGCATCGAAGGCAAGAAGGCGCCGTTCCTCGCGGCCACGGCCATCGCGGTGGTCGTGTTCCTGCAGATTCCCGTGCTGGTGGTAATGCTCGCGGCCTTCAGCAAGACGGCCTACCTCACGATCCCGCCCAAGGGCCTGACCTTTCACTGGTTCGACGTGGTGCTGCGCGACCCCGAGTACCTCAGCGCCGCCTGGACCAGCCTGTGGCTCGCCACCGCCTCGACCGCCGCCGCGCTGGTGCTGGGCCTCATTGCCGCCTACGCCATTCACCGCCGCATGGTGCCCGGTGCGAGCGTGCTCACGTCGCTGTTCATGGCGCCGCTGATCCTGCCTTCGGTGGTGCTCGGCGTTGCGCTGCTGCAGTACTACACGATGACTGGCCTGCGCGGCAACTCGCTGGGCCTGTGGCTCGCGCACGTGGTCATCACCGTGCCCTACGTGGTGCGCGCGAGCCTGGGCAGCCTGTCGGCGGTCGACGAGTCGCTCGAGGACGCGGCACGCGTGCTGGGTGCCGACGGCTTCACGAGCTTTCGGCTGGTCACGCTGCCGCTGGTGAAGCCCGGCCTCGTCGCTGGCGGCCTCTTCGCCTTCATCACCTCGCTCGACAACGTGCCGGTCTCGGTGTTCCTGCTGTCCGCGAGCCAGACCACGCTGCCCGTGAAGATCTTCACCTCGGTCGAGCAGGGCGTGGACCCGAGCGTGGCCGCCGTCTCCACCCTGCTGATCGTGACCACCGGCGTCGTGCTGCTGCTGGCCGAGCGATGGACGGGCTTCCACAAGCACGTCTGAGCGCGCCCTGTTTCTTACCTCATTCTCTTACCCCATTTGCCAAGGAGTTTTTCGATGCCGACCACGAGCAAAGGCTTCCCGCTCATGCTGACCTTCGACCTCGACGCGGAGACCATGTGGACCGGCCGCGACCCCGCCAACGCGCAGCGCCCCATCCTCATGTCGCAGGGCGCCTATGGCTGGAAGGTCGGCATGCCGCGCATCCTCGCGCTGCTGGCGCGCTACGACATCAGCGCCACCTTCTTCATTCCCGGCGAAGTGGCCGACAAGCACCCGGACCTGGTACGCGAAGTGGTCGACAAGGGTCACGAGGTGGCGCACCACAGCTACAGCCACCGCTGGATCGTCAACCTCAGCCCCGCGGAAGAACGCGAGGAAATGGAGCGCGGCATGGAAACGCTCACCCGCCTGGCCGGCACCCGCCCACGCGGCTGGCGCTCGCCGGCGGCGGAATTCAGCAGCATCACGCTCGACCTGCTCAAGGAGTACGGCTTCGACTACTCGTCGAACTTCTTCGATGACGACTCGCCCTATCTGCTGGAAATCGGCGGGCAGCGAACCGACATCGTGGAGCTGCCCTTTCGCTGGGTGCTCGACGACGCGCCCTTCTTCCAGTACTCGATCACGCTGCCGGGCCGCACGCTGCAGGCACCCTCTGCCGTGCTCGAGGCATGGACGAGCGAGTTCGACATGCTCTACGCCGAAGACCGCATGATGATGGTCGGCATGCACCCGCAGATCATCGGCCAGCCATCGCGGCTCAAGGTGCTCGAAGGGCTCATCGAGCATGCGCTGGCGCACTCGGGTGTGTGGATCGACCGTTGCGACCGCATCTCCGACGACATGCGCCCGCGCCTGAAGGCGGCGGTCAAGGCATGACCACCGCCTTGCGCTTCGTGGTGAGCGGTGGCGCGAGCGGTATCGGCTTCGCGGTGGCACGGCTCGCGGTGGAACGTGGCGCGCGCGTCGTACTGCTGGACCTTGATGCGCCACGGCTGCAGGCATGCGTCGCGGCCTTGGGCGACGCGGCGCTGCCGCTGGTGTGCGACGTGACCGATGCATCGGCCGTGAAGGCGGCGGTGAACCATGCCGCCCAGTGGCTCGGCGGCATCGACGCGCTGGTCAACTCGGCCGGTGTCGATTCGCTCAAACCGCTGGAGCAGACCGACGACGCCGAGTGGGCCCACACGCTGGCCGTCAACCTCACGGGGCCGATGCTGATGTGCCGTGCCGCCATGCCGCACCTGCGCGCGGCAGGCGGCGGCAGCATCGTCAACATCTCGTCGGGCGCCGGCCTGCGGCCGCTGCCGAACCGCACCGCCTACTGCGCCACCAAGGCGGCCGTCATCATGTTCGGCAAGGCACTGTCCATTGAAGCGGCGGTCGACGGCATTCGCGTCAACGCGGTGTGCCCCGGCGCCATCGACACGCCTCTGTTTCGCACCAGCTACGAGCACAGCGACGACCCGGCACGCGCGCTCAACGAGATCCGCCAACGCTATGCACTGGGCCGTGTCGCCACGCCCGAGGAAGTGGCCGAGGCCGTGCTCTACCTGAGCGGCCCCGGTGCCAGCTACATCACCGGCACCGCGCTGGCCGTTGACGGCGGACGCACCTTCCACTGAAGGATCAAATGCCATGAGTTTCGACCATCGCATCGCCGTCGTCACCGGAGGCGGCCAGGGCATTGGCGCCGCCACGGTGCTCGACTTTCTGGACCAGGGCGCGCGCGTCGCCGTGCTGGACCTCGACTGCACCCCGCTCGCGCAGCAGCTTGCGACCAGGCCCGAAGCCGCCGCGCGCTGCTTGCGCGTGTCGGGCAACTGCACCGATGCCGCCGTCGTCTCGGCCTTCTTCGACCAGGTCGAAAAGGAACTGGGCCCGGTCGACATCCTGTTCAACAACGTGGGCCAGAGCGCGCGCGAACGCGGCGGCCTGTTCACCGAATCGGACGAGGCCGTGTGGCGCTTCGTCATCGAGGTGTCGCTGCTCACGACCATGCGCGCTGCGCGCCGCATCGCGCCCGGCATGAAGGCACGCGGCTTCGGGCGCATCGTCAACATGAGCACCGACGCAGCCTTTGCCGGCGACGTGGGTCTGGCCGACTACGCCGCCGCCAAGATGGGCGTGGTGGGCTTCACGCGCTCGTTGGCTCGCGAGCTCGCGCCGCACGGAGTGACCGTGAATGCGGTGTGCCCCGGCGCCATCCGCACACGCGCGCACGACAGGCTGCACCCCGAGGTGCTCGCGAAGATCGTGGCCGACACGCCCGCCGGCTTCGTCGGCTCGCCCGAGGACGTGGCTGCCACGGTGCGTTTCCTCGCGAGTGACGAAGCGCGCTTCATCACCGGCCAGACGCTGCTGATCGACGGCGGCCGCTGGATGCTCTGACCTCTTTTCAAGGACACGACCATGGACCTGATGGACCACAGCGCACGCGAGCTCGCCTCACTGATCCGCACCAAGGAGGCCTCGCCCGTGGAGGCGGTGCGCGATGCGCTCTCGCGCATCGAGGCGCGTCGCGAACTCAATGCCTTCATCACCGTGACCGGCGAGCAGGCGCTCGAAGCCGCGCGCCGTGCCGAGGCCGCCGTGATGGCCGGCGAGACACTCGGCCCATTGCACGGCGTGCCGTATTCGGTGAAAGACCTGACGCTCACGGCCGGTGTGCGCACCACCATGGGCTCGGCCATCTACGAAGACTTCGTGCCGAAGGAAAACGCCGTGGCCGTGGCGCGCGCCAAGGCTGCAGGCGCCATCCTCATCGGCAAGACGACCACGCCCGAGTTCGGCCACAAGCAGGTAGCAACCGCGCCGATCTTCGGCCGCACGCTGAACCCGATCGATGCGCGCTACACGCCTGGTGCGTCGAGCAGCGGCGCGGCGGTGGCAGTAGCGGCGGGCCTCGGCTCGCTCGCGCTCGGCACCGACGGCGGTGGCTCCATTCGCATTCCGGCTTCGTGCTGCGGCATCGTAGGGCTCAAGGCCACGCTGGGCGTGGTGCCGAACCTGCAGGCGCCGGATCTGTTCTCGGCCAATTCCTTCACCGGTCCGATGGCGCGCGACGTGGCCGACACGCAGTTGCTGTTCGATGTCATCAAAGGCTTCGACGCGCGCGATCCCTATGGGTTGGGCGGGCCGGTGCCGCAGCGTGCGATGCCCACGTCGCTGCGCGGCCTGCGCGTGGCGTGGTTGCCCACGGCCGGCAACCCGATCGACCCCGAAGTCGAGGCCGTGACGATGGCGGCCGTGCAGGCGATGGAACGCGAAGGCGCCATCGTCGAAACCGTGCAGCTGAACTTCGTGGCGCTCGAACGCCACTTCCTCGTGGTGCTGCAGTCGATGCTGGCCGCGCGCGTGGGCGCCAACCTCGAGCGCTTTGGCGACCGGCTCGACGCCACGCTGATCGACGCCGTACAAAAGGGCCGCCGCCACAGCGCGGTGGACCTGCACGACGCCACCTTCGCCAAGACCCGCTGTTTCACTGAATTGCAGACACTCTTCAAACGCTTCGACGTGCTGGTGTCGCCCACCGTCTCGGCGCCGCCGCTGCCCATCGACATGGATGTGAGCGGCGAAGTGGAGATCGGCGGCAGGCCCGCCGGCACCATCCGCGGCGCCTGGTATCCGTACACCTACCCGATGAACCTGACGGGCCATCCCGCGCTCTCGATGCCCTGCGGCAAGAGCGCAATCGGCCTGCCCATCGGGTTGCAGCTGGCGGGCCGCTGGTACGACGACGACCACCTGCTGGCCATCGCACGGCTCGTCGAGTGTGCGCTCGGCTGAAATTTTCTCCTCGTCCGACTCGCGCACGAGGCTTGGCGGGCGCCAGGTGGGTTCCGTCCTGTTTTTGCGTAGATGCGTACGGTTGGGCGGCGGTTCGCCGTCCCAGAATGAACCGGCCGTGCGAGGTACGGCACGCGCATTCCACAAAAGCCAAGGAGACCCTCATGATCACTTCCCGTCGCGGCCTGCTGGCCGGTTCCGCCGCCATGGCCACAGGCGCCATTGCCGGTTGTGCATTGCCTGCAGGCGCCAGCCGCACGCAGGCAACGCCGTTCGATGTCGCCGCATCGACCATTCCGATCGTCGGCAGCGAGCAGGTCTATCCGGTGCGCCGCATCTACTGCATCGGCCGCAACTACGAGGCCCATGCGCGCGAGATGGGCTCTGACCCGAGCCGCGAGCCGCCCTTCTTCTTCCAGAAGCCGGCCGACGCGATCCAGGTCGTGACACCCGGCGTGGTGGCCGACCACCCCTACCCGTCGCTCACGAAGAACTACCACTACGAGGTTGAACTGGTGGTCGCGCTGGCCAAGGGCGGGCGCAACATCCCGGCGAGCTCGGCGCTCGACTGCGTGTACGGCTATTCGCTCGGCCTCGACATGACGCGCCGCGACCTGCAGCGCGAGATGGGCGACCAGAAGAAGCCGTGGGAAATCGGCAAGAGCTTCGACCATTCGGCGCCCGTCGGGCCGATCCACCCGGTGGCGAAGGTCGGGCACTTCACCGACGGCGCGATCTGGCTCAAGGTGAACGGGCAGACGAAGCAGAGCGCCACGCTCAAGCACATGATCTGGTCGGTGGCCGAGCAGATCAGCCGGCTGTCGCAGGCATTCGAGCTGAAGCCGGGCGACATCATCTACTCGGGCACGCCGGAGAACGTCGGGCCGGTGGTGCGCGGCGACCTGATCGAGATCCATATCGACCGGCTGCCGGAGCTGTCGGTGCGGATCGTCTGAAGCGGAGGCGGCCCCACCATTTTTCCTACCAGATTGGTCTTGATCATCGGGGCTCCTGCATCTCCAGAGCCACCATGTCCCAGCCTCCGCAAGCCACCTACATCGACGACCTGCACGCCCCGCAGGTGTTCGCGGACGAAGTCTCTGGCTACTGGGTCAACGCGGGCTGTGTGCACATCACCTTCGATGCCAGCCGCGTCGACCACAGCTCCGACCGGTGCCCGGTCCATCGGGCCGCGGTGCTGCGCGTGACGCTGCCGATACCCATTGCGCAGGTGCTCGCGGTCAGCCTCTACGACTTCCTGAAGCAGCGCGGGCTGGCGCCGGCGCCTGGCAACGGGCACTGAGGGAAGCAAGCAGCACCCGACGGCGGGTGGCCTCCAAGATTTCTCCGAGATTCGACTTTAAAATGAGAAGCATTCTTATTTGCGAAGTGAGTCAATGTTGAATCCTGGACGCCAGAACACCGCCGGCACCGTCACGGTCCCCTCCCCGACTTCATTCAGGCGCAGCGCATTCGGCCCGCCCGCGCGCGCCACGCTGCTGGTGCTGTGGGCGGCCACCCAGATCGGTCGCGCGCACGCGCAGGAGGCACAACAAGGCAAGGAAGCCGCCTCCTCGCTGCCGACCGTCACGGTCACGGCCGAATCGCAGGACGACTCGCAGCAGCACCTCGGCGCCAAGGTGAGCAGCGGCGCGCTCGGTGCGCGCTCGCAGCTTGAAACGCCCTTCTCCACCACCGTCGTGACCAGCGAGGACATGGCCGAGCGCCAGGTCTCGAAGCTGGGCGACGTGTTCGCGCTCGACGCGTCGGTGTCCGATAACAGCGGCGCCTACAGCAGCTGGGCCAGCTACATCACGGTGCGCGGCCTGCCGCTGGACTGGCAGAACGCCTACCGCATCAACGGCCAGCCCTTTCTCAGCTACGCCATCACCATGCCCTACGAGCACTTCGAGCAGATCGAACTGCTCAAGGGCTCGTCGGGCTTCATGTACGGCTTTGGCTCGCCGGGCGGCATCGTCAACTACGTGACGAAGAAGCCGACCGACACACCAGTGCGCAGCATCGAGGTCGGCTACAAGACCGCCGGCATCTGGAGCGAGCACGTCGACCTGGGCGGGCGCTTCGGCACCGACGACCGCTTCGGCTACCGGCTCAACGCCACGCACGAGGAAGGCAAGACCTACAACGACGGCAACATCCGCCGCGACTCGGTGTCGCTCGGGCTCGACGCGAAGCTCACCGACAAGCTCACCTGGACCTTCGACTCGCTCTACCAGAAGCGCACCTCCACCGGCCAGACGCCATCGATCTACCTGGGCAGCTATACGGGCACGAGCCTGCCGTCCACGATCAGCGCCAACAACGCGAGCCTTGTGGGCCCTGGCCAGCACCTTGCCACCGACTTCAGGCTCTATTCGACCGGCCTGCAGTACCAGCTGTCACCCGACTGGACACTCAGCACCAGCTACAGCCACAGCAGCGCCACGCGCAGCCGCAACGAAGGCATTGCCTACCTGCATGACGCCGGCGGCAGCTACGACGACTACCGCTCCGACAGCGAAGAAGGCCACCGCTTCAACCAGTGGCAGGCCATGGCCACGGGCAAGCTGCGCACCGGCGACTTCGAGCACCAGGTAACGCTGGGCGCGTCGTGGCAGAAGCAGGTCAACTACTACAGCAGCAACGCCGTCTACCAGCTGGTGGGCACCGGCAGCATCTTCGGACAGAACACCAACAGCTACAACAGCGTGACGAACCTCACGCCCTACCGCAACAGCGATATCACGCAGCGCGCGGTGTTCGCGAGCGACACGCTGAAGCTGTCCGAGAAGTGGTCGGTGCTGGCCGGCCTGCGCAGCACCACCTACGAACAGGTCGGCTACGACACCACGGGCCTGCAGAACTCCACCTACCGAAAGAGTGGCGTGATCACGCCCACGCTGGCGCTGATGTACAAGCCCGCGCCCGACACCACGCTGTACACCAGCTATGTCGAATCGCTGGAGCCCGGCAGCACGGTGAGCAACCTCTACGCCAACGACGGCGCGCTGCTCAACCCGCTGAAGAGCCGCCAGTACGAACTGGGCGTGAAGACCGAGCGCGAACGCTGGAGCGCCACGGCCGCGCTGTTCCGCATCGAGCGTGGCGCCGAATACGCCAACAGCGCCAACGTGCTGGTGCAGGACGGCCAGTCGATCTACCAGGGCCTGGAACTCGGAGCTTCCACGCGGCTGGGCTCGCAATGGCAGATCGGCGGCAACCTGATGCTGCTCGACAGCTCGTACGAGCGCGGCAGCAGCTACGTCGGCAACCGCATGGCGGGTGCGCCGAAGCTGGTGGCAACGGCGCAGGTGTCGTACGCAGTGGCGCAGGTGCCGGGCCTCAAGCTGTCGGCCGACATGAAGTACACGGGCAACACCATGCTGAATGCGGCGAACCAGCTGACCGTGCCCGGCTACACCATCGCCAACATCGGCGCGAGCTACACGACGCGCATCAGCGGGCGCAACACGACCTTCCGCGCGGCCATCAACAACGTGGCGAACCGGAAGTACTGGGAATACCAGTACGACAACTACATCAAGCCCGGCGACCCGCGCACCTTCAGCCTGAGCGCCAAGCTCGACTTCTAAGCCTTCTCGCAGTCTCTGCTTCCTTGGCCGGCCGCCGTCTTCGACGGCGCGCCGGCTTTTGAATTACTGCAGCGGCCGATGGCCATCGGGGGGTCGGCATCCAATTTTTCTCCCCCTTTGAAGTTCACGATACGGGTCATGAACACCACCCCGCATCGCAACCCACACGGCGCATCGCACGCGCTGCGCTTCACCGGCCTGCCGGCGTTGGCGCATGCGGATAGCCACTCCCCGGGACTCACCATGCAAGCACGCTGGAGCAGAACACAGCCCGCCCTCGTCGCTGCGCCGCGGCTGAAGAAGTCCTTCTGGCTGTCGCTTCTTGCGGGCCTGCTGGCCTTCGGCGCGCTGGCGTTCGGTGTCTTCATGGCCGCGAGCGACACCGGCTGCGCAGCGCGTGAAGCCGGTGCTTCGGGCAACTACAGCCAATCGACGCTCGCGCCGATCACATCGGCCGGCACGGGCACAGCCAACAGCGGCAGTTGCAAGCGCAAACAGGAGCCCGGCCGCCTCGAGCATCCGAAGACGATGCTTTAGCACGCCCGCTTGCGACAGCCCACTTCAGAAGAAAGCACTTCCGTGTTCGATACCAAGCTCCTTGGTGGCGCCTCGCGGGTGCTCCGGCCACAGCCTTTTTTCAGTGCCCTTGTGGTGGAAAGTGATCCCGCCGTCGCGAGCCGCCTGAATAGCGTCCTGGGCGTCCTCGCGCCGGGACGGTGCGTGGTGCTTGTGCCCACGCGCGAAGAGGCCGATGCGATGCTCGCCACGCTGTCCTTCGACCTGGTGTTTGTCGATATGCAGCTCTATCCGATCGGCGACGGCGCGTCACTGATCGCCCACGTGCGTGCAATACAGCCACGCGCCCAGATCATTGCCCTGTCGGACACGGACGACCGTGAGCTGGCCCTGTCCGCATTCGCCTCGGGGGCGGTGGGTTACTTGCTGAGCGAAGCGGAAGACGCCGAGATCGCCCACACGCTGCGCGCCCTGACGAGCGGCGGCGCCGTGCTGGACCCGCGCGTGGCGCGCCACGTGCTGGCCATGTTCGCCGAGACGCTCGCGGTGCCAATCCGCGCCAACGACTTCCACGCGGACGGCGCCTTCCGCAAGCTCGAGCTCAGATCCCGGACCCCGGCGATTCCCGAGGGAACACGCCACGCTCTTCCGGGCTGACGCCGACACGAAGGCGCTTCTTCTCGCGCGGCAGCTCGTGCTCGACGAGGCAACGCCGGGCAAGGAGGAACGCCAGACGCCGGGCGTCCCAGGCCAGGAACATCGCCAGCAGCGCGACATCGCACACGGCCAGCGCGATCAGGGTGCGCCAATCCCACAGCCAGTCGAA
Source organism: Variovorax nivicola (assembly GCF_051216475.1). NCBI lineage: Bacteria > Pseudomonadati > Pseudomonadota > Betaproteobacteria > Burkholderiales > Comamonadaceae > Variovorax > Variovorax nivicola. Next base: position 474,432 of record NZ_JBPJZK010000002.1, on the reverse strand, counting down.
CGAAGTCATGAGTCGGTAGAGGTGATGAATGCGAAGTCCCGAGACTGAGCCCTTCGCATTGCCTGCGAATTTCACCGTGTTGCGGTGATCGCGGCTCAGGCTTCGCGCGTGCGCGTTACGGCGGGCACGAACATGTAGCCCTCGTTGCGCACGGTGCGGATCAGGTCGGCGCGCGTCTCGCCAAAGGCCAGCTTGCGGCGCAGGCGGCTGATCTGCACGTCGATGGCGCGGTCGTACGAATCGCTTTCGGCGCCGAGCGCGTACTGCACCAGCTGGTCGCGCGTGAGCACCCGCCGCGGGTGCTGCACCAGCGCGCGCAGCAGGCGGAACTCGCCGTCGGAGAGGTCCACCGGGCGGTCTTGCGGGTCATGCAGCAGGCGGGTTTCGAGGTCCATGCGCCAGCCGGCGAAGTACAGCATCTCGGGCTGCTGCGCCTCTTGCGCCGTGGCCGTGCCGGAAGGCGGCGGCACGGATTGTTGCGCCGGCAACCCGACAGCGGCCGCATGCGCGGTGCGGCGCAGCACGGTGCGGATGCGCGCCAGCAGTTCGCGCGGATTGCAGGGCTTGGCCAGGTAGTCTTCCGCGCCGATCTCCAAGCCCACGATGCGGTCGATGTCCGTGCCCACGGCCGACAGCATGATCACGGGCGGCCCGCCGATGCGCTGCAGCTCGCGCAGCGCGCTCAGACCGTCTTCGCCGGGCATCATCACGTCGAGCACGATCAGCGCGTAATCGGCCTGCGCGAGCCGCTCGCGCATTTCCGCGGGATGGCCGGCCGCATCGACATGGAAGCCGTGCTTCTCCAGGAAGGACGCCACCAGGCTGCGGATGCCGGCGTCGTCGTCGACGATGAGGATGCGGGTAGACAGGTTCACGTTACGGCGTATCGGGTAGCGGATCATAGGCCGGGCGCGGCCTCCGCCCGAAGCCCCGCGAGCCGTGAAATAAATTGCAATACGCTGAAATCCGGCTGCAACATCCGCTTCACAGACTCGTGCGCTCGAACATTTGCGCATGCTCTGGCCTCGCGCATGCGCGCTGACAGCTGGGAGAAAAAAGATGGGAACGCAAAGATCGAGCCACGGTGGCGTGACATCGCTTCCCGTCCGTGCCAGCATCAACCCATGAACTCCCAAGGTACCGCGCGCCGCTGGTCGGGCCCACCGCTCGCATGGCAGATCATGGGCCTGCTGCTGGGCGGGCTGGTGGTGGCGCAAGTCGTGACACTGGCGCTGACCGTGCTTCTCCCGCCGCAACCACAGCGCCAATGGGAGATGGGCGACATCGCGCGCGTGCTGTCGGGCCGGAGCGCCGAGGGCCGCAACGCGAACCTGCTGCAGCGCACGCTGCAGGCGAACGCGCCCCAACCCAAGGGACAAGGCTGGCTGACCTCCGAACGCTCGCGGCGCGACCTGGCGCAACTGCTGACACGCGACGAGGCCGAGGTGCGGTTGTACTTCTTCACGCCGCTGCCGTTCGCTGGCGCCACAGGTCCGGTTGCCACGACGGGTGATGGGCATGACGCAACACAGGCCGCGCCGCGCCGCATTGCCGACACCTTTTCCGGAGCCGGCTTTCTGCGGGTCCAGGCGAGGGGTGGGCCGGGGGGCGGCGGTGGACCGGGAGGACCCGGTGGGCCTGGAGGCATGGGATTTCCGGGAGGAATGGGAGGCCCGAGGGGAAACCAGATGGGCGCTCCGCCGTCACCACCGCCCGGCAGCGCGACAACGAATCCCGCGACGGGCAATGCGCCGGCCACCACGCCGGATGCACCAGCCGGTACATCCGCCCCCACGCCCGCGGCCGGAAACCCTCCAGGCAGCACGGTAACGGCTCCCCCCGGTAGCGGCGCAGGCCCCACCGGCGCACCGCCATCGCCCGGGTCGGCAGCACCGAACACAGCAACCACGCCGGGCTCGGCGACTGCACCAGGCTCAACGACTGCGCCGGGCGCGCCCGGTGCCGCCCCTTCACCGGGCCTCTCGTCTGCAGCGCCGCCATCGGGCCCTGCTCAAGGCCAGCCCGGAGCCCCTTCCATCCAGTCAGGGCCCTCGATGCGAGCCTTGCCGCCGGTCATCGAAAGCCACCCACGCCGCGAGGCGCCTGCCAGGGCTGAAGCACCCGTTGCGCCCCCTCCCGCGCTGTCGCCGCGCGCCGAGCCCGCCACGCGGCCGTCCTCGGCCAGCACACCACCGGCGACGGCGGCTGCACCGCCACGTGTCATCGCCCCCGCCGAACCGCCGCGCGCATCCGCAGACACCGACACGACGATCACGACGCCCATTGCAACCACCGACAACGAACGCCCCGCCGCGCGCGGCCTCTTCGGGCTCGCGCCCGCACCGTTCGTCGAAGGCGACTTCATCGCCGCGGTCTACACGCCCGAAGGCAGCTGGGTGGTCGTGCAGCCGGTGCCTGAGTCCTTTCCGAATGCTTGGCAGCGCCGCGTGCTCCTGTGGTTCCTGATCGCCGCGGCGATCGTCGCCCCCGCAGGCTGGCTGTTCTCGCGCCGGCTAGTGCGGCCGATTGCCGGCTTCGCGCTCGCGGCCGACCAACTGGGCCGCGACCCTGCGGCGCCGGTGCTGGCACTGGAGGGCCCCGCCGAGATCGGCCGTGCAGCACAGGCCTTCAACCGTATGCAGGCGCGGCTGCGCAGCTTCGTCGACGACCGCACGGTGATGATCGGCGCCATCAGCCACGACCTGCGCACGCCCCTCACGCGGCTGCGCTTTCGCATCGAGGACGTGCCCGACGACGTGCGCGCCGGCATGCTCGAAGACGTCCAGGAGATGGAGCTGATGATCGGCTCCGTGCTCAGCTTCATCCGCGATGCCTCGGTGGTGAGTGCGCGCGAGCGCATGGACCTCTCGAGCCTCGTCGAAGACGTGGTCGAGCAGGCCATCTTCGTTGGCAAGAACGTGCAGTTGCGACGCGTCGAGAGCGCGCAGGTGGAGGTCGACCCGATCGGCATGCGCCGCGTGCTCGACAACCTGATCGAGAACGCCGTCAAGTATGGGCTCCTGGCTCGCGTGCGCCTGCTCACCGACGGGCACGACGCCGTGGTCGAGATCGGCGACCGTGGACCGGGGCTGCCCGCCAACGAAATCGAGCAGGTGTTCAAGCCGTTCTATCGCACTGCGCAGGCTCGCTCCTCGCGCTCTGCGGGCAGCGGACTTGGTCTGGCTGTGTGCCGCTCCATCGCGCGCGCGCACGGCGGCGACGTGGTGCTGAAGTCGGGCTCACATGGTCTTGTTGCGCAGGTTCGCGTGCCGCTGGCGCTCGAGGCGCAACGGCTGGCGTTAGCGGCGCACTGAGCAAAGCTGGCGCACGCGCAATGACACCACCCTTCAGATGCCATGGCACGCGCCGCCGCGCGTCATAACGAAGCGGCACGAACGGGTCCGCGCCTTTACCTCCTGAAACACCTGTTGAAACACGCATGAACCACCGCAAGACGGGTGGCATGCGGACTGCAGAAAGAAGCACGTCCCGGTGAATTTTTCCGGGCGCACTTTCTCAACCGCAGGAGTTTCACAATGAACCATCGTTCCTTCGCACGCAATGTGCAAAAGGGTTTCACCCTCATCGAGTTGATGATCGTCGTGGCGATCATCGGCATTCTGGCTGCCGTGGCGCTGCCTGCTTATCAGGACTACACGGTGCGTGCCAAGGTCACCGAAGGCCTGTCGCTCGCAGATTCGGCCAAGACCGCAATTTCCGAGAATGCCGCCAATGGCGCTCCCTTTAGTTCCGGCTGGACTGCTCCAGGCGCAACGAAGAATGTCGCAAGCGTCGCCATAGATCAGACCACCGGTACGATCACGATCACCTATGACAGCTCAATCGACAGTGGCGCCACGCTGACGCTGGTTCCCGTGGATGGTTCGACGGCCAGCGGTACTGCGCTGGCTGGCACGTCAACCGCTTCGACCATTCCGTCAAGTGGCTCCATCACCTGGATCTGCGCATCGACGGGCAGCACCACCGCCAATGCGGCTGCGCAAGCCAAGAAGGGTTCGATCAAGGACAAGTACGTCCCCGCAAACTGCCGTACCTGATACGCATCTCACGGAGAAAAGCCGCCCTCGGGCGGCTTTTTGACGTCTGCTCCCGGATGACGAAATTCCTGCGCTTTGGCCTTCAGATATGCGGTTTCCATCAGCGCCTCGCACTTTCCCGCACCCGCAGTCTCGTAACAGCAGCGCTGAAAGATCTGATACACGTCGAGCGCCGTGCGAGCCGCCAGTCGCTCGCCTGTTGCCGACGATGGCGCTTCGGCGCATTCATAGAGATCAGGCGTTCCCGCTGTATTGCATTTCTGCTGCGCGACGATCACGTAGCGAGCCACGACGCTTGCACCGAAGTCGGCCGACTCGTCGTCCGGCACATGCGAATCCCCACAACCTGCCAGCACCACGAGCATGAGAGCGGAACAGGCGATCCGAACGGACGAGCGCACAGCTACGGCTCGCCGCATCCCGCCCTCATGCCTTGAATCTGCTGGCAGGCCACCGGATGCCCCAGCGAAGCCGCCTTGGCGATCCACATGATCGCGAGGCTGTCGTCCTTCGGCACGCCCAGGCCCGATGCATGGCAGTTGCCGAGCCACTGCATGGCGTCGGCATTACCTTGCGCGGCCGCCAGATCGAGCCAGTAGACCGCCGCATCGAATCGGCCCGCGACGAAGAACATCTCGCCGACATCGGCCTGAGCGTTCGCATCGCCGCTGTCGGCCTTCACGATCATGTGCAGGTCTTCGTCAGACAGATCGAGCTTGATCAGGCCGGCGATCTGCGCAAAGGCGAGCATCGCCCGTCCCCGCGCGTCTTCCTTGTGCTTGGCGATAGTGCCGTCGGACACGCGACGCCACAGCGTGCGCTTGCTGATGCCGGTCATCGCGATGGCGGCCTCGAGGCTGATGGCGTCCGACCTCAGCTCCGGGCCGCCCTCAGGTGCGAGGCCGTCGTGCACATACGGCAACGTCTCGCTCTCAGTCGCCTTCCGGCGTCGGCTGCTGCGAGGCAACCGCTGCCGTACCGTCATTTCCGGGGTGCACTGCCAGGGGGTGGTGGTGGCCTGCCGCCGTCTTGCGCGGGCTTGGTGAAGCCGGCCTTGGTCATGCACGCGGTCATCGCCGTCTGATCGGGGCCGCCGTTCGAATCCTTGGCCACACTGGCCGCGCAGGCCTTCAACGCAGCATCAACAGCTGAGTTGCCGCCAGTGCCGCCGGTGCTTGCACCGCTGCTTTCCGTGGTCGTCGACGCAGCCCAAGCCTCGGCCGAACATCCCACCAGACACGCCATCCCGAGGGACAGCAACATCTTCTTTTTCATCGATCACTTCTCCTGAACATCGGTCGATCCGATGCAGCAGTGATGCTGGGCAACAAAGTCGGAGAAACGTCGGATTCACTGCCCCCACGCGCACACAAACCCCAACGCATCAGCCAGCTTTCTCCCAAATTGCGTGTTCGACTCGGCGTCCAGGAAGTTTCCGATTGTTTCCGGTACACGAGGAGAAGAACCACCATGACGCGGCTGCAGAAGAAGCCTCAAGAGCTCCGCGCGCGAGCGCTCGGCTTCACCTTGATCGAGGTGATGGTCACCGTGGCGATCGTGGCGATCCTGGCGGCCCTCGCCCTGCCCTCCTACACGGACTACATCCGGCGTGGCCGCATCCCGGAGGCGACCTCCAACCTCTCTGCCAGCAACGCAAAGATGGAGCAGTGGTTCCAGGATGCCAAGAGCTACTACGCCACCGGCTCCACCAGTGCATGCGGCGTGAGCATCTCGAATACCAACCTGAAGTACTTCACGCTCACCTGCTCGCCCAGTTCGTCCACGAGCTACACCATCACTGCCACCGGCACGTCTGCCATGGCTGGCTTCGTCTACACCATCGACCAGGACGGCACCCGGACTACCACCATCACCGGCGTGTCGGGATGGACCGCAACCTCGTCGAGCTGCTGGATCACAACCAGGGGCGGGAGCTGCTGATGCGCACGCGGCAGCCTTCGACCGCGGGGTTCAGCTTGATCGAGTTGATGGTGGCTATCTCGGTCCTGGCGATCCTGACTTTGCTGGCCGCACCCGGGTTCAGTGACTGGACACGCAACAACCGCCTGCGCAGCACGGCCGAGTCGCTGCGTTCCGATCTGCAGACGGCCAGGGCGGAAGCCATCCGCCGCAACACCGGCACGCGATTGCAGTTCGTCAGCTCACTGGACGCCAGTTGCGCGTTGAGCACCAGCGTGGCGATCTGGGTGGTGAACGCCGGCATCTCCCAAACACCGGCCGGCGCCTGCGGCAACACCCCGAGCGCCACCAGTACGCCCTACCTGATCAGCAAGAGCCCGATCGAATCCAGCAAGAGCTCGGATCTGGTGCTCACCGCAACGCGCAGCACCGTGGGCTTCGATGCACTGGGCCGCCAGTCGGCCACGACCAACCCGACCTTTTCCGTTGCAACACTGACGGTGCAGCTGACCAGCGCCAGCGGCACCTGCGTCGCCTCCGGCGGCTCGGTACGCTGCCTGAACGTGATCGTCTCGCCGGGCGGTGATGCCCGCATCTGCGACCCCGCGCGCAGCGGGAGCACCGACCCCATGACCTGCTGACCATGCCGCGCCGCCAAACACCTTCATCCCCCATGGGCGGCTTCACCCTCATCGAGGTGATGGCCGCGCTGCTCATCTTCGCCATCGGCCTGCTGGGCATCACCGGCCTCTATGCCAGCGCAGCGCGCACCGCTACTGGTGCCGAATTCCGTACAACCGCCGCCATGCTCGCCAGCGACCTGATCAGCCGCATGTGGATGAGCGACCGCACGGCAGCCACCCTCCAGGCCAACTACGGGAGCACGGCCGCCGGCACGGGCTACACGAGCTGGAAGGCCGCCGTCGACAAATCGAGCCTGCCGGGCATCAGCAGCCTGCCGCCAACCGTCACTTTCAGCACGGTAGCCGGCGGCGGCAGCTCGGCTGTCAGCAGCAGTCTGGCCACCATCACCATCTACTGGAAGGGCCCGGGTGACAGCAGCGCCCACCAGTACGTGGCCATGGCCCAGATGAAGCCGTGAGAACCTTCATGCCCATCCCATGCCCCATTCGCAGCCAGCGCGGCTTCAGCATCATCGAACTCATGGTCGGTCTGCTGGTCGGCATGCTGGCAGTGCTGATCGTTGTGCAGTTGCTGTACTCCACAAGCACACAGCAGCGGCTGACCAGTACCAGCGGCGACGCTGAAATCAACGCCGCCACGGCCACCCACATCCTGGCGCGTGAACTGAGCCAGGCCGGCCTGGGCATCAGTGCCTACACGCTGCTGGGCTGCAGTCTCACGTACACCACGACCTCGGACAGCAAGAGCGTCACGCTGTCGTCGCTGGCCCCGGTCACGGTCAATCCCGGCACTTCGCTGGTGCCCGCGGGTGACACCAGCACCGACACACTCCTTGTCGTCAGCGGCAGCTCAGCCAGCCCCACCGAAGGGGACGCCCTCGCGGGCACCAGCACTGCCACCAGCTACACCGTGACCACCCCGTCGTCCTTCGCCACGGGTGACTGGGTGATGGCCGCCTCGACCACGCGCGACAGCACTTCTTCCTGCGCCATGACTCTCGGCAAGGTGACTGCCATTGCGAGCTATGTGCTGACTGTGTCCAGCGGCACCGCGGGCCTGGCGTCAGCGGAGGCCGCCGTCTACAACCTGGGGGCCGCCCCTGTCATCCATGCCTATGCGATCCGCAACGGCAACCTCACCATGTGCGACTACGCGGCCTACAACTGCGGCGACGCCAGCTACACCACCACGCTCAACAGCAGCGTCTGGGTCCCGGTGGCCAGCCACGTCGCCAGCCTGCGGGCCCAGTACGGCCGCGACACCAGCGACCTGAGCACGCCGAAGATGGACGGCGTGGTCGACAGCTACGACCAGATCACTCCCGGCAGCACGAGCGATACCTCGGGCCTGTCCAGCTACTGTGGCTGGCTGCGAGTGGTTGGCCTGCGGCTCGCGGTGGTCTCGCGCAGCCAGCAATACGACAAGGACGCGGTCACCACCACCGCGCCCACCTGGTCCGGCAGCAGCGCCAACACCAGCACCACCAGCGCGCTGACCACCGTGACGCCCACCGCTCTGGCGATTGACCTCAGCACCAACTCGGAGTGGAAGCACTACCGCTACAAGACCATCGAGACCACGGTGCCGCTGCGCGACATCATCTGGAACGGCAACCAGGTCACCTACCAGAGCGGAGACGTCGCATGCTGAGCCCGCAGCGCAGGCAGAGTGGCTTCGTCATGATCATCGTCCTGATTGCGCTGGCGATCATGAGCATGGCCGCGATCGGCCTCATGCGCACCGTCTCCAGTTCGGCGAGCATCGCCGGCAATCTGGCCTTCGAACAGGCGGCGGCCACCTCTGCCGACCAGGCGGTGGAGACGGCGGTGACCTGGCTGGAGAACAACAGCGGACAGACCAGTTCCAGCACCGCCAGCACTTGTTCGACAGGAACCTCCGTGCTGGCCTGCAACCAGGCGAGCTATGGCTACGCCGCCACACGCACCGACCCCAGCAGCACGCAGTCCTGGTCGCAGCTGTGGACCCAATTGGTCAGTGCGGGCTACACCGCCATCCAACTGAGCCAGGACAGCTCGGGCAATACCGCTGCCTACCTGATCCAGCGCATGTGCGCCAGCACAGGCGATGCGTCATCCACCAACGGTTGTGGCAGTTCACCCATGACCGTGAACACCGGCGGAAGCAAGAAGTCCGGCAGCACTCAAACGTCCAGTACCCAGGTTTATTACCGCATCACCGTCAAGGTGAGCGGGCCGCGCAATACCGTCTCTTTCACGCAAGCCATGGTCGCCCTATGAATATGTTCCTTCCCGGCCGCAGGTCGATCGCCGGCCGCTGGCGTGCCCATGTGGGCACCTATGTGGGCGCCCTGGCGCTGATCCTCGGAGCACCCGCCTTCGGTGCTCTCACCGACCTGGCTACGGCCCCGCTGGAGACATCTTCGGCCACGCTGGTCAAGCCCAACATCATGTTCATCCTGGACAACTCCGGCAGCATGAGCTCTGCCTACCTCCCGGACTGGGCAGACGACTACAGCGCCAGCAGCTATCCGTACCTCTACCGCAACAGCCGCTTCAACGGCATCTACTACGACCCGTCGGTCACCTATACGCCGCCTGTCAACTACGCCAGCACCAGCTACACCAGCATGACCTCGGCCAACACGTCGGCATGGGCCAAGGTGCCAACCGACGGCTTCGGCATCATTTCCACGGGCACGACCGACCTCACTGGAACAAGCACGCCCGCCACGTACTACACCTTCATTCCTGGCGAGTACTGCTCCTCGGCCAACCTGCGCACCTGCAACAAGCAGAGCGCGGCCACCACCGCCTATGCCTACCCGGCCTACCTGCGCTGGTGCACCACTTCCGCACTGAGCACCTGCCAGGCCGTCTACGTCGACAGCACCTCCGCGCCGGCCACCTACAAGTACCCGCGGTATCCGGGCATAAGCTCCACCGCAACGATCGTCATCAGCGGATCGGGCAGCACGAGCATCAGCGGCATCACGGTCAACGGCGTGCAGATTCTCTCGGCCACTACCTCGGCCAGCACGTCGTCCACCACGGTAGCCACCAACATCGTCACAGCCATCAACAACTGCACCAGCAGCAAGACCGGCAACTGCGGCATTGCCGGCTACAGCGCCAGCCGCAGCGGCAGTACCGTGACCATCACCTCGCCCAAAGGCGCCGATGCCTATGGCTATTCGCCTGTGGTCACGCAATCCGGCAGCATGACGGCCACCGTCACCGCCTTCAGCGGAGGCACGCCGGGCAGCTGGGTGCAGACCACCATCAGCAGCAGCACAACGTCCTATGCCTACCCCGGCACGAGCGCCCGCTCCACGACGCGCACCGACTGCACCACCAACAGCACCACCTGCACCTATGCGGAGGAGATGACCAACTTCGCCAACTGGTGGGCTTACTACCACACCCGCATGCAAGCGATGAAGAGCGCCACGACCCTCGCCTTCAGCGGGCTGACTTCCAGCTACCGGCTGGGCTACATGACCATCAACAAGGTCAGCAGTTCGACGGATTTCCTGAACATCGCCGACAACACCACCACCAGCGGCGGGCAGAAGTCGCTGTGGTACGGCAAGCTCCTGGCGGCCCAGGCCAGCGGCACCACGCCGCTTCGCACCGCACTGTCGAATGCCGGCCGCTACTACGCCGCCAAGGTTTCCTCCATCAATGGCGTCACGACCACCGATCCGATGCAGTACGCATGCCAGCGCAACTACACGCTGCTGTCGACCGACGGCTACTGGAACGAGACCGCAACGCCCTACAAAGTCGACGGCACGACCGCCATCGGCGATCAGGACGGCAGCGAGTCCCGCCCCTATCTCGATGGCAATGCAGTGTCCAACACCTTGGCCGACACGGCAGAGTACTACTACGTCACCGATCTGCGCTCATCCACTTTGAGCAACGCGACAAACACGAGCGGCACGGACGTCTCCAGCAACAGCTATTCCAACAAGCGCCAGAACATGGTGACATCCACCATCGGCCTTGGCGCCTCGGGCTACATGCTGTTCGACGCGGACTATGCGAACGCCACGAGCGGCGACTACTACGACATCGCCAACGGCACCGCTACCAGCAGCACGACGCAGGCTGCGGGGGTATGCAACTGGCAGAGTTCCGGCAGCTGCAACTGGCCCACGCCGGTCAGCAACACTCAAACCGCCATCGACGACCTCTGGCATGCCGCCGTCAACGGCCGGGGCGGCTACTACAGCGCCTCGAATGCATCCGACATCAAGACCAGCCTGACCAACTTCCTCAACACCGTGGACGCCACGACCAGCAGCTCCGCAGCGGTCACGCAAAGCGCCGCCGTGCTGACCTCCACCTCGACTGGCTACACCTTCTCGACCACCTATTGTTCCGGCAAGTGGTTTGGCGAATTGGCGCGCTATGCAGTCAATTCCAGCACCGGGGTCACCTCCACCACGCCGGACTGGGCCGAGTCGGGCGCGGGCTCCGACTGCTCGAGCACTTCGGGCAGCCTCACCACCACGGCACTGCTGGACAACGTCGGCTACGCCTCGCGCACCATCTTCACCTACGACGCCAGCACCGCGACGAAGCTCAGTTTTTCCTGGGATGCGCTCACGACAACGATGCAGGGCTACTTCAAGATCGCGTCGATCAGCTCGCTGTCCCAGCTGTGCAGTTCAGGCAGCGCCTGTCTGGCGACGGCATCCCAGGTGGACAGTTCCACCGCCGGCACCACCACCGGCGCGGGCGCAGTGAACCTGGTGAACTACCTGCGCGGCGACCGCAGCAATGAAGGCTCCACCAACACCAAGTACTACCGTTCGCGCACCCACGTTCTGGGCGACGTCGTCAACTCCACACCGGTGTACATCAAGGCCCCCTCGCGCAGCTACAGCGACTCGGGTTATGCCACCTTCAAGTCCACCTACGCCTCGCGCCAGGGCATGGTCTATGTGGGTTCCAACGACGGCATGCTGCATGCCTTCAATGCCGACACGGGCGCCGAGACCTGGGCGTACATCCCCTCGGTTCTGCTGCCCAATCTGTACAAGCTGGCGGACAAGAACTATGCATCCAACCACGTCTACTTCGTGGACGGCCAGATCACGCAAGCCGACGTCTACTACAACAGTGCCTGGCACACCATCATCGTGGGTGGCCTGGGCGATGGCGGCCGCGCATACTTCGCGCTGGACGTGACGAACCCGGCCTCTCCGACGGTGCTGTGGGAGTTCAGTTCGAGCAGCACGCTCACGCCCAATCTGTACGACGTGGACCTGGGCTACACCTATGGCGCCCCGGTGATCACCAAACTGTCGGACGGAACCTGGGCGGTCATCCTCAGCTCGGGCTACAACAACGTCTCCGACGGTGACGGCAAGGGCCACCTGTGGGTGAGAAACGCCATGACCGGCGCGCTGATCAAGAAGATAGACAACGGCATGGGCAGCAACGCAAGCGGTAGCACGGTGACCGGCTGTTCCGTCGTGCCTTGTCCCAGCGGCCTGGCGAAGATCAGCGGCTGGACCAGCAGTTCCACCGACAACACGACCACCCAGCTTTACGGCGGCGACCTGTTCGGCAATCTCTGGCGCTTCGACATCAGCGCCCTGGCCTCCAGCAGTGGCAGCGCCACGGTGCAACTTCTGGCCACGCTATCGGACAGCTCGGGCAACCGCCAGCCCATCACCACCGCGCCGGAACTGGGGCTGGTGAGCAGCCAGCACGTGGTCTTCGTCGGCACCGGCTCCTACCTGGGCGTGACCGATATCACGACAACACAGGTGCAGTCCATGTACGCCATCAAGGACTCGCTGAGCGGCAGCTCCACCACCAGCGCCATCTACAGCAACCCGCGCAGCAATGCATGCAGCACGGGAACGGTGACCAACTGCTTCGTCAAACTGACACTCACCGATTCCTCCGGGGTGCGCACGGCTGCCAGTTCAGTGAGCTACACCACCAATTTCAGCACCATGTACGGCTGGTTCGTGGACATGCCCGAGTCGGGCGAACGCGTCGACGAGGATCCGGTGCTTTCTTCCGGCACGCTGGTCTACGTCTCCAACACGCCCAGCACCTCGGGCGCCTGCAGCACCGGCGGCTCCAGCTACATCAACTACGTCAACTACGCCACCGGCCTGGCGGTGTCGGGCGCCAGCAATACGGGCGTGCTGCTGTCGAGCTCCGGCTTGTCGAGTTCGGCTGCACTCGCGGTGACCAGCAGCGGCAAGACCGTCGCCACCACCAAGGACTCCACCGGTGCCGTGACGACAACCACCATTCCGGTCTCCTCCTCGAGCAGCACACGCCGCCTCTCGTGGCGGCGGCTGACCGATGGGCAGTGAAGAAGAGCATTGCCGACTGCACGCAAGGCGGCCCCCTCAAGATGTCTCCCACATCGCCGCGCAGACTCGCCGGCATGTGCACTCCTGCAGCTTCGCGCCCATGGATCCGCCTGCGCTGGCGATTGCCTTGCGTGGGCCTGTTCGGGCACCCCGTTGAGGGGCACTGGCTGTGGGAGCCTGACACGCCGTCGGTGCGTGCCGCATTCCAGGCGGCCGTGGAGGCCGGCAACAGAGCTCACGGTGCAGGGACGCACTGGGTGGAGCAGGAGGGAGAAGCCGGACCGGCGGGTGCCACCGTTGCCCACCGAGCGCCAGGGGAGGATCACATGATCGGGTGATTGCGGCCGGACGGCACCCTCCGAGAATCGCGAACGGGAAGAAGACCTCCATCGCACCTCAAGGAGAACGGCGATGCCACCTTATGTCTGCGCCTGCGGTCTCAAGTGCTGGGACCCGCGGATTCCCCCGTTGCATTGCACGCAGCGCCCCCAGTGCGGTCCCTTCGTGGACGAAGGCACCATGCCGGAGGACGTGGCGCCCGATCCTCCCCACCCGCCGCCCGACTTGCCGCCGCCTCCCGAGGGAGCCTTGGCCATTCAGGCCCCGACCAATGCGATCGCGCTGATCCCCGTCGCGCACCAGCCCATACCGGTCGGCCTGCTGTCCATGCCGGTGGAAATAATCCAGCTGATCCTGTTCAACCTTGGCCCCGCGCTGATTCCGGCGCTGGGCGCGCTGCGCTGCAGCAGCCATTGGACGCGCAACATGACCATGGATGCACTCGCAATCGACCCGCACCTTTCCTCTGTGCCGATCTTCGCCAACATGCTCTTCACATTCCAGGCGCAGTGGCAGCGACATCTGACGACCATTGATCGGCAGCTTACCGTGCAACCCCGAGGGAGCATGGCAGACCTCGTCTCGCTGGCGAGAAAGCTCACTGCCCTTCGCAAGGAATGCCTGATGCTCGTCAGCCAGCTGGAGGGTCTCCTGTCGAGCATAGACAAGATGTGCGGCTTGCTCGACCGTGGCGACCCCATGCGTCGCGCGACGATCACGTCCAATCTCATCATGCTCAGGGACCGGGCGAGGGCCATGAAAGATCAGATCGCGGCAAAGGCGACGGCGCTGGGACTGAAGCTGAAGACCACGAAAGACAAGCAATCCCTGAAGCGCCTGTAGCGATCCGGCTCAACGCGCCGCGTTCCGATCCGAAATCATCTTCGGGCTGATGAAGATCAGCATCTCGGTCTTGTTGTTGACCCGGCTGCGGGAGCGGAACAGCGCGCCGACCACCGGCAGTTCGCCCAGCACCGGCACGCGCGATTCCGAGTTGGTGTCCGTCAACTCGAAGACCCCGCCGATGACGACGGTGCCGCCGTTCTCCACGAGCACCTCGGTCTGGATGTGCTTGGTGTTGATGGCATAGCCCGCGGTGGTCGACTGCCCCACCGTGTCCTTGTTGACGTCGAGCGCCAGGATGATGTTGCCCTCGGGCGTGATCTGCGGCGTTACCTCCAGCTTGAGGTTGGCCTTGCGGAACGCGATGGACGTGGCGCCGCTCGATGTCGCTACCTGGTAGGGCAGTTCGGTGCCCTGCTCGATCAGCGCCTTGGTCTGGTCGGCCGTCACCACGCGCGGGCTCGACACCACCTTGCCCTTGCCGTCCGCCTCCAGCGCGGAGATTTCGAGGTTGAGCATCTTCGTCAGGCTCGAATTGAACAGCGACAGCGCGAAGGTGCCGACTGCATCGCCGGTCGTGCTGGTCGCGGGCAGGTTGACGAAGCTGGTGCTCGAGTAAGTGTTGGTGCTGGTCGTGGTGGTCACGCCGCCGGTCGTGCTCGAACTGACGGAAGGCGTCACGCCCACCGACGAGTTCGAATTGACGGAGCCGCCGCCGAGCTTGACACCCAGCGACTTGCTGAAGGTATCGGTCGCCTCGACGAAGCGCGCCTCGATCAGCACCTGGCGCACCGGCACGTCGAGCTTCTGCAGGAGGTCAGCCACCTGCGACAGCCGCGAGGGAATGTCTGTCACGAAGAGCTGGTTGGTGCGCACCTCGGCCAGCACGCTGCCGCGTGAACTCAGGATGCGGGTGGTCGAGCCCGAGCTGCCACCGCCGCCGCCGCTGCTTCCGGTACCGGTAAGGCCTTGCGCCACGGTGGCCGCCTTCGCATAGTTGAGCTGGAAGGACTGCGTGCGCAGCTGCTCCAGTCCCTGCAGCGTGGCCTGCGCCTCGTACTTGATCTTTTCCTTGGCGTTGAGCTCGTCTTCCGGCGCGATGCGCAGCACGCTGCCGCTCTTGCGCATACCGAGGTTCTTCGCCTCCAGGATGATCTCGAGCGCCTGGTCCCAGGGCACGTCCTTCAGGCGCAGCGTGAGCGTGCCGCTGACGGAGTCTGAAGTGACGATGTTGAAGTTGGTGAAGTCCGCAATCACCTGCAGCAGCGAGCGGATCTCGATGTTCTGGAAGTTCAGCGACAGCTTCTCGCCGCTGTAGCCCGAGCCTTGCGCGAGCTTGTTGGGGTTTTCCTTGCGCGGACGCACCTCCACCACGAACTGGCTGTTGCTCTGGTAGGCGCTGTGCTCCCATTCGCCGCGCGGGTCGATCACCATGCGCACGCGGTCGCCGGACTGCTGCATGCTCACCGACTGAACCGGCGTGCCGAAGTCGGACACGTCGAGCCGGCGGTTCAGCCCCTCGGGCAACGACGACTTGGTGAACTCGACCACGAGGCCCTTGCCCTGCTGGCGGATGTCCACGCCCACCTGGTCGTTGGGCAGCGACACGATCACGCGGCCGGCACCCTCGGTGCCCAGGCGGAAATCGACGTCGCGCAATGGCAGCACGTCGCGGTTGCGGTTCTCGGCAAACTCGAACGGCGTGGAGGCCACCAGTGCGGGGCCCGCCGCGGGTTGCAGCACCACCAGCAGCGACTTGCCGCGCAGCTCGGTCGTGTAGGCGGTCGCCTGCTTCAGGTTGAGCACGAGGCGCGAGCGCTCGCCCGCCTGCACCACGTTGACGGAGCGCAGGTTGCCCTGGCTGATGTCGATGGCTTCCCGGCCCAGGCGGCTGGTCATGCCAGGAAAGTCGAGCGCGATGCGCGCCGGCGACTGGATGGCGAAGCCGTTGGGCGCTGCGGCTAACGGTTCGGAAAAATCGACACGCAGCACTTCGCTGCCTGCCTGCACGGAGCCCGTGACTGATTCAATTCTGTTCTGCGCCTGCGCCTGCGCCGCTGCAAGCGACCCGAGGGCGACGAGCAAGAAAACGGACGCGCGCAACCAGCGCGCGAGCACGAATGACTGTTTTTTCATTTCACCTGCCTTGAAACTGCGGCTCCATCTCCTCGCTGCCCTGAGGTCCCTCCCGAGCGCAGCGATGCCCCGGCGCCGCGCAGTCCATGCTGCGCAGCGGGGGCGGGCAACGCGGCCGCTTGCTGGCCGCGCTGCCCCCTTCACGTCCTCACGTCATCAGAACGCGTGGCGGATACCGAAGTCGTAGCCGGTAGAAGAACGCGGCAGGCCCGTGTAGGCCGTGCCCGTGCTGCCATAGCCCGTGGTGCTGGCCGACACCAGGCTGCCCGTGTAGTTCACGTCGTTGCGGTTGTTCACGCGCGCCACCGTCGCATACAGCGCCGTGCGCTTGGACAGGTTGTGCACGTAGCCCACTGCGAACTTGCGTGCCATCGGGTCTTCGCCCGTGATGCCTGCCGTGCCTTCGTTGTAGCGCACTTGCGAGTACGCCACGCGGATCAGGCCTGCGCCCACCGGCACGGTCGCGCCGATCAGGTAGCCGTTGTAGGTGTCGTGCGTGTCAACCGCTGCCGCGTAGTCGAACTTGTTCTTCACGTTCGACAGCTCGCCGAACAGCTTGACGGGACCGAAGTCGTACGAAGCGCCCAGGTTGATGGTCTGCACCCTGCGTTCCAGCGCGGTGGTGTCCACGACGGTGCTCTGGCCCACGGCCAGTGCCACGTCCAGGGGACCGTTGGCATAGCCGAAGCGGCCACCGACGTAGCGGCCAGCCGTGCTGCTGGAAGCTGCAGTGGTGCTGGTGGCGTCGGTGCTGGCGTTCTCATGCAGGCTGTACTGCACCTGGCCGTAGAAGCCGCCCAGGTTCGGCGGCAGGAAGTAGCCCACCGAGTTGCTGGCGCGAACGTAGTTGGCGTTGTTGATGGTGGTGTTGCCGCTGACGGTGCTGATGACGTTGGTGCCCGAGCCGTTGGTGCCGAACGGATCGAAGACGGTGTCGTTCCAGAAGGTGGCGGTGTAGTCACGGCCCAGGCGCAGCTCGCCGAAGCCACCCGACAGGCTCACGGTGGAGCGGCGAGCGAAGGTGGAGATGCCGGTGGCGCCGTCGTCGTTGGTGATGGGTGCTTCGAGCCAGAAGCTCGCTGCCAGCCCGCCGCCGAGGTCTTCGGTGCCGCGGAAGCCGATGCGGCTGGAGTTGTAGGCCGAGTTGCCCAGGCTGGTCTTGCTTTGCTTGACCGACGCGCCGGTGGTCGTGTCGCGCGAGGTGGTCGACTGGTAGGTCAGGCCAGCGTCCACGACGCCGAACAACGTGACGGACGATTGGGCAGAAGCCAGGCCGCAGACGGCCAGGGCAGCGAATGCCGTGAGGGTTTTCTTCATTCAGGGTTCTCCAGTTTCAGGTCTGATGCGGCCGTTCGGTATCGACCGGCTGTACGCATGGTTTCGCCCAAATCAGGAGGAATTTGGTGGTTCCGTTTTCTGCCGCTTCGAGTGTTGTGCGCGTACATCACACACGCGCAAGCCTCATGCGGCAGGGCCATTGCACCGTCCTTCAAATTTCTCCCAGATCGCCTGAAAAGATCCACGCATGACGAAGCTGGAGACTCACAGGTGAAGCGCTCACGAATCCTGATGGCGGCGATTTGCGGTGCCTTGGCCATCGCATGCGCCAGCACGAGCATCGCGATGGTTCACTCCACCTCCGTGCTTGCGGCGGGCATGTTCGTCGACCACAAGGTGCGCACGCAGGCGCAGGCAAACACGCAGCAGCAACACTGGTGGGCCAGCTTCGAGGACACGGCGATGAACCAGCTGATGGCCGCATCGGGCAGCGCCAACGAATCGGGCGTGGCCGCGACCTACATCGCGCTCAAGGTAAAGACGCTTGAGCTGCTCTATCTGGAGAACACGCGCTCCGCCGTCGTGCGGCAAACCGTGCTCATCCAGGGCACCACGCAGCCGCACGACGACTTTGCGAAGCAGCTTGCGGCGCGGCACGCCAGCGCGGAAACGACCATCGGCAAGCTGCAGGCGCAGCGCGCGAGCTACATCTCCTATCTGGCAAAGCAATGCCACATGTCGGAAGCCGCATTGAACGAAATGCTCGCCGACGCATTGCAGGACAAGTCGCTGCCCCGCTTCGCAGCCGAGGTACCGCGCGAGCTCCCGATGGCGGTGCTTGCCAACAGGAACGACGTCAACCTGGCCGCCGCACTCTATGGCGCCGACCCGAGCGCGATGCCCGACGGCGTGATCGAAGCGGCGAATGAAGTGCAACAGAACATCGACGTGCCCGGCAATCCCCTCTACGTGCACGCGGTCGCGCAGGCACGCGAGCAGGTTTCAGAAGCACTGCGCCGCCTGCAGGCGCAGAGCGACATCGCGAACACCGCGTACGCGCGCGTCGCGAATGCAAGGGCCGAGTTCGAATCGTCGAAGCAGCGCCGCGACCGCGGCGAGATCTCCGAAGTGCAGCTGATGGAGGACTTCCAGGGCCTGCTGCTCGACCTGCACGTGCTGGCCGCGGCCAACGGCGAGCTGGCGCTCGCGTGGGTCGTCTTCATGGGAAGCATCGGAAACAGCCCGTCTATCGACTCAATCGCGGGCCCGCAATCCGCGCAAGCCGAACAAGCGGATCAATTGCCGTTTCTGCACAAAGTCTCCCGAAAGTTGCGCAATCCTTGAAGTTCGAAGGAGCCTTACATGACCACTGCCTTGCATAAAGTCCCCACCCGCCCCGTGCTGAAGCTGGCCGGCCACGGACACCCGAAGCCCGACACCGCCGCACCCGTGCGCCGCGCATGCTCGGCGGACGGCGAGCAAGCGAACAACACCACGGCGACCACGCTGGCCATCCAGCAACTCGTCAGCACGTTCCAGCCCGCATTCGATCGGATGCATGTGCTTCGGGACCTCGTCATCCCCATGTACGAAGGCAGCGCCGTGCCCACGGCCCGCTTCGACGTGGCACTGGTATGCGAGGCCGGCGTGTACCTGTTCGAGGTGAAGGGCTGGCGCAACGCAGTGGTGTATCGCAAGACCGCAGCCCAGGCGCTGCCGCGCTGGTTCCTGCGCCAGACCGGGCATTCGCTGGCGCGCGAGGTGAAAGACCCGGCCTGGCAGTGCGGCCGCAAGACCACGCACCTGCGCAGCCTGCTGCCGCCCGACCTGCGGGTGCAGTACTTCGTGCTGCTGCCGTTCGAAGGCGTGGAGCTGCAGGGCGTGATGCCGTCCGTCGTCATCACTCCGCAGGACCTGCCCTACATCGCGCGCGTGGCGCGCAACAACGGGCGCACCGAGCAGGGCTATCCGATGCTCGACGACGACGCCATCGACCGCACGCTGCGGCTGCTGACCGGCCTGCAGGGCAACCTGACGGTCGACGACCACATGAGGAACAGCCGCGAAAAGAGCGCGCAGGCCCCGGTCAGGCCGGCGCACCCGGGCGTCCTGAAGCTGCAATGACGCGATGAGCCGGATCCTGCTGGTGGAGGAAGGGCGCGACGCCGCGTCGGTGCTGCTCGACGAACTGCACCGCGCCGGGCACGAGGTCGACCACATCGACGACGGCGCGGTCGCGCTGCATCGCATCCTGACTTCGCCGCCCGCGCTCACCCTGCTCGACGTTCAGCTGCCGCACGTCAACGGCCTGCAGATACTGGAGAAGATTCGCGCACGCAGCGACCACCCGATCATCATGCTGACGGCGCTCGCGCACGAGGCCGACCGGCTGCGCGGCTTCGAGCTCGGCGCGGACGACTACGTGTGCAAGCCCTTTTCCCCGAGGGAAGTCGTGGTGCGCATCCACACGGTGCTGCGGCGCTATGCGCAGCGGCGCATCGTTGCGCGCCCTTCGGTGCCGATCACCTTCGGGGCCGTGCGCGGCTGCGCGATTCTCGATGGGCACTACCTGCCGCTGACGCGCCGCGAGTCGCTGCTGCTGCGCGCGCTCTCGCAGGAGCCCGGGCGGGTGCTGACGCGCTCGAAGCTGCTCGAAGCCGCGTTCCCGGAGGCGCTCGACGTCAACGAACGCGTGGTCGACACCCACATCAAGAACCTCAGAAAGAAGCTGGCCACCGTCTCGACCGAGCACGACTGGATCCGTTCGGTCTATGGCGTCGGCTTTGCATGGGAATCGCAGGCCAGGCAAGACGCCTGACCCGACGCCGGCTTGCTTCCTGGAAATCCTCTCACATGAAATTACGCTGGCGCGGTTTTCCGCGGCCGCCAATGGTGTTGCTGTCGCTGCTCCTGCTGCGTGCGCAGACGGCCCCGGCACAGGAAACATGGACCGAGGCGCCGATGACGCTGCGCCGCACGCCAGAGCTCGCGGAGACCATCGCGCCGACCGAGCGCAGCACGCGCCCCAGCCTGGTCGACGGTGACAAGCTCAGCGGTCGGCCCGACCTCGAAGTGGTGGTCGAGGGCAATGCCTCATTGCGACGCGGCGACACGCGTATCACCGCCGACCGGCTCGAATACCAGCCGCCGGGCGACCTGGCCACGGCCACCGGCAACGTGCACCTGAACCAGGCCGGCAACGTGTACGAAGGCCCCGAGCTGCACCTGAAGGTCGAGAGCTTCGAGGGCTTCTTCAACCACGTGCGCTACACGCTGCTGGCCAACGGCGGGCATGGCGAGGCCGATCGCATCGACTTCGTCGATCCGAAGGTATCGGTGGCGCGGCACGCCACCTACACCACCTGCCTGCGCGACAACTACTCGAGCTGGGTGCCCGCGTGGATGCTCACGGCGGTCACGATGACCACCGACACCGACACCAACCTCGCGACCGCCACCGATGCGCAGATCAGCTTTCTCGGCGTGACCACGCCCTCGATACCGTCGGTGAGCTTTCCGCTGAGCAACGCGCGCCAGAGCGGCCTGCTGCCACCGGTGATCGGCTACGACACCACCAACGGCTTCGAGTACCTGCAGCCCTACTACTGGAACATCGCACCCAACCGCGACCTCACGCTGTACCCCGAGATCATGACCAGCCGCGGCGTGAACCTGGGCACCGAGTTCCGCTACCTCGAGAAAACCTACAGCGGCCAGATCCGCGTGGACGAGATGCCCAGCGACAGCCTGCGCGGCATCAACCGATGGGGCCTGTGGGCCAAGCACAACCAGCAGTTCGATCCCAAGCCCTTCGGGCTCGACTCGCTCAGCACCTCGTTCAATATCAACCGCGTGAGCGACGACGATTACTGGCGCGACTTCTCGCACACGCCCACGCTGACCTCGCGCACGCTCACCAACGAGTTCGACCTCAACTGGACCAAGGGCGACTGGAGCGGCCAGGCGCGCACCCTCTCCTACCAGACGCTGCAGTACGCGGCCTCGCCGATCACGCCCTCGTACAACCGCGTGCCGCAGATCACGGCCAACTACAACAAGTACGACTGGCACGGCTTCGATGTGTCGGGCACGCTGGACTACTCGCGCTTCGAGATCGATTCCGCCTACTCGCCCACGCTCAACGGCATCAAGCAGCCCAACGGCGAGCGCATGGTCGGCAACCTGCAGATCAGCCGGCCGTGGGTCACGCCGGGCGGTTACGTGATTCCGAAGCTGCTGCTGCACACCGCCGCTTATCAGCTCGATTCGGCGCTGGCCAGCGGCGCGACCTCCATCACCAGCGTGGTGCCGACCGTGAGCCTCGACAGCGGCCTGGTGTTCGAGCGCGACACCAACCTGTTCGGGCGCGCATGGCGGCAGACGCTGGAGCCGCGCGCTTTCTACGTGCACACGCCCTACCGCGACCAGAGCCAGCTGCCCGTGTACGACACGGCCGCCAACGACATCAGCTTTGCCACGCTTTACACCGAGAACGCGTTCTCGGGCAACGACCGCGTCTCGGACACCAACACGCTGACCACGGGCGTGAGCACGCGCCTGATCGACCCGACCACGGGCGCCGAGTCGGCGCGCTTCGGCATCGCGCAGCGCTTTCGCTTCAGCGACCAGAACGTCACGCTGCCCAGCGGCACCGCCGTAACCGACCGCACGGGCGACTTCATCGTCGGCGGGCTGGTGCACTGGAACCCGAAATGGAGCGTGGACGGCATCGCGCAATACAACATGGACACCGCCAAGACATCGAGCGACGCGCTCACCCTGCGCTACACGCCCGCGCCGTACCACACGCTCACCGCGGCCTTCCGCTACCAGGCGGACAGCAGCTCGACCGCGGACGACGGCACGAAGACGGTGGACTTCAACTGGCAGTGGCCGCTGAGCGAGCTGACGAGGGGCCTCTTCGGCAACAAGTCGCCCACGGACCCGGGACGCTGGTACGCAGTGGGGCGGCTGAGCTACAGCCTGCACGATCACGCAATGTCGGACAGCCTGATCGGCGCGGAATACAACGCCTGCTGCTGGGTGGGCCGTGTCGTGCTCGAACGGCTGGTAACGGGCCGCACGACGCCCGACACGCGGCTGATGTTCCAGATCCAGTTCAACGGCTTCGGCAACATCGGCTCGAACCCGACGAGCACGCTGCTGCAGAACATCCAGGGCTATCAGCCGCTGAACGCGCCTACGCAGGAGCCGAGCCGCTTCACCAACTACGACTAGTGCGGCTCAGCTCAGGCCGGCTTCAGGGCAGCAGTTCGAACTTCAGGTCGGCCAGCGGCATGACCTTCTCTTCGCGCACCATCTTGTATTCGGTGTTCGGGCCCAGCCACTTGGCCCAGAGGCGGTCGAGCTCGCCCGACTTCTCCAGCGCGTAGAGGGCTGCATTCACCTTGGACAGCAGCACGGGCTCGTCCTTCTTCATGCCGATGCCGATGGGCTGGAGCACCATCGGGTCCTTGATCATCTTCAGCGCGACGCCTTCGGTCTTCGACTGGTTGACCAGCTTGGTGATGGTCATGGTGTTGGCGACCATGCCGACCGACTTGTTCTGCTGCACCGCCATGAAGGCCGAGCCCGTGTCCTGAAACGTGACCGGCTCAGAGCCGTTCATCTTGATCGACATCTCGGAGGTGGAGCCCTTGGTCGAGCTCAGGCGCTTGCCCTTGAAGTCGGCCTTGGCCGTGCCGGGGTCGGAAGCCTTCACGGCCAGCATTTCCTTGGCCACGTAGTACGGGTCGCTGAACTGGATCTGCTCACCGCGGCTCTTGGTGTAGGCCAGATTGGCGATGGTCACGTCGACACGGCCCAGCTTCACTTCGGGCACGCGCGCTTCCACCGACAGCGGCGTCACCTTGGCGGTGAGGCCCAGCTCCTTGGCGAGCGCGTTGCACAGGTCGACGTCGTGGCCCACCATTTCGCGCGTCTTGGGGTCCGGTGCCGCGAAGGGAGGAACGTCGGCGAAGGTGCCGCACTTGAGCTCCTTGCGCTGGTTGATGTCGCTCCACTGGTCGGCGTGCGCGAGCAGCGAGGCCGCGCTGAGACAGGTGCCGAGAATGGCGAGGCGGAAGACGGACTTGTTAGACATGGTGAGCTCCTGGGAGATTGCGAAAAGGTGAACAAACGGTGAGCGACGGGGACTGGACTCAATGCGCGCGCAGGTCCGACAGGAAGCGCTGCGCGCGTGGATGCTGCGGACTGCCGAAGAAGGTCTCGGGGTCGGCTTTCTCGAGGATGCGGCCCGCGTCCATGAACCAGACGCGGTCGGCCACCTCGCGGGCGAAGTTCATTTCGTGGGTGACGCACATCATGGTCATGCCGTCGTTGGCAAGCCCGCGCATCACCGACAGCACCTCGCCCACCATCTCGGGATCGAGCGCGCTGGTGGGTTCATCGAACAGCATGGCCGGCGGCTCCATTGCCAGCGCGCGGGCAATCGCCACGCGCTGCTGCTGGCCGCCCGACAGCTGCGCCGGGTACGCACCCGCCTTGTTCGACAGCCCGACGCGTTCGAGCAGTTGCCCGGCCTTGGCCTTCGCGTCGGCGCGCTTCACGCCGAGCACGCGCATCGGCGACAGCATGATGTTCTCCAGCACCGAAAGGTGCGGAAACAGGTTGAAGCTCTGGAACACGAAGCCGATGCGGCTGCGCAGCTTGTTCAGTGCCGCGCTGCCCATGGGCGCATGGATGTCATGGCCGTCGAACAGCAGCTGCCCCGACTTCACCTCTTCCAGCCGGTTCACGGTGCGGATCAGCGTGGACTTGCCTGAGCCCGAGGGCCCGCAGACCACGACGACCTCGCCCTTCTTCACCTCGGCGTTGATGTCGGCCAGCGCCTGGTAGTCGCCGTACCACTTGTTGATGTTCGAGAACAGGATCATGGTGTCGTCCTTGGCGGCCACGGGCCTGCCTGCGGGGTGTGGAGCGGGCGCATTCATGGCTGCGTCACCACGGGGGTCGGAAGCGGCACGCCGTCTTCGGCGGCCTTCACCGGCGCGGCGCCAAGCCGCTTGTGCGCGATGCGCCGCTCCAGCCATTGCGCCAGCTGGGTCAGGCTGAAGCAGACCACGTAGTAGGTCATCGCGAGGATGAAGAACACCTGGAACGGCTTGGTCAGCAACTGGTTGTTGATCTGGTTCGCCGCGAAGGTGAGTTCCTGCACGTTGATCACGTAGCCCAGCGTGGTCTCCTTGATGGTGGAGATGAACTGGCTCAGCATGCTCGGCAGCATGTTGTAAAGCGCCTGCGGCAGGATCACGAACCACATGGTGCCCAGGTGGCTGTGGCCGAGCGCACGCGCCGCCTCGCTCTGGCCCTTGGGCAGCGACTGGATGCCGGCGCGCACCACCTCGGAGAGGTAGGCGCCCTCGTAGATCACCAGCGTGCACAGCATGGTGGTGAAGCCCGAAACCTCGCGCCCGATGAGGATGGGCACCAGGAAGTAGACCCACAGGATCACCATCAGCAGCGGCACGCCGCGCACCACGTACACCAGCACGGTGGCGGGCCAGCGCAGCAGGCGCCAGGGCGAGAGCCGCGCCAGCGCGAGCAGCACCGACAACGGAAAGGCCAGCACGATACCCAGCACCGACAGGATCAGGGTGGCGACGATGCCACCGAGCGGGCCGGTGGGGTACTGGCCGACCAGCAGCAGCAGCCAGTTGTCGCGGAGAATTTCGTAGACGCTGTACATCGTGGGTCCCGGCTGTTTTCTTTACCTTGCACCGACGATGCGGTAGCGCCGCGACAACCAGCCGCCCACCGCCATGATGAGCAGCGAGCACACCAGGTACAGCACGGTGGCCACGCTGTAGGCCTCGAAGGTGCGAAAGCTCTGGCTCTCGATTTCCTTCACCGCGTGCGTCAGTTCGGCCACGCCGATGGCCATGGCCAGGCTGCTGTTCTTGAACAGCGACACGCTGTGGTTCACCAGCGCCGGCACCGCGTTGCGGATGGCCTGCGGCAGCATCACGTGGCGCATGGAGCCGATGTAGCCGTGGCCGAGCGCGCGCGCGGCCTCGGCCTGCCCCGACGGAATGGCGCGCAGGCCCGAGCGCATGTCTTCGCTGAAGTAGGCGGCCTGGCACAGGCCAAGCGCGACGATCGACAGCAGCCTCTCGGCGTTGTGCACCGACAGCCAGCCCTGCAGCGCATCGGGCAGCAGGCTGAAGATGCCGAAGTACCAGAACATGAGCTGCACCAGCGTAGGCACATTGCG
Organism: Variovorax nivicola; assembly: GCF_051216475.1. Classification (NCBI taxonomy): domain Bacteria; kingdom Pseudomonadati; phylum Pseudomonadota; class Betaproteobacteria; order Burkholderiales; family Comamonadaceae; genus Variovorax; species Variovorax nivicola. The sequence goes on along the minus strand of NZ_JBPJZK010000002.1, from coordinate 448,655 downwards.
GTGGTAGGAGACATAGCCGGCCACGATGCGTTCGGCAATGCGGTTCGGCGTGAGCCGCACCACCAGCAGCACGATGGCCATGGTCATCGCCAGCAGCCAGGAGCCGGCCGCGATCTTCAGCGTCTCCAGCAGGCCGTGCAGCAGCATGTCGCCGAACTCCGGCTTCAGCAGGATCGCCAGCAGGTCGAAGTCCTTCATGCGCTGTTCCTTTGCGTGGCGTGCATGGAGCGGGGGCTCAATCGCGCGGCGTTTCCGGCCGCGTGGTCGAGAGGCCGCCGGGCACCTGCAGCGTGGGCGTGATTTCCATGTGGCCCACGTTCACCGCAATGGGCGCAGCAATGGCGAAGGCGATGGCGTTGGCGATGTCTTCGGCCTGCGGCAGTTCGTAGCCTTCGACGAAGCGTTTGTAGGTTTCTTCGGAGTCGCCGTGCACGTGCGCGAAGATGTCGGTGGCCACGCGCCCCGGGCAGATTTCGGTGACGCGCACGCGCTTGCCGAAGCAGTCGATGCGCAGCTGGCGCGACAGCATGCTCACGGCCGCCTTGGTCGCGTGGTAGGTGCTGTTGCCGCCGAAGTTGTAGGCCGCGGCAATGGAGCTGATGTTGACCACGTGTCCGCGATCACGCGCCGCCATGCCGGGCACCACGAGCCGGCACAGATGCAGCACGGCACGCAGGTTGACGTCCACCAGCAGGTCGATGCCCTCGGCGTCGGCCTTGAGGATGGAGCCGGGGCGGTCCACTCCGGCGTTGTTGACCAGCACGTCGAACTCGACTTCCTTCGCGAGGCGCGTGACGGCGGCGAGGTCGCTCACATCGATGGCGTGCGGTATGCAGCCGGTGCGCGCGGCCAGGTCGGCCAGTTTGTCGGCGCTGCGCGCCAGTGCGTGGACCTTCAGGCCTTCTTTGCTCAAGCGCTCGACGACGGCGGCGCCGATGCCTGAAGAGGCTCCGGTCACCAGCGCGGTCTTGTAGTCGGAAAACGGCATATCGGGTTCTTTCGTTAAGGGGCAGATGACTGCCTGGAATTCACTGTAGCCAGCGCCTGTTCGCGGCGCCAAGACGGATTGACTGTGGAGCGATAAGCCCCCCTTATGTCGCCCGGCATCTGTGCATATGAGTAAGGGTAAGCACCATGTTCGTGCCCCGATGCATCAGGTCGATTGCCTGGAGATGGGCACCACGCGCCCCGCCTGCTCGACCACGCCACGCACGGCGCGGGCCAGGTCGACGGCGCCGAGTGTGTCGCCGTGCAGCAGGATCGAATGCACGCGCATCGGTATCTTCTTGCCGGTGCTGCTGGTGACGGTGCCCTCTTCGAGAAGCTGGCGCACGCGCGCAAGCACCGCGTCGCGCTCGTGGATGACGGCGCCGGGAAGCTTGCGAGGCACCAGCAGGCCGTCGTCGCCGCAGGCGCGGTCGGCCAGGAAGGTGGTGCGCACGCGCAGGCCGCAGCGCTCGGCCGCGCCTTCGATGGCGCGGCTGGCGGAGGTGCTGACGGTGAGCGAGGGATCGAAATCGGCCACGGCACGCACCAGCGGCTCGGCCAGCGCGGCGTCGGCCGCGGCCATGTTGCCGAGTGCTCCGTGGAAGCTCATGTGCGTCATGCGGTGGCCGGCGGTGCGGGCCATGCCTTCCAGGGCACTCAACTGGTAGAGCACGTACGCCACCAGTTCCTTGGTCTCTATCTGCATCGGCCGGCGCCCGAACCCCATGAGGTCGGGAAAGCCCACGTGCGCGCCCACATCGACGCCGCGCTGGCGCGCCATGCGCACGGTGCGATCCATGATGACCGGGTCGCCCGCGTGGAAGCCGCAGGCCACGTTGGCGGAAGAAACGATGTCGAGCAGGGCTTCGTCCTCGCCCATGCGCCAGGGGCCGAAGCCTTCGCCGAGGTCTGCATTCAGATCGATGTCCATCGTGAATCCTTGTCTCGTTCGTCAGAGGGGGTGCAGGTCGAACAGCGGTGTGCCGTAGCCGACTGCGAGGCTGTCCGCCACGTGGACGTTGTCCACGATGCCGGCCTGCGGTGCTGTCACGGGGAGCAGCAGGGGGCCGATCTTCAGCAGGCCGATGGTCTGGCCGGCTTCCACGCGCTGGCCGGTGCGCACCAGCGGTGTGGTGGCCAGTGGATGGCCTTGCAGGAATATGCCGAGCGAAGGAGCGGGGATCTTCAGGAGTTCGGGCTCGGCTTCTTCATCCGGCAGTTCGATGATTTCGTCGCCCTGCCTTCCGAGGCGCAGGGTGCCTTGTGGCGTGCGCAGTTCGAGCAGGCCTATGTCGGTGCCTCTCAGCCAGTCGGCGAGTTGCGGAGTGCGCAGTGTGGTGTCCTGCATGTCAGTTTTTTCCGGGGTGCGTGCGAAGAACACCGGGTACTCCCCTCCGCGAATGTCCCCCGCCTTCGGCTCCTCCTTTATTTCGCTGCGGGGAGCACCCGGTGCTCTTCGCACGAGGACACGCCGTTGGCTTGCGGCTGATCAACCAGTGCTCTGAACGATCACGCCGATGGGGTGCCTTGCGCAGCGAAATAAAGGAGGAGGCCGAAGGCCGGGGGACATTCGCGGAGCAAGGTACCCCGTCGGCGTGATCGCGCCATGGACAACGAATCTCAGACATGAGGCGCCCCCCGATGCAGTTCCACCACTCGCGCCACCTTGTCGAGCCATGCGCGCACTTCGTCGAGCGCGGCCAGGGCCTCGTCCCAGGTGGTTTCGATGAAGCGCATGCGGCTGCCGATGGGCGCCTGGCCGAGGCGCCACATGTCGGCCTCGATCACGGTGCCGAACTTGGGGTAGCCACCCGAAGGCTGGGCGTCGCGCATCTGGATGATGGGCTGCCCGTTGTGCGGCACCTGGATCACGCCGGGCACGATGCCGTGGGAGCGCAGTTCCATCGGCGCGATGGGCCGCAGCGCCTCTCCGTCGAGGCGGTAGCCGTAGCGGTCGCTCTGGGAGGTGATCTTCCATTCGCCGGCCCAGAAGGCATCGCGCGAGGTCGGCTCGAAAGCCGTGTATTCGGCCGCGGGCAGCACGCGCACGGCTGCCACGCCGTCGCGCTCCAGCGGCAGTGCGAGCGCGGGCGGCACGAGGCCGAAGCCGGTGCGGCACGCATTGCCTGCGTCGGCTGCGCGAAGCACATCGCCCCGGCGCAGCGCGCGCCCCTCGTGCCCGCCGAAGGCGCCGCGCAGCTGGGTGCTGCGCGAGCCCAGCACCTCGGGCACGTCGATGCCGCCGGCCACGCACAGCACGGCGCGGCTGCCGCGCTGCGCGCCGCCTTGCGGCAGGCCCAGCGTGAGCACCTGGCCGGCGCGCGCCTGATGCACCCACCAGGGCAGCAGGGGCTGGTCGTCGAGCTTGGTGGCGCAGTCGGCGCCGGTCAATGCGAAGGCACAGTCTTCGTCGAAGCGCACCTTGAACGGGAACACCGGCACCTCGATGGCAGCCGCACCGAGCGCATTGCCCAGCAGCAGGTTGCCGGCGGCCAGCGCGAGGTTGTCCATGGCGCCGGAGGTGCCGACACCCCAGCGCAGGCTGCCGGTGCGGCCCAGGTCCTGCACGGTGGCGAGCGCGGCGGACGAAAGGATTTCGATCATCGGACGATGCCCTCCACGCGGAAACGGATCATGTCGCCCGGCTGCAGCATGGCGGGCGGGTCTTGCGCCGGATCGAAGAACACCATCGAGGTGCTGCCGATGGTGTTCCAGCCGCTGGGGCCGGCCGATGCCGACACGCCCGTCTGCGCACCGCCGATCGACACCGCGCCACCCGGGATGCTGAGCACTGGCGTCTTGCGACGCGGCGTGGCGATGCGCGGGTCCATGCCGCCCAGGTAGCAGTAGCCGGGATGGCTGCCGAGCGCATACACCGGGTAGAGCGGCGCGCTGTGCAGCTCGACGATGGCCTCGACGCTCAGGCCCGTGTGGGCCATCACGTCGGCCATGTGCGGACCGCCCTCGCCGCCGTAGACCACGGGGAGCTCGACCACGCGGCCTTCGCGCGGCACGGCGGGGGCCGCGCTCCAGGCGTCGCACAGGCGCGCGCACAGCGCATCGAGATGGCGCGGCGCGCGCGTGAAGGTGAGCATCAGGTTGTTCATGCCCGGCACGGCCTCGCGCACTTCGGGCCAAGCCTCGGCTTCGTGCGCCAGCGCCCAGATGCGCTGCTGCGACGGCAGGTTCATGTCGCCGGGCGCTTCGAACAGCAGCGCCGTGGTGCCCAGAAGGCTGATGGACGGTTCGGTACGGGATGCCTGTGCGCTCACGCCGCGCTCCTTTGCTGCAGCCAGCGTTCGAGGTGATGGATGTCGACGCCGCCGGCGGCAAAGCCGTCGTCGCGCAGCAGTGCGCGGTGCAGCGGCACGTTGGTGGCAATGCCTTCCACGTACGTCTCGGCCAGGGCCAGGCGCATGCGGTCGAGTGCATCGGCGCGGGTGTCGCCGTGCACGATGAGCTTGGCGATCATCGAGTCGTAGTACGGCGGCACGCGATAGCCGGCGCCGGCGTGCGAATCGACGCGCACGCCGAAGCCGCCGGGCACCTGCCAGCCAGTGATGCGGCCGGGCGCGGGCGCAAAGGTGTCGGGGTTCTCGGCATTGATGCGGCACTCGATGGCATGGCCCTGGCAGCGCACGTCGGCCTGCGCCAGCGACAGGCGCTCGCCGAGTGCCATGCGCAGTTGCTGCTGCACGATGTCGATGCCGGTGGTCACCTCGGTCACCGGGTGTTCCACCTGCAGGCGGGTGTTCATCTCGATGAAATAGAAGGCGCCCTTCTCGTACAAAAACTCGAAGGTGCCAACGCCGCAGTAGCCGATCTGCCGGCACGCGGCCGCGCAGCGCTCGCCCACCTCGGCCATCAGCGCGTCGTCGATGCCGGGCGCGGGGGCCTCCTCGATCACCTTCTGGTGGCGGCGCTGCAGCGAACAGTCGCGGCTGCCCAGCCACACGGCGTTGCCGTGGCTGTCGGCCAGCACCTGGATCTCGACATGGCGCGGATGCAGCAAGAACTTCTCGATGTAGACCTCGGGGTTGCCGAAGGCCTGGCGCGCTTCTTCGCGCGTGAGCGCCATGGCGTCGAGCAGCGCGGCCTCTTCGTGCACCACGCGCATGCCGCGCCCGCCGCCGCCGCCCGCGGCCTTCACAATCACCGGGTAGCCGATGTCGCGCGCCAGGGCCAGCACTGCGGCCGGGTCGTCCGGCAGCGCCTCGTCGGGACCGGGCACGCAGGGCACGCCGGCCTTGCGCATCGCGCGCTTGGCAGAAACCTTGTCGCCCATGGTGCGGATGCAGGCGGCGCTGGGCCCGACGAACACGAGGCCGGCCTGCTCGACGCGCGCGGCAAAGCCCGCGTTCTCCGAGAGAAAGCCGTAGCCGGGATGGATTGCCTGCGCGCCGCTCACCTCGGCGGCGAACAGGATGGCGGACTGGTTGAGGTAGCTCAGGCGCGGCGCTGCGGGCCCGATGCACAGCGCCTGGTCGGCCTGCGCGACATACATCGCGTCGCGGTCGGCCTCGGAGTACACGGCCACCGTTCGCAGGCCGAGGCCCCGGCAGGCGCGCTGGATGCGCAAGGCGATTTCTCCCCGGTTGGCAATGAGCACGGTGTCGAACATCGCGCGTGCCTCCTTACCCGAAGCGGAACAGGGGCTGCCCTGCTTCCACTTCCTGGCCCGAGTGAACGAGCACCTGCTGCACGGTGCCTGTGCGGTCGGCGCGGACTTCGTTGAACATCTTCATCGCCTCGATCACGCACAGCAGTTGGCCGGCTTCCACGGCCTGCCCCGGTTGCACGAAGGGCGCCTCACCGGGCGCGGGCTGCAGGTGCACCACGCCGAACAGCGGTGCAAGGCACTCGGCACTGGCAACCGCCGTTGTTTCGTCCAGGGCCTGTCGCGGAGCCTTGCGTACGCCGGACGGGCTTCGCGCAACGGATGGAGCGGGCGCGGCGCCCAGCGCCGACAGCTTCACCAGCCGCAGCGTGCTGCCGTTCTCGCTGTACTCCAGTTCCGCCAGGTCCGATGCGGCCAAAGCGTCGATGAGCGTCTTGATCTGTTCCTGCTTCATGCCGGTGGCTGTGATGGCCGACGCGTTCCGCGAACGCGTGACGGCATGCATGAAAGGTAACGGGCCGCGGGCCTGAAGCCAAAGACGGATTGGCTGTGCCGGGATAAGGGCGCCTTATGACGGGCGCCTTGCGGCCTTACGACAAGGCGGCGAGCTCGGGCTCAGGCGTCGATGCGACGGTGCGGGCCAGGTCGACCACGAGTTCGAGCAGGATGTCCTTCACCGCCTGCGCGGGCTCGGACAGCGGCAGGTGGTCGGACTGGCACAGCGCCAGCGGCGCCTCGATGACCGGGTCGACGATGGGGAATTGCCAGGCCCCGCAGCTCGCGACCACCTCGCGCGCCATCGACGCCGGCAGGATGGTTGCGCCCAGCCCGTCGGCGATGGCCGCCGTGAGGGTGAAGGCCGATTCGATCTCCGCCACCACGCGCGGCACCATGCCCGCGCGCACGAAGGCCGCATCCACCAGCTTGCGCACCACGTTGTACGGGCGCGGCAAAAAGAGTTCGATGTCACGCAGGTCGGCCAGCTTCACCGGCTGCGAGGGTGCGGGCATCGATGCGGGGCCGACAAGGAACAGCGGCTCCTTGAGCAGCGGCAGGAACGTGAGCCCGTGAATCGCCTTGTCGCCATACAGCACGGCCAGGTCCATGCGGCCGTTCATGATGAGCTCGCTCAGCGTAGTGCCGTAGTTCTCGTTCAGGTAGAGCAGGATGCCCGGGTGGCGCGCGCGCACGGTGCGCAGCAGCGGCAATGACAGCGCCGATGCGGCCGTGCCGGGCGCGAGCCCCACCGACACCTGGCCCGAAAGCCCTTCGCCGGCAGCCTCCATGTCGACGCGGGCCTGCTCGCACTGGCGCAGGATGATCTGCGCATGGCGGTACAGCACCTTGCCGGCTTCGGTGGGCGTTACGCCGCGCTTGGTGCGCACCAGCAGTTGCTGGCGCACTTCGCCCTCGAGCGTGGCCAGTTGCTGGCTCAGCGCGGGCTGGGCAATGAAAAGGACCTCGGCGGCCTGCGTCAGGCTGCCGATGTCCACGATCTTCACGAAATATTTGAGGCGTCGCAGGTTCACGCCTTGTCCCCAAGCAAAAGCCAAGCCTAGCACCGGCCCTGCACAGCCGGTATCAGGGCTCACCATAAGCTGCGCCTATACGACCAGTGAAAAGTCGTCTTGGCCTCGCACCTTCGATGTGCGTACCGTTCGGTCCATGCAAGCCACTACCTCCCGCATTGCCGCCCGCGTGCGGCGCATCAAGCCCTCGCCCAGCACCTCGGCCGCCGACCGCGCCAACGAACTGCGCAGGCAGGGCAAATCGATCGTGAACCTCGTGGTGGGCGAGCCCGACTTCGACACGCCGCCCCACATCCGCCAGGCCGCGGCCGCCGCCATCGAGCGCGGCGCCACGCGCTACACGCTGATGGCCGGCACGGTGGAGCTGCGCGAAGCCATCGTCGCCAAACTCGAACGCGAAAACGGCCTGCGCTACGCGATGAACGAGATCATTGCCACCAGCGGCGCGAAGAGCGCGATCTACAACGCCTTCGCGATCACGCTGGAGCCGGGCGACGAGGTGATCATTCCCGCACCCTACTGGGTGTCGTACCCCGACATGGTGCTCGCCTGCGAAGGCACGCCCGTCACCGTGGCCTGCCCCGAAGCTCAGGGCTTCAAGCTGGCGCCCGCGCAGCTCGAGGCTGCCATCACGCCGCGCACGCGCTGGCTGCTGATCAACTCGCCGAGCAACCCGACCGGCGCGAGCTACACCGCCGCCGAATACCGCGCGCTGGCCGAGGTGCTGGAACGCCATCCGCACGTGATGGTGATGACCGACGAGATCTACGAGCACATCCGCTTCGACGGCGAAGCAACGCCGCATCTCCTCGTGGAAGCGCCCGCGCTGCGCGATCGCACGCTGATAGTGAACGGCGTCTCCAAGACCTATGCGATGACCGGCTGGCGCATCGGCTATGCGGCCGGGCCGGTGGACCTGATCAAGGCGCTGGACACGCTGCTGTCGCAGTCCACCGGCAACTGCTGCTCGGTGAGCCAGGCGGCGGCCGCAGCAGCACTGAACGGCGACCAGAGCTTCGTGGCCGAGAGCGTGGCCGTGTACAAGCAGCGGCGCGACCGCACGCTGGAGCTCGTCAACGACATTCCCGGCCTGAGCTGCGCCACGCCGCCCGGCGCCTTCTATCTGTACATCAACTGCGGCGGCCTCATCGGCAAGACCACGCTCGAGGGCAAGCGCCTGAACGAGGACGGCGACGTGGTGATGTACCTGCTCGAAAGCGAAGGCGTGGCCGTGGTCGCGGGCACCGCATACGGCCTGTCGCCCTACTTCCGTCTTTCCATTGCCACGTCGATCGAGACGCTGGAAGAAGGCTGCACGCGCATCGCGCGTGCCGTGGCCGCACTGCGCTGACGCGCGCTGAAAACTCACAAGGACCAGTCATGCCCTACAAAGCCATCCGCAAGAACCCGTCGGCCCCGCAGGTTGCGCCGGCCATCATCGCCGCGCTGCGCGACATTCCGGTGGCCGCGCTCAGCGACAACCTGCACCGCAACATCGGCAGCGTCGGCCTGCAGCCGTACCACCGCCCCGGACACAAGACCATGGCGGGCACGGCCGTCACCGTGAAGACGCGCGGCGGCGACAACCTCACGCCGATGCGCGCCTTCGAGTTCTGCCGGCCCGGCGACGTGCTGGTGATCGATGCGGGCGGCGACGTCACCAACGCGGTCATCGGCGGCATCCTGTCGTTCTATACCGCGACCATCGGCACCGCGGGCCTGGTGCTCGACGGCGCCATCCGCGACGTGGCCGAGATCCGGGAGCGCGACTACCCGGTGTACGCGCGTGGCGTGAACCATCGCGGCCCGTACAAAGATGGCCCCGGCGAAATCAACGTGCCGGTGTCGGTCGGCGGCATGATCGTGAACCCGGGCGACATCGTGGTGGGCGATCAGGACGGGCTGCTGGCCTTCTCGCCCGACGAGGCCGAGTTGCTGATCGAGAAGGCTCGCGCGCACCTGGAGACGGAAGCACGCACGATCCAGGCGATGAAGGAAGGCCGCTGGGACCGCTCCTTCCTCGATGCGCTGGAAGCGCGCTGCGCGAATTGAAACTGAAGCAGTCAGGCGCCTGAAGCGCCACCGCTGACCAGCGCCCACAGCGCCTCGGCCACCGGCGCCATGTGCGCCTGCTGGCGGTACAACCGGATGTCCACCGGCACGCGCCATCCGCCCGCGCCGGCATCGACCAGCGTGCCGCTGCGCAGATCGTCGGCCACCAGGCTCATCGGCAGCCACGCAAGGCCGCGACCTTCGAGCGCCATGGTGCGCAGCAGCGCGGCATGGTGGGCCGTGAAAACGATCGACAGCGACGCGGCGAAGTCCTTGCCGAACTCGCTGTCCTGCATGGCCCGCATGATCCGGCCCAGTCCCGAGGCATCGCTGTAGGCCAGCACAGCGGGCGACTGGCCGGCGCCCAGCGCATGCAGCGGCGCGCCGTTCGCATCGGGCGCGCTCACAGGCACCAGCACGTCTTCGCTCAAACGCTGAACCGGGTAACCGGTGTCGTCGAGCCGCCCCGGCGCACCCGCGTGCCCGTGGCACAGCACGAACTGCACGCGGCGCTGCAGCATCAGGTCTTCGCAGGCGTACGAGCTGTCGGAAACGGTCTGGATCGGGCCCATGCTCAGGCGCGACTCCACGCTGCCCAGCCAGCGCGGAAAGAATGTGAGCGACAGCACGTGCGTGGCGGCGAAGCTCAGGCTGGCGGCGTCGAGGTCGTGTGCGGCGCGGGCCTTGATGCGGGCGGCTTCAAGGCCCGCGAGCACTTCCTGCAGCAGGGGCTGAAAGCGCTTGCCCGCCGCCGTGAGCGCGGTCGGGTGCCCGCTGCGGTCGAACAGGTCGACCCCCACCCACTCCTCCAGCGACCGGATGTGGCGGCTGAAGGCGGGCTGCGCAATGGAGCGCGCCTGCGCGGCACGCGAGAAATTGCCGGACTCGGCCAGGGCCAGGAAATCTTCCAGCCATTCGAGGTCGAGGGGTCGGTTGCCGGGGCCCATGCGCAGCGCAGTTGAATAGTTGTATGCGATTCGAGTATTGGACGGCCCGCGCCCCGCCGGCAAAAGATGCACCCATTCCTGCACCTTGAACCACAACGGAGACACAGCATGCCTTCCATCGCGAATTATCGCGGGATCATCCCCGCCATTTCCTGCCCCTTCACGGTCGATCACCGCATCGACGAACCGGCACTGCGCAAGCTGGCTTCGTGGCTCGCCGGCCATGACGGCGTGGTGGCGATCATGACCAATGGCCACACCGGCGAAGTGTTTTCGCTGACGCCTTCGGAGCGCGCCGAGGTGACGCGCATCGTCGCCGACGAGCTGCGCGGGCGCACTCCGGTGATTTCATCGATCGTGTGCGAGGGCCTGGCCGAGGCCGCCGAGCATGCACGCGCCGCGCAGGCCGCGGGCGCGGTGGCGCTCGACGTGATGCCGCCGCACCACTGGCTGCGCTTTGGCTTCACGCCCGGCCATGCGCTGCAGTACTTCGAGGCCATCCACCGCGCCGCGCCGGAGCTGGACCTGGTCTGCCACGTGTACCCGGCATGGACGCGCGCCTCGTACTCGTCGCAGCTGCTGGCCGAGCTGGCGCGCCTGCCCTACCTGCAGGCCTTCAAGGTCGGCCAGCGCGACATGAACAAGTACGCCCGCGACATCCAGGCGATCCGCGAGGCCGATGCATCGAAGGCCATCCTGACCTGCCACGACGAGTACCTGCTGGCCTCGATGGTGCAGGGCGTAGACGGCGCGCTGGTCGGCTTCGCGACCTTCATTCCGCAACTGATCATCGACCTGTGGAACGCGGTGAAGGCCGGTGACCTGAAGAAGGCAATGGCGGTGCAGGCGCTCATCACGCCGCTGAAAGATGCCGTGTACGGCGGCGGCGAGCCGACCGGCGAGGCGCATGCGCGCATGAAGGGCGGCATGTTCCTGGCGGGCGTGCTCGACAACGCCACCGTGCGTCCGCCAACCGAAGCGCCGAACGCGCGCGAGATGGATGCGCTGCACGCCGCCGTGCAGCAGGCCGGCCTGTCGAAGCACTGAGCCACGGGCCACGTTGCCCCGATGAAAAACCACAAGGAGACAAGAGACATGCAACGCAACCATTTCCTGCGGGCCACGCTGGCCGCCCTCGCGCTGGCTGCAGCGTCAACCGCCGGCTTCGCCCAGACCTGGCCCAGCCGCCCGGTGCGCATGGTGATTCCGTTTCCGCCCGGCGGCACGCTCGACACCATCGGCCGCCTGCTGGCGCAGAAGCTCGGCGAGCAGACGGGCCAGAGCTTCATCGTGGAGAACCGCGCGGGCGGCAACGGCGTGATCGGTGCCGACGTGGTGTCGAAGGCGCCGGCCGACGGCTACACGCTGCTGTTCAACGCCTCGACCTTCACGACGGCGCCGATGACCATGAAGTCCGTGCCGTACGAGGTGGTGAAAGACTTCACCCCGGTAGCGCTGGTGGCCAAGGCGCCGCTGTCGGTGGCCGTCAACAAGAACCTGCCGGTGACGGACGTGAAGTCGCTCATCGCATACGCCAAGGCGCACCCCGGCAAGATGACCTTCGCGGTGGGTTCCATCGGATCGGCCGGGCACCTTTCGACCGAACTGCTCAAGCGCGCGGGCGGCGGACTCGACTACCTGATCGTGCCGTACAAGGGCACGGCACCCGCGTTCCAGGACCTGATCGGCGGGCAGATCGACGGCTTCATCGACCCCATCCTCGGCTCGCTGCAGTACCACAAGAGCGGCATGCTGAAGGTGATTGCCGTCACCTCGGCCACACGCGCCACCAGCCTGCCGAACGTGCCCACCGTGGGCGAGAGCATTCCGGGCTACGAGTTCTACAGCTGGTATGGCCTGTGGGGGCCGGCGAAGCTGCCGGCCGCCGTCACGCAGCGGCTGAATGCCGAAGTCAACAAGGCGCTCGGCACCGACATGCGCGAGACGCTGGGTGCGCAGGGCCTGCTGCTGACGCCGGGCAGCGTCGAGGACTTCGTGAAGTTCCAGGCCGACGACATGGCGCGCTCGAAGAAGATCATCGTGGAGGGCAACATCCATGTCGAATGAGGCCACCACTGCCCCGCACGCGGTGGTGACGGGCAGCAGCGGCGGCATCGGCCGCGCCATCGCGTCGCAGTTGCTCGAAGCGGGTTGGCGCGTGAGCGGGCTCGACCTGGCAGCGCCCACGTTGTCGTCTCACGCGCGCTTTGCGCATGTGGCTGTCGACCTGTGCGATGCCGATGCCATCGCGCGCACAGCCGCCGCGCTTCAGGACGCCGATGCGCTGGTGCATGCGGCCGGCGTGCTGCGCGTCGGCCCGCTGGGCGCGCTCGACCATGCGGGCGGCGAACTGATGTGGCGCCTGCACGTAGACGCAGCCACGCGGCTGGCCGATGCGCTCGTGCCAGCGATGGCCGCGCGCGGCCACGGTCGCGTCGTGTTCGTCGGCAGCCGCGTTGCACAGGGCCTGCCCGGTCGTGGCCAGTACGCCGCGACCAAGGCGGCGCTGATCGCGCTCGCGCGCAGCTGGGCGGCGGAGGTAGCCGCACAGGGCGTGACCGTCAATGTGGTGTCGCCCGGCGCAACGCAAACCTCAATGCTGCAGGACCCGGCCCGCGCGGGCAGTGCGCCGCGCATGCCGCCCATCGGCCGGCTGATACAGCCCGAAGAAATCGCTGCGCTCGTGGGCTTTCTTCTGTCGCCGCCAGCGGCGGCCATCACGGGGCAGGACGTCGCCATCTGCGGCGGCTCGTCGCTGCACCGCTGAACGTTTCTTCGCTTTCCCATCCCTCGAACCCGACCATGAAAATCGTCAACATCCTCGAATCCACCCGCCCCATCAAGTCGGACATCCGCAACGCCTACATCGATTTCTCGAAGATGACCCTGAGCCTCGTGGCCGTGGTCACCGACGTGATCCGCGACGGCAAGCCCGTCATCGGCTATGGCTTCAACTCCAACGGCCGCTATGGCCAGGGCGGGCTGATCCGCGAGCGCTTCCTGCCGCGACTGCTCGAAGCCGAGCCCGCGTCGCTGCTCGACGAAACCGGCGACAACCTCGATCCGCACAAGATCTGGGCCCGCATGATGATCAACGAGAAGCCCGGCGGCCACGGCGAGCGCTCGGTGGCCGTGGGCACCATCGACATGGCCGTGTGGGACGCGACCGCCAAGATCGCGGGCAAACCTCTGTACCAGCTGCTGGCCGAGCGCTACGGCACCGGCACGCCCAACCCGCGCGTGTTCGTCTACGCGGCGGGCGGCTACTACTACCCCGGCAAGGGCGTGGAAGGCCTGCAGCGCGAGATGACCAGCTATCTGGAGCGCGGCTACTCGGTGGTGAAGATGAAGATCGGCGGCGCCACGCTGGCCGAAGACTGCGAGCGCATCGAATCGGTGCTGAAGATCCTCGGCCCCGGCCAGCAACTGGCAGTGGACGCCAACGGCCGCTTCGACCTGAAGACCGCCATCGACTACGGCCGCGCGCTCTCGCAGTACCCGCTGTTCTGGTACGAGGAAGCCGGCGATCCGCTCGACTACGAGCTGCAGGCCAAGCTCGGCGAGGTGTACGCCGGCCCGATGGCCACGGGCGAGAACCTGTTCTCGATGCAGGATGCGCGCAACCTCATCCGCCACGGCGGCATGCGGCCCGACCGCGACTGGCTGCAGTTCGACTGCGCGCTGAGCTACGGGCTGGTGGAGTACCTGCGCACGCTCGACATGCTGAAGGCGCACGGCTGGTCGCCCTCGCGCTGCATTCCGCACGGTGGCCACCAGATGTCGCTGGCCATCGCGGCCGGCCTCGGGCTCGGCGGCAACGAGAGCTACCCCGATCTGTTCCAGCCCTACGGCGGCTTCCCCGACGGCGTGAAGGTGGACAACGGCTACGTCACGCTGCCGCCGCTGCCGGGCATCGGCTTCGAGGGCAAGGCCGATCTCATTGCGCAGATGCGGGCGCTTGCGAGCTGACGAAAGAAAGTCTCAGGGCTGAAAGCCGGAGCGGCGCACGACCGGCTCCCATTGCGCGCGAAAGGCCTTGAGCATCTGCGCAGTCTCGGCCGCATTGCTGACCACGGGCGTGATGTAGAGCGCGTCGGCCGCCTTCTGCAGCCCCGGGTCTTTCATGACGTCGCGGATCGAGTTGGCCAGCAGCTGCACCTTGGCGGGCGGCATGGTGCTGGGCGCGAAGAAGGTGTTCCAGCCGTCGGCATCGATCTTCATGCCGGCTTCGCGGAAGATGGGAATGTTGGGCGCGAAGCTCGCGCGCTTCTTGCCCGAGGTGGCCAGGATGCGGATCTTGCCGGCCACGTGCTGGGGATAGAGCGAATCGAGCGTATCGATGGCAATGGGCAGGCTGCCGCCGCTCAGGTCGGCCGCCAGCGGCGCCGAGCCGCCGTAACCCTTGATCTGCGGCTGCACGCTCAGCGCATCGCCCACCATCAGGCCGAAGAAGTGAGGCAGGCTGCCGGTGGCAGGCACGCCGAAAATCGCCTCTTCCGGATGCGCCCACAGCCGGCTGACGAGGAACATCGCGCGGTCGAGCTGGAGCTTGTTGCCCACCGCAAGCGCGAAGTCGTAGCTGCTGACTTGCGAGACGGGCACGAAGTCCTTGTCAGGGTCGTAGCCCGCGTCCTTGAAGACCAGCGGCGCGACCACCATCACGGCGGGGTTGCCGAGCATCAGCACGTTCTGCCCAGCGGGGGCCCGCTTCACTTCCTTGGCCGCGAGCCGGCCGCCCTCGCCCGGACGGTTTTCCACGCTCACCTTGACGCCGAGCTTCGGCGTGAGCCGGTCGGCAATCAGGCGCGCGATGCGGTCGGTGCTGCCGCCCGGCGCATAGCCGACCACGAGGGTGAGCGGACCACCGTCCAGCGCGGCGGGCGCCTGGGCGTGGACCATGGGAGCGCAAGCGGCCAGGGCAATGCCCCACGCCATGATGAGCTTGCGCCTGGAAAGAAATGCGGGCATCGGATCTCCTGCGAGCGGTTGTCGTGAACGGGAACGCGCGAGTTTTCACGGCGAAAATCGCGCGCCAAGACTGTTTCCGTTCGTTCAAATTTGTTACCGGTTTATACGTATGGGCAAACAGTTGATCTAATCCACTACCAGTGCTCCGAGGCGGGCGAACCACACTCCCCACCCCACTTTCCATCCGTATGCAACAAGCTTTTCCCGATGCAGCAGCGTTGCGCGCGCCCCGTTCCCTGAACGACCTGCTGCTGTACCGGCTGGCACGTGCCATGCGCTCGGGCAGCGGCATGGCGACCCGCCTGGTCGAAGGAGGCTTCGGCATCACGCGCCGCGAGTGGGGAATGATCGCCACGCTCGCGCAGGAGGGCGAGATGACTTCGTCGACGCTGGCCACGCACCTGCACCTGGACCGCGTGCGCACTTCGCGCGGGCTGCGCAGCCTGGTCGAGAAGAAGCTGGTGGTGCGGCGGCAGGACGCTCAGGACCGCCGCGAAGTGCACGTGCGGCTGAGCGCTTCGGGCCAGCAGCTGTTCGGCAGGCTGTTTCCGCGGATTGCGGGGCTGAACACCGAATTGCTCGAAGGCATCGAGCCCGCGGATCTCGATGCCTTTCTTCGCTGCCTGCAGCATCTGGAACTGCGCGGAGAGCAGCTGCTCGCGCAGGGTGCGGTCATGGAGAAGGCGGACCGGCGCTCGGGAGGCACACGGCACCGGTGGCCGGAGCGCGGGGGCTGAATCAGGCCTTCACGTCCAGCATGCTGCCGATCGAAGTGCCACCAGCACCACCGGCGTTGGCGCGCTGCGATGTGCTGCCACTGCTGCTGCCGCTCTCGTCCATCGAAGCCATCGCGCTCTTTTGAACGCTGGCCGTGCGCAGCGCATTCATCTGCTGCTGCAGCATGGCGAGCTGGGCTGCCAGCGCTTCGATCTGCTGCTGAATCGCCTTGCGCGCATCGCCCTCGGGCACGCTGAGCAGCTGGCCCTGCGTCTCCTTGATCTGTTTCTGCGTCGCCGTGATCTGGCGCTGGATCTTCGCGATCTCGGCGTTGACGTCGCCTCCGCTCCTCGCACCGCCGGTCGCACTGATGGCATTCAGCATCTGGGTCCTCTGTTGTGTCCTCAAAGGGGGGTTATCGGCAGCTGGAAGAAGAAATGAAGGGCCTTGCATGACCGCAATCGCGAACTAGACTGAACATGAGGGCACCCGCGGTGCCGGGGGCCAAGGAGCCTGCCATGTACAAGCGTGTTCTTGTCGCAACCGACGGCTCCGCGCTGTCGGAGCAAGCAGTCAGCGCCGCCATCGACCTGGCCCTGTTGACCAACGCGGAACTGGTGAGCGTCACCGTCGCGCACATCGAACCGGTCGGCTACTTCGAAGGCTCGATGATGCTGAGCCAGCGCGACATACAGGCCACGCAGGAGCACACGGACCGCGCCGCGCAGCAACTGGTCGACAAGGTCGTGGCCACTGCGGTCGCCAAGGGCGTTCGCAGTCCGCAAGCCATCGTCATGAAGTCGAACCAGGTGGCCGAAGCCATCATCACGACCGCGAAGAACCAGCAGTGCGACCTGATCGTGATGGCCTCGCACGGACGGCGCAGCCTGGCGCGCCTGCTGATGGGCAGCGAGACGCTGCACGTGCTGACGCACTCGCACATTCCGGTGCTGGTGCTGCGCTAACGCGGCGGCGCAACCTTTCGCAGGCACTCCATCAAGAGCTGACTGGCGGGCGTCTGCGAGCGCCCCCGCAGCGTGATGATGCCCACGGGCGGAAGCTCGATGGGCACGTTGATCTTCAGGATGCATAGCTGCCCCTGCTTCGCAAAGTGCCGGGCGACGCTTCGCGCCAGGAACCCCACGGCCGGCCGCTCATGCATGACGGACAGCGTGACGAGAAACGAAGCGGTCTCGACGATGTCCGCCGGCGGCACGAGGCGGTGCTTGTAGAACATCTGGGCCAGCTTCGAGCGCGACGAAGCCCACGGCGGGGGCACCACCCAGGGCAATTCGGCGAGCATCTTCCAGCTCGGCCTGGAAGCCTCCGCCAACGGGTGCCCGGGGCTCACCACGATGCACATCGGCTCCGTGTAGAGGGCCTCGGTTTCGAGGTCTGGCGAGGCATAGCCGGGCTCCAGCCGGCCGACGATCAGGTCGAGCTCGCCTACGCGCAGGCGGGGGAGCAGCCGCGTGAGGTCGCCCTCTTCCACCATCACGGTGGTCAGCGCCGACTGCTTCTTGAGCTGCTGGATGGCCTTGACGAGCAGGCTCGGCGTGGCCACCACCATCGCGCCCACACTGGTGCGGCCGGCACCGCCGCTGGCCACGGCGTCGATCTCGTCGCGCGTGCGCTGATAGTCGGCCAGCACCGAGCGCGCAAAGCGCACCACCGTGACGCCGAAGGGCGTGGGCTCGGTGCCGCGCGTGGAGCGCGTAAACAGTTTCAGATCGAACATGCGCTCGATCTCTGCCAGCATCTTCGAAACGGCCGGCTGCGTGATCGAAAGAAACTCCGACACCCGCCCCAGGTGGCGGAACTCGTCCAGCGCAACCAGCAGTTGCAGGTGACGCAGCTTGAGGTTGGAACGAAGAACGCGGTCGATCTGGCTCATGGCGCTTTGAGCGGGCTTTCTGCTTCATAACCTGCAGCTCATGAAGAGAGTCCGCTATTTCATTGGATGGCAATGATTGTCTCCGGAAGAATCCGCTGTGCTTGCCGAACAACGATTTCTGGAGACAACGATGAAAACCCCTCGCAACATGGCGCGGCGTCAGCTCGTGCTGGGCGGCCTCGGCGCCGCCGCGCTCGCCACCGTCCCCGCTCGCGCGCTGGCCGCCGACTACCCCGAACGCCCCCTCACATTCATCTGCCCGTGGCCCGCGGGCGGCACGGCCGACCGGTCGATGCGCATCATCTGCCAGATCGCCGCACGCGAGCTCGGGCAGCCCATTGCGCTGGAGAACCGCGCAGGTGCCTCGGGAATGATCGGCACCAAGGCCCTGGCCTCGGCGCGGCCCGACGGCTACACCATCGGCCAGATACCGATTTCGGTCACGCGCTTCTCCCAGATCGGCACCGTGCAGCTCGATCCGCTGAAAGACCTCACCTACCTCGCGCGCACTTCTGGCCAGACCTTCGGCATCGCGGTGCCGGCGCGCTCGCCGTTCAAGTCGCTGCGCGACGTGGTGGCGCAGGCCAAGGCCCAGCCCGGCACCATCACCTATGCGCACGCCGGCATCGGCGGTGCAACGCACGTGGGCATGGAGCAGTTCGCGCAGGCCGCTGGCGTGAAGTTCAATGCCATCGCCTACAAGGGCGGCTCGGCCGCGCTGCAGGACGTGCTGGGCGAACAGGTCGACATGCTGGCCGACAGCAGCTCGTGGGCGCCGCATGTGGAAAGCGGCAAGCTGCGCCTGCTCGCCACCTGGGGCGAGGCGCGCACGCCGCGCTTCAAGGACACGCCCACGCTCAAGGAGCTCGGCTTCGACGTGGTGGTGGAAGCGCCCAACGGCATCGGCGCGCCCAAGGGCCTGCCGCCCGCAGTCGAGAAGCGGCTGCGCGATGCGTTCCGCACAGCCGTCAACAGCGAAGAATTCCGCAAGGTGGCGGAAAGCATCGATGCGCCCGTCATGTACCAGGACGGCCCTGAATACCAGAAGTACGTGCAGACCGTGTACCGGCAAGAGACCGACCTGATCCGCAAGCTCAACCTCAAGGAGCTGATGGAAAAGGGCTGATGAAGCCCTCGCCCACCGGCATCCGAACCTGCTCGAAGCAACCCCACGCCACGCCATGAACGACAGCCCCCTGCTTCGCCTGCACCCGAACGACAACGTGCTGGTCGCCAAGAGCGCCATTGCCCTGGGCGAGACGATCGCCGAGTTCGGCGTGCGCGCCAGGGCGCAGATTCCCGCCGGTCACAAGATCGCGTCGCGCGCCATCGCCTCCGGCGAGGAAGTGAAGAAGTACGACACGGTGATCGGCGTGGCCTCGCGCGACCTGCAGGCCGGCGACTACGTGCACAGCCACAACCTCACGCTGGTCGACAGCTACCGCGATCCGGCCTTCTGCCAGGACGTGCGCCCGGTGGACTTCGTGCCGGCTGCAGAGCGCGCGACCTTCATGGGCTTCGAGCGGGCTGGCGGCGGCGTCGGCACGCGCAACTTCATCGGCATCCTGTCGTCGGTGAACTGCTCGGCCACGGTCATCAAGCGCATCGCCGCGCACTTCACGCCCGAGCGCATGGCCGCGTTTCCCAACGTGGATGGCGTGGCCGCCTTCGCGCAGACCAGCGGCTGCGGCATGTCGTCGCCGAGCGAGCATTTCGACGTGCTGCGCCGCACGCTGGCGGGCTACGCGCGCCATCCGAACCTGGCCGGCGTGCTGATCGTGGGCCTGGGCTGCGAGCGCAACCAGGTCGATGCGCTGGTCGATTCGCAAGGGCTCGAAGCAGGCCGTCTGATGCGCACGCTGGTGATGCAAGAGGTGGGCGGCACGCGCCAGACCATCGAGGCGGGCATCCGCGCAATCGAGGAAATGCTGCCCGAGGCCAATGCGGCGCGGCGCACGCGCGTGGGCGCGCATCACCTGAAGATCGGGCTCGAATGCGGCGGCTCCGACGGTTTCTCGGCCATCACCGCCAACCCGGCGCTCGGTGCGGCGATGGACGTGCTGGTGCGCCATGGCGGCACGGCCATCCTGTCGGAGACGCCAGAAATCCATGGTGTGGAATTCATGCTCACGCGCCGCGCCGCGACGCCCGAGGTCGGACAGAAGCTGCTCGACCGGCTCGCATGGTGGGAGCGCTACGCGGCCGGCCAGAACGCGCAGTTCAACGGCGTGGTGGGCCATGGCAACCAGGCCGGCGGCCTGGCCAACATCTTCGAGAAATCGCTGGGCTCGGCGATGAAGGGCGGCACCACGCCGCTGCGCGCGGTGTACGAATACGCCGAGCCGATCAGCGAGCCCGGCTTCGTCTTCATGGACTCACCGGGCTACGACCCGGTGGCCGCAACGGGGCAGATTGCCAGCGGTGCGCAGTTGATCTGCTTCACCACCGGACGCGGCTCGATGTTCGGCAGCAAACCTGCGCCGACCATCAAGCTCGCGAGCAACACGCCGATGTTTCGCCGCCTCGAGGAAGACATGGACATCAACTGCGGCGTGGTGATCGACGGCGAACTCTCCGTGCCCGAACTGGGCCAGCAGATCTTCGAGCAGATCCTGCGTCACGCTTCAGGCGAGCCGACCAAGAGCGAGACGCTGGGCCTGGGCGACCACGAATTCGTGCCATGGCATCTGGGCATCGTGAGCTGACTGCCTTCTTTCCTCCTTTCTTCTTCTCGCCATGCCCCTGACCCTTTCGCGCCCCAACCTGCAACGCACGGCCAACTTCATCGCCGGCGAATGGCTGCGCTCCGCTTCCGGCCGCACGCTCGACGTGACCGACCCGGCCACCGGCGCCCTCATCGCGCAGGTGCCCGACTCCAATGCAATCGACGCGCGCGCAACCGTCGATGCCGCGCATGCCGCCTTCCCCGCCTGGCGCAGGACGCCCGCCAAGCAGCGCGCGCAGATCCTCAAGCGCTGGAACGATCTGGTGATGGCGCACCAAGAAGACCTTGGACGGCTCATCTCGCGCGAGCAAGGCAAGCCGCTGGCCGAGGGCCGTGGCGAGGTCGCCTATGCGGCCAGCTACATCGAGTGGTTTGCCGAAGAAGCCACGCGCGCCAACGGCGACATCATTCCGGCGCCCATGCCGGGCCGGCGCATGTTTGCGCTGCGCGAACCGGTCGGCGTGGTCGCGGCGATCACGCCGTGGAATTTTCCGGCCGCGATGATCGCGCGCAAGATCGCGCCAGCGCTTGCTGCGGGCTGCACTGTGGTGTGCAAGCCGGCCGAGGACACGCCGCTGACCTCGCTGGCCCTCGTGGCGCTGGCCGCCGAAGCCGGCGTGCCACCGGGCGTGCTGAACATCGTGACCGCATCGCGCGAGCGCACGCCCGAGGTGGTCGATGCCTGGCTCGACGATGCGCGCGTGCGCAAGATCACCTTCACCGGATCGACGCCCATCGGCAAGCATCTTGCGCGCCGTTCAGCCGACACGCTGAAGAAGCTGTCGCTCGAACTCGGCGGCAACGCGCCATTCATCGTGTTCGAAGATGCAGATATCGAGGCCGCGGTGGAAGGCCTGATGGCCGCCAAGTTCCGCAACGGCGGCCAGACCTGCGTGTGCCCGAACCGGGTCTTCGTGCACGAAGCAGTGCACGAGCGTTTTGCCGAGCTGCTGGTCGCACGCGTGGCGGCATTGCGCGTCGGACCTGCCAGCGATGCGGCCTCGCAGATCGGGCCGATGATCAATGCGCGCGCGGTCGAGAAGATCGAGCGCCACGTGCAGGACGCGGTGGCGCGCGGCGCGCGCGTGCTCACCGGCGGCACGCGGCTTCCCGAGTTGGGCGCGAACTACTTCGCGCCAACCGTGCTCGCCAATGCAGATGCCACCATGGCCTGTGCCTGCGAGGAAACCTTCGGCCCGGTCGCGCCGCTGACGCGCTTCTCGAACGAGGCCGAAGTGATCGCGCAGGCGAACGACACACCCTTCGGCCTTGCCGCGTACTTCTATTCGCGCGACGTGCGCCGCATCTGGCGGGTGGCCGATGCGCTGGAGACGGGCATCGTCGGCATCAACGAAGGCGCTCTGGCAGCCGAGGCCGCGCCCTTCGGCGGCGTGAAGGACTCGGGCTACGGCCGCGAGGGCTCGGTCCACGGGCTGGACGACTACCTGCACACCAAGTACGTGTGCCAGGGGCAGCTGGACTGACTCCCTGCCCCTATTCATCACTACTCCAGGAAGACAAGCCCCATGCCCGCTCACAACCCGTTCAAGGCGTCACTGGCCGCGCGCCGGCCGCAGGTCGGCCTCTGGCTTTCGATGGCCGATCCGTACATGGCCGAGGTCAGCGCGACCGCCGGCTTCGACTGGCTGCTGATCGACGGCGAACATGCCCCCAACGACCTGCGCTCGACGCTGGCTGCGCTGCAGGCCGTGGCGCCGCATCGGGCCCAGCCGGTGGTGCGCGCCGTGCAAGGCGACACCGCACTCATCAAGCAGCTGCTCGACATCGGCGTAAAGAACCTGCTGGTGCCGATGGTCGACACTGCCGAACAGGCGCGTGCACTGGTGTCCGCCACGCGCTATCCGCCGCGCGGCATCCGCGGCGTGGGCAGCGCGGTCGGACGCGCGTCGCAGTGGAGCGCGCGCACCGACTACCTCGATGCGGCCGACGACGAAGTCTGCCTGCTGGTGCAGGCCGAGACGGTGCAGGCGCTGGGCAACCTGGCGTCGATCTGCGAGGTCGATGGCGTGCACGGCGTGTTCATCGGCCCCGCCGACCTCGCGGCCTCGATGGGCCATCGCGGCCGGCCCGGCCACCCCGAAGTGCAGGCGGCCATCGAAGGTGCGATGCGGACCATCGTTGCGTCTGGCAAGGCGGCCGGCACGCTGACCTCCGATCCGGCGCTGGCGCGTCGGTACCTCGAACTCGGCTGCACCTTCGTCGCCGTCGGCGTCGATGTGCTGCTGTACGCGGGCGCCGCGCGCAAGCTGGCGGCCGACTTCCTCGGTGCGCCGGTTGCTACTCCCGTGCCGCCTGAATCGCGCGGGGCGTACTGAGCCACAGCGCATCGGCAGAACGACAAGTGCTGCCGGTGCCACAGGAAGCGGGATAGAGAACCCCTGGCTACGAGGAGGCAGAAGCCACGCGCGCAGTCCCGGCCCGAAACGCGTCCTCGACCGCCACCGCATCCCGCGCGCCATCGAGCTGCGCCCGGAAACGATGTTCGGAGAACAGGCGGGCCATCAGTGCGAGCAACTGCAGATGATCGCCCTTGGCGCCGTCCTCCGGCACCATGATGGCCAGCAGTCGGGAGACCGGCTTGCCGTCCGGGGCATCGAAGGCAATCGGTCGCCTGGTGCGAATGAACAGGGTGATCGGCCGTTCGATGCCGTTGATGCGTGCATGCGGAATCGCGAATCCATCGCCGAGGGCGGTCGATCCGGCCTGTTCGCGTCGACACAACGCGCGAAAGACTGGTGCCGGGTCGAGGCCGCGAGCACCGCAGATCGTCGCCGCAACGAGTTCGAGTACGTGCGTTCGATCCCGGACATCGGCTTCGAACAGGATGTCCTGCGGTTGAAGCCAGGCAGCAATCTGCGCGATGTCGTGCGTCATCGAATCGTCTCCTCGAATTTCATGAAAATGCGCCCGAGATGCGCCCGGTCAGAGCGCCTCTACCGCAGTTCGTCCAGACGCAACACGTAGCGGTATGACCCAAGGTTGCGCAGTTGCGGCGAACGGTGCACCAGCCCTCGATCACAGCCTCGCGCATCCACGCCACACCCCTGAAGGAGCGCAACGGCCTGGAGCGGCATGCGCTCGAAAGGTCCCATAAAGCACTTCGGCATCCGCAGTGCCGTGTCTGCGTGCGGAGATGCCACCCACTCCGTGCCCAGGCCGCTGTAGCTGCACAGCAGATGCAGTCCGGCATGGTCAAGGTGCCAGTTCTCTTCGATGTCACAGCCGAGAACCTGCAGCGTAAGGGTCATCCGGGGGCTTCCGGTGATCAGCGCGAAGCGTGTGGCGAGCATGTCGATGTCTGCCAGCAGGGCGTCTCGCCCGGGCCCACGCGGTGTGCGCGAGGTCTTGCACGCCGCGTGCAGCGCAGCCGCCACATCGGCCGCGCGCAATTGCAGTTGCGCCACGGGATGCCTGGCCGGGGGCAAGGCGTCCAGCCACGCAGCAATCGGAGCCTGCGGTTCGCGCCGCCACAGTGCCAGGTCGATGCCCGGTTCCAGAATGCGTTCGAGCACGTCGATGTCCTGGCCGAGCAGGATCTCCGGCGGGAGCCGCATGGGCTCTGGCCGACTCAGGCAATCGCGGAGAAAGGTCTTGCCGGAGTCGATCGGCGCATCGGCGACCGCGCTCTCCATATCAGCCGCCATTGGCCAGACCACAACGCTGGAGATGCTCGCGCCAGCTTGTGAGGTGGCCGATCTCGCCATCGGGCGCGCATTCGAGCAGACAGTGCACCACGGAGGCATAGCTCTCCAGGGGCAGACGAATCATGAGGCGGGCGCGCGGAGCGCCATTTGCGCACGTTGCATTCACACGCATCAGGGGCTCGCAACGCAGCACGCCGGCACCCTTGCATGCGGCAATGCCGCGCCGCACGCGGCACGCGTCGACCGACGGCACCGTGACATCGAGCACCTTGAAAACTGTCTCGCTCTTGGCACGCACAGTGCCTGCGTATTCCCGATAAGCGGCGTAAGCCATGAAACTCCTGCAATGGAAAAGAACACGGCTTCAGTATCGGCAGGCGCGTGTGAAAACGGTGTAAACAATGCACCCTGCGGTGGAAATGCCGCGTAAATATGCTGGCTTCAGCGCTGGCCCGATCTGGAACTGGCCGTCGACGAGCAAGAGATTTCCCAGTAACCCGGGCGGCCCTCTTGCGGAACAACGCTCAACCAACGCGCTCCGCAATGACCGCAGGAAGCCAGGAGAACTTCAGCGCCGTCTTCGCTTCGAAGGCGCTCCTGCACGGGATCGAGCATGGGCGTGCCGCAGCAGGACCAATGCAGGCTCATGTCAGGCAAGGCGCGAGCCGCCCGAACCCACGCCGCAGCGCGAGACCTGAGCGTTTCTCCTGGAGGCATGGTGTCCACGAAGGCGGGCCGCAGCCCGCCTGTCGCCTTGAGGATCAGAGCGTCTTCGTCAGCGTAAGGATGAAGCGCGCCTTGTTCGGCGAGTAGGTCGTCTGGCCGAAGGTGCCGAAGCCCAGGTCGACGCCGGGGTTGGCCACCGCGAGGTACGAGCTCTTCTTGTTGGCGCCCTGCACCGAGCCGGTCAGCGACAGGCCGTTGCCGAAGTCGTAGCTCGCACCGACGTTGTAGTCGACATAGCTCTTGTAGCCCAGGCTGCGGATGTCGCTGGACATGTTCGTGTAGCCCACGGCCGCCTTCAGCGTGACCTTGGGCACGATTTCCTTGCTGTACGACAGGTTCAGGTAGCCGGTGTTGGTGCCCTTCAGGCCCGAGCCGGCCTTGTTGCCCGCGTAGCCGAAGTAGTCCTTGGACACGGTGTGCGAGTACTTGGCGGTAAACGAACCGAGGGTTTCGTTGGCGTAGGTGCCCGCAACGTACAGCTCGGTGGTGTTGCCCGAGGAGTTGCCCGGGTAGATGTAGGTGAGTGCGCCGACGTCCATGTCCAGCGGGCCGGCCTTGAACTTGTAGCCGCCGTAGATGTCGCTCTCGATGCTGTTGCCCTTGAGCCAGTTGACGCTGGAATTCCAGTTACCCACGTAGAAGCCGCTGTCGCCGAAGGCGTAGTCCAGGCCGCCCTGGATGGCGGGCTTGAAGCCCTTGGTCTTGGCGTAGTCGTTCTTGCCGATCATGTCCTGATCCTGGCCACGGAACTTGTAGTTCGTGGTGAGGGACACGTTGCCCGTGAGATTCGGGGCGGGAGCGGCTGCCGGTGCTGCTGCGGCATCCGTCGTTGCTGTCTGCGCCAAGGCTGCGCCCGAAGCGGCGAATGCAGTGATCAACACGAGCGCATGCTTGACTGCGATGGTGGAAGCGGCCCTGCTGGGGATTTTTTTCATGAGGCAAAAGTTAAAAAAACGGAAGCGCATAGCCTAGAAGCCGCCTCATAAAAGCCTTGTAAAAAGTAGCGCCGTGCGCATAAAGATTTCATCGCGGCTTCGTGCTCCGGCGCTGCCGGACCTGGTCAGACGGACAGCCTGTAGCCCACCGCCGTCTCGGTCAGCAGGTGGCGCGGCTGCGCAGGGTCGACTTCCAGTTTCTGGCGCAGATGCCCCATGTAGATGCGCAGATAGTGGTTCTGCTCCGTCTGCGCCGGCCCCCACACGGTGATCAGCAACTGGCGTTGCGTCAACACGCGCCCCACGTTGGCAATCAACACCGACAGGAGACGATATTCCGTTGGCGTGAGGTGCACTTCGACACCGGCGCGTCGCACCACCCGGGCAACGTGATCGACCTCCACCTCGCCGAAGCGAAAGACGGCTTCGGCCTCCTCCGCACCGCTGATCGGGCGCGGCCGGCGCAGCGTGGCCCGCACGCGCGCAAGCAACTCGCCGGCGCCGAAGGGCTTGGTCAGATAGTCGTCGGCACCGGCATCCAGCGCGGTGATCTTGTCGGCCTCGCTGGTGCGTGCCGACAGCACGATGATCGGCACGGCGGACCAGCGGCGAACGTCGAGGATGAGCGATACGCCGTCGCCGTCCGGCAGTCCAAGGTCCAGAACGAGCAGGTCGGGCCTGCGGGTTCCTGCGGCCGTCAGGCCTTCGCGCAGCGTGCCGGCCTCGTGCACCTGCCAGCCTTCGGTTTCGAGCGCACCGCGCACGAACCGCCGGATCTGCGGCTCGTCTTCAATGACAACGGCTGTGTGGGAGGACATGTTCTTCAGAGTTGGGCTTCCATGGATACCGGCGGGGCCCGCCGCGGCAATGTCACGACGAACTCGGCGCCACCGTCATGCGCGTTCGAGGCAGTCACGTCTCCGCCGTGCGCATTGACCACGGCCTTGCAGATGGCAAGGCCCAGGCCGACGCCAGGCGTGGCCGATTCCGCCTGGCCACGCGTGAACTTGTCGAACAGCGTCTGCTCATGGCCCTTCACGACGGCGGGCAGGCCGGGCCCGTGGTCGCGCACCGTGAGCACCAGGGCGGCGTCGGTGACGGAGCCGCTCACCACGATCGGCGGTGCGCCATATTTCGCGGCGTTCTCCAGCAGGTTGACGAGCACGCGCTCGATGAGCACGGCATCGAACTCGACGAGCGGCAGATCGACCGGAAGCACCGTCTGCACGTGCACGCCGCCCAACGCCGGCTCGGCCGCCCGGATCGCCGACCCGAGGACTTCTTCGACCGACTGCCAGTCGCGCCGCAGATTCACCGCGCCGCCGGCAATACCGCTTTCGAGGCGCGCCATGTCCAGCAGATTGCTGACCAGCGCGTGGAGCTGGTGTGCCTGCGAGACGATCGCGCGAGCGGCCTCCACATGCTCGTCGGATGGCAGGTTCTGCAGCGACTCGGCCAGTGCGATCAACGCGGTGAGCGGGGTGCGTACGTCGTGCGAAATCGCCCCTAGCAAGGCATTGCGCAGGCGCTCCGATTCCATTTCGACCACCGCCTGCTGGGCCACCTCGACGTAGTGCACGCGCTCCAGCGCGATGGCGATTTGCCGCGCCAGCGTCTCGAGCTGCTGCGCCTGCTCGGGAATCAGCAGCCATCGAGGCTGCGCCGGCGACAACGCGAGCACGCCGCGAATGCGCATCGGCGCCTGCAGCGGCACGTAGTGCCAGGGCTGCGCCGCCAGCGTGGCGGTTGCGAGTCCGGCCGGCTGGCCCTGGCGAAACGACCAATCGGCGACGGAGGCGTCGAATCCCTTGGGTGCCTGCGACGGCATCACGAGACGGTCGTTCGCGTCCGTCACCAGCACCAGCGCGCGGCCGCCGAAATGGCCTTCGACCGCCGCCGCTCCGAGCTCGACGACCTGCGTGCTCTCGAGCGCAGCCGACAGCTCGCGCGTCAGTTCGAACAGCGATTGCGCGCGCCGCTCGCGGCTTGCCGAAACGCCGGCCGCGAAGCGCAGCCCGGCGGTCAGCTGCCCCACCAGCAGGCCAACGCCGAGCATGACAACGAAGGTCAGGATGTACTGCACATCGCTGACGCTGAAAGACAGCCGCGGCGGCACGAAGAAGTAGTCGAACGCCGCAACGTTGAGCAGCGCGGCGAAAGCCGCCGGTCCACGCCCGAAGCGCAGCGCCGAACCGACCACGCCGAGGAGGAACAGCATCACGATGTTGGTCAGCTCCAGCACATTCGACAGCGGCATGGCAACCAGCGTGATGCCCACGCTGATCGCCGCGGTAAAGGCGTAGCCGGGCCATCGCGCCCTTGGCCGGTCTGTGTCTTCCACGTTGTCGTCGGCAAGCCGGCCGGGGCGCCCATGCGCGATTCGCCGGGAGCTTTCGGCTCGCGCGACCTCGACGATGTCGAGGCCCGGGGCGTGGCGGGCGAGCTCGTGCGTCAGCACAGCCGAAGGCCACCATCGCAACCAGCCTTCGGCCGGTTCGGCACGCCCCACGACCAGCGTTGCGCAGTTGAGCCGCTGGGCTTGTCCGGCAAGTTCCGCTGCAACGTCGACGCCGGTCAGCACCGCAGTCACCGCACCCAGTTCCTCGGCCAGCTTCAGCACCGCGAGGATGCGGTCGCGCTCCTCCGCGGCCAGCCGTTGCAGCCGCGGCGTTTCGACATACGCCGCATGCCAGCGCACATTCAGTTGACCCGCGAGACGCGCCGCAGTGCGCACCGTCTGCGCCGCGCCTTCGTGCGGGCCGACGCAGGCGAGGATCGCACCCGATGTGTTCCAGGCCTGCAGCTCGCGGCCCTGCCCGTTGCCACCAACGCCCGACTGCTCCACCCGCCAGCCACGCACGTCGTCTTCCACATGCTCGGCGGTGCGGCGCAGCGCGATCTCGCGCAACGCGATCAGGTTGCCCTTGCGAAAGAAGTTCTGCGCGGCGCGCTCGGCCTGCTGCGGCAGATAGACCTTGCCGGCCGCGAGCCGCGCCGTGAGTTCGTCGGGCGTGACGTCGACCAGCACCACCTCGTCGGCCTCGTCGAGCACGGTGTCGGGCACGGTCTCGTGCACGCGCACGCCGGTGATGGCGCCCACCGTGCCGTTGAGGCTTTCAAGATGCTGCACGTTGAGCGCCGACCACACCTCGATGCCGGCGGCCAGCAGTTCCTGCACGTCCTGCCAGCGCTTGGCGTGGCGCGAGCCGGGGGCGTTGGTGTGGGCCAGCTCGTCGACCAGCAGCACGGCGGGCTTGCGGGCGAGCGCTGCGTCGAGATCGAATTCGGCGAGCGTGCGGCCGCGGTAGTCCAGCTCGCGCAGCGGCAGCGCCTCCAGCCCCGTGAGCAGCGCGGCGGTTTCGCTGCGGCCGTGGGTTTCGACCACGCCTATCAGCACGTCGCGCCCGGTGGCGCGCTCGCGCTGCGCGGCGCTCAGCATCGCCCAGGTCTTGCCGACACCGGCGCTGGCGCCGAAGTAGATGCGCAGCTTGCCGCGCAGTGCGCGCGCTTCGTCGTTTCGCAGTTGGGCCAGCAGGGCGTCGGGGTCCGGGCGAATGACATCTTGCATGAACAAGGCCTGCTAACGTTGCTTGGGGTCCTTGCGCCTGGCTCCACGCTTATGCCGGCGTGCAGTGCGGGACACGATGAACCACGCGAACCCCAGAGGAATGAACAGCGCCGCCATCGCGCAGAGGACGTGGAACAGGTCAGTCACCATGATGCAGCTCGTGCGACGCGGGCGTCGCGCTCCTTACTTCACCTTGTCGAGGGCAATGTTGAGCGACAGCACGTTGACGCGCGACTCGCCCAGCAAGCCGAACAGCGGAGCCTGGGTGTTGCTGGCAATCAGCGCGTTGACCTGCTCGATCGGCACGCCGCGCACGCGCGCCACGCGCGCGGCCTGGTATTTCGCGGCGGCCGGGCTGATGTCGGGGTCGAGCCCGCTGGCCGAAGCCGTGACGAGGTCGACCGGCACCGGCGCGGTGTTGCCCGGATCGGCCGCGCGCAGCGCCTCGACGCGCGCCTTCACCGCATCGGTCAGCGCGGGGTTGAGCGGGCCCTGGTTGGAGCCGCCCGAGGCGGTCGCGTTGTAGGGCTGCGGCGCGGTGGCCGACGGGCGGCCCCAGAAGTGCTTCGGGTCGCTGAAGTTCTGGCCAATGAGCCTGGAGCCCACGGTCGTGCCGTCGAGCACGATCAGGCTGCCCGCCGCCTGCGACGGAAACACCGCCTTCGCGGCGCCGGTGACGGCCATCGGATAGATCAGGCCGGTGAGTGCGCTCAGCAGTGCAAAGACCACGAGCACGGGGCGAACGATATTGCCGTTGTTGTTCATGATTGGGAACTCCTCAGACGAGATGGACGGCTACAAGAAGCCAGTCAATCAACTTGATGCCGATGAAGGGGACGACCAGGCCGCCCAGGCCATAGATGGCAAGGTTGCGGCGCAGCAGCGCGGCGGCACCAACGGGCCGGTAGCGCACGCCCTTCAATGCCAGCGGAATCAGGAACACGATGACCAGCGCGTTGAAGATCACCGCGCTCAGGATGGCCGACGACGGGCTCGCGAGCCGCATCACGTTGAGCGCACCCAGCTGCGGGTACGTCGACACGAAGATCGCCGGAATGATGGCAAAGTACTTCGCCACGTCGTTCGCAATCGAGAAGGTGGTGAGCGAGCCGCGCGTCATCAGCAGCGCCTTGCCGGTTTCCACCACTTCGAGCAGCTTGGTCGGGTTGGAGTCGAGGTCGACCATGTTGCCGGCCTCTTTCGCAGCCTGCGTGCCGCTGCCCATGGCCACGGCCACGTCGGCCTGCGCGAGCGCGGGGGCGTCGTTGGTGCCGTCGCCGGTCATGGCCACGAGGCGGCCTTCGGCCTGGTACTGGCGGATGAGCGCGAGCTTGTCTTCGGGCGTGGCTTCGGCCAGGAAGTCATCGACGCCGGCTTCGGCTGCGATGGCTGCGGCGGTGAGCTTGTTGTCGCCGGTGATCATCACCGTCTTGATGCCCATGCGGCGCAGTTCGGCAAAGCGCTCCTTGATGTCGGTCTTGACGATGTCCTTGAGCTCGACCACGCCGAGCACGCGGTTGCCTTCGGCCACGGCCAGCGGCGTGCTGCCGCGGCGGGCCGCTTCTTCGGCCGCGCGCAGCACCTCGGGTGCCATGCTGCCGCCGAGCGCCTCGACGTGGCGGCGCACCGCATCGACCGCGCCCTTGCGCAACTGAACGGCGTCGGTGTCGAGGCTGTTGGGTGCGGCGGGCAGGTCGACGCCGCTCATGCGGGTCTGCGCGGTGAAGGGCACAAAATGCGCGCCATCGACCGGCGTTGCTGCGTCGAGGCCGTCACGGCGGGCCAGCTCGACGATGCTGCGGCCTTCGGGCGTTTCGTCGGCCAGCGATGCGAGCATCGCAGAGCGGGCCAGGCGGGCCTTCGGAATGCCGGGCGCGGGCAGGAACGAGGTGGCCTGGCGGTTGCCGTGCGTGATGGTGCCGGTCTTGTCGAGCAGCAGCACGTCGACGTCACCGGCGGCTTCCACCGCGCGGCCCGAGGTGGCGATCACGTTGGCCTGCATCATGCGGCTCATGCCGGCCACGCCGATGGCCGACAGCAGACCGCCGATGGTGGTCGGGATCAGGCACACCAGCAGCGCGACCAGCGCGGTGAGCGACACCACGGTTCCCGCATTGGATGCACCGACGCTGAATATCGAGAACGGCAGCAGCGTGGCGGTGACGATCAGGAACACCAGCGTAAGCGCAACCAGCAGGATGGTGAGCGCGATCTCGTTGGGCGTCTTCTGGCGTTTGGCGGCCTCGACCATGGTGATCATGCGGTCGAGGAACGACTCGCCCGGGTTCACCGAGACGCGCACCACCAGCCAGTCGGACAGCACGCGTGTGCCGCCGGTGACGGCCGAGAAGTCGCCGCCCGATTCGCGCACCACGGGCGCCGATTCGCCGGTGATGGCGCTTTCGTCGACCGAGGCCACGCCTTCGATGACTTCGCCGTCGAGCGGAATGACGTCGCCGGTCTCGACCAGCACGACGTCGCCCTTGCGCAGGTTGGGCGCCTGTTCGGGCAGCCACTGCGCGCCATGGTGCGGCTCATGCAGCTTCTTGGCCCAGGTGTCCTTGCGCAGGCCGCGCAGCGATGCGGCCTGCGCCTTGCTGCGGCCTTCGGCCAGTGCTTCGGCGAAGTTCGCGAACAGCACGGTGAACCACAGCCAGATGGTCACGGCCAGCACGAAGGCGGGCTTCATGCCGGTGTCGCCCGGGAAGCTCATCGCATGCACCCAGAGCAGCGTCGTCAGGATGCTGCCGATGTAGACGATGAACATCACCGGGTTGCGCCACTGCACCCGCGGGCTCAGCTTGGTGACGGAGGCCCAGAGGGCGGGCCGCAGAAGCGCTGCATCGAACAGCGAAAGGGAAGTATTGGTCTTTGTAGTCATGGTCCGGGCCTCACTTCGCCCACAGCATCAGGTGCTCGACGACCGGTCCCAGCGCGAGCGCCGGCACGTAGTTGAGCAAGCCCACCAGCAGCACAGTGCCGATCAGCAGCGTCACGAACAGCGGACCATGCGTGGGCATGGTGCCGGCCGTGACCGGAAGGCGCTTCTTGGCGGCGAGCGCGCCGGCAATGGCGAGCACCGGCACGATCACGCCGAAGCGGCCGAACCACATGACGACCGCCAGCAGCACGTTGTAGAACGGCGTGTTGGCCGAGAGGCCCGCGAAGGCGCTGCCGTTGTTGTTGCCGGCCGAGGTCAGCGCGTACAGGATTTCCGAGAAGCCATGCGCGCCGGGGTTGGCGATGCCGGCCTTGCCCGCATCAGCGATCACGGCAATGGCCGTGCCGGCCAGCACCAGGATCGGCGTCACCAGGATGGCGACCGAGGTGAGCTTCATCTCGTAGACCTCGATCTTCTTGCCGAGGTACTCGGGCGTGCGGCCGATCATCAGGCCGGCGATGAACACCGCCAGGATCGCGAAGATCAGCATGCTGTAGAGCCCGGTGCCCACGCCGCCGAACACCACTTCGCCGAGTTGCATCAGCACCATGGGCACCATGCCGCCGAGCGGGGTGAGCGAGTCGTGCATGGTGTTCACCGCGCCGCACGAGGCGGCCGTGGTGATGGCGGCGAAGAGAGCCGAGGCGTCGATGCCGAAGCGCACTTCCTTGCCTTCCATGTTGCCGCCGCTTTGCAGCACGCTCGACATCTGGTCGACGCCCAGCGGCGTCAGCAGCGGGTTGCCGGCCTGCTCGGCGGGGGTGAGCACGATCACGGCGATGACGAAGATCACCGTCATGGCCGCGAGCACGGCCCAGCCCTGGCGGATGTCGCCGACCACGCGGCCGAAGGTGAAGCACAGCGCCGCCGGGATCACGAAGATCGCGAGCATCTGCAGCAGGTTCGCAAGCGCCGTCGGGTTCTCGTAGGGATGCGCCGAGTTGGCGTTGAAGAAGCCGCCACCGTTGGTGCCCAGCATCTTGATGGCTTCCTGCGAAGCGACCGGACCCATGGCGAGCGTCTGCGTCTTGGTGGTGGCGTCTTCCATCACCGGCTGGCCCTTGTCGTCCTTCAGCGGCTGGCCGTTGGCGTCGTTCTTCGGCTGCTGGAAGGCGGTGGTCTCGAGCGTGTCCACCGTCTTGTAGGCGTCGAAGTTCTGGATCACGCCCTGGCCCGCGAGGAACATCGCGAGCACGAAGGAGATCGGCAGCAACAGCCAGGTCGTGATGCGCGTGACATCGACCCAGAAGTTGCCCACGAACCCCTTGCCGTCGGTTCGGCGCGCCGCAAAGCCGCGCACCAGCACGAAGGCCACTGCAATGCCCGTGGCGGCGGAGAAGAAGTTCTGCACCGTGAGACCGAGCATCTGCGTGAGATAGCTCATGGTCGATTCACCGGCATAGCCCTGCCAGTTGGTGTTGGAGACGAAGCTCACCGCGGTGTTGAAGGCCGAGTCGGGCGACACGGCCGTCATGCCCGCCGGGTTGAACGGCAGCCAGCCCTGCAGTCGTTGCAGGCCATAGACAGCCAGTGCACCGACCGCGTTGAACGCGAGCAGCGCAAAGGCGTAGCTGCGCCAGTGCATGGAGTTGTCGGGCGAGACCCCGGCAAGCTTGTAGAGCGGTGCTTCGACGCGTTGAGTCCAACGCGGCATATGGCCATTGCACATCGCCGCCAGAAAACGTCCGAGCGGCCATGCAAGCAGCAGCAGCACGACGAGATAGAAGGCCAGAAGCCCCCAGGCCGAGCTACTCATGATCAGAACTCCTCGGCGCAGATGAGCGCAAAGACGAGGTAGGCGAACAGGATCACGGCAATAAGCCCCGCGAACCCGTAAAGGACTTCAAGACCGATCATGGCCGTTCTCCCTTGGGCGTATCGAGCTTGTGCAGCCCGACTACCAGTTCGGCCACTACGACCCACATGACCGCAATGGCGGCAATCCACACGATGTCCATTCATCACTCCTGCAAACGAAACAAGTCAGTGAGTCTCTGCAGGCGCGCGTAAAAACAGGGATAAATCTTGGGAGCGGGCTGTAAAAAGAATATAAAAATCGGGGGAATGGAGGCCCCGCATCTTGATCGCGGTTGGAGGGTGTTCCGGCATATTCCTCGCCCATCTTCGAGATGGCGTCCGACAAACCTTAGACCGCGGTATACGAAGGAATGACGCATCGCTTTGAAACATGCGAAAGCACGCGTCCCTCAACGAAAAGTCGGTGCTAGACTGCCCCGCTCCACCCGGAACGCCCTGGTGCCGAGCCTGAAGGTAAGACAGATTGCCTAAGGGGCTGCAGGCAGGCCAAGGCTGCGGTTCGCCGCTGTGACAGCGCTCGAAAGACCCCACAAAGGACCCCGATGAACGCGATCAAAGAAGCACGCCAGATCATCACGGCCGACCCGAACGGCGAGGAGTCCTTGACTCTGGCTCGACTCGTGCTGGCCCTGGAATCCGAGGCCGACTTCCCTCTTGCCAACCTCTACACGCTGAACCTCGACACCTTCAGTCTTGCAATGGAAATCCTGAAGGAGTGGCGCCTGGACCGCTATTACGCGAGAAAAGGAAAGCTGCTGGATGTGTCTTATCAGGCGCAGGTCCTGGCAGCACACTGAAACACCACCGGAGGCCGCACCTTGGAGCGCACCATGGTCCCGGCAAGCCAGCTCCGAGTCCTCATCGACGAGGTTGAACCTCACGCGTTTTCCTGGACGCTCATGGAGCGCAAGGAGACGGACATCATCGATGTGCAGGTGGCGCGCTCTCCGAAGAACTTTCCCGAATTCGATCTTGCATTGGAAGACGGCTTTCTCGCGCTGAAGGAGTTGGCGCGCGAGCACAAGCGTTGACTGACGGCGCTGCCCGGTGCGTCGCACCAGGCAGCACCCGGATCCATTACTTGGCAGCGGCGACAGACACCTTGTTCGCGGCTTGCTTGATCAGCGCTGCAACAGCCTTGGGATTCGAAACGTAGACAGCGTGGCTGCCAGGGACTTCCGTGACGACGGAACCCGCGCGCTTGGACATGTTGCGCTGCGCCGGCGGCGGGATCATCTTGTCGTCCTTGGCCACGAGGTACCAGCTCGGCTTCGACTTCCACGCCGGCTCGCTCACCGCGCCGCCCAGGGCGGCAACACCCCACGGCACCTGCGAATTCGCCATGAAGGCGGCCGTTTCGCCCTTCACGTCCGCTGCGAAAGAGGCAGCGAACTTCGTCTTGTCGAGCATCAGGAAGCCGTCGACCGGCGCAAGGATCGGGGGCACCGGCGCGCCGGGCGGCGGGTTCTTGATCAGCGAGTCGACCGACTCGCCCTTGTCGGGAGCGAACGCGGCAATGTAGACGAGGCTCGCCACTTTTTCGTCGTTGCCTGCCTCGGTGACGACGACGCCGCCATAGGAGTGGCCGACGAGAACGACCGGCCCCTTGTGAGTGGCGATCGCGCGCTTGGTGACTGCGACGTCGTCGGCCAGCGAGATGGTCGGGTTCTGGACGATGGTGACGTCATACCCGTCTTTCGACAGGATCTTGTAGACGCCTTCCCAGCCGGAGCCGTCGACGAAACCACCGTGCACCAGCACGATGCCGGGCTTTGCCGGCGTGGCGGCGGCAGCGCTGGCCGCACCCGTTGCGATGACTGCGGCGCCGAAAGCGGCGGTGAAGAGCTTTGCGATCTTGAGCATGGACATTTGCAACTCCTGAATGCGCGCTTCAGCGCGCTGCTGATTGAACAAGTGCGGTAGAGGTGATGCCACTGAAAGCCGCACACGAACTCTCGTGACGCCACAAATTTACGACTCAATAGTTTAAGTGTCAAGTATTTAGTGATAAAGCTGTTTTCCGCTCGCGAGGGTTGACGAAAGCCGCGTTGGTGGGATGAAAGTGACGCACGAAATTACGGCCGTCGGCACCTTGCGGGCGCGGACGGCCGTAATCTCGTGCAGTAGCGCGAGCCTCGGCTTATGCCTCGTAGTGGCTGAGGAACAGGTCGACCGCCGCATTGGCGATCTGCCGCTGCGCACGCGGCGCCAGCTTGGGCTGGCCCAGTGCGACCTGCGGCCAGAAGGCCACGCCCTTGACCAGGCTTTCCAGTTGCTGCGCGGCCAGCGAAGCGTCGCCTGCCTTCAGGCGGCCGTCCTTCTGTGCGGCGCGAATCCAGCCGAGTACCCCGCCTTCCTTCTGGCCAAGGCGATTCATCATCTCCTGCACGCGTTCGGGCGAATGGATGGCGGCCGCGATGGCCACGCGTGCGAGGTCGAGAAAGTTGTCGTCGGCCAGCAGGGACATTTTCTGCATCAGCAAGGCTAGCAACTGCTCGCGCACCGGTGCATCGGCGCGATAGGGCAGCTCTTCCTGGCTCGCGGCGCTTTCCCACAGCACGCGCAGGATCTCGGCGAAGAGTTCGTCCTTGCTCGGAAAGTGGTTGTACAGCGTGCGCTTCGAAACCTCGGCGCGGGCGGCGATCTTGTCGACGCTCGTGGCCTCGAAGCCACTGGCGCGGAACTCGGCGATGGCGGCCTGGACGATCGCCTCGCGCTTGCGGTCGGTAAGACGTATAGCCTGGGTCATTGGCGGATTTTACACCGCTGAGTTTACTTTTTTGGAATTCGCTGTACACTCCGAAAAATTACACCGCACGGTGTACTTTCAGTTTCCCTCTTTATCGGAGTGCTCCGCATGACCAACCAGTCCCTCTGCCTTCGCCGTAGCGAGCCCGTCGTTCGCGCCTCGTCGCCGCGACAGCTTGACGGCAAGTTCCGCAACGTCGTGCCGCGCGAGGAACCCGGTTTCGCCAAGACGCTCGCCATCGCCTGGCGCATATTGACGCAGAAGCCCGACACCACGGTGCCACGCGCGCCGATTCCGGTGCAGCCCCTCAGCGCGGCAGCACTGGCCGCCGCACCCGACGCAAGCCTGTTCCGGCTCGGGCATTCCACACTGCTCCTGAAGCTCGCCGGCGAGTTCTGGCTCACCGACCCGGTGTTCTCTGAACGCGCATCACCGTTCCAGTGGATGGGGCCGAAGCGCTTTCATGCACCGCCCATTGCCATCGATGACCTGCCGCCGATCAAGGGCGTGATCCTGTCGCACGACCACTACGACCATCTCGACCACGCCGCCATCATGAAGCTGGCGCCCAAGGTGGATGTGTTCATCACGCCCATCGGCGTGGGCGACCGCCTGATCGCCTGGGGCGTGGACGCGGCCAAGGTGCAGCAGCTCGACTGGTGGCAGCAGACGGCTGTGGTAGGCGTGCGGCTGGTGGCGGTGCCGGCGCAGCATTTTTCCGGACGCAGCCTTACCGACAGCGACCGCACCCTGTGGGTGTCATGGGTGATCATGGCCGGCGACCTGCGCCTGTTCTTCAGCGGAGACACCGGCTACCACGCCGACTTCAAGACCATCGGCGAGCGCTTCGGCCCCTTCGACGTGACGATGCTCGAAACCGGCGCCTACGACGCCCAGTGGCCCGAGGTGCACATGCAGCCCGAAGAAACGCTGCAGGCCCATCTCGACCTCAAAGGCCGCTGGCTGATGCCCGTGCACAACGGCACCTTCGACCTGGCGATGCATGCCTGGCACGAGCCCTTCGACCGCATCCAGGCGCTGGCCGAAGCGGCCGGCATCGCACTGGCTACACCGGCCATGGGCGAGCAACTGTCGCTGGCCCAGCCGCACACGGGGCAGCGCTGGTGGCGAGAGGTTTAGAACTCCAGGCTGCCACACGCCAAGGCGCTTCTACGTGTGCGCAGTCTGAAAGAGGCGCGCCAGCATCGGGTCGTCGATTCGCACGCTGCTCGAACGGGGCAAGGAGCCGATGACCGCCAGCGCCCGCTCGTGATACGCACGAGCGGCGGCTGACGCAGCCTCCGGGGTGCGCGCTTCGATGGCGTCAACCAGCCGGGCCCGTTCGGTCGCCAGCTTGCGCACCGTGCGGCGCCAGTCCTTCAAGGTCTCGCCCGAGTGCTCGCGCGCGATGTCGATCTGAATGCGCGAAAGAAAGCGGCAGAGCACCGCCAGCAAGGGATTGCCAGAGGCCACCGCGAGCACATCCAGAAAAGAAGCCAGGCCTTGAGACACGCCTTCGCGGTCGGTTGCCGTTTCGATGGATTCGAGCGCCTGGCGCATGGCGGCTATCTCGGCGTCCGTGGCGCGGCGTGCAGCCACTTCCGCGGCATGCGAGTTGAGCGCACCGAGCACGCCGAAGATCTCCGTGATGCCGACTTGCTCGAGCTCGATCACCGAGTGCAAAGGCGCCGATAGCAATTGGTCGGGACGCGCCGTCACATAGGCGCCGCTTCCGTGTCTGACTTCGATCAATCCCAACGTTGTCAGGCCACGTACCGCCTCACGCACTGTTGCGCCGCTCACGCCGTAGCCGGCGGCGAGCTGCTTTTCGGTGGGCAAGCGCGCCCCGCGAGCGAAGACGCCGGAAAGAATCCGCTCGCGCAACTCCTGAAGGATTTGATCGGCGGCATTGCCGCGCTCGATGCGTCGGGGAGTCCAGGGAGCCGGGGGGGGCGGGAAGGGTGTTTCGGGCATTTGACTTCTGTTTTCCCAATGGCTACATTTTACCAAGTCACCTAGTGACTTTGATTTGAATGACTCAGACGCACTGAGTGCCCGATCGTATGCCGCATCCCAACGACCAACCATGCAATCCACATTGACTCCCGAGCCGACGCAAGCCTGCCAGGTCCCTGCCGCCGACCAGGTGGCCATCGAACGACTTCTGACCGACTTCGCGTGGCATGCCGACCACGGCGATGCTTCGGCGCTGGGCGAGCTGTTCTCGCTCGAAGGCACGCTGCGCGTGGGCGGGCTCGACCTGAGCGGCCGGCAGGCGATCACCGACGACTGCCTGCGCCGCGCGGCACAGCCTGGCCGCCGCACGCGCCATGTCTGGTCGAACTTGCGCATCGAACGCGCACTGCCTTCGCACATCGTCGCCACCGCGGTGCAGGTCACGTACGAGCAGCCGGGCGAGGGGCAGGCCATGCAGGTGCGGGTGAACGACATGGCCGACACCTTCGTCAAGGATTCCGACGGCCGCTGGCTTTTTGCGTCTCGCCGCGTCGAACGCGCCCTGGCGTTTTCAGCATGAGCACCGCCACCAACTCATCAAGCCGCCTCGACCTTGCCTCTGCATCGCAGATCGCCGAGGTCGCACTGGCCCGGGGCCGCAGCCTCGAACTCAAACCGCTCACGGTGGCCGTGCTCGATGCAGGCGGCCATCTGGTGGCCTTTCTGCGCGAGGACGGCTCCGGCATCCTCCGGCCCCAGATCGCGATCGGCAAGGCCTGGAGCGTGCTGGGCATGGGGCTGGGCGGTCGCACGCTGGCCGAGCGCGCCCAAGCCCACCCGGGCTTCTACGCAGCGCTGGCCGCCGCATCCGAAGGGCGCATGGTGCCCGTGCCAGGCGGCGTGCTCGTGCGCAACGAACAAGGAGACGTGGTCGGCGCAGTAGGCATCAGCGGTGACCTGCCGGACAACGACGAAGACTGCGCGCTCGCCGGCATCAAGGCCGCTGGATGGCACGCCGACCCTGGCTGAGACCAGGAACCGGGCACCGGCTGATCGCAGACAAATAAACAACCTCGAGGAGACAAACATGCTGAACCGACGGCGCTTCGCCGCAACGACCGCAGCGGCCATGGGCGCACTGACATTGCCCACCGCCCGCTCACAGACCACGAACTACGGACGTGTCATCAGCGGCTTTCCGCCCGGGTCTTCCGGGGACAGCGTCGCGCGCCTGGCCGCCAACCAGCTCACTCAGAGCACGCTCAACTACGTCGTGGAAAACCGCACCGGCGCCGGGGGCCGGCTCGCGGCCGAATACGTCAAGCGCGCTACTGCCGACGGGCACACGCTGCTCGCCACGCCCGACGCGATCATGGTGATGTACCCGCACGTCTTCCGCAATCTGCCCTACGCGCCGCTGACCGATTTCCGTCCCATCACCACGTTGTGCACGGTGCCGATTGCGCTGGCGGTCGGTCCGGCCGTCCCGGCGGACGTGCGCAACATGAGCGACTTCGCCCGCTGGTGCAAGGCCAATCCGGCGCTGGCGGCATTCGGAACCTCGGGCGCCGGCTCAACGCTGCATTTCACCGGCGTGATGTTCGCCCGCGTCACGAAGATCGAGCTGACGCACGTTCCCTACCGGGGAGCCAACCTCGCAGCACAAGATGCCGCGGGTGGACAGATCGCCGCCTGCGTCGGCGTGCTGACCGATCTGCTGCCGCTTGCCAGCGGGGGCAAGCTGCGCATTCTGGGCACCTCTGAAGCGAAGCGCTCGCGCTTCACGCCCAACGTGCCGAGCTTTCGGGAACAGGGCCTGCAGGAGATCGAGTCGTCGACCTGGTTCGGTCTGTTCGCGCCCGCGGCGACCCCCGACGCCGTGGCTGAGGCACTGCATGCGCGCGTCGTCGCTGCGCTGGCGCAACCTGCAGCCGCCGAGACGCTGGCCGTGATCGGCATGGAACCGAAGTCGATGCCGATGGCAGCGTTTGCGGCGCTCCTGCGGTCCGACACGGAGCGATGGGGCACGATGGTCAAGCAGGTCGGATACACCGCTACGGACTGAGCGGCCCTGCTTGGGCGCGGCAGGAGGAGGAGCCGCCGATAGCAGCGAACACTGCATCGAGGACATTCGCGCGAAATAGAGAATGATTCTCATCCGTACGCATGAGATAAAA
The DNA here is from genome assembly GCF_051216475.1 of Variovorax nivicola. Lineage (NCBI taxonomy): Bacteria > Pseudomonadati > Pseudomonadota > Betaproteobacteria > Burkholderiales > Comamonadaceae > Variovorax > Variovorax nivicola. The sequence continues at coordinate 407,683 of NZ_JBPJZK010000002.1, read as the reverse complement.
TTCGCCTGAATACTCTTTGAGTACTGCGCGCTTTTCACGCGGCGCGGGCTCACACGCTCCATGCACAAGCTCTTTCTGGCAACGCCGCTCGCGCTCGCGGGCGCCGTTTCTTACTCTCACGCACAAACGCCCGATCCCGCCTCCGATGCGACCGGGCAACTGAGCACAGTCACGGTGCAATCCAGCGCCACCAACGGGTTCGTCGCGAACACCGTGGAGGCCGGCACATTCCGGGGTGCCAACATCCTGGAGGTTCCCGCAACGGTCAACACGGTCACGAGCGACGTGTTCGAGCTCCAGGGCGCGACAGGCATCTATGACGTGCTGCGCAACACCGCCGGCGTGACGCGCCAGCAGAACGGCGGCGACACCTTCGACCAGCTCGTGATCCGCGGCATCGCGGTCGAGAACCGCACGAACTACCGGCTCAACGGCTCCCTCGCAATTCCCAACATCTCCGAGATTCCCATGGAGAACAAGGAGCGCGTCGAGGTGCTGAAGGGCGCCTCGGCGCTCTACTACGGCTTCACCACGCCGGCCGGCATCATCAACCTGGTGACCAAGCGCGCCGGCAGCACGCCGGTGACCTCCATTGGCCTCACCGTCGACGACAAGGGTTCGCTACAGGCCAGCACCGACATCGGGCGCCAGTTCGGCGACCAGAACCAGTACGGGGTACGAATCAACGCGGCCGGCGGCCGTGTCGGCTCCAACATCGACGGAGTAGACGGCAACCGCAGGTTCGTGTCGGCCGCTTTCGACTGGCGCGTCAACAGCCGCCTCACCCTCAAGGCCGACGTCGAAAACTACCGCAAGCGCATCACCGAGCAGGCCGGCATCACGAGGCCGGCGGCCGTCAACGGCGTGATCACCTTGCCAGCCCTGCCCGATCCGAACAAGCTGCTGGGCCCGGCCTGGGCGGTCTTCGACGCCGAAGTCACCAACACCCAATTGCGCGCCGACTACTCGCTCAGCGACAACTGGGCACTGACCGTGGAAGCCGGCCACTCCGAAGCCGAGCGCGACCGCAGGCTCGCCAGCTTCAGCAACTACAACGTGCGGACCGGCGCCGGCCGCATCACCGGCAACGACCAGAGCCTGAAGCAGACCTCCGATCTGTTCCGCACCGAGCTGTTCGGCACGTTCTCGACCGGCAGCGTGCAGCACGAACTCACCATCGGCGCAGCACAGAGCAAGAAAACGCAAGACCCGATCTTCCAGCGCAACTACGGCGGCGCGAGCACCGCGCAGAACCTGTACAACCCGGTCGTCATCGGCTACCTGCCGCTGACCGCGCTCCCGACCCGGCCCACCACCGGGGCACAGGACAGCAAGGAACTGGGCCTCTACGCACTCGACCGCATCACCTTCTCGCCGCAATGGCAACTGGTGGTCGGTGCGCGCCATACGCACTTCGAGAGCACGCAAGGCGCCAGCGCCACGATCCCCCTGATCGCCTTCGACGTGCGCAAGACCACGCCGCTCGCGGCGCTCAGCTACAAGTTCACGCCCGACCTGGTGGGCTACGTGTCGTACGCGCAAGGTGTCGAGGAAGGCGAAATTGCACCCGCCGGCACCGCCAACCAGAACGCCCATATGCCGCCCGGCGTGAGCAAGCAGAAAGAAATAGGCCTGCGCTGGCTCACCAGTGGCGGCATGCTGCTGTCCGGCGCCCTGTTCGACATCGAACGCCCGGGCGCCTACACCAACAGCGCCAACACCTTCGTGGCCGACGGACGGCAGCACTACCGCGGCCTCGAACTCTCGGCGCAGGGCCGCCTGACCCGCGCACTTGCGTGGCAACTCTCGGCCCAATCGCTCGACGCCGAGTTCCGCGACATCAATGCGCAGTACAACGGCAAGATGCCCGAGAACACCGCCAAGCAAACGGCCAGCGCCTTCCTCTCGTACGACATCGCGGCAGTGCCGGGCCTGTCGGTCAATGGCGGGGCCTACTACACGGGGCGGCGCCCGGTGGACGACCTGAACCAGGCCTTCATCGGCGGAAACACCATCTTCGGCCTGGGCGCCCGCTACGTCACGCAGCTCTTCGGCAAGCGCACCCTGTGGCAGATCAACATCGACAACGTCGCCGACAAGCGCTACTGGGCGGCGGCCGGCACGCGGCTGGCCGTTGGAACGCCGCGCTCGGTCAAGGCAACGCTGAAGATCGATCTCTGACACGAACAACAACCCGGTCGCGCCCACGGCGGCCCTAACCCCACTTCTCGACATGGCCCTCCTGAGGCGCGCCTGGTTCCAGATCCACTGGTTCATCGGCATCACGGCCGGGTCCGTGCTCGTGCTGATCGGGCTGACCGGCGCCACGCTCTCCTTTCGCGCCGAGATCATCGACGCGATCAATCCCGAACTGCGCCACGCACCCAACCCGGGCGGCGCGGTGGCACTGCTGCCCGCGGCACTGGCTGAACAGCTGCAGGCGGCGCAACCGAAGCGCCGGATCGTCACGCTCACCGTTTTCGCCGAACCTGGGCGGCCGGCACGCGTCAATTTCGCCCCACCGGAAGGCCAGCGCCAGGGCGAAGTGCGGCTGGTCGATCCATGGACGGCCGACTTGCTGCCCGAACCGAAGGGCGACGCCTTCTTCGAGTTTGTCGAAAGCCTGCACCGGTGGCTCCTGCTGCCCCGCGACACGGGCAAGCCCGTCACCGGCACCCTGGCCACGGGCCTGTTGATCCTGGCGTTGTCGGGCCTCTATTTGCGCTGGCCGCGCCGGCCGCTTGCCTGGCAGGCCTGGCTGAAGCTGGACTTCGCGCTCACCGGTCGCGCATTCCTCTGGAACCTGCATGCGGTGGTCGGCACCATTGCGCTGCTGGCCTACCTCGCCTCCAGCCTGACGGGCCTCTACTGGGGCTTCGATGGTGTGCGAACGCTCGTTGACAACGCAGCTGGCGAGGGTCGCATGGTCCGCACGCAACGCATGCAGGCCGGCGGCGCGCAGGCCAAGGCAACTGCAGCGCCCAAGCCCGATCTGCAGCGGGTGTGGCAATCCTTCCTGCAGGAAACCAATGGCGACTGGAGCCTGGTCACGCTGCGCATGCCGGCGCGCAACGCCACGCAGATCGAAGCGACCTACCTGCGTGCCAACCCCGAACACGAGCGCGCACGCAACCGCCTCTATCTCGATGCCGTCACCGGCGAAGCCACGCAGCATGAACGCTACGCCGACAAGCCGTTGGCAGGCCGGCTGGTCAACAGCATCTATCCGCTGCACATGGGAACCTACTGGGGTCTGCCGGGCCGCATCGTGATGACGCTCAGCAGCCTGGGGCTGTCGCTGTTCGCGATCACGGGATGGATGCTCTATCTCGGGCGCCGGCGCACGAAGCGCGCCGTGCGCGACGAACGCGCACGCCTCAGCCCCGCCCCGCAACCGGCCGGCCCCGGCGCCGAACCAGTGCTGCTCACCTTCGCGACCCAGACCGGTCACGCGGAGCGCATCGCGCTGCAGACGGCGGCGGTGCTGCAATCGGCTGGCGTTGCGGTAGTGCTGCAGCCACTGGTCCGCCTGAGCGTGGATGCGCTGCAGCGCTACCGCAAGGTGCTGCTGGTGGCCAGCACCTTCGGCGACGGCGATCCGCCGGACAGCCTGCGCGCCTTTGCGCGCCAGTTCGCGCGACAGACCGGTTCAGGCTTGCAGCACGTGCGCTACGGTCTGCTCGCCTTGGGCGACAGGCACTACGTCAACTTCTGCGGCTTCGGCAGGGCGCTCGACCACGATTTGCGCGGCCATGGCGCGCAGGCGCTGTTCCCGATGATCGAGGTGAGCAACGGCGATGCCGGCGCTCTCGCGCGCTGGCAGCAGTCGCTGGCCGAAGCGTTCTCGGTGCAGGTCGACACGTGGCAAACGCACCAGCCGAAGGCGGCGCACTTCGAGCCGTGGCGCCTCGCGCGTCGCACCCTGCTCAACGCAGGCAGTCAAGGCGATCCACTCTTCGAAATCGAATTGACCAGCCCCGATCTGGCAGCCTGGGAGCCAGGCGCACTCGTCGAAATACTGCCGCGCCAGGCCGGCCCCGCGGTCGAGAAATTCCTGCGCGACGCCGGGCTCGACGGACGAACGCTCGTCCACTTCGATGGCCATGAACGCACGCTCGAAGATGCCTTGTCGCGCAGCACGCTTGCGGCGGCAGCACCCGCTGCAACAGCGCAAGCACTGGCCGACACACTGGTGCCGTTGGCGCCGCGCAGCTATTCGGTGGCATCGATTGCGACGGACGGCTGCGTGCAATTGCTGGTGCGCCAGGTCCGCCTCGATGACGGACTGGGCATCGCATCGGGCTGGCTGACCGCCTTGGCATCCGCAGACGCCGCCATCGAGTTGCGCCTGCTGCCCAATCCCGGTTTTGCGCTGGTCGACGACGAGGTGCCGTGCATCTTCATCGGCAACGGCTCCGGCTTTGCCGGCCTGCGCGCGCATCTTCGCGAACGCGCGCGGCGAGGACACGGGCGCAACTGGCTGGTCTATGGCGAGCGGAACGCCGCACACGATGCCTTCTGTGCCTCAGACATCGCGCAATGGCAAGCCGCCGGAGCGCTGGAGCGCGTCGACTTGGTGTTCTCCCGCGACCAGACGCAGCGCCAGTACGTGCAAGACCGGTTGCGCGAGGCGGCCGACGCGCTGCGGCAATGGGTTGCCGACCGTGCCGTGATCTATGTCTGCGGCAGCCTCGAAGGCATGGCTCCGGGCGTCGATTCAGCGCTGCGCGAGGCTCTGGGTGAACAGGTCTTCGACGACCTGGTCGCGCAGGGCCGCTATCGCCGCGATGTCTATTGAGTCGCGGCGGGATATCAGGATGACTTCACCGGGCGCTTGCCCCGCGTCGTCTTCCTGGGCTCGATGTCCAGCCCCGAGATGCCGTTCACGAACAGCTGGGTCGCAATCGGCACCATCTGCTCGTAGGTGAAGCGCCCTTCGGGGCGGAACCAAGTGAACATCCAGTTGAGCATGCCGAACAGGAACATCGTCAGCAGCTTGTGAAGCTGCGCGTCGTGCAGGTCCGGGCGTGACGCGGCGATGGCGTCGGCAAACACCTGCACCACCGTGCGCTCCTTGTCGAGCACGCGGGCTTGCGCTTCAGGGTCCAGGAAGCGCACGTCTTCAGTGAGCACGCGGTGCTCGTTCTGCGCCTCCGCGTACTCGAGCATGAACGCCTCGATCAGCTCGGGCAGCCTTTGCTCGGCGGCGAGGTCCAGCGCCTCCACCCCCGTCACGATGTCGACCAGGCGCGAGACATGGCCGTCCGCGATATAGAACAGCACCTCGGCCTTGTCCTTGAAGTGGTGATACAGGCCAGGCTTGGACAGATGGCTGGCTTCGGCGATCTCGTTCATCGACGTCGCTGCGTAGCCCTTGCGGGCAAACAGCTCGGCAGCGCTCTTGGCGATCAGGCTGCGCTGGTCGCCCGGGCGGGAAGAGAGGGGTTCAACGGTCATGGGTCGGGATGGATGGGCCCTGCGCAAAGCAGCGCGACCGCCGATCTTAGGGGTTAGTCCCGAGCTTTCTCCGCTTGCCTGCATTCGCGCTCCTGCGTTAGTCTCGCCCAGCTCTCAAACCGACCGGTCGGTCGGTAAGTGGATCGGTAAGTAGATCGGTAAGTCGGACGATTGAGCGATGAAGCAACCAAGCGAGATTTGCCGGGCACCCGGCGCACGACTCAAACACTGGAGATAACCATGCGCGACGAAAAACGTGTACCCCGAGCCCTGCTGTCAAAGGGCTTGCTGCTGGCTGCGGGCCTGGCCCTGCAAGCCTGCGGAGGCGGCGGGGGAGGAGGCGGTGGCTTTCTGCCGATCGTTCCTGCGCCCGCGCCCGCTCCGGCGCCCCCTGCACCGCCGCCGCCTGCGGGGCCCACCGCCGAGCAACTCAAGGCCACCTGCAATGCGCTCACCGGACAGGTCATCGAAGGCGTGACCGTCACGGGCACTGTGCGCTTCGAGGCCAAGGCGCCGATCTACCCGTCAGGCTTTTGCCAGGTGCTCGGCACGCGCGCGCCGTTTCTCGACATCGAGATCGACGTACCGGACAACTGGACCGGACGGTACTGGCAGCAGGGCGGCGGCGGCTTCGACGGGCGCATCGCCTCGGTGATGACAACGAATGCAGGCGGCGCAGTGACCGCGGTCAGCCCTGTGCTCGCACTCAAGGGCGCGGTGTACGCGGCATCGAACGGAGGCAACCGGGCGAGCGTGCCCGCGCAGGCCGCGCCGGGCGTCTGGGCAAGCGGCACACCCGAAGGCCAGCAGTCGGCCATCGACTATGCGTACGCTGCGGGGGGCACCACGCTGCGTTTCGGCAAGGCCGTCGCCAAGGCCTTCTTCGGCAAGGTGCCGAGCCACAGCTACTTCAGTGGCTGCTCCAACGGTGGACGCAACGCCTACATTGCCGCGCAGCGCTGGCCGCAGGAGTTCGACGGCATCGTCGCCGGCTGTGAAACCATGGACATGGGCGGGGCCGTCACCGGCCTGATGAACACGGCCGCCAAGGTTGCCACGCCGGCCGAAATCACCCCTGCCCAGTACGCCGCCGCCTACTCAGCCGCAGTGACAGCCTGCGACGCCAGCGACGGCGCAACCGATGGCTACCTCGCCAACCCCGGCGCGTGCACCCTCCCCGCCGCGTCGCTGCAATGCGGCCAGCCCGGCGCGAATGCCGACCCCACCCTGTGCCTGTCGGCCGCGCAGGTTCCCACGCTCGCGGGCCTGCTCAGCGACCTGACGCTGGCCACCGGCGCTACCGCGTACAGCAAGTACAACTGGACCAACTTCGCTCCTGCGTCCCCCATTCCCGGCGTGCCGGCGCTGGGCGTCACGAGCTATGGCGGCCTGGGTGGCGGTTTCGCGTTCCTGGCGACGAACGATCCCCTGTGGTTCGGTGCGCCTCCCCCGGGCACGGCGCCGGCCCCCAACCTGGCAAGCTTCGATATCAACCGCGACTACTACGTCTTCAGCAGCGGCCTTCAACGCATCGGAGCCGACCACGACAAGAACGCCATCGCGGCCTACGTGGCGTCGGGCCGCAAGCTGCTCTCCTGGCACGACGCAGGAGATCCGCTGCTGTCGGTCAACGATCACGTCCGCAACTTCACCACCATGTCCGGTGTCGCCAAAACGTTCGGGTTGGCCGACCCTCGCACCAACGCCCGCATGTTCATCGTTCCCGCTTCGACCCACGGGGCGGGTGGCAACCTGAACGAGGTCGACTGGCTCAGCGCCATCGTCGACTGGGTGGAGAGCAGCAAGGCGCCGGATCAGCTGACCTACCAGTTCACGGTGGGCGCCACGGCCCGCACGATGCCGGTCTGCGAGGCTCCGAAGTATCCGCGCTACAGCGGTACGGGCGACGTCAACTCTGCGGCCAGCTTCACCTGCACGCCGTGACGGCCGAAGCTACGGCAACGCGACGTCGGGCCTTGCGGATCATGGGCGCGGGTGCGGCAGCGCTGGCTGCGGCGCCGTGGGCATCGCCGGCCCAACGCGCCGAGGCAGACACCGAGATCCTGATCGGCCAGTCGTGCCAGCTGAGCGGCCCGCTCGCTCCGCTGACGCGCGAGATCCAGGAAGGCGCGGCGTGGTGCTTCGAGCAGGTCAATGCCAAGGGCGGTGTGCACGGGCGGCAGATCAGGCTCGTTGCGCTCGACGACGCCTACGACCCCAAGCGCACAGCAGAAAACGTGCGGCAGCTGATCGAGAAGAATGGTGTTTTCGCGCTCTTCAATCTCGCGGGCACGCCAACCACCCTGGCCGCGCTGCCGGTATTGCGGGAGCACAAGGTGCCGCTGATTGCGCCCTTCACCGGGACCGATGCCCTGCGCAGCAGCTTCGACAAATACGTTTTCAACGTGCGCGCAGGCTATGCGGACGAGATCGAGAAGATCGTGCAGCACCTCAGCGTGCTGGGCATCGATCGCGTGGGTGTGGCCTATCTGAACAACTCGTTCGGCACGGGTGGGCTCGACGCCGTCAAGAGCGCGACCACCAAGCGTGGCGTGGCGCTTGCGGCAGCAACGCCGCTGGAAATCGACGGCAGCGGGCTGCGAGAAGCGGCGCAAGACCTCGCGCGCTCCAGGCCGCCGGTGATCATCCTGGCCACGGCAGGCAAGGTCACGAGCGACTTCATCGCGGCCTATCAATCGTCCGGGTCCGGCGCGCAGTTCTACGCCTTGTCCGTGGTCAGCTCCCAGCAACTGATTCAGGCCCTTGGCGATCGCAGCAAGGGAGTCGCCATCGCCCAGGTGATGCCCTACCCCTGGGGCAGCGGCACTAGGCTTGCACGCGAGCTCTCCGACCTCGCAAGCCGCAAGGCAGTGGAGGTCGGCTACAACCACATGGAGGGCTTCGTGTCTGCCAAGGTGCTCGTCGAAGGATTGCAGCAGGCCGGTCCGTCCCCGACGCGCGAGAGCCTCGTGCGAGGCCTCGAAGGGCTTCGCGAACTCGACCTCGGCGGATACGTGGTGCGCTTCTCCGACCGCAACCACAACGGATCGAACTATGTCGAGCTGACGATCGTCGGTGCTTCGAAACGGGTCTTGCGCTGATCTGCAGAAATCCGGATGGGCACGAAGATGATCTTCAAAGCCCCGCGAAGGGCCGCGCCACTTCGCCGGCGGCCACGAAGCGGCGCTCGCGCATCCACTTGGTCATGACCCACTTCTCGCCCCGGGTCACGGTCGCGCTGGCGTGCAGGGAGCGCGTGTCGACGCGGCCGTTTTCATCGCCGTACTCGAAGTAGCAGGCATTGCCGCGAATCGGCGAAACCGCCAGGCCAAGCTGCGGAAAGACGGTCTGGCCACCGTCCGCCACGTCGTTGAGATAGGTCACCAGAGTACTCACGCGCTGGCCGCTTCGCGCGATGGATTCACGGTTGGCGGCGTTGGTGGGGGCCAGATAGTCATAGTGAGGCTCGCTGCCTGCGCCGGTCGGGTAGTACAGCACCTGCAGCCCCTCGCCGTTTTCCAGCGGAAGGTTCATCAGCGCCGACAGGCGCCGATCGAGACGGGCGACCAGATCGTTCTCGCCCAGGCGGAAGAACATGCCCCAGCTGGCGCGCTTGTCGCTCACCACATCGCGGCCGCTGGTTGGATCGACGAGCGTAGACGGCTTCAGGCGCGGGCGCGCCATTTCGATGATGCCCTTGCATTCGTCGGCGTCCACGACGTTGCCAAGCGCGGCAAAGACCGGGTCTTCGCCTCGCGAGTGCACGACGATCTCGCGGTCGGCCGCCGAGATCCGCGTGCCCGGCGCGAGTCGCGCCACGGGCTTGGATGGAGCCTCGTCCGGCAGTTCGATGGCGTCGGCCGGCATCGCTGCGCCACGCTGGCGCGCATCGACGTAGGCCGCAACGATGGCCTGCGCCGCGCGCTCGTTCATGCCTTGCTTGAGCATCGTGGCCACCAGCGCGTGTGGCGCCTGGCCGGCATTGAGGTTGTGCGTGAGCCAGCGGCCCAGATCAGGCGAGAAGCGGACGACGGTGCTCATGAGGCATCACAGATGCGAGTCAAACCGGCCCCATCCGGGCGACCCAGCCCTTGTCGCCGAGCGTGAAGCCCTGGCGCAGTTGCAGCTGCCCGCCCGCGCCATTCGTGACGCGCGTGATCATCGGGAACACGCGCTGCGCGTCGGCGTTCTGCATCCACGGCGCCGTGTCGATCTGGTAGGTGTAGCTCACCACCGCCAGCGGATGGTTTGCGTCGGATGCGTCGACCTTGACGTCGACGATCTTCTCGCGCTTGAGATGCGCCACACAGAAGTCGTTGGCGTGCTCGGTTCCATGGTTTGCGTACGGATGCGGCTTGTAGAACTTGCGGCCAGCGTCGGTCAGCTCGAATCGTTTGACCGCGCCGTCCGGGTTCTCGCTGCTCTTCGGTACGGAGACGATGGTGCTGTGCACCAGGCCCAGTTGTTCCATCACCGGAAACTGGATGGCGTGGCGTGCACCGGAGCCGGCCTCGGCTTCGGTCAGGTCGATCGGCCAGTCGAACATTGAAAGGCAGATGTCGCCGCGCTGGGCCAGGTGGTCATCCAGTGCGGCCGCGAGATTCTCGGCGGTGGGTGCCTTGGCATCGTGGCTGGCGCTGCATGCGGCCAGCGCGCAGACGATGGCGATGCCTGTCAGGGTCTTGATCGAAGTCCGGGTGTGCCGGCTCGGGCTGATAGAGCGGAGATTCATGAGGTTTCTGGTTGATTTACGGGTAGCAGTGCATGGCGATCGCGGACCTAGTGCGCATCCAGTTCGTCCGCGACCCAGCCGCGCCGCGTGAGGTGAACGCCAAGGCGCACCTGCATCGTTCCTTCGCGCTGGATGGCGCGCGCCAGCAACGGGAAGACCTGCTGCACTTCGGGCGCGGTTGCCCAGGGATCGGGCGCGATGCGGTAGGTGAAGAGCAACGAGGTCGCGGTGCGGCCATCGCGTGTTTGCGGCGGGTCCCAGCCGATCAGGCGATCCAGGCTCAGGGTGGCCGCGCAGAAGTCGGCCGGGTGCGTGACCGTCTGCGTCGTGGTGCGTATCACCACGGGCACCTGCAGGTAGTACTTGCGCCCCGCATCGGTCAGCGCGTATTCGCGGGCCGGCACGGTGATGGCGACATCCTTGCCGGTCACCAGGCCCAGCTTCTCGAGCACCGGCATCTGCTGCGCATCGGGTTCGTGCGATCCGGCCGGCACCGTGATCGGCCAGGCGTATTTGGCCAGGCACACGTGCCCGCGCTGCGCGAGATAGTCGTTGACCGTCGCCGTGAAGTTGTCGCGATCCGGAAAGCGCGCCTGTTCGTTGTCGCAGCCGGCGAGCAAGGCCAGCGAGGCCAGCAGCACCAGCAGGGACGCGGCGCCGCCGATGCGTTGGGCAAGAACCGAGGTTGTGTTCGTCTTCACTTCACGCACCTGCCGGTGGTCGGTGGCGCAGAGGAAGGCTGGTAGCCGTCGCTCAGCGCACCCAGGAAGCAGACCAGGTCGGCGATCTGCTGCGGGGTCATCACCGGTGGGGAGCCAGGCGCGCGCGGCCGCGTGCCGCTGGCAAGCGTCTTCTCGCCGCCCTCGCCGGTGCCCATCGGAACTTCCTCGTCGATGCTGCCCTGCTGCGAGGCCGGCAGGTCGTTGTACTTGTTGACCGTCGCGCCCGGCACATGGGTGGGTTGCAGCGCCCAGCCCGGGTTGGCCTGCGGCGCACCGGTGCCGTCGTTGTTGGCGGGGTACCAGTACTCCGGGTTGGTGTCGCGCGTGTTGTAGAAGTTGACGACCTGCTCCAGCGAGTGGAGCACGCCGTTGTGGAAGAAAGCGCCCCGCGTCGCCACGTTGCGCAGCACCGGCACCTTGAACATGCCGCAGTACGGGTTTGCCGTGTTCGGCGTGGCAGGCATGTGGTCGGTGCGGAAGGGACCGCACAGTCCCATGTCGAAATATTTCGGGTCGTCGTTGGCCGAAATCGGGTCCGGATTGTTCGGGATCGACCTGTCATTGCGCGGCGCACCCAGGGTCTGGTAGGTGAAGTCGGTCATCAGGCCGGTGCTGCCATTGAAGTTGGCGCCCGTGTAGTGGCAGCCCGAGCAATTGGTGACGCCGGTGCTGTGAAACAGAACCTCGCCGCGCCGTTCGGCCGGCGTCAGCGTGCCGCCGATCTTGTTGAAGACATAGAGGTCGTACTTGCTGCTGTACGGGTGAAAGCTCAGGTCTTCCGTCTCCAGCGCCTGGATAGCGGTGCCGAGGGCGTCGAAAGCCTTGTCGGTGTTGCTGAACACATCGGCACCGAAAGCCTGTTTGAACAAGCCTGCATAGGTGCTGTTCTGAACCACCTTCACGACCGCCTCCTTCGAGGTGTTGTTCATCTCGACCGGATTGAGCAGCGGCATCCCGGCCTGTATCGCCAGCGTCGCCGCGCGGCCGTCCCACATGAGACCGCCACCGGGCGAATTGGTGGTCACGCCGTCAGGGTTCGGCGCGTCGTCGCTGTAGGCCGGCGTCGATGCCCTATAGCGCAAGGAGGGCACGGCGCGCGCGCCGGTCTGCGTGATGTCGGAGCCCAGTTGCACCGAGATGCTGTTCGGTGGACCGTAAGCGTATTGCGGGTCATGGCAGCTCGCACACGACATGTTCTTGCCGCTCGACAGATTCTTGTCGAAGAAGGCCAACTGCCCGACCTGCGCGCCCAGGCTCAGGGGCGGCTTGCGCGGGCCAGTGGCGCTGCTTGCCGTCGTTGCCGCGCTCTTGCCATCGCAAGCCGCTAAAGCCAATAGCGCTACCGAGAGCGCCATGACCAGCGGGACCGTCTTGTCCATTACCAGATTCATCATTCACCGTTGCATCTCGCAAGAGCTGCCATGTCGCCTTGGGTGAGTTCGCCTTGCGCGAGCTCGAAGGCCAGAAAAAAGCTGTTCCAGGCGGCCCCGCAAAGGATTCCGCCTGGAACACCGCACCCCTGGGGGGAGCGGCCTTCGGCTTACTTGGTCGCCCAGACGTTGTTCTGGCTCGCGTCGGGACCGACTTGCGGGGTGATCTGACCTTCCAGCTTGCCCGTAGCGGCGTCCTGCACGCCGACGATGTCATTCGCGTACAGCTTCTGGGTGTAGTTGGCCGGGATCACGTAGGCATGGTTGATCGGTCGCACGGAGTCGAAGTGCGTGTCCGCGCTGCTTTGGTATTCCGGCAGCGCAAGGATGTTGGCCGTGATGAACGCTTCCGTGTATTTGGTGCGGTTCAGGTACGACGCATCCACAGCCGGGTCGGCAATCTGGAACATGTCCTGCAGCGTGCGCAGGAACGCGAAGTGGCTGTAGGCATCGCTGTCTGCAACCTGCTTCTTCGCCGTGCCCAAGTCTTGCTGGTTGGACATGATGCCGAAGATCGAGTTGCCGTGACCGAAGTTGCCTCCGGCGTAGCCGCTCGGAGGGGTGGTGGCCGTCGCCTTGCCGTTCGCGTCCACGGTCACCGGCGCGGCGCCGGAAGCTGGGCCGCCCGCGTTCCAGCCGCAGCAGGAGCCGTTGTTGCCGCCTTCACCTTCGTCGTACATCACGACGATCGCGACGCGCTTGTGCGGGTTCTTCCACAGCGCCGAACTCCGGATCTTGTTGACCACCATGCCCAGATAGATGTCGGCGCGCACGGTGCCGGCGGCCTGGCCGTCGTTGTTGGTGTTCGCGCAGCTCGTGTCGGAGCCGACACCGTGCATGTCGTCGCACTGGTCCGGAACGATGAAGTTGATGTTGCCCACATCGCCCGTGTCCAGGTCCTTGCCGAACTGGTCGTAGATCCAGCCGCCAGGAACCGGGAAGATCGATGACTTGAGCCAGTCCGCTTCCTGGTACTGCGTGCCGAAGATGGTGCGGTTGTTGGCCACGAAATCGGGCAGGCTGCGGGCGCCCTGGAAGGCGATCGACGGGCCGTGCTTGACCTTGTAGAGGCCACCTTGCGCGGGGAAGTTGGGGGAGCCGACGAGGGTGGCCGGGGCGGAGCCGTCGAGGTTGGTGGCGCCCTTGAGCTTGCTCGAGTCGTAGGTGGCGGTAACGACATTGTCGAGGATGCTGTCGGCGCGCACGTCCTGGCCGGGGTTCATCGACTCGCTGTAGGTGCGGATGGTCAGGCCCGCCTTGGACATCGCCGTGAACAGGTTGCTGCCCGGGATGTTGTGCACGGTGCCGCCGGTCGGGTTATCACCGCAAGTCGTGTCGGCTGCGGAGTAATGGGAGCGGCTCTGGCTGTTCGCCGGCGGGAGCTTGCCCTGAGCGGGCATGGTCTGGCCGTCAGAAGCCGTGCCACCGGCGAATGCGACGTCCTTGATGTCGTAGGGAGCGACAGCGCCGCAACCGAACCAGTTGTCGTCGGTGATGCCGAAGTCGTCGCCGCCACCCAGCGCGGTGTAGTTCGGCTCGGACGGGTTGCCGGTCGAGTAGTACGTCTTCAGCTGGTTGTAGTTGTTCAGGATGTAGTTGATGTTGGCCGCGCGCGGGTTGCCAAGGATCACGTCGGTCGACTTGTTTTCCTCGACGATGACGAAGATGTTGTCGTAAGCCGGCACGCCTTCCACGTTGAAGGCCGCCTGCTGCGCCTGCGCGAAGGTGATGGGCGTCTGCTTTTGCGTCGGCACCGTGGGGGTGGCCTTGCTGCCATCGCTGTTGGTGAGTGTCACGCTCGACAGGCCGACGAGGCGGGGGTCGCCGCCCGCGACGGCCAGGTTGTCGGGGAACAGGTCCTTGCGGTCGAGCTTGGTCGTCGCGTAGGTGTAGCGGTTGGTCAGCTGGTTGTCTTCATACAGCGCCGCATACTGGGTCGCGCCGGCCAAGGTGTTGACGTCTGCCAGCGGGTCGGTGAACGCGGCCGTGCCGAGATTGAAGGCCGGCCCATTCAGGCGTGCGACGAGGTTGGCCTTCTCGGCCGCGTAGCTGCTGCCGTTGGCTTCCACCAGGCGTTGCGCTTCGCTCGACAGCGGGCTGATGACGATCTTGCTCGCGCCCTGGTCTGCGATCTGGGCGGCCGAGGCGCGCAGGATCAGGTGGCTGGCCACGGCGGCGCCGGTCGCGGTATTGATCGCGGCGGTGCCGATATCGGCCACCAGCGGTCCGGTCTGGGTGGTCGTCAGCGTGAACTTGCCGCTGGCGTCGGTGACGGTCGAGACTTCGCCGCTGTCGAGCACGCCGTTGCCGTTGGCATCGACGAAGACCGTGGCCTTCTGGTAGTAGCCAGCCTTCAGCGTCGGGTTGCCCGTGGTGCTGCCCGGCACGTAGCCGCTGGCGGTCACCACGCCGCTGAAGGTCGTGCTGGGAGTGCTGGCGGGCGGAGTGGTGATCGGGAAGAAGCCGCCGCCCCCGTCATTTCCTCCCCCGCAAGCGGCGAGCACGCAAGCCGCAACCGTCGTCAATGACGTGAGCAAAGCTTTTTTATTGAGAATGGGCATGTATATCCTGGGGCAGTGAGTTATGGATGGTTTTTACCGACCGGCAAGGGACAGCTGGGCATCGTCTTTTTCAGTAAGAAGCGCCAGATCGAGGAGGAATGTAGAAATAACGGGTGACATTTGTGTGTCAAAGGAGCAATGCATTTCCAATTCACGGAGTACTTGCTGACCCGCAATTTCTTTGCTCCCGCAATTCGCTGACCACAAGCTGACCAGAGAATTAGAAGACGATTAGCAACTAATTAGAAAAGAATTAGTAATGCAGCTTGCAGGCAGGCCTGCAGCCTTGCCACCCCGCTGATGGAGATCGGTTCGCGCAGGGCTTCGCCTCCGGAATTTCCTGTCTGGAAATTGGAGATGGAGTTCTGCTTGGGGAGTCCTGGACGGAAATTGCTGCGTCAAGTGCGCCGTTTTTCGGCAGCAATAGATTCACGGAATCAATGAATCCTTTGAGGCACGGCCCTACCCCGACCTGATTGCGGACGCGAAATTAGAGACCTCAGGTCTACGTGCGAGTTGGCCGGTCATGTAATTGACCATCGCTGAATTTTTGGAACTCAGTGCCCGTGCCGCGGAATCCAATACGCCAGCGTTCCCGCCGCGGCAAAGGCGATCAGTCCTGTCACGGCGATTCCCGCGGCAAGGGACAGGCCACCCGCCAGAAGAGACAGCAGCGCCGGGCCGCACGAGGAGCCGATGTCGGACATCAGGCGCCATATGCCGAGGAAGTGCGCGCGTCCGTGACGCGGCGAGTGGTCGGCGCCGAGGGTCATGATCATTCCCGAGCCGATACCGTTGCCGAAGCCGATTGCCAGCGAAGCGATCAACAGCGTGAAAACGCCGGACGTCAGGGGCATCAGCAGCATTGCCAGCCCCATGATCAGCATCGACGGCACCGCGACCCAGCGCCTGCCCTTCCTGTCCATCACCTTGCCCGCCGGGTAGAACACCAGCATGTCGACGCCACCGGCCAGACCGTAGATCAGCGAAGCCACCGAGGGCGCCAGCATCAGGTGGTCGGCCCACAGCGGAATCACGGCTTGGCGCGAAGCGCGTACCGCGCTGACCAGCACCACGCCGACACCAAGCGTGAGGAACACATGACGGTAGTCCCGCAGCGTCGAGACAACGGACGTCGAGGCCGGCGCCGCCTGCCCGGTCGGGAGCGGCGGCGCCTCGAGGTCGGGAATGCGCGCGCCAATGGCCGCAGCCCCCATCACCGCCACGATGCCGACCACATAGGCCGCCGACAGGCCGAACACATGCACCGCCCCGGCCGCGAGAAAAGGCCCGGCGAACATGCCGATGCGCATGACGCCGCCCAGCGTCGACAGCGCCCGCGCGCGGTATTCGATGGGCACCGCCTCGGTCATGTAGCTCTGGCGCGCGAGGTTGTAGACCGCTTGCGACATGCCCACCATGAAGCACCCCGTGGCGAACAGGCCGAGATGCGAGGTGAGCATGCACAGGAGCATGCCAAGACCGCTCCACACACCCGCCGCGACGATGGCCCAGCGCTCGCCCCAGCGCATGGTGATCATCGAGGCCGGGATGTTGTTGAGCAGCGAGCCGATGCCGATCATCGCGATCACCAGCGCGGCCATGGGCACGGAAGCACCGAGGCCGCGCGCCGTCAGCGGCACGATCGGCAAGATGGCGCCCTCGCCCAACCCGAACAACAGCGAAGGGGCGAAGGCCGGTACGGCGATGCGCCACAGTGAAAACGAAGGCGTGGAGGAAGAGGTCGAAGCGGCGGGCGGGATTGACATGCGCAGAAGGGTTCGGATTTGTGCCGCCGCCCGCCGGGCGGACAAAGGCGCGGCAATTGTCTCGCCGATGCCGAATGTCTGCAGAGCCTCTCCTTTCCTCACCCCGTCCTGCGTTGCATCTCCCGCGCGGTCTTGCCCACCACGTCCCTCAGCGACTGCACCATCGGATGCCCTTCCAGTTCCTTCAGCGTGAAGAAGCTCACCGGCGGCAGGTTCCAGTTCAACCTGTAGGGCAGCGCCGCCCAGTGCCCTGCGCGCTCCATGTCGGCCACCACGTCCCGCGCCAGGATGGCGATCGCGTTCGGCTCGGTCCGCAGCACCATCTCCATGCTGCGGATCGACGTGGTCTCCAGCATCGGCACTGGCGGCTGCACGCCGGCACCCACGAAGATCGCGTTGTAGGTCCTGCGCATGGGCGTGTTCGGCGGCGGCAGGATCCAGTCGAGCTGCGCCAGTCGCGCCCAATCAAGAGGCCCACGCGACAGGCGCTTGACGCTCTTCGCGGCCACCACGAGGCAGGGCTCCTGCTGGTAGATCGCCTCCTGCACCAGCCCCGTTGCATCGCCGTCGTACGAACGGCCGATCGCGCAGTCGAGCTCGCGCGCAACGAGGCCGGCGACGAGCTCGTCCGTCGTACCTTCGCGCGTCATCACGGCCATGCGCGGGGTGCGATCCAGCAGATGAGTGAGTGCCGCGGACAGCAGCTGTTGCGGCACCTGTTGCGTGAGGCCCAGCCGCAGGCGCCCGCTGCGCCCCGCCTCCAGTGAGGTGAGCACGCGCGTGGTGGCCTCCAGCTCCGCGAGCCAGCGCTGCGCGTAGTGCAGCACGGCCTCTCCGGCCAGCGTGGGCACGAGGCCGCGGCTGGTGCGCTCGAAGAGCCTGCTGCCGAAGATGTCTTCCGCCTCGCGCAGTGCCTTGGTGATGGCCGGCTGGCTCACCCGCATTTCGGCGGCCACACGGCCCAGCGTGCGGTGGCGGTCGATGGCCTGCAGAAGCGACAGCTGCCGCAACTTCAGGCGGGAGAGCAGTGTGTGCTGCAGGTCGGCGGCGGGGTCGCGGGCGGTCGGCATGGCCATAACTCCCAGGTTATCGGGTCATCAGAATTTAATGCACTTCGGTGAATTACGGCGCCTAGACTTTCTTCATGCCCATCGCCACCGCATCGATGCCCATGGCCCTCACGAACGAGCTTCTGGACTTGCTCGCCGAGGCGCGCAGCGCCGATGCAGCCCTGCGCCAGGTGGACCGCATGCGCAGCCTGATCGCAGGCGAAAGCATCTTCAGCATCCAGCAGAACGTGACGACCGCGCACGACCCGGCGGGCGAGATCCGGCTGCGCCGCTTGTATTCGTCCGAGACCGAGCGCCATCCGGTGGGCGGCACCAAGCGCAAGACGCTCACGCCGTGGACGCAATGCCTCTTCGTGCAGGGCCGGGTGTTTGTCGCGGAGGGCGCGGAAGCCGTGGCACCGCATTTCGACGACTTCGAGCAGATGCGCCCGTATGGCCTGCAGAGCGTGATCAACGTTCCCCTGCTCCGGGGCACCGTCTGCTACGCCACGTTCAATGTCTTCGGCACACGCCCCGAATGGCAGCCGCACGAAGTGCTGGGCATCCGCCTCCTGGCGCTGGCCGCGGCGCGCTGGGTGCCGGCCGCGCCCGGGCTCGCGTACCGCTTCACCGATATGTCCTTCACTTCGCCGATGGAGAGCTGACCATGCCAACAAAAATTCCTGTCGTGATCGTCGGAGGCGGCCCAGTGGGGCTGTCGATGGCCATTCTTCTGCAGCGCTTCGGCATCGAATTCGTGCTGCTCGAACGCAGCCCGACCACGACCGATCACCCCAAGGCGCGCGGCACGTACACGCGCACGATGGAGATCTTCCGGCAGTGGGGCATCGACGGGCTGATGAAGCGCCACGCGCTGCCCGACGGCGCGGACTTCTTCGCGTTCTGCGAATCGATGACCGGCCACGAATGGGGCCGCACCAACCCCGAGCCCAACGTGGGCCACTCGCCGTGCTGGAAGATCATCCAGTCGCAGGACACGGTCGAGGTGGAACTGCTGGACCATGCGCGCAAGAGCAAGATTGGCCAGTTCCTGTTCGGCCATGAGTTCGTGCAGTACGAAGAAAGCGCCGACGGCATCGCCGTGAGCGGCCGCAAGCTGGACACGGGCGAGATGCTCGCCTGGCAGGCCCAATACCTGATCGCAGCGGACGGCGCCGCCAGCTCGGTGCGCCGGCAGGCCGACATCGAGATGCGCGGGCCGGCCACGCTCGCGGTGATGGCCAACGAGTTCTGGCAGGCCGACCTCTCCCATGTGCGCGATGCCAAAACGTGCGCGGGCTGGCGCGTCTACGCGAAGGAGTCGCCCTACCCCATCACCACCGTGCTCAACACGAACGGCAAGGACCGGTGGCTCAATCTATTGCCCGTGGGGCGCGAGGTGGACGAGCGCACCGGCGAGCGCAGCGATGAAGAAGTCGTGCGCCTCGCCCGCACGGTCTCCGGCGTTCCCAACCTCGATGTGAAGGTCATCAACAGATCGGTGTGGCGCATGAGCCGCCAGGTGGCCGCGAGCTTCCGCAAAGGCCGCGTGCTGCTGGTGGGCGACTCGGCGCACCGCTTTCCGCCCAACGGCGGCTACGGCATGAACTCCGGCATCCAGGACGCGCACAACCTCGCGTGGAAGCTGGCGTTCGTGCTCACGGGACGCGCCGGCCCGCGCCTGCTGGACAGCTACGAGCAGGAGCGCCGCCCCGTGGCCGAGTCGAATGCCGACGTCAGCCTGCACAACGCGACGCGCTTCACCCGGTGCGACGAGGCGCTGCGCTCGGGCAACAAGGACCGCATCGACTTCTGGATTCGCGACAGCGACAACCACATCCACAGCATCGGGCAGTCGCTGGGCTTCTGCTACGAAGACGGCGCGGTCGTTCCCGACGGCACGGGCAGGCACGTGATGCGCCCGCGCTGGTACGAACCCACCGACCGGCCGGGTGCGCGCTTTCCGCACCTCTGGCTCGACCTGGCGCGGCGCCACACCACGCTCGACTGGTTCGATCGCGAGTTCGTGCTGGTCGCAGGCCCCAAGGCAGACGGGTGGATGGAGGCGGCGCGCGCCGTGTCCGGCAAGAACGGGCGCCTGGTGCAGGCACACCAGCTGGAAGACAGCCACGAGAAGGACGGCCTGCTGCTCGGCCTGCGCGGCGCGGTCCTCGTGCGGCCAGACGGGCACGTGGCATTCCGCATGCCGTGGACGCCATCGGACCCGACGGCCGAACTGTCTGCCGTTCTCGCCCGACTGCTGGACTGATGCCATGCCCGTCACCGCACTGCACCACTACACGATCCGCTGCACGCCGGACGAGCTGCCGCCGCTGGTCGACTTCTACACACGCGTGATGCGCCTGCAGGTCGGGGCGCGCCCGGAGATCCCCGCGCCCGGGGCCTGGCTCTATGCGGAGGGCCAGCCGATCGTGCACCTGTACGCGCACCTCGCGACACCTGACGCAGCGAGGCAGCCAGTCACGGGCCACGTCGATCACATCTCGTTCCGGTCGCGCGGACTGAAGGAAGTGCGCGAGCACCTCGATGCGCTGGGGGTGCCATACACCGAGGCGCCGATTCCCGGTTGGAACATCCACCAGCTGTTCCTGAACGACCCGCGCGGGCTGAAGATCGAGATGACCTTCTGGCTGGATCAAGAAGAAGGCGGTGCGGCATGACCGACTTCGTGCAGGCCGGCGAAGTGCGCATCGCCTTCGAACGCGAAGGACAGGGCCCTGCGCTGGTGCTGATGCACGGCGCGGAAGCAACGCGCGGAATGTTCGCCGCGCTGGTGCCGCACCTGTCGAAGCACTTCACCGTGATCTCGTACGACCAGCGCGATTGCGGCGACACGGAAGGACCAGAGCGCGTGGCGACGCTGGCGGACCTGGCCGGCGACGCACACCAGTTCATCAAGGCGCTCGGGCTCAAGCGTGCGCACGTGTTCGGGTCGTCGTTCGGCGGCAGGGTGGCGCAGGCCCTGGCGCTGCTGTATCCGCGGGCTATCGACCACCTGGTGCTCGCCAGCACCTGGCCGCTGCCGCGGCCGTATGAAGAACTCTGCCCGGAGGCACGCCGCCTGGCCGAACTGCGCCACGGACTGCCCGACACGGCCGACGAATTGGCGACCTGGTTCTTTCCGGAAGCTTATCTGCAGCAGCGGCCCGAACTGCGGCGCGTGTTCGCGAATGCCCGGCCCGAGTCGGCGCGCTCCCGGCGGCGAACAGCCACCGTGGCAACGGCCCTGGAGAACGGCGTGGCGGACATCGTGGCACCGACCCTGGTGCTGGCCGGCGAACTCGATCGCGTGGTGCCGGCTGCGGTAACGCTGGCCATGGCCGGCCGCATCCACGGTGCCGACGCCGTGCTGCTGCCAGCGATCGGGCATGTGGCGGCCATGCAGGCGCCGGAGGTTCTTGCCCATCACCTCATCCGCTTCCTGAAGCCCGAAGGAGCCAAGGCATGAACACCACCCTCCCCCTGCTGCAGGCGGCTCCCGAGGCGAAGAGCAGCGCCGACTACATCCGGATCGAGGGGCTCTCCAAGCACTTCGGCACGGGCAGCGAAGGCGTGCTCGCGCTCCAGCAGATCGACTGCAGCATCCAGCAGGGCAGCTTCGTCACCATCGTCGGCCCCAGCGGCTGCGGCAAGAGCACGCTGCTGCGCATCCTGGCCGGGCTGCTCGACTACCAGGTCGGCAGCGTGATGCTCGACGGCCAGCCGATCCAGGGCACGCGGCGCGACGTGGGCGTCGTGTTTCAAAGCTCGATCCTCCTGCCCTGGCGCACGGTGCTCGAGAACGTGATGCTGCCGGCCGAGGTGATCGGGCTGGACACGAAGAAGGCGCGCGAGCGCGCCATGCAACTGCTGCACATGGTTCGCCTCGACGGCTTCGAGCACAAGCTGCCGCGCCAGTTGAGCGGCGGCATGCAGCAGCGCGCCTCGATAGCGCGTGCGCTGCTGCACGACCCCAAGATCCTGTTGATGGACGAGCCCTTCGGCGCACTGGACGCGATGACGCGCGAGCGCATGAACCTCGAGCTGCAGCGCATCTGGATGGAGAGCGGCAAGACTGTCGTGCTGATCACGCACTCCATTCCCGAGGCCGTGTTCCTGGGCGACAAGGTGTTCGTGATGTCGCCTCGCCCGGGCACGCTGGAGCGCGTGCTGCCCATCGACCTGCCGCGGCCGCGAACGATGGAAGCAATGTCGCATCCGGCCTTCGCGTCGGCCTCCGCCTCGATCCGCGAGCGCTTCTCGCACGCCGCTTCATTCGACTGAAAGGACGCTGCCATGACGACCGCCATGTTGACCCCCGATTCCACCGCGCAGCCCGACGCCGTTGCCGCCCGGCCCAAGAAGGCGCCGCGCCCGCGCCGCGCCAACCCGCTGGCCTCCACGCGCGTGCAATCCATCCTGCTGTTGATCACGCTGCTCGGCTCGTGGGAAGCGGCCGTGCGGGGGTTCAAGTTGCCCAGGCACCTGGTTCCGCCGGTCAGCGACATCGCGGTCGCGCTCTGGCGTGGCTTCGCCACCGGGCCGATGGCCAAGGACGGCTTCTGGTACCACGGCGGCGTGACCCTCGCCGAGATCCTGCTGGGTTTCTTCATCGGCAGCGGCATCGGCCTGGCGATCGGCATCGTGGTCTCGCAGATGCCGAAGCTGGAGGCACTGCTGGAGCCCTACGTGGCCGCGCTGCAGAGCGTGCCCAAGGTGGCGGTGGCCCCCATCATCGTGGTCTGGCTCGGCTTCGGGATCAGCTCCAAGGTGGTGATCATCTGCCTGCTCACCTTCTTCCCGGTGCTTGTGACCGGCATCGCGGGCTTCAAGGCGGTAGACCCGGACCGCATCGACCTGCTGCGGTCGTTGTCCGCCACGCGCTGGCAGATTTTCCGCAAGGCCAAGTTCCCGAGTGCCCTGCCCTACATCTTCGCCGGCCTGAACATGGCCGCCGCCTTCAGCGTGGTGGGCGCGGTGGTGGGGGAGTTCGTCGGTGCCCAGGCCGGCCTGGGCGTGCTGATCCTGCAGATGGAGGCGCAGGCCGACACCGGCGGCAGCTTTGCGGTATGCGTCGTGCTCTCGGTCATCGGCATCCTGCTGACCGGGCTGCTGCGCCGCGTGCAGCGGCGGGTGCTGCACTGGATGCCTGCCGACACCTCGCAGCGCACCGTGAACGTTTGACTCGCCCTTGTGCGGCGGGCGCCTCCAGCCGCACGAACGACTGTTTTCTTCCAACGTGGCCGGCGCCCTGCCGGCAAGGAGTGGACCATGTTGACGCGACGTGATTTCGGCCTGGGGCTGGGTGCCCTCGGACTCGCCGGCGGGCTGCCGGCACTGGCGCAGAACCTGCGCGTGATGAAGGTGGCGAACACCGCGGCGGTCAACGACCCGCAGCAGTGCTTCGTGACTGCGGGCCAGCATCCGAAGCTGAACTTCTACAAGCCCGGCGGCGTGGACGTGGAGTACGTCAACATGTCGAACATGACGCAGGCGCTGCAAAGCCTGCGCGGCGGCCACGTGGATTTCGGGCCCGCCGTGCCCGGCATCCTGCTGCCGGCGATGGCCAAAGACCCGACGCTGGACCTGGTGAGCGTGTACAAGTGGCTGCCGCGCAATGCCAACGTGATCGTGGTGAAGCCGGGCAGCCCCATCAAGTCGGCCGCGGACCTGGCGGGCAAGCGCATCGGCGTGCGCAGCCAGGGCGACAGCGGCATCGTGGTCACCAAGACCATGCTCGCCGAGCTGGGCCTGAAGGACGAAAAATGCGAATACATCGCCATCGGCGACGGCGCGCCGGCCGGCGCGGCGATAGACAACGATCGCGTCGACGCGGTGGTGAGCTTCGACACCGCCGCGGCGCGCATCGAACTGATGGGCACGAAACTGCGCTACGTACCGATCACGCCGAAGTTCGCCCAGGTGGGGTCCGGCTGGATCTGCGTGCCGCGCAAGCTGCTGAAGGAGGAGCGCAAGGCGCTGGTGGCGCTGTTCCGCGGCATCGCGAAGTCCACGATCTTCGCGCACAACAACCTCGATGCCGGCATCGATCTGCACTGGGCCGTGTACCCCGAAAGCCGGCCCAAGGGCCGCACCGAGGAAGAAGTGCGCAAGGAACTGGCGTTCGTCCTGAAGGACCGCAAGAACAGCTGGATGCGCCGGCCGGACGATCCCGACCAGCGCATCGGCGCGTCGTCGCTGGCCGAGTGGAAGGCCAACATCGAGATGACCGCCGAGAGCAGCAAGAACCCCAAACTGGCCGAGGAGCTGGGTGATCCGAACCGGCTGTTCACCAACGAGCTGATCGACGAGATCAATGCCTTCGACAAGCAGGCGGTGGTGGAGATGGCGAAGGCGAAGGCTTTCAAGCTGTAGCCGCCTTTTGCGTTGTGGCCGACTGCGGACGCGTCTTGATTCAAGCAGTTGTGGGCCGCGCAAACTCGATCGGCAAATCCTTGAACTGCTTGCGCAGACCCGGCACGGGCGCCCCGCCCACCACGATGCGCGCAAACGCATCGAGCGGACTGAAGAAAGCGGGCCGCAGGCGGTTGAGCTTGCTTTCATCCACGATCAGGAAGCTCTGCGACGCACTGCGGATCGCCGCCTGCTTCACCGGCACTTCGTGAAAGTTGGAGCAGCTCGCGCCCCGCTCCAGGTCCAGCCCGCCGGCTGAAATGAAGGCCTTGTTCACGCCCAGCCGGTTGAGATATTGCAGCCCTTCGTCGGAAAAGAACGTGGCCGACGACGCGTGGTACAGCCCGCCCAGCAGCATCAACTGCGTGTTCGGCCGGCGGCTGAGGATCGACGCGATGTTCGTGGAGTAACACACCACGCTCAGCGGCATGTCGGGCGGCAAGGCCTCCGCGAAATGGACCATGGTGGTGCCGCAGTCGATGAACAGGCTGTCGTGCGCCTGCACCCATGTGGCGGCGCGTTCGCAGGCCACGCGCTTGTGCGCCGCGTGCTGGTCGCTGGCCTCGTCGAGCGAGTACCTGTCGGCGCCCGGCAGCGTTGTCGCAAGCACGTAGCCACCGAGGGCGGTGAGCGGTGAATCGGCGGCCGACAAGTCGCGGCGGATCGTCATTTCCGTCACGTCCAGCCTCTGGGCGGCCTGCTTGATCGGCAACGGTCCGCCGGCCTCGACGAGCTCCTGCATCTTTGCAAGGCGCAAGGCCCGAGCCTCGGCGCCGGCGGTCTTTCGCATGTTCTGGTTCCTCTGGTCCACAAGTCTGAGTATCGGGCATCGAAAATGTTATTTCAAAAACATCTTGCGCAGATAAATGTTATTGAAATAACATTCACTCCAATGCGCCACCGGCCCTGCACGGCGGCCTGCACAACGATCGGAGACAAAGACATGCCCCTTGCCTGCCTGCCGCTCACGCGGCGCCTGCGCGCCCCGGCGCCCTTCACTCCATGACCTCCACTTCCCTCGTTCGCGCCAGCGGCGCGGTGCGCTCGCGCCCCATTCCGACCGTCGCGACTGCGTCGCCTCCTGCCGCTGCCACCGCGACGACGCCCGACAAAAAGCCGCACACCATCGCGCGCAACGCCGTGCAACCCTTCGACACCGGCTGGTTCGACAACATCCGCGTCAACCTCTCGGCCGCCGAACGCCGCGTGGCCACGCTGCCCGGCCGCCGCTCGGTCAAGAAAGATGCGCAGGCCGGCTGGCTGCTCAAGGCCATCACCTGCATCGACCTGACCACGCTCAACGGCGACGACACGGCCGAGCGCGTGCGCAGGCTGTGCGCCAAGGCCGTGACCCCCGTGCGCCCCGACCTGCTGGCCGCGCTGGGCTTTGCAGATCGCACGCTGCACACCGGCGCGGTCTGCGTCTATCACCGCTTCGTGGCCACGGCCGTGGATGCGCTCGCGGGCACCGGCATTCCGGTGGCAGCAGTGTCCACAGGCTTTCCGGCGGGGCTGATTCCGCACGAGCTCAAGCTCAAGGAGATCGAAGCCTCGGTGCGCGACGGCGCGGCCGAGATCGACATCGTCATCACGCGCGAGCACGTGCTCACCGGCCAGTGGCGCAAGCTCTACGACGAGATGCTCGACTTTCGCCTCGCCGCGGGCGATGCGCACGTGAAGGCCATCCTCGCGACGGGCGAACTCAAGACGCTGCGCAACGTGGCCAAGGCCTCGATGGTCTGCATGATGGCCGGCGCCGATTTCATCAAGACCTCTACCGGCAAGGAAGGCGTGAACGCCACGCCGCTGGTCACGCTGGTGATGCTGCGCATGATCCGCGAGTACGAAGCCCGCACGGGTTTTCGCGTGGGCTACAAGCCCGCAGGCGGTGTCTCCACCGCCAAGACCGCGCTCGACTACCAGGTGCTCATGAAGGAAGAGCTGGGCCGCGCATGGCTCGAGCCCGACCTGTTCCGCATCGGCGCTTCCACCCTGCTGGCCGACATCGAGCGCCAGCTGGAACACCACGTCACGGGCCGCTACTCGGCCTTTCACCGCCACCCGATCGGATGACCCGATGAGCAGCAACAGCAGCGTCGCACGCTATTTCGACACCATGGACTACGGCCCCGCGCCAGAGAGCGACACCGACGCCCGCCAATGGCTCTCGCGCCATGCAGAAGGCTTCGGCCACTTCATCGGCGGGCAATTCACCGCCGCATCGGCCGGCCCGCATTTCGACACGGCCGAACCAGCCACCGGCCAGCGGCTCGCCGGCATTGCACAGGGGTCCGCGCAGGACGTGGACGCCGCCGTCGCCGCGGCGCGCGCCGCGCAGCCCGGCTGGCTGGCACTCGGCGGCCACGGCCGTGCACGGCATCTGTACGCCCTGGCGCGCATGGTGCAGCGCCATGCGCGCCTGCTCGCGGTGGTCGAGGCGCTGGACAACGGCAAGCCGATCCGCGAGACCCGCGACCTCGACGTGCCGCTGGTGGCGCGCCACTTCTATCACCACGCCGGCTGGGCCCAGCTGCAGGAGCGCGAGTTCGCCGACCAGGTGCCGCTGGGCGTGATCGGCCAGATCATTCCCTGGAACTTCCCGCTGCTGATGCTGGCTTGGAAGATCGCGCCCGCGCTTGCGCTGGGCAACACGGTGGTGCTCAAGCCCGCGGAGTTCACGCCGCTGAGCGCCCTGCTGTTCGCCGAACTCGCGGCGCAGGCCGGCCTGCCCGCCGGCGTGCTGAACGTGGTGACCGGCGACGGCGCCACGGGCGCGGCGCTGGTGGCGCACGAAGGCGTCGACAAGATCGCCTTCACCGGCTCGACCGACGTGGGCCGCCTGATTCGCGAAGCCACCGCCGGCTCGGGCAAGTCGCTCACGCTGGAGTTGGGCGGCAAGTCGCCCTTCATCGTGTTCGACGACGCCGACATCGATGCCGCCGTGGAAGGCGTGGTCGACGCCATCTGGTTCAACCAGGGCCAGGTGTGCTGCGCCGGCTCGCGGCTGCTGCTGCAGGAAGGCATTGCGGCCGACTTCATCGAACGCCTCAAGCGCCGCATGCAGAGCCTTCGCGTAGGCCTGCCGCTGGACAAGGCAATCGACATCGGCAGCCTGATCGACTCCTCGCAGCTCGAACGCGTGCGTTCGCTGGTGGCCACCGGCGTGCGCGAAGGCGCAGTCTGCTACCAGCCACCGGGCGCGCTGCCTGCGGGCGGCAGCTTCTTTCCGCCCACGCTGCTGATGGGTGTGCACCCTGCTTCCACCGTCGCGACCGAAGAGATCTTCGGCCCGGTGCTGGTGACCATGACCTTCCGCACGCCCGACGAGGCCGTGGCACTGGCCAACAACACGCGCTACGGTCTCGCCGCCAGCGTGTGGAGCGAGACCATCGGCCTTGCGCTGGGTATCGCGCCGCAGCTGCAGGCCGGCGTGGTGTGGGTCAACGCAACCAATCTGTTCGACGCGGGCGTGGGCTTCGGCGGCTACCGCGAATCGGGCTACGGCCGCGAAGGCGGACGCGAAGGCTGCTACGAATACCTGAAGCCGCGCGCGTGGGCCGCGCGCAAGCCGCGTTCGGCAACTGCATTTGCCCAAGCTGCGAACGAGGCAGACAAGGCACCGGTCGCTGCCGGGCTCCCGGCCATCGACCGCACGGCCAAGCTGTTCATCGGCGGCAAGCAGGTGCGCCCGGATGGCGAGCTCTCGCACCCCGTGCTCTCCGCCGCCGGCCAACGGCTCGGCGAGGTGGGCACCGGCAACCGCAAGGACATCCGCAACGCCGTGGCCGCCGCGCGCGCCGCCGCGGCCTGGTCGAGCGCCACGCCGCACCGCCGTGCCCAGGCGCTCTACTACCTGGCCGAAAACCTCTCTGCACGCGCCGGCGAATTCGCCGCGCGCCTCACGAGCCTGACCGGCGTGGCCGCGCGCGCCGCGCAGGCCGAAGTCGATGCCGCCGTGAGCCGCCTCTTCGCCTACGGTGCATGGGCAGACAAGTACGAAGGCACTGTGCACGTGCCGCCGCTGCGCGGCGTGGCGCTCGCCACCGTCGAGGCCATCGGCGTGGTCGGCGTGGTGTGCCCCGACGAGGCGCCGCTGCTGTCCTTCGTGAGCCTGCTGGCGCCGCTGCTCGCCATGGGCAACCGCACGGTGATCGTGCCGAGCGAGAAGCATCCGCTGATCGCGACCGACTTTTATCAGGTGCTCGAGACCTCCGACCTGCCGGCCGGCGTGGTCAACCTCGTGACCGGCCCCGCCGCCGGCCTCGCACAGACGCTGGCCGAGCACGACGACGTCGATGCGCTGTGGGCCTTCGGTGCGAAGGAGTTGTCGCGCACCGCCGAGCGGCTGTCGATCGGCAACCTCAAGCGCACGCTGGTCGATCACGGCCTGGCCACCGACTGGCACGACGGCGCGGCGGCCGAAGGCCCGCTGTTCCTGCGGCACGCCACGCAGGTCAAGAACATCTGGATTCCCTATGGCGAATGAGCGTTGTCAGCGCCTCCAAAGCCTCGAAAACCAAGGGAAATCCCTGAATAGCAAACGTTTGCGCAAACGTTTTCTTTCCCTAAGATCGCAGCCAATCGAACCGTTCCATCGCCAGGAGTCCGCATGCTGAAGTCCATCCATCCGCTGCTCAATGCCGACGTGCTGTACGCCTTGCGCGCCATGGGCCATGGCGACGAACTGGTGCTGTGCGATGCCAACTTTCCGGCCGACTCGGTGGCGCGCCAGACCACGCTGGGCCGGCTGCTGCGCATCGACGGCGTGGGCACCACCGAGGCGGCGCGCGCCATCCTGTCGGTGCTGCCGCTCGACGAGGCGGTGGACGATCCGGCGCGACGCATGGAAATCATGGGCCAGCCACACGAGATCCCGCCGGTGCAGCAGGAAATGCAGCGCGAGATCGATGCGGCCGAGGGGCGCGTGCGTCCGCTCGGCTCCATCGAACGCTTCGCCTTCTATGAAGCCGCGCGCCGCGCCTACTGCGTTGTCGCCACCGGCGAGCGCCGCTTCTACGGCTGCTTCATCTTCAAAAAGGGCGTGCTCGCGCCGCAGGCCTGACCCCATGACCGTCATCACTTCCAGGCAGCACGGCGTTGCCGTGCTCGGCATCTTCGTCGCCGACCTCGCGTTTCGCGCGTCCAGCCTTCCGGGCGTGGGCCAGACCATCGCCGGCTCCGGCTTCGCAATGGGCCCGGGCGGCAAGGGATCGAACCAGGCCGTGGCAGCCGCACGCGCAGGCGCCCGTGTGACGTTCATATCCAAGCTGGGGCAGGACGCCTTCGGCAACGACGCGCTCGCCCTGTGGTCGCGCGAAGGCATCACGCCGCGTGCGCCGCAAGTGACGGCGCAGCCGACCGGCGCGGCGTTCATCTACGTGCACGAAGTCACCGGCGACAACGCCATCATCGTGGTGCCGGGCGCCGCAATGCTGATCGATGCCGCCGACGTCGACGCGGCGGCCGATGCGATCCGCGGCGCACGCGTGTTCGTCACCCAGCTCGAACAGCCGGCCGCCGCTGCGCGCCGCGGGCTGGAGATTGCGCGTGAAGCCGGCACGGTCACCGTGTTCAACCCCGCGCCCGCCCTGCCCTTCGACGACGCGCTCTACGCGCTGTGCGACTACATCACGCCCAACGAGCACGAAGCCGCTGCCCTGAGCGGCATGCCCGTCGAAACCATTGAGGACGCGCGCCGCGCGGGCGACTTCTTCCTCGCCAAGGGCGTGGGCTGCGCGCTCATCACGCTCGGCGACAAGGGCGCCCTGCTGCACAGCGCCGAGGGCTCCGAGCACATTCCGGTGTTCCGGGCCGGCGCGGTGAAGGAAACCGCCGGCGCGGGCGACGCCTTCAACGGCGGCTTTGCGGCCGCGCTGGCCGAAGGCGCCACCGCCCGCGAGGCGGCGCGCTTCGGCGCGGCGGTCGCGGCCATCTCCGTGACGCGTGCCGGCACGGCGCCCTCGATGCCCACGCGCGCCGAGGTCGATGCGCTGCTGGGCCGCGCCGCCTGACAGGACCTTGCCCATGAAGCTCAAGTTTTCAGACCGCGAACTCAACTTCCTGGTCGGCATCAACGTCCTCATCCTCGTGGTGGCGACGGTGCTGTCCAAAGGGGACTTTCTCGACGTCTACAACTTCCAGTCCATGGGTGGCCAGCTGCCCGAGCTCGGCCTGCTGGCCATGGGCGTGGCGCTGTCGATGATCTCGGGCAACGGCGGCATCGACCTGTCGGGCGTGGCACTGGCCAACCTGGCCGGCGTGGTGGCCGCCACCCTCGCGCCGCAGCTGGCCGCGCCCGATGTATCGCCCTGGCTCTACACCGGCTGGTTCGCCGTCATCGCGCTGGCGGTGGGCCTGGCCGGCGGGCTGCTCAACGGCATGCTGATCGCGAAGGCGGGCCTCACGCCCATTCTCTGCACGCTGGGCACGCAGCTGCTCTACACCGGCCTGGCAGTGGTGCTCACGGGTGGCTCCAGCCTGCGCGTGGGCGATGCCGAGGCGCTCTCGGCCATCGGCAACGAGATGGTGCTGGGCGTGCCGATTCCGTTCGTGATCTTCCTCGTGATGCTGATGGCCGTCGGCTGGTTGCTGCGGCAAAGCCCCTTCGGCATCCGCCTGTTCCTGCTCGGCACCAACGCCAAGGCGGCGCGCTACGCCGGCATCTCGCAGGCCCGCATGCTGATAGCGACCTACGCGCTGTGCGGATTCCTCGCAGCCGTGGCCGGCGTGATCATTGCCGCGCGCACCGCGAGCGTGAAGTCGGACTACGGCAACTCCTATCTGCTGATCGCCATCCTCATCACGGTGATGGCGGGCGTTCGGCCGCAGGGGGGCTACGGGCGCATGGTGTGCCTGTTCTTCTCGGCAGTGGCGCTGCAGCTGCTGTCGAGCACCTTCAACCTGCTGGGCATTTCCAACTTCTTCCGCGACTGCGCCTGGGGCCTGCTGCTGCTGTTCTTCCTGGCCTACGGGCGCTTCGGCCTGCAGGACCTGCGCGTCTTTCTTTCCACTTCGCGCTCCAGCGCACCGCCGCACCAGCTCCCTCCTGGCGCGACGCAAAGAAACCCCGAGGGCTAGGAGACAACATGCTGAAGAAAACAAAGATCGCCTGCACCGTACTCGCGCTGACCACCGTGGCCTTTGCCTCGGCGCTGCACGCACAGGGCAAGCCGCAAGACATCGTCACCGTGGTCAAGATCACCGGCATCAGCTGGTTCAACCGCATGGAAGTGGGGGTGAAGGAATTCGGCGCGAGCACACCGGGCGTGACCACGCGCCAGATTGGCCCGGCCCAGTCGGACGCCGCGCAGCAGCAGCGCCTGGTCGAAGACCTGGTGGCCAAGAAGGTCGACGCCATCGCAGTGGTCTCGATGGACCCGCCCACGCTGGAGCCGGTGCTCAAGCGCGCGATGGAGCGCGGCATCAAGGTCGTGACGCACGAGGCCGACAACCAGAAGAACACCATGGTCGACATCGAGGCCTTCGACAACACGGCCTACGGCGCGCGCATCAACGAGCGCCTGGCGGCCTGCATGGGCCAGCAGGGCAAGTGGACCTCGCTGGTCGGCTCGCTCGGCAGCCAGTCGCAGGTGCAGTGGGCCGACGGCGGCGCCTCGAACGCGAAGAAGTACCCCAAGATGCAACTGGTCGATGCCAAGAACGAATCGCTCAACGACGCCGAGAAGGCCTACGGCAAGGCCAAGGAAATGCTGCGCAAGCACCCCGACCTGAAGGGCTTCCAGGGCTCGTCGTCGCTCGACGTGCTGGGCATCGGCCGCGCGGTGGAAGAAGCCGGCCTGCAGGGCAAGGTCTGCGTGTTCGGCACGGGCCTGCCCAGCGAAGCGGCCAAGTTCCTCGAGTCGGGCGCGGTCGGCGGCATCGCCTTCTGGGACCCGAAGGACGCCGGCCTCGTCATGAACAAGGCGGCCAAGATGCTGATCGACGGCAAGACCATCGCCGACGGCGCCGACATGGGCGTGCCGGGCTACAACAAGGTCTCGGTCAAGAAGGGACCGGGCGTCGGCATCATCGTCACGGGGCAGGCCTGGGTCGAGGTCGACAAGCAGAACTACAAGAAGTACGCCTTCTGAGCCTGCGAACCATGACTCTTGCAGCAGCGCCCTCCCCGCCCGTCCCGCAGTTTCCGGCCGCGCCGGCGGGGCGCCGCGTCTTTCTCGAAGTGCAGGACGTGCACAAGCGCTTCGCGGGCGTGCACGCTCTGCGCGGCATCGACCTGACGATCGAGGCCGGCGAGATCTACCACCTGCTCGGCGAGAACGGCTGCGGCAAGAGCACGCTGATCAAGATCATCTCGGGCGCGCAGCCGCCGAGCCAGGGCCGCATCGTGATCGACGGCATGCCGCACGATGCGCTGTCGCCGCTTCAGGCGCTCACGCTCGGCATCGAGACGGTCTATCAAGACCTCTCTCTGCTGCCGAACATGAGCGTGGCCGAAAACGTCGCGCTCAGCGAGCAGTTGGTGAGCACCGGCGGCAAGCTGGCGCGGCGCTTCGACGGCAAGGCGGTCGCCGCCACGGCCGTGCGCGCGCTGGAGACGGTGAAGCTGCCGACCGACGCCGCCTTCCTGGCGCGCCGCGTCGACGAACTGCCCATTGCCACGCGCCAGCTGGTGGCGATCGCGCGCGCCGTGGCCACGCGCGCGCGCATGGTCATCATGGACGAACCCACCACCTCGCTCACGCAGAAGGAGGTGGACAACCTCGTGCACGTGGTCGAGGCGCTGCGCGCGCAGGGCGTGGCGGTGCTGTTCGTGAGCCACAAGCTCGACGAGTGCATGGCCATGGGCGGCCAGGCCATCGTGTTCCGCGACGGCACCAAGGTCGCGCAGGGGCCGATCAAGGGTTTCACCAAGGCCGAGCTCGCGCACTGGATGACCGGCAAGCAGCTCGACGGCGCCCGCTATCGCCACCGCTCGCATGACGGCGACGCGCTGCTGAAGGTCGAAGCGCTGGGCCGCGGCACGCAGTTCAGCGACGTGGGCTTCACGCTGCACAAGGGCGAGATCCTGGGCATCACCGGGCTACTCGACTCGGGGCGCAACGAGCTGGCGATGGCGCTCGCGGGCGTGCAAGCCGCAGACCGCGGCCGCATCTCGCTCGCAGCGAAGGAGATCGTGCTGAAGACACCGGCCGACGGCATCCGCCAAGGCATCGGATATGTGCCCGAAGACCGGCTCAGCGAAGGCCTCTTTCTCGATAAGCCGATCCGCGACAACATCGTCACGGCCGTGCTCAGCCGCCTGCGCGGGCGCTTCGGCGCGCTCGACGGCAAGCAGTGCCAGGCGCTGGCAGAGCGCACGGTGGCCGACCTGCAGATCGCCACGCCCGACGTGGACCGCCCGGTGCAGTCACTCTCGGGCGGCAACCAGCAGCGCGTGCTCATCGGCCGCTGGCTCGCCATCGATCCGCGGGTGCTGATCCTGCACGGCCCGACCGTGGGCGTGGACGTCGGCTCGAAGGACACGATCTACCGCATCGTGCAGCGGCTGGCCGAGCAGGGGCTGGGCGTGATCCTGGTCAGCGACGACCTGCAGGAACTGCTGCAGAACTGCGACCGCATCCTGCTGATGCGCAAGGGCCGCATCGCCCACGACTTCGACGCGCAAGGGCTGGCCGAAAGCGAGCTGTACCGCGCGCTGGTTTCCGACACCCCCTCTCCCGCATTCTCATGACGGCTTCCACCATGCAAGCGCACACCACCGCTGTGCCCGCAGCGCCCGAGCCCCGTGCCCGCACGTCCTGGCGCCACTGGCTCGCGCAGCGCCCCTCGGTCTTCACACTGGCGCTGATCGTGCTGGTGAGCCTGGTGGTGGGCGCGATCAACCCGAGCTTCTTCCAGTTGCCGGTGCTGTTCGACATCGTGCGCGCCTGCACGGTGCTGGGCCTGTTCGCGCTCGGCGTACTGATCGTGCTGGCCGCGGGCGGCATCGACGTGTCGTTCGCGGCGATTGCCGCGCTCACGATGTACAGCATCACCAAGCTCGTGCTGAACTATTTTCCGGAAGCGCCGATCGCGCTGCTGCTGGTGGCGGGTGCGGCCAGCGGCGCGGTGCTCGGTGTGCTCAACGGCCTGCTGGTGCACTGGCTCAAGGCGCCTTCGCTGATCGTGACCATCGGCACGCAGTACCTGTACCGCGGCATCCTGCTGACCTTTGTCGGCACCGTGTTCTTCATGAACGTGCCGCTGCCGATGGATTCCTTCGGCAAGCTCGCGCTCTGGCGCTTCGACACGCCGCAGGGCCTGCACGCGGTGCTGCCGGCCACCGTGCTGGTGCTGGCCGGTGCGGCGGTGCTGACCTGGTGGCTGCTGAACCGCACGCTGATCGGCCGCGCGGTGTACGCCATCGGCGGCAGCCTGGCGATTGCAGAGCGGCTGGGCTACAACCTGCGCACCGTTCACATCTTCGTGTTCGCGTATGCGGGCTTCCTGTCAGGCCTCGCGGGCATCGTGCATGTGTCGAGCACGCGGCTGGCCAATCCTTTCGACCTGGTGGGCAACGAGCTGGACGTGATCGCTGCCGTGATCCTCGGCGGCGCGCGCATCACCGGTGGCAGCGGCACCGTGGGCGGCACGCTGCTCGGCGTGGTGCTGGTCACGCTGATCAACAACGTGCTGATCCTGGCGGGGGTGCCCAGCACCTGGCAGAAGGTGATCATCGGGGCCTTCATCCTCGTGGCCGGGGCCTGCTTCGCGATGCGCAAGCAGGGCTGAGGGCTTCACGCCCATATCAAAGGGCGGATCGACGACGGTCAAAGCCGGGCATCGACCGGTTGAATCTGCCGTCCTCGTTTGCCCTGAGCCACCGCAACGCCACCCACAACGTCGCACCGGCAAGCAGTGCGCTGGGAATGGCGACGATCAGCAGCCCATGGCCGATCATCGACGGGCCCCCGATCCGCTCGCTGACCCAGCCCGTGAAGAAAGGGCCGCTCCCGCCCCCGCCCACCGTGTTCAGGAATGCAGCCACCGCAATGACCTGCGCCCTGAAAGCCCTCGGCGCAAGCACCTGAATCGGGATGGCCGACAGCGCCAGGTACATCGCGAACAAAAGCGCCGTGCTGGCGTAGAGCACCATCGCCAATGTCGTGCTCGCCACCAGGTAGGTTCCCGCAATGAGCGGAACGACCGCGAGTGTCACGCCCATTGCGATCTGGACGATCCGCCGGGCAGCGAGTTCGTCCGGCGCCCTGCTTGCAAGCACCCCGCCCAGCAAGGCACCGCCCAACCCGAAAAAGATGTTGATGGGACCCAGGATGCGCCCGACATCGGCCGCGCCCAGGTGATGAACGCGAATGAAGAACGAAGGCGCCCATGCCGACTGCGAGTAGAAGCCGACCGTGACGAGCATGCCGCCGATCAGGTACGGCGCGAAGAAGCCGATCCGGTCTTTCACAGCCCCGGGGAAAGTGGCGCTCGCCGTGGGCAGCGCCGATGGCTGCTGGCGAACGGGTTCGCGCACGGTCGCGAGAAGAACCGCACCAAGCAGCAGCCCGGGCGCCCCCACGCACACCAGAACGCTTTGCCAAGGCTCCAGCACGCCGACAAGCGGCAGCGACAGACCGCCGGACTGCGTGAACCCTCTGAGCAAAAGGCCGCCCAGCACGAGCGACAGGCCACCGCCCACAAAGGGCGCGGTCATGAAGACGGATGTTCTGCCCACCAGCCGGCGCGGCGAGAAACTGTCGGTGAAGATCGACAGGGCCGCCGGGATCAGCCCGGCTTCCGCCACCGCGGTGACCGCCCGCGCCGCCATGAAGGCGTGGAAATTGGGTGCGAGTCCGCACGCGATGGTCGCAAGAGACCACACCAGCACGCAGACGCCAGCGATCCTCACGCGGTTCCCTTTGTCCAGCGCCCGCGCCAGCGGGATGCCCATTACCGCGTAGCAGACCGTGAACGCAAAGCCCTGTACCAATCCGATCTGGGCATCGTCGATGGAGAACGAGTGCTTCAGCGCATCGACGAGGATGCTGACCACCGTCCGGTCGATGTACGAAATGATCGCGCACAGCCAGAACACGCAGACGACATACCAGCCTCTGGATGGGGTCAACAAGTCGGCCTGTGGGGTTGCAGCGGAGACGGTCATGACACCGCCGACGGCTCGATTCCGGCGTCGGGATCGGCGGGGAAAAATCGCAATGCGTCGCGGCACACGACGCCGGCCTTCATCACCAGAACCACCGTGGATGCGGGGTCGCGAAAGACCGTGATGTCTTCGACGGGGTTCTTGTCCAGGACGATCAGATCGGCATCGAAGCCCGCCTTGATCCGTCCCACCTGCTCGTCGATGCCCAGCAGTTCGGCATTCACCGATGTCGCGGAGCGCAACACATTCAGCGATGAACTCAGTTCTCCGCGCAGGACGAGTTCATGGGTTTCCTTCCCCTGAAGCGAGCCCAGCAAGTCGGTGCCGAGACCGACCTTGACGCCTGCTCTTTCGCCGTGCCCGATTGCTGCGTACATGGCGTCCACCAGGTACTTGAGTTTGTCGAGCGCGCCGGCAGGCAACCGGACCTCGCCGTCGAGCATGTGCTTGACGATGCCCAGGGTGGGAACCACGAAGGCGCCCTTGCGGGCGACGATCTCAGCGGCCTCGCGGTCCATCATGCTGGCGTGCTCGATGGAGCGAACGCCGTGCTCGGCACACCGCACGATGGCTTCCTTCGTGTGCGCATGCGCCATGACATAGCTTCGCCACCGCGCCGCCTCTTCCACGGCAACCGCAATTTCAGCGTTGCTGAACTGCTGCGACCAGATGGGATCGGTGGGCGACAGTACGCCGCCGGAAACGAATATCTTGATGTGATGCGCGCCCTGGCGAAACTGGTCGCGCACCGCCTCCCGAACATGGTTTTCTCCGTCCACCACACGCGTGAAGGCGCCAACGAGGTCGCACTTGCAAGGCGAGGCGGCCCGGTGTCCCCGCATGTCGCCATGCCCGCCGGTCTGGGACAGCGCCTTGCCTGCAATCAGGTAGCGGGGCCCCTCGAGCAGCCCTTCTTCCAGCGCCTGCACCAGGCCCTGCTCGCCTCCTCCGGCATCGCGGATGCTGGTGAAGCCCTGCTGCAGCATGTTGCGCAGATAGCGCCCGGCATAGTGGGCGAGGTAGGACGGTTGCAGCTTGTCGAGGCTGCCCACGTCGAGACTGGCTCCGGTGGCATGCGTGTGCGCGTCGATGAGGCCTGGCATGACCAACCGCCCCCCAAGGTTCACGCGACGGATGTCTGGCCCTGCAGCCCTCTCGCCGTCACCTCGTTCGACGGAAGAAATCTTCCCGTCCGAAATCCCGATGGCGTGGTGGTCGTCACCGAAGTAGCGATCGCCGTCGAACAATCTTGCGTGGGTGAGAACGAGCTGCGGTGACATGGATGCCCCTTTGCGGCCAATTCTAGAAATGGGGGTGGCATTTCTCTTGTCTCTGCATGCATGGCGATTGATCCTGCGTGCCGATCCTGGGCCCTTCGAGATTCTTTTCCATGGGATATGCTGCGCGGCGCAATCTTTGAACTTGGAGTGAATCGATGGAAGACGTGAAGATCCTTCAAATCATGCCCGCCGAAGGGTGGGTCGCCGTATACGACGGCGGCGATGAAGGAGAAATGGAAGAGCCGCTGGCCTGTTTTGCGCTGGTGCAGGTCGACTACAAAAATGGCGACGGTATCCAGACCGAAGTACGCGGAATGGCGCCCGACGAAAAGGTCATGGCGTTCGTGGAAGACGCTACCAACTTCGTGACGGTTCGCCGCGCTGAAGACACCGAAGACGAAGAAGAAGACGAGGCAGCCGAGTAGCTTTTCCCTGGCAGGGCTGGCAGGCCTCAACGGGAGGAGACACTGCCAGCTTTCCGCCGGAACTCTCCCGGCGTGATTCCATAGGTATCCCGGAACAGACGGGTGAAGTGGCTCTGGCTCGAAAACCCCGCCTTCGCCACCACGTCCACCAACGTGGAGTTCGATGAACGAATCAGCCCGCGTGCGACCTCGAGCTGCTTGTGAACGATGAACTGATGAGGGGACGTCCCTGTGGATTTCCTGAAGATGCGAACAAATTGCGACTTGCTCATGCCGACGCTTGTCGATAGTTCCATGAGAGTCAGCTCACTCATCGGCTTCTCGGCAATCAGCTCGTTCAGTCGCGACCATTGCCATTCCGTCAATTTCCCGCGCTCTCTTACCGGGGCCTGCCCGCGGCTTCGGATCAGGTGTGCCAACACGCCGCAGCTCAACGACTCGGCGTAAAGAGGCCCGTTGGGGCAGCCGCGCTTGACTTCTCGCAGCATCGCCCGGAGCACCGCGGTCAGGGCAGGATCGTAGAACTCGACGGCCTGCCGAAGATTCACCAACAGGTCTTCTTCTCGCTCCAGGCCTTGATGTTCGAGCGCTGTCAGATCGAGTGGGAGCAGCAGTCGGCGGGCGTCCCGGCAGTCGACCTGGCTCACCCGAACTCGTGTTTCTGCGTTGAACAGCGTCAACGAGCCAGCGCTTGCATTGAGGTCGTACCCGCGACCGCCCACGGTCATGCGTGACGTGACGGCGCCGGACTCGATCAGCGACAGCGTTGGGGCTAACGTGGTGAAACTGCTTGTCCAGGGGCCCTCCGGGGTACCGACCCACGCGAACGGCAGGCCGTTCCAGGCGGCGGTCAGCGATGGCGCAAGAAGACTCGCGTTCTCGCGATTCCGCGCTGCTTCGTCAAGTGCGGTCCGACCTAGCTTGAACACCATATTTCCTCCAGGACGTGGGCGATCCGACGCGACAACCCCGCCACTCTAGTGTTTTCGATGAGGGTCGTTTGTTCAAAAGTGAGTCGAACGAGCAAGACCGGATTTCGCTTGCACATTGAAATCGGCCAGCGGCGGTCAATCACGCCGCGCGGCCGTGCAATTTCTGCTCGCCGAACAAGAAACCCGGAGATAGACAATGACCAGTGAGCGGTATCGTCGTTGCAATCAATGGCATTTTCCAGTGGTCGCACTCTTGCTTGCAGCATTGACGGCATGCGGAGGAAGCGGGAACGGCAGTTCGACACCCAGCCTGGTCTTGCCTCCCGTGCCACCTCCGACCGCCGTATCGGGTGCTCAAGGCCTCGAATGCGACGACTCGATGAAGACCGGCTTCGCGCCGGACGCAAACACCACGGTCTTGCTGGCGAAGTCATTCAAAAAGGGAGACCCACTCCTGCTTTCCGGCACCGCAACGTCGACAACTCCCATTGCGCAAAGCGACTTGTGCCTGGTGAAGTTGATCGTGGGGCCGGGGCACACCGGACCTTCGGACGCCCCCTCCACCTCGGCCGGGATCGGAATCGAAATATGGTTGCCCGGCAAGGCTGCCTGGAACAAGAAGATTCATTTGATCGGCGGCACCGGCTGGGCGGGTGGAACCCAAACCTCCCCGAGCGTGATCTCGTTCAGTCCGCTCACCAGCCCCTGGGATGTGGCCGGCGTGGAGGGCGCTGTATCCGCAACGACCGATACAGGGCACACCGTGTCCAACGGCGACTTCCTGATGAACCCCGATGGAACAGTGAACACGGTGGGATGGTCCGATTTCTCGGAGCGCGGCATTCATGAAATGACGGTAAAGGCCAAGGCGCTTGCCAGGGCGTACTACGGATCGGACGCGAAATACACCTACTGGCACGGCAGCTCGACGGGAGGGCGCCAAGGGCTCAAGCAGGCTCAGGCGTATCCGGGTGATTTCGACGGAATCATTGCCAGCTCGCCAGCCATCAACTGGACCAGGTTCAATACCGCCATGCTCTATGGCCAATTGATCACGCAGCGCGATCTTGGCGGCGTCGCCACGAGCGTTGCACAGGTCAATGCGGTATCTGCCGCGGCACTCAATGCATGCGATCTGGTCGGTGGCAAACATCTTGGGTTCCTGATCGACCCCTCTCAGTGCACATACGACCCGCAGCAGGACCTGCAGGTGCTTTGCACTGGCAGCGGGGGCAGCAATACAGACCCGACCACCTGCGTTTCAAGCGCGCAAGCACAGAGTCTCAATAAAGTTTGGTACGGGCCGACGCGAGATGGCTCGGTGCCCGCTCCGGCGACGGACACGGGATACGCCGTCGGCCTGACAGGGCTGCATCTGTGGTACGGCTATCCACGCGGCGCGCCGCTTGCGACTTCACCATTTGGAGGCGGTGCAATCTTTGGCCCATTGAATCCACAGACTCTGGCAACGGATACGGTTGCACTTATTCGGCAGGACCCCACGCTGGGAACGCCGAGTTTTCTCAACGCCACAGGGAACGGGGTCGATGGCTGGAAGAACCTCAGCTATTCCGACCTCGGCAGCATTTTTGATCGTGGAAATGCACTTCAAACCGAGTTCAGCCGCATCAACACAGACAACCCCGATCTGACGGCGTTTCAAGCGCGTGGCAGGAAGCTCATTACCTTTGTTGGACAGTCAGATGATCTGATTCCCCATCAGGGGCTGCTGCAGTACTACGCCGCCGTGGCGAATCAGCTCAATGCTTCATTGAAGTCGCCACCCGCCAGCACTTTTGCTGCGGTGAATTCTTTCTACAAGCTCTATCTCGTTCCTGGGATGGGGCACTACGGAACGAATGGGACCGTCAATGTCGACGCGAATCCACCGCTTCCCAGCGAGGCGCTCAAGTACGCGATGTTGACCGACTGGGTAGAAAAGGGAATCGAGCCAGGGCGCGTCGATGTGACAAGCACGGCGACAGCGACCGCGCCCGGCAAAGGTCAGCCGTTCTGCGTCTATCCACTGAAGGCGACCTACCAATCGGGGGATATTTTTGCCGCCGGCAGCTACGCATGCCGGTAAAGATCAGACCTTGAGCCTGTACCCAGTCTTGAAGATCCAGCGCACGGCGATCACGCACAGCGCCAGGAACACGAGTGTCACGCCCATGCTGATCGGCAGGCTCACGTCGGAGACGCCATAGAAGCTCCACCGGAACCCGCTGATCAGGTAGACCACCGGATTGAACAGCGAGACCTTCTGCCAGAACGGCGGCAGCATGTGGATCGAATAGAAACTCCCGCCCAGGAAGGTCAGCGGCGTGACGATCATCAAGGGAATGATCTGCAGCTTTTCGAAGCCGTCGGCCCAGACGCCGATGATGAAACCGAACAGGCTGAACGTCACCGAGGTGAGCACGAGGAAGGCCACCATCCACAGCGGGTGCGCGATCTCGTACGACACGAACAACCGGGCGGTGATCAATATGATGATCCCGAGGATGATCGACTTGCTCGCCGCCGCGCCAACGTAGCCGCACACAACCTCGACATACGAGACAGGCGCGGACAGCACCTCGTAGATCGTGCCCGAGAACTTGGGAAAGTAGATGCCGAACGAGGCATTGGCGATGCTCTGCGTCAGCAGCGACAGCATCACCAGGCCCGGGATGATGTAGGCGCCGTAGGCGATGCCGTCGACATCCACCATGCGCGAGCCGATGGCCGAGCCGAACACCACGAAATACAGCGAGGTGGAGAGCACGGGCGAGGCCACGCTCTGCATCAGGGTGCGCCACGTGCGCGCCATCTCGAACAGGTAGATGGCGCGGATTGCGTACATGTTCATGCTTGCCCCCTCACGAGGCTGACGAAGATTTCCTCCAGCGAGCTTTCGGAGGAATGCAGGTCCTTGAAATCGATGCCGAGCTCGCCGAGTTGGCGCAAGAGGCCGGCGATCTGGTTGTCGTCGCCCTGCTTGTCGAAGGTATAGATCAGCGAGCGGCCGTCGTCGGCCAGATCGAGCTGGTAGCGGCCAACGAGTGCTTCGGGAATGGCAGCCAGCGCGTTCCGAAGGCTCAGCGTCAATTGCTTCTTGCCGAGCTTTTTCATCAGCACGGCTTTGTCTTCCACCAGGATGATCTCGCCCTTGCGGATCACGCCGATGCGGTCGGCCATCTCCTCGGCCTCTTCGATGTAATGCGTGGTCAGGATGATGGTGACGCCGCTTTCCC
Source organism: Variovorax nivicola (assembly GCF_051216475.1). NCBI lineage: Bacteria > Pseudomonadati > Pseudomonadota > Betaproteobacteria > Burkholderiales > Comamonadaceae > Variovorax > Variovorax nivicola. The sequence continues at coordinate 365,567 of NZ_JBPJZK010000002.1, read as the reverse complement.
GCAGCTTGCGCACCATCTCCCACATGCCGCGTCGCAACTCCACGTCGACGCCGGCGGTGGGTTCGTCGAGAAAAAGAATCCGGGGTTCATGCGACAGCGCCTTGGCGATCATCACGCGACGCTTCATGCCGCCCGAAAGCGCCATGATCTTGGTGTCCTTCTTGTCCCACAAAGAAAGATCGCGAAGCACCTTCTCGATATGGGCCGGATTCGGCGGATAGCCGAACAGGCCGCGGCTGAAGCTCACCGTACCCCACACGGTTTCGAAGGCGTCGGTGGCCAGCTCCTGTGGCACCAGGCCGATCTTCGTGCGTGCGGCCCGGAAGTCGGTGACGATGTCGTGCCCATCGGCCAGCACCGTGCCTTCGCTTGGGTTGACGATGCCGCAGATGATGTTGATCAGCGTTGTCTTGCCCGCCCCGTTGGGGCCGAGCAGCGCAAATATCTCTCCTCGGTGGATGTCCAGATCTACACGCTTGAGTGCCTGGAATCCCGACGCGTACGTCTTGGAAAGCTGATTGACCGAGACGATTGGCGGCACGAGACCTCTTTGAGTCTGTAGGGGGAGGCTGGAATCTTACGCTTGGGTCGCGCTGGGGCTGAGGCTGCACTCGCTGCCTCCTGGAGTGCGCGGTCGAAGTGGCAACCGGCCGTCTCAAAAGCTGAAGAGGTCTTGAGCACTTCCATTCAATCTCGCTAGAAGAGCCCGCGCTGTGACGTCGTCAAAGCCATGAAGCTTTCTCCAATGGGCTGAAGAATGGCATCGGCAATCGGCTGAAGCTGCCTGGTCAGGTAGTGTTCGTAGTCGATTCGGGACTGACGAATCTCCATGGGTTCAGGGCCGCTGCGAGTCATGACATACCGGATCCAGCCGCCGTTCTGATACTGCCTGGGTCGGTTGACCCGGCTGTTGTGATCGTCAGCAATCCTTGCCGCACGTACCTGCGGCGGTACGTTGACCAGGTAGGCATCGAGGCGGTGGCGCAGGCGCTTCCTGTAGATGAGCAGGTCGTCCATCTTGCCCGCCAGCAGCGCCTCTGCATAGTCGGTCACGAACTCCTTGTACGGCTCGTCGTGGAAGATGCGCGAAAGCAGGCCTTCCTGGAACTGGCGCGCCAACGGGGTCCAGTCGCTTCGAGCCATCTCGAGACCGCGATAGACCATCTCCTCCTTGCCGTTGGCGTCGACGCTCAGGCCCGCATACCGCTTCTTGCTGCCCACATCCGAGCCGCGAATGGTCGGCATGAAGAACTTCCTGTAGTGGGTGTCGAACTCGATCTCGAGGAAGTTCTGCAGGCCGTGCTCCTCGCGAAGGGAGTTCGTCCACCATGCGTTGATGTCTCTCACCAAGGTGGTCGCGACGGCGTGTGCGTTCTCGTTGGTGTGGGTACGCCTGAGCCAGATGAAGATGGAGTCGGTGTCGCCGTAGATGACTTCGTAGTTGCGGTCTTCCACGAATTCGCGCGTGAGCTTCATCATCTCGTGGCCACGAAGGGTGATGGCGGACACCAGTTTGGGATTGAAGAAACGGCAGTCGGCCGCACCCAGCACGCCGGCGAAGGAATTCATGAGCAGCTTCAGGGCCTGGGACAGCGGCTCGTTCTTCGTCCGCTTGGCTTCGTCCCGGGCGCGCCAGAGCGTGGTCACGATTTCCGGCAGGCAATGCTTTTCGCGTGAGAAGACAGTCCCCTGCGGGCCCTTGACGAGCGTGGCCGCGTCGCCAGTGTTCGAGCCCTCGATGAAGCCGACCGGATCGACAAGGAAGGTCCGGATGATCGAGGGGTAGAGGCTCTTGTAGTCCAGCACCACGACGGAGTCGTAGAACCCCGGCTTCGAGTCCATCACGTAGCCGCCGGGGTAGGCCTTGCTCGCAATCTCGCCCACGTTCGGCGCTACGTAGCCCTGGCGATGCATCCGCGGCAGGTAGTGATGGCTGAACGCGGCGATGGAGCCACCGAAGTGGTCGGCCTGCAGGCCTGTGGTCTGGGCCCGCTCCATCACGAACTGCAGCAGCTTCGCCTTGTCGAAGATGCGCAGGACCAGCTCGCAGTCCCGGATGTTGTAGAGCGCGAGCGCGGGCTTGTCTTCCTGGTACCGCCGCTCGATCTCCGCCATCTTGTCGTACTCGTCGCCGATGGCCTTGCCCTCGCCCAGCAACGTTTGCGAGACGGTCTCCAGGCTGAAGGAGGGAAAGCTCCACACGGCGGCCTTGAGGGCGTCGATGCCATCGATGATCACCCGGCCGGGCATGGGCGCGAACAGGTAGCCCTGATTGCCCGGATGGGTGCGCCATTCGATGGGCCGCCGCTCCCGCCCCAGAAGGAGCTGCGTCCCACACTCGTTGGCAGTCTTCTGAAGCACTCGTAGGTCGAACTGGATGACGTTCCAGCCGATGATGACATCCGGGTCGTTCCGCTCGAACCAGTCGTTGAGCTTCTCGATCATGGCCTTGCGGGTCGGGCAATAGATGAGCGAAAAGTCCATGGGCCCACCTGACCCGGATGGCGGCTCTGCTGGCGGCTCTCCCAGCATGAACACGGCACGGTCTTGCGTACCGTCCAGCGCAATGGAATAGAGCTTCTCCTCCTGGCTGGTCTCGATGTCCAGCGACACCACCTTCAGCACCGGCCGGAACTCGGGCGCTGGCTTGAGCTTGCAGTCGAAGATGGTGGAACGGTCTGCCCGCCCTCCTTCCACCAGCACGCCAGCGGTGATGAACCGTTCCATCAGGTAGCGATCGTGCGGGCGCACATCGGCTTCGAGCAGGGGAATGCCCTGTGCCTGGAGGGCACGCATCAACCGGCCGAGTTGGCGGAAGTGCTTCGCATAGACACCGGTGACGGGTTCCTGATGAAAAGTCTTCAGCTCGAGCTCACGTATCTGCAAGCCTGGCATGGCCATGAGTTGCGCTTCTACCGCCGCCCTGTGCGGGGTTGCGACGAATGCGACGGAGGTCTGGGAGGTCAGGACCACCTTCACTGGCCCCGCATCTGTTGCCAGCCAGTACTCGATCTCCGTGCCGGCGGGCGCATCCCGCCAGTGGCGAGTGAGAATGAAGCCCTTGAGTTCGGTAGACGTCACGAGAGCTTGGTGAATCGGATAGGACAAGAGAGTGGACTTGGCGTGGCCGATTTTCGCCCGGCTATGTCCAATTGCTGTCTGTGCAGGCGAGGGCCAGGCAGTCCCGCGCCATCTGCCCTGCTGGAGGTCATCACGCCTCAACGGCCCGCGCGCGTAGCAGGGTACAAGCAGAAGATCGACGAGACCCCATGGATCGTCGCCAGCGTGCGCCACACGCTTGACGGAGCCGGCTATGTCAGCCAGCTAACGCTGGAAACCGAGCAGGCTGCTGGTGTCGAGGGGCAAGAAGGCCCACTCGCCGATGCCTAACGATCCGCCGTGACGCCCCCCTGAGTACATGCGGGTTCGGTGCAGTGCACGCCGGCATGCATAGTTGCTTAGCTGCTGATCGTGCATGCGTTCTCTCGGCACTCAACGCAGAAGCAATAGCCAACCGCCCCGCCGAGCAACGAACTCCTCTAGAAGCACTTAGCAAGTGCTTAACTTCACCGTTTTGTAGAAGCTGCTACTTTTGGGCTCTTTCGTTGTTATGACATCCGCTTACATAATCTCCATGGCTCACATTGCAGTTATAGAGTTCTGCCGCTTGCGATCGCATTATTCATGTTGATACGTTCGCAGTTGAAAAATAGGAAGGCGTCTCGGCAGATTTCTGAGCGCTTACTTTGATACTCACATCGGGAGGAATTTAAATGAATCGCCTGCTTCAATTATTTTTCTTAGCGCTTGCACTATTTTTCTTTCCTTTAATTTCAGCGCACTCAGCAGAATATCAGCCAGTTACTGCCAGCAGTTCGAGCCAATTGTGGCCACTAACCTCAGCCTACGATGGCAATAATTCAACCATCTGGAGCAGCAACACTCATGCGTCTCCCGCAGCCACGGAGGAAATCGCTTACTGGTGGTCGGGAGATCAGAGCGTCAATTATGTGAAACTGCTGCCGCGCTACGTGCAGTCTTGTGCCGCGCTCGGATTTCCCATAGATTTTAAAATATATTATTCCGGCGGACCCAATAATTGGGTAGAAATCGGAAACTACGTAGACTATCCTCGGCCCAATCGATGTGATTGGATTATCATTCCCCTTCCAACAACTGTTCAGACGGGGGGAATTCGCATTATCGCCACGAAACTAGGTGGCGACGATGCGGGGACTCCAGTTTTCCAGCTGGCAGAGGTCAAGGCGGGGATTGATACCGGCTTCAATCAACTCTCTTTTGGCGGCAACAACGCGGCTGCCTTGCCAAATAAAACACAGGTTGCGGGGATTCAAGCGAATCCGTTCAATCCAACTCGACTCAGCAACTGGAACTACGACGAGCGAGGATCTTCGATGATTGCACCAAATCCTGGTGCGTATCGAAACATCTATTCCCCTCAAGCGGTTCAATTAAGCGGGTCTGTTTGGCGCATATATTTTCATGGTTGGGACGGAATTTCCCCTCCCTTATATGACCGTATATACACCACCGTTTCTTTCGACGACTTCATGAACTTCGACGCGCATTATGTTCAGATCGATCATGGCAATTGCCTGAACGTCGGAAATGAATCAGTGGTACGAGTCGCTCCAGGAGATTGGCGCATGACTTATACATGCATGCGACCGGACAATCTCAATAAGACCGGCTATGCCACTTCAGGCGACGGAGCAAATTGGAATCCAAGTACAGGAGGCTCCAGCATGATCAATGTCACGGGCTACCCGAACTGGACAGCCGGCGATTACAACGGCGTTAATCCAATTATTAAAGATTCCAATTCTGTCTGGCACTACTACTTCATGGAATCGAGCACCAACCCGGGGGTAGAGCATGCTACGAGCACCGATGGCGTGAACTTTGCGTTTGTCAATCGCGCTCAGCAGGAGCCAATGCGAGCATTGAATGACGTAAAAGCCTTTTCGTATGGAGGTTCCACCCACTATCTTTCGTGCTATCACATGGGACAGTCGAATTTGTGGATGTCCACCAGCACAAGCCTGAGCAATCTTGGCTCGACCAAAGTTGCCTTCAGTAGCTATAGCAACGAAGACAAGATGATGATCACATGCGGCTGGGTGCAGGATGGCACGCGGGTGTATGGAATGTTGTACGGCGCATGTGCCGCCGATTGCGACCCCGCTGCCCCAAGTCGAAATCGCTTGTTTGCTCGCTGGCTTCAAAAGAAAGTTGTCTTCCAAAACAATTACGTAACTTGGGACGTAAATACTGGATTTGGAATGAAAAACTCTCGGCTGGCCATGAGTAATAAGATCGAGACCGGCGTCTTTAAAATTTACGACACTGATGGGCAAACGCTGCTGTACACGAGCCCACTTGTCACAGTGCGGGAAGGTGATCTGTGGAACTACGCCGGACCGTAGTCGATCTTTCTTATCCGCTCTTGCATTGAATAGCGCGGCGCTTCGCAGCTCCGGCGTCCGCCCGTGCTACCGAGAGTGATTTGAAGCAGTCCCTCCAACTCGGGCATTGCAAAGCGCTTGCGCAAACAGCCCACGCCGAGCAGCAAGGTGCCGCCCCCGGTAGTGATCACCCGCCGGGGCGGCGATCAGCACAGCTGGAGTCGCGCCGACCGCGACACGTACAGCGGCGTGAAGCCTTGGTGGAACAACATCAAGACGGGGCGCCGAAGCAGCGTCATCGCCGGCCTGAGCGGCCGCGCGAAGGAACTGCGCACGACCTTCGCGAGCGAAGCGGACGCTCTGGCCGCGGCCCGCGCCGAGTGGTTGCGCATTCAGCGCGGGATCTTCGATTTCGAGATCACCCTCGCCTACGGCCGCGCCGACATCACGCCTCAACGCCCAGCGCGTGTGGCCGGCTACAAACGGAAGATCGACGAGACACCGTGGATCGTCGCCAGCGTACGGCACACGCTTGACGGCAGCGGCTACGTGAGCCAGCTCACGCTGGAGACCGAGCAGGCCAAAGGCGTGGAAGGCCAAGAAGGCGCGAACCTAGAAGCTAATGCTCGGCCAGGAGTGCCAAGGCCCATTCGCCGGCGTCGTGATCCGAACTTGAAGCGAAGGATCCACGAGCGCGAACCTTCGATGATCTGGAGATTCAGGCCGGGGATGCCGCCGACGTTGTGGTCGCCCTCTTCCCTCAGGCGCCCCACCTCCATCGCAGACAGTTCACGAGATCGCTTCGGCGTTGCTTCCTACCGGCCATACAACAGGCCATCCCCGAAGCACTTTCACGGCGCGTTACGGCTGCTTGGGGCGGCCAAGTATAGGCACTCTCCCAATGAGAAACGCGCCCTGAGGCGCGTTTCGGCATGTTGAAAAGTTGTTCCTGGCGGAGAGTGTGACCACTGGGCGTAGGCGCCAGAACGTGTCACATCAGATCATCGCGCGCCGCCTGGCAATGACCCTCAAGATCAGCTAACTGCCACAGCGCTTCACGCCAACGCACGAAGTCGCACAGTGGCGGATGGGGAGAAGGATGGGGGAAGGCTGGAAAGTTCCCTGAGCGGACCGAAGGCGGACGCACACGGGCTACCCACTCTTGAACTCCTCCGCTCGATGGTGCGCCATGTATTTCTCGTGCTCGGGCTTCAGCGCGATCTTCATCGAAGGCGTGATCCCAAGTTTGGCGGCCTCAGCGAGAAGGGGTGAGAGACGAATCGCCCCGTCCATCTCGAACGTGATAAAGCCTTTGTCAAACGCCTTGTCCAGATTTGGCGAAAGCAGCAGCCCGTTCCACTCGTCCAGTCGCTCACTGTTCGTCGACTTCTTCCATGGTTTGATGTGAGACGCAACAAGGAGGCTAGTGTCGCTAAACCCCGTCACAGCGCAGCCGCTCCAATGCAGCAACACCTTGTCTCGGAACGAGCCCTGCCCGATCCTGGACTTGATCAGCGCCGTCTTCTCGGTCGTCGTCGTGGTCGGATCGCTGATGATCTGCTCAAGGTCGCCCTGCACGTCATCGCTACCGTTACTCTTGAGATATGTGGCGAACTGCGACAACGTGGCGCTGTACATGTGATGCCCGCGCGCATTTCGCTCTTTGAAGACGGGCAGTTCCTGGATGCTCGGGGAAATGGCGTCAAAGGCTGAAGAACTGGTCAATGCGATCAGGGGACCTGAGATCAGGCCGCTATCCATCACCCATTGGGAAAGTGCGCCACGGAGCGCTCCGTCGTAGCTCCTCGCTGAGGACTTCGACAGCCCTTTGTGGATCATCCAGTCGTAGAAGTTCATGCAGTAAGAAGTCAGGGAAGTCCGGGGACGAACTCTCGATAGTGGGCGGCAATGTCGGCGGCCTCGAACTTGCAGGAACCGTCATCGCCAAATGTCACCAGCCCCGAGTCATAGAGGGCATGGATGTCTTTGCGAAGCAAGATTCCGTCAGCGGCTTGGTTGTGCCCCAAGCGCCAATCTCTGCCGGTTCGGTGTGCTGCATCAAGAGCTTCGACTATCCGACAACCCGTCACCCAGCAAGCGCCGTTGTATGCCAAGAAGACACGACGTCTGAAGGCGGCTTGCTCTGGTCGAGAAGCAACCCTTGCAAACTTACTTGCGCGGATGCGCAGCGAGGTCTTGTCATCTCCTTCGTCCTGCCCCTCCCCCGTGAGGTCAGCATTCGAGTGATGCTCGCCTGTACCGTCAGACCAGAAGGCATAACAGTCCCGTCGTTCCGCAATGTCATCCCGCCTAAATTCCTTGAAGAATCCCGGCGAACAGCGCCCATCGGCACCGACGATCAAGGATGTGAGGATCGGCTCTCCTGCATCAAGACAAGCATGGCCCAAATGATCCATCGCGTGACGATGCTCGAAGGGCCTTATCTGAAAAGGTTGCCGAGCTTCTGCGTAAGTGACGGTCCGGCCGCTTCTGGCGACCTCGATCAGCCACTCCCTCATCGCGGGCAACTTGGCCACATAGCTGGACCCAGCATTGGGGATCTTTTTCGTCTTACTCGGCCGATCAGGGAACAGGCCGTCTGCGGGCGATAGCCGATGGTGCTTTGCGTGCGCCCTTAGTTTTCCTATCGGGACCTCTTCGCCTAGTTCCGCAATCACAGCCCCATCTTCGCCAGCAATCAACGACGTTATCGCCCGAACCGCCTCCTCATCAAACGACTGAATAACCTTGGTTGCCGCATTCGGGTCGACAGCCGTAGCTAAAACGGCGTAGCCAGCGATTCCTCCGGACCAGAGGATGCGCAACTGATCAATCCGCTCTGGCAAGCCAGGCGAGGCCCTCGTCCTCTTCGCCGACCGACCTGCGAGTACGGGTACGTAGCGCCCGTCCGGAGAAAGGTCATGCGTCCAAACACGCAGAAGCACTCCATCTGCATTCCGCGCTCCCCATGACCATCGGGCATTGCTCAGCGGAAAACCAAGACGTTCAAAAAGCTTAGTGATGCTCATACAACCTCGAATCCGAAATCGACTCCTAGCCTAAATCGATTGTCAAGCCGCGTGCAGAAGGTCTGCGCCTTGCCGAACTCAGCATGACGCCAAAGCCAACGGTGCAGCGGTTGCGCGCGTCGATAACCGCAGGGCAAACAATTTCGTAATGCTAGTAAAAGCCAGCTAGACAAATTCAAAATGCCATGCAAGCATCTGTGTCTATATATTAAATGGGCAGGATCATTGTATGGCAGCGCATGGGCCGCATTCTAGAGTTTCTCAATTTTTTGGACTCAATAGAAATCAAAATACGCTCGATTTTGTGGATGTGCCAATTGGCAACGATGCTGCGGTATTTCTCGATCCCTCACGACTTCGAGCGATGGATACATCATGGGCTACTGAGTGCAATTCATTATTGCAGCATTTCTTTGAAACTCTTTTGCGATGCCTTGCAGAGAATAACGAAGCTTTCGGTCTCAGCATGCTCACAGCGCTCAGCGAAAAAAATGAGTTTCATCTAGGGCTTTGCAAAGGAAAATCGGACGGCCGCGCATTTGGTCCGAAATATGCCGGCCGCGTCTGGTCAACTCTACAGAAAAGCGCAGCCCGTGGCAGTGGATTACTCAGAGATCTAGAAGACACAATCTTGTTCATCGAGGGCATTGGCCCAGATCGAGTTTCCGATGCTGTCTGCAATGTAATACGTGGCCCATTAATTAAGTACACGCAAGCGATGTGTCAGTACTACGATATTCCGCTTACTCAAGATGTACCCTCGGGCCCAGTGTGGGATGCGACCACAGAGACGTGGGAGGAAGCCATGATTCCCCTTCCGACGACGCCTTATGGTCCACTCTTACTGGTTCCCAAGATCGCAGTTCGACATCGGCTTGTCTATGACTCGAATAATTATTTCACGCACTACCTGTTGCCAGAGATGCGGATACACGAAATACAAATGCGAACCGGCCTCGTGCATTTATTGAAATCAACCGGCGAGCCGCGCGTAACAAAGAAATCATTAAAAGAGAAATACGGAGTGACTAAGCTGACAATAGTCGATCAGAGCATTAAGCATCCAGGAGCTCTGGACCAATACCGGCAATCACTCCCACGTCGATCAGCGGCGATCTCCCATGAGCAGCTTGCGAGCATTGAAAATATCGCGCCCCCAAATTTTTCGGCGCTCCTGCGCGCTGTCACCGAGACGCCCGTAGGACGTGACGCAGCTTCCGCTTACGAAGACGCAATTGAGCGGCTTCTTAGCCCTCTATTTTTTCCAGCTCTCACTTCGCCGACTAAGCAACATCAGATACATCAAGGTAGGAAGAGAATTGATTTGACGTATCTGAACACTGCGTCAACGGGCTTTTTTTCGTGGTTGCACCAGCACTATCCAAGTGCTCATATCTTTATTGAATGCAAAAACTACGGGCGTGAAATTGCAAATCCAGAGCTTGATCAGCTGACGGGGCGGTTCTCACCGAGCAGAGGACAAGTTGGGCTATTGGTCTGTCGCTCTCTTGCCGACGCGGCGCGTATCGAGAGAAGCTGTAGAGATACGGCTAACGATCATCGCGGTTTTGTCATGGTCCTGACGGACGCTGACCTCACCGAACTCGTCCGAAGCCTGAGTACGGATGGCCTTGGGTTCGAGATGCTTCGGACCAAATTCCAGAATCTGATCATGTGAGCCGCTTACATTCTGCTTACCGACTGCGCCGACGGCCCGAACCAAAAAAAAGCATGCGCCCTTTTGACCACTCGGCGGATACCCGCAAGTAGTGTCACCAAGCCCCACAGTGTGCGTGCTCGTCGACGCGTCGCATGAAGGTCACGTCTCGCGGGCCATCTCTGCGGCTCACCCAGTCGCATTTGTTCTGGTGGGTACTTGGATGGGTGAAGCTATTTTTCACTCCATCAGTGGACAGTCAGTCATCACTCGTTGGGAGCGCTATGCACGGGGCGTCACTACCGCATCTTCCGCGTCGCAACGCCTTCCAGACCTTCGCGAGGGAGAGTTCTGCTGCGCTGCAAGTTGACATCAAACAACGCGATGTGCGATGGCGAGCTGTCCAAGATATACCCCTTGGCCACCTCGTTCCCGCCCTTGAGAAACTGCACGCAGACCGCCTTTGACTTTTCGCAGCCAAGATGAAAATCGGCCAACTCTTGCTCCGCAGCTGATTCCCCCACCGATTCGGCAATGACAGCCGGAATCGCCGCAATGGCAACGGCAAGGAACAACGCGAACGGAAGGAAAACGAGGGCCAGCAGAGATTTCAGCACGTACCCAGCTACCTTCCCCCAGGCGGTTTGAAGCCAGGCCCATTGCTTGGTCTGCAGACGGTCCAAGCCCAAGGGGGAGAGCAACAACCACACATAGACGCCCAGCGGAATCGATGCGAGCAGCACCCACAGAAAGTTGTGGAAGATTGCCGTCAACGACTGGATGCCGAAGGTGACGAGGCCGTTGTAACCACCGCTCAGTATCCAGTCGGCGGCCTTCGGAAACAGATCCGAGTCGACTGCCCACTGCCGTAGGTAGGTTCGATGAATCTGGCCTCCGAGCAGATGGAGGCAAACGGCGCCTGTGGCAGCCAACGCGGCCAACACCGAAAGCACAGCCTGCAGGCTGAGGCGCGGCCGGGAAGACGGGGCATTGAACGATTCAGTCATGTAGGGAATTTAGCTCGCCCTCGTAGCCGATTGAGCTATCCGCGCCCATTCACACATACCGCCTCTGATCAGTGTGGTGCTGCGCCACACCAGTCCGCCGGAAAACCACGGAGTCAAGGGGAGCTTGCATGTTGGCCTGCGGCCGCTAGGGCGGCGCGTTCATCCGAGAATACGAAGGTACGGATTTTTCTCGACGATGGCCGCTCGGTGCTTGGACTTGAGAAAGTCGACGAGATCGCCCTGTCGATGCAGCAGCATCACGATCTCCTCTAGCGAGCACAGTGTCATAGTTTTCTGGGCCAGCGCGGTGGTGCACTCTTTGATAACCGGTTCCGTGAAGCCGGATGACGAAATCAAGATGCCATGGGCATTCGCTCTGAGAAAGAGGCGCCCCAAATGAGGAAAGAAATCCCCTGTACCTACCGGCTCCTTGAGCCACTTCATTTCTACGAGATGGACGATGCCGTCGATCTCGATCACCCCATCAATTTGCTCGACCGTCGTCGACGTATCTGGATCCTTCCGTCGAAAGTCTTCTCGAACCAAGATCCCGTGGGCCCTGAAAAGGTCGTTGAGCACACCTTCCAGCAGTTTGCCGCGTTCCTGGGGCCTGTCATCCATCCCGAATAGAGCGGCGAGCCGGTGCCCGACATCTTCAATCTTTGCTTGCTTTTCGGCTGCTGCAGCTTTCGCGGCGCGCACTGGCGCCAAAGCTGCCTCACGATCTTCGTCCCGCTGCTGCTTCATCTTCGTGAACGAGTCTTTCGCGTTCACAGCCTCCCGCACACTCGCGACCAGGCCTTTGGCCTTGAGACGATCCTCATCCCAGCAAGTGTCGAAGTTCTCGACCTCGGTGACCCGCTTGATAATTTCTCGTCTTGGTCGCAGCCCACTGTCGCCCCGCGCATTCACTTTGGCGAGCACTTTGCGCACAATCTCGAACTTGTTGATCGATCCAGGATTGGTGCGAACAATGGAGTCCACCTCTGCGAGATCTTCGGCAGCCACCCCCGCGCCTTGCAGAAACAGAACTACGCCTTTCTTGCCTCGATTGAGGCGAGCGATTGTCTCGACAAGCAATTCAAGGACGTGGGGCGGATAGTGAAATTCTTCGGCCATGTGAGCAGATTCTGCCCGATGCCGCACCTAGCGCCACCGCGCTCAGCATCCCGTACACGCTTCCAACGTGGCGTCAGCGCCACAAAGAAGTTCGACGGATAATTTCACACCGTCTCATGCCAAGTCACGCGCGTGACTGCCTCTAGATTTCCCTAGGAAACCTCGTGAAACTCGCTGGATCGAATCCAGTTTTCACTGATGGGGATATAGATGGGTAAGGCAAAGGAGATGGGTGCACTGGAGGTGTCTCGGATCACCCGGCGCGGGATGAACTTCGTGGGCGGCGTGGCCGGCCTCGGCATGAACGTGAACGCCGGCGGCTCGCGTAGCTGGGTCCTGCGGGCCCGGGTCGGCGGCATCCGTCGAGACATGGGGCTGGGCGGCTACCCCGACGTGCCGCTGGCGCAGGCGCGCGAACTCGCCCGCGAGGCCCGAGCGCAGATGCGGCTGGGACTGGACCCTATCGAGGAGGGCAAGAAGCTGCGCAGCGCGCTCATCGCGTCGCGCGCCTCGGCCATCACCTTCTCCAAGGCCGCGACCCTCTACATCGAAGCGCACGAGGCCTCGTGGAAGAACGCGAAGCACCGGCAGCAGTGGGAGAACACCCTGAACACCTACGCGAAGCCGGAGATCGGCTCGCTGCTAGTGCGCGACGTGGAGCTGCCGCAGGTGCTCAAGGTGCTGGAGCCGATCTGGAAGGAAAAGACGGAGACAGCGTCGCGACTGCGCGGGCGGGTCGAGTCGGTGCTGGACTGGGCGACGGCGCGGGGCTACCGCATGGGGCCGAACCCGGCGCGCTGGAAGGGACACCTGGACAAGCTGCTGCCGGCACCGGGAAAGATCGCGAAGACGGACCACCACCGCGCCCTGCCCTACCGGCAGATCGGCGAGTTCATGACTCGGCTGCGGCAGGCGGAGGGCGTCGGCGCCCGGGCGCTGGAGTTCACGATCCTGACGGCGGCGCGCTCGGGCGAGGTGCGCGGGGCGACGTGGGGGGAGTTCGACCTGGACGGCGCACTGTGGGTCGTGCCGGCCGAGCGGATGAAGGCGAAGAAGGAACACCGCGTGCCGCTGTCGGATCGAGCGGTGGCACTACTGCGGGCCCAACTGAAGATCAGCCACAGCGACTTCGCATTCCCGGCGCCCAGGGGCGGGATGCTCAGCGACATGACGCTTACGGCAGTGCTGCGCAGGATGGGGGTGGACGCCGTGCCGCACGGCTTCCGCTCGACCTTCCGCGACTGGGCGGCCGAGCAGACGGACTACCCGAACGAGGTAGCGGAGATGGCGCTGGCGCACGCCGTGGGGAACAAGGTCGAGGCCGCCTATCGACGCGGCGACCTGCTGGAGAAACGCGTCCAATTGATGACGGACTGGGCCGCATTCACAAATATGACACGACAATCAGACTAGGGCTGATGCTGATCTTTGCGCCGCCTTCGGGTTCTTGGTTCAGCCCCAGTCGTAAACCCAACCGCCGCGCGAGTCACCATCCCTCTACTCTCGATCACCTGAGTCCGATCGATCTTTTCCGCCCAGTCACGCGATTGATGCGGCATGCATAACGCGGCAGTCGTGACCTCATGGCCGTGATCCAAAGTGCACCGCTTCCCAGCGACGCGTGGGCAGCGAATCGGCCGGTCGCGAGGCAAATCTGTGTGGAACAGTGTCGCTTCGAAAGGTTGTCCCACATAGGGAACAGGTACGAGCTTGATCGCGCAGTTCGGCAAGCCTACGCCCCCTCCAGATCATCGCGATGGACTCAGTTTGTATGTTCCCAACGAGATGCCCTTGACTCGCCGAGTAGTAGCAAGGGTAGACACAGCCTTGACTATCAATGTACAGGCGCGTATGGGTGCAGCAGCAACCTTGCACTTGATCGAAAACACTGCCTCTTTCGCTTCTGCGCACACGCCGATAGGGCAACATGATCCTGATGCCTCCATCCTCAGGGAACCGCGCGGATACATCTGCCACAAAGGACTCAAAGCTCGCCCAGTACTCCCTTCGACTATGTTCGTTGCCGAGCTCCGCCTCTCCGCGAGGGACACGAGGAAAGAAAGAGAAGCTCTTCACTCTGCCCACGTAGTGCTCAAGAAGCGCACGTGCATGCGTCAGGTTGTGTTCGGCAACAACACAACTGATGTTGACTGGTTGCTTCGCAGAGAGGCAATTTTCGATTGCCTGCTTCGCCTTTCTTGCGCCTGCACCGCGCTGGGCGTCGCTCGTGTTCTCGTCTAGGCTGTCCAAACTTATGGAAATGAGCGCGCGCGGAGCCGATTCAAATACTCGCTCGGCAAACGCCGGGTCTGCAAGGCGGATGCCATTTGTGTTGACCGTCAAGATCGGGATTCCCGAATTGGCGGCTGAAAGAATATCGAGAATCCCGGGGTGCAGCGTCGGCTCACCACCGGAGATCAGCAGCGAAAAGACTTGAAGATCTATCAGCTGCGAGACCGTGTCTAACGCAACTGCAGTGTCGATGTCATGACCTCGCAACGGAGCTGCAGAGCAGTATGTACAGTCCAACTGACAGCGAGACGTAACATCGAACTCCACATCCAGCGGAGCAGAGCTCATACTCGGGGTGGTTTCCATTGCGATCAGATCAGGTTCAGATCGCGAACCGTCTTTTCAAAGTCGGCGACTTCCCGCGGGGTCAGCGGTCCAGGGTTAGATCGAATCTCCTCGATCAACTCCCCGCCCTTCAAACGCTCGAAGATTGCGATCGCAGACAGATCCAGCTTGTAGACCGATGCAGAAGGGCCATGCACAAGGAATCCACCCCAGTCCTCCCGCCTGATGGCGATGTGCGGAAGACGCTCACCTGCAGCGGGAGATTTACTGATCTGCAAGATCGGGGCTGCCGTGGCCATCTCTGGTTTGGCCATGCCGTGAATCCACCCCACCTCAGCAAAACCATCGTCAGTCAGCACGGAGTGATCGTGATTGACCTTGGCGAGATACAGTTCAATTTTCATTGCCGTAACCCTCAAACAGGTATGGTTGACTTTGAACCTAACCCAGGTACTGCAACCGCCGCAGCCAAGTTGCCGCCATGCTGTAGATGCAGTGAACCTCATGCTCGCGAGGCGGTAGCGCATTCCAGCGCGTAGTGCGTCTCGCCAGCGCCAATATAGCAGGAGTTGGTTGAGGCCCGAGGAGATCTCCGACCACGGACCCCGCAACCTGGGCTCGCTGTAGAACCGCCGCAGGCTCATCCTGATCCCATCGACCGATCGGCAGGTCTGCTAGCAAATCGTGCAAAAGTATGGAGCGATCCGGCATCACTCTGATCTCGGCATAGCTCCCTAGCTGTCGCTTGGTCGACAGCAGGCCCATGGCCAGTCGTTCTCGCCACTGCGATTCGGACAGAAGGTCCGTCGAGTCGCGCGCACCTGCGGATCGCAGAAGCTGCAACTGATCAATCGTCGGTCGATCGCGATCCAGCTTCGTGGCAGCGCGCACCGCAGCAGGTACCGAAACGAAAATATCGCAGGCATCCCGAAGAGCCGACACTTCAACCAGCTGCGCCAACAACTCCATCGCATTGGAGTGGCGGAGCATTAGATTCCATTGAACAGAGATCCCAGCATCTGCCGCGCAACGCGCGAAGTCACGTAGCTGGGCATGAGCGCCATGTCGACGAACGAAAGCATCATGCGTATCCCGCGAACCGTGCAGTGTTAGCCAAACGTGGGAAACGCCGGCCGCTGAAAGGCTTCTAACCGCTTTCGCCGTGTCGCCATCCTTCGGCCAGCCGTGCGTCGGCAAGGGCGCAATCGACGCAAGCAGATCGCACTCCACCAAAATTGCCAACAGCACTTCCAGTGGGTCGAAGTCCAAGATGTCTTTGTAGATATAGACAAGCGGCTTGGCCCTGACGATCTTCTGAAAGTAGTCGATGCATCTGCGGATATCTTCGAGATCTGTTTGTGCCTTGCGAACCTTGAAATCCGAGGCATAGCAGTGCCTGCAAGAGAGTCTGCACGCGGAGGCCTGAATCTCAAGGACTAAGTTATCTAGCATGGCGGCGTCTCCCGCAGACTCGCGATGAATTGCGCGCAGATCGAGATCGACGACGCGGTGGCGCAGGAATGCCAGTGCGCGGCTACCATGCCAGCCACGCGCGCCGCGGCCACAGACGTTCCGCTCGCGCGTTGGCATCCACCATCCCTGTCCAGACAGTCCGTAAAATCGCCGTCAGACACCAAGTTGACACCTTCGCCGTAGTTGGACGCAAGGTCAGGCGTCCGACCTTGCAACCGGTGGCCCCGGTGGTCGACCGCACCCACGCACAAGATATTCCCAAACTTCGTGGACAGCCGTCCGGGGTATCGGGCCAGCGGCTGGTTATCGTGATGTGCAACGGTCACAAGGATGGCGCCCTCTCGAAAGCTGCGTTCCACCGCTTTCGCAAGCTCAGTACTCAAGCCCCACGAGCCAGCCGCGAGCAAGATGATGCCATGTGAGCCGCGGGACAAAAAGTAATCCAACGAGTCATGCATTGCTCCAGCCCAATTGCGCTGGATATCGCGCGCACCATTTCCTATCACCTTCTGTACCAGGATTTCGATAACTACCGAGGGAAGCACTATTTGGTGGAACGCTTCGACGGCGACTGACAGCACGCCGGTCCCGTGACCTTGATCGTCGAATGCCAGTTCATCGGCCGCGACCCAATTGCGCTTCAAGACCAAATGAGCTTGCCCATCCCCTGCAAGCTTCGAAAATCCCGGACCACCAAATCCCGAATCGAGAACGGCCAGACAGATCGGTGAAGTGATGTGGACACTATCTCCAGCCGACATCGACGCACCTCGCTTAGCGGGAAGTTAGAGGGTTAACACTGCATGAGGCGGCGGCGGGAGCGAAACGCATGAAACTAGGGCTACCCCATGTGCATTCGTAGATCGCCGCGATCTTGACACCCACCATGGTCCCCTCATCGTCATCTGCAGATGTTCCTCGCCCTTGAGGATCGTCTTGCATGAAGTATGGCCGCAGCTCGACATCGAATATGGGAAGCATAGCGAACGCCAACGATGAAGGTCAATCACATGCTGGACGAGGCTGCTGGTACATCCCGACTGACAGCGTCCTGCCACAGCCCGAATCCTCTAGTGCCCGTGTGTCGAGAAGGCGCAAACGAACGATCGTTAGGGCGTCTGGCGTCGAGCGCCCCAATCCCTATAGGAGCCGTTCTCAAAAACTCGGCGGGAAACGTCGAGAAATGACCAGCGCCACCGAATTGCCCGTCAGGTCCGATAGAGGGCCCGATCACCGGGACTCGCTTCCCATGCCATCGCCAAAGCTGACCCTCATTGAAATTGCAAGATGCCCGACCCAACGCTCGACGGCTCACTTGGGCCCTTACTTTGAGCGCGATAGACGCCGCGCATCATCACGCATACAGATGCAAAGAGGCGTGAAAATAACCTTCAGCACACCTTCGACGCGCTCAGCGAAGAATCGATAAATCGTCATGACGCCGTCTCGCCCGGCAGTGGACATTCAACTTCAATCAATCGCTGGCGAGCGATCGCCAACTGCTCCTCGCTGAACAAACTCTTCCACTCGTCCTGCAGCGCGAGGTATTCCACAGTCAGCTTCAGCTTGTCCTTGCCTCTCAGGAACAACTCCGTGAAACCATCTGATGGACGCGCCCCAGTCAGCAATTGGGCAGCCGCCGCCCTTCCACCACGCTCTCGCACCATATTGAGAAATCGTTGAGATCTGAAGGGCGGCTTTAGGTCTGCTGCCGCGTCATACAAACCCAGCATCGCATGATGGAACTGCTGCTCAAGGGGGTCTGACATCGCTTGCACCTGGACGAGTTGTTACCCTGCCATTCTGCCCGGCGCCACGGCAACGTAGCCGCGCGCAGGCAAGGCGGACGCACCCGCCGCCAAGGCACGATGCGCGCCAAGCAGTCTTAGGCTGTCGGAAACGCCCCCCATCTACGCCCCCATCAGCAGCACGACTTACACCAGCCGCGCCGACAGCACGGGGAGATAGGGATGGTGGGGATGGTGGGGATGGTGGCCGCCACGCAGCCTCTGCCTCTCTTCCCCATGCCCCCATCGCCTCTCCTTGCCCGATCCGTCACTACGGCGATGAAGAGCAGCCCTCACCCTCAGCAGTCGCTAGGCATTCGGCGCTTCACAGTGTCCCATGGGTAATCGATTGCGGCTAGGTACTCGTCCCTGTGGACGATCTGCCTCTCGTCGCGGGAGATGCGAATACCCCGCAGCCGCTCAATCTCGTCGAAGAACTTCGCGCGGGGCTTGAAGTCCTCGTCCACGATAACAGCGCTTAGGAACGGGCGCCCAGCGGCGTGGTCTTGGTCGTTCGAATCGCGCACCGCGGCGTTCCTCACCTCGGAACGAGACGGCTCCCCGGCCTCCGGCTTCGGGCAGCAGGCATCGACCTCGATCGGCCGAATGAACCGGGTGGGCTCACCCGGCTTGTCCTCAGGTCGCGGCTCCAGCCCGAGCGCGACTCGCTCCAGCAGCCTGATGACGACAAGCTTTCGTTGTTCGAATGAATACATGGTTCGCTTCGCTAGTTAGCGGCCTCGCATGAATGCGAGCCGCCTTGACTGCCTTCAAAAATTTTCTAGGTAATTACCCTGATTTTTGTGATTCTGAGAGGGTGAAAGTGCATCCAGATCTCGTGAGTCCTCAAGCAGGGCAATTTTTCAGGCGGTCTTTTCATGGACACGCCCTGCGAGCCGAACTTGGAACACATATGCATCCCGAATCGAAACACCCGGCATCCCGCATTCTTCCCTACACGGACAAGCGGGCGAAGTCCATCAGCCCCGCGGCGATCTGCGAAGCCGGCACGCCCGCATCCGGTACCCGCTACGTACGCCTACCCGAGCTGCGCAAGATGGTGCCTTGGTCCCCCGCGACGATCTGGCGCCACTCGAAGAATCCGGCCAGCAAGTTCCCAAAATCCATCAAGCTCAGCGCTAGAGTGACCGCCTGGAATCGGGCGGCAGTCGAAGCCTTCCTGGCCGAACGGGAGGCCGCATGAGCAAGGCAGCACGCTGGGGCGCCACGCGGGTGATGGCCGTCGGCAAGACCACTGTGGATTACGACGCGCGCAAGTCGCGGGCCCGCAGTCGCGCTCCCATGGGAAAGCTGCAGTTCGAGCTTTGGAAGGGTTATGAATGGGCCGACGTGCCCCACTTCTACCTCACCATGGAGGAGCATCTCGCCGAGATCACGCAGTTGCACAACGCCAAGCTCGAGCACAAGCGTCGCTCCCCCGAGCACGCGGCACTCCGGATACGCATGCACGACTCTGTGCGGCTCGTCATCGGCGACGCTCCCTTCGCGCGCTTCGTCCCTGGCCGCGTAGGCAACGAGATGCTGTCCATCAACAGCGAAGACATCTTCACGCGTGATGTGGTGTGGGCCAGCTACTGGCCCGTGGACGCCATCGACCAGTTGGCGCGGGAGCTTTATCACGACGCGGCCATGCTGATCGGCAATTACCACCAGGCCCTCTTCAACTGGCAGCAGTTGGTTAAGGCGCACGGGGTCGAGGCGGTCAACGCCCTGCTGGCCGCACGGGAGGCAGCATGAGCAAGCCCGGTCAGGTGCCTGTCCGAATGCTGTGCATCGGCCTATCGGCCTTTGCCCTGGACACGCGCAAGCTGCCGCCGCGCGATCTCTCGCGCATCGGAAACATGCGCTTCGATCTGGAGGAAGAGGGGCCCTATGCTCTCGCGCGCTTCTACGACGCGACGGAGTCCCACTTGGCGCGAATCGCAGAGCTGCACAACGCGAAGCTCGCCCGCGAGTGCGGCTCCTCCCACCACGTGGCACTCCAGCAGCAGATGCGCGACGAGGCGCGGCTCGTCATTGGCGACACCGCCTTCGAACGCTTCACGCCTGGGTGGGTCGATGAGGAAATGTCGCCGTTGAACGGCGACGACAGCCTAAGAAACAAGGCTATGTGGGCCTGCTACCAGGTCGTTGACGCCATCGACGTGCTGGCGCAGGAACTCTGCAACGACACCGGAATGCTGATGGGCAACTACCACCAAGCCCTCTTCGGCTGGTGGCAATTGGTCGAAGAGAACGGTCTCGACGCTGTCACCGAAGCCATCGGCGCGCGCCGGCCGCTCCTGAACTGACGCTCGGCAGCAGGCAGGGGCGGCGGAATCGATACGCGTTCGCGCTGTCGTCCCACCGCCCCACCGCCCCGCTGGCCACACCGCCCCTCTTGCCTCTCGCCGCGCACGACGAGGGGCACTCCCAACTGGAAAGAATTGATCGAACCAACGCCATGGACAAGAACCATCATTCGCCCGACAGCCCTCGCGATGGCGAGGGCCACCTCCCCGAGCAGCCGGGGCAACCCCAACGCAGTCAACATATCGACAAACCGCAAGGCACCGCTGTCGTCCAGGCGCCCGCCGAGCCTCCGCGCAAGCTGGCCCCTCAGCGCTTCCACAACACGGAAGATGGCCTCTTTGCCCTGAACACGCCGGGCGAGGTGGACGGCGCGCGCAACCGCGTCAGCGACGCGATCTACGTGGACGCCCTCGTGCGCAGCGGCGAGGGCATGGAGTGGGGCAAGCTCGCGCGCTGGTATGACCCCGACGGCAACGAGCACCGGCAAGTGATCCAACTCGCCGCGTTGCAAGGCGACGGCTTGGAGGTCTCCCGGGCCTTGGCAAGCGGCGGCCTCATGACCGAACCCGGCCCGCGTGCGCGCAATCAGTTGCTCGACTACCTCGCGTCCGAGCGACCTGAAAGACGAATCACCATCGTGCCGTGCACTGGCTGGCATGGCCCGGAGGGCGCGATGGCGTATGTCATGCCCCACGTGACTATCGGAAGCACCCCCGACGAATCGGAGATGGTGCTGTCGCTGGAGCGCGTTCCCGGATCCCGTGCCAGTGCCGGCACGGTGGAGGACTGGAAGGTGCGCGTCGGTCGGTACTGCTCTGGCAATTCCCGACTGCTACTGGTGTGCTCGATGGCATTCGCGGCGACCCTGCTACCGTTCAGCCGAGTCGATGGCGGCGGGCTGCACCTCACCGGCCGTTCGAGCACTGGCAAGACCCGGGCGGCGAAGACGGCCGGCTCGGCCTGCGGTGGTCCCGATTACATGCAACCGTGGCGCTCGACCCTCAACGGGCTGGAGGCCATCGCCGCGCGGCACAACTGTGCCCTGCTGATCTTGGACGAGATAGGGCAGGTCGATCCGCGCGAGGTTGGGGAGAGTAGCTACATGCTGGGCAACGGCCAAGGCAAGCAACGCGCGATAAAGTCTGGCGCCGCTGCACGCCGCCAGAGCTGGCGACTTCTCTATCTGAGCACTGGCGAAGTCGGGCTGAGCCAGCATATGGCGGTAGCGGGTAAATCGGTCCGGGCTGGGCAGGAGGTGCGCCTCGCCGAACTGCAGGCCGACGCAGGCCAGGGCCACGGCATCTTCGATGTGCTGCACGGCCACGCTAGCGGCGCGGCACTGTCCGACACGATCGCGGCGGGCTGCACCGAGGCGTATGGCGAGGTCGGGGTCGAGTTCATCCGCCGCTGCGCCGCCAATCAGAGCGGGCTGCGCGATCTTGTGGCCTCGGGCACCCAGGAATTCCTGGCCGAGTGCGTGCGGGTCTTCGGCGATGGCCGGGCGTTGGGCGGGCAGGCCCATCGCGTCTGCGAGCGCTTCGCCCTGAAAGCTCTGGCTGGGGAACTTGCTACGTCGTGGGGGCTGACGGGCTGGCAGCCTGGCGAGGCGCGCGCTGCGATCGTGCGCTGCTTCGGCGAATGGCTGAACGCGCGTGGCACGTTGGGGGATACTGAGCCGAAGGTGGTCCTGGACAAGCTGCGCGAGTTCATCTCCCGCCACGAGGACGGCCGCTTCGTGGACCTCGACGCGCGGGCGGTCGTGTTCGACGCGCCACAGCGCTCGAAGCTTGTTCACAACCGCGCCGGCTGGCGCAAACGCTTCGAAGGTGACGAGCGCGAATATCTCATCGATCCTCTCGTGTTCCGGCGCGAGATCTTTGCGGGGTTTGACACGATGTTGGTCTGCCGCGTCCTTGTCGCGGCGGGGTGCATGCAGACCGGGGAGGAAGGCGGGAAAACGCGCTACACCCTGTACCGCAACCTCGGCGGCCTACATGAGCGCCGCCGCGTGTATGTGATCACCAACAAGCTGTGGGCTGACGAAGCGGACGACGCGCTGGCGTAGTCATCAGGGCGGTGGTGACGGTGGGGCAGGTGGTGATGGCGACGTCCAAAGTCCGCCCCACCATCCCCGCGCCCCACCGCTTCGCGTATCGGCGCCGTGCGATAGGCTGTGAAAGGACTTCCCAGCGTACCGTTCGGGAACAGGCGAATCCCCGCCCTCGGGTCTGATGGGTAGCACGCGGGCCCCACAAGCTAATTGCTCTTGCCAGACAACCTCGCGCAGATGCAACGCGACGCGCCGTCGGCACCCACCGCCCCAGTGGGGCACGGTCACCTGTGCGAGAACTACCTCGGTAAGAATTGGGGCACAGCACAAGCCCCCTCGTCATGCGCCTCTTACTCACTCTCTTCCTGCTGCTGGCCGCCCTCTCCGCGTCGGCCGCGCCGCCTGTGTACCGATGCGAGACCGCAGGCAAGGTCAGCTACTCGGACTCGCCGTGCGTCGGCGCAAAGGTGATCGACGCGACGCCGAATCAAGGCGTCGATCAGATGTCGGGCAAGTCGCGGAAGGGCAACGACGTGCAGCGCACGGAACTCAACCACGCCTTCGACGACGCGCTCCGTCCCCTGACTGGAAAGTCACGCGATCAGATGGACGTGATGCGCCAGAGAATCAAGCTGCCAGCACGGGATCAAGGGGAGTGCCGACAACTGGATGCCCGACTGCCCGAACTGGAGGCAGCGACGCAGCGCGAAACCGGCGCGTCGAAGGCCAAGGCCGACGTGGACCTGTACCAAACGCGCAAGCGCTACTTCGACCTGAAGTGCTAGCTGCCGTCTCGCAGGCCAAGCCCGGTTCTGCGGGATAAGCGTCCCCCGGTTCGCGCCTTTATGGTGGGGACTATCGCGCTGCTAAGCGCAAGCGGACAGTGCAAGCAAATTATCGTTGTAGTACCCGTCCGCATGAGTGCGAATGTACGGCCGCTTACCGGCTTCGCGGACCACGCCGACATCCGCGCGCTTGCCGTTGCTGGCTTGGACAAAGAACGTGTTGGTCGCTGCGTCAATGCTGGCGATCACTTCCGCTACGGTCCAATTCCTCGTGAACTGCGGACTACCTACGTGCGTGATGTGCTCATAGCCGCCATTCGTGGCGGACTTTGTTATGCAGGTGATTCGGACATCGCTCATGTTGTGCTCCTCGACGCTCCAACCTCGGATTGAGGCCGCGGCGACTTTGACTACTACTTGGGGCAGCGCCCATCCCATAAACACATTAGGGTGGATGGCCGGCGGTCTTCGCCTTAGTTGGCCGAGCGATGTCATTCGGTCCTGGATGAACGCGCGTGAAGTGACAGCGTTGGTATTCACACTCAACAGCGGCGCATATCCTCGAATCAATCGATGATGTCGTAGGGGGCGAAGGTCCAGCCGTAGTCCAAGCGGCTCGCGTGCCGCGGGTGCCCCGTCGCCGTCAGCTCGCCGAATCGCAGCCACCGCGGCTCGAATCGGGCCAAGCGCCGGTACAGCTCGTCGCGCGCCCGCAGGAAGTAGGCGTGATGCACGACCGGCGCGCCCCACGCGGCCCAGATCACGGGCTCGGCCTGCGCGGCCACCACCTCCTCGATAGCGGTGAGGTTCCGGTCGAAGGCGACCCTGTTCATCCTGGCCGGCAGGGTACGGTAGTCCGTCGCCCTGATCGGGTAGAGGTTCGTCATCACGAATCCCTCGAAGCCGTTCCGTCGCGCGACCTCGTCCACGCGCGCCACCGTGGGGTCGCTGCGCTCCTGCGTGGCCGTCGAGGGGTTCAGGCCGACCGTCACCAGCGTGCGTCGGCCCGCGCGGCCCAGCAGGTAGCGCCACTGGTCGTTCTCGTCGTTCGAGTAGATGTCGTAGAGCATGGCGTGGCCTCGGTCAGCCCTTGGCCGCGAGCTGCTTCGCGCGGGCCTCTGTGAGCTTCGCCTTGCAGCCGGCGACTTCGAGCGCCATGGCGGAACCACCGGCCACGTCACCGCCACTCTCGGCCGCGATCTTGGCTTCGCTGCATGTTGCGTCACGAGTAGTAATCCAGCCACGCTGCTCGTCGCGCAGGGCGGTCTTCCCGGCGTCATCTAGCCGGGCGCGCGCCGCAGCATAAGCGACGTTCAGTGCCTTGTCGGCCGCCGCGTACCGATCTTCTCCGCTGGTCTGCTGCTCGGGGGTCGTGGTGCCTGCCAGCGCGCCGGTGCTGGACGGTAAGGGGATAGCGGTAGGCCCCGTCACGCCGCCGGCCTGCGCCGCCTTCTCGGCCTCGCGTCGGGCATATAGCTCGCTGTTGCTGAACCCGACGCTGAAGCCGGCGAGCGCGAGGGCGAAGGGGTCGATGCCGGAGGCCGACACGCGGATGCTCTGCCCTTCGTCCGAGGGCTGCACGGTGTACTGCACGCTGCCCTGCAGGTTCGGCCCTTGCACCCTGACGCTCGCGTCCGTCCGAGCCGCACTCTGCAGCCATCCGTCGTTCGGATCGAGGTCGTGCGCGTCCGCGTCCGCGGCCACGATAGTCGCCTCGCAGGTCGGGCGGCCACCGTTCTGACCGGGGATGGTAGCGACACCTTGCAGGGCGATCCTGAAATGGGCCTTGCCCGCCGCAGTCACATCGGGTACACGGTCGGGGAAAACCTTCCACGCGACAGCCTTCCCAACGCCCTCCCACACAAGCTGCTCGATGAGCTCCTTCGCGTCGGGGGAGGAACAGCCGGCACGGTCAGCCGGAGAACCTGATGCCGCCGACATCGGAGCCGGCAGAGAGCCAGGAGTAGCGCCCTCCGGCGAACACGCGCTGAGCGCTAGGACTACGACGGTGCCGATGCACCCAGCAATTGCACGAAATGCCATTCTCACTCCTATCTGATTACTAAAAACTCCGAGCATCAAATCCCAAATTGGGATATTCTAAAACGGGATGTACGTTCGCTCGCGTGTCGCGCGGTCTGCAATCTCCCCCATATAAGAAGCTTCGACAGCTTCTCGCACAGGCACGGGCTGACGCAGGGTTAACGCAGCTTCAGGTGGCCGAGTGCGTGAAGCGCCCTCAATCGTTCGTGTCAAAGTACGAGAACGGGGAGCGCCAGCTGGATGTAGTCGAGTTCGTCGCCGTGTGCAAGGCGATTGGTGCATCGCCTTCTTCGCTTATCGATCAAATCATCTAGAAGAAGACGAAACTGCATGGCAGAAACCTTCATAAGCCTCGAAAAAGTACGCGGACGCCGATCCGCGTTCAGACTTCTTTGCAGGTACTGGAAGAGACGCGCCAACGCGATGAATCACGCAAACTCGATCGTCAACGCCATGCCAATAGGAGATTCGACCCATACCGTGTCGGTTTTAGCCCCGCACGATTCGTTCTAACGCAAACCGGCTTTTTACTTCGAACCACAACTATGGCCATCACCTCAGCGCAAGTTCACAGCGGCGGCTTCTATACCACGGCAGCAGGCCAACTTCGCAAGGTCACCGACCTTGAAATTGATCCTGAAGGGCGAACGCGGGTGCGCTACCTTAGCAAGAGCGCTCGAATTCCGAACAGAGAGTTTGATCCCACCCACACCATCAAGAATCCGCCGCTCTTAGACACGTTTGTCGAAGACTGTGACAAGGAATTGAGTGAGTCCGATGTTGCGCTGCTGCGGCGGGAACACATTGTCCTTGCCGACGAATAGCCCAAGCAGGGCGTGCGTGGAACCTCGATGAAGGATTCCAGAGGCCCCATCGGCGCCTCACCGAAAGAAAAATGAACTCTTACTCATTCTGGAACAACAAAGGCGGCGTCGGCAAAAGCTTCTTATGCTTTATTGCTGCTTGCGAGTACGCATACCGTCATCCCGACACCGATATCTATGTTATCGACCTGTGCCCGCAGGCTAACGTATCGGAAACTTTACTTGGAGGTCTTCGGACCAGCCCCAGGCCAATGTCGAAACTGTTGGCAGAAACTCCCAGACGGACTATCGCAGGTTACCTGGAGGAGCGACTAAGCTCGCCATTCAGGATGATTGATGACGTTGAGAGCTTCGTCTCACAGCCAAGCAAGTTCAACGGCTTTATCCCGAAGAATCTATACCTAATATGCGGCGACAACCTGTTGGAACTTCTCTCAGAACCCATGCGGCAAGCCTCTCAGTTAGCGCTTCCGAACGACGCATGGGCTAAAACGCAAAATTGGATTCGCGATCTCTGCATCGCACTTGAGGATAGATCGGCGCCTCGTAATGCGACTTTCGTAATCGACTGCAACCCAAGCTTTGCAATTTATACGCAGCAAGCACTCGTTGCCTCTGATTCACTCGTTATTCCATACACCGCAGACGACAGCTCGCGTCGCGGCATAGAGAACGTTATCGCCCTGCTGTATGGCGTTGGCGATGCGCGGATGTCCGGCTACGCAAAACTTAGCTTCGCACAAAAGGCGCGCGAGGAAAATGTTAGTACGCCCAAAGTGCATACGTTGGTGAGCAACAGGCAAACCCTCTATGACGGGAAGCCGAGCAAAGCCTTTGAGGCCTTGAGCAAGACCATCAAGTCAACGATTGACGGCATCCACAAGAAGAATCGAGCTCTTTTCACGTTTCCCACCAAGCTGCCGAGTAGTGAAGTAATCAACATTCCAGACTATCACGGCGCTTCGATTGTGGCGGCCGCCAACGGCGTGCCTATACATCGACTAAAGGCGGGCCCGCATGACGTAGCGGGCGATCGTGTACAGATCAATCCAGAACCACTAGCTCGCTACACCCAAGCGCTACGGACCTTTGTCGCGAGACTCTGATGACCTCCAGGGCGCGAGCAGATTTCCTGCGGGCGAGGGAGGCTGCACGATTACTAATCGTCGCGGGCGCTGTCACCCCGGTAGTAGCCGCCACCGCATCCGCGCACCGTGCGTCATGCCTGCATGCAGCGCTAGCCATGCTCGTTGCGTCATGGGAGGCCTACCTAGAGCGCCTCGTTAGGGAGGTGCAACTTACCCTTGCTGATCCGACACACGTGCGTACGGCGGCAATATTGTCGCTACTTACGCAGATCAGCAACGCAGAGATTAGCCGCTTTAATACACCAAATGCAGAGAACTCCCGACGACTTCTAGCTACCCATACTGGCTATGACCCAATCAACGATTGGCAATGGCCAAGTGGGGGTTTGAGTGGCCCTCAGACTCGCGACCGACTCGACGAGATTCTGAAAATTCGCCACAGCTTTGCTCACGGCTTCTCCATTCCAACGAATATTGTCTGGGCGCGGGATCGCAATGCGCCCGGCCGACTAAACATCAGCGCGCTCAGATCCGTAGACCAATTTCTTTCGCACATAGTGAGGATTACCGATAGTGGCATGGCAGACCATTTGGTTTCCACGTTCGGTGTCGCTAAGCCTTGGTGAGTGCCGCGAAAGCCATCATTAAGTGCCACCCAGTCGCACTGCCGACGGATGGGTACATGGATGGGTAAGGATATCGAACTGGCCGAGCGTCGATGAGAGACATCGATGGCTGGCGGAGAGTGTGAGATTCGAACTCACGGACGGTTTCCCGTCGGCAGTTTTCAAGACTGCTGGTTTAAACCACTCACCCAACTCTCCGGAGCCACGGATTTTATGCCAGTGGCGCTCCCCTACTCTTCATCGGGCAGGAACATCGCCTGCAGATCGCTCAGAAAATCCAGTCCGCGTTCGGTCGGCCACACGCGGAACAGGTCGCGAGCCACGAGCCCCTTGCGCTCTGCCTCTTCAAGGCCGCGCTGGATCGACGTCATTGCCAGCCCCGTACGTTCGCTGAATTGCGGCAGCGTGAAGCCTTGCTTCAGCCTCAGCGCATTGAGCATGAACTCGAACGGCAGATCGGCCAGCGCCACTTCGTCGCTCTGCGACACCGCGGCCCCCGCGCGTGCGTTCTCCATGTACAGGCGCGGCTCGCGAAAGCGCACCTGGCGCACGATGCGGTGCGCAAAGCTCAGCTTGCTGTGCGCGCCGGCGCCAATACCCAGGTAATCGCCGAACTGCCAGTAGTTGAGGTTGTGCGCGCATTGGTGTCCCTCGCGGGCATAGGCCGACACCTCGTAGCGCGACATGCCGTTGGCGCTGGTGCGCTCGGTGATGCGGTCGAGCATGGCGTAGGCAATGTCGTCTTCGGGCAGCGTGGGCGGGAACTTGGCGAACCATGTGTTGGGTTCGATGGTCAGGTGGTACACCGAGATGTGCGGCGGCGCGAGCGCCAGTGCCTGCGACAGGTCGGCGTCGAGGCCTTCCAGGGTCTGGCCCGGCAGCGCGTACATCAGGTCGAGGTTGAAGGTGTCGAAGGTGCTCGCGGCCTCTTCGAGGGCAGCAATGGCCTGCGCGCGGTCGTGCACTCGGCCCAGCGCCTTCAGGTGCTCGTCGTTGAAGCTCTGCACGCCCACCGAAAGGCGCGTGACGCCGGCCGAGCGGTACGCGCGGAAGCGGTTGCGCTCGAAGGTGCCGGGGTTGGCTTCGAGAGTGATCTCGCAGTCGGGCGTGAGCTTCAGGCGCGCGCGCACGTCGCCCAGCAGGCGGTCGATGGCCTGCGGCGAGAACAGGCTGGGCGTGCCGCCGCCGATGAAGATGGTGTGGACCGTGCGGCCCCAGATGAGCGGCAGTGCAGCATCGAGGTCGGCCACCAGCGCGTCGATGTACGCCGCTTCGGGAATGCCGTCGATCTCGGCCTCGCTCGCCGCGCGCCATTCATGCGAGTTGAAGTCGCAGTACGGGCACTTGCGCAGGCACCACGGCAGGTGGATGTAGAGCGACAGCGGCGGCAGCGCGCTGAGTTGCAGCGGACCGGGCCGCATCCAGTGCAGCACGTCGTTGGCCTGCGGCGCGCCCGTGGGCTGCGCCGGCAGGATCGGGAAGGTGGTGGCCATTACAGCCAGCGCTCGCGCATCAACGCCAGCATGGCCTGCGCCGCGCGGCCGCGGTGGCTGTTGGCGTTCTTCACTTCTGGCGGCAGCTGGGCAAAGGTCTTGCCGAAGGCCGGCAGGTACATGACGGGGTCGAAGCCGAAGCCGTTGTCGCCAACGGGTGCGGGCGCGATCTCGCCGACCACGCGGCCGACGGCGATGAGCGGCTCGGGGTCGTCGTGGCTGCGCAGCGCGACCAGTGTGCTCACGAGCGCGGCACGTCGATTGGCCACGCCGTCGAGCTGTTCGAGCAGCGCCTTCACGTTGTTGGCGTCGCCCTTGGTGTAGCCGAACTGCGTGGCGTAGAAAGCGGTGTCGACGCCCGGCAGGCCACCGAAGGCATCGACGCACAGGCCCGCGTCGTCGGCGATGGCCGGCAGACCGGTGGCGGCGCTGGCGTGGCGCGCCTTGGTCAGTGCGTTCTCGACGAAGGTGCGGAAAGGTTCTTCAGCCTCGCCCACGCCCAGTGCCGACTGCGGCACCAGGGTAACGGCCAGCTCGGCAAACAGTTGCTGGAGTTCGGCGAGCTTGCCTGCGTTGTTGGAAGCCAGAACCAGTTTCATAAAAAGTCAAAAGTGGCTGTGACGCCCGATTGACGAGCGCCAGTAGCTGTTGGTCAGTTCGATGGCAGCAGCGCCTGCTGTTGCAGGGTCACGAGCTCGCCGATGCCCTTCTCGGCCAGGCCGAGCAGGATGTTCATTTCTTCGCGCGTGAAGGCCACGCCTTCGGCCGTGCCCTGCACTTCGACGAAATGGCCGGCGCCGGTCATGACGACGTTCATGTCCGTGTCGCAGGCGGAGTCTTCGGTGTATTCGAGGTCGAGCAGCGGCGTGCCTTCGACGATGCCGACCGAGATGGCGGCCACGTGTCCCTTGATGGGCGAGGCCTTGAGGGTACCTGCGGCCAGCAGCTTGTTGACGGCGTCCTGCGCGGCGACAAAGGCACCGGTGATGGCCGCGGTGCGCGTGCCGCCATCTGCCTGCAGCACGTCGCAGTCGAGGTGGATGGTGCGCTCGCCGAGGGCGGCGAGGTCGAACACGGCGCGCATCGAGCGGCCGATGAGGCGCTGGATTTCCTGCGTGCGGCCGGTCTGCTTGCCCTTGGCCGCCTCGCGGCTGCTGCGGGTGTGCGTGGCGCGCGGCAGCATGCCGTATTCGGCGGTGACCCAGCCTTCGCCGCTGCCCTTCTTGTGCGGCGGCACCTTTTCTTCGACCGAGGCGGTGCACAGCACCCGGGTCTGGCCGAACTCGATCAGCACCGAGCCTTCAGCGTGGATGGTGAAGCCGCGGGTAATGCGTACGGGGCGCAGCTGGTCGGCGGCACGGCCGCCGCTTCGTGTGAAAGCAGTCATTTTTTGAGACTCGAAAGAGGAAAAAGGGAGCGAACGAACGGCGCGCTCAGGTCTTGCGCGCAGCCGAGCGGCGGATCGCTTCGTTGATCTCGGCGATGGAGCGCTCGATGGCGTCTTCGTCGAGGTCGTCGATTTCGTTGTCCGACGGCATGCCGGCCTGGATGGTCGAGGCGAACACGCCGTCTTCGATGGTTTCGGTGGACACGCCGCTGCGATCGTCGCCCGTGCTGTCGGGCATTTCCCATTCGAGCGCGATCAGCGTGACGTTGTCGCTGTGGGCGCCGCCCTTGCGCAAGGCCATCTCGGCGAGATCGGGAGCGGCGTCGGACACGGGCTTGTCGGACGAGAGGGTGTGCACGATCAGTTCATCGTCGAGCACACCCCAGACGCCATCGGAGCACAGCATGATGCGGTCGCCGCGCTGCAGCTGCAGCGGCGCCGAGACATCGAACAGCGGCGTGGTCGGCGAACCGAGGCAGGTCAGCAGCAGATTGCGGTTGACGGGCATGTCGGAGCCGTGCGGCTTGGGGCGTTCGGCGTGCGAGTGGTCGCGCGTGCGCACCAGCAGGCGGCCGTCGCGCACGACGTACAGGCGCGAATCGCCGCAGTGCATCCACGTGGCAGTCGTGCCCTGGAGCACGGCCGCGACGACGGTGGTGCGCGGCGTGTCGAGCATGGCCTTGTGGCTCGCGTAACGCATGATCTGCTGATGCGCGGCCATGGCCGACTCGGCCAGGAAGGCCTTCGCGTCCTTCACGACCGGACGCGCCTCGCGCTGGTAGAGCGCGGCAATGGTCTGCAGCGCCAGCTGCGCCGCAACCTCGCCTTCCGGGTGGCCGCCCATGCCGTCGGCCAGCACGAACAGGCTCGATTCCCGCGTGTAGCAATAGCCCATGCGGTCTTCGTTCTTGAGACGTCCGCCCTTGCGGCTGACCTGGAAGACGGAGAATTTCATGATGTCATGCAGGGCGCGTGGTGGGCGCAGCAGCCTTGGGCAGGCTCTTCTTGTCGAAGGAGCGGATGTTGTCGATCGACAGGCGCACTTTCTCGCCCACCGTGAGCTTGGTGTAGCGGCGCTCGCCTTCACGGCTGAGCTCCTTCTGCAGCGCGAAGACCGATTGCGGGCGCGACAGCGGGTCGAGCGACATGCACCACTCGACCACCTCGATCAGGTTGTCGGAATACACGCCCCGCAGGCGCGACAGCGACAGGCTGAGCCGGTCTTTCTCGATGCGCCGCGGCGCGTCATTGGGCGGGTAGCCCTGCATGCAGGCGTAGATGCAGGCGCCGATGGCATAGATGTCGGTCCACGGGCCCATCGACGAATCGCGCCGGTACATCTCGGGGGCTGCGAAGCCGGGGGTGTACATCGGGCGGATGAAGATGCCTTCCTTGCTGAGCACTTCGCGCGCGGCGCCGAAGTCGATCAGCACGGCACGGTCGTCGTCGGTGACGAAGATGTTGGCTGGCTTGATGTCCAGGTGCAGCATCTTGTACTGGTGGACGATGCGCAGGCCACGCAGGATCTCGTCGAACAGCGAGCGGATGGTCGACTCGCGGAACACCTTTTGCTTCTTCAGGTCGCGCGCCGTGACCACGAAATCCTGCAGGGTCGCGCCCTCCAGGTAGTTCATGACCATGTAGACGGTCTCGTTCTCGCGGAAGAAGTTGAGCACGCTGACCACCGAGGCATGCGAGATCTGCGCGAGCGAGCGGCCCTCTTCGAAGAAGCTCTTGAGCCCCAGCCGATAGAGTGACAGCTTCTCCGGCGGCACCTGCGGCGCGAGCTCGCCAGGCCCCCGCGTGGCAAGCGAAGACGGCAGATATTCCTTGATGGCCACCTGCTGTCCGCTGGGGTCGATGGCGAGATAGACGACACCGAACCCACCAGCGGAAAGCCGGCGTACAACGCGGTAACCACCAATGACCGTATCGGGCAACAGGGGCGTAGGCTTGACCTTTGACATAATCCGGGAGTTTCGCCCGAAGGCGATGGTGCGGCAAGCGAACGCCGTGCCGACGCCTCGGTGCATGCAAGCAAAACCACAGTGAGGCGCAATGCCAGTTTACAGCATGACCGGCTACGCCAGCGGCCAGAACGGGTCCGCAGGCAGCCACTCCGAAGCCGAGGCACGGCCTTCCGCCGCGGGCCGGCTCGGGGTAGAAATCCGCTCGGTCAACAGCCGCTTCCTCGATCTCACCTTCAAATTGCCGGAGGAGCTGCGCCAGCATGAAACCGCGCTGCGCGAGCTGCTCACGGGCAAGCTCAAGCGCGGCAAGGTCGAAGTGAGGGCTGCCATCGAGAACACGGCCCAGGCCGGTGTGGTCGAGCCCTCCGTCAAGCTGCTCCAGCGGCTCAACGGGGTGCAGGACAGCATCAAGGCCTGGCTGCCGAGCGCGCGCGACCTGAGCGTGGCCGACGTGCTGCGCCTGGCCGGGGGCGACAGCGCCGCCCGCGGCGATTGGGGCCCCGACCTGCTCGATGTCGCCGGAAAGGCGCTCGAAGGCCTGATGTCGGCCCGCCAGCGCGAAGGTGCGCGGCTGGCCAAGATGCTCGAAGCCCATCTGGGCCAGTTGCGTACCCTGGTGCTGCAGGCCGGTCCGCTGGTGCCGCAGCTGGTCGAACAGCAGCGCACCCGCTTCCTGGAGCGCTGGCAGGAGGCCATGGGCCTGACCGCCGGCACAGGCGGCACGCTGCCCGAAGCCGCCCAGGACCGCGCGCTGACCGAAGCCACCGCCTTCGCGATCCGCATCGACGTGGCCGAGGAGCTCACCCGGCTGAACTCGCACCTCGACGAGATCGAGCGGCTGCTCAAGAAAGGCGGCGAAATCGGCAAGCGCCTCGACTTCCTGATCCAGGAGCTTCACCGCGAGGCCAACACCCTGGGCTCGAAGTCGGCGGCACTGGAGCTCACGCGCATCGGCGTGGACATGAAGGTCCTGATCGAGCAGATGCGCGAGCAGGTGCAGAACATCGAATGACGACGAGCGAAAGAATGGATTACCCCGGCAATATCTTCGTGGTGGCCGCGCCCAGCGGGGCCGGCAAATCGAGCCTGGTCAAGGCACTCATGGAGCTCGATTCGGCCGTGCAGCCCTCGGTCTCGCACACGACCCGGTCGCCGCGCGGGCAGGAAAAGCACGGTCGCGAGTACTTTTTTGCCTCGCCGACGGAGTTCGACGCCCTGATCGCGGCGGACGGCTTCGTGGAATGGGCCCATGTGCACGGGCACCGGTACGGCACCTCCAAGAGGGCCATCGAGGAGCGGATCGCCCAGGGGGCCGACGTCATCCTCGAAATCGACTTCCAGGGCGCGCTGCAGATCCGCAAGACCTTTGCCAACGCGGTCATGATCTTCATCCTGCCGCCCAGCTGGGAAGAACTGCGCTCCCGTCTCGAACGGCGTGGCGAAGACAGCGCCTCGGTCATCGAATTGCGCCTGAAGAACGCGGCCGAAGAGATGGCCAGGGCGGGGGAATTCGACTTCGTTATAATCAACGAGTTATTTGAGCGCGCGCTTTTCGATCTCAAGGCGATCGTCCACGCTCAGCGGCTCCGGTATTCCGCACAGCGCCGTGCACGTGCCGACACATTCGCCGCCCTGAACATCCCCTGATATCCGAGTTCATCCGCTCACAGACAGAAAGATTCTCATCATGGCCCGCATCACCGTCGAAGATTGTCTCGTCAATATTCCGAACCGTTTCCAGCTCGTCCTGGCCGCCACGTACCGTGCGCGCATGCTGAGCCAGGGCCATGCCCCGAAGATCGAGAGCAAGAACAAGCCCGCCGTGACCGCCCTGCGCGAAATCGCCGAAGGCAAGATCGGCCTCGAAATGCTCAAGAAGGTGCCGGGCTGATCTGACGCAGCCCTGCAACGAAAAGGCACCGCAAAGCGGTGCTTTTTTTATGTCTGAACGCGTCCATACAGCGGTCACGCTAAAGTGGTAGCCATGAGCGCGGTAGCCAAATCTCAGTCCCATGCCCCCAAGGGCACGCCGAAGCCGAGTCCGGCGGCGCTGAATGCGGCCGCCGCAAGCTTTGCAGCATTGACCGCGCGCCTCGACTACCTGAGCGCAGAAGATACCGAATTGGTCCGCCGCGCCTACCGCTTCGCCGACGAGGCCCATCTTGGACAGCTGCGCAACAGCGGCGAACCGTACATCACCCACCCCATCGCCGTGGCGGCGCAATGCGCCGAGTGGAAGCTCGATGCGCAGGCGCTGATGGCCGCCCTGCTCCACGATGCCATCGAAGACTGCGGCGTCACCAAGCCCGAACTCATCGAGCGCTTTGGCGCCCCGGTCGCCGAACTGGTCGACGGGCTCACCAAGCTCGACAAGCTGCAGTTCAACACGCGCGAAGAAAACCAGGCCGAGTCGTTCCGCAAGATGCTGCTGGCCATGGCGCGCGATGTGCGCGTCATCCTGGTCAAGCTGGCGGACCGCACGCACAACATGCGCACGCTGGCCGATGCGCCGCGTGAAAAGTGGGGCCGCATCTCGCGCGAAACGCTGGAGATTTACGCGCCCATCGCGCATCGTCTCGGGCTGAACCAGACCTACCGCGAGCTGCAGGAGCTGTCGTTCCGGCACCTGAAACCGTGGCGTTATGCCACGCTGTCGAAGGCCGTGGCCAAGGCGCGTGGCCGACGCCGCGACCTGATCCAGAAGGTGCAGCGCGAGGTCGAAACCGCCTTTGCCGCAGCCAACATGACGCTGCGGATCGCGGGGCGCGAGAAAACGCTCTATTCGATCTATCGCAAGATGGAAGAAAAGCACCTGAGCTTCGCCCAGGTGACCGACATCTACGGCTTCCGCCTGATCGTGCCGAACGTGATCGCCTGCTACACCGGCCTGGGCATCCTGCACCAGATGTACAAGCCCCTGCCGGGCAAGTTCAAGGACCACATCGCGATCGCCAAGCTCAACGGCTACCAGTCGCTGCACACCACGCTCGTCGGTCCGGCCGGCGTGAGCGTCGAGTTCCAGCTTCGGACCGAGGCAATGCATGTGGTGGCCGAATCGGGCGTGGCCGCGCACTGGCTGTACAAGGCGGCTGAGCCGAACGCAGCAAGCAACGACCGTCTGGGCACCAAGTGGCTGCAGTCGCTGCTCGACATCCAGGATGAAACGCGCGACGCCGCCGAGTTCTGGGATCACGTCAAGGTCGACCTGTTTCCTGACGCGGTATATGTGTTCACGCCCAAGAGCCAGATCATGGCGCTGCCCCGCGGCGCCACGGTGGTCGACTTTGCCTACGCCATTCACAGCAACATCGGCGACCACACCTCGGCCGCGCGCATCAACGGCGACCAGGTGCCGCTGCGCACTGAGCTCAAGAACGGCGACGTGGTCGAAGTGATCACCGCGCCGGTGTCGACGCCCAATCCGGCCTGGCTGGGCTTCGTGCGAACGGGCCGGGCGCGCTCCAAGATCCGTCACTATCTGAAGACCCTGGCGCACGCCGAGTCCGAAGGCCTGGGCGAAAAGCTGCTCGCACAAGCGCTGCGCGCCGAAGGCCTGAGCAAGCTGCCCGAGGAAGACGAGGAACACCAGGCGCTGTGGGAAAAGCTGCTGCGCTTCACCGGCAACCGCACCCGCTCCGAACTGCTGACCGACATCGGCCTGGGCAAGCGCATTGCCAGCATCGTCGCGAAGCGGCTGGTGGCAATGCTCTCCGAACTGGGCGAACGGCCCGACGCGCTGCTGCTGAGCCGCGAGCGCTTCATCTCGCACGAAACCGTGTCGCAGGGCGCGGTCACGCTGGACGGCAGCGAGAACTCGTCGGTGCGCTTTGCGCTCTGCTGCCGGCCGATTCCGGGCGACCAGATCGTCGGCTACCTCGGCCATGGCGAAGGCCTGGTGGTGCACACGGAAGACTGTGGTGTCGGCCAGCGGCTGCGCCATAAAGACAGCGAACGCTTCTTCGCCGTCGAGTGGGCAGACGAACCCACGCGCGCCTTCGAGACTGGCGTGGTCATCACCGTGCGCAACGACAAGGGCGTGCTGGCGCGGGTCGCGGCCACGCTGGCCGATGCGGAAGCAGACATCACGCATGTGGAAATGGCCGACGAAACTCCGCAGGATTCGACCGACCTGCGCTTCGTGATCGCCGTGCGCGACCGCACGCATCTGGATGCCGTGTTGCGCGCTGCCCGGCGTACCGCGTCGGTACTGACCGCATCCAGGACGGTTCCCGCCCCCTGAGGCGCCGTTACGCCGCGGCTGGGCGCGGCGCCGGATAGCTCACGGACAGTATCTCGACCTCGTGCGCCCCGCCCGGTGTCACGAGCTTCACCACATCGCCTTCGCGCGACTTGAGCAGCGCCCGAGCAATCGGCGAAATCCAGCTGACCTGCGACTTCGCGCTCTCAGCTTCGTCGATACCGAGGATCGTGACGCTGCGCTCGTCGCCCGCTTCGTCGACATAGCGAACGGTGGCGCCGAAAAAGATCTGATCGCGACCGTGGTGCACCGAAGGATCGGTGACCTCCGCGATTTCGAGGCGCTTGGTGAGAAAACGGATGCGGCGATCGATCTCGCGCAGGCGCTTCTTGCCGTAGAGGTAGTCGCCGTTCTCGGAGCGGTCACCATTTTTGGCTGCCCAGTGCACGGTCTCGACGATCTTCGGCCGCTCCTCGTCCATCAGCTGCAGCAGCTCGTCGCGCAGGCGCGCGTAGCCTTCGGGAGTGATGTAGTTCTTGCTGCCTGCGGGCAACGGAGGCAAAGCGCCATCAGCGCCGTCGTCATCTCCGTCGGAGTCTGTTTCCTTGGTGAATGCCTTGCTCAAAGCAGAATCCTCCAAATGAAAAAAGCCCGCAACTTTCGTTGCGAGCTTTTCTTGTTGTGGTGCGGCTGGCAGGAATTGAACCCACGACCCCTTGGTTCGTAGCCAAGTACTCTATCCAACTGAGCTACAGCCGCACAGCTTGCAATTATAGCCCGCTTTCTTCGACCCTTTTTGCATTTGCCCAGCCGAATCCACGCGAAGGCACAAAAGAAAAATGCCCGAAAGATGAATCTTCCGGGCATTTTTGGAGATGGTGCGGCTGGCAGGAATTGAACCCACGACCCCTTGGTTCGTAGCCAAGTACTCTATCCAACTGAGCTACAGCCGCTAAGCCTTCGATTATAGCCTGTTCTGGGGCTCGTTCCGAAAACGGGCAAAAACAAGAAGTGGTGGTAGGCCGTGATGGGCTTGAACCATCGACCAACGGATTATGAGTCCGCTGCTCTAACCAACTGAGCTAACGGCCCACTCGGCACGATTCTATTCGCGCCGCAGCGCCTACTTGCGATGGCTCAGCGCATTGCTCACCAGGCGAGACGTGATGTCGACGATCTGGATCATGCGTTCGTAGGGCATGCGCGTCGGCCCGATCACGCCCAGCGTACCCACGACCTGCCCGTCGACCTCGTAGTTGGCGCTGACGATGGAGAGCTCCTCGAAGGGCACCACCTGGCTTTCACCGCCAATGAAGATGCGCACCCCTTCGGCCTTGCTCGACACGTCGAGCAGACGCATCAATTGGGCCTTCTGCTCGAAAAGTTCGAAGGCACGGCGCAGTTGCCCCATGTCGCTGGAGAAATCGCTCACCGCCAGCAGGTTGCGCTCGCCCGAGATCACGACGTCGTCTTCCTGCGCCTCGTTTAGCACTTCGGAGCTGACCTGCACCGCGGCCTGCATCAACGCAGCGATTTCGCCGCGCAGCTTTTCGACCTCGGACTGGAGGCG
The DNA here is from genome assembly GCF_051216475.1 of Variovorax nivicola. NCBI lineage: Bacteria > Pseudomonadati > Pseudomonadota > Betaproteobacteria > Burkholderiales > Comamonadaceae > Variovorax > Variovorax nivicola. Next base: position 327,145 of record NZ_JBPJZK010000002.1, on the reverse strand, counting down.
ATCGCGCACCTGCTCGATGGTCAGGCCCGCATAGTGCGCGTTGATGTAGTTCGAGGCCTCGACCAGCTGCGACTGCGAGTAATCGGCCTCCGGAAAGATCACCCGGTTCTGCACGTCACCATCGGGCGAGACGATGATCACCAGCAGGCGCCGGTCGGAGAGCTTCAGGAATTCGATCTGCTTGAACACCGAAGCACGCCGCGGCGCCATCACCACGCCGACGAACTGCGACAGGTTCGACAGCAAGTGCGCCGCATTGGCAATCACCTTCTGAGGCTGGTCGGGCGCGAGGCTCGGCGTGCTCATCTGCTCGCGCTGCGCGGTCAGCATGGTGTCGACGAAGAGGCGGTAGCCGCGGTGCGTTGGAATGCGGCCGGCCGAGGTGTGCGGGCTGGCAATCAGTCCCAGCGCCTCGAGGTCGGACATGACGTTGCGGATGGTCGCCGGCGACAGATCGAGCCCCGAGGAACGCGACAGCGTGCGCGAGCCGACGGGTTGCCCGTCGGCGATGTAGCGCTCGACGAGCGTCTTGAGCAGCAACTTGGCACGGTCGTCCAGCATTGCAAGATTTTAGTGTTGTAATTTGTGAGATATGACCTCTCGCTTTCGTCACGTCGCCCTGATCGGCAAATACCAGGCTTCCGGCGCCCGGGCGCAGGCGGACTCGCGCGACGGCGTCATGGAAGGCATTGGCACCTTCCTCGAATCGCAAGGCTGCACGGTGTTCGTCGAGCGCTCGACCTGCGAGGAAGACGATGACGGCGCCCCCGCCCATCCACGCTACGAAGCCCTCAGCGTCGAGGAAATCGGCCAGCGCTGCGACCTCGGCTTGGTGGTCGGCGGCGACGGCACCATGCTCGGCATCGGCCGGCAGCTCGCCAGCTACGGCATCCCGCTGATCGGCATCAATCGCGGCCGGCTCGGCTTCATCACCGACATTCCACTCGACAACTACCAGGCCACACTGATCCCGATGCTGGCCGGCGAGTACGAGGAAGACCACCGCAGCCTGATGCATGCGCAAGTCGTGCGCGACGGCGCCTCGGTGTTCGACGCGCTCGCCATGAACGACGTGGTCGTCAACCGCGGCGCCACCTCCGGCATGGTCGAGCTGCGCGTGTCGGTGGGCCGCCATTTCGTGGCCAACCAGCGCGCCGACGGCCTGATCATCGCCACGCCCACAGGCTCGACGGCCTACGCTCTCTCGGCCGGCGGGCCGCTCCTGCATCCGGCGGTGCCGGGCTGGGTGCTGGTGCCGATCGCACCGCACACGCTGTCGAATCGCCCCGTGCTGCTGCCCGATGCCGACGAGATCGTGATCGAGCTGGTGGGCGGACGCGACGCCAGCGCCAATTTCGACATGCAGTCCCTGGCCTCGCTCGCAATCGGCGACCGCGTTGTAGTGCGCCGCTCCGATTTCCGCGTGCGCTTCCTGCACCCGCGCGGTTGGAGCTATTTCGACACCTTGCGCAAGAAACTTCATTGGAACGAAGGGGGCTCCTGAAATGGCGCTGCGACGCATCGCACTGCGCGACTTCGTGATCGTGCGATCACTCGAACTCGACCTGTCCGGCGGCTTCACGGTATTGACCGGTGAAACCGGCGCGGGCAAATCCATCTTGATCGACGCGCTGCAACTGGCGCTGGGCAACCGCGCCGACGCTGGCGCGGTGCGCGAAGGCGCCGAGCGGCTCGACGTGAGCGCCGAATTCGACGCCGACCCAGCCCTGGACACCTGGCTCGACGAAGGCGGCTTCGAAGCCGGCGACGCGCTGCTGCTGCGCCGTACCGTCGATCTGCAGGGCCGCAGCCGCGGCTGGATCAACGGCAGCCCGGCCACGGCCACGCAGCTGCGCGAGCTCGGCGACCGCCTGCTCGACATCCACGGACAGCACGCCTGGCAAAGCCTGACGCGGCCCGAGGCGGTGCGCGGCCTGCTCGACGCCTATGCAGGCGTGGGCACCGACGCGCTCGCTGCCGCGTGGCAAAGCTGGCGGCAGGCGCTCTCCGCACTCGAACACGCGCGCTCGGCACAAGACTCGCTGCAGCGCGAACGCGAGCGGCTGCAATGGCAGATTTCCGAAGTCGCCAAGCTCGCACCGGGCGTCGACGAGTGGGAAGAGCTGTCGACCAACCACTCGCGCATCTCCAATGCGCAAGCGCTGATCGATGCCGCCCAGGGCGCTAGCCAGGCTCTGGAAGACGACGACAACGGTGCCCTCCCCGCGCTTACGCGCGCGCTCACGCTGCTGCAGAACTGCGAGCACATCGAGCCTGAGTTCCGCGCGCTGGGAGAAGTGCTCGCCTCATGCGTAGCCCAGGCCTCCGACGCGGCCCACACGCTGCACGGCTACCTGCGCGATGCCGACACCGACCCGCAAACCCTGGCCGAGCTGGACGAGCGCATGGGCCTGTGGATGTCGCTCGCGCGCCGCTACAAGCGCCCGCCCACCGAACTGCCAGCGTTGCTCGCCGGCTGGCAGGCCGAGCTGCAGGCGCTCGATGCGCAAAGCGATCTCGAAGGCCTTGAGCGAGCAGAACAGAACGCGCAGCAGGCCTACATGAAAGAAGCCAAGGCGCTCGGCAAGGTCCGCAAGCAGGCCGCGCCCCGCCTCGCCCAGGCCGTCACCGATGCGATGCAGGGCCTTGGCATGCAGGGCGGACGCTTCGATGTCGAACTGCAGCCGCTAGCGCAGCCCAGCCGCGCCGGCCTCGAAGACGTGGCCTTTCTCGTGGCCGGCCACACCGGCAGCACGCCGCGCGCTATCGGCAAGGTGGCTTCGGGCGGCGAACTGTCGCGCATTGCGCTGGCCATCGCCGTCACCACCAGCCAGCTCGGCGCGGCGCAGACGCTGATCTTCGACGAGGTCGATGCCGGTGTCGGCGGCGCGGTCGCCGAGACCGTCGGCCGCCTGATGAAGCAGCTCGGCCGCGACCGCCAGGTGCTCGCCGTGACCCACCTGCCCCAGGTGGCCGCCTGCGCCGACCATCACCTCGTTGTGGCCAAGCGCCAAACGGCGGCGGCCGGCAAGGACGGCCCGCGCACCGAGAGCGGCGTGTCGCGCCTCGACGACGACAACCGCGCCAAGGAAATCGCTCGCATGCTGGGCGGCGAGAAGGTCTCGCAGACTTCGCTCGCACACGCACGCGAAATGCTCGGCCACAAGACCTCGGTGACCGCGCCATGAACCTCGACCTCGTGCTCATCACGGGCATGTCGGGCTCCGGCAAGTCGGTGGCCCTGCATGCGCTGGAAGACGCGGGCTATTACTGCGTCGACAACCTGCCGCCTGAACTGCTGACGTCGTTCATCGCGTTGCAGCACGAGCAGCAGACACCGCGCGTGGCCATTGCCATGGACGTGCGCAGCGGCGTCTCGCTGCCGATCGTTCCACAGCAGCTCGAAGCACTGCGGCGCGACGGCGAGATCTCTCTTCGTTCGCTGTTCCTCGACGCGACCACCGACGCTCTGCTGCGCCGCTATTCGGAAACCCGCCGCCGCCATCCGCTCTCGCGCCAGGAAGGTCGCACCGACGTGCCCGAGCAGCACCGCGTGCTGATGCAGGCCATCGAGCTCGAACGCGAATTGCTGGCCGACCTGCGCGACGGCGCCGACGTGATCGACACCAGCCTGATCCGGCCGGCGCAGCTGCAGAGCTACATCAAGTCGCTGATCTCCGCGCCGCAGAGCGCGTTGACGCTGGTATTCGAATCGTTCGCCTTCAAGCGCGGCGTGCCGCTCGATGCGGACTACGTGTTCGACGTGCGCATGCTGCCCAACCCGCACTACGTGCCCGCGCTGCGCCCGCTCACGGGCCGCGACGAGCCGGTGATCGAGTGGCTGCGCGAGCACGACGACGTGGCGCGCATGTACGACGACATCGAGCAGTTCCTGGGGCACTGGCTCGATGCGCTGGCGCGCGACCATCGCAGCTATGTGACGGTGGCCATCGGGTGCACGGGCGGGCAACACCGTTCGGTGTTCCTGGTCGAGCAGCTGGCGCGCTCGTTCGGTGCGCGCTGGGGTGCGCTCAAGCGACACCGCGAGCTCGACGCGAGCTGACTGATCGGCCGACTAAGAATCGGCTGACTAAGCCTCGCTGCCTTCCAGCAGCTTGCGCATCGGCGCCGGCAGGCCCAGCCGGCCCCACTCCTCGGCCTCGACCCAGCGCGCGCCATCGCCTTGCGGCTGGCCGCCCTGAAGCTGCACCGGGTGCAGATGCAGGTCCTTATGGGTCAGCACATGCACGAAGGCCGGCAGGTCCTGCACGCCGCGTCGCGCGGCCGTCGGCAGTGCGGCAAGAAGATCTTCGCGGCTGTCGAACACGGGCAGGCAATAAAGGCCGGCCCAGATGCCCTTCGACGGTCGCTTCTCCAGCCACACACGGCCTTGTGCATCGCGCGCCAGCAGCACCCAGAGCGACTGGGCGCTGCGCTTGAGCTTGCGGGTCTTGACGGGATAGCGCTCCGGCGCGCCTTCCCGCAGGGCCGCGCAGGTCTTGTGGACCGGGCAGATCATGCAGCTCGGCTTGCGCGGCAGGCACACCGTGGCGCCCATGTCCATCACGCCTTGCGTGTAGTGCGCAATGGCTTCTTTCTGCTCTGCCGGCGGCAGCAATTGCGTCGCCAGATCCCACAGCGCACGCTCCTGCGCCGCCGAAGACATGTCGCCCGCAAAGCCGAGTACGCGCGTCAGCACGCGCTTCACGTTGCCGTCGAGGATCGCCACGCGCTCGCCGAAGCAGAAGGCCGCAATGGCCGCGGAGGTCGATCGGCCGATGCCGGGCAAGGTGACGAGTTCGGCGGCGGTGCGCGGAAACTCGTCACCGAAGCGCGCAACGACCTCTTGCGCGCAGCGATGCATGTTGCGCGCGCGGCTGTAGTAGCCCAGGCCGCTCCAGAGCCCGAACACCTCGTCCTCGGTGCCGGCGGCCAGCGCCTTCACATCGGGAAAGCGTTCGAGAAAGCGCGCGAAGTAGCCGAGCACAGTCGACACCTGCGTCTGCTGGAGCATCACCTCCGACAGCCACACGCGGTACGGGTCGCGGGTGTTCTGCCACGGCAGCTGGCTGCGCCCGTGGCTGCGCTGCCAGCTCACGATCTGCGCAGCGAAATCCGGGGGCAATTGCAGGGTCGCAGCAGCCGCCGTGGAGGCGGAAGCTTCAGGCCGCACGCAGTTCGCCGACAGTGGCCACGGCCTGTGGCTTTCCGTGCTGCGCGATCAGCGAAGTGAATTCGCGCAGCTGCACATGCAGCTCGGCAAGATTGCTTTCCTGCGCGGCCAGCTCGATCAACCGTTCGTCGAGGTTGCCCGCCGCGCTCTGGATGCGCTCGATCGCCTCGATGCGCTTGCTGAAGTTGCGGCGGCGCTCCTTGAGCTGCGCATCGATCTGCGCACTCGCGCCCTTGCTCCAGCGCTCGACCTCGGTCATGGCCGCCTCGTTGACGAGCCGCAGCCGGCTGGCCAGCGCGCGAACCAGCTTGTCGCAGAAATCGGCCTGCGCGAGCTTCAGCAGGTTGCCCACACCCAGGTAGTGGATGTGGCTGCGCTCGATCTGCCCAAGCTCCTGCTCGAAGCCCGTCAGGTCGGGCTCGGCCGGCGCCTGCAGGGTGAAACCCTGCTCGGCGTTCAGCTGGCGGAAGGTGGCATGCAGCATCGACTGGATCTCGGCCGTGGTCGCCTGCACCTCGCGCAGGTTGTTGCGCAGCGAGTCGAAAGTCTCGCCATACACCTTGCGTACATTGAACTTGACGCCCGGGCGCTTGAGCGCGGCCGACAGCCGCACCATGTCGGCCTTCAGCGCGGTGCGGCCGAGCACGGCATACACCTCGCGCAGCAGCTTGCCCTGCACCGAGCGCAGCGCCAGGATGCGCGTGTTGCTCCCTTCGAACTCGGCATGTTCCTGGTCGATGCGCGCACGCATGTGGCGGATCACCGAGACGTTCTTGCCGCGCAGCCCCTGCAGTTCAAGCGCCTGCTCGGCCAAGTCGCGCTGGCGCACTTTCAGGATGCGTTCGGCCTCGGCGCGCAGTGCGGTCATGCCCGCATCGACCGCAAGCCGCAGCATGGTTTCGCGCTTGCCGAGCACGCCTTCGGCCAGCAACGATTCGAGCGCCGGCAGGCGGCTGGCCTGCAGCAACTGGCCGTCGTGCTGGATCTTGGCCTGCAGCCCCTTTTGCGCGGACACCGGCAACACCTGCGCCAGCGGCACTTCGAGCAGGCGAGCCGCGCCTTCGCGCTGGCGTTCGATCTGCTGTTCGATGTGCGCGGGCGTGCTCAGCGTGTCCCACATCGTGTCGATCTTGTTGAGCACCACGAAGCGCGTGTCGTTGCCTTCGTCCTCGGTGATCAGGTGCTCGCGCCAGATCGAGAGGTCAGAGCGCGTCACGCCGGTTTCGGCGCCCAGGATGAAGACCACGGCATGCGCCTGCGGAATCAGGCTCACCGTGAGTTCGGGCTCGGCGCCAATCGCGTTCAGGCCAGGAGTGTCGAGAATCACCAGCCCCTGCTCCAGCAGCGGGTGCGGCATGTTCAGCACCGCATGGCGCCAGCGCGGGATTTCGACGCGGCCTTCCGCATCCTGCACCGGGTTGTCGTCGGGGGTGTCGTCGTTCCAGAAGCCCAGCGTGCGCGCTTCATCCTTGGCGACCCAGCGCACCTCGGCCACCTTGCTCATGGCCTGCGCCAGATGCTCGGCGTTGCCGACGTCAATGGCGATCTCGGTCCAGCGCGTGGGCTTTTCGCGCCAATGGGCGAGCGAATGCGGCTCCAGCCGGGTTTCGATGGGCAGCAGGCGCAGCTTGGGCGCGAGCGCGGCGTCGTAGCCCAGCTCGGTCGGGCACATCGTGGTGCGGCCAGCGCTCGCGGGCATGATGCGCCGCCCGTAGCCGGCGAAGAAGATCGCGTTGATGAGCTCCGACTTGCCGCGCGAGAACTCGGCCACGAAAGCGACCATGACCTTGCTGGTGCGGATCTGCGTTTCGAGCCCGCGCAGGCGCTCCGCCACTGCCTGGTCGAGCAGCTCGTTCTCGGTCAGCCAGCGGGACAGCCACTGCAGCCGGTGGGCGAAATTGCTCCGCCACGCACCGTGCTGATCGAGTTGTTGGTTGAAGGAGCGGCTCAAGGGGAATATGTAAGAAACAATTTACAAATATAGCATCGGGAGGCGAACAACCAACGTCTCCATATTGTTTCTCCTGCGATCCACGTCTGAATCCGACATCTGGATCCGGCGCCTACTTCTGGCAATTGGGGCAATAGTAGGTGGAGCGCTGCCCTTGGCGCAGCTGCCGGATCGGCGTTGCACAAACCCGACAGGGTTCGCCAGCACGGCCATAAACGGTCGCTTCGAGCTGGAAATAGCCATTCTGTCCGTCCACATTGGAGAAATCTCGTAGCGTGCTGCCGCCCTTCTCCACCGCCCGGGCCAGGATTTCGCGCACGGCTGCGTGAAGCTTGGCCGCCCGCGGACGGCTGATGCGCGCCGCCGACAGCGTCGGCCGGATGCCCGCCTGGAACAGCGCCTCCGACGCGTAGATGTTGCCCACACCCACCACCACGTCACCCGCCAGCAGCACCTGCTTGACGGCACTCTTGCGCTTCTTCAGGCCGGCATGGAAGGCGTCGAGGTCAAAGGCATCGCCCAGCGGCTCCATGCCCAGGCCGCCAAGCAGCTTGATGGCCCATGGGGCTGCCTCGTCCTCCACGTAGACCACGGCGCCGAAGCGGCGCGGGTCGTTGAGCCGCAGCGTGCCCCGATTGGTGACCAAATCGAAATGGTCGTGCGGCCCGGGCGGCGGCAGTGCCGCGTCGAAACGCAGGCTGCCCGACATGCCCAGGTGCAGCAACAGGATGCCGCGGTCGAGATCGATCAGCAGGTACTTGCCGCGCCGCCGAACCTCGCGCACCTGCCGCCCGACCAGCGCCTCGGGCAGCACCATCAGCGCCCATCTCAGTGGCTTGCCGATGCGCACCGCGTCGACACGCGCGCCCGCGATGCGGTCGGCAAAGCCGCGGCGGGTGACTTCGACTTCGGGTAGCTCAGGCATGAAAAGTAAATCTCCGGCAAATGCGGCGTTGACTAAGCCCCACGCAATATTCGTTCAAACGCCTGGATTATTATGGTCGGATGAATCTTTCGCCCCGCCGACACCGCCTTGCGGCGGCCGCGTCTCTCGCCTTGCTGGCTTGTGCCGTTCACGCGCAATCTTCCGCTCCTGCAACCCCCAACGGCCCTGCGCTGACCATCGAACAATCGGCACAGCCGAAGCCCTCGACAAGGCCCAAGCCCATCACGGCCAAGGCCGCCAGCGAGCCCGCGCCGCAGCCCTCCGCGCTGACGGCCGACCTGTTCTACGAAATCCTGATGGGCGAAATGACCGCCCGCTCCGGCGACCCCGGCTCCGGCTACGCGCTGGTGCTCGATGCCGCTCGTCGGCTGCGCGACGGCAAGCTGTTCCAGCGTGCGGTCGAGATCGCCCTGCAATCGCGTTCCGGCGATGCGGCCCTTGCCGCGGCACGGGCCTGGCAAGAGGCCCTGCCGACTTCGCGCGACGCACGCCGCATCGAGCTGCAGATCCTGATCGCGCTGAACCGCATCAGCGAAACCGTCGAGCCGCTGCGTGCCGAAGTGGCGGCCACGTCGCAGATCGAACGCCCGCTGCTGATGGCCGTGATCGCACGCAACTACTCGCGCGCCGCCGACAAGAAGCTGGCCGCCTCGGTGGTCGAGCAGGCCCTGGCCGACGAACTGAAGAGCCCGACCAGTGGCGGAATGGCCTGGGCCACCGTCGGCCGGTTGCGCCTGAACGCAGGCGATGCTTCCGGCGCCCTGGAAGCCGCGCGCAAGGGCCAGGAAATCGACCCGAGTTCCGATGCGCCCGCTGCACTGGCACTCGAAATGATCGACCCCGGCCAGCCGCTCGCCGAGCCGATCGTCACTCGCTACCTGAACAACAACCCGAAGGCCACGCCCGACCTGCGCATTGCCTACGCCCGCGCGCTCGTCGAGGACCGGCGCTTCACCGATGCCACCACGCAACTCCAGGCAGTGACCACGTCGCGGCCCGAGCTGGCTGAGCCATGGCTGTTGCTCGGCAGCCTCCAGATGCAGGCCAAACAGGACGCCGCGGCCGAGACTTCGATCAAGCGATTCATCGAACTGTCGGGCAGCCGCAGCGCCAACAAGGACGCCGATGGCGATGCCAATGACGCCGCCGACCGCAAGCGCGGTGTGTCGCAGGCGTACTTCGCGCTGTCGCAACTGGCGGAACGGCGCAAGGACTTCACGGCGGCCGAGCGATGGCTCGCGCGTGTCGACGGCCCCGACGAACTGGTGGCCGCCCAGACCCGCCGCGCAGCCTTGCTGGCCCGCCAGGGCAAGCTGCCCCAGGCGCGCGAAATCATCCGCGGCCTGCCCGAGCGCACACCCGACGACAAGAAGCAGAAATTCCTCGCCGAAGTGCAGCTGCTGCGCGATGCGAAGCAGTACCAGGCGGCCTACGACATGCTCGCCCAGGCCTCGGCGGCGGCGCCGGACGACGGCGACCTCGTCTATGACCAGGCCATGGTCGCCGAGAAGCTCAACCGCCTCGACGACATGGAGCGCCTGCTGCGCCGGCTCATCCAGCTCAAGCCCGAGAGCCAGAATGCATACAACGCGCTGGGCTATTCGTTCGCCGATCGCAAGATCCGGCTCGACGAGGCACGCACGCTGATCCAGAAGGCTGTGCAGCTGGCGCCGGAAGATCCGTTCATTGCCGACAGCCTGGGCTGGGTCGAGTTCCGGCTCGGCAACACGGCCGAGGCGATCCGCATCCTCGAAGCGGCCTACAAGACGCGGCCCGATCCCGAGATCGGCGCGCATTTCGGCGAAGTCCTGTGGAGCACCGGCCAGAAAGACCGTGCGGTCACGATCTGGAAGGAAGCCCTGCTGAGCGACGCCGAGAACGAGACGCTGCAGGAAACGCTGAAACGCCTGCGAGTGAAGCCGTAGCATGGCTCACGCTGGGGCATTCGCGCCAACGCAGGCCGGCCACGGCCGCCGCGCTCTTCTGGCTGCGGGCGGAGCGGCCTTTCTCCTGATGACGGGTTGCGCACAGCTGTCTGGCGGCTCTTCCACGCCGAAGACCTCGGACAGCTGGAGCGGCCGGATGTCGCTGCGCATCGAGAGCGAACCGGTGCAGACCTTCGCTGCGCTGTTCGAGCTGCGCGGCTCCGCCGACGCGGGCGACCTCACACTCACGACACCCATCGGCAGCACGCTGGCGCAACTGCACTGGGCGCCAGGCGAGGCCCTGCTGAAAGACGGCAGCAAGACACGCCGCTTCGACTCCGTCGACGAACTGATCGAGGCCGCCACTGGCGCTGCAATTCCGGTCGGCGCGCTGTTCGGCTGGCTCGCGGGCCGCAACGACCCCGTTCCTGGCTGGAAGCCCGATCTTGCGCAGCTCGGCAACGGACGGCTTCAGGCCGTGCGCGAATCGCCGAGCCCCCGGGCCGATCTGCGCATCGTGTTCGAACGGTCATGAAGGCGATCTACGACCTCTCCGCGCCGGCCAAGCTCAACCTCTTCCTCCACATCACCGGTCGGCGCGACGACGGCTACCACCTGCTGCAGTCGGTCTTCATGCTGATCGACTGGTGCGACACGCTGCATGTCGAACTGCGGCGCGATGGCCAACTGAGCCGCGAGGACCTGACAACCGAGCTGCCCACGGACGACCTGATCCTGCGCGCGGCGCGCGCCCTGCAGGCATTTGCGGCGCCCGGCCAGGGCGCGCACATCGGCGTGGCCAAGCATGTGCCGGCACAGGCGGGCATGGGCGGTGGCTCTTCGGATGCCGCCACCTGCCTGCTCGCGCTGAACCGCCTGTGGGGGCTGAACCTGCCCCTGTTGCGGCTGGCTCACATCGGCCTGAAGCTGGGCGCCGACGTACCCTTCTTCCTCGGTGGCCGCAACGCGTGGGTCGAGGGCATCGGCGAGGAAATCACACCGGTTACACTGCCGTCGGCGCGTTTCGCGGTGGTCAAACCACCCGAGGGACTCGATACCCGATTAATTTTTTCGGCTTCAGATCTTCAACGCGCCACACCTGCTGCTATAATCTCGGGCTTTGCTGCAGATAGCGAATCGCTCGAAGTAACGAACCTGGGAAACCCGGTTTTCGACTTCGGCCACAACGACCTGCAGCCGGTTGCCCAGCGACTTTGCCCCGCCGTCACCGACGCCATCGAATGGCTCGGCGCCCAGGGGTTGAAGGCCCGGATGACCGGCTCCGGAAGTTCGGTGTTCGCGAAGATGCTGCAAGCGCCGCAGGAAGCGGAACTGCTCGAAGCCCCCGAAGGCTGGCAGGTTCGTCAATGCAGCAACCTGGAAGTCCATCCGCTCTTGGGATGGGCAACCTGAAGATAATCGGACCGTTCATTCGGTTCGATGCGACATATATCGGTTGGTGGTGAAAACCATCGACCCGTGTAGGGGAGTCGCCAAGCTGGTTAAGGCACTGGATTTTGATTCCAGCATGCAAAGGTTCGAATCCTTTCTCCCCTGCCAAATCTTCAACGACTGCGGCCCAACGGCCGCAGTCTTCTTTTGCAGCCCACCCGCTGCAATAATCGGCGGCTCACCGGCCGCCACGCATCACAAACCTTTTGGCGGCTTCCTAAGCCAATTTGCACTGCCGGGACGCGCTCATGCAGGCTAATCACCCTGATTTCATGGTTTTCACCGGCAACGCCAATCCGGGCCTTGCTGCAGAAATCGCGCACAACCTCGGCACCTCGCTGGGCGCCGCTCGCGTCGGTCGCTTCTCCGATGGTGAAGTCACCGTCGAGATCAACCAGAACGTCCGGGCGCGCGATGTGTTCGTGGTGCAGTCGACCTGCGCACCGACCAACGAAAACCTGATGGAACTGCTGATCATGGTCGACGCGCTCAAGCGCGCTTCGGCCGAACGCATCAGCGCCGTGATTCCCTATTTCGGCTATGCCCGCCAGGACCGCCGCCCGCGTTCGAGCCGCGTGCCGATCTCGGCCAAGGTCGTGGCCAACCTGCTGGAAACCGTCGGTGTCGAGCGCGTGCTCACGATGGACCTGCACGCCGACCAGATCCAGGGCTTCTTCGACATCCCCGTCGACAACATCTACGCCTCGCCGGTGCTGCTGGGCGACCTGCGTGCGAAGAACTACGAAGACCTGATCGTGGTCTCACCCGACGTCGGCGGCGTGGTTCGCGCCCGTGCGCTGGCCAAGCAGCTGAACTGCGACCTCGCCATCATCGACAAGCGCCGTCCGAAGGCCAACGTCAGCGAAGTCATGAACGTCATCGGCGAGATCGACGGCCGCAACTGCGTGATCATGGACGACATGATCGACACGGCCGGCACGCTGGTCAAAGCAGCCGAAGTGCTGAAAGAGCGCGGCGCCAAGAGCGTCTACGCCTACTGCACGCACCCGATCTTCTCGGGTCCGGCCATCGAGCGCATCACGCAGGGCTCGGCCCTCGACGAAGTGGTCGTGACCAACACCATTCCCCTTTCCGACGGCGCCAATGCCTGCGGAAAGATCCGCCAGCTCTCCGTGGCACCGCTGATCGCCGAAACGATCCAGCGCATTGCCAAGGGCGAGTCGGTGATGAGTTTGTTCTCGGACCAGGACAACCTGTTCTGATCTGAGCAAAAAGCGGGCTCCGCTCCCTCTCGGGACTGGAGCCCTTGTTGAACCGGAGTCTCACTGGTCGCGGTGGACTCTCACAGGAGTTAATTATGAAATTCGTCGCTTTTGAGCGCGCAAAGCAGGGCACGGGTGCGAGCCGCCGTCTCCGCATCTCGGGCAAGACCCCCGGCATCGTCTACGGTGGCGACACCCAGCCGCAACTGATCGAAATCGATCACAACGCGCTGTGGCACGCCCTGAAGAAGGAAGCCTTCCATTCGAGCGTGCTCGAAATGGAACTGGCCGGCAACGTCAGCAAGGTTCTGCTGCGCGACGTGCAATACCACCCGTTCCGCCAGTTGGTGCAACACATCGACTTCCAGCGCGTCGATGCCAAGACCCGCATGACCCTGAAGGTGCCGCTGCACTTCAAGGGTGAAGAAGAATCCGAAGCCGTCAAGATCGACCTGAACCTGGTCAATCACGTGACGACCGAACTCGAACTGAACTGCCTGCCGACCGACCTGCCGGAGTTCATCGAAGTCGACCTGTCGGGCCTGAAGAAGAACGGCACCGTCACGCTGAAGGACATCAAGCTGCCCAAGGGCGTGAAGTGGGTCAGCCACGGCAAGGTCAACCCGGTGCTGGCTTCGGCCGTGTCGCCGGCGGCTGAAGAAGTCGACGCTCCCGCTGAAGGCGCTGCCGATGCAGCCGCCGCAGCAGCGCCGGCCGGCAAGGGTGGCAAGGCTGCTCCTGCAGCCAAGACCCCCGCCGCCAAGACGCCTGCCAAGAAGTAATTCGCTTCTTCGCATTCGTTGCTGCAGAAGGCCCGCCCCGTGCGGGCCTTCTGCTTTCTGGCGACGGGATAATCCACGACCATGATCAAGCTGTTTGTCGGCCTCGGAAACCCGGGCCCTGAGTACGAAGCCACGCGGCACAACGCCGGCTTCTGGTGGATCGACGCCCTCGCGCGCGAATGGAAGCTCAACCTCGTGCCCGAGCGCAGCTACCACGGCCTTGCCGCACGCGCCAACATCGGCGGCCAGAGCATCTGGCTGCTGGAGCCGCAGACCTTCATGAACCTGTCGGGCAAGTCGGTGGCCGCCCTCGCCCGCTTCTTCAAGATCGCGCCCGAGGAAATCCTCGTGGCGCACGATGAGCTCGACGTGGTCCCGGGCCAGGTCAAGCTCAAGTTCGGCGGCAGCCATGCCGGCCACAACGGGCTGCGCGACATCCACGCGCAGCTAGGCACCGGCGACTACTGGCGGCTGCGCCTGGGCATCGGACACCCCGGCGTGAAGTCGGAGGTCGTCAACTGGGTGCTCAAGAAGCCGCTGAAGGAACAACGTGAAGCGATCGAGGACGCCATCACCCGCACCCTGCACGCGATCCCCGCGCTGGTGGCGGGCGAGATGGAGAAGGCGACCCTGGTCATTCACACGAGCAAACCGCCCCGGCCCAAACCGCCGCGGAGGGAGCCCGGCGACGGAGGCACGCCTGCCGCCACCTAGCCGGCCATCGGAGTGCAGGAGGGAGAGAAATAAAAAATGAGCGAGAAGAAAAAGAGAAGAAAGAGAACGACAGCGGGGAAGATCGGAATTGCTATATTTTCAATAGCAGCATGCGCTTGTTCCATGAGCGCGCCCGCCCAAAGTGCCGCGAAAACCTGGCGATGCGGCAACACCTATTCCGACCAGCCCTGCGAAGGCGGCAAGACGGTGAAGGTTGACGACCATCGCAGCGACCAGGACCGCCGGGCCGCCGACGCCGGCACACGCAGCGCGCAAACCCACGCCGACCGCCTGGAGCGCACCCGGCTGTCGCAGGAGAAAGCAGCCCATGACCGCGACCAGCGGGCCGCACGCGAAGCAAGAAGCGCCGCCCTGACGGAAAGACGGCTCGCCATGTCAGAGCAAAGGGAGCGGGAGCGCGCACGCAAGGCGGCCAGCGAGCCGCGCAAGTCCAGCATGAGCTTCAGCGGCGGCCAGAGCGCGAAGGCAGCAGCCGGCGACGCGCCTGAACGCAAGAAAAAGAAGCGAAAGTCGGCCGACTAAGCGCCAGTCGAAGCAGCCGTCACCTTGATCGCCGTGAGACGCTGGTACTTCTGCATCAGCGTCTCGCGGCTTTCCACGTGCTCGGGGTTCAGGGGAATGCAGGCCACCGGGCAGATCTGCACGCACTGCGGCTCATCGAAATGGCCGACGCACTCGGTGCACTTGTGCGGATCGATCTCGTAGAACTCCGCGCCCATGTAGATCGCATCGTTCGGGCACTCGGGCTCGCAGACATCGCAGTTGATGCATTCGTCGGTGATCATGAGGGCCATCCCCCGATTATCGCGGGCTCGGCCGGGCGAGCCGCCTGTGAATGACAAAGGCCACATTCAAGGCACACTTGTTGCAGGAGTCAGTTATGCTGCGCCCCGCCCCATGAGTCTGTTTCTATTCAAGCGCCTCGCCACGCTGATCGGCACGTTGATCGGCGCCTCGGTCATCGTTTTCCTCGTCCTCGAGATCCTGCCGGGCAACGCCGCGCAGATGCTCATGGGCCCCGATGCCTCACCCGAAGCCGTCGCGGCGCTGGCCACCAAGCTCGGCCTCGACCAGCCCGCATGGACACGCTACTGGCACTGGATCGGCGGCCTGCTCACCGGCAACCTCGGCGACAGCTACGCCTACAGCTCGCCGGTGCTCGACCTGATCCTCGAACGCCTCGCGCTCACCGTGCCGCTCGCCATGCTGGCGATGGCCCTCACCGTCGTGATTGCGCTGCTGGTGGGTGTCACGGCCGCGGCCCGCCACAACAAGCTCGGCGACGTCGGCCTGATGGGCATGGCCCAGGTCGGCATTGCCATTCCGAATTTCTGGTTCGCCATCCTGCTGATCCTCGTGTTCTCGGTGCAGCTGCAGTGGTTCTCTGCAGGCGGCTTCGAGGGCTGGAGCGAAGGCATCTTCGCGGGCATCAAGTCGCTGTTGTTGCCTGCTCTTTCTCTTGCCGTAGTGCAGGCCGCGATCCTCGCGCGCATCACCCGCTCGGCGGTGCTCGAAGTGATGCGCGAAGACTTCGTGCGCACCGCGCGCGCCAAGGGCGTCTCGCAGCGCGCCGTGCTGTGGACCCACGTGCTGCGCAACGCAATGATCCCGGTCATCACTGTGATGGGCATGCAGTTCTCCGAACTGCTGGCCGGCACCATCGTGGTAGAGAACGTGTTCTACCTGCCGGGCCTGGGCCGGCTGATCTTCCAGGCCATCAGCAACCGCGACCTGATCGTGGTGCGCAACTGCGTGATGCTGCTGGCGGCCATGGTGGTCATCGTGAATTTCGTGGTCGACGTGCTGTATGCCGTGATCGATCCGCGCATCAAGGCCAGCGACATATGAACGCGATCACAGCTCCGAGCGCTGCGGCGCTCAAGGTGCCGGGCTTCTGGCGCCGCGCATTGCATCACCGCAGCTTCGTGCTGGGCGGCGCGCTGACGCTGCTCCTGCTGCTCGCCGCCGCCGTTTCGCTGGTCTGGACGCCCTGGTCGCCCTACGACATGGACATGGCCAACAAGCTCAAGCCGCCGACAGGCGCGCACTGGTTGGGCACCGACACCTACGGGCGCGACGTCGCCTCGCTGCTGCTGGTCGGCGCGCGCGCGTCGATCCTCGTCGGCGTGATCGCCGTCGGCATCGGCCTCGTGGTGGGCACCGCGCTGGGCCTGCTGGCGGCTGCGAAGCGCGGCTGGGTCGAAGAAGCCATCATGCGGCTCACCGACTTCTCGCTCGCCTTCCCCGCGATCCTCTCGGCCATCATGATGACCGCCGTGTTCGGCGCGGGCATCGTCAACGCGATCATCGCGATCGGCATCTACAACGTCCCGACCTTCGCGCGCATCACGCGCGCCTCGGCCAACGCGATCTGGTCGCGTGAGTACGTGGCCGCAGCGCGCGCCTGCGGCAAGGGCCCGTTCGCGATCACGATGCAGCACGTGCTGCCCAACATCTCGGCCGTGCTGATCGTGCAGATCACGATCCGCTTCGCCATCGCCATCCTGGCCGAGGCCGCCCTCTCCTACCTGGGCCTTGGCACGCAGCCGCCGCAACCCTCGTGGGGCCGCATGCTCAGCGAAGCGCAGACGATGATGTTCCAGTCGCCGCTGCTCGCGGTGTTCCCCGGCATGGCCATCGCGCTCGCGGTGCTCGGCTTGAACCTGCTCGGCGACGGGTTGCGCGACCTGCTCGATCCACGACTGGCACGGGCAAGGTAAGCAAGATGCCCCTGCTCGAAGTCAAAGACCTGCACATCGAACTGCAGACGCAGCGCGGCCCCGCCGAAGCCGTGCGCGGCATCGGCTTCACGCTGGAGCGCGGCGAAACGCTGGGCATCGTCGGTGAATCGGGCTGCGGCAAGTCGATCACCGTGATGTCGCTGATGGGCCTCCTGCCCTCGACCGCGAAGGTCACAGGCAGCATCCGGTTCGACGACACCGAGCTCATCGGCCGCGACGAAAAAGCCATGTGCCAGATTCGCGGCAACCGCATCGGCATGATCTTCCAGGAGCCGATGACGGCACTGAACCCGGTGCACACCATCGCGCGCCAAGTCGGAGAACCGCTGCGGCTGCACCGCGGTCTCTCGAAGGCCGACGCGCGCAAGGAAGTGCTCGCGCTGCTCGACCGCGTGGGCATTCCCGACGCGGCTTCGCGCCTGGACGCCTATCCGCACCAGTTCTCCGGCGGCCAACGCCAGCGCATCGGCATCGCGATGGCGCTGGCCTGCGGCCCTGACCTGCTGATTGCCGACGAACCGACGACGGCGCTCGACGTCACCATCCAGAAACAGATCCTCGAATTGATCCAGAGCCTCGTGGCCGAGCGCGGCATGGCGCTGATCCTGATCTCGCACGACCTCGGCGTGATCGCGCAGACGGTCTCGAAGATGCTCGTGATGTACGGCGGCAGCGTGGTCGAGAGCGGCCCGACCGAGGCCGTGTTCGCGCGCCGCGCCCATCCCTACACGCAGGGCCTGTTCGCAGCGCGCCCCGCCATCGGCGCGCCGCGCGGCCTGCGGCTGGCCACCATCAAGGGCAGCGTGCCCGAGCTGGTCGACCTGCCGAAGGGCTGCCCATTCGCGGGCCGATGCAGCTACACCATCGATGCCTGCAAGACCACCCGGCCGCCAGCGACGATGCTGCCGCAGGACCATGCGGTGCGTTGCATCCGGCTCGAAGAGATCGCCACGGAAGAGGCCATCGCACCATGAGCACGGCCACCACTTCACCGCTGCTGCAGGTCACCGATCTCGTGCGCCACTACGCGCTGCCGCGCGAAAAGCTCTTCGGCCCGCCGCCCACCGTGAAGGCGCTCAACGGCGTGAGCTTCGAGGTGCAGGCCGGCAAGAGCGTGGGCATCGTCGGCGAATCGGGCTCGGGCAAGTCGACCATCGCGCGCCTCGTGATGGCGCTGGACACGCCCACCTCGGGTACCGTCTCGCTCGAAGGCCGGAATCTGCATGCGCTGCCGAAGGCCGAGCTGCGCACCGCGCGGCGCGACTTCCAGATGGTGTTCCAAGACCCGTACGGCTCGCTCGACCCACGCCAGACCGTCGCACGCATCGTCGCCGAGCCGCTCGAAGCGCTGGCCGAGACCAGCCGCGCGGTGCAACGCGAACGCGCCTCCGAAGCATTGGCAGCAGTCGGCCTGCGCACAACAGACATGGACAAATACCCGCACGAGTTCTCGGGCGGCCAGCGTCAGCGCATCGCCATTGCACGCGCGCTCATCACGCGCCCCAAGCTCATCGTCGCCGACGAACCGGTGAGTGCACTCGACGTGTCCGTGCAGGCCCAGGTACTCAACCTCATGCAGGACCTGCAGCAGCAGTTCGGCATCAGCTACCTACTCATCAGCCACGACCTCGCTGTAGTCAACCACCTGTGCGACGAGGTCTGCGTGGTGTGGAAAGGCAAGATCGTCGAGCAGGGTCCACCCGCCGAGCTCTTCCATCACGCGCAGCACGAATACACGCGCACGCTGCTCGATGCGGTGCCGCGCACGCCCACGGGCGGCACGCTGCTGCCGGCCTGACACCGAAGCGTCGCCCGCCGCCTCTAGGATGAGTGGGTCATAAGCATCTGGTTGCGCTGGCGCCCTGCTCTCGCGGATGATGCTTGCCCCCCTGTTCCGAGGACACCGCTTCATGCTCAAACGACGCACCCTGCTCGCCACCGGCGCTGCAGCCCTGACACCGCTGGCCCTGCCGACTCTCGCCCTGGCACAGAAAAAGAAGGATGCGCTGGTCATCGGCCTCACGCTGGAGCCCACGGGCCTCGACCCCACGGCCAAGGCCGGCGCCGAGATCGCCGAGGTGGTGCTCTACACCGTCTTCGAAACCCTCACCAAGATCAACTCCGACGGCAGCGTCACGTCGCTGCTGGCCGACAGCTGGGAGGTGTCGCCCGACCTGAAGACCGTCACCTTCAAGCTCAAGCGCGGCGTGAAGTTCCAGAACGGCGAGCCGTTCAATGCGCAGAGCGTCAAGTTCTCGTTCGACCGAGCGGCCGCGGCCAACAGCACCAACAAGGACAAGCGCACCTTCACCAACATCGCGACGCAGGTGGTCGACGAACACACGGTGGTGCTCATCACGAAGGAGATCGAGCCTGATCTGCTGTTCCTGCTGGGCCAGGCCTCGGCAATCCAGGTCGAGCCCAAGACCGTAGAGACCAATGCCACCAAGCCGGTCGGCACCGGCCCTTACCGGCTCGACGGCTGGTCCAAGGGCTCGAGCATCGTGCTCGCCAAGTGGGACGGCTGGCGCAACGCCGACGCGGTGCAGATCCGCAAGACCAGCTTCCGCTTCATCTCCGAGCCGGCCGCGCAGACCACCGCACTGCTCTCGGGCGACATCGACCTGTTTCCGCACGCCTCGGTGTCGCGCAGCCTGCCGCAGTTCCAGAACGACAAGCGCTTCCAGATCGTCTTCAACGCCTCGCGCGGCAAGACCATCCTCGCCATCAACAACAAGCGCAAGCCGCTGGACGACGTACGCGTGCGCCGCGCGATTTCCGCGGCCATCGACCGCAAGGCGGTGATCGAAGCCGCAGTCGACGGCCGGGGCATTCCCATCGGCAGCCACTACGTGCCGGGCGCGCCGGGCTACGTCGACACTACCGGCATCAACCCCTACAACGTCGAAAAGGCCAAGCAGCTGCTGGCCGAGGCCGGCGTGAAGACACCACTCGAACTCGAGCTGGTGCTGCCGCCCCCGCCCTATGCGCGCCAGGGCGGCGAGCTGATCGCCGCGCAGCTCGCCAAGGTGGGCATCGTCGCGAAGATCCAGAACGTCGAATGGGCGCAATGGATCAGCGGCACCTACGGCAACAAGAACTACGACCTCTCGCTGATCCTGCACGTCGAGCCCTTCGACCTCGTGAACTACACCAAGCCCGAGTACTACTGGGGCTACCAATCGGCCAAGTTCAACGAGGTCTTCGACAAGGCGCGCAACGCCGCGCGCGCCGCCGACCGCCTGCGCTACCTGGGCGACGCGCAGCGGCTGCTGGCGGAAGACGCGGCCAATGTCTTCCTGTTCCAGCCGCAGTTCATTACCGTGGCGGCGCGCAACCTGCGCGGGCTGTGGAAGGACGCGCCGATCTTCGTGAACGACATCGCGGCCCTGTCCTGGGGCTGATCTGGGCGCCCCCTCATTGCGGGACTCTACGGGAACGTCCCGAGGAAAAACCGCCCCACGGGCCGCGCGCCGGCTCGCCCGCTGCGAGAGAATGACCGGCTGCGCACGTGGCATCTTTCGTGCTGCGTGTCGTGTCTTTCGCGGCGTCGCGCCTCCCTTCGGGGCATGGCGCACGCCGGAGCAGTCGTCATTCGAACCTGGCTTGTTGTCTATCCGGAGATCACACGTATGTTGAACCGCCGCACCCTTCTCACCACCGCTGGCGCCACCGTTGCGCTGGCCACCCCGCTCGCCGGCATGGCGCAGGGCCGGAAGGACGCCATCGTGATCGGCATGGCGCTCGAACCGCCGGGGCTCGATCCGACCACCGGCGCCGCCGCCGCCATCGCCGAGGTGGTGCACTACAACATCCTCGAGACGCTCACCAAGATCAACGCCGACGGCAGCGTCACGCCGCTACTGGCCGAGAGCTGGGAAATCTCGCCCGACCTGAAGACCTACACCTTCAAGCTGCGCCGCGGCGTGAAGTACCAGAACGGCGAGCCCTTCAACGCGGCCACCGTGAAGTTCTCGTTCGACCGCGCCGGCGGCGAGAAGAGCACCAACAAGGACAAGCGCACCTTCGCCAACCTCGCAACGCAGGTGGTGGACGACTACACCGTCGTCATCATCAACAAGGAGATCGACCCCGACCTGCCCTTCGTGCTGGGCCAGGCCACCGCCGTGATCGTCGAGCCCAAGAGCGCAGATGGCAATGCCACCAAGCCGGTCGGAACCGGCCCCTACAAGCTCGACAGCTGGGCCAAGGGCTCGTCGATCACGCTGAGCAAGTGGGAAGGTTTCCGCAGCCCCGCCACCGCGAAGATCAACAAGGTCACGTTCCGCTTCATCTCCGACACCGCCGCGCAGGCCGCCGCCATGCTGTCGGGCGACGTCGACGTGTTTGCGCGCATCGGAACGCGCGTGGTGCCGCAGTTCAAGGCGAACCCGCAGTTCCAGGTGATCCTGGCGGGCTCGCGCGCCAAGACGATTCTCTCGATCAACAACAAGAAGAAGCCGCTCGACGACGTGCGCGTGCGCCGCGCCATTCTTGCCGCCATCGACCGCAAGGCCGTGATCGAAGGCGCGGCCGACGGCTTCGGCGTGCCCATCGGCAGCCACTACGTGCCGGGCGCTGCGGGCTATGTCGACACCACGGGCATCAACCCCTTCGACATCGAGAAGGCCAAGAAGCTGCTGGCCGAAGCCGGCGTGAAGACGCCGCTCGAACTCACCATGACGCTGCCGCCGCCACCGTATGCGCGGCAAGGCGGCGAGGTGATCGTGGCCGAGCTCGCCAAGATCGGCATCACGGTGAAGGTGCAGAACGTGGAGTGGGCCCAATGGCTCAGCGGCACCTACGGCAACAAGGACTACGACCTGTCGATCGTCTCGCACGTGGAGCCCTTCGACCTCGGCAACTACGCCAAGTCGGACTACTACTGGGGCTACCAGTCGAAGGCCTTCAACACGCTGTTCGACAAGATCAAGTCCACGGCCAACGCCACCGAGCGCAACAAGCTGTTGGGCGACGCGCAAAAGCTGCTGGCCACCGACGCGGCCAACGGCTTCCTGTACCAGCCGCAGTTCCCGACCGTCGCAAAGAAGAACGTCAAGGGCATCTGGAAGGACAACCCGATCTTCGTGAACGACCTGTCGGCGCTGTCGTGGGGTTGAACGACCTGTCCGCACAGGAGCTTGCCGCGGCCTACCGCGACCGCAAGCTCTCGCCGGTGGAGGTCACGCAGGCCGTGATCGCGCAGATAGAGCGCTGGGAGCCGCACCTGCAGGCCACCTGGCTCTTCAGGCCCGAGGCCGCGCTCGAACAGGCGCGCGCTTCGGAAGCGCGTTGGCAGCGCGGCGATGCGCTCGGTCCGCTCGACGGCGTGCCGGCCACCATCAAGGAAAACATCGCGACGCGCGGCGACCCGATGCCGGCCGGCACCGCCGCCGTCGACCTGAAGCCCGCGACTGCCGATGCGCCGCCAGCCGCACGCTTGAAAGAAGCGGGCGCGGTGATCGTGAGCAAGACGACGATGCCGGACTACGGCATGTTGTCTTCGGGCCTGTCGAGCTTTCACACGCTGGCGCGCAATCCATGGGACCTGCGCCTGACGCCGGGCGGCTCCAGCGCGGGTGCGGGTGCTGCGGCTGCTGCCGGCTACGGCCCACTGCACCTGGGCACGGACATCGGCGGCTCGCTGCGCTTGCCCGCGAGCTGGTGCGGCATCTTCACGCTCAAGCCGAGCCTGGGGCGTATTCCCATCGATCCACCGTACATGGGCCGCGCTGCAGGACCGATGACACGCACCGTGGGCGACACTGCGTTGGCGATGCAGGCGCTGTCGAAGCCCGATGCGCGCGACAGCATGAACCTGCCGCCGCAGGACATCGATTGGGCCGGCTTCGACGTGTCCCCCGACCATCTGCGCGGCCTGCGCATCGGGCTGCTGCTCGACGCGGGCTGCGGACTGGCGGTGGAGCCTGAAATCCAGGCAGCGGTCGAACAAGCGGCGCGTCTTCTGGAGAAGGCCGGCGCCATCATCGAACCGATGCAGCCTTTCATGTCACAGGCGCTGCTCGACGGCATGGACCATCTGTGGCGCATGCGCTCGCTGGTGGACATGAAGGGCCTGCGTGCCGACCAGCGCTCGAAGGTGCTGCCCTACATCCGCGAATGGGCCGAGAGCGCGGCGGAGTTCAGCGGCGAGCACGTGTTTCGCAGCTTCAGCCAGTTCCATGCGACGCGCGTGGCGGCGGTGAGCGCCTGCGCGCGGTTCGACTACGTCATCTCGCCCGTTTCCCCCAACATGCCCGCAGCCGCGGAGGCGCCTTCGCCCACGAACGATCCCTTGCGGCCGCTGGAGCACATCGGATTCACGGTGCCGTTCAACATGTCGGAGCAGCCGGCGGCTTCGGTGAATTGCGGGTACTCGGCGGGTGGATTGCCGATCGGTCTTCAGATTGCCGGGCAGCGCTTCGACGATCTCGGGGTGCTTCGCGTTTCGCGTGCATTCGAGCAGATCCGGGAGCCTCAGCGGCCCTGGCCCGTTGCGCCTTAACGTTAGGCGTGCGTTGTTCGGGGCGCGATCACGCCGACGGGGTACCTTGCTCCGCGAATGTCCCCCGGCCTGCGGCCTCCTCCTTTATTTCGCTGCGCAAGGCACCCCATCGACGTGATCGATGGACGCAGCGCTCGTGCGGCCGGCAATACGACTGCGCCCATGTGCGGATGGCACCGGGTGCTCCCCGCAGCGAAATAAAGGAGGAGGCCGAAGGCCGGGGGACATTCGCGGAGGGGAGTACCCGGTGTCATTCGCACGCCCCCCAGAACAGCAAGCTCAAGTCGCCGCATACCTCCCAGGCTTGTGGTTGATCCAGAGAAAAAGCCCCATCACCACAGCAGCCAGCACCGACCACCCCACACGCTGCGGCGGAATCACGAACAGGGCAAGCAGAACCACCGTGCAGTCGATCCCGATCTGCACCTTGCCCGCAGGCCACCCGCGCTTTTCCTGTAGATACAGCGTCAACACCGTCGCACCGCCCAAGCTGGCGCGGTGGCGGGCGAGGAACAGACAGCCAGTGCCCAGCAGCAGACCACCAAGCACAGCCGCAAAAGCCGGGTGCAGGGAATCGATCGACAGGTAACGCGGCGCCCAATCGGTCATCAGCGAGAGCAACGCAATCGCCGAGAAAGTCTTGATCGTGAACGCCCGCCCCATGTGGCGCCATGCGAACCAGTAGAACGGCAGGTTGACTAGGAAGAACAGCTTTCCGAAGCTCACACCAGTGGCGTAGTGCAGGAGAAACGCGACGCCGGCCGTGCCACCCGTGAGCAGACCCGCCTGGCCGAACAGCATCATGGCGATGGCGACGAACAAAGTGCCCGAAAAGATCGCCTGCGCGTCATCGAAACGGGAATGGCGCAGCCATTCCGGTGGGGTAGTGGGAGGTGGCGCATCCATGGCAGACGTGACGCAAATCCCGCGCCACCCCGGCCGGACTCACACCAGATGGGTGGCCAGCAGTTCCCGGGCCCGGGTCACGAACGCTGTTTCTCCCCGGCGACCGGGTAAGAACTCGAAGGCGACACGTGGCAGCGCCGGCAACCCGTGGGGTGTGGCCAGCCGCGCCACGCCGTCGCTGATGGCCGATTCGTTGAGGCAGGCCACGCCCAACCCTGCGGCCAGCGCCGACTGCAACCCCGCCACGCCCGAAGCCACATGCGCCAGCGCGTAGGGCACTCGCCGGCGCCGCAACAGCGCCACGGTGAACTGGTGCAGCGAGCAGGTGTCCGGCAGCGCCAGCAGCCGCACCGGCTCGCCGCGCACGAGCCGCATGCCCGCCGCGCCCAGCCACACCAGCGATTCGCGCCGGATCACCGACGCCCGGGGCTGCGCGGCGGAAACACCGGCGATATTCATCGCCACTCCCACGTCGAAGTCGCCTCGCGCATACGCGGCGCGCAACTCGTCGCTCTTCAGGATGCTGACGTGCAGCCGCACTTGCGGATAGCTCTCGCCAAGCCGCCCCAGCAGCCGCGTCAGGTCGCCGGGCCGGAAGTAGTCGGTGACGGCGAGGCGCAGCTCGCCCTGCAGCGTCTCGCCATGCAGATCGCGAAACGCCTCGTCGCTCAGCGCCAGGATGCGCCGCGCATAGCCCAGCAGCCGCACGCCCGCCTCGGTGGGTGAGACGCCCGCCTTGCTGCGCGTGAGCAGCGACTGCCCGGCCCGCTCTTCCAGCTTGCGGATCTGCTCGCTAACCGAAGACTGCGAAAGAAAGACGCGCGGCGCGGCGGCCGTGAGGCTGCCTGCGTCGACAACCGCTGCCAGCGTGCGCAGCTGCTCCAGATCAAAGCCTTGCATGACTTATCCATCCGTTAACCCGATGGAATCCATCATATCTTCCCGCTTTTCCGATTGATAGGGAGTTCCCACAATCACCCCATCGACCACTCATTCACTCAGGAGTCCACCATGCCCCACATCGTCGTCCATCTCTCCGGCCAACCCGATGCCGCCCTCACCCGCAAGACCGTCGACACGGTCGCCGAACTCACCCAGAGCGTGCTCGGCAAGCAATTGCCAGTGATCGCCATCACCGTGCAGTACATCGCCACCGACGCCTGGTTCATCGGCGGCCAGACGCTGGCCTCGCTCGGCAAGTCGGCGTTCCATCTCGACATCAGCATCACCGACGAGACCAACACCAAGGCCGAGAAGGCGCGCTACCTGCGCGAGGTGCACGCGGCCATGGCGAAGATCCGGCCGGACCTGCACGAGGTGTCGTACATCCACGTGATCGACGCGCGCGGCGCAGCCTATGGCTACGGCGGCAAGACGCAGGAGTACCGGCATCAGCAAGCCGGCGTCTGAGTCGTTGAAGCATCGCCGGGGGCATGGCACCATGCCGCCATGCCCCCCGGAAAACAACTCGCCGACAGCCTCGGCAACCCGCTCACCCTCGACGACCCCGCCAGCCTGCCGCTGGTCGACGACTTTGTCATGGGCTTCATCTCGACCGAGGCCCGTGCGGTCAACCTGATCGCGGTGGTCGGCACCGATGCGAGCCCCATCGTGCAGGCCTACTGCGCCACGCTGCACCTGTTCGCCGAATCGCGCGAAGCCGTGGCCAACGCCCGGCCCTTTCTCGACAAGGCCCGCGCCGATGCCGCGCGCGCCACGCCGCGCGAGCAGCGCTACATCGCGGCCATCGAAGCCTGGGCCGATGGCGACATCGCCCGCGCCATCGCGCTGCACGCGGAACAGGCGCGCGAGCATCCGCGCGACCTGGTGTCGGTCAAGCTCGGCCAGTACCACTGCTTCAACACCGGCGACTGCCCGGGCATGCTGCGGCTGGCGCTCGCGGTGCTGCCGCAGGCTGCCGACGTGCCCTATGTGCACGGCATGGCAGCCTTCGGGTACGAGCAGTGCCACCTGATGCGCGAGGCCGAGGCCAGCGCCCGCCACGCCATATCGATGTGCCGCAAGGAGCCGTGGGCGCATCACGCGCTGGCGCATGTGATGCTCACCGAAGGCCGGCTCGCCGAGGGATTGGCGTTCATGCAGGGCGTGAGCGACACGTGGACCGGGCTCAACTCCTTCATGGTCACGCACAACTGGTGGCACGTGGCGCTGTTCCTGATCGACCTGGGCCGCGATGCCGAAGCGCTCGCCGTGTACGACGAGCATGCCTGGGGCGTGGTGAAGGACTACTCGCAGGACCAGATCGGCGCGGTCTCGCTGCTCGCGCGGCTGGAGCTCGCGGGCATCGACGTGGGCACGCGCTGGGACGACGTGGCGGGCTACCTGCTGCAGCGCCAGGCCGACCATGTGCTGCCTTTTCTCGACCTGCAATACCTCTACGGCCTGGCGCGCGCCGGCCGGCCCGAGGCCGATGTGCTGCTGCGCAACATCGTGGCCTTCGCGCCGAACGCACCGCCATCGACCCGCGCCGCGTGGCAGCGTGTATGCGTGCCGGCTGCGCACGGGTTGGTGGCGCATGCGCGCGGCGATCTCGCGGCAGCCGTCGAAGGCCTGGGCGTGGCGCTGCCGCGCATGATCGAAATCGGCGGCAGCCACGCGCAGCGCGACCTGTTCGAGCAGCTGTACCTCGACGCACTGGTGCGCACCGGCACCGAGGCATCGCTGACCGGTGCGCAGGGCATCCTGCAGCAGCAGCTCAACGGCCAGCCGGAATCGCTGCGCCTGCGCCGGCAGACGGCCGCCGTCTACGAACGGCTGGGGCTGGGCCAGCTCCTGCGGGACTGAGGCGGCGGAGCGCTCAGCCCTTGTTCTTCAGGTGCCGCGTCTGGTCATAGGTCGGCTGTGGCGGCAGGTCTGCCAGGTGCCGCGTGTCGGCCCACTCGACGATCTCGATGTCGCCGGGCCGCTGAGGATCGGCAATGCGGATGCGGTTGAAGCCCGCATTGGGAATGTCGCTCTGGCGCGGCCCGCTCAGGCTCAGGCCCCTGGCTGTGCGCCACACCATGTCGAGCACGCCGCCGTGGGTGACGACGATCAGGTGCTGCCCCTTGTGCGCAGCGGCGATGCTGCCCAGCGCCGCGATGATGCGCGTGTGAAATTCGCGCGCCGTCTCGCCCTCGGGCATGGCGTGGTCTTCGCGGAACTCCAGCCATTCTTCCCAGGCGCGCGGATGCAGGCTCTGGATTTCGTCGGAGCGCATGCCCTCGACCACGCCGAAGAACTGCTCGCGCAGCCCCGCCAGGGTGACCACCGGCAACGACAGCTGCGATGCCGCGGGCGCGGCGGTCTGCTGCGCCCGCATGAGGTCGCTGCTGATGATGTGTTGCACCGCCGTCTCGCCGGCCAGCCGCAGGCCGATGCGGCGCGCCTGCTCGTGGCCGATGTCGTTGAGCGGAACATCCGCATGCCCCTGAAAACGCAGTTCGCGGTTCCAGGCGGTTTCGCCGTGGCGGATGAGGATCAGGTCGGTGGTGGTGTCGGGCTTGGGCGTTGGCATTGACGCCCATTTTCCACCGTGCGCGTGACGCTCGGGCTTTTGTGGCCCGCGAGCTGTTGCTCGACCGCCACCTAGAGCCGCACCGGCGACGGCGTGAGCAGCGCCAGCACCCACGCGATGATGAAGCCGCCGACGATGGCGCAGACCACCACCACGGCGGTGTACGCAATGGCCTTGTCTGGCGGGCACTTCATGAGCACCGGCAGGCCGGTGTAGAGCAGGTACACACCGTACAGCGCCGCCAGCGCGCCAAGAACCGACAGCGAAGGCAGCAGGCTGAAGATGCCGCCGACAAAGGCCGCGGTGCTGGCATAGGCCGACAGCTTGAGTGCGCCGATCTGGCTCCTGGTGCCCTCGAAGGTCGGCGCCATCGCGTCGATGATGAGTGCGAGCACGAACACCATCACCAGCGACAGCACGTAGCCCACGATCATGTTCGCGAGCCCCGAGACGATAGGCACGCGAAAGCTCACGCCGAAGGCGCCGATGCCGATCAGCGACAGGCCGATGAAGCTCGCCACCGCCGGGATCAGCGCGAGGATCATCACGTAGTTCTTGTACAGCGAGGCGGCGTCGGCCGGCTCCGCGTCGATCTCGGGCCAGGTGGCCTTGGGCTTGAGCAGGATGGATTGCGCGCGTTCAACCAGGTTCATTGAGAGTCCTCGGCATGGGTCTCAAAAGTATGCCGAGGCCGCTTGCGGATGACTGCTGGCCAGGAAGCCTATGCCATGCGCTATGCCGCGACGCTGGTTGCCGCATTCGCGCAAAATCCGTCTCCATGCCTAATCTCATCCTGCTGCCCGGCCTCGCTTGCGACGAGCGCATCTGGGAAGCCCAATTGCCCGCCCTTCCCCCCGCCTTCGGCGCCCGCGTGAGCGACGTCCAGCGGCACAACGACTCCATCGAGGGCATGGCCGCAGCCGTGCTGCGCGACAACGACGGCCCGCTGGTGCTGTGCGGCGCCTCGATGGGCGGCATGGTTGCCATGGAGGCGGCCCGCCAGGCGCCCGGGCGCATTGCCGGGCTCGCGCTGCTCGGCACCAGCGCACGACCCGAGACGCCCGACATGTTCACGCTGCGCGAAGGCGCCATCGAATACTTCGAGCGCGGCGAAGTGCGCGACGTGATCGAGCCGAACGTCTACTTCGCCTTCCATCCCACGCAGGCCGCCAACCCTGTGATGGTGCAGCGCTACCTCGACATCGTGCTGGGCGCAGGCGCCGAGCAGCTCGTCCGCCAGAACCGCGCGGTGATGCGGCGGCCCGATGCGCGCCTGCACCTGGCGTCGCTGCGCGCACCGGTGCTGCTGGTGTGCGGCGACGAAGACCGGCTCGCGCCGCCCGAGTGCACGAGCGAGATGGCGGCGCTGCTGCCGCAGGCGCAAGTCGTGTGGGTGCCCGATTGCGGCCACATGCTGACGATGGAAAAGCCCGAGCTCGTCAACGCCGCGCTCAACGGCTGGCTGGCGAGGAATTTCCCCGTCGCAGCCTGAGCCGGCAGGCTCAGTGCAGCTGGCCGCCGGTTTCGGCGACGTCGTGCTTCACCGCGAGCGCGGTGGTCACGGCAATGCGTAGCGCCTTGATCATCGTTTCCAGCGACATGCTCGGCGCGCCGGAAAAGCGTGCCGCCTGCTCCGGCAAGTAGGGAATGTGGATGAAGCCGCCGCGCAGCCCCGGCACCGGATGCGTCGCGATGCGGTGCATCAGGCCGTAGAAGATATGGTTGCAGACGAAGGTACCCGCGCTGTTCGACACCGAGGCCGGCACGCCGGCCGCGCGCAATTCGCGCACCATGGCCTTGATCGGCAGCGTCGAGAAATACGCGGCGGGAGCCCCGAGCACCACGGGCACGTCGATGGGCTCGCGGCCTTTGTTGTCGGCCACGCGGGCGTCGTCGATGTTGATGGCGATGCGCTCGGGCGTGAACTCCGCGCGCCCGCCGGCCTGGCCGATGCACAGCACCAGTTGCGGCTGCAGTTCGTCCATCGCGCTAGCAAGCACGTCGATGGCGTCGCCGAAGACACAGGGCACCTGGCGCGCATGCACCGTCGCGCGGCCGACCTTCCAGCCGTCGAGCGCACGCACCGCCTCCCATGACGGATTGACCGCCTCCTGCTCGAAAGCGTCGAATCCGGTCAGCAGGACGTTGATGGGCTTTGCTGCCACGGCACGGCCCGTTGCGTGTTCAGGCCGTCAGGCCATCGCCTGGACGGCAATGCCTTCCTGCTGCAGCCGCTCGCGGATGCGGCGCGCAAAGGCCAGCGCGTGGGCGCCGTCGCCATGCAGGCACACGGTCTGCGCATTGACGGGCACCACGCTGCCGTCGATGGCAGTCACCCGGTGGTCGCGCACCAGCGAGAGCGTTTGCGCGATCGACTGTTCTTCGCTCTCGATCAGCGCGCCGGGCTGGCTGCGTGGCACAAGGCTGCCGTCGGGCATGTAGCCGCGGTCGGCGAACACCTCTTCGACCGGCGAGAGGCCAGCGCGACGGGCCGCGTCGATCATGTTGCTGCCCGCGAGGCCGAAAAACTTGAGGGAGGGGTCGAAGCGGCGCACGGCTTCGCACAGCGCATCGGCAAGCTCTGGCTCCTTCACGGCCTGGTTGTAGAGCTGGCCGTGCGCCTTCACGTGCGAAAGCTTGCCGCCCTCGGCCTTCACGATGGCCGCCAGCGCGCCCACCTGATAGAGCACGTTGGCCACGATCTCGTCGGGCGGCAGATGCATGGTGCTGCGGCCGAAGTTCTCGCGGTCCGGAAAACTGGGGTGCGCGCCGATGGCCACGCCGTTTTGTATTGCCCAGCGCACGCACTGCTGCATGGTCTTGGCGTCGCCCGCGTGCCAGCCGCAGGCAATGTTGGCGGAGCTGACGAGCGCGAGCAGCGCTTCGTCGCTGCCAGCGCCTTCGCCGAGGTCGGCATTGAGGTCGATTTGCATGGTGGGGCTTCCTTTTCCGCGAGTTCCGCGGAGTCTATGCCGGGCCCGGCCAGCCTGCAGCAGCCAGCCCTTGTGCCACTTGCGACAGGTAGCGCTGCTGGTCGGCCCATGCAGCCAGCGCCTGCGGCTGGTCGACCTGAACGAGGCGCAGCCTGCCGTTGAGCGGCGCCTGCGCGAGCTTCCAGAGATCGGCGCGAATGACCACGCCGATGCGCGGATAGCCGCCGGTGGTCTGCGCGTCGCCCATCAGGATGATCGGCTGGCCCGAGGGCGGCACCTGGATCGTGCCGGGAATCACGCCCGACGAGAGCATGTCGCCACCGCGCTTGCGCTTGAGTTCGGCACCAGCGAGCCGGCTGCCCATGCGGTTGCTCTGCGGCGTGATGCGCCAGCGCTCACCCCACAGCTGCTCGCGCGCGGCCAGCGTGAACAGTTCGAACTCGGGGCCTGGCAGTACGCGCAGGGCGATGGCGCCGTCGTCTTCGTCCGGGCCCCAGTCGGGGCCGCGCAGGCCGAAGGCACGGCGTTCGCGCTGCGTGGCATCGAGGGGCGAAGCGCCCGTCGGGAGCCGGTCGCCCTTGCGTAGCGCGCGGCCTTCGTGGCCACCGAAGCCGGCCTTGAGGTCGGTGCTGCGCGAGCCGAGTATCTGCGGCACATCGATGCCGCCCGCCACCGCCAGCCAGCTGCGCAGCCCGACCTTCTTCACGCCGGGCACATTGGCGCCCGCGAGTCTGAGCGTCTGGCCGGCCGCGACCGGCACGCTCCAGCAGGGCCACAGCGGCACGCCGTCGAGGCTGGCGCTGAAATCGTCGCCGGCGAGGGCGATGCGCGTGTCGGCTTCGAACTGCAGCTCGCAGCCGCCCATCGTGAGTTCGAGGCCCGCGGCACCGTCGGCGTTGCCCACGAGCCGGTTGGCCAGCGTGAGCGCCAGCACGTCGAGCGTGCCGCCCGGGCAGATGCCGAGCTGCCGATGGCCGTGCCGTCCCAGGTCCTGCACCGAGGCGAGCACGCCGGGTTTGCGGATGACGATCATGTCTGCACGCTCTCTGCAACGAAGCGCACGCGGTCGCCGGGGCGCAGCAGCGTGGGCGATTCGGCCGTGGGGTCGAACAGCTCGAGCGAGGTGCGGCCGATCAGTTGCCAGCCACCCGGCGACACCAGCGGATAGATGCCGGTCTGCTCGCCGCCGATGCCGACCGAGCGCGCGGGCACCGCGGTGCGCGGCTCGGCGCGGCGGGGCGTGGCGAGTTCGGGCGGCAGGCCGCCCATGAAGGCGAAGCCCGGCAGGAAGCCCAGCAGGTAGACGATGTATTCACCGGCGCTGTGGCGCCGCACCACCTCGGCCGGCGTGAGGCCGGTGTGGGCTGCAACGTCGGCCAGGTCGGGCCCGTGCTCGCCGCCGTAGGCCACCGGAATCTCGACCAGCCGGCCCGCGACGCCGCCGGTCGGCAGCTTCGGCCACGCCTCGAGGACGTGCGCGGTAAGCGTGTCGAGGTCGATCGCGGTCGGGTCGAAGGTGAGCGTGAGGTTGTTCATGCCCGGCAGCGTTTCGCCGACGCCGGGCCATTGCCGGGCGCGCTCCGCAAGGGCCCAGATGCGCTGCTGCTGCGCCAGCGTGGCCGGCGCGGGCAGCTCGCAGAGCAGCGCTGCATCGCCCAGAAGATGCAGCCGGGGCGGCGGGGTGCCGCTCATCGCGGCTTATTCACGGCCGAGGCTGCGGACTTTAGCCGCCAGCTGCTGCTCCACATTGGGAGAGACGAACTTGTGGACTTCACCGCCCAGCATGGCGATCTCGCGCACGAAGGTGCTGGAGATGAACTGGTATTTGTCGCTGGGGGTCAGGAACACGGTCTCGACATCGGGCATCAGCGAGCGGTTCATGCCTGCGAGCTGAAACTCGTAGTCGAAGTCGGTCACGGCGCGCAGGCCGCGCACCATGGCCTTGCCGCCGCGCGCGACGACGAAGTCGCGCAACAGGCCCGAGAAGCTCTCGACGGTGACCTGGTCGCTGTAGGGCTTGACGGCCTCGCGGGCCATGTCCATGCGCTCGGACAGCGTGAACAGCGCCTTCTTGTGGTGGCCCGCCGCGACGGCGACGATCACCTTGGAGAAGAGCTGGGTGGCACGGCGCACCACGTCCTCGTGGCCGAGGGTGATGGGGTCGAATGTGCCGGGGTAAACCGCGATGACGTTGCTGGCCATGGTTGCTTCTTCCTCATGCTGCCGGTGCGGCTTGTTCGGCGGATTATGCAGTCCCCTCGGCAGCCAGCCGCAACAGGTGGGCGTGCACGGCGCCGGCCTTCAGGTAGCGGAAGCCGACGAGGCCGAAAGCGGCCAGTTCTTCGTCGCTCCAGCGGCGTGGTGCCTCGAGGTACACCGACCCGCCGGCACGCAGGGCGCGCGCGGCGGCGCGCAGGGCCGGTTCGTAGAGCGCGGTGCTGTCGAAGGGCGGGTCGAGGAACACGGCGTCGAGGCTGCCGGCTGGCGCGCGTTCGAGCGCGGTGACGCCGTTGCCGCGCTCGACGCGCACGGCCTCGGCGCTCAGCTTGGTCTTGGCGGCCTGGAGTTGCGCGACGAGTGCGGCGTCCTGCTCGCACAGCACCACGTTCGCCGCGCCGCGCGAGGCAGCCTCGAAGCCGAGCGCACCGGTGCCCGCGAAAGCATCGATGCACTGCCAGCCCGGCAACTCGCCGCCGCCCGCGCCGGCGAGGCTCGCGAGCCAGTTGAACAGCGTCTCGCGCACGCGGTCGGGCGTGGGGCGCAGGCCGGGCTTGTCGGCCACGGCGAGGCGGGTGCGCTTCCATTCGCCGCCGATGATGCGCACCTCGCTGGGCTTCGACGGGCGCTTGGGCTTGGGTGCGGCGGGATGGGAGGCAGGGGCGGCTTTCTGGGGCATGCGGCGAGCTTAACGCCGCCACATGCGCGCCTTCACAGAGCTTTCAAAGCCCTGCGAGCGCTCGCTGTGCCAGCATGGTGGCCAGCAGAAGCATGGTGCCGCCAATGAGCGCATCGAGCATCTGCCAGGCGCGCGGACGTGCGAACACCGGCGCGAGCAACCGCGCACCGAAGCCCAGCGAGGTGAACCACAACGCGCTCGCCGTGCAGGCGCCTGCCACGAACCAGACTTTGAGCAGGCCCGCGTACTGCGCGCCCGCGCTGCCCACGAGCAGCACCGTGTCGAGGTAGACGTGCGGATTCAGCAGAGTGAAGCCGGCTGCCTGCGCCACCACGGCCACGCGCGACAGCGAAACGCCCTGCGCCGTGGTCTGCAGCGCGGCAGGCTGCCGCGAACGCCACAGCGCCTTGAGCCCGTAGCCACAGAGAAAGGCCGCGCCGAGCCCCGCGAGCACGGTGGCCAGCATCGGACGCCCCTGCAGCGCCTGCGCCATGCCGGCGACACCGGCGCCGATCAGCACCGCGTCGCTGGCCGCGCAGAACAGCACCACCGCGCCCACGTGCTCGCGGCGCAAGCCCTGGCGCAGCACATAGGCGTTCTGCGCGCCGATGGCGACGATGAGGACCAGGCTCATGAAGAGCCCGTTGGCGAAGGCAGTGGTGACGTGTACGGCTTGCATGCTTCGAGGATGCCGCTCGCACGGTATTAATTCAAACTAAACTTTCTTAATCCAATTCAGTTTCACTTCATCCCCATGCTCGACTATGCCGCCCTGAACGCCCTTGCCGCCGTCGTGCGTGAGGGCAGCTTCGAACGCGCCGCCCGCGCGCTGCACGTCACGCCCTCGGCGGTGTCGCAGCGCATCAGGCAGCTGGAGGAGCGCACCGGCGGCGCGCTGCTGGTGCGCGGCCAGCCCTGCGTCGCAACGGAGGCTGGACTGCAGCTGTGCCGGCACGTCGAGCGCGTGGGCATGCTGGAGCATGAGCTGCGCGAGGCCCTGCCCGCCCTTGGCATGGGCAGCGGCGAGGCAGGCGGCGAGCGCGTCACGATGCGGGTGGCCGTCAACGCCGACAGCCTTGCGACCTGGTTCGTGGCCGCCGCCGCGGCCTTCGCCACGCAGGAGCAGGCGGCGCTGCTCGACCTCACGGTGGACGACCAGGATCACACGGCCGAGCGGCTGCGCAGCGGCGCGGTGTTCGCGGCGGTCACCGCGCTGGCGCAACCGGTGGCGGGCTGCAACAGCGAGGCGCTGGGCACGATGCACTACGTGGCAGCCGCGAGCCCCGCGTTCATGCATGAACATTTCTCCAAGGGCGTGGGCGCCCGCACGCTGGCGGACGCGCCGAGCCTGGTGTTCGACCGCAAGGACCGGTTGCAGGCACGCTGGGTGCGGCGCATCTGCCACCGCAATGTCGAGACGCCACGGCACTGGATCCCCTCGCCCAACGCTTTTGTCGAGGCGGCGTGCGCGGGCATGGGCTGGGGCATGCACCCGGCCAGCATGGTGGCCGGTGCGATCAGCGAAGGCAGGCTGGTGGAACTGGTGCCCGGCTCGACGCTGCCGGTGCCGCTCTACTGGCAGCAGGCGCGCGCTGCGCCGCGGCTGCTCGAACGGCTTGGGGCGGCGGTGCGGGCTGCCGCCAGCAGCGGCCCGCACGCCCTGGCGGTGTGACCGCCGGTCAGGGCTGCGCCTTGGCGGTCGTCTTGGCTTCCTTGCCGCCCACCACCACCGTCACCATGCGCTCAGGCTGCAGCTTGCGCTGGAAGGCCGCCTTGACATCGGCGGCCGTGACCGCGTTCATGCGCGCGGTCCAGGTGTCGAGGTAGTCCAGCGGCAGGTCGTGCCAGGCGATGTTGGCAACGTTGCCGATCAGCTTGCGGTTGCTGTCCAGCAGCAGCGGAAAGCCGCCGATCAGGTTGTCCTTCGCGGCTTTCAACTCGCTGGCGGTCGGGCCTTCGGCCACGAACTTGGCGAGCACTTCGCGCGACATCTTCACCGCCTCTTCGGCCTGGTCGGGCCTGGTCTGGAAGCCGACGCGGAAAGCGCCTGCTTCGAGCCCCGGCGCGAAGCCGCTGTAGATGCTGTAGGTCAGGCCGCGCTTCTCGCGCACTTCGTTCATCAGGCGCGAGACGAACCCGCCGCCGCCGAGCACGTAGTTGCCGAGCGTGAGCGCGAAGTGGTCCGGATCCTTGCGCGGATAGCCGGGCTGGCCGATGAAGACGTGGGCCTGCGCCGAGTCGAACGCAATGCGCTCGTTCTTCGGCGCAGTGAGCGCGGCCACCGGTGCAACGGCAGGCAGCGGCGTGCAAGCCTCAGGGCCAGGCAGGCGCGACAGCAGCGTGGTCGCGATCGTCTCGGCCTCGGCACGCGTGACGGCGCCCACGATGCTGAGCTTGGCGCGGCACGGCACGATGAGCTGCTGGTAGCGCTGGCGCATGGCGGCGGTGTCGACGCGCGCGAGCGTCTCTTCCGTCACTTCCTGGCCGTAGGGGTGCACGCCGTACACGGCTTGCGCGAATGCACGGCCGGCAACGGTCGCGGGCTTGGTGTTGGCTTCCTTGATGGCCGCGTTGATGCGTTCGCGTTCGCGCTGCCACACGTCGTCGGGGAAGGCCGGCTCGCCGATCTCGCGCGACGCGAGCGCAACCGCCTTGTTCAGCAAGGCAGGATCGGACAGCGTGCGCAGCGAATAGCTGGTGCGGTCGGTGCCGGCGCTCACGTCGAAGCTGGCGCCCAGATCGGCCCAGGCTTCGCCCAGGGCGTTCTGGTCGAGTGCCGGTTCGCCGCTCTTGCCGGCGCGCACGCCCTTCTCGACCATGGTCGCGGTGGTGCTGGCCAGGCCAGCCTGTGGTGCGGGGTCGCGGCGGCTGCCGGCGTCGAAGTCGATCTGCACGTCGACGATCGGCAGCGCGTTGGTCGACACGAGGTAGATTTTTGCGCCGTTGGCCAGCGTCCACTGCTGGATGGGCAGCGCGGCCTGCGCGCTGGTGATGCTCACGATGGCGGTGACGCCTGCGAGCAGGGCGCACTGGGCGATCTTCTTGAGAGTTTTCATGGAACGGGACCTGTCTTTCAGCGCATTTCGCCTGCGGGCGCCGCGAAGCCGCGGCCACGGGGCTTGGCTTCGGGCGGCAGGGGGCGCAGCGTGGCGACCGTGAGCTGGTCGTCACCGAAGTACTTGGCGGCCACGGCCTGCACCTGGGCGGCCGTGACGGACTGCAGCCGGGCGACGATGCGCTCGCTGGCATTGAGCGGCAGGCCCTGGACCCAGTTGCTGCCGAGCTCGCGCGCCTGCGCCATCACCGAGTCGCGCTTGTAGGTTTCGCTCGCCACCCACTGGGTCTTGACGCGGGCCAGTTCGGCTTCGCCCACGCCCTCTTTGGCGACGCGCGCCAACTGGGCGCGCAAGGCGGCCTCGACCACCTCGGCGCTCTTGCCTGCAGCCGGCACGCCGTCGAGCACGAAGAGCTGCGGGCCGCGGCCCATGAAGCCCGAATAGGCGCCGGCCGAATCGGCGACACGATCGGGGCCCTGGGTGAGCGCGCGGTCGAGCCGCGCACCGGCGTAGCCGTCTAGCACGGCGGACAACACCACCAGCGCCCAGGCGTCGCTGTTCGCGTCGTCGATGCTGGCGAGCTGCGGCACGCGGAAGGCCAACGACACGTAGGCTTGCTCGGCCGGCGCCTTCAGTTCGATGCGGCGGATGCCGCGCTGCGCCGGCTCGGTGCGCGGCTTGCGCGCAGGCACGGCGCTCGAAGGGATGCGGCCGTAGTACTTCTCGGCCATGGCGCGCACCTGGGCCACGTCTACATCGCCGGCCACCACGAGCACGGCGTTGGCGGGCACGTACCAGCGCTTGAAGAAGGCGCGTGCGTCCTCGGGCGTCATCGCGTCGAGGTCGCTCATCCAGCCGACCACGGGGCGGTGGTAGGGCGAGGCGGTGAAGACGGCGGCGTTCTGCTGTTCGCCGAGCAGGGCGCGCGGCTGGTCTTCGGTGCGCAGGCGGCGCTCTTCCTTGACCACCTCGATCTCGCGCTTGAACTCGTCGTCGGGCCACTGGTTGTTGGCGAAGCGGTCGGATTCGAGCTTCATCACCTGTTCGAGGCTACCGACCGGAATCTGCTGGTAATAGCCGGTGTAGTCGCGGGTGGTGAAGGCGTTTTCCTGGCCGCCAAGGGCCGCCACGCGGCGCGAGAACTCGCCGGGCTTGATGTCCTTGGTGCCCTTGAACATCATGTGTTCGAGCGCATGTGCCACACCGGAGGTGCCGTCGACTTCGTCGATGGAGCCGACGCGGACCCAGACCATCTGCACCGCAGTGGGCGAGCGCCGATCGGGCTGGACGATCAGCGTCATGCCGTTGGCAAGCGTGAATTGCTGGGGGCCGGGCGCCGCGGCTGCGGCGGCGGAAGATGGATTGCTTTGGGCCTGTGCAGGCATGGCCCATGGCGCCAGAAGCGCCATCGCCAGCACCGCACCAGACGCAGCACGGCGTGGCGGGAGGTGTTTCATAGAATGGGTCGGATTGTAAAAAGCTCCTGATGTTCAGTTTCTTCAAGAAAAAACCGCCTGCCGAAACCCCCGATACGCCGGCACCCACCCCGCCGGCCGCACCGGCACCTGCCCCCGAGGCCGCGCCGGCGCGTTCGGTGTTCTCGCCTTCGAGCTGGTTCGGCTCGAAGCCGGCGGCCGAAGAGACTTCACCGCCTCCCGCATCGCCTGCACCCGCACCTTCCCCGGCGCCTGCACCCATCGCAGCCCCGGCCCCGGTGGAGACACCGGCACCAACCCCCGCATTCGTTCCACCGCCCGTTCCGGCCCCTGCTCCCGCGCCGGTTCCTGCCGAGGCCGCCGTCGCCACCGAGCGCAAGAGCTGGTTCGACAAGCTCAAGACCGGCCTGCGCAAGACCGGCACCGGCATCCAGGCCGTGTTCGTCAACGCGCAGATCGACGACGCGCTTTACGAAGAGCTCGAGTCCGCCCTGCTGATGGCCGACACCGGCGTCAAGGCGACCGAGTACCTGCTCGACGACCTGCGCGGCCGCGTCAAGCGCCAGATGGCCACCGACGCCGCGCAGGTCAAGGTTTTGCTGGCCGAGGCGGTGGCCGACCTGCTCAAGCCGCTTGAGAAGCCGCTGGTCATCGGCCAGTTCACGCCCACCGTCATCATGGTGGCCGGCGTCAACGGCGCGGGCAAGACCACCTCCATCGGCAAGCTCACCAAGCACCTGGCCACCGAAGGCGCCTCGGTGCTGCTGGCCGCGGCCGACACCTTCCGCGCGGCGGCGCGCGAGCAGCTGCTGGTCTGGGCCGACCGCAACACGGTCGAGATCGTGAGCAACGAGGGCGGCGACCCGTCAGCCGTGAGTTTCGACGCGGTGAACGCAGGCAAGGCGCGCGGCAAGGACGTGGTGCTGGTCGACACGGCCGGCCGCCTGCCGACGCAGCTGCACCTGATGGACGAGCTGAAGAAGATCAAGCGCGTCGTCACCAAGGCCGACGCCACGGCGCCGCACGAGGTGCTGCTGGTGATCGACGGCAACACCGGCCAGAACGCGCTCGCGCAGGTCAAGGCCTTCGACGAGACGCTGGGGCTCACCGGCCTGATCGTGACCAAGCTCGACGGCACGGCCAAGGGCGGCGTGCTGTGTGCCATTGCGCGCGAGCGGCCGATTCCGGTCTATTTCATCGGCGTGGGCGAGAAGCTCGAAGACCTGGAGACCTTCAACGCCCGCGAGTTCGCGCAGGCGCTGCTCGGGTAAAAAAACGGCCCCGGCTTGCGCCGGGACCGCTTCGCTTTTTCTCCCTCTCCCCTTTTCCTTCTCTTGCGGGAACGCAATGCGGTGAAGGTAGTGCGCACAGCGATTGCTCGCCAGTGCCGAAAGTCATGGGCTTACCTGGCAACGGCGACTTCGGCCATCGCCTGCAGCAGCGAATCGGCCACGACCGGCTTGAACAGCACCGGCACCTGCGATTCGCGAACCCGCTGCAGCCGGTCGGGCGAGGTCTCGCCGGTGATGAGCAGCAGCGGCGTTGTCATGCCCTGCCCCTGGCTGAGCCGCAGGCCCGCGTCGAGCCCGTCGGCGCCGTCGGCCAGTCGGTAGTCGCACAGCAACAGATCGAAGGGGCGGCCCTCGCCAATCGCCTGCTGCAGGGCGGCGGCGGCGCCGGCCTCGTCCGCCACGGCATGGGCGTCGATGGCGTGGGAGCGCAGCAGGCCCGTCATGGCTTCGCGGATTTCCAGTTCGTCGTCGAGCAGCAGCACGCGGCCGGGCAACACTGGCGCCAGGCCGTGGCGCGGCCCGGTGGCCGCGTCGGTCATGGCCGCCGGCGCCAGCGCCCCGGCCAGCTCGCGCGCCGCCGCACTGACGGCCGGCACCACCACGCGAAAGTGCGTGCCCCGCCCCAGCCGCGAATGCATCTGCACCGGATGCCCGAGCAGCCGCGACAGCCGTTGCACGATCGACAGCCCGATGCCGAGCCCCCGCGAGCGGTCGCGGCCCGGATTGTTGATCTGGTAGAACTCCTCGAAGATTCGGCCCGACTGCTCGGGCGCAATGCCGATGCCGCTGTCGCGCACCTCGATCCACACTGAGTCGCCGCGTTCGCGCGCCATCACCGTCACGCCGCCGCGGGCTGTGTATTTGAGGGCGTTGTCGATCAGGTTGGACAGCATGCGGTGCAGCAGCTGCGGGTCGCTGTGCACCCACAGGCCGCTGGCCCGCACGCGCAGCTGCAGTTGCTTCTGCTCGGCGCGCGCCGCGAAGGTGTGGTTGAGCGGCAGGAACAGCGCGTCGAGCTGCACCGGCTGCGGTGCGGGTGTGATCACCCCGGCGTCGAGGCGCGACACGTCGAGCATGGTGTCGAGCGAGGCGCCCAGTGC
This sequence comes from Variovorax nivicola, assembly GCF_051216475.1. Taxonomy (NCBI): domain Bacteria; kingdom Pseudomonadati; phylum Pseudomonadota; class Betaproteobacteria; order Burkholderiales; family Comamonadaceae; genus Variovorax; species Variovorax nivicola. Next base: position 286,576 of record NZ_JBPJZK010000002.1, on the reverse strand, counting down.
ATTCACCGCGCGCATCAGGCGCTCGGCGTTGCGGCCCTCGGGGCGGTCGCGCAGTTCGTTCTCCAGCGCAGCGCCGAACAGCGCGATGGCATGAAGCGGCTGGCGCAGATCGTGGCTGGCGGTGCCGAGGAAGCGGGTTTTTTCTTCGCTCGCGCGCTCGGTGGCGGCAATCTGCTCGCCGAGCCGTGCGGCGAGCGCCTCGTTCTCGAAGCGCAGCATGAGCGATGCGGTCAGCAGCTTGTGCTGGCCGATGCCCGCGTGCAGCGTCAGCAGCAGGTAGGCCGCGCCGGCTGCCGCCAGGAACAGATGCAGCCCGTCGCCCTGCCACGCCAGCGCGGTAATCATGCCCAGCGACATCGGCATCGTGTAGCCGAAGAGCGCCGGCTTAAGCGGCCAGAGCGACTGCGCCGCCCGCGCGCAGCTGCCGACGATCACGGCCATCAGCAGCGAGGTCATGGGCAGGTTGTCGTGCGGCACGATGAGCCAGGGCACCACCGCCGTGACCATGCTCACCAGCGTGACCATGCGCGAGATCTTGCGTGCCCAGTACGCGCTCTCACGCACGGGCCGGGACGGATTCCAGCGCGGCGTGAAGAACACGTAGATGTCGGCCATCAGCAGCCCGGCCAGCCAGAACAGCAGGCTCGGGTCCTTCAGCTGCGAATAGATGATGCTGCCGAACACCACCACGAAGGCCATGTGCGTCAGCGTCGAGACGCCGTAGGTGCTGTAGACCGAGGCAACGTGCTCCCGCAGCACCCGTTGGCCGAGTGCGTGGTCGGCGGACGGGTCGTTCGACGCGGCGGGCTGCACGCTCAATGCAGGGTGCTGATCAACTGGGCGCGCGAGCGCATGCCGAACAGCAGCAGGATGGTCGAGACATGGTTCTTCACCGTGCCTTCGCTCAGGTTCGCGAGCTGCGCGATTTCCTTGTTCGCCTTGCCTTCGAGCACCCATTGCAGCACCTGCATCTGCCGCGGCGTGAGCTCCTGCCAGGCGCTGGCGTGGGCGAATTCGGCATAGCCGGTGAGCGACTTGGGCACGGCCGGTGGCGGCACCTCCGCCGCGCCGGGATCGAGCAGGCCGCAGGCGCGGATGAAGCTCACCACTTCCTTCAGGTCGGCCGACTTCGGCAGGAAGGCGGCGGCGCCCAGCGCGAGCACGCCCTGCGCCAGCGTGCTGTTGCCGGTGCCCGAGAGCACCACGATCCGCGCGGCGGGAAAGCGCAGCCGGAACTCGGCCACGCCGCTCAGGCCGTGCGTGTCGGGCAGGGCCAGGTCGAGCAGCACGAGGCCGATGGAAGCCTGATGGGTTTCGTACAGCGCGAGCGCGTCGGCGACGTTGGCGGCCTCGAAGACTTCGATGTTCGCGCCGGATGGGGTGGCCTGGGCCTGAACCAACGCGCAAACGCCCAGGCGCAACAGGTCGTGGTCGTCCACAACCAGGATCGCCCTGGGCGTGCGGATGGGCGCGCCAGTCTCCGCGGCCGGTGACAGGGGGGCGGGTAGGGAGTCGAAGGATGCCACGCGTCGATCTTAGCGATGTAACCTTCTGGTGACAGTGCATAAAGTCATGGCAGCCGCCGTGGCTGTAGTGCTTTATGCTACTTTTTTGATAGCAATTTCACATCGCATGCGCGCTTGCCATCGGGCTTCTCTGTGGGCACCATCGAAAGTCTCGCCGCACCGAACGGCGCCCACGGAGACTTGTCATGACGCATACCGCCGCCGCCCCCCTGGAATCGAGCGATCGCAAGGTCGACCGCCTGCTCGCCCATTACGAGGAGAGCCATCGCAACCCGACCAACGAGCTGATCCATTTCGTGGCCATCCCGGCCATCATGCTGAGCATCGTCGGGCTGCTGTTCGCGCTCCATCCCTGGGTGGCCTATGTTTTCGTGGCCGCCAGCCTCGTCTACTACGCCTTGCTGCGCGCCCCGGCCTTCCTGCTGACCATGCTCGCGCTGACCGCTCTGGCCCTGGCGTTGGTGCATGCGATGGGCGGACTTGTATTGCCGATTTCAGCCGCTATCTTTGTGGTGGCCTGGATCTTTCAATTCGTGGGCCACAAGATCGAAGGCAAGAAGCCTTCGTTCTTCGAAGACATCCAATATCTGTGGGTTGGCCCGCTGTTCGTGCTGTCCAAGCTTTTCCTAAAGCTGGGCGTGCGCTGGTAGCCACTGGCTATTCCGGCGATAGAAATTCAAGGGAACCCTTGGTTTAGCACTCCCTCTAACCGAGTGCTAATATGGCCCACACAAAGGAGTTTCCCCTGATGACAACGCTGTCTGGAGTCTCTGCCAACCAGCTGGCCGTCGCCAATCCATGGTCGATGGTTCCGCCGCTGGGCAACCTGGATGCCTACATTTCGGCCGCCAACCGCCTGCCGATGCTCACGCTCGAAGAAGAGCAGGGCTTCGCACGCAAGCTGCGCGACCACAACGATCTTGAATCCGCTGGCGCGCTCGTGCTGTCGCACCTGCGCCTCGTCGTTTCCATTTCCCGCCAGTACCTGGGCTACGGGCTGCCGCACGGCGACCTGATCCAGGAAGGCAACGTCGGCCTGATGAAGGCCGTGAAGCGTTTCGACCCCGACCAGGGCGTGCGGCTCGTGAGCTACGCCATGCACTGGATCAAGGCCGAGATCCACGAGTACATCCTGAAGAACTGGCGCATGGTCAAGGTCGCGACGACCAAGGCCCAGCGCAAGCTGTTCTTCAACCTGCGCTCGATGAAGCAGGGCTTCAAGGCCGACTCGGCCGCGGCCGACAACGGCACGCACCGCGAAACGCTGAGCCCCGACGAGGTGTCGCAGATGGCGACCCGGCTCAACGTCAAGCCTGAAGAAGTGCTCGAGATGGAAACCCGCCTGTCGGGCGGCGACGTCATGCTAGACCCGGGCCCGTCGGACGACGGTGACGAAACCTTCGGCCCGATCGCCTACCTGGCCGACGCCACGCAAGAACCGACCGCCCTGCTCGAATCGCAGCAGCGCGACCGCCTGTCGAGCGACGGCATCGCGACCGCGCTCGAGGCACTGGATGACCGCAGCCGCCGCATCGTGGAAGAACGCTGGCTCAAGGTGAACGACGACGGCTCGGGTGGCATGACGCTGCACGACCTGGCCGCTGTGTACGGCGTGAGCGCCGAGCGCATCCGCCAGATCGAGGTCGCGGCGATGAAGAAAATGAAGAAGGCGCTCGCGGACTACGCGTAAGCCTCCCTTCCCTCAGAAAAAAGCCCGGTACTCCCGGGCTTTTTTCATTTGGAAAGCGTCCGCATCGCCCGCTTGGCGATGTACCGGGTTTCGGCCATGTCCGACTCCGCCACCCACCGCGCACACAGCTTGTCGACCCACTCGCCCTGGCTCTTGCTCGCGTCGTTGAGCCAGTTCGCCACCGAGTTCTGCACATAGCGGCTGGGGTCGGCGCGCAGCGGCTCGATCAGCGGCAGCGCGCGCCACGGCTCGGTCTTGAGCGCATCGATCTGCGCGCACCACACGCCGCGCGGCCGCGTGAGTTCGCTGGCAAAGCGGCGGATGTTGGGGTTGGCATCGGACACCCACGGCTGCAGCAGCGCGAGCGCTTCGTCGAGCGAATCGATGACCGCGTCGCGCACCGCCATCCACGCGATTTCCCGCACGCCGAAATGCGGATCGGCGGCGAAGCGGCGCACCGCCTCCAGTTGCGCCGGCAGCGGCAGGCCCGAGAGCGTGACCCACTGCGCGGCCCAGCAGCGAGCCACGTCGCTCGCGTGCATGGCCAGCCGGTGCGCGACGGCATCGCGCTCGTCATGCAGTGCCGTCAGGTCGTAGAGCGCACGCGCGATGTGCCCGTGCCGTTGCATCGGCTTGAAGGCGCTCAGCATCGCGATCGTGTCTACCAGCCGTTCGCTCTGCGCATCGAGCCCGATGTGCCCCGCCACGCTGCGCGCCAGCCGGGGCAACTCCAGCGCCATGAATTCGTTGAGGTTGACGGTTTCGAGCAGCCCGTCGTTGAGGGCACCCAGCACCTCGGGCGGAATCAGCGCGATACGGAAGGCGCCCTTGCGCCCCTTCAGGTGCTCGACCGAACCGGCGTCCATGTGCCCACAACCCTTCTCAGGAAGCCAGCAGCGTCTTCAGGTCGGACACCATCGACGGCACGCCCGCGCCGTAGCGCGCGTAGAGCCGCAGCCGGCCCTGCGTGTCGTAGACGTAGCTGGCGGCCGAGTGGTCCATCGAATAGCTGGTCGGCGTCTTGCCGTCGACCTTCTTGTAGTAGACCTTGTAGTCCTTCGCGAGCGCGACCAGCTCGTCGACCGTGGGGATCAGCGCGACAAAGCTCGGGTCGAACGCGCCCATGTAGGCTTTCAGCACCTCGGCCGTGTCCCGCGCGGGGTCGACCGTGACGAACAGCACCTGCAGCTTGTCGCCGTCCTTGCCGAGTTGCTGCTTGACCTGCGCCATCTCGGTCATGGTGGTGGGGCAGACGTCGGGGCACTGCGCGTAGCCGAAGAACATCACGACCACCTTGCCCTTGAAGTCGGCCATGGTGCGGACCTTGCCATCCGCGTCCTTCAGGGAGAAGTCCTTGGCGTAGTCGGCACCGGTGATGTCGACCGCGGTAAAGCTTTGCTTGGTTTCGCTGCAGGCCGAGAGGCCCAGGCCGAGGGTGGCGGTCACGCCCACCCAGCCGGCGCCCGCGGCAATCAGTCGAAGAGCGTTGCGCTTGTTCATGGAAACGTGGTCAGTGAATGTAGTGATCGACGAGCAGCGCCAGGAACAGCACGCTCAGGTGGATCAGCGAAAAGCGGAAGGTCTTGCGCGCCAGCGTGTCGGAGTAGTTGCGCCACAGCGCGAACGCATAGCCGGTGAAGCCGATGCTCACGGCAACGGCCACCGCCAGGTACAGCCAGCCGCTCATGCCGTAGATGAAGGGCATCAGGCAGGCCGCGAACAAAATGAAGGTGTAGAGCAGCACCTGCAGCCGCGTGAACTCGTTGCCGTGCGTGACGGGCAGCATCGGAAGGCCGGCCTTGCGGTAGTCCTCGACGCGGTAGAGCGCCAGCGCCCAGAAGTGCGGCGGCGTCCACAGGAAGATGATGAGGAAAAGAATCAGCGCCTCGGGCCCCACGTCGCCCGTCATCGCGGCCCAGCCCAGCACCGGTGGCATCGCGCCCGACGCGCCGCCGATCACGATGTTCTGCGGCGTCAGCGGCTTGAGGATCACCGTGTAGATCACCGCGTAGCCAACGAAGGTGGCGAAGGTCAGCCACATGGTGAGCGGATTGACCGTGAACCACAGCAGCGCCGAGCCGGCGGCGCACAGCAGCGCCGAGAAAATCAGCGCCTGCAGATCGCTGAGCTGCCCGCGCGCCGTGGGGCGCCAGGCGGTGCGCTTCATCTTCGCGTCGATGCCCTTCTCGACCAGGCAATTGAACGCCGCTGCCGCACCCGCCACCAGCCAGATGCCGATGCAGGCCAGCACGGCGCGCTGCACGTCGGCCCACGAAGGCAGGCCGGGCACGGCCAGCACCATGCCGATCAGCGCGCAGAACACGATCAGCTGCACCACGCGCGGCTTGGTCAGCGCGTAGAACTGGCGCAGCACGTTCGCGGTGCTGGTTTGCTGAACGGGGATCGGGGTGCTCACGCGGTGGCCTTCCTTTGATTGTTGTTGTGACCGGTTGCATTGTCACTGGCGCGTGCGGTCTGTGCCGCCAGGTCGCGCCGGCTCTCGCACAGCGCCCAGGTGAGCACCACGGCGAGCGCCGCAGCGCCGCCGGTATGAAGCACGGCCGCAGCCAGCGGCCAGCCCAGCAGTACGTTGCCCAGACCTGTGGCCAGCTGAAGCAGCGCCAGGCCCGCGAGCCATCGCGCCTGCGGGCGCAGCGCCTCGATTCGGCGCAGACGCCACGCCAGCACGCCGAGCGCGACGAACACCGCGTAGGCCATCAGCCGGTGCGCGTAGTGGATGGCGGTGAGCGCGGAAAAATCGAGCGGCTGGCCTTCGCCGGTCACGCCAAGGTGGCGCCAGATCTCGAAGCCCTGCGCGAAATTCATGGCCGGCCACCAGCTGTCCTGGCAAGTCGGGAACTGCGTGCAGGCCAGCACCGCATAGTTGGTGCTGACCCAGCCGCCGAGCGCGATCTGCAGCACCAGCAGCACGGTCGTCACGATGAGTCCGTTGCGCAGTGCAGGCGACACGGGCGTCGGCAACCGTTGCGCCGCTGCCTGCCGGTAGTGCACGGCCTGGATGCAGAGCAGCGCCAGCAGCACCACGGCGCCGAGCAGATGCAGCGTGACGATGGCGGGAAAGAGTTTCCACGTCACCGTGAGCGCGCCGAAGGCGCCCTGCAGGCAGACCCAGACCAAGGTGAAGGCCGGCCACCAGGCGCTGAGCGTAGCGTGGTGTTCGCCCTCGCTCGACGAAGATGGTGGCGGCGCGCGGCGCTGGCGACGACGCACGATCCAGGTGGCGCCCGCGAGCGTGAGGATCAGCACGCCGACGCCGGTGGCCAGATAGCGGTGGACCATCTCGACCCAGGCCTTGCTGTGCGTCACCGGGCCGGTCGGCTGGGCAGCTTGCGCCATCGCGATCTCGTGGCGCGCGCCGGCCGGGCTGGCATTGCCATAGCAGCCGGGCCAGTCGGGGCAGCCCAGGCCCGAATCGGTGAGCCGCGTGAAAGCGCCGAACAGCGTCAAGTCAAAAGTGAGGAACAGCGTGAGCACGGTCAGCGCATGCAGTCGCCGCGCCGGGCCTGCGCCCGCGTTGCGGCGCCACACCCACACCAGCGGGCCGAGCGCGATCAGCACACCGGCGGCCATGAGCCAGGCGATGGGCGTCAGATCGTAGAGCGAGCTCGTGTCCATGCGAGGTCTCAGCGGCCAGGTTCGTCCCACGACGCCGAAGCGCGCAGCAGGCGGTCGAGGTCGCGCTTGGCGCGGCCGGCGCCAGCGGCGTCCATTCGGGCGGGGAAACGCATCATCCAGTTGCCCATCGGATCGACCACGTACAGGTGTTCGGCCAGCGAGTGGCCCGACACAGGCGCGAGCCACTTGGCCAGCTGGTCGGCCGGCACGCGCAGCACGGTGGCGCCATGCAGGCCGTTGTTCAGGCGCTCAGGCACGGGAGCCGCGTCGCTCACGAGCCAGACGCGGTCCATGCGGTCTTTTTCGCGGCCCAGGCTCTCGCGCAACTGGCGCTGCAGGTAGAGCTGCTGCTCGCACAGCGCGTCGCAGGCCGCATCGGCCACCACCACCAGCAGCCACTGGCCCTTGAGCGTGGCCAAATCGACCGGCGCGCCGTTGCGGTCGGTGGCAGTCAGCTTCGGCAGTTCGTGCTGCGGATCGATCAGTTCGCCGTAAACGCTGCGGCCTTCAGGCCGGATCACGTAGTAGGTGAAGTACGAGGCAATGACCGGCGCCGCACACATCAGCATCACGGCGATCATCTTCCAGCGCCCGACGACCGTGCGCCGGCCCTCCGCGCCATCGAGCGCCTGGTTGGGCGACGGCATCGAATGCACCGTCAGGCCCAGCGGCTCGTCAGAAGCGGCCATCGCGTGCGCGGCGCCTTGAGCGGCGGAAGGGTGTGATGAATTGGAACCAGACATAGAGGATGACGACGAGGGCCGACAGGCCGAACCACTGGAATGCGTAACCGTAGTGCCTCTCCAGGCCCAGCGCCGGGGCCGGCCAGTCGCGCTGCAGGCCCTCGGAAGCCGGTCCGCTCTGCTGCAGCGACACGTCGGTGCGCAGCGGCAGTTTGGTCTCGGCACGGAAGGCCTCCAGGTCGAGATTTTGCCGGATGGGCGAATACCCTTCGGCGGCCGGTGCCGGGGCAGCCGGCGCGGAGGCCGCTGTGGCGGGCGCAGAGGCGGCAGGCACGGGCGCCGGTGCGGGCGTGCCCAGCTCCAGCAGATGGCTCGGCGGCGGCTCGATCAGGCCCGTGACCTCGACGATGCCGGCTGGCGTCTCGACCGCACCCAGCTGCGTGCGGTCGACGAAATTGCGCTGGATCCAGCCGCGCTGCACCATCACCGCCTGCTCGGTGCCTTCGAGCGCGAAGGGCGTCAGCACATAGAAGCCGGGCGTGCCGTGCATCTGGCGGTTGTCGAGGTACACGGTCTGGGGCGTCAGCCAGAGCCCACGCAGGCGCACCGGGCGGTGCAGCGAGTCGGAGGCTTTTTCCAGCGCCAGGAATTCGGCCTGGGTCAGCGCCGGCTTGAGCTTCTGGGCGTCGATGTCGGCCTGCAGCGCTTCTTTCTGCGCGGCGCGCGAGAGCTGCCAGCGTCCTAGCGAAACGGTGGCCGCCACGGTCAGCACGGCAGCGATGGTGATCAGCCAGAAACGGCCCGGGCGGCGCTGGTCTTCGGAATACAGGGGTTCAGGAGTCACTGGAGAGGACGGGGCGTGCGGCCGATAATGCGGGTCATGAAATATTTCGTCGCCCTGGTGTTCCTGGGCATCTTCGCGAGCCTCGCGTTTGCCCTGTACTTCATGCTGAAGGACGGGCGCAACGGGCGCGCCAAGAGCGGCGGCATGGCGCGAGCGCTCACCTTTCGGATCGGCCTGTCGGTGTTTTTGTTCCTCTGCATGCTGCTCGCCTGGAAACTCGGCTACATCCAGCCCACCGGACTCCCGCTCGGCAAGTAGATGGTGCTCGTTCCACGAGAACCACGAAAAAGGCGCCTTACGGCGCCTTTTTTCTGGAATGCCGCGAGGTTCTTCGCTCAAAGCCAATAAACCAGCATGTAGAGGCCGAGCCAGACCACGTCCACGAAGTGCCAGTACCAGGCCGCACCTTCGAAGCCGAAGTGGCGCTCCGGCGTGAAGTGGCCCTTGCGCAGGCGCAGCGTGATGAACAGCAGCATCAGCATGCCGATGAACACGTGCAGGCCGTGGAAGCCGGTCAGCATGAAGAAGGTCGAACCGTAGGTGCCCGAGCTGAGCTTGAGGTTCAGTTCGGTGTACAGGTGGTGGTACTCGTAGCCCTGCACGCCCAGGAAAATCATGCCGAGGAGCACGGTGAGCCACATGAAGCGGATCGTTTGTGCACGGTGGCCGGCACGCAGCGCGTGGTGGGCAATGGTGAGCGTCACGCCCGAGCTCAGCAGCAGCGCGGTGTTGATCGTGGGCAGCCAGAACGGGCCGACGGTCTGGAAGGGCTCGACGATGCCGGCCGGCGAAGCGGTCGCACCTGGGGCAACGCTGGGCCACACGGCCTTGAAGTCGGGCCAGAGGATCGCGTTGTCCAGGCTACCAAGCGCGGGCAGCGAATGGGTGCGGGCCCACCACAGCGCGGTGAAGAATGCGCCGAAGAACATCACTTCCGAGAAGATGAACCAGCTCATGCTCCAGCGGAACGACAGGTCGACCTTGTGACCGTACTGGCCGCTCTCGCTTTCGCCGATGGCGGTGCGGAACCACACGAAGAGCGTGCCGAGCCAGATCAGCATGCCCGCCAGCAGGGACCACGCGCCCCACTCGTGGCCGTTGATCCATTGCGCGGCGCCCAGAATCACGAAGAACAGGCCGGTCGCGGCCGAGACCGGATAGGCCGACGGTCCGGGCACGAAGTAGTAGGGCGTGGTGCCGTGGGTGGTTGAACTCATATCAGCTCCTGGCTTTCTTTCTTCTCTCGATTCAATGGATTCTGCTTGCTGTCGCGGAATGCTTTTTCGTCAATCAGGCTGCGACCGATGCGACCACATGGCGCACCAGCAGCACCAGCGCGACCACGAAGACGATCACGGCCACGAACGCCACCGCGATGATGTGCAGCGGGTTCAGCTTGCCCAGGTCTTCCTGGTAGGCGCTGTTCTTGCGAACGCCGAAAAACGACCAGCCCACCGCCTTCACCGTGTCCCACAGCGAAGCCTTCGGCCGGGGCCCTGGCTGGTTCGATGGATCGGTCACGAGCGTGGCTCATTGGCAGTGCTCGAAACGGCCGCCACCGGCGCCGCAGGTGTCTTGCCGCCCACTTCGAAGAAGGTGTACGACAGCGTGATGGTCTTCACGTCTTTCGAAATCTTGGGGTCGATCACGAACGCGACCGGCCACTGCTTCTTCTCGCCCGGATCCAGCGTGTACTGGTTGAAGCAGAAGCACTCGAGCTTGTTGAAGTACGGCGCGGCCTGCTGCGGCGCGTAGCTCGGAATGGCCTGCGCGGCCATGCGGCGGTTCTGCACGTTCTGGAACTCGTACATCACCGTGTTGAGCTGGCCCGGGTGCACCTGGATGGTCCGCTCCGCAGGCTTGAAGTCCCAGAGGCCGCCGCGCACGTTGGAGTCGAACTCGACCGTGATGGTGCGGGTCATGTCGACCTGCGTGTTGTCGGGCACGCGCACGTTCTTGCCGCCGCTGGCACCACCCGGCACTTCGAGCTCGGAGAGCGCGAGGATGTTGATGCCGGTCATCTCGCAGATGGCGCGGTACATCGGCACCAGCGCATAGCCGAACGCGAACATGCCGCAAGCCACGACGGCCAGCTTGCCGACCATGCGGACATTGGCGCGGCGGATGCGTGGACCGAGGCTCATGCGTGTGCTCCCGTTCGGTTGACGGTCAACGACCGCCGAAGAAGACCATGCGGACGATGAAACCGATGAAGAAGATTACCGCGATGGAGGCCAGCGTGAGCCCCATGCGTCGGTTGTTCTTTCTTTGCTCAGGCGTGGTCATCGTCGTGCGGTCGCTGGGCTTGCTGCTGGCCACCGATCAACCGATCACCTTGGTGGCGGTTGCGTCGAGCTTGGGCGGGTTCTCGAAGGTGTGGAACGGTGCCGGCGAAGGCACTTCCCACTCGAGGCCTTCGGCGCCTTCCCACGGCTTCTGCGTGGCCTTCTCGCCCTTGCCGCGCATGGTGGGCAGCACGATGAAGAGGAAGAAGTACACCTGCGCGAAGCCGAAGAAGAATGCACCGACCGAAGCCACGGCGTTGAAGTCAGCGAACTGCATCGGATAGTCGGCATAGCGTCGCGGCATGCCAGCCAGGCCCAGGAAGTGCATCGGGAAGAAGGTCACGTTGAACGAGATCAGCGACCACCAGAAGTGCACCTTGCCGCGCGTTTCGTTGTACATCACGCCGGTCCACTTGGGCACCCAGTAGTAGAAGCCCGAGAACATGGCGAACAGCGAGCCGGCCACCAGCACATAGTGGAAGTGGGCCACCACGTAGTAGGTGTCCTGCAGCTGCGTGTCGATGGGTGCAACCGCGAGGATCAGGCCGGTGAAGCCGCCCATCGTGAACACGAAGATGAAGCCGACCGCGAACAGCATGGGTGTCTCGAAGGTCATCGAGCCCTGCCACATGGTGGCGATCCAGTTGAAGATCTTCACGGCCGTGGGCACCGCGATCAGCATGGTCGCGTACATGAAGAACAGCTGGCCGGTGAGCGGCATGCCCGTCGTGAACATGTGGTGCGCCCACACGATGAACGACAGGATAGCGATCGACGAGGTGGCGTACACCATCGAGGCGTAGCCGAACAGGCGCTTGCGGGCAAAGGCCGGCACCACCTGGCTGATGATGCCGAAGGCCGGCAAGATCATGATGTAGACCTCGGGGTGGCCGAAGAACCAGAAGATGTGCTGGTACATCACCGGGTCGCCGCCGCCGGCGGGGTTGAAGAAGCTGGTGCCGAAGTGGCGGTCGGTCAGCGTCATCGTGATGGCGCCTGCGAGCACGGGCATCACGGCGATCAGCAGGTAGGCGGTGATGAGCCAGGTCCAGCAGAACATCGGCATCTTCATCAGCGTCATGCCGGGGGCGCGCATGTTGAGGATGGTCACGATGATGTTGATCGAACCCATGATCGACGAGGCGCCCATGATGTGCATCGCGAAGATGCCGGCGTCCATCGAGGGGCCCATCTGCAGCGTGAGCGGCGCGTACAGCGTCCAGCCGGCAGCGGGTGCGCCGCCGGGCATGAAGAACGAGCCCACCAGCATCAGCGCCGCGGGAATCAGCAGCCAGAAGCTGAAGTTGTTCATGCGCGCGAAGGCCATGTCGGAGGCGCCCACCTGCAGCGGGACCATCCAGTTCGCGAAGCCCACGAAGGCCGGCATGATGGCGCCGAACACCATGATCAGGCCGTGCATGGTGGTGAACTGGTTGAACAGTTCGGGGTTCACCAATTGCAGGCCGGGCTGGAACAGCTCGGCGCGGATCAGCAGCGCAAGCACGCCGCCCACCATCAGCATCGTAAAGCTGAACAGCAGATAGAGCGTGCCGATGTCCTTGTGGTTGGTCGCGAACACCCAGCGGCGCCAGCCGGTGGGCGCGTGGTGATCGTGATGCTCGTCGTGTGCGTGGTCGCCGGGGACTGCGTGACCGTGGGGGTCGAGGACTGCACTCATTTCGTTGTTCCTTGCAATTTCTTCGTCGCGGGGCGCTGCTGCCGCATCACTTGGCGCGCAGGGCCAGCACTTCGGCCGGCTGCACCAGCTGGCCCGTCTTGTTCGACCAGCTGTTCTTGGTGTACGTGGCCACGGCCGCGAGGTCGGTATCGCTCAGCTGCTTCCAGGAGGGCATCGCGCCGTTGTTCTGGCCGGTGAGCAGCACCGTCAGCTGGATCTTGTGATCGGCGTCGGTCACCTTCGCGGAGCCGTCGAGCGGCTTGATCGGGCCCGCGCCCTTGCCGTTGGCCTGGTGGCAGGCTGCGCAGTTGGCGGCATAAACCTTTTCGCCTCGCACCAGCATGTCGGGCAGCGCCCAGACCTTGGTCGGGTCGTCGAGCTTGGCGGCAGCTTCCTTGCGCTTGGCGGCCACCCAGGTCGTGTAGTCGGCGGACGAGACCACCTTCACGTGGATGGGCATGTAGGCGTGTTCCTTGCCGCACAGTTCCTGGCACTGGCCGTAGTAGTCGCCCACGGTCTCGGCGCGGAACCAAGTGTCGCGCACGAAGCCGGGGATCGCGTCCTGCTTGAGGCCCAGCTGCGGCACGGCGAAGGCGTGGATCACGTCGTTCGCAGTGGTGATGATGCGGATCTTCTTGTTGACCGGCACCACCAGCGGGTTGTCGACCTTGAGCAGGTAGTCGTCGGGCATCGCGCCCTTGGCGCCTGCGTCGGACATGGCGCGCTGCGAGCTGTCGAGCGTGGAGATGAAGGCCAGGCCCTCGCCTTCGCCGTTCAGGTAGTCGTAGCCCCACTTCCACTGGTAGCCCGTGGTCTTGATCGTAAGGTCGGCGTTGGTGGTGTCCTTCTGGGCCACCAGCACCTTGGTGGCGGGCAGCGCCATCACGATCACGATGAGGAAGGGCACGATGGTCCAGATGACTTCGACCACCACCGACTCATGGAAGTTGGCCGCCTTGTGGCCGACCGACTTGCGGTGCTTCCAGATCGAATAGAACATGACCGCGAACACGGCGACGAAGATGACCGTGCACAGGATCATCATGATCGTGTGGAGCAGATGCTGCTCCTGCGCGATCTTGGTCACACCGACCGGAAGATTCAGCTGGCGCACCGAGGGGCCGCCGGGCAGATCGTTGACTGCGTGCGCCGCGCTGCTGAAAGCCGCGCCGGCCGCCAGCAACAGATTCGCCGGCCTGTACTTATTGCGCCAAATGCTCTTCATCGTGTTCACGTTTCTTCAATTTTTTCGACAAACCCAACCGTGCAGCACTGCGCGAGCCCCCTCAGGCGCCACGCAACGCCATGCGAATCTCGCGGGCCAAAGCCGCACGCAACTCCGGGCGTACATAGCGCCCCACCCTGACCGATCGACCCTGCCCCGAGACCTCGATCAGCGAGCGATCGCCGGTCTGGGGTTCGATCCGCACCTGGTGCGGAAGAAATTCCGTGCGTTCGTAGTGCCCGCCGTTCTCCAGCTCCACGACGAGCCGCCCTTCCTGCAGCGCGATCTTTTCGCCGTCGGTCGCATGCCGTGCATAGACCATGAACGCAAATCCGACAGCGGCCAGTTCGAGCCAGGCAAAAGGCAGTACCAGCGGCGCACCGTGCAGCCAGAACAGGGTGCCGATGCCGAGCGATACCACGCACAGCGAAGCGTAGAGCCAGCCCAGCTGGCTCGGCGTCACCGAGCAATTTCGCTTCAGGAACCAGTGGATGCTCTGGCCTGAAACGGTGGCAAATCGAAACACGGAATTCGACACGGGCGAGTTCAGCAAATCGGTGCGTCGACGGTCGCCAAACCCCTCGTACAAACAGGATTCGACACCCCTCGATCGCGGGACAATACCCGCGAGTTTCACGCAACGGCGGATTGTAGCGGGTAGATATCTGCGCCCGAGTGCCCTGTGGGACGCCTACGGGTCACTACTAGTAGGCAAAAAACGGCTCGTGCGCCAAGCGTTCTTGCCGCGCAATCAACAGGCGATCGAACGGACGATCAAGCGCCCGGACGACCCCGTTGCAGCATCGAGCGCATCTCGCGCAGCGACACCGCGCTTTCGGCCGACAACGACACGCGCGGCGCCGGCTTGAACGCGTGGCCATAGATGACCTCGAAGGTCAGCGCGATGCGCCCACCGCCTTCTTCAGCCGGCGCGAGCTCAGGCAGCGCCTTCTTCAGCGACTGGTGCCAGGCCTTGCCGCGCAGCGCCGCAAAGCGCGACGGGTGCAGGTTGCGGCCCAGCGTGCGCAGCTCAGCGAGCGCTGCCTCGGGCGTGGCCCAGGTCAGCACGATGCGCTCCATGTCCATCACGGGCTCGGCGAAGCCGGCGTGCACCAGCATGTCGCCCCAGTCGTGCATGTCGGTGAACTCGTGGCCCGCGGCCGGCCAGCCGAGGCGGGCATGCAGCGCGCGCAACTCGCGTACCGTGTCGGGCCCGAGGCAGGAGAACATGAGGAAGCCGTCGGTCGCCACCAGCTTGTGCCAGTGCGAAATGAGCGCTTCGGGGTCGGCCGCCATGTGCAGCGACATGTTGGCCCAGAGCAGGTCGACGCCGTCTTCGGGCGGTGCGTCGAAGCGGGCCTTGCCGGCTTGCCAGCGGCGCGCGCTCCACCATGGCGCGCTCAGCGCCTGGCCTGTTGCGGCGGCCAGCGCGGGCTCCGGTTCGATCACGAAAGAAGCGGCGTCCTTGTAGCGGCGGGCGACGAGCTCGTGCGCCTCAAGGCCGCTGCGCAGCGGCGCCCAGTCGGCCCAGGTGCGGGGCTGGGCCTTGATCCATTGCAGCCGGTCTTCCATGCGGCGGCCGATTTCTTCGTGCAGCCAGGGGGAGCCGTCGGCAGGCGCGAGCTGGCGCCAGCGGGCGGCCGCCGTGGCATCGATGGTCGGCGGTCGTCGTGAGGGGTCGGTGGCCATGGGGCCGTGAGTATATTGAGGCGATGCTCAGCCATCGGGCCCTGTGGCCTTTCCTGCCTTTGAGGCCTCTCGGGGCCTTCACTTCGCTGCTTGCGCGGCTGCCCAGCCAGTGCGCGGTCTGCCGCGCCTGGCCTTCGCGCCCGGTGTGCGATGCCTGCGTGGCCCGCTTCGCCCCGCCCACCGCGCGATGCGGCAGCTGCGCCCTGCCCATGCCCGAAGGCGTAAGCCGCTGCGGCGATTGCGTGAAGCACCCGCCGCCGCTGGACGCCTGCCTCGCGGCCTGCACCTACGCGTGGCCGTGGCCGGACGCCATCGCCGCATTCAAGTTCCGTGGCGAGGCCGGCTGGGCCGGGCCGTTCGCCACGCTGCTGCGCAGTGCGCCCTGGGTGGAGCCAGCTCTGGAGGCCTGCGACACCGTGCTGCCGATGCCGCTGGCGCCCGGCCGGCTGCGCGAACGCGGCTTCAACCAGGCGCACGAACTGGCGCGGCGGCTCGCGCCCGCCAAGACCGATGCAACCCTGCTGCTGCGCACCCGCGAAACGCCCGCCCAGAGCGGCCTTTCGCGCGCCGACCGGCTGCGCAACCTGCGCGGCGCCTTCGCGGTGGAGCCGCTGCGCGCCGAAAAGCTGCGCGGCCGTCGCCTCGTGCTGGTCGACGACGTGATGACCAGCGGCGCCTCGCTGTTCGCTGCGGCCGAGGTGCTGCGGCTGGCCGGCGCGGCACACATCACCGCCGTCGTGCTCGCCCGCACCGATCCGCCGCGCTGAGCCGCCGACAATCGGCGCATGTTCCATATCGTCCTGGTCCACCCCGAAATCCCGCCGAACACCGGCAACGTGATCCGGCTCGCAGCCAACACCGGCTGCACGCTGCACCTGGTCGAGCCGCTGGGCTTTTCAATGGACGACCGCCTGCTGCGCCGCGCCGGGCTCGACTACCACGAGTACGCCGAGGTCAAGCGCCATGCCGACTGGCAGGCCCTGCTGGCCGCCGAGCAACCCGCCGCCGACCGCATGTTCGCCCTCACCACGCGCGGCACGCGGGCCGTGCACGACGTGCGCTTCCAGCCCGGCGACTGGCTGGTGTTCGGCTCGGAAACCAGCGGCCTGCCGCCCGCCGTGCGCGACGGCTTCGCCGAGCCGCAACGCTTGCGGCTGCCAATGCGCGAAGGGCAGCGCAGCCTGAACCTCTCGAATGCAGTGGCCGTGACAGTGTTCGAGGCCTGGCGGCAGAACGGCTTCGGTTGACAGAAAGAAACAAGGCCGCCACCCCTTCGGGCATCAGGGGCGCATCCGATCGGCAAGACGCGCCGTATGGAAGACATGCCGGCCGCAAAAGCGATCCGGCATCTGGTCCATCCACCGCTTTGCCCCAAGGAGTCTTGCCATGAATGCCATCAAGTCGATTGCCTTTGCCGCCTTCGCCACGCTTGCCCTCGCCAGCGGCGCCCAGGCCTTCCAGGGTGAACAGAACCCGCTGCCGCCCGCACCGTTCCAGTCGACGCTGTCGCGCGCGCAAGTGCAGGCCGAAGCGCGCCAGCCGCTGCAGATCAGCAACGGCGGCACCGGCGTGCAACAGGCCAGGAGCGGCAACGTCGACCGCAACGCGGTGCGCGCCAGCGCGCTGAGCATCACCCGCCAGGGCGCCGCCACTTACGGCGAAGTGACCGACCGCCGGATGTAAGAAGAAAGAGGAAGAAAGGCCGCCGCTTCCTCAGCGGTAGCGGCGCACCACCGACTCGGCCACGCAGGCCGGCTTGGCGGCGCCTTCGAGCTCAATGGTGGTTTCCCAGGTCATCTGAAAGCCATCGTTGGCAATCGCTTCAGAGGTCAGCAGCTTCATGCGGGCCCGCAGGCGCTTGCCCACAGGCACTGGCGACATGAAGCGCACCTTGTTCAGGCCGTAGTTCACGCCCATGCGCGACTCGACCACGTCAAGCGCCGTCTCGTAGAAGCGCGGCAGCAGCGACAGCGTGAGAAAGCCGTGGGCAATCGGTCCGCCGAAGGGGCCGGCCTTGGCCCGTTCGATATCGACATGGATCCACTGGTGGTCGCCCGTCGCCTCGGCGAACTGGTTGACCTGCTCCTGCGTGATGGTGATCCAGTCGCTCACGGCGACTTCCTGGCCGACGCAGGCGGCAAGATCCTGAAGGGTCTGGAATGTCTTTTTTGTCATGCGAGGCATTCTGGCGTCTGGGGCGCCCGCACGACTGTCGGGCGGGCGACAACCAGGCTCAGGGAAAACCGGGAGCAGGCTGGCGGCTCAGGCGTCGAGCCACACGCAGATCGGCTGCCACTGCTCCAGGTCGCGCTGCACGCGGCCGGGCGCGATGTCGAACAGCGTGAGCCCGCGCGCCGCGAGCTGCACGTAGTTCTGCGTGTCGCGCAGTTCGCCGATCACCGGCACGCCGAGCCCGGCGATGAACTCGTGGAGCCGGTCGGCCGCCAGCGTGCGGGCGTTCACGCGCATGCCGACGAGGCCGATCTTCGTTTTCTCGGCGCGGCGCTGCTCCATCAGCCGGTCGAGGAAATCGCGCGTCGCGTAGATGTCGAAGATGCTCGGCTGCAGCGGCACGATCACCCGGTCGGCCAGCGCCAGCACTTCCTTGAAGCGCCAGCCGTGCAGGCCGGCCGGCGTGTCGAGCACCGCGTGCGTGGTGCCGCGCGGCGGCCGCACCACCGTGCTCTCGCCCGTGGCTTCCCAGGTGGCGATGGGCCGGGCCAGTGGCGGGCGCAGGCCCAGCCAGAGCCGCGAAGACTGCTGGCGATCCACGTCGCCCAGCATCACGGCATGGCCGCGGCTTGCAAAATAGCCCGCGACATTCGTCGCGATCGTCGACTTGCCGACCCCACCCTTGGGATTGGCGACCAGAACCACCGGCATAAAGCTCTCCTCCAGAACTGGGACAGCTGGAATGGTAGTCGGTGGCGCGTTTTTGCCCGACGCACCGGCCCTGACTGAGATATGTTCGCGGGATGACGACAACAACATCCATGGGAAATCCCGCCGACAACTCCGGCGGCAATTCCAGCGGCATCTACGTGCTCGCGGCCCACCCGCACTGGCGCGACTCCCGCGTCAACCGCCGCATGCTCGCCGCCGCTCGCGCCGCGCCCGGCGTCGACGTGAACGACCTCTACGGCAGCTACCCCGACTTCGCCATCGACGTCGAGGCCGAGCAGGCCCGGCTCGCCCAGGCCAGCCTCGTGGTGCTGGTGCACCCGATCCAGTGGTACTCGATGCCCGCGCTGCAAAAACTCTGGGTCGACGACGTGCTCAGCTACGGCTGGGCCTACGGCCCCGGCGGCACGGCCCTGCAGGGCAAGGACTTGTGGCTGGTCGCCACCACGGGCAGCCCCGAAGCGAGCTACCACCCGCAGAACTACCACCGCTATTTCTTCGACGCCTTCCTGCCGCCCTACGAGCAGACCGCCGCGCTGTGCGGCATGCGCTTTCTGCCGCCGCTGATCTTCTACGGCGCGCGCAGCGCCAGCGAGGCGGATGTGAAGTCGCATGTCGAAACCTTCGCCCAGCGCCTGGGCAGCTACCCCGACTGGCCAGAGATCGAGGAGATCGACGCCTGCGTGGCCTGCCCCGTGCCCGAAAGCGACCGGCCGGCCGACGCCGGCGAGGCCGACAAGCTGGCCGCCAGCGCCTTCCAGGCCGCCATGACCCGCGGCCTCGCAACCGCCTCCGCGGACAACGACGACAAGAAGGCGGCCTGAGCATGGAACACGCACCCGCCTGGCTGACCAGCAGCCTGATCTACCTGGGCGCCGCCGTGCTGGTGGTGCCACTGTCGAAGGCCCTGGGCCTCGGCTCGATCATCGGCTACCTCGTGGCCGGCATCGCCATCGGCCCCTGGGGGCTGGGGCTCGTGTCCAGCGTCGAGGACGTGCTGCACTTTGCCGAGTTCGGCGTGGTGCTGATGCTGTTTCTCGTGGGCCTGGAGCTCGAACCCAAGCGCCTGTGGAGCCTGCGCCGCCCCATCTTCGGCTGGGGCGCCGCGCAGGTGCTGAGCTGCGCCGTGGTGTTGTTCGCCGTGGGCTGGGCCGTGGGCGCCGAATGGCGCGTGGCGCTGGTGGCGGCCCTGGGGCTGGCGCTGTCGTCCACCGCCATCGCGCTGCAGGTGTTCGGCGAACGCAACCTGCTGAAAACGCCCAGCGGCCAGGCCGGCTTCTCGATCCTGCTGTTCCAGGACGTGGCGGCCATCCCCATCCTCGCGCTGCTGCCGCTGCTTGCCGGCGCCACCGCGGCCGAACAGTCGATCACCGGGCTGGAGCGCGCGCTGGAAGCCGCGAAGATCTTCGGCGTGATCGGCGGCATCATCCTCGGCGGTCGGCTGCTGCTGCGCCCCATCCTGCGCTGGATCGCGCGCAGCGACACGCCCGAGATCTTCACCGCCGCCGCCCTGCTGCTGGTGGTGGCCATCGCGGCGCTGATGCAGCTGGTCGGCCTGTCGATGGCGCTCGGCGCATTCCTTGCCGGCGTGCTGCTGGCCGAAAGCGAATACCGGCGCGAGCTCGAAACCGACATCGAGCCCTTCAAGGGCCTGCTGCTGGGCCTGTTCTTCATTGCCGTGGGCATGTCGATCAACTTCGGCGTGCTGATCGCGAGCCCGTGGGTCATGGCGATGCTGGTGGTCGGCTTCATGGTCATCAAGCTGGTGGTGATCTATTCGCTTGCCAAGGCGATGGGCATCGCCTACCAGGAGCGGCCCGTGTTCACGCTGCTGCTCGCGCAGGGCGGTGAGTTCGCGTTCGTGGTTTTCCAGGCCGCGGGGCCCGACGTGCTGCCGCCCGAAATCACCTCGCTACTGATCGGCGCGGTGGCGCTGTCGATGCTGCTTTCGCCGCTGCTGCTGGTGCTGCTCGACAAGTTCGTGCTGCCGCGCTACAGCCGCAACACCGGCCCGCAGCTCGAAGAAATTTCGGAGCAGCAGGACGCCAAGGTGCTGATCTGCGGCTTCGGCCGTTACGGCCAGATCGTCGGGCGCATGCTGATGTCGCAGGGCCTGCGCGTGACGGTGCTCGATCACGACGCCGACACCGTCGAAGGCCTGCGGCAGTTCGGCTTTCGCGTGTTCTATGGCGACGCCACACGGCTCGACCTGCTGCGCACCGCGGGCGCCGGCACGGCCAAGGCCATCGTGGTGGCGGTGGACGACATCGAGCAGTCGCTCGAAATCGTCGACCTTGTGAAGGAGAACTTTCCGCAGGCCCGCATCATCGCGCGGGCGCGCAACGTGACGCACCTGTTCCAGCTGCGCGACCGCGGCGTGACGGAGGTCGAGCGCGAGGTATTCGAATCGTCTCTGCGCAGTGCCCGTGCGACGCTCGAAGCGCTGGGCTGGCCGGCGCATGAAGCGCGCGAATCGACCATGCGTTTTCGCCGCCGGAACATCAAGCTCAGCGACGAGATCTATCCGCACTACAAGGACCGCGCCAAGCTGATCGCCGCCAACAAGGCGGGCCGGCAGCAGTTCGAGGAACAGATGGCGCGCGAGCGCGAGGAGCGGCAGCGGCGCTCGGGGCGCGACTGGGAACGGCTCGACGGCGAGGAGACCGCGGCGAAAGAAGAAGCGGACGCATAGCGCCCGCGCCGCCTGTCAGGCCTCCAGCTTCAGCAGCCTGACCGCATTGCCCTTCAGGATGCCCGGCATCACCTCGGGCTTGAACCCCGCCGCCTCGAAGTCGCGCATCCAGCGGTCGGGCGTGATCAGCGGGTAGTCGCTGCCGAACAGGATGCGATCTTTCAGCAGCGTATTGGCGTACTGCACCAGCTGCTTCGGAAAGTACTTGGGGCTCCAGCCCGACAGGTCGATCCACACGTTGGGCTTGTGCGTGGCCACGCTCAGCGCCTCGTCCTGCCAGGGGAAGCTGGGGTGCGCCATCACGATCTGCATGTCGGGGAAGTCGATGGCCACGTCGTCCAGGTGCATCGGGTTGCTGTACTCCAGCCGCAGCCCGCCGCCGCAACGCATGCCAGAGCCGATGCCGCTGTGGCCGGTGTGGAAGATGGCCGGCAGGCCGTACTCGGCAATCACTTCGTAGATGGGCCAGGCCATCTTGTCGTAGGGGTGGTAGCCCTGCACCGTCGGGTGAAACTTGAAGCCCTTCACGCCGTGCTCCTCGATGAGCCTGCGCGCCTCGCGCGCGCCCATCTTTCCCTTGTGCGGATCGATGCTGCCGAAGGCGATCATGATGTCGCTGTTGTTCTTCGCGGCCTCGGCGATCTCCTCGTTCGGGATGCGGCGGCGGCCCATGTTCGATTCGGCATCGACCATGAACATCACCAGGCCGATCTTTCTTTCACGGTAGTACGCCACGCTCTCCGCAATGGTGGGCCGGCCGCTGGAGCCGAAGTACTTGTCGGCGGCGCGGTCGTATTCCTCGCCGTAGTTGTCGAAAGGGTTCCAGCAGCTCACTTCGGCGTGGGTGTGGATGTCGATCGCAATCAGGTTCTGGTGGTCCATGTGTTTGTCTCCAGTACGGGTAAGTCCCTAGCATCGGGCAAGCTCGAAAGCCTTGAATTGATTATTTCTCATAACCATAATCCAACGCAACCCCGAACACCATCATGACCAATCCAGACCTTCATATCGAGCTCCGCGACGAAGTCGCCATCGTCCGCCTGACGCGTGGCGCCAAGCGCAACGCGCTGTCCGACGGCCTGATCCTCGCGCTGCGCGACACCTTCGAAAAGCTGCCCTCCACCGTGCGCGCCGCGGTGCTCGACGGCGAAGGCCCGCATTTCTGCGCCGGCCTCGACCTGAGCGAGCTGAAGGAACGCGACGCCGGCCAAGGCCTGCAGCACTCGCGCATGTGGCACGCGGCGCTCGACCTCATCCAGCACGGCCCGGTGCCGGTAGTAGCGGCGCTGCACGGCGCGGTGGTCGGCGGCGGGCTCGAGCTGGCCAGCGCCTGCCACATCCGCGTGGCCGACCGCAGCACCTTCTACGCGCTGCCCGAAGGCTCGCGCGGCATCTTCGTCGGCGGCGGCGGCTCGGTGCGCATTCCCAAGCTGATCGGCGTGGCTCGCATGACCGACATGATGATGACCGGCCGCGTCTACAACGCCGAAGACGGCGAGCGCGCCAACTTCGCGCAGTACCTCGTCGACGAAGGCACGGCCTTCGACAAGGCCTTCGAGCTCGCGAAGCGCATCGCTACCAACGCACCGCTGACCAACTACGCGCTGATGCACGCACTGCCGCGCATCGCCGAACAGTCGGCCGACCACGGCTTCTTCACCGAGGCGCTGATCTCCGGCATCGTGCAGGCCGCGCCCGAAGCCAAGGAACGTGTGCGCGACTTCCTCGAAGGCCGCGGCGCCAAGGTGAGCAAGGGATGACCGCCGTCCGATACCGCCCCCTGGCCTTCGGCGTGACGCGCGCCGTACTGCGCGACGGCGCGCCGGGCACGCAGTACCTCACCGCCGAGACTCAGCTCGCGCCCTACCGCGAGCGCATGACCGACCGCCTCGCGCACTGGGCCGAGCAAACGCCCGATCGCACCTTCATCGCCCGCCGCGAACGGCTGGCCGACGGCAGCACCGGCGACTGGATTCGCGTGAGCTACGCGGAAGCACTGCAGAAGGCACGCGGTATCGGACAAGCCCTGTTGAACCGCGGCCTGAATGCCGAACGCCCCGTTGCCATCCTCAGCGAGAACGGCATCGATCACGCCCTGCTCGCGCTGGGCTGCCTCTATGCCGGCGTGCCCTACTGCCCCGTCTCGCCGCCCTACTCGCTCGTGAGCCAGGACTTCGAGAAGCTGCGCCACGTGTTCGACACGCTGACCCCCGGCCTCGTGTTCGCCACCGATGCCGCGCGCTACGGCCGCGCCATTGCAGCCGTCGTTCCCGCCGAGACCGAGGTCGTGATTGCAGAAGGCCAGCTCGAAGGCCGCGCCACCACCTCGCTCGATGCACTGAGTTCGACACCCGCCACTCCCGCCATCGACGAAGCCATGCAGTCGACCGGCCCCGACACCATCACCAAGTTCCTCTTCACCTCGGGCTCCACCAAGATGCCCAAGGCGGTGATCAACACGCACCGCATGTGGTGCGCCAACCAGCAGCAGCTGCGCCAGTCGATTCCCGCGCTGGGCGAAGAGCCGCCCGTGCTGGTCGACTGGCTGCCCTGGAACCACACCTTCGGCGGCAACCACAACGTGGGCATCGTGCTGGACAACGGCGGCACGCTCTACGTCGACGACGGCAAGCCCACGCCCGCCGGCATGGCCGAGACGCTGCGCAACCTGCGCGAGATTGCGCCCACCATCTACTTCAACGTGCCCACCGGCTTCGAGGCCATCGCGCACGCCATGGAAACCGATGCGGTGCTGCGCCGCAACCTGCTGTCGCGCGTGAAGATGTTCTTCTACTCGGGCGCCGCGCTGTCGCAGCCCGTGTGGGACAGCTTGCACAAGACGCAGGAGTCTGAAGTCGGCGAGCGCATCGTCATGGGCACCGGCCTCGGCATGACCGAATCGGGCCCCTTCGCGCTCTACGTGACCGGCCCCGACGTGAAGTCGGGCGACGTGGGCCTGCCCGCCCCCGGCATCGAATTGAAGCTGATCGACGTCGACGGCAAGACCGAGGTGCGCTACCGCGGCCCCAACATCACGCCCGGCTACTGGCGCGCACCCGATGCCACGGCAGAGGCCTTCGACGACGAAGGCTTCTTCTCCACCGGCGACGCCGTGAAGTGGATAGACGACGACAACATCCACCGAGGCCTGCGCTTCGACGGCCGCATCGCAGAAGACTTCAAGCTCGCCACCGGCACCTTCGTGAGCGTGGGCCCGATGCGCGCGAAGATCATCGCGGCCGGCGCGCCGTACGTGCAAGACGCGGTGCTGACCGGCATCAACCTGAAGGAAGTCGGCGCGCTGATCTTCCCGACGCAGAAAGTGCGGCAGCTTGCCGGCCTGGCCCCCGATGCAACGATGCAGCAGGTGCTCGAAAGCGCACCGGTGCAGGCGCACTTCCAGCAGGTCGCCGACACGCTGGCCGCAAGCGCCACCGGCAGCGCCAACCGCATCGCGCGGCTGCACCTGATGGCCGAGCCGCCGTCCATCGACAAGGGCGAAGTGACCGACAAGGGCTCCATCAACCAACGCTCCGTGCTCAAGCACCGCGCCGAGCTGGCCGATGCGATGCACGACGGCACGCTGCCTTTCACCGTCAAGCCCCGCTAACCCCATCCAGGAGACACAAGAATGAAGATCGAAGGACAAGCCGCCCTCGTCACCGGCGGCGCATCGGGCCTCGGCGAAGCCACCGCGCGCGAACTCGCCCGCCTGGGCGCCAAAGTCGCCGTGCTCGACCGCAACGCCGCGCTCGCCGAGAAGGTAGCGGCGGAGATCGGCGGCGTCGCCTGCGCCTGCGACATCACCGACACCGACAGCGTGAACGCCGCGCTCGACAAGGCTGCCGCAGCGCACGGCACCGCGCGCATCCTGATGAACGTGGCCGGCATCGGCAGCGCCAAGCGCATAGTCGGCAAAGACGGCAACCCCGCGCCGCTCGAAGACTTCGTGCGCGTGGTCAACATCAACCTGATCGGCGGCTACAACATGGCGCGCCTGTTCGCCGCGCGCTGTGCCAAGCTCGACGCGCTCGACAACGGCGAAAAAGGCGTGATGCTCTTCACCGCCTCGGTCGCCGCCTTCGACGGCCAGGTGGGCCAGCAGGCCTACAGCGCCTCCAAGGGCGGCCTGGTCGGCATGACGCTGCCGATGGCGCGCGACCTTGCGCAGCACGCCATCCGCGTGTGCACCGTGGCGCCCGGCCTGTTCGCCACGCCGCTGCTGCTGGAGCTGCCCGAGGCGGTGCAGCACTCGCTGGCCGCGTCCATCCCGTTCCCGCCGCGCCTGGGCAAGCCCTCGGAATTCGCCGAACTGGCCTGCCACGTCGTCACCAACGGCCACCTCAACGGCGAGGTGATCCGCCTCGACGGCGCGCTGCGCATGGCGCCGCGCTGAGCCGCACCTTTTCGCGTTCCCGAGTTCCCGCCTTACAACGTATCAGGAGACATCGATGACCTTCAAGAAGACCACCCTCGCCGCCGTGCTGGCGCTCATGGCCACCGGCATGGTCGGCATGGCCCATGCCGACATCACCATCGGCGTGGTGCAGCCGCTCACCGGCCCCGCCTCGGGCCTGGGCATTCCGGTGAAGAACGGCATCATGATCTGGCCCAAGACCATCGCGGGCGAAACGCTGAAGGTCGTCGTGCTCGACGATGCCACCGACCCGACCACCGGCGTGAAGGACGCGCAGCGCCTCGTCACCGAAGACAAGGTCGATGTGATCGTAGGCTCCAGCGCCACGCCGGTCGCCATCCCGATGGCCGACGTGACCGCCGAGGCCGGCACACCGCAGATCGCCACCGCACCAGCCGGCCTGCCGCCGGGCAAGGACAAATGGTTCTTCCGCCTGCCGCAGTCGAACGACGTGATGGCCTTCGCGTTGGTCGCGCACATGAAGAAGCAGAACGTGAAGACGGTCGGCTTCCTCGGCTACACCGACGCCTACGGCGAGCTGTGGCTCAAGGCGCTGACCGCCGAAGCCGCGAAGAACGGCATCAAGATCGTCGCCACCGAGCGCTTCGCGCGCGCCGACACCAGCGTGACCGGCCAGGTGCTGAAGCTCACCTCCGCCAACCCGGATGCGATCCTCATCGTGGCCTCGGGCAGCGGCGCCGGCATGCCGCAAAAAGCGGTGATGGAGCGCGGCTACAAGGGCAAGGTCTACCAGACGCACGCCGCCGCCACGCAAGACTTGATGCGCACCGCCGGCAAGGACGCCGAAGGCACCTTCGTGGTGTCGGGCCCCGCCACCGTGGCGGAGCAACTGCCCGACAGCCATCCGTCGAAGGCCGCCGCGGTCGCTTTCGTGCAGGGCTACGAGAAGGTTTATGGCCCCGGCTCGCGCAACCAGTTCGCCGGCCATTCGGTCGACGCGCTCACGGTGCTCGAAAAGGCCGTGCCGGTCGCGCTCAAGAAGGCCAAGCCCGGCACGCCGGAGTTCCGCGCCGCACTGCGCGACGCGCTCGAAAGCATGGGCCGCACGGTGCTCGCGCACGGCGTGCTCAACTGGACGGCGCAGGACCACTGGGGCTACACGACCGAGACCGGCGTGATGCTCAAGGTGGTGAACGGCGCCTTCAAGGTCGAACAGTAATCCTTCGCCACGACCTCACGCCATGGATCTTTCAATCGCCAGCATCCTGACGCTGGACGGACTCACCAATGGCGCGATCTATGCCCTGCTGGGCATGGGCATCGTGCTCGTCTTCACGGTGACCCGCGTCATCTTCATCCCGCAGGGCGAATTCGTGGCGTACGGCGCGCTGACGCTGGCGATCTTCCAGACCGGCAAGACGCCGGGCACGGTGTGGCTGCTGCTCATATTGGCCGGCGTTGCCGCGCTGATGGACCTGGTCACTACCTGGCGGCACAGCGGCAGCGCGGCGAGCGGACTGAAGGCAGCGCTGCGCACGTTCGCAGCGCCGGCCGTCATCTGCGCGATCTCGGCCTGGGCCGGGCCGCGCAACCTGCCGATCGGCGTGCAAGCGCTGCTCACGGTGTTCATCGTCACGGCCTTCGGGCCGCTGGTGTACCGCGTGGCGTATCAGTCGCTGGCGGGCGCGAGTTCGCTGGTGCTGCTGATCGTCTCGGTGGGCGTGCACTTTGCGATGACCGGGCTGGGCCTGCTGTTCTTCGGCGCGGAAGGCTTTCGCAACCCGCCGTTCTGGGACGAGCGCATGGCGCTCGGGCCGCTCAACGTGAGCGGGCAGGCGCTGATCATCTTCGGCGTGTCGGCCGCGCTGATCGTGCTGCTCTGGCTGTTCTTCGAGCGCAGCCTGTACGGCAAGGCACTGCGGGCCACAGCGGTGAACCGGCTGGGCGCGCGACTGATGGGCATCTCGACGCAGGCGGCGGGGCAGCTCACCTTCGCGATGGCGGCGCTGATCGGTGCGCTCTCAGGCCTGCTGATCGGGCCGACCACCACGGTGTTCTACGACTCGGGTTTTCTCATCGGCCTGAAAGGCTTCGTGGCTGGTGTGATCGGTGGTCTCGCCAGCTACCCCGGTGCGTTGCTTGGCGCGCTGGCCGTGGGCGTCATCGAGGCGTTCGGCTCGTTCTGGGCCAGCTCGTTCAAGGAAGTGATCGTGTTCACCATCATCCTGCCGGTGCTGCTGTGGCGTTCGCTGCGAAGCGGGCATTCGGATGAGGAGCACTGATGAACTGCTTCTCTTCGATTCGTCGCACTGTGCGCTCGGGACGCGCTCACGCCGACGGGGTACCTTGCTCCGCGAATGTCCCCCGGCCTGCGGCCTCCTCCTTTATTTCGCTGCGCAAGGCACCCCATCGACGTGAGCGTTGTTCAGAGCAGTTGTTGACCAGCCAGCACAAGCGCGACGCCCCTTGTGCGAAGAGCGTCGGGTGCTCCCCGCAGCGAAATAAAGGAGGAGCCGAAGGCGGGGGACATTCGCGGAGGGGAGCACCCGGCGCTCTTCGCACGCGCCCCGGACAAACCCACGACAAGCAAGCGAAACAACGCGCAATGGATCACTGACATGGAAGCGCTACTGAACACTTCTTCGGCCCGCGTGCCCGACAAGAGCGCGCTGCGCACCTGGGGCCCGCTCGCGTTGATCCTGGTGCTGATCGCGCTGCCGCTGTTGCCCCTGCCCGACTTCTGGATCATTCAGCTCAACTACATCGGCATCTACACGCTGCCCGTGCTGGGCCTGGTGCTGCTCACCGGCGTGGGCGGCCTCACCTCCTTCGGGCAGGCGGCGTTCGTGGGCATCGGTGCGTACACCACCGCCTACCTCACGGTGAACACCGGCCTGTCGCCGTGGGTCACGCTGTTCATCGGGCTGGCGCTCACTGGCCTCAGCGCCGCGATCATCGGTGCGATCACGCTGCGCATGTCGGGGCACTACCTGCCGCTGGCCACCATTGCGTGGGCGCTGTCGCTGTACTACCTCATGGGCAACCTCGATGCGCTGGGCAAGTACGACGGCATCCTGGGCGTGAAGGGCTTGTCGTTGTTCGGCTTCGAGTTCGGCCAGCAACGGCTGTTCTACGGCGTGGTCTGGGCCTTTGCGATCCTCGCGGCGTTTGCGGTGATCCGCCTGCTCGACTCGCGCAGCGGCCGCGCCATCCGTTCGCTGGCGGGCGGCTCGCAGATGGCCGAGGCCATGGGCGTGAACACGCTGCGCTTCAAGATCGGCATCTTCGTGCTGGCGGCCATGCTCGCGTCGATCTCGGGCTGGCTGTTCGCGCACTTCCAGCGCACGGTGAACCCCTCGCCCTTCGGGCTGAAGATGGGCATCGAATACCTGTTCATGGCGGTGCTCGGCGGCGCGGCCCATGTGTGGGGCGCCATCGCGGGCTCGGGCGTGGTCAAGCTGCTCGAAGACCAGCTGCAGGTGCTGCTGCCCAAGCTGATCGGCACGGCCGGCAGCTATGAGCTGATCGTGTTCGGCATCATGATCGTGCTGGTGCTCAAGTACCTGCCCGAAGGGCTCTGGGCTTTTGTCGACCGGCGCCTGCCGCGTCCGCGCCGCAGCGTCGACTGGCAAGACGCGAAAGACCTGCCCGCGCGCACCAAGCCCGCAGCCGGCGAGGTAGTGCTCGACGTGCAGGCCATCCGCAAGACCTTCGGCGGGCTGGTGGCGGTGAACGACATCAGCTTCCAGACACGCGCCGGCCAGATCGTCGGCCTCATCGGGCCGAACGGCGCGGGCAAGTCGACCACCTTCAACCTGATCACCGGCGTGCTCGGCCTTTCAGGCGGCGCCGTGCGCTTCCGTGGCGAAGGCATCGGCGGGCTGGGCGCACGGCAGATCGCGCAGCGCGGCGTGTCGCGCACCTTCCAGCACGTGAAGATGGTGGCCGACATGACGGTGCTGGAGAACGTGGCGCTGGGCGCGCACCTGCGCGGGCGCAAGGGCGCCATCGCGGCCATGCTGCGGATCGACCGCGCCGAAGAGCGCGCGCTGTTCCGCGAGGCCGAGCGCCAGCTGCAGCGCGTGGGCATGGGCGCCTTGCTGCACGAACTCGCGGGCAACCTCGCGATGGGCCAGCAGCGCCTGCTGGAGATTGCACGCGCACTGTGCGCCGACCCGGCCCTGCTGCTGCTCGACGAGCCCGCGGCCGGCCTGCGCCACAAGGAAAAGGAAGCGCTGGGCAAGGTGCTGCGGCAACTGCGCGGCGAAGGCATGAGCATCCTGCTGGTCGAGCACGACATGGGACTGGTGATGGACATCTGCGACCACATCGTGGTGATGGAATTCGGCACGCACCTGATGGAGGGCACGCCCGCCGAAGTGCAGAACAGCGACAAGGTGCGCGCCGCGTACCTGGGCACGGAGCACTGACATGACAACCCCCTTGCTCCGCATCCGCAACCTGCACGCCGGCTACGGCCGCGCCGAAGTACTGCACGGCATCGACCTGCAGGCCGACCAGGGCAGCGTCGTCACCGTGATCGGCCCGAACGGGGCCGGCAAGTCCACCCTGCTCAATGCGCTGATGGGCGTGCTGCCCGCCAAAGGCGTCATCGAGTTCAAGGGCCAGCCGATCTCTGCGCTGTCGCTCGAAGAGCGCGTGATGCTCGGCATTGCGCTGGTGCCCGAGAAGCGCGAGCTGTTCGGCACCATGCCGGTCGAAGACAACCTCGTGCTCGGCGCATTCCGCCAGGTGCGGCTGCGCAACAGGCAATGGCGCGACCGCATCGACGAGGTCTACACGCTGTTCCCGCGCCTGAAGGAGCGCCGCGCGCAGCTGGCCGGCACGCTGTCGGGCGGCGAGCGGCAGATGCTGGCGGTGGGCCGCGCGCTGATGTCGCGCCCCACGCTGCTGATGCTCGACGAACCCAGCCTGGGCCTGGCGCCGCTGGTGGTGCAGGAGATCTTCCGCACCGTGGATGCGCTGCGCGCCACGGGCGTGACGATTCTGCTGGTGGAGCAGAACGCACGCGCCGCGCTCGAAGTGGCGGACCACGGCTATGTGCTCGAGATGGGCAGCGTGAGCCTGGAAGGCAAGGCGCAAGAACTCGCGGTCGATTCGCGCGTGATCGACACCTACCTGGGCACGGCAAGAAAAGCCGCCTGACGAGAAGAAAAGAAAGCCGCGGCATGCGCGGCAAGGAGACAACTTGATGACCCGACAGAGCCACGTCCACCTCGGCCTGTGCGCAACCGCGCTCGGCGTTGCCGCATTGCTCGCGGCCTGCGCGGGCCGGCCCCCTGCGCCGAATGCATCGCATGCGCCACTGGCCGCCGCGCGGCCCGGCACGCTGCAGGCCTGCACCGATCTTGCTGCCCGCGCCGCGCTGCCGGGCACGGTCTACACCTCGGTCACCGACGTGCCGGCCGGCACCGTCACGATTGGCAACGCAACCATGGCCGCGCCCGCTCACTGCCTCGTGCAGGGCCGCATGAACGAACGCACGAGCCCCGTCGACAACCAGCGCTACGCCATCGGCTTCGAGATGCGGCTGCCCGTCGCATGGAACGGTCGCTTCTTCTACCAGGCCAACGGCGGGCTCGACGGTGTGGTGCTGCCGGCGCTCGGCGGCATCGGTGGCGGTGGCCCGCGCAGCAGCGCGCTGCAGATGGGCTTTGCCGTCATCAGTTCCGACGCGGGCCATGCAGGCTCGATGGGCCCACGCTTCGGGCTCGACCCGCAAGCGCGGCTCGACTATGGCTACAACGCGGTCGCGCAACTCACGCCGATGGCCAAGAATCTGATTTCCAAGGCCTATGGCCGCGGGCCCGACCGCTCCTACTTCGGCGGCTGCTCCAACGGCGGGCGGCACGCGATGGTGGCTGCAGTACGCTCGGCCAACCAGTACGACGGCATCCTCGCAGGCGACCCCGGCTTCAACCTGCCGAAGGCGGCGGTAGCGCAGCTCTACGGCGCGCAGCAATACGCGACGGTGGCCAGCGCGAAGACGCCCGCCGGCCAGCCCGATCTGCAGAGCGCGTTCACGCCGGCCGAGCTGAAGCTGGTGGCCGACAAGGTGCTGCAGCGCTGCGACGCGCTCGACGGCCTGGCCGACGGCATCGTGTCGAACGTCAATGCCTGCAGGACGCGCTTCGACATCCAGACGGCGGTGCCTACCTGCGCCGCGGGTACGCGTGACGGCATGTGCCTCAGCGCGCCGCAGAAGAAGGCGCTCGCCAATGTCTTCAAGGGTGCGCGCAACGGCGCGGGCCAGACGATCTACAGCAGCTTCCCGTTCGACGCAGGCGTGAGCGGCGCCAACTGGCGTGAGTGGAAGTTCGCGAGCCCGCCGACGCGCGACGCGGGTGCCGTGGGCTTCATCTTCAGCACGCCGCCGCTGGCCGATCGGCCGCAGGGCCTGCCCTTCGCGCTGGGCTTCGACATGGACCGCGACGCACCGCGCATCGCGGCCACCGATGGCGTGTTCCGCGAATCGGCCCTGTCGTTCATGACGCCGCCCGACGCGGCCAACCTGGGCGCGCTGCGCGACCGCGGCGGCCGGATGATCGTCTACCACGGCACCAGCGACCCGGTGTTCTCGTCCGACGACACCGCCGCCTGGTACGACCGTGTGCAGGCCGCGAATGGCGGCGATGCCTCGTCGTTTGCACGCTACTTCCCGGTGCCCGGCATGAACCACTGCGCGGGCGGCCCGGCCACCGACCAGTTCGACATGCTGAGCGCGCTGGTCGACTGGGTCGAGCAGGGCAAGGCGCCCGCATCGGTCACCGCCTCGGCGCGTGGCGCGGGCACGCCCGTGCCCAACACAGAGGTGCCGGCCAACTGGTCGGCGCAACGCACGCGGCCGCTGTGCCCCTACCCGCAAGTTGCAACCTACACCGGCGGCGACACCGAACGCGCGAGCAGCTTCGCCTGCAAGCTCCCGACGCCCTGATACCGACCCTGATACCGAGTTACCGAGCCCCCGATGGATTACCAGCCCCGCCCCGAAGACGTCAGCTTCCTGCTCAATGCCGTGCTCAACGCGCCCGCGCGCCTGGCTGCGCTCGCGCCTTTTGCCGAAGTCGACGAGGCCCTGCAATCGCAGGTGCTCGAAGAGGCGGGCCGCTTCGTCGGCGAGGTGGTGGCGCCCATCAACCATGGCGGCGACGAAATCGGCTGCCGCTTTGCCGATGGCGAAGTCGTCTCGCCGCCGGGCTTTCGCGAGGCGTACCAGGCCTTCGTCGATGGCGGCTGGCCCGCGCTGTCGGCCGCAACGGAAGACGGCGGCCAGGGCCTGCCCGCGGTGCTCGAAGCGGTGCTCTACGAATGGCTGGCCGCCGCCAACCATGGCCTCACGATGGCGCCCGGCCTGCTGCACGGCGCGTATGCCTGCCTCAAGCACCATGGCAGCGAGGAGCTGAAGCAGCGCTATCTGCAGAAGATCGCGACCGGCGAGTGGCTTGCCACCATGTGCCTCACCGAAGCCCATGCGGGCAGCGACCTGGGCCAGGTGCGCACGCGCGCCACACCGCAGATGGGGCAGGCCGACGGCAGCCTGCGGGTGAGCGGCGGCAAGATCTTCATTTCCGGCGGCGAGCACGACCTGACGCCGAACATCGTGCACCTCGTGCTGTGCCGCCTGCCCGATGCACCCGCCGGCCCCAAGGGCCTGTCGCTGGTGCTCGTGCCCAAGCTGCTGCCTGACGGCACACGCAACGCGGTGCACTGCGAACGCATCGAGGAAAAGATGGGCCTGCACGGCAGCCCCACCTGCACGATGCGCTTCGACGACGCCACCGGCTGGCTGGTCGGCGAGCCCGGCCGCGGACTGGCCGCGATGTTCGTGATGATGAATTCGGCGCGCCTGCACGTGGCGCTGCAAGGCATCGGCCTGCTCGACGCCGCCTGGCAGAAGGCCGACGCCTATGCCGCCGAGCGCCGCCAGATGCGCGCTCCCGGCCCCGTGCCCGCCAGCCGGGGCAGCGAGCCGGCCGACCTGATCGCCGAACATCCGGCCGTGCGCCGCATCCTCGACACGCAGCGCGCCTGGATCGACGGCGCGCGCACCCTCGCCTACCGCAGCGCGCTGATGCTCGACGTCGCCGCGCACGACGCCGACCCCAAGACCCGCGAGCGCGCGCAGCGCTGGTGTTCGTTCGTCACGCCGGTGCTGAAGGCCGCGTGCACGCACCAGGCCTTTCACGGCGCGAGCGAATGCCTGCAGGTGTTCGGCGGCCACGGCTACGTGCGCGAATGGGGCATCGAGCAGATCGTGCGCGACGCGCGCGTGACCATGATCTACGAGGGCACCAACGAGATCCAGGCCATCGACCTGCTGGTGCGCAAGGTGCTGCCCGATGGCGGCGTGGGCATGTCGGCCGTGCTGCTCGAGCTGCGCGACACGCTCGACGCCTCGCGCGAGGCCGATGCCGACGTGCAGCGCCGGCTG
Organism: Variovorax nivicola; assembly: GCF_051216475.1. Lineage (NCBI taxonomy): Bacteria > Pseudomonadati > Pseudomonadota > Betaproteobacteria > Burkholderiales > Comamonadaceae > Variovorax > Variovorax nivicola. The sequence continues at coordinate 252,897 of NZ_JBPJZK010000002.1, read as the reverse complement.
GCGCAGCTGCGCTACCTGGGCACCACCGTGGCCATGGCGGCACATGCCAACCCGGTGCTGCCGTACGAGGTGGCCGACGACTACCTGCGCGTGACGATGCTCGCGATGATGGCGTGGGCCTGGGCGCGCATCGAGGCAACGGCACCGCATGACCTGGAAAAGGCCCGGGCCGCCGCCGCCTTCCGCCGCTGGGTGCTGCCCGAGTTCGAAATGCGGCTGGGCATCGTCAAGCGGGCCTGCGAGACGGTGGCCCTGAGCCACCATGCCGCGACGCCCCCGGGTGTCGCCAACTAGCCACTCGAAGCGTTCGTATGCCCTCACTCGCGGTTACGCTCGGGCCATGCCACCCTCCCCGAAACCCGCCCCCGCCAGAGGCGAGCAGGCCGTAGTGCCGCAAGGCAAGCCGGACCGGCTCGACGCACGCATGCTCGAAACCCTGGTCGGCTACAACGCGCGCCGAGCGTGGCTGATCGTCAGCGCCTTCTTCGCGGAGCGCATGGCGCCCTATGGGCTCAAGCAGATCGACTTTTCAGTGCTGTCGCTGCTGGCGCACAACCCGGGCGCCACGTCGCGGCAGCTGTGCAACGCACTGGACATTCTTCCGCCGAACCTCGTGAGCCTGGTGGCCACGCTGGACAGCCGGGGCCTCATTGAACGCCGCCCCCACCCGCACGACGGCCGCGCCGTCGGGCTGCATCTCACGGCGGCTGGTGAGGCGCTGGTCCGTGAGGCCGAGCAGACCGTGATCCAGCTCGAAGCCGATGCCAGCGCCAAGCTCACTGCGCGGGAGCGCGACACGCTGATCCGGCTGCTGCAGAAAATCTACTTCTGAGGCTCCGGGCCTGCTTCCTACAGGCCCCGCTCGACCATATCGATCAGCTGTTGGCCAAGGCTGTGGGCGGCCTCAGCCGGGAGCTCGCGCAGCGGCCCATCGATGATGAGCAGCGCCAACCCGTGCACCGCACTCCACGCGAGGTATTCGGCATTCGGGCGCCGCGCCGGGTCGAGCACGCCCGCGTCCACCAGCCGGTCGATGGCCTTGCCCAGCAGCTGGAACGGGTCCAGCCCGCTGGCACCCGCCTTGCCCGGGCCGAGTTCGCCGCTGCCCTCATCGGAGATCACGAAGGCCGTGCGGAACAGACCTGGCTCGGCCTGCGCGAAGCGTAGATAAGCGGTGCCGACGGCGCGCACCTGCGCCCGCGCAAAGTCGGCGGGCGGCTGGTCGCAGGGCAGCACCGCCAGCTCCTTTTCCATCGCAGTCGCCGCCGCGGCCAGGGCCGCCTCGCGCACCGCCAGCAACAGCTCCTGCCGGCTGCCGAAGTGCCTGTATGCCGCATTGGGCACCACACCCGCGCGCCGCGTGGCCTCGCGCAGCACCACCGCGCCGGGGCCGCCGTCGCGCGCCAGTTCGATGCCCGCGTCCAGCAGCGCCCGGCGCAGATCGCCGTGGCGATAGGTGCTGCGGGCGGGCGGCAGGCTGTCGGGGACGTTGTTGAGCTTCATTGCAATTCCATGTGGACACTGTCCATTATCCCTGTTATTCTTTGTGGACGGTGTACACAAACTAATCAAATTGTTTGCGGCCCATGACACCGGGGGCCTCCGAGTCACCTCTCCAATCCAAAGGAATCGCAATGAAAGTCCAGTCTTACCTCTCATTCGAAGGCCGCTGCGACGAAGCGCTCGGCTTCTACAAGAAGGCGCTCGGCGCCGAGGTCGTGCAGCTCATGCGCTACAGCGAAGCGCCTGCAGGAGCCCCTTCGGAGAATGCCGAAGCCGGTTGCGCCGGCGGCACGCCCGGTGCCGACAAGGTGATGCACGCGGTGTTCCGCATCGGCGACACCGAGTTGATGGCCTCCGACGGCCGCTGCTCGGGCCAGGCGAAGTTCGAGGGCATCATGCTCGCGCTCACCGCCAGCACCGACACCGAAGTCGTCAAGTGGTTCAACGCACTGGCCGAAGGCGGCCAGGTCATGCAGCCGCTGATGCCGACCTTCTTCACCTCGAACTTCGGCATGCTGACCGATCGCTTCGGCGTGGGCTGGCTGCTGGTCGTAGCGCAACCCACCTGATCCCGCGCACCTTCTTTCCATCCATATCCAGAATCTCCAGAGAGAGCCCTGCCATGCTCAAGAAAATTGCCCTCGTCGTCGTCCTCGCGATCGCCGCGCTGCTGATCTTCGCGGCCACCCGGCCCGACACCTTCCGCGTGGAACGCACCGCGCGCATCGACGCGCCGGCCGAGAAGATCTTTCCGCTGATCGACGACTTCCACCGCTGGAACGCCTGGTCGCCCTACGAAAAGCTCGACCCCGCAATGAAGCGCACCTTCGGCGGCACGGCGAGCGGCAAGGGCGCCACCTACGCCTGGGAGGGCAACGACAAGGCGGGCGCAGGGAGCATGGAGATCGTGGAGTCGGCGCCTTCGTCGAAGGTCGCGATCAAGCTCGACTTCATCAAGCCATTCGAAGGCCACAACACGGCCGAGTTCACGCTGCAGCCCCAGGGCAATGCAACGCAGGTCACCTGGGCCATGTACGGCCCCAGCCCCTACGTCGCAAAGCTCATGGGCATCTTCTTCAACATGGACCAGATGATCGGCAAGGACTTCGAAGCGGGCCTTGCCAATCTCAAGACGGCCACCGAAAAGTAACCCCCAAAAGGAAACCTCATGTCCCCCATTCACGCCTACCTCACGTTCGACGGCAACGCAGCCGAGGCCATGCGCTTCTACGAGAAGACGCTCGGCGGCACCATGCAGATGATGATGACCGTCGGCGAAGCGCCCGACACCGAGCAGTTCCCGCCCGAGGCGAAGAAGCGCATCATGCATGCCGCCCTGGCCTACGGCGACGGCATGCTCATGGCCTCCGACTCCATGCCCGGCCAGCCGTACGAAGGCATGAAGGGCTTCGGCGTTGCGCTGACGCTCGATACCGTCGCCGAAGCACGCCGCGTGTTCGACGCCTTTGCCGACGGCGGCCAGGTCTTCATGCCCTTCGCCAAGACCTTCTGGGTCGAAGGCTTCGGCATGGTGACCGACCGCTTCGGCACGCCGTGGCTCATCAACGGCGGGAAGCCGCTGGTCTGAGCCGTCCCTCCATCGCTCTACAGGAATCGCACTTCCCATGACCAACCAACTCGACAGCCGCAAGCGCTGGCTCGCATTGATGGTGCTGTGCCTCGGCGTTCTGATGATCGTGCTCGACACCACCATCGTGAATGTGGCGCTGCCCTCGATCCGCACCGACCTGGGCTTCACCGAGACCTCGCTGGTCTGGGTGGTGAACGCCTACATGCTGACCTTCGGCGGCTTCCTGCTGCTGGGCGGGCGGCTCGGCGACCTGTACGGCCACCGCCGCGTGTTCCTCGCGGGCCTGGTGCTGTTCACGCTGGCATCGCTGGCCTGCGGGGTCTCGACCTCGCAGGGTCTGCTGGTGGCGGCGCGCGCGGTGCAGGGCCTGGGCGGAGCGGTGGTCTCGGCCGTGTCGCTCTCGCTCATCATGAATCTCTTCACCGAACCGGCCGACCGAGCCAAGGCGATGGGCGTGTACGGCTTCGTGTGCGCGGGCGGCGGCAGCATTGGCGTGCTGCTGGGCGGCCTGCTCACGAGCACGCTGAGCTGGCACTGGATCTTCCTGGTGAACCTGCCCATCGGCGTGGCTGTGTACGCGCTGTGCGTGGCGCTGCTGCCCAGCGCGCGCGGCCATGCACACGGCGAGAAGCTCGACGTGGCCGGCGCAATCACCGTCACGCTGTCGCTGATGCTCGCGGTGTACGGCGTGGTCAACGGCAACGAGGCTGGCTGGGGCTCCACGCAAACGGTGAGCCTGCTCGGCGCGGCCGTGGTGCTGCTCGCAGTCTTCATCGTCATCGAGTCGCGCGTGCAGCATCCGCTGATGCCGCTGGGCCTGTTCAAGCTGCGCAGCGTGTCGGTCGCCAACGTGGTCGGCGTGCTGTGGGCCGCGGCAATGTTCGCGTGGTTCTTCATCTCGGCGCTGTACATGCAGCTGGTGCTCAACTACACGCCCATGCAGATCGGGCTGGCCTTCCTGCCGGCCAACATCATCATGGCGGTGTTCTCGCTCGGCCTCTCGGCCAAGATCGTGATGCGCTTCGGCATTCGCAAGCCGCTGGCGGCCGGGCTCTGGCTCGCGGCCATCGGGCTGGCGCTGTTCGCACGCGCGCCGGTCAACGGCAGCTTCGCGGTCGACGTGCTGCCCGGGATGATGCTGCTCGGCCTGGGCGCGGGCATGGCCTTCAACCCGGTGCTGCTGGCTGCCATGAGCGAGGTGAGCCCCTCCGATTCGGGCCTGGCCTCGGGCGTGGTCAACACCTCTTTCATGATGGGCGGCGCGCTGGGCCTGGCCGTGCTGGCCAGCGCCGCGGCCGCGCGCAGCGCGTCGATGGAAGCGGCCGGCGCGCAGATGCCGCTGGCCCTCACCGGTGGCTACAACCTTGCGTTTCTCGTCGGCGCCGTGTTCGCGGCGGCGGCGGGTTTGATCGGGGCCTTGCTGCTTCGCACCGCCATGCCTGGGCAAATGGAGAACAACGAAAAGGCTGACGGAAAAGGGGCACCCCGGGGGACGGCGGCATCGTGAGCAACACCACGCCATGCAACCGCCGGTTTTCTTTCTTCAGCGTTTTCACAACTTATTCAGGAGAACACCCATGGCTCGTTATGTAGACGGTTTCATCGTCGCCATTCCCACCGCCAACGTCGAGGCCTACCGCAAGCTGGCACGCAAGGCCGGCAAGGTCTGGATGGAATACGGCGCGATCGAATACGTGGAGTGCATCGCCGACGACGTGAAGCCCGGCAAGCTGACCTCTTTTCCGCAAAGCGTGAAGCTGAAGGCCGACGAGACGGTAGCCTTCTCGTGGATCGTCTACAAGTCGCGCAAGCACCGCGACACGATCAACGCGAAGGTCATGGCCGACCCGCGCATCGCGTCGATGGACCCCAAGACCATGCCGTTCGATGCCAAGCGCATGATCTTCGGCGGCTTCAAGAGCATCGTCGAACTCTGATCCCGCCCGGGATGCTCAGGCCAGGAAGCCGTCGTAGACGAGCTTCAGGCCCGTGAGCAGCATCCCCAGATACACGAAGCGATAGAACCAGGTTGCATCGATACGCCGCGCGATGCGGATGCCGACCCACACGCCGAGGGGCGCGAGCGGCATCAGCACCAGCGACGTGGCCAGGGTGCGAAAGTCGAGCAGGCCGAGCCACGCGTAGGGAATCCACTTGCTGAGATTCACCACGAAGAAAAAGTAGGCCATCGTCGCGGTGAAAACCACCGGCGTGAGCCGCAGCGGAATCACGTAGGCATTGATCGGCGGCCCGCCCGCATGCGCGATGAAGCTGGTGAAGCCCGACACCGTAGTCAGCACCGCGCCTACGCCGCGCGAAGGCAGCGGGTCATTGGGCTTGGGCGGAAGCAGCAGCCGCTGTGCGAGAAACAGCAGCGTGAACACGCCGACGATGCCCGCCACCGTGTGCGCCGACAGCATGCGAAACAGCAGCGTGCCGATCACCGTGCCCAGCAGCCCGAACGGAATCAAAAACTTGAGCAGCGAGCGGTCGAAGTCGCGCCGGAACGCCGCCAGGCCCAGCACGTCCATCAGCAGCAACAGCGGCATCAGGATGGCGGCTGCCTGCGGCACCGTGACGGCCAGCGCCATCATCGGCACCGCGAGCGAACCGAAGCCCGCGCCGAAGCCGCTCTTGCTGATGCCGAGCAGCAGCACTGCGGGAATGGCGACCGCATAGAAATGCGGGTCGGTGATGAGGGGAAAGGCCATGGGAAGAGGAAGCGCAGAAAAAAGCCCACCGGAGCGGCGGGCTTCGCTAGCGTAGCAGGCCTTTAGATTGGGGGCGCGCTCACGCCGACGGGGTACCTTGCTCCGCGAATGTCCCCCGGCCTTCGGCCTCCTCCTTTATTTCGCTGCGCAAGGCACCCCATCGACGTGATCGATTGGCGCAGCGGTTAATCGGCTCGCATAAGCGCCGCGTCCATGTGCGAATGGCGCCGGGTGCTCCCCGCAGCGAAATAAAGGAGGAGCCGAAGGCGGGGGACATTCGCGGAGGGGAGTACCCGGTGTCATTCGCACGCACCCCGAACACAACACGAAACGAAGCAGCCGAAACGAACTACTCCGGCTGGATGCCCAGTTCACGCACCGTGCGGCTCCAGCGCTCCACGTCCTTGCGCACCAACGCGTGCGTGTCGGCTTGTGACAACGCGAGCGGCTTGCCGCCAGCCTTCACGAACGAATCCATCACCTCGGGCATTGCGATGACCTTCGCAAGCTCCGCACGCAGCCGCTCCAGCACCGCCGGCGACGTCTTCGCCGGTGCAAAGAGCCCGAACCACGATTCAAGCTCCAGCTTCGCGACGCCGGTCTCGCCGATGGTGGGCACGTCAGGCTGCGTCGGCAGCCGCGATGTACCCGACACCGCAAGCGCCTTCGCGTTGCCGGCCGCCACCTGCGGCCGTGCCGTCGGCGAAAGATCGAAGAACAGATCGACCCGCCCACCGAGCAGGTCTTGGTAAGCCGCCTGCGCACCGCGATACGGCACGTGCGTGAGCTCCACACCAGCCTGCTGCCACAACGCCGCCGCGATCACATGCTGCCCAGAGCCGTTACCGGCCGATGCGTAGTTGAGCTTCTTCGGGTTGGCTTTGGCGAAAGCCACCACGTCTTTCAGCGTACCCTGCGGCAGATCCTTGCGCGCCATCAACGTGTAGCTGTAGGCCACGGCCAGCCCCAATGGCTCGAAGTCGCGCAGCGAGTCATACGGCAGGTTCTTGTACAGCCCCATGTTGAGCGCGAGGTTCGACACCGAGCCGACCAACAGCGTGTAGCCATCGGCCGGCGCCTTGGCGACGAAGTCGGTGCCGACCACCGTGCCGGAGCCCGAGCGGTTGTCGACGATCACGGGCTGGCCGAGCGCGCGCGAAAGGCGCTCGGCGAGCAGCCGGCCGACAAAGTCGAAGCCGCCGCCGGGTGGCTGTGGAACGACGAGCTTGAGCGGCTTCGCGGGCCAGTCCTGCGCAAGCACGAGTTTCGGCATGGCGAGCATCGCCAGCGCCGCAACCATGACGCTGCGGCGGTCGAGTGTGGTGTCCATCGCTGTTCAGCGCTCGAGTGCGCCGCCAGCGAGCCAGCGCGCACCACGCTGGTACAGCGCCTCCACCGCCGGCCCCTTGAGCATCGGCATGTCCAGCTTCACCGTGTAGCCGATGCGCTGCTGGATGTAGGCAAGGTGGCGATAGCCTTCGGGCAGGTCGGCCAACACGGCAGCATCGAGCTTCACCGTGGCGGCAGGGTCCACCGGGTCGATGCGGTCCTTCTCGTAGATCGGCTGGCGGTGCAGCAGCTTCCATTCGCCGCCATGCTTTTCCACGAAGTCGTAGAAGCGGCCGGTGCACACCACGTCGCACAGCACGCCCTCGACCATGCCGCGCTGCGAGATGGTCATTTTGGTCTGCGCAATGGCGCGCTCTCCCGCCACCTCGATGGCCGAGCCGCCCAGAAAGTGCAGGATGCTCACGCCCTTGGCCCAGCCCTCCTGCGTGACGCGGATGAACTCGGTGTACGACCCCTGGAACCAGGTGGCCATCATCACGCCCTCGGGGTGCCACACGGTGGCAAAGCGCTCCCAGTCGCCAGCGTCGCGCCACACGGCCCAGCGCTCGATCATCCGGCGGATCAGCAGCTCCTGCTGCAGGGTGTCTGTCATTTGCGTTGTCTCCTTCATTGTTTTTTGTCTAGATCAAGCAGGCTGCTTCAACGGGTTGAGCACGAAGTCGAAGTCCAGCCGCCAGCGGCCGTTGTCCTGCTTCTTCCATGGCGCGACCAGCGACTGCCGCACCGCGAACACCGCATCGGAGTCGAGCCACTGGTCGCCATCGCGGAACACGTGGGTGATGAGCCGTTCGTAGCCCGGCGCCTCGATCTTGAAATGCAGGTGCGCGGGCCGCCACGGGTGGCGTTTGGTCGCACGCAGCAGGTCGCCCACGGGCCCGTCGACCGGAATGGGATAAGCCTCGGCCAGCACGCTGCGGAAATGCAGCGAGCCATCGGCCGCGGTGCGCAGGCGGCCGCGGTTCTCGGCGTGGTCCAGCCCTTGGTGCTGCACGTCGTAGTGGCCGCCTTCGTCAGCCTGCCACACGTCGACGACCGCATTGGCCACAGGCTCGCCGTCGAGCCCGCGCACCGTGGCGAACACGTCGCAGGGGGCTCCCACCGCGCCGTTGGCCACGTCGTCGCCATGCTCGTACTCGGGCGCGCCCTCGAAGTAGAAGGGGCCGAACACGGTGGCCTCGGTGCAGCCTGCAGGCTTGTCGTTGTTCATCGCGATGGTGAGCATCGACAGGCCCAGCACGTCCGACAGAAGGATGAACTCCTGCCGCTTGTCGTCGCACTTCTGGCCGGTGGCGGTGAGGTACTGAATGCCCTGGAACCACTCATCCTCGGTGAGCTTCACCTCGCGGGCGAAGGAGTGCAGATGTTGCACCAGGCTGGTCATGATCTCGTGCAGGCGCGGGCTGGGGGTGTCGGCGAAGCGCGCGAGCACGGCCTGGGTGATGTTGTCCTGGTTGAGGTTGCGCATCGTGGCTGTCTCCGTGTTGTCTCTGGGGTACGGCGCACTGTAGGCCGCACACCGCTCGCACGAAAGCGCCCGGGCGCAAATGATTTTTCCGCCCAGCGGAACGGTCACACCCGGCGCCGCACCAGAATCATCGGGACCGACGCCCCCGAGCAGGCGTCAATCTCGCGCAACCTCTTCTGGAGCATGCCCCGCTATCGCTATACGCGGCGAGGACTCAGGCTCGGGATCGGCGGTTGCATCCGCGAAGGTGAACACGAGCAGCGCGGTGAACCAGGTAAGAAGGCCCACAGTGCGCCACTCCGTCTGGCCGAGCGCGTAACCGACAAGAAGAAAGCCACCCACTACCGCGAACAGTCCGGCAAAGCGCCAGGCGAATACTTCGTGCGGACCATGGGCCTCGACAATGATCCGTGCGAAGAAAGCCTTCCAACCAAGAGCCAACCACGCCGCTCCAAGGGCACCCCACTTGAGGGCCGTCAGCAAGTGCAGGTCGGCCAGCATTGCATCGGCCAGCACGCCGGCAACCGAATCTTCGGCGGCGCGCATGGTGACGCCGTTTTCAACAAGATCGACCAGGCCGGCGAAGACCTGGGCGGCGATCAACAGGTGTAAAGGCATATTGATGCCAACCCGGCCATCGCCTCGCGCGAACACACGCCGCGCAAAGAGGATGAACAGGCCGACGTAGCCCGGCACGATCAGGGTCGAGTCGAAGAACAGCACCCAGCGCAGTTGACCAAGCGTTCCCCATCGGGCCAGCACCTGCGAGAACTCGAAACGGCGGTCTGCCTGGCCAAGCGCTTCCAGTGCATCGCCCGGCGTCATCCAGTAGACCAGCCCGATGCCACACGCGAATGCAGCCCAGGCGAGCAGCAAGAACCAGTGGCGAGTTTGCATGCTGTGCTTCATGGCTTGGCCTCGCAGACGTCACTGCCGGACGAACGATTGCACGACGCCTTTGCGATCCTCTCGTACGCCTCTTCAACAGCGCTCAGTGCCTTGCCGTCCATGAATTGCGTCGCATGGCTGGACAACGACCAGCCGAGCGCCGGGTCGGCGCCCTTCGCATTGAGTGGCATCGGAATCTTGATCACGTTGTCGGCGCCGAAGCGTTCTTGGGCCTCAGCCAGCATGATGCGCGTATGCGAATCGCGCACGCCGACCAGCGCGCGCAGTGGCGAGAGCGAATCGTGGAGCAGGCGGGGTGCGGAGGGTTCCAGCTTTTTCTCAACCTGCGACGCGCCATCCGGATCAGCGGCACCACTGTTCGAAACCACGAGCAACACCGGGCGCAGCTGGACGCCGGGCACCACATCCTTCAGGCCTTTCAACGCGAGGAACAGATCCAGTGCGGTCTGCACCCCGGAGTTGTCGAAGTAGCCGCCATCGACCAGGCGCATCCGTGTGTGGGGCTGGTGGTGCCGGCGAAAGGCTTCGGTGCGATCCTCTTGTTGGCGCCCCTCTCGCCCATTGCTCGATTCGACCGAGCCCGGTGGGCTCACGATCGGAAAGCGCGCGCTGTGGTGAACGAGTCCGCTCAATGGCTGCGTCGAAGTGGTCCACTTTCTGTCCATCAGGTCGACCACATCCCTGCCCCATTGCGCTGATGCATCTGGCGCCGGCTCGGGTGCCGACTTGATGAACTCCAGACTCACCGGCGCCATGATGCCGCGCTGGCCCGTCTCGACCACGGTCGTGTTCATGAAAAGCAACGGCAGCTGCGGACAGCCTTCGTACAGTGCGCCAAGCGTGTGCTCGAAGGGCCGCCCCGGGACTTGCGAATGCGCCCGCTGCCAGCCCTCCTCCAGCCCGCGCGAGCGGTCGAACCACGGATATGGCCAGGGCCAGAAGCTTTGCGCCAGGTCGTAATAGAAGAGCCCCACCAGGGCGGGCGAAAGAAAGTCGCGCGACAGCGCCAGCGGAGCAGTTGTGGGCGGATAGCTTGGTGGCTCTACCGACGGCGGCGGCGGGCACAGGTTGCCTCGCCTGACAGCCAACCAGGATGCCAGTCCGAGTGAGCCGCCCGACACGCCGGAGAGCGCGAAGACGTGTCGACTGGCGTCGAAAGTCGATTGCTCCGGAGGCCGTGGCGCATGCAACTTGTCGAGCACTGCGGCCGTCCAGTACGCCGCGCGGATGCCACCGCCCTCGCTCGCAACGATGATGATCGGGTACACGCGGTCGGGCCCTGTGCGTGACTTGTTCTCCGTCACGCCCTGCGCCGTGAGCCATGTCTTCAGCGCTTCTCGCAGATCGGGGCGGTCGGCCGCCGGGTACTTGGCATCAGGCGCATCGCGCAATGTGTGGTTGTCGTTGAGGAAGCCGGCCAGCACCGCCCACGCAACGACCACGATTGCGAGGGACGGAATGCCTCGCTTCATGGGCAGATAGGTCAGCAGGAAGGTGCCAATGAGGTTGATGACTGCCACGGCCAACGCAGGAGCCGCTGCGCTGCCTATGACGCGCGGCCCCGCCAGCGGCACCAGCGTGAAGATCACCGACAGCATCAGGAGCGCGCCGGTGCTCCACCACAGCACGAGCCGCGTCTCGGTTGGCAGGGGCGCACGCAATGGCAGCGTGGACGACTTGCCGAGACGAAAAATCTTGCGCCGACTGACGAAGAAGACAAACATCGCCACGGCGATGACGACGAAGCTGCCGCCGATCAGGTAGCTCGCCGTCTGCACTTTCTGTCGCGCCGCAGGCTCGCCGGAGGCGTCGGGCGGAACCAAGAACAGCACGCACACGGCCACCAGCATGGGCACCGCAGCGCCCGCGACACGCGGAAGCAGGACGCGAAACCATCCTGGCTCCTTGCGGCGAAAGCGCACGCCAGCCAGTTGCACGGTCAGCATCCAGCGCAGCGTGTACCAGATCGACAGGCCCAGGCCCGTGGTGGCCAGACCCAGGAATGCGGCGTCGTTGATGCTCTCATCCGCGCTCAGCGCCTCGACGACATGGCGCAGCACATCCTTGCCCTGGTCGCTGAAGATCAGTGCGACCCAGAGGAGCAAGGAAGCAATCGGGAAGATGCAGCGCACCAGCCCCCGCAGGGCATCGGCCGCAGGTCGGCCGACGAAGGCCCGCGCGTACCCGTAGACCTGCCGCAACGCGCGGGCGAATGGAGTTCTTCGGTTCATGTGCCCCTCCACAGTCGATGTAGCCACAGTTGCGAGGCGCCTGCAATATGGCAAAAGGAGACGAAGGCGAATGATTCCCTGGCTCGTCGGGCTGCGAATCCCCTGATTTGGGGATGACCTGCACAGGTTTTCCAGGGCGCCGCCATCCAGTTGGCCGCCACATAAAATCAAACGCTTGCGAACGTTGTGGTCCAACGATCCATCCCCCGCCAAGACAAACAAGCCCCGGAGACACCCCCATGGACCGCTGGACCGAAATCGCCCTGCTCGTGCAGATCGCCGATGCCGGCAGCCTGAGCCGCGCGGCCGAGGCGCTGGGCCTCTCCAACGCCGCCGCGAGCCGGCACCTGAGCGCGCTCGAAGAACGGCTGGGCGCGCGGCTGGTCGAGCGCAACACGCGGCGGCTGTACCTCACCGACACCGGCCGCGAGTTCTGCGGCCGCGCCCGGACCATTCTGGCCGACCTGTCGGACGCCGAATCGACGGTGAACGCCACCGCGCTCAACCCCACCGGCGTGCTGCGCGTGACGGCCTCGCTGTCGTTCTCGATCCACCACATCGCACCGCTGCTGCGCGAGTACACGCAACGCTACCCGGGCGTGACGGTGCACGTGGAGGCGGCCAACCGCTACTTCGACCTGATCGACAACAACATCGACGTGGCGATCCGCACGCGCGAGTACGAGCCTGATTCGAACGTCACGATCCGCCGGCTCGGCGAGACGCGGCGCATCCTGGCGGCGTCGCCGCGCTACTTTGCGCAGCACGGCTTTCCGAAGACGCTGGACGAGCTGAAGCAGCACAAGCTGCTGATCTACACCCACGCCAACAACCCGAACGAGCTGCGCTTCACCCGCAAGGGCGAAACGCACACGGTGTCGGTCACCGGCCTGCTCGAATCGAACGACGGCCAGGTGCTGCGCGCCGCCGCGCTCGACGGCATGGGCATCCTGGTGCAGCCGACCTACATCGTCTACGAGGACATCGTGGCCGGCCGGCTGGTGCCCACGCTGGACGACTGGGACCTGCCGCACCTGACCATCAACCTGGCGTACCCGAGCCGCAAGCACCTGTCGGCGAAGGTGCGCAGCTTCATCGACTTCATGGCGGCGCATTTCGCCAAGATGGACTACGAAAGAAAGTGGACAGGGCACTTCGGCAGCCACTGACCCGGCGGATCGGCCCTTTCGCCAAAACATGTGCGTAAACGCACATCCCTGATTTCGGCAGCTCCGCAAACTGGAACCGCAACCGTCGCATTCCGCGGCGGACCCACCGTTTTCCACCAAGCAAGGATCTGCCATGAACACCCAGGCCGCAGCCGCCAACACCCCGCGTGCGCCGATCGCATCGCCGCTTTCCGCCCTCTCCCCCACCACGCTGGACGATTCCGGCAAGCTGCTGATCCGCGTGACGATCGGCTTCCTGGTGCTGCTGCACGGCATCTTCAAGCTGTCGGCCGGCGTGGGCTTCATCGGCGGCATGCTGGCCAAGGCCGGGCTGCCGGGCGGGCTGGCCTACCTGGTGTACGTGGGCGAAATCGTCGCTCCGCTGCTGATGATCGCGGGCGTCTTCACCCGTGCGGCCGCCGCCGTGGTGGTCATCAACATGCTGGTGGCCTTCGGCCTGGTGCACATGGCCGACCTGTTCTCGCTGACCAAGCAGGGCGGCTGGGCGCTGGAACTGCAGGGCCTGTACCTGTTCGGCGCGCTGACGGTGGTGCTGCTGGGTGCCGGCCGCTTCAGCGTGGGCGGCGTCAAGGGCCGCTGGAACTGATCGTCAGCCGCCGTCGCCACGCACCTGCGAGACCATCAGCTCCAGGCGGGCGACGTCGGCCACCAGCAGGGCCTTGTCGTCCTTGCGCAGCACGCCGCCGCGCACCAGCACATTCAGCTCGCGGGTGACCTGCTCGCGGTTGGTGCTGATCTGGCTGGCCAGCGCTGCGTGCTTGGGGGCAGGGTCGAGCCGGGCCTGGTTGCCGTCGATGCCGGCGGTGCGGGCCAGGCGCAGCAGCTCGGCGTGCAGCCGGTTCTGCACACCGAGGGTGCTCAGGTCGATGACGCGCTCCGACAGCTGCCGCACCAGCGACACCAGCCGCAGCATCACCCGCTGGGCCACCAGCGGCTCGTCGCGCAGCAGGGCCATGAAGGCGGTGCGGTCGAGGCTGGCGACCACGCTGGGTTCGAGCGTGACCACGTCGGCAGAGCGCGGGCCGCCGTCGATGGCGGCGATGTCGCCGAAGTGCTCGCCGGCCTCGGAGTCGCGGAAGGTCACCTGCCGGCCGTTGGCTGAGTAGGTCGTCACCCGCACCCGGCCCGAGACCAGCAGGAACAGGTCGCCCTGCTGTTCGGCGCGCAGCAGCAAAGGCTTGCCGGCCTCCACGCTGTGCCACAGGCATTGCTGGGCCAGCAGGTCCAGGCGCTGGTCTGAAAGGCCTTCGAACAGCGCGATCTGGCGCAGTGCGAGGCTGGAGCGGGGAGTGGGTTCAGGTTTGGCCATGCCGGGGTCGATGGTCAACGGGGATAGGCGCGCGGATTATGCTCGGGTGCCGTTTCGAACCCGTTCATGGACAGACGTTCCGCTCCTGCCGTCCCTTTTCTTTCGCTGAGACCGCCGACACGGCGCAATCTCCGCTGGGCGAGCGGACTGGTACTGATGGCCTACATCACGGCGCACCTGCTGAACCATTCGCTGGGCATCTATTCCTTTGCAGCGGCCGAAACCGTGCTGCGCGGCGTGCAGAAGTTCTGGCACAGCCTGCCCGGCACCGCGCTGCTGTACGGCGCGGCCGCCACGCACCTGGCGCTGGCCGTGGTCGCGCTGTGGGAGCGCCGCACCCTGCGCATGCCGCCGCTCGAAGGCCTGCGCGTGCTGCTGGGATTTGCACTGCCGCTGCTGCTGGCCACGCACCTTACGGCCATGCGCGGCGCCTACCTGGCCTACGGCATCGAGGGCTCGTACGTGCGCGTGGTCTGGGGGCTGTGGGACTGGTGGGGCGCAGGCGCGCAGCTCCTGATGATGCTGGCGGCCTGGACCCACGGCTGCCTCGGCCTGCACTTCGCTCTGCGGGCGCAGCCGGCCTGGCGGCGCTTTTCCTACCTGCTGCTGGCCGTCGCGGTGGTGTTGCCGCTGACGGCGGCGATGGGCTTCCTGTCGATGGGGCGCGAGTTCCAGTGGGGCGGCGTGCCGCGAACCGTGCTTCCGACGCCCGAGCAGGGCAAGGCGCTGAGTGCGGCCGAAGGCAACATCAAGTGGTTCTACGGGCTAGCGCTTACGGCGCTGCTGGCGGCGCGCTGGGGGCGCAACAGCTTCGCGCGCTGGTCGCGGCAGCCATCGGTCACGCTGCGCTACCCCAGCCGCACGGTGCAGGTGCCGCGCGGCTGGAGCGTGCTGGAAGCGAGCCGCTCGCATGGCATCGCCCACGTGTCGATCTGCGGCGGACGGGCGCGCTGCTCGACCTGCCGCGTGCGCGTGGCCGGCCCGGCCGAACACATCGGCGAGCCCGGCCGCGACGAGCAGCGCACGCTCGAACGCGTGCGCGCGCCGGCCGACGTGCGCCTGGCCTGCCAGCTGCGCCCGCGCGGCGACATCGAGGTCACGCCGCTGTTTGCGCCGCTGCCCAATGAAGGCCGGCCCGCGCCGGTCGGCAGCTTCGGGCGCGAGCGCGACGTGGCGATCTTGTTCGTCGACCTGCGGCGCTGGTCGGGCCTGTCGGAGCGACAGTGGCCCTTCGACCTGGCCTACGTGCTCGACCGCTACTTCGCAACCGTAGGTGCGGCCGTGCGCGAGAGCGGCGGCGTGCCGAACCAGTTCATCGGCGACAGCGTGATGGCGATCTTCGGGCTCGACTGCGACCTGCCCACCGCCTGCAGGCAGGCACTGCGCGCGACGGAGCTGATCGGCCAGCGCATGGACGCGTGGAGCGAAGGCTTCGAGGCGCAGTTCGGCCAGCGGCTGGAGTTCGGCATGGGCCTGCATGCGGGCCGTGCGGCGGTGGGTGAAGTGGGCTACCTGGAAACCACGACCTTCACGGCCATCGGTGAAGTGGTCAACACCGCGAGCCGGCTGCAGGACCACTCGAAGACGGCCGCATCGCGCCTGGTCGTCTCGCTGTTCGCGGCCGAGCAGGCCGGCGTTGCGGATGCCATGGGCGCTGTCGAAACGCTCACCGTGCGCGGCCGCTCCGAACCTCTTGCGGTGCTCTACGCACCGCACGCCGCCGCTCCCCTGTAGTTGCCGAAAGCGGTGCGCAAACGCACAGCGCAAACCGCAATGCAATTTCACACTGCATCCCGTGGCAACGACGAATGTCCGCCGCCCACACCGACAGTCGAAGGGATCCTCATCATGAACACCAAGCAACTCATCGCCATCTCCGCCGCCGCATTCGCCATGCTGGGTGCCGCGGGCGCGCACGCTGAAACCTACGAAGGCGTGCACGCCATCACATCGTCCGCCAGCCGCATGGACGTGCGGGCCGAAGCCGTGGCTGCCGCACGCAACGACAACCCCTATGCCGACGGCGCCAACGCCGGCCCTGCTCCGGTGATCTCCTCGTCGACCAGCCGCGCCGCGATCCGCGCCGAAGCCGTTGCCGCCGCGCGCAGCGACAACCCCTACGCTGAAGGCGCTTCGTCGGGTGTAGCCCCGATGGTGGCCAGCACGGTCGACCGTGCCACGGTGCGTGCCGCGGCCCGCGCTGCTGCCCGTGGCGACGCACTGCCGCTGTAATCGACCCGCAATCTGTCTCGCTTCGGCGAGCGTCCGCGCCGAAGCCGGCCCTTGCGAAAGCAGA
Organism: Variovorax nivicola; assembly: GCF_051216475.1. Taxonomy (NCBI): domain Bacteria; kingdom Pseudomonadati; phylum Pseudomonadota; class Betaproteobacteria; order Burkholderiales; family Comamonadaceae; genus Variovorax; species Variovorax nivicola. The sequence continues at coordinate 236,342 of NZ_JBPJZK010000002.1, read as the reverse complement.
GGCCGGCTTTTTTTGGTCAGCTCAGGGCCGCACGCCTTCCCAGGCGTTCTGCAGCAAGGCACGAATCGCGTCGCGCTCCAGCGGGCGCGGATTGGGGTACTGGTTCTTCAGCGCATGCTCGCAGGCCAGGTCGAGATCAGATTCCTTCATGCCGATGTCGCGCAACGCAACCGGCGCACCGTTGTCGCGCGCAAGGTCGTACACGGCTTGCGCGGCACTGCTCCCGCCCAGTGCCTTCGCGATGCGAGCCATGGCCTGCGGCGCCGCTTCGGCGTTGTAGGCCAACGCATGCGGCAGCACGATGGTGTGGGTCTCGGCATGCGGCAGGTTGAAGCTGCCACCCAGCGTGTGGCACAGCTTGTGGTGCAGCGCCATGCCGACATTGCCGAGCACCGTGCCGCAGAGCCAGGCGCCATAGAGCGCGTCGCTGCGGGCACTCGCATCCTTGGGCGTGGCGCGAATGGCGGGCAACGCGCGGCCCAGTGCGGCAATGCCTTCCTGCGCCATCAGGTCCATGATCGGATTCGAATCGACAGCGTAGAGCCCTTCGGCCGCATGCGCGATGGCGTTGATGCCGCTGGTCACGCTCATGCCCACGGGCAGGCCCAGCGAGAGTTCAGGGTCGTAGATGACGGTGCGCGGCAGCACCTTGAAATCTTTGCCCGTCTTCTTCATGCCGGCTTCGGTAATGCCGTAGATCGGCGTCATCTCGGAGCCCGCATAGGTGGTCGGGATGGCGAGGATCGGCAGGCCCGAATCGAGCGCGATGGCCTTGCCCAGCCCGGTGGTGGAGCCTCCGCCGATGGCCACGGCGCAATCTGCGCCCAGTCGGGCGGCCACTTCCCTCGCTTCACGCGCCGTTTCGATAGGCACGTGCATCACGGCACGGTCGAACACGCCGGCCGCGTGCGCGCCCAGCATGTCGGCCACGCGCTCGGCCTGCGGGCGCTGCTCGGGCGTGGACAGCACCAGGGCCCGGCGCGCGCCGAGCATGTCGATCTCGCGCGCCAAGTGCTGCAGCGAGCCCGCGCCGAACACCACCCGCTGGGGCACGCTGGTGTAGACGAACGATGGTGTGGTCATGGCTTTTCCTGTCTGTCTCTTGAGTATTCATGAACGACCGATGCCGGGCATCCACGATACGCCGGCGGCCCGTCGGGCGAGTGTCCCGCCGGGCCGGCTCTTCATTCAACGACAGGAACGGAAAGGAGTTTTCCGCTCAGCCCCGGTTGCCAGCAGCCCTCTCGCCAGCGCCCGCCTGGACGATGAGCAGCAGGAAGCCGCCGGCCATGGCCACGTTCTTCAGGAAATTGTTGAGCTGCGCGTTGAACTGCGCCGCGTCGGCGGCCCAGAACGCGTGCGCAGTGAAGCCTGTGGCCAGCGTGAACAGGGCCAGCGCGCCGGCAACCCATTGCACGCGCCAGCCGGCGATCAGCAGCAGCCCGCCGCCGATCTCGAGCATGATGGTCAGCGGCAGCACCACGTCGGCCAGCGGAATGCCGAGCTTGGCGAAGTAGCCGAGCGTTGCGCCATAGGTCATCAGCTTGCGCACGCCCGCGACCAGGAAGATCACGGCCATCAGCACGCGAGCGGCAAGGATCCAGCCGCGGGAAGAGTTGTTCGTCGTCGTCATTTCGTTTCTCCAGAAGAGTTGGCCGGGATCTCGGTGGTGCCCGTGAATTTCAGTCGCCCCATGCAGAGCACCATCGCGCACGACAGCAGCGCCGGCACGGCCGCCGCGATGAAGAGCGCGCTGTTCGTCCAGTGCAGCCCGATGAGCCAGCCCGCCAGCACCGGCCCCACGATGGAGCCCGCGCGGCCGATGCCCAGGCTCCAGCCCATGCCGGTGGCGCGCACCGTCGTCGGGTACACGCTCGACGCCAGCGCAATGAGCGCGGGCTGCGCGCCCACCACGCAGAAGCCGCTGACCGTGACCACCGCGAGCAACAGCGCCAGCGGCAAAGCCGGCTGGCCAATGACCGCGATGGTCACCACCGCCACAGCAAAGACCGGCACCAGCACACGGTAGAAGCCCACCCGGTCGATCAGCGGCCCCATCGCCACCGTGCCCACCACGCCGCCCACCTGCAGCAGCGTGCCGACCAGCACAGCCGTGCCGCCGCTGTAGCCGGCCTCGGTCGCGATGGTGGGCAGCCAGTTGGCTAGGAAGAACAGGTTGAGCAGGTTCATGAAGTTGATGCCCCACAGCAGCAGCGTGGCCGGCCCGCGCCCTGCGCGAAACAGCTCGACCACCGGTGCGCCGTCTTGCTTCGCCTCGTGCACCACGTAGCGGGTGCCGGGGCCGACGCGAACCTCGGGCGCGATGTGGGCCAGCCACTGCTGCACGCGGTCGAGCTTGCGCCCGCGCAGCACCAGGAACTGCATCGACTCGGGCATGTAGCGCAGCATCAGCGCCGCGATCGCCAACGGCACCAGGCCGCCGAAGATGAACACCGCCTGCCAGCCGCCCCAGGGAATGAGCACGGCCGAGATCAGCCCGCCCAGCACCGCGCCACCCGTGAAGCCGCAAGACACCCACATCATCAGCGTGACGCGCCTGCGCTGCGGGCTGTATTCGCTGGCCAGCGCGCTGGCGTTGGCCATGATGCCGCCCAGGCCGATACCGGTGATGAAGCGCATGGCGAGCAGCTCGTCGAGCGTGTGCGTGAACGCCGTCGCCAGCATGCACAGCGCAAAGAAGACCGTGGCGCCGAGCAGCACGGGACGGCGCCCAATGCGGTCGGCGCAGATGCTCAGCACCAGCGAGCCGACCAGCATGCCGAGCAGACCCGCGCCAAACACCGGGCCGAGGGCGGCTTTCTCGATGCCCCAGGCCCGCACGATGGCGGGTGCGACGAAGCCCATGGCCTGCACGTCGAAGCCGTCCATGACGACGGCGCAGCCGACCAGCAGCAGGATCCATTTCTGGAAGGCGCTGACGGGGTGGCTGTCGATCAGCGCGGGGATGTCGATGGTGGCGGTGGCGGCCCCTCCGCCCGCTTCGAGGGAATGCGGCAGGATCTTCACGCGGTCACCTCATCGCCCAGGCAGTTCGCGGCCGTCCAGCCGTAGAGCCATTCGAGCGCGTCGTAGAAGCGCTCCTGCGGTCTGCCCGTCCACATGCTGTTGCGCACCAGGCGCTCGACGCCCTTGGCGTGATAGATACGGCCCATCTCGCGCGCCGACAGCACCACGCGCGCGGTGCGAGCCACGCGAGAGCGCTCGTACAGCGCGAGTGCACGCGGCCAGTCGCCCTCTTCGCGGCGCAGCGCGAGGCCCAACGTCACCGCGTCTTCGCAGGCCATGCACGCTCCCTGCGCAAGGTACTGCACCATCGGATGCGCCGCGTCGCCCAGCAGCGTGGCGCGGCCGAAGGTCCATTGCTCGATGGGGTTGCGGTCGGCGGTGGAGTAGCGCTTCCACGCCTTCGGAATGCGCAGCAACTGCTGCACCTGCTCGCAGGTGGGACGGAAGTAGCGCTGCACCTCCGCCGGGTCGCCATCCATCGAACCCCACTCCTCGGGCTGGTCGCTGTGGAAGGTGACGGCCATGTTGAACTTGTCGCCGCCCTTCAGCGGGTAGTGCACCAGGTGGCAGTTGGGCCCGACCCAGATGCACGGCGCGGTGAAGCGCAATGCTTCGGGGAAGTCGGCTGTATCGATCACCGCGCGGAACACCACGTGACCCGACACGCGGATGCTGTCGCCCACGTACTGCTGGCGCACTGCAGAGCGCACGCCGTCGCAGCCGATCACGGCCTGGCCTTCGTGGCGGCCTCCCTGTGCGTCGATCAATGTGACGCCCGCATCGTCCTGCTCGATGTGCACGACCTTGGTCGAGGTGAGGAACTCGATGCCTTCCGTCGTGGCCTTCACACCTTCGAGCAATGCGCCGTGGATGTCAGCGCGATGGATCACCGCATAGGGGTTGCCGAAGCGCTCGCGGAAGCGGTCGGACAGCGAAATGCTCGCCACGCGCTTCGCGTCGATGGCGTCGAACATCACCATCTCTTCGGTGTAAACCGCCTTGGCGCGCAGATGCTCGCCCACGCCCAGCGCGTCGCAGGCCGCAAAGGCGTTGGGGCTGAGCTGAATGCCCGCGCCGATCTCGCCGATGTGGCCGGCCTGCTCGATCACCTTGACGCGATAGCCTTCGCGCACCAATGCCAGCGCCGCGGCGAGCCCGCCGATGCCGCCGCCGGCCACGAGCACGGGGCGGGTGTCTTTCTGCGCGTTCATGTCACTTCAATCCGAACAACTTGCGAGCGTTGTCGCGGCCGATCTTCTGGCGGTCGTTCTCGCTGATCTCGCATTTGTCGAACCAGCGGGCCGCGTCTTCATGCTTCTCGAACGGGTAGTCGACTGAGTACATGATGCGGTCCGCCCCCACTTCGAGCATCGTCGACAGCAGCGTGGGCGTGCGGAAGTTGCCGCTGGTCGTGATGTGCACGTTGCTGCGCAGGTAGTCGCCGATTTCCTTGTCGCATGGCATGCCGCGGCGGCCCTTGCGCAGGATGTGGTCGACGCGCCAGATGTTGAAGGGAATGCCCTCGCCGAAGTGGCCAAGGATCATCTGCAGATCGGGGTGCCGGTCGAACAGGCCGCTCGACATGATGCGCAGCGCATGCAGGCCGGTTTCAACCGCAAAGGCCCAGGTGGGGCCGGTGAGCCAATGTGCGCCTTCGTAGATGGGTTCGCGGCTCAGCAGCGGGTCGCGCGGGTGCATGTAGAAGGGCTTCTTCAATGCGGCCGCGACGGCCCAGAAATCGGTGAAACGCGGGTCGTCGTAGTAGACGACGGTTTCTTCATTGCCCACCTGCGAGAAGCCGTTGACCAGGAAGCCGTGGAAGCCCAACTGCGTCACGCAACGCTCCAGTTCGCGCGCGGCCGCCTCGGGGTCTTGCATCGGCAGCGCGGCGAACCCGCCGAAGCGCGTGGGGTGGCGCCTGACCTGCTCGGCCAGCACGTCGTTGGCTCGCTGCGCGACTTCGATGGCACGCTTCGCATCGGGAATGCCCTGCACCGCCGGCGAGTTGAGCGAGAGGATGGACAGCTCGGTGCCCCACTCGTCCATCTGCTCGATGCGCTGCTGCTCGAAGTCGAGCAGGTTGTTCTTCAGGCCCTGCCACACCTCGGGGCGGGCATAGACCTGCGAGTCGCCGATTGTCAGGTCGATCGCGAAATGCTCTTCGAGCGCAATCTTGTTCTTCATGGATGAATCACTCCGGTTTGATGTTGAGCTTGTCCAGCACGTCCTGCCAGGTCTTGCGGTCGTCGGCGATGTAGCGCGCCAGCTGTTCGGGGGTGCCCGGGCGTGGATAGGTGCCCAGCTCGCGCGACTTGGCCACCACGTCGGGCAGCAGCAGCGCCTCGTTCATGTCCTTGTTGAGCTTCGCGAGCACCTGCGGATCGACGCCCTTCTTCGCGATGACTGCAAACCAGCCATGCGCCACCGCGCCAGGCACCGTCTTGCTCGCAAGCGGGAACTGCTCCAGCCCGGCCTCGACGCGGTCGCCCATGCTGGCGAGCACGCGCATGCGCCCGCCCTGCACGTTGCCGGCCACCACGTTGTAGGTCTCGACCATCATCTGCGTCTGCCCACCGAGGGTGGCCTGCATGGCCTGCGCACCGCCGGGGTAATGCACTTCGAGAAATTGCGCGCCCGACTGCAGCCCCAGAAGCGCCGAGGCCAGGTGCGGCGCGGTGCCACGGCCGTTGTCTGCCACCTCTATGCCCTGCGGCTTGGCGCGCGCAGCGGCGATGAAATCGGCCAGCGTCTTGTAGGGTGAATTGGCCGGCACCGCAAGCATGAAAGGCGCGACGGCCGCGAGCGTGACCGGCACGAAGTCGCGGTTGAAGTCGTAGGTCACGCCCTTGATGGTGCTGGGCGCCACGGAAATCGCCGAGCCCTGCACGAAGCCGAAGGTGTAGCCGTCGGCAGGCGCGGCCAGGATCGCATTCATGCCGATCACGCCGCTGCCGCCGGGCTTGTTGTCGACGATCACGCCCTGTCCCCACTTCTCGCCGAGCTTGGCGCCCACATGGCGGATCAGCACGTCGGGCGCCGAGCCCGCGGGGAACGGCACCACGAAGCGCACTGCCTGCTGCGGCCATTTGGCGGCCGTTCCCTGAGCGTTTGCCAGCGGCATCGCTCCGAGGAAAGACAGCGCGAGGGCGCATGCGACGGTAGCTCGGCGGAAAGGCTTCAGGTTCATGATCGTCTCCGTATTTGCTTGATTATTCAAGTAATTGCGGCGGACTATATACTTGATTGTTCAAGCATGTCTAGATGAAAACCCTGCCCCAAGATCACGACCTCGAGAAGGCCATTCCCTTCCTGCTGGCACGCGCCGGCGCGCGCATGGGCAACGCTTTCGCGAAGGCATTGAAGCCCTACGGACTCAGTCTCAGCGAATGGCGCGTGTGCGCGTCGCTGCAGCACACGCCGCGGCAAACACTGTCTGAACTGGCGATGCATGCGTCGACCGACCTGTCGGCGCTGTCGCGCATCGTCGACCGGCTGGCGGCACATGAACTGGTGGCGCGCGAGAAGTGCGACACCGACAAGCGCGCGGTGCGCATCGCGCTCACGGAACGCGGGCTGACGTTGACCTGCGAGCTGATTCCGCTCGCGCAGCACTACGAGGCGGTGGCCACCTCGGACTTCAGCGCAGTAGAAGTGAAGATGCTGCGCGCGATGCTGCTGCGCCTGTACGCCAACGCGACGCCGCTCGCCTGAGCTAGTCTGGCGAGACCTGTACCGTGCAGGCCTGACGACTCTCGGTGATCGCGAAGCGCACCGGCAGGAAGCGCTCGATCACCGCGCAGTTGGTGCGCGTGTGCTCCGTCACTTCGCTGCAGGTGAAGGCGCAGGCCTTCTTGCTCTGCCACGCAGCGAGCGCCAGCAGCAATGCCAGCTGATCCGCAAGGTGCGGGCCGACCGCGGCCTCGCTCTTCTGGAACGCGCGCAGCTCCTTCACCAGTCCGTGCGCTACCTGCTCGGCGCTCAGCGACTTCTCGCCGAAAGCTGTGAAGACCTCGGTGACGTGCTCGTACGCCAGCGTGGCCATCAGCGCATTGCCGGGGCCTTCGTTCTGGCGTGCCGTGCCGAAGCGCAGTTGCTCGCCGGACCACCCCATCGCACCACCCAGCGTGTCGAGTTCACGCGTCGGCACATGGCGCGGCAGGCCGGGTGCCAGGCATTCGGCGTAGCTCGACTGGTGCGCGCCGCGCGCCATCAGATCGAAGGGCTGCAGCGCGCCGGCGGCCGGCACGATGGTCGCTTCGACCTCGCCGCCTCCGGCTGGATAGAAGCCGCAGCGGCGCAGCGTCAGTTGCAGGTCCGCACCCAGGCGGCGCACCAGCGGCGCGAAGGCGCGCTCCAGAAAGTGGAACGGCGGCGCCATCGGGTTGTGCGTGCCGCCGCTCAGGTGCACACGGCTGGTCGCGCCAGCAAGCAGCAGCGGCGGCAGCACGGTCTGCAGCACCAGCATGCAGCTGCCCGCGCTGGCGATCGCGAAGCGGTATTCACCCGCACGCACCGGGCCGGGCTGGAAGCGCAGCGACTGCGAGCCCAGTTCCGCACCGTCGACCTGCGCGCCGCTGATTTCAGCGGCCGCATTCACACACGCGAGGTGCTGGCGCATCAGGCCCGGCTTGGTGCGGCCCGCGCGGATCTTCTCGATGGCCAGCGGCTGACCCGTGACCACCGACAGCGCGAGGCTGGTGCGCAGGATCTGGCCGCCGCCCTCGCCTTGCGAGCCGTCGAGTTCAACCATGCGCAGCCTCCGACTTTTCTTTCTCGAAGCGCAGCACCGTCTCGTGCAGGAAGGCATCGAGCCCCGCGCCTTCGGCCTGCGGCAGCGGCGTCACCGGCTCGGCCGCGTTGGCCGCCAGCTCGGACTCGATGAACGCGTGGATGCCGCTCCAGCGCGGGCTGGTCGCGGCTTCGCCGGCGCGCATCTTCACTTCGAGCAGCGCATTGATCTCGTCGATCAGCGCCGCGTCGCGCACCTGGTCGAGCGTGCGCTGCGCCAGGTCGGCGAAACGCATCGGCGGCACGCCGGGCTGCGAGCGGATCCAGCGCGCGGCCAACAGCGGGCGCAGCACGTAGAGGTACTTCTTGTAGCGCACCTCGTCGGCCTGCAGATGCTCGCGGAAGTTCTTCTTCGCCATCGAGCTGTAGTGATGCCAGCCGCGCGCGTTGGAGAACACCGCCTCCGACAACGCGCGGAAACGCGGCATCGCCACCGCGTCGTCGCGGTACATGATGGGCGAGCGCAGCCATTCGAGCAGCGTCGGGTTCGACTCGCGCATCAGGCCCAGCGCCTTGCGCAGGTCCCAGCCGTTGATGTCGAGGTCGCCGCTGATCGGCACCTCGATCACGTCGCGGCGCGGCATCACCGTGAGGTACCAGGGCAGGCGGTTGACGTAGATGAAGCGCACGTCGTAGTCGCTGTCGGGCGAGGCAAAGCCCCAGCCGCGGCTGCCGGATTCGCAGGCGAAGAGCACAGTCACGTCGTGTTTCGCTTCGATGTCGCGCAGGGCCTCCATGATCTGCGCGCGCATGGCGGGCTCGATCGGATGGGCGGAGCGCAGGAATTCTTCTTCGGTGCTCATGAAAATCTTCTTTTCTTTCTCTTCAATCAGTCTCGAGTGACGGTCACGCGGCCGGCACTGTCGAGTTCGTAAACGTCCAGGTCGTTGGCCAGGAACGCGTGACCACGGTAGTGCGCCTGCGTCTCGGCCATCAGCGCGGCCATGCCCTCTTCGTTCTGGTGGCGCGCGCTGAAATGCGTGAGGATCAGGTTCGGCACTTCGACGGTTTGCGCAAACTCGGCCAGCAAGCGCGCGGAGCTGTGCATCGGGCCGGGGCCGACCTTGTCGAGCGCCTCCTGCGTGAAGGTGGCTTCGTGCACAAGCAACTGCGCACCCTTGCAGGCGTCGCGCAGCAACGCGGGCTCGGCGTTGTCGCCGCCCACCACCACGGTAGCCGTGTCGATCTGCGTGTCCGCGTAATCGGCACTGCGCAGCACCTCGCCGTTGAAAGGCACGTCTTCGCCGGTCTGCAGCGCTCGCCATCCGGGGCCGGGCGGCAGGCCGATGGCACGCAACGCATCGGCCTTCAGCCTCGAACGGCGAGTCTCGACCTGCACGCGGTAGGCGTGGCTGGGCACCCGGTGCAACAGCACATGGCGCTCGATGCGCACGCCGGGCGCTTCGTACACCAGCGGCCGATCTTCGAGATTCACATGCTCGACCTCGTAGGGCAAATGCAGATCGGTCAGCGCACGCGTGGCTTCGAACCATTCCCACACCGGCAGCGGCGCGATCAGCTTCAACGGCTTCGTGCGCTTGCCCATGCCCGCGCTCGCGAGCAAGCCCGGCAGGCCGTAGCAATGGTCGCCGTGCACATGCGTGATGCAGACGGCGACCAGGTCGTTCAAGGACAGCGGCGTTTGCAGCACGCGATGCTGCGTGCCTTCGCCGCAGTCGATCAGGAACCAGTCGGCATTGAGCACCGTCTGCACGGCGAGGCCGGAGACGTTGCGGTGGCGCGTGGGGGTGCCTGAAGAGGTTCCCAGGAAAGTCAGTTTCATCATTGTTGTTTCCGTTCTTCCGCACGTCGCGCCAACGCTTTCGCTGCGGCGTCCGCTGCTTCGCGCTCCCAAAGCCAATAGTTGCGACCACCAGGGTGGGCCGCCACGAAAGCCTCGAGCTGCGCGATCTGTTCAGGACCGCCCCAGCGCCCCATCACCTCGATGGCCACAACGCGCAGGCTGCGCCACTTGCTCTGCAAGGCGGCGTCCACCTGGGCCAGCGCTGCTGCATCGGGCTTCTCGGCAGCGAGTGCACGCAGCCGCGCCACCTCGTCGCGCAGCAGGTTGGCGCCTTCGTGCGTGGCGGCGGCATCACGTTGCGCGCGGCGGGCCTGCCGACAGACGCGGCAGCGGACCGCAGTGCTGTAGATGGAGCCTTGCGCGACCTCGTACCACCACTTCTGCTGCTTGGCCGTCCACACTTCTTCCGCGCCGCAATCGCGGCACTTGAAAGGGCGGTCGAGATAGAAATCAGGCACCTCGCCGAACATCGTGTTGTAGGACGCGAGCTTGGACTTGTCCGCCAGCTCGAGGCCGGGCAAAGGCCCATCGGCGGACAGCTTGCGCGCGTCGTGCATGCGCAGCCGCGCCTCCAGCGCCGCAGCACGTTCGATTCGGCGCGCCTTGATCTCAGCGCGGCGTTGCTTGTTGCTTTTCATGATCGCAGTCTGACTATTCTTTTTCAGATCACGTGATAGGTACGCAAGTGATATTCGATCGGCTCGGGAAAGCCGTATGGCAGAAGCCTCGTCGGTCGCTCCTTGGGAAGCAATTCAGCTCTTCGGCTCCAGAGCTGGGCCAGGTTCTCGGCCTGCATTGCTTGCGGGTGTACATAGGAGTTGGCCATTGCCGTGCCCCATGCATCGAGTTCAACATTGATGAAGCCGCAAAGAGTGTCTGAAATTTCCTTGCTCTCCAGCAGCAGGAAAACAAAGTGCAAACGGTCCCAAGGCGATCCGCAACCGAGCATCGCCATGACGTCGCTTGCGACTTCGCGTCGCTCCAGACCCATGCGGATCAGCGCTTCCGGGCTCGGCAAGGACGCACCACGACGGACATGCTCCACCGCGAGACGGCGAATCTTCGGCGAACTGTCGGCAAGAAGAGCCATCAATTGCACGTCCAGTTCGCTCTCTGCCGTGGCCGAAAGAACCAGCGAACACGCCATGCGCCGCAGTGCCACCACCGGTGATCTCGTCAGTGAGCGCGCGAAGACGACCGCTTGCGAGTCCTTCAGCAGATGCAACACATGGAGCGCCGCGACAGCCAGGCGTGCGGCACTCGCAGGCTGAGCCAGGATGTCTTTCGCGCGGCCGGCGATTTCTTCCGTCTCTGAAGTCAACACGCCGACAGCCAGTGAACGCACACCCGCGCACGAGTCGAAACACATCGCGCTGATGAGGGCCCGTGCATCGGACGTCGACAAACTCAGAAGCTCCCGCATTCCCGTCATCCGCACACGCGGCAGGCGGGAGCGGCAGGCGGCCTCGAACACCTTGCGACGATCTTCCGGATCCACAAACCGGTCGACCGCGTTCAGGCAAAGCTGGGATGTCAGCAGATCGCTCGAGCGCACGTTCCGGCAAAGCAGGTCCAGAAGCACCGGCATTTCATGCGTTCGCTGCAAGCGCAGGGTGAAGAGCCAACGCCGCATCGCATCTTCCAGTACCGGAGCATGCTGCTCGAGCGCATCGATGTTCCGCGCAAGGAATTCTTCGATGCTCTCCTTCAGGTCGCTCAGATCGGTTCGACGCACGCGGTAGGCAAAAGCCAGCGCAGGCAGCGCTGACGCCCAATGCGCAACGAAATCGTCGCGCATGAAAACGGCAAGGCCCTGCTTTGCGGCACGGCGCACTTCGAGAACCCAGTCGCCGGCACACACGAGCAGCACCGCGATGGCTCGCGGCTCTACACGGCGCACCAGTTCCACGACGGCCGCTTCTCGCTCGTAACCGTCTATCGAACGAGCAAGCGCCATCAATGCATTCGCATCCAGCGCCGAAGCCTCGGGGCCCTGCGCTGCGTCGATTTTGTTTTTCCACCATTTCATCGCTCTGTCCTTTTCCCGGTGCTCATCAGTTGCACCGCCTCCACCTGCCAGGGCGATGATCGCGCCCTGGCTCTATCCCTTCACGCAGACAACCTGCTTGAGTGTGTAAACCACCTCCACCAGGTCTTTCTGCGCATCCATCACCGCGTCGATGTCCTTGTAGGCCATCGGGATCTCGTCGATCACGTCGGCATCCTTTCGGCATTCGACGCCTTCGGTCGCGGCGATCTGGTCGGCCACGGTGTAGAGCTTCTTTGCCTTGGTACGGCTCATCTTTCGACCGGCGCCGTGGCTGCAGCTCATGAAGCTCTCGGGGTTTCCCTTTCCGCGCACGATGAAGCTCTTGGCGCCCATGCTGCCGGGGATGATCCCCAGCTCACCGGCCTTCGCGCTCACCGCGCCCTTGCGGGTGACGAGCACGTCTTCACCGAAGTGCGTTTCGCGGCTCACGTAGTTGTGGTGGCAGTTCACTGCTTCCACGTGCGCCTCGAAAGGCTTGGTGATGACCTTGCGCACGGCCGCGACCACGCGTTGCATCATCACTTCGCGGTTCGCACGCGCGAACTTCTGGGCCCAGCCCACCGCACGCACGTAGTCGCCGAAGTACTGGGCGCCTTCCTCGAAGTACGCCAGGTCCTGATCGGGCAGGTTGCGCTGGTGCAGCTCTGCATCTTTCTTCGCAAGCTCGATGAAGTGCGTACCGATGGCGTTACCCACGCCGCGCGAACCCGAGTGCAGCATGAACCACACGGAACCCGCTTCGTCCAGGCACACCTCGATGAAGTGGTTGCCCGTACCCAGCGTTCCCAGGTGCTTGTGGTTGTTGGTGTTCTTCAGGCGCGGGTAGTCTTCGCAGATCGCGTCGAACTCGTCCACCAGCGCGGCCCACGCCACGTCGGTTTCGTTCGGTGGCGTTTCCCACGAGCCCTTGTCGCGGCCCATGCGCTTGGGGTTCGAGCCGTGCGGAACGGCCTTCTCGATCGCGCCGCGCAGCGGGCCCAGGTTGTCGGGCAGGTCGTTGGCATGCAGCGTGGTCTTGCACGCCATCATTCCGCAACCGATATCCACGCCCACCGCGGCCGGGATGATGGCCTTGAAGGTCGGGATCACCGAACCCACGGTCGCACCGATGCCGTAGTGCACGTCGGGCATGGCTGCGATGTGCTTGAACACGATGGGCAGGCGCGCGGCGTTCTCAAGCTGCTTCTGCGCTTCGGGCTCCACGGGCACGCCGCGGGTCCACATCTTCACGGGCACGCCGTTTTCCACTTCGTGCAGGTTGTAGTGAGTCTTTTCGATGTTCATCATTTTTCTTTCTTCGGTTTCTTCATCAGCCAGCAACCACCTTCATGGTTGGTCGCCAGAGCCAGTTCACCGGGAACCAGCGATACAAATCCCTCGAGCAGGCGCGTGTCGGACTTTGTGCCGCACAGCCGCTCCACGAGTGCCGACAACGGCACGTCTTCCACACATGGCGCGCTGTGACCACACGCCAGCAGCACACCGTTCTTCACCTTGCGGCTGGCCGCATCACGCGCGGCCATCTCCACCATCGCCGGCCAGGCCATGCCATCCGGCATGCTGCCGAAGACATCTACTGGCCATGCACGCCAAGGCTGGATCTTCTGCCAGCCGGCGGCCTTGCTGGCCAGCAACTTGCTCCACCTTTCCGCATACAGGGGAGCGAAGCTCTCGAACATCGCTCGCAGCTGGTTGTATTGTTCTTCGCTCACGATCATTTTCTTTTTCTCCGATGCTTCAGTAGCTTGGTGGACACGGCGGGATTCGAACCCGCATCAATACGGCGACCATGGTTCTTGAGTCCGATGGCCCAGTCGACGATTGGAAACGCGCGCCAGTGACAGACCCGTCATCGGAGCCAGCACCTGCGTCCTCAAACCTTGCTCGTCAACCGACTTTCCCGCCGTACCTGGTCTTACCCAGGCTGCCTGCAATATCAACATTTTTGGCAGTGGCGCTCCCTTCTGTGCCTGCGTGCCCAAAACAAAAAGAGGTGACCAGGAGCGGCGGGTTGTGAACTGAGCTATCTGCCGAAACAGACCGGGACTCGGACCCGGGACCTTCATGGCCAAGACCATGACGCTCTTACCTATAAACCCGCCTGCATTCACCTCAAAATAAAAAAACAGCGACAAGAATCGACGAAACGGCGTGCTCTAACCACTGAGCTACGGTCTTCCGACCGGCGGGATTCGAACCCGCGACCACGAGATCAGGAGTCTGTAGTTCCGTCAGCATTCGCTGCAAAAAAGAGTGTGACAAGGATGGCAAGACGTAGACCACGCCGGAGACCGGCGCCGGGATTCGAACCCTGGTCACACCATATGTAGTCCTGCCTGCATTCGCACTTCAACCCTTTGCCCCCGTCCGGCGACTAACGATCGATGTGAGGAGAACATGGTTGGATGTACTCACATCTGCATTCGCCGGACGACGACATCAATTCAATCCCTGGGTGGTGCCGCGAGCTGAGCCCGCAGCACCCTCCTCACTTTCAGATCGAGGTTTCCTCGATCACACCCACCCAGTGGTCGGCGCCCAGACCACCCGCGGCATACACCGCCAGCAGCTTGAACACTTCGTCGCTGAAGCCGCCGATGTTCAGCACATCGTCGCGCTCCTGCGCCTGGGTGGTCGCATAGGGCTGGATATCGATGCAGACCATCCGGGCCTTCGGGTTGCGCTCCTTGAACGCCGCCCATTCCTGCATGGTCGCGGTACCGCGGCCACGTGCAGGGTCAGCCCACGATTCGTTGTCCGACACCAGCACCACCAGATCGGCTTGCGCCTTCTCGCGGTTCAGCAACGCCAGCGGCGCGCTGCACGAAGTACCGCCACCGCCCACCGCCGCCAGCTTGGCTGCGTTGGTCATCACCGAATCGCAAGGATTCAGCTGCAATGACACCACCTTCGTCTCGAAGGGCAGCACACGCGCATCCGCATTGCGGCGCAGCACGGCGGCAGCCACCAGTGCGGCCACGTCGATGCAGCGCACCGCGGTGGTCGCCGAGCCGCGGTGGCCCGTCACGGGTGAGCTCATCGAGCCCGACACGTCAGGGCACACCACCACGCGGCCCTCGAACACCGGCACGTTGGCCAGCGCGAGTTCCATCGCGTCCTGCAGCGCTTCCTTCACCACGTGCGGCACCTCGGCGCCGGTTGCGGTGTAGGCCGCCATCAACTGGTACGGCAGCACGCGGGCCTTGGCCACAGCCTGCGGGTCACGCAGCTTGGTGGCCACCGCTTCTGCGAGGCCCGGCAGTGCGAACACGCCATGGCGGGCAAAGGTGTTCAGGTTCTGACGCACCATCTGCCACGAACCGCGCTGCGCGATCTGCGCCCACGCCTGCGTATCCAGCTCCAGCGCAGTCAGCATCTGAAACGGCACATCGGGCACCTCTTGCGCACGGTCGCGCTTGAAGCGTTCGAAGGCCTGCGTCACCGGAGGCAGTGCCTCCAGCGCGTACGGACGATCGATCAACCATGCAAACCACGCGGCGCGCCAGGCTTCGGCGGGCTTCGGGTGAACCATCTTCACCACGTCGGCCAGCGACGGCGTGTTGCCCACCGAGGCGCTCAGCAGCTGCGCTTCAGTCGCCTCGAGCAGCCATTGCTGCACGAGCTTCTTCGGACGTGTACCAAGCGACTTGCGGCCCACTGCGCCGGAACGCAGCATCTGCACGAAGTTGCGCAGCATCTTGCCGTTGTCCACCACACGGGGGAACACCTTGGCGAGCAGCGACACGTCGCGCACCGCCAGCGTGGCGGCCAGCAGCGCCGGCATGTCCTTCATGTGGCCAGCGCGGCGGGCGTACACGGCCGTCTTGGCCACGAACACCGGATCGACCTCGCGGGCCAGGGCCAGCACGGCGTCGAGTTGATCCTGCGCTTGTGCGTAGAAGGTGTTGTTCAGGCAACCGGTGGCTGCGAGCTGCGCCAGTTGGTGCTTGGGCGACAGCGCGTAGGCAGCGCCACCGGCTTCGTTGCGGGCCGCGGCTTGCGGCTGCAGTGCGCCGCGCAGGGTCTGGAAGAGTTGCAGGTTGGCCATTTGATTGCTCCTTGCGAGGTTCTTTTTGTTCAGTCGTTTCTTGTGTGTGATCCTTATTGCAACGGGTGTGCCAACTCCTGCTTGCTTGACTCCAAATATTTCAAGCTGTTGATTTGATTGAACTTTTTTCATTTCAGGCGCAATCAATCTCAAAGGGCTCGGTAAATTTATCCACAGTTCTTATAATTTTTGCTAGTTAATTAGCCAATCAATGAAGAAAAGCATCGTCGTCATCGGCTTCCTCGGCACCCAACTCGATGCCGGCCAGGGCGCCGGCCGCTGGAACAAGTGGCGCCCCACCGTCTCGCTCGCGCAGCACGAAGACATGGTCGTCTCGCGCCTGGAGCTGCTCTACACGCTGCGGCACAAGGCGTTGGCGGAAGTGGTGAAGGCCGACATCGCCACCGTGTCGCCCGAGACCACCGTCAACCTCGTGCCGCTCGACCTCGCGGACCCATGGGATTTCGGCGAGGTCTACACGCGCCTGTACGACTGGGCGCGCGCCTACAGCTTCGACACCGAGCGCGAGCAGTACTGGACGCACATCACCACCGGCACGCACGTCGCGCAGATCTGCATGTTCCTGCTGTCCGAATCGCGCGTGGTGCCCGGCGTGCTGGCACAGACCTCGCCACCCAGGAAGCAGCGCGAAGGCGAGGCCGGCAAGTGCACGCTGATCGACCTCGACCTGTCGCGCTACGACGTGATCGCGCGGCGTTTCGATGCGGAGCAGCGCGATGCGGTCGCATTCCTGAAGAGCGGCATCGCCACGCGCAACGCGCGCTTCAATGCGCTGATCGACGAGATCGAGCGCGTGGCCGTGCGTTCACGCGCGCCGATCCTGCTGATCGGGCCGACGGGTGCGGGCAAGTCGTTCCTGGCGCGGCGCATGTTCGAGCTGAAGCAGGCGCGGCACCAGATGACGGGGCCGTTCGTGGAAGTGAACTGCGCGACGCTGCGTGGGGACGGGGCGGCGTCCACGCTGTTCGGGCACAAGAAGGGCTCGTTCACCGGAGCGGCAAGCGACCGCGCGGGCCTGCTGCGCACAGCGCATCAAGGCGCCCTTTTCCTCGACGAGATCGGCGAGCTCGGCCTCGACGAGCAGGCGATGCTGCTGAAGGCGATCGAAGAAAAGCGCTTCTTTCCGGTGGGCGCCGACAAGGAAGTGGAGAGCGACTTCCAACTGATCGCCGGCACCAACCGCGACCTGCGCAGCGATGTGGCCGAGGGGCGCTTTCGCGAAGACCTGTTCGCGCGGATCAACCTCTGGACCTACGACCTGCCCGGCCTCGCGCAGCGCCCCGAGGACATCGAGCCCAACGTCGATCACCTGCTGGCCATTCACGCGACAGAGAACCATCGCGTGGTGCGCTTCAACGCCGAGGCACGCGCAGCCTACCTGCGCTTTGCGCAGAGCGGCGAGGCCATCTGGAGTGGCAACTTCCGCGATCTGTCGGCGAGCGTGACGCGGCTGGCGACACTGGCCGATGGCGGACGCATTCCAGTGGCGCTGGTGGAGGCGGAGATTGCGCGGCTGCGATGGCTGTGGAAGCACCAGGGGCCGACGGCTGCCGCGAGCGGCGACGTCGATCTCGACGCGCTGCTCGGCGAAGAACGCGCAGCAGCGCTCGACCTGTTCGACCGCCTGCAGCTCGAAGCGGTAGTGCGCATCTGCCGGCAGTCGCGCAGCCTGTCCGATGCAGGCCGACAGCTCTTTCAGGCCTCGCGCGCGCAACGCAGCGTGGTGAACGATGCAGACAGGCTGCGCAAGTACCTCGTCAAGCACGGGCTCGACTGGGGCCAGATCGCCAACGCCTGAGCTATCCTCCGCCGCGATGGCCATCTCCGCATTCGCCGTGAAAGTCCCCGCAGCCGAAGCTCTTGTCGGGGATCTGCGCTGCCGCTACGACGCGACCGTGGCACTCGGCGTACCGGCGCACATCACGGTGCTCGTGCCTTTCATGGACCCTGCATCGATCACTCCGGAAGTGCTGGAGCGAGTGCGGCAGGCGCTGCATCAAACGCCTTCGTTTGCCTTCTCCCTGGCCAAGGTCGGACGCTTTCCGGAGACCGCCTACCTCGTACCGGAGCCGGCCGCGCCCTTCATCGAAATGACGTTGGCGCTCGTGGGGGCCTTCCCCGATTTCCCGCCGTATGGCGGCGAACACCAAGGCGTCATTCCGCATCTGACGGTGGCGCACGGCAACTCGCTCGACGCGGATGCTGCAGCGGCTGAACTGCGGATTCGCCTCCTCGCGTCTGGTGCCTTGCAAGCGACGTGCACCGAAGTCACGCTGATCGAAAACTCGTCCGGGCTCTGGCAAGACATGCATGTCTTCCGGCTGGCTCCAGCTTCCAACTGATCCATGCGCAACGTCCTCTTCATCTGCAGCCGCAACCAATGGCGCAGCCCGACCGCGGAACAACTATGGCGCCGGCACCCGCTGATTTCCGCACGCTCCGCCGGCACGAGCCCGAATGCGCGGCACAGGGTGTCCATCGACGACATCGAATGGGCCGACGTGATCCTAGTGATGGAAGAAAAACACAAGTCGCGGCTGGTGGCCGAGTTCACGCGGATGCTGGAAGGCAAGCCGATCCATGTGCTCGACATTCCGGATGAATACAAATACATGGACCCGGAGCTGGTCGAAGAACTTCAACGCTCGGTCGGGTCCATCCTCGAAATCGATTGAACCCATGTCAGAAATCTACATAAGCACAGACGTCGAATCCGACGGCCCCATCCCCGGCCCGAACTCGATGCTCAGCTTTGGCTCGGCCGCCTACACGGCCGACAAGCAACTCGTCTCTACCTTCAGCGCCAACCTGCACACCCTGCCCGGCGCCGAGGCCGACCCCAAGACCGCTGCCTGGTGGAAGACCCAGCCCGAGGCCTGGGCCGCTTGCCGCACCGACCTGCAAGACCCTGTCCACGCGATGAAGAACTACGTGAGCTGGCTCAAGGGCCTGCCCGCGCGGCCGGTGTTCGTCGCCTACCCGGCGGGCTTCGACTTTCTTTTTGTCTACTGGTACCTGATGCGCTTCGCGGGCGAGAGCCCATTCAGCCACTCGGCGCTCGACGTCAAATCGTTTGCCATGGCAATGCTCAAGCTCGACTACCGCGACAGCACCAAGCGCGCCATGCCGCGCCGCTGGTTCGACAAGCTGCCGCACACGCACGTCGCGCTGGACGACGCCATCGAGCAAGGCGCCCTCTTCTGCAACATGCTCGCGGAGAACCGCGCGGCCACCGCAGGCAGCAAGCAGACATGACGAACAGCGCTGTCCGCCGGTGGTGCAAGAAGCTGGCGCTGTGCACGCTGCCGCTCATGCTGGCGGGCTGCATGCAGTCGATGTTCTATTACCCCGACAGCGTGCGCTACGAAACACCCGATGTGCTGGGCCTGCGCTACGAGAGCGTGCAGTTCACCAGTGCCGACGGCACACGCCTGAGCGGCTGGTTCCTGCCCGCGGAGAACCGCCGGAACCCGAAGGAGGCCAAGGGCACGGTGGTGCACTTCCATGGCAACGCGCAGAACATGAGCACGCACTGGCGCTTCGTGGCCTGGCTGCCGAAGCAGGACTACAACGTGTTCGTGTTCGACTACCGCGGCTACGGCCAGTCTGAAGGCAAGCCGGAGCCCAAGGGAGTGTTCGAGGATTCCAACGCCGCGCTGAACTACGTGCGCTCGCGCAACGACATCGATCCCGAACGGCTGTTCGTCTTCGGGCAGAGCCTGGGTGGCACCAACGCCATTGCGGTGGTCGGTGCGGGCAACCGGGCCGGCGTGAGGGCGGCCGCCATCGAGTCGACCTTCTATTCCTACTCGTCGATTGCCAACGACAAGCTGTGGGGCGCGGGCCTGCTGGTGAGCGACGAGTACGCGGCGTCAAAGTACGTAGCGGCCGTGTCGCCCATTCCGCTGCTGCTGATCCACGGCACGGCCGACCAGGTGATTCCGCTTGCGCATTCGAAGCGCCTGCTGGCTGATGCGCGCGAGCCCAAGCGGTTGATCGAAGTGCCGGGCGCCAGCCACCTCGAGCCGATGACGGCCCTGCGGTACCGTGCCGCCTACCGCAAGGCGCTGACCGCGTTCTTCGAATCCGCGCAGCATCCGCTGCAGCAATGAAGACAGCCATGAAGCATTTCGACGAAGCCGCCACTCGCGCACCACTGAGCTTCGAGCGGCTTGTGCCCGCGCTGCGCGCGGCCTTCGCGGCCGGGGCGCAGGTGCCACCGCGCCATGTGCACGCCATCGAGACTGCGGCAAGCAGCGGCAGCAGCAAAGGCACCGTGCTCATCATGCCGGCGTGGAGCGATGCGGGTTTCCTGGGCATCAAGACCATCAACATCTTTCCCGGCAACAGCGCGCGCGGCCTGCCCGGGCTGCA
Source organism: Variovorax nivicola (assembly GCF_051216475.1). Lineage (NCBI taxonomy): Bacteria > Pseudomonadati > Pseudomonadota > Betaproteobacteria > Burkholderiales > Comamonadaceae > Variovorax > Variovorax nivicola. The sequence goes on along the minus strand of NZ_JBPJZK010000002.1, from coordinate 216,230 downwards.
TGCGACCTATGTGCTGTACGACGCGCACACCGGCGTGCCGCTGGCGATGATGGACGGCAACGAGATCACCGCGCGCCGCACGGCCGCAGCGTCGGCACTCGGGGCCTCGTTTCTGGCGCGGCAGGACGCGCATCGGCTGCTGGTGCTGGGCACCGGCCGCATCGCGCGCATGCTGCCGGCCGCGCACGCGAGCGTGCGGCCCATCGACGAACTGTGGGTGTGGAACCACCGGGCCGAAGGCGCCGAAGCGCTGGCCGCGCAGTGGCGCGCCGAGGGCTGGAACGCGCGGGCCGTCACCGACCTGGAAGCGGCCGTGCGCCAGGCCGACATCGTGAGCTGCGCCACGCTGGCCACCGCGCCGCTGGTGCACGGTGAATGGCTGGCGCCGGGCTCGCACCTGGACCTGATCGGCAGCTTCACACCCGCGATGCGCGAGGCCGACGTGCAGTGCTTTGCAGGCGCGCAAACCTTCGTGGACACGGAAGAGGCACTGCAGAAATCCGGCGATCTGCTCGACGCGATGGCCGCCGGCACGCTGCGCGCGGAAGAGGTCCGGGGCACGCTGGCCACGCTGTGCCGCGCGGAGTGCCCGGGCCGCTCGACCAGCGAAGAACGCACCGTGTTCAAGGCCGTCGGCAGCGCCCTGGAAGACCTGACCGCCGCCACCCTCGTGTGGCAATCGAGAGACATGACCTAAGCCTTATGGCCTAGTTTCTGGCCGCCAAAGCCCCTTGAGGGCGGGTTTTTCCTACATCTCGATACGTCGTGTGGCCAATAGCGCACACGGCGCATCGCGGATATCGTGCTCCTCACACCATCGACTGGGGGGACCACGTCATGCTCAGCACCGACCACAAAGCCAACATCCTCCACAAGGCCGGATACACCGTGCCAGCCAGGCCGGGAAGTGCCGACAGCATCTACCAGACGGCCCAGTGCTGGGAGAAAGCGATCGACACGCTTTACGTGTCGTACTCCGCCAGCCGGGCCGCCAAGAGCCTGCGGGATGCGGAGGAAGCGCGCATGCTGGCCTTGCTGCAATTGCGCTCGACCAAGGCCTACGCCTGAGCGTTCACGCTGCCTGCTGGCGGTCGCGCAGGTAGGCAAGGATCAGTCTGACAAGTTCGCTTCTGAGCGCGGGCAAGCCCAGGTCGCCACGATGCGCCGCCGCGTGGACAACCCCTTCGACGGCAGATGAGAGCACGCGCGCTGCCGTCTCGTCGTCACCGGCGCCACCGCTCGTGTTCGCGGTCGTTGCGATCAGCACCCGATAGCGTCGCTGGTATTCCGCCTCGAACTCCGCATAGCTCGACCGTGCCACGAGCGGCACCTCGTCGAGCAAAACCCGGTGCAGCGCCTCATCGACCGAATGGGCGGCAATGACACCGTCGGCAAACCGCGCCACCCGCTGGTCGAGCGGAATGGCCTCGTTGTCATCCCCAGCGCTGGACAACGCCACGAGCACCTCGTCGAGATGGCGCTGCCGGATCGCCTCGGCAATCGCCAGCTTGTTCGGAAAGTACTGGTAGAGCGAACCGACGCTGACGCCCGCGACGGCCGCGATCTCGTTGGTCGTGAACCGCGCCCATCCACGGCGCGCCAGAACGCGAGTTGCGGCTTCGACGATCACGTCCACCGTGACGCGCGAACGCTGCTGGCGCGGCGCTTTGCGCATGGTCCTGCGCGGCGGGGGAATGCGAGTACCCAAGTTCGAGGCTCCACTCAAGAATAGGACCGCACGCTGGCGGCCATCCGATGAAACGCGAAACGTGCATTTCATGGTTCAAGGGGAGATTGTGATGAGTACGCAGACGCTTCTGACTTCGCTGTTTCAGTACAAGGCCTGGGCCGACGAAGGGCTGCTTGCGGGTTTGGCTGACATGGCCAGGCAAGGCCCGCCCGACGAATACCGCACGGCGCTTCGCGTCTTCAATCACGCCTGCATCGTCGACCGCATCTTCGTCGCGAATGTCCAGCGCATGACGCATGCCTACACCGCTACTGGTGCGCAAGAGCCGCCACTGCTGCAAACGTTGGCCGAATCAGTGAGGGAAACCGATCGCTGGTACGCCGACTACGTCGCACGCCTGAATCCGCAGGAACTTGCGGAAAGCATCGAGTTCACGTTCACCGACGGAAACCCGGGGCGGATGTCGCGCGAGGAAATGCTGGCCCACGTGGCGACCCATGCGGGCTATCACCGGGGCGAAGTCGGCCGCATCCTGACCCGGCTCACGGGCTCGTCGCCGCCCGACACCTTCACCGGCTATCTGCATCAGGCCGAGCCCGTGCGCCGCGCGCGGAGCAGTGCGTAGCGGCGGCGCTTTCGGAGCTTGCTTACTTGCCCTGTGCCGACTGCAGCACGGGGTTCTGCATGGTCGAGACGACCCGGCTGTTGACGCGCGAGCCGCCGGTCACGTTCTGGTCGGGCGCCGCGGCGGTGGCCATGGCTTCCTGATAGACCTGGGCCGGGTCGCGGCTGGACGTGAACGGATCGGCGCCGCGCGAGCCGCGCGTCACGTTCTGGTTGGGCGCGCTGGCGGTTTCGACGGCCTGCTTGTAGACGGCTTCAGGATCGGCCACGGACTTGAACGGATCGGCGCCACGCGAGCCGCGCGTGACGTTCTGGTCTGGCGCATGGGCGGCGGCAATGGCTTCGGCTTCGACGGCTTCGCGGGTGCGTTGCTGCGCGTTGGCGGAAGCAACTGCAAGCACGGTGAGCGCTGCAGCGAGGGCGAGTTGGGTGGTCTTCATGGTTCGGCCTTTTCTGTGAGTTGGCTGACTGTCTGGATGAGGTCGCCCCGGAGATGCGGGAAAACCCTGAGCGAGACTATTCAGGCGAAAAGGCAGGTCAATGACGACCCTGTGGCGCTGCACAGCTCTTTGGCGCGCTCTGCAATCTTTGCGAACTTCTGTTAACCGCATCGGCGCCTGCCCTCAACCAGACGCGCCCGTGATGGCGCGCGGCGTGCGCGCGACGCTCATCCGAGGCCGGTGCAGCGGAGTCACAGCCGGCTGCTACCCGCTGCGCACTCCTCCTTCGAATAATGCGGCGACGGCCGGCGGCACCCCAGCGCCAAGCCGCATTCCAACCTCATTCGAAGGAGACAAGAGATGGCTCGCAAGATCCTGATGCTCTGCGGCGACTACGCCGAAGACTACGAAACCATGGTGCCCTTCCAGACCCTGCTCGCCGTGGGCCACACGGTGCATGCCGTGGCGCCGGACAAGAAGGCCGGCGACTGGATTCACACCGCCATCCACGACTTCGAGGGCGCGCAGACCTACAGCGAGAAGCCGGGCCACCGCTTCACGCTGAACGCCAACTTCGCCGACGTTCGCCCCGAGGCCTACGACGCTCTCGTCATTCCCGGTGGCCGAGCACCTGAGTACCTGCGCATGAACAGCCGTGTAGTCGAGATCGCGCGGCACTTCCTGGCCACCGACAAGCCGCTGGCGGCGGTGTGCCACGGCGCGCAGTTGCTCGCGGCCACGGGGCTGCTCAAGGGCCGCAAGGTCTCCGCCTACCCGGCCTGCCAGGTCGAGGTGGAACTGGCGGGCGCCGAGTACATGGGCATTCCGGTCGACCAGGCCGTGACCGACCGCAACCTGGTCACCGCGCCAGCATGGCCGGCGGACCCGGCGTGGCTCTCGCAGTTCCTGGCGGTGCTGGGCACGCGCATCGAGCACTGAGCCGCCGGCTCGCTTCGGCAGATGGGCGGCGCTACAGTGCGTGCGTCGCCCAACCACCCCACGCCCCCTCAAGGAGACGGCCCATGTGCGAAGTCTTCATCAGTGCCGACCCGCAGAGCTACGACGCGCGCACGCGCTCGGTACGGCTGCACGGGGTCGTCACCAGCATCCGGCTCGAAAACCTGTTCTGGCAGGTGCTCGAAGAAATCGCGCAGCGCGACGGCATGGTCGTGGTGCAACTCATCGAGCGGCTCTACGACGAGCTGGTGGCTGCGCGCGGCGAGGTCGGCAACTTCGCGTCGTTCCTGCGGGTGAGCGCCTTGCGCTACGAGGCGTTGCTGGCGCAGGGGCGGATTCCGGCCGATACCTCGGTGGCCATTCGCTCGCTCGATGCGGAAACCGTGCTGCATGAGCTGCCGCAGGGGTGGGGAAGATCGACGCCTGCGCAGCCGCCCGACGAGACGCGCGTGCGCACGCTCCACGTGGCCGCGCGGCGGCGGGCTTAGCCGCCGCCCCGGCCCGCGACTGCACACAGCAGCGCGAGGCCTATCTGCCAGAACCGTACTGGCGGATGTAGATGCGCGTTCCCGCAGCCGGGTCAAACTGTTGCCAGGCCAGGACCGCGTTCCCCAGTTCGTTCATGCCGATGTCGGGCGTCTGGGCCGCTTCATCGCTGCTTTCCTGCAGCGCCTGCGCGCCCCAAGCTCCGGCCAGCGTGTGGCGGGCTGCATAGAGGTCGCCGGTCCCCGCGCCGTTGGCCTGGGTCCACGCTGCCAGCGCATTCGTCGCGTCATCCACGCCCAGCGCGGGCAGGCTCGTCAGCGCCTGTGAAGCTGCCGGCCGGACCACGGTGTCCGCACCGAATGCCGCGCCCGGCGCCGCCGTTGCGGCCATGAGCGCGTTGTCCAGCCGCCCCCAGCTCACCACGGCCGCACCGGCCGCGTTCATGCGCAGCACGGGTGTGCTCAGCAAGGCCTGCGTCGACATGAACGGCGCGCCCACGCGTGCGGTGCCGCCCTGCCAGGCGCCTCCCGAGAACCGCTTGAACCACACGGCACTCTCCCATTGGTTGCCGCCGCCGGGCAGGTCGACCTGGCCCCAGGCCAGCAGCGCATTGCCGCCGGCATCGATCGCCAGATCGTGCGCGCCGATCGACTGCGCGGTGCCGGCGTCGGGCACGAGTTCAGCCGCCGCGGCCCAGGTGCCGCCCGCATCGGCGCGATTGGTCCAGAGCGAGGCGCTGCTGCCGGTGGAGCGCTTCCACACGGCCAGCGATTCGCCCGAGCCCGCCACCACGACCGCGGGGTCGCCGTCCACGGTGCCCACGACCTCGTCGGTCTCGATCAGCGCGGCCGTGCCCCAGCCACCCGCCGGCGTGTAGCGATTGGCATAGATACTGAAGCGGGTGGCAGGACCGATCTGCGACCACACGGCGACGGCATTGCCGTTGGCGTCGATGCCCGCGCTCGCGAAGCCGACCGTGCCGCTGCCGGTTTCCAGCAGCGCCGGCGTGCCCCAGCCGGTCGATGGGTCGACTTGCAGCGCCCACAGGTCATAGCCCGTTACCGAGCTCAACTGCGTCCACACCACGACGGCACGGCCGCTCGGCTTGTCGATGGCGACACGGACGTCGCGCACCGCACCGCTGTTGGCCTCGAGGCGCTGCGGCGTGCTCCAGCCGCCGCCGGGTTGGTAGAGGCTGCCCCACAGCCTGTCCGTCAGCGAATTGACCTCGAGTTGACGCCACACGACCAGCGCGCGCCCTTGCGCATCGACCGCCACCTTCGGCAAGCTGGCTCCGGCGGCGGACAGCGTGACCGCATCGCCCCAGCCGACCACCGGCGGTGCGGCGACGAACGCGGCCGTGACGGTGAGCGCGGCGTCCACGCGCACGGTGCAGGTGCCGGCATTGCTGCTGCACGCGCCGCCCCAACTGCCGAGCACCTGCCCCGCCCCCGGCGTGGCCGTGAGCGTGACCTGCGTGCCCGATGCGAAGTCCGCGCCGCAGCTGTCGGCGCAGTCGATGCCCGCAGGCTGCGACGCGACACGACCGGCGCCGGTGATGCTCACGTCCATCCGATGCGTCACCGCAACGGGTGGCGGAAAGCCGATGGGTGGAAGCAAGCCGCCACCGGCCCCGCCGCCGCCGCCGCCCCCACAGGCCGTCAACAGGGCCAGGCTCCACACACAAGCCATCCATCGCCTGCAGGCGCTCTTCTTCGTCATAACTGCCATTCCTCGTTCGCTGACACCGGGGCCCGGCGCCTTCTGTGCTCGTTCAAGAGGGTCGGATCGTAGGAAGGAGGTTCGGCGCGGGCCATAGCACCATCGGGCACCTGCCCGATGGTGCTGTTTCCCGCAGTGCGGTGTTTGGCTAGGCTGGGGGTTCCAGTGCGGGTTCGCTCGCATCCCTGAACTTCCCGGCGTTGCATGACACCTTCACCCACCTCCCTCTTCTTCGCGCTTCTCGCTGCCACCGTCCTCGCGGGCGGGTGCGCATCGCATGCCGTGACCGACGACGCCATCGTCACCAACACCTCGCGTGCGTTGGGCCTGCCGCCCTCTGCGTTCACCATCTCGAACCGGGCCGACAGCGGCGTGCAAACGACCTTCCTGGCCAAGACCGACGGCGGCCGCACGTACAACTGCTACGTGGAAGGGTCGGTGTCGGTGGTGGGCCGGGTGGTCAGCGACGCCATCTGCCAGGAGATGCGCCAGAGCGATGCGCCCGCGTCCGCGCGTCGTTCCAATGCCAGGCCGGCGACCGGCACCGCACCAGCACCCGCTCCTGCCTGCAACGCGCTGCTGCGCGCCGCCGGTCGTTGCAACTGAGAACTGAGGCGCGGGCTCGCGCCACACCCACCGGTGTGGACAATGGCGCCCTACGAGGAGATGGCGCGGCCTGCCGGGCTCGCGCCGAGGATCACGGCACCATGAAACTCCTGCTTGTCGACGATCACCCGCTGTTCGGTGTCGGCTTTGCGCATGCACTGACGCACGCGCGGCCCGACTTCGAGGTGGAGACCGCCCTGTCGCTGGGGCAGGGCGTGGAACGCGCCTCGCAGTGCCCGCCTGACATCGTGCTGATCGACTACCGCCTGGGCGGCGAAGACGGCCTCGAAGGGCTGCGCCTGTTCGGCGCCCGGCACCCCCTCGTGTCCCGCCTGATGATCTCGGGCGACGAAGAACCGGCACTCGCCGCGCGCGCACGTGCCGCAGGCGCGGCCGGCTTCATCGGAAAGTCGCAGTCGGTGGCGCGCATCGCCGCCGCGCTGGACGAAGTGGCGGCGGGCGGCGAGGCTTTCGATGTGCTGCAGCCGCGCGCCGGCCTGCCTGCTTCCAACCTGACGCCGCGGCAGCTCGAAGTGCTGCTGCTGGTCGCCCAAGGCCGACAGAACAAACAGATCGCCGCCGAGCTGAACATCGCGGAACGCACGGTCAAGCTCCACATCACGGCCCTGCTCGACACCATGGACGCGCGCAACCGCACCCACCTGCTGGTGCAGGCGCGGCGCGCGGGGCTGATGCTGGATTTGCGATGAGGCTGGAGCCCTCCACTTCCGACTCTTTTTCTCCCGCGCAAGCGCCGCGCGCACGCGGCTTCATCGCCTCGCGCCTGTCCTTCTCGGATCTTCAGTTCCAGCAACTGGAGCAGATGATCCGCTCCACGCCCTGGGCGTGGATCCTGGCCGCCGCCGCGGGGTTTCTGTGCTACCTCGAATACAAGGACGGCGTGGACGGCCAGCGCGTGAAGGCATGGTTCGCCGTCTACTGCGTCATCGTCGCCGCGCGCATGGGCATTTGGCTGGCTTGGGCGTTGCGGCCGGGGCTTCGCGCGAACCTGCCGGCGATGGTGCTTCCCATCATGGCCACCAACCAGCTCATGGCCTTCTCGTTCGGTGTGCTGTGCGTGCTGCTGCAAAGCGACGGGCCGGCGCAGGCCGAGGCCATTCTTCACATCACCATGGTCACGGTCTCGCTGGGCGGAGCGATCCGGCTCTCCACGATGGGCCGAGCGGCCACTGTCTATGTGGTGCTCATTCTCGGGCCGCTGGTATTGCGCGACATCTGGTTCGGCGGCAGCTATCACGTGGCCATGGCGTCGATCGTGTCGCTCATCGGCGTCTACACGTTGCTCAGCGCCAGGGAGCTGTCCTCAGCGCTTCACGAGATCCAGGCGCAGCGCCGGCGCAATGCCGAACTGGTGATTGCGCTGAGTGCCGAAAACGAGCGCAGCAGCTCGGCCCGGCGAACAGCCGAAGAGGCCGTGGCCGCGCGCATGCGCTTCTTCGCCTCGGCCAACCACGATCTTCGGCAACCGCTCAATGCGATGGCATTGCTGGCGCAGACTGTGCACACCGTCAGCACCGAGCGCCGCGTGAAGGAGATGTCGGAGCAGTTGGTGGCCTGCGCCGACGGCATGACCGACGTGGTGGACGACCTGCTCGACATCACGCGCGCCGACGCCGGCTCGCTCAGCCCGCAGTGGTCGACCTTCGCCATCGACGAACTGCTGGCCGACTGCTGCCGGCCGCACCAGGCGGTGGCCGTCGCGAAGGGGCTGTGCTTCGAAATCTCCGCCGGCCATGTGGCCGTGCGCAGCGACCGGGCCTTGCTGGCCAGGGTGGTCACCAACCTGCTGGCGAATGCCATCCGCTACACGCGCGAGGGACAGGTGCGCATCAGCAGCCAAAAAATCGACGGCGACCGGTTGAAGCTGACCATCGAGGACACGGGCATCGGCATTTCTTCCGAGCATCTGCCGCACGTTTTCGAGGAGTTCTACCAGGTCGACAATCCGGCGCGCGACCGGCGGCTGGGCTACGGCCTGGGGCTGGCCACCGTCAAGCGGCTGAGCGAACTGCTGGACCTTCAGGTGACTGCCCGCTCGGTACAGGGGCAAGGCAGCGTGTTCGAACTTCATCTCCCCTTGGCCGATGCCGCCATGAGCGAACAGAGGGAGGATGTCGAGCGACCCGCCGCATCGTCATCGGCCACCCCATTGGCGGTGCGAATACTGGTGGTCGACGATGACCCGAGCTCGTTGCAGGCGCTTGACGGGCTGCTCGCTTCATGGGGAATGGACGTCCGATCCGCAAGCGATGTCGGGGGTGCACTGGACGTGCTCCACGCCGGCTTCAGGCCCCACGCGCTGGTGGTGGACTTGCGACTGGGGCCGCAAGTGAGCGGCATCCAGGCCATCGAGGATCTGCGGTCAGCACTGAACGAGGCCGAACTGCCCGCGTTGATCGTCACCGGCGATGTGGGAGGCGACTATCTGGATGCGGCGCGCGCGGCGGGGCTGCCGGTCATCGTGAAGCCGGTGCGGCCCTCCCAGCTTCGGGCGTTTCTGGGTCACATTCAGGCACTCGGTCGGCAAGGCGTTGCCGAGTGATGCCGCAAACAAAAGCGGCCCCGGCGCTTTCGCGGGGGACCGCATGGCGGTCAGATCGGCGCAGGCTGCCTGCGCAACCCGATCAATCCAGCGAAACGCTCGCCTTGCGGATCACGTCGGTGAACCGCTTCGTCTCGCTCGCCACGAACTCATCAAACTGCGGGCGCGTGGTCGGGAAGGGCTCATAGCCGAAGCTCTTGAACTTCTCCAGCACATCGGGCTCGGCCAGGCCCTTCTCGATGTCGCGCTTGATCTTCTCGGTGACCGATGCGGGCAGGCCCTTCGGCACCGCAATCGCATTCCACCCGATCACTTCGAAGCCCTTCGGACCACCTGACTCGGACACCGTCGGCACGTCGGGGAAGGCTGCCACGCGTTGCGGCGCGGCAGCCGCCAGGAAGCGCAGCTTGTTCGCGCGCTGCAGCGGGCCGGCCGTGGCGCTGCTGCCCAGTGCAAAGGCCAGCTCGCCCGTTGCCACGGACGTGTAGAGCTGCGTGGTCTCCTTGTAGATCACGTGTTCCATCTGCGTGCCAGTGGCCGACTCGAAGAGCTCGGAGCCCAGGTGCACCGGGTTGCCGACCGACCACGAACCGTAGTCGAGCTTGCCGGGGTTGGCCTTGGCGTCGGCGATCATGTCGCCCACAGTCTTGTACTTGCTGTTGGTGGCAACGGTGAAGAAGAAATACGTCTTGAACAGCGGCAGCAGCGCGTCGAAGTCCTTGGCCGAGTCGTACGGCAGCTTCTTGAACAGCGCGGGATACGCGGCCAGGTGCACGTTGTCGAGCACGATGATGTCGTGGCCGTCCTTGGCGCCGCGCTTGAAGGCGTCGATGGCGATGAAGCCGTTGCCGCCCGGGCGGTTCTCGACCACCACGGGCTGGCCCCAGGCGCGCGAGAGCTTGTCGGCCACCAGGCGCGCCACGCCGTCGGGGCCGCCGCCCACGGGGAACGGCGTGATGATGCGCACGGGCTTGCTGGGAAAGGCCTGCTGTGCCGGTGCCGTTGCAGGCAGCAGGGCTGCAGTTGCCAGCGCAAGCGCAGCCAGGCCGGCGCTGCGGCGCGTTGTCTTCGACGTGTGGTTCTTCATCCTCTGATCCTTTTCTCTCTGTCCTCTTGGGTTAAAAAAATGCCATCGGGCCGCTATATCTGCGGCTTCCGATGGCCTTGTCTTCTTGCTTCTCTGGTTATCTTTTTGTCGTCGTGTGTTCGCGGCGCGATCAGACGCGTTCGAGAATCACCGCAATGCCCTGCCCCACGCCGATGCACATAGTGCACAGCGCGTAGCGGCCGCCGCCCTTGTGCAGCTGGTTGACGGCGGTGGTGGCCAGACGCGCGCCGCTGGCGCCGAGCGGGTGGCCCAGCGCGATGGCGCCGCCGTTGATGTTGACGCGAGCGTCGTCGTCCTTCAGGCCCAGCAGGCGCAGCACGGCAAGGCCCTGGGCGGCGAAGGCTTCGTTGAGTTCGATGACGTCGATCTGGTCGATGGTGAGGCCGGTGAGCGCCAGCACCTTTTGCGTGGCGGGCGCGGGGCCGATGCCCATGATGCGCGGCGCGACACCGGCGGTGGCCATGCCGACCACGCGGGCGCGCGGCGTCAGACCGTGCTTCGCTGCGCTGGCTTCGTCGGCCAGCAGCAGTGCGCAGGCGCCGTCGTTCACGCCGCTGGCATTGCCGGCCGTCACGGTGCCGTCAGGGCGCACAACGCCCTTGAGCTTGGCGAGCGATTCGAGGCTGGTCTCGCGCGGATGCTCGTCCTTGTTGACGATGATCGCGTCGCCCTTCTTCTGCGGCACGCTCACAGGCACGATCTCGGCGTCGAAGAAGCCCGACTTCTGCGAGGCCACGGCGCGCAGCTGCGAGTTCAGCGCCATCAGGTCTTGCGCTTCGCGCTCGATCTTGTAGTCGGTGGCTACGTTCTCAGCCGTCTCGGGCATGGAGTCGACGCCGTACTGCGCCTTCATGAGCTTGTTGACGAAGCGCCAGCCGATGGTGGTGTCGTACACAGCGTTGTTGCGGCTGAAGGCGCTCTCGGCCTTGGGCATGACGAAGGGCGCGCGGCTCATGCTTTCAACGCCGCCGGCGATCATCAGGCCGGCTTCACCTGCACGGATGGCGCGTGCCGCGGTGCCCACGGCGTCAAGGCCCGAGCCGCACAGCCGATTGATGGTGCCGCCGCCGATTTCGAGCGGCAGGCCCGCCAGCAACGCCGACATGCGCGCCACATTGCGGTTGTCTTCGCCCGCCTGGTTGGCGCAGCCGTAGAGCACGTCGCTCACAGCCTGCCAGTCGACATTCTTGTTGCGTTCCATCAGCGCCTTGAGCGGCACGGCGCCCAGGTCGTCGGCGCGCACGCTGCTGAGCGAACCGCCGTAGCGGCCGAAGGGGGTGCGAACGGCGTCGCAGATGAAGGCTTGATTGGTCATGGAGCTGTCTCTCTTTGATTGCTTGAAAAAGGATCAGGCTGCGATCGGAAGTCCGACGAGCTTTTCGAGTTCTTCGCGGCTAAGGCCGTCGACGAGGTCGACCAGCTTCAGGCCCTGCGGCGTGCATTCGAGCGTGGCGAGGTCGGAGTACACGCGCTTGACGCAGGCGATGCCGGTCAGCGGATAGGTGCATTCCTTCACCAGCTTGCTCACGCCCTGCTTGGTCAGCAGATCCATCATGACCCACGTCTGCTTGGCACCGATGGCGAGGTCCATTGCGCCGCCGACTGCGGGAATGGCGTCTTTCTCGCCGGTGTGCCAGTTGGCGAGGTCGCCCGTGGCAGACACCTGGAACGCGCCGAGCACGCAGATGTCGAGGTGGCCGCCGCGCATCATCGCGAAGCTGTCGGAGTGGTGGAAGAACGAGCCGCCCGGCAGCAGCGTGACGGGCTGCTTGCCGGCGTTGATGAGGTCGTAGTCTTCTTCGCCGGCCTCGGGCGCGGGGCCCATGCCGAGGATGCCGTTCTCGCTCTGCAGGATGACCTCGCGGCCCTTGGGCAGGTGGTTGGCCACCAGCGTGGGCTGGCCGATGCCGAGGTTGACGACGGCGCCGTCGAAGATGTCCTGCGCCACGCGGGCGGCGAGCTGGTCCTTGGTGCGACGTGTGTACGTGGTGGTCATGGTCATGCTGCCTTCTTGAAGCCGCCGGCCTGCGTGGCGACGCGTTCGATGCGCACCACCTGGTGCACGAAGATGCCCGGGGTGACGATGGTCTCGGGGTCGAGGGTGCCGAGTTCGGCGATGTCGTGCACTGTGGCGATGGTCTTCTTCGAGGCCATGGCCATCACCGGACCGAAGTTGCGTGCGGCCTTGCGGTAGACCAGGTTGCCCCAGCGGTCGCCGCGCTCGGCCTTGATGAGCGCCACGTCGCCGTGGATGGGGTACTCGAGCACGTACTGCTTGCCGTCGATCTCGCGGGTCTCGCGGTTGCCCGCGAGCTGCGTGCCGTAGCCGGTGGGGCAGAAGAAGGCGCCGATGCCGGCGCCCGCGGCACGGATGCGCTCGGCCAGGTTGCCCTGGGGCACGAGCTCAAGCTCGAGTTTGCCGCTGCGGTAGAGCCCGTCGAACACCTGGCTGTCGGCCTGGCGCGGGAAGCTGCAGATGATCTTGCGCACGCGGCCGGCCTTGAGCAGCGCCGCGAGGCCGGTCTCGCCGTTGCCGGCGTTGTTGTTGACGACGGTGAGGTCCTTGGCGCCCTGCTCGACGAGGCCCTCGATGAGTTCGTTGGGAATGCCGGCGGTGCCGAAACCGCCGATGAGAACCGTGGCGCCGTCTGGGATGCCTGCCAGGGCATCGGCGACCGAGCGCGCGATCTTGTTGATCATGAAGCCTGTCTCCGGGAGTGAAGAAAAAAGAAAGCGAGGAAGGCGAAGAAACGAACCGCCTGAACACGCCGACTGATTCTGCGAACCGCCGATTTGTTCGTCTAAAGAACATTTGTTCGTATAATGAATTTTAGAGAGGATCGCGCACCATGGCAACCCGCCCCACACAACCCGATACACCCGCGCCCGGCGACAGCTACGTGCAGTCTTTTGCGCGGGGGCTGCAGGTGATCCGTTCGTTCAGCGCCAATGCACCGCACCAGACACTCAGCGAGGTGGCCGCCGGCAGCGGGCTGACGCGCGCGGGAGCACGGCGCATCCTGCTCACGCTGCAGACGCTCGGCTATGTGGTGACCGACGGCAAGCTCTTCACGCTCACGCCGCGCATCCTCGACCTGGGGTTTGCGTATCTCTCGTCCATGCCGATCTGGAACCGCGCGGAGCCGGTGATGGAAGCGCTGGTGCAGCAGGTGCAGGAGTCGTGCTCTGCCGCCGTGCTCGATGCGACGGACATCGTCTACGTGCTGCGCGTGCCGACGAAGAAAATCATGCACATCAATCTGGGTGTGGGCTCCCGCCTGCCGGCCTACTGCACGTCACTGGGCCGGCTGCTGCTGGCGGACCTCGATGACGACGAAGTGCGCGCGCGGCTCGAAGCCTCGAACATCGAGGCGCTCACGAAGCACACGTTGACCGACATCGACGCGCTCATGGCCAAGGTGGCGCAGGCACGCAAGCAGCAGTGGTGCCTGGTGAACCAGGAGCTCGAAGAAGGCCTGATCTCCGTGGCCGCACCCATCGTCGACCGGCAAGGGCGCATGGTGGCCGCGCTCAACATCAGCGGACAGGCGAACCGCACCAGTGCGAAGGCAATGCAGGAGACGATGCTGCCCGCGCTGCGCGAAGCGGCGGATCGGATTTCTCGAATGCTCTGATCGAATGGGTATTCATGGACACGTCACACCGGCTTTTTAGATTGCGCTTCGCACTAAAAACCATGGGAGGGTCCATTCATGTCCGTTCGCTTCGCCTCGTCCAACTTGCCGCGTCACTTGATGCTGGCAGTCGTTTCTTCTGCTGCCCTCGCCGCGTGCGGTGGCGGTAACGGAGGCGGCATCGCCTTACCTCCGGTGGCGGCAACGCCCGCTCCGGCGCCTGCGCCCGCACCTGCTCCGCAGCCACCGCAGGACAACACTGCAGGATTGCCTCACAAGCTGACCGGCTGGGCCTCCTTGGCCGATACATTCCGCTGGCCCGGCCCGACCACAGGCCAGTTCATCACCGCCGCGCTCGGCGTGACGCCGCCCTTCGTCGATGGTCAACCGCTCCCAGGGTTCTCGGCACTGCTGAAGAACGACGACGGCACCTGGACCGCCATGCCCGACAACGGCTACGGCAGCAAGGGCAACTCGGGCGATTTCGTGGTCGGCTTCTACAACGTCAGCATCGACTTCCGCACAGTGCCCAACGGCACGACGGTTCCCGGCACCATCAAGGTGAACAGCCACGTCAATTTCAACGACGCCAACGGCTTCCTGAAAGACGGCAAGGGCGTCGACCTGAAGATCACCGCCGACTACGCCAACTACCAGAAAGTCACGGACAACAAGCTCGTCGATAGCGGCACGCCCGTGGATTCGCGCATCGTCAGCGGCCGGCTGCTGACGGGCTTCGATCTCGACGTCGAGTCGATCGCCCGCGCGAAAGACGGCACCTACTTCGTGGGCGAGGAGTTCGGCCCCTACATCCTGCACTTCGACAAGAACGGCACGCTGATGGGCGACCCGGTGCCCCACCCGTTCCTGCGCAGCCCCTCCAACCCGCTGGTGATGAACGACGGCGCCACCGTGACCTCGCTCTCGAGCCGCGGCTTCGAGAGCCTGGCCTTCAACGGCGACAGCAGCCGCCTCTACGCGGTGCCCGAAGCGGCGCCTTCGCTGGCCTCGCTGCGGCCCGTGGCAGACGACGAGCGCTATCTGAACTTCTTCGAGTTCGATCCCGCCTCGATGCTCTACACCGGCAAGAACCCGGTCTACAAGAAGGATGGTCCCGCCAAGGACAACCAGATCGTGATCGGCGACATGACCAACGTCGGCGGCAACAAGTTCGTGCTGATCGAGCGCGACAGCCTGTTCGGCTCCAAGGCCGTGGTCAAGCGCCTGTACATGGTCGACCTCGACGTGAAAGACGCCGACGGCGTGCTGAAGAAGACGCTGCTGGTCGACCTGCTGAACATCTCCGACCCTACGGACATCGGCGGCCCGCTGGCCGGCGTGGTGGCCGGCAAGTTCAGCATGCCCTTCGATTCGGTCGAGAGCGTCGAGGTGGTGGACGACAACACGCTGGCCGTTGCGATCGACACCAACTTTCCGACGGAAGACGGCCGGGTTCCCGGCAAGCCGGACGACACGGAGGTCATCACGATCCGCTTCGACCAGGCGCTGTTCAAGCGCGTCGCGTCGAAGACGTAAAGAGAGCCGGGGCTCCCTCGGTCAACTCTCCGAGTGGATGCCCTTCATGATGATCACGCCGCCCAGGCGCGTGGTGTCGGCGCGCATGCGCTTGGCCAGCGTGTCGGGTGAGCCGGGCTGTGCCTGCCAGCCCGTCTTCAGCAACGCCTCGCTCACCTCGGGCGAGCTGATCACTTCGACCAGCGCGGCGTTGAGCTTGACGACGGCCGCGGGCTTCATGCCGGCGGGTGCGGCCAGCGCGGTCCAGATTTCGAGATCAGCGCCGCGCACGTCCGCGTCGCGAATGGTGGGCAGCTCGCTGGCCAATGGGCTGCGTTCGGGCGAGGTCACGCCAATGGCCTTGATCTTTCCCGACTTGATGTGCGGCAACGCGAGGCCGGGCGGCAGCAGCGCCAACTGGATCTCGTTGGCGAGCAGACCCGCAATGACCTGCGGGTTGCCCGTGTAGGGCTTGTGCTGCGCGGTGATGGCCGCGCGGCTCTTGATGAGTTCCATGCCCAGGTGGCCCACCGTGCCCACGCCCGGCGTGCCGTACTTGCCGCTACTGCCGAGGTTGCGCACCCACAGCAGTTGGTCGGCCGCGGTCTTGCCCGTGGCGCTGCCCGAGACCGCCAGCACCAGCGGCGCGGTGCCGATGAGGCCGACGGGCGCGAAGTCTTTCTCGGGGTCGAAAGGCAGCGCCGGGTTGAGCAGCTTGGCAATGGTGAGGTTGCCGTTGATCAACGCACCGATGGTGTGGTCGTCAGTGGCCTTGGCCACCAGATCGGCCACGGTGTTGCCGCTGGCGCCGGGCTTGTTCTCGACGACCACCGGCTGGCGCAGGATCTTCGAAAGAGGTTCTGCAATGGCGCGAGTCGCGAGGTCGGGCGATGCGCCAGCGGGAAAGCCCACGAGGATGTGGACGGGCTTGGTCGGCCAGGCGTCGGCACCGGCTGCCGGGCGCTGCTGGGCCCAGGAACCCGGTGCGAACAACGAAGTGGCAACGGCTGCAGCGCCGCCTTCGAGCAAGCGGCGTTTGGTGATCGTCAAGGGAGGCTCCAGAGCGATGAAAAGAAGTGGTGAAATGTCACCACTTTGTTTCAAACGTTACAGGATCATGCTGTATTGCGCAAGTCAGAAGGAGGTTTGCGCAGGGCCTTTTCCGCATCGGACGCGACAGCACTTCACCTTCGCGATGAAGCCCCTAGCAACCGCCGCTGCGTCGGAAAAAGCGACCAGCCCCAACGCTGCTGCGCATAACCCCACAACCCCTGCTTGAAGAACAGCGTGACGAGGATCGCCAGCAACCCCAGGCCCAGCAGGTACCAGGTGCCGTAGTCGCTCAGGAACTTGTTGAGCGCCCAGAAGATGAGCGCGCCCACCAGCGGCCCCTCGATGCGCCCGATACCGCCGATGACCACCATGAAGATGGCGAAAGCCGTCCAGTTGACGCTGAAGGCCGCATCGGGGCTGATGCGCAAGTTGCCCACGAAATACAGCGCACCCGCGAGCCCCGCGCCGAAGGCCGCAACCACGTACACCGCCAGCTTCATGCGCGCGACCGGAATGCCTTGCGACTCGGCCGCCACTTCGTTGTCTCGTATCGCCAGCAGCGCCAGGCCGCGCTTGCTGCGCAGGAACAGGTACACCAGCGCGATGGCCGCGACCACACAGGCCAGCGCCATCCAGTAGGTGGTGCTTTCGCGCGTGGCCTTCTCGATGCCGCGCAGCGCGGTCAGCGTGGTGCCCGAGCCGCCGCCCACCGCCGACACGTTCGCAAAGCTGAGTCGAAACACCTCCGCGATGACCCAGGTGCCGATGGCGAAGTAGCCGCCCGACAAACGAAACGCGACAAAGGAAACGGGTATGGCGATGAGCCCCGCCGCCAGCGCGCCCAGCGGTATCGCGATGAAAGGGTTGATGCCCGCGAAGTTGCCGAGCATCAGCATCACGTATCCGCCAAAGCCGAAGAAGGCCTGCTGCCCGATGCTCACCATGCCGCCATAGCCGGCAAGCAGGTTCCACATCATCGCGAAGATGAAGTAGCAGGCGATCTCGACGAACTCGCGCATCCAGCTCGACTCGCCCCACCACGGGAGGCTGGCGGCAACGAGCACGAGGGCGACGCCGACGAAGAGCGCGGCACGGCTCGCGGCGGTGGCGCGTTCGACGGCGATGAGAGGGGGAGGCATGTTTGTCATCCGCTTTATCCACGCGTCTTCGGAAAGAGCCCCTGCGGCCGCAGCACCAGCACGACGAGGAACACGATGTGCCCGAACCAGATGCCCCAGCCCGGATCGAGCCTGAAGCCGATCTGCTGCGTGATGCCGAGAATCATCGCGCCGGCCAGCGTGCCCCAGAAGGACCCCATGCCGCCGATGATCACGGCCTCGAACGCGAAGAGCAGCAGCAGCGGCCCGTCGGAAGGCGACACGGTCGTTCGCATGCCCTGCAGCGCGCCCGCAATGGCGATCAGCACGAATGCGATGGCCGTGGCAAGCGCGTAGACCTTCTTCGCGTTCAGCCCCATGAGCTCGGCGATCTCGCGGTCGTCGGACACCGCGCGAAACGACCGGCCCAACGCCGTGCGCGCAAAGAGCCACTGCAGCGCGCCCGTTGCAACGACCGCGATGGCCAGCACGATGAGCGGCAGCACGCCGAGCGACATCGCATCGCCCAGCGCAATGCCCTGCGTGTTGAGCCCGCCGGTCTCGATGGCGCGCGGATCGGCCGAGAACAGTTCGAGCAGCAGGTTTTGAATGACGATCGACAGGCCGAAGGTGACCACCAGCGAAGGCAGCGGGTCCTTGCCGAGCGTGCCGTTGAGCACGTAGCGCTGCAGCGCATAGCCGAAGCCGAAGGCCACCGGCAGCACCGCGAGCGCCACGAGCCAGGACATGGCATCGCCCGTGAGCGACACGCCCGCGATGACCGCGAACGCGCCGAGGATGATGAAGTCGCCCTGCGCCGTGTTGGTCAGCCGCATCACGCCGAACATCAGCGACTGGCCCAGCGCAAACAGCGTGTAGAGGCCACCGAGCAGAACGCCTTGAACGAGGGTTTCAAGCATGAGTAGCCTCGATGCCGAAGTAGGCCTGCGAGATCTGCTCGCGCGTGAGGTCGGCGGAATTGCCTTCGAGCGACACGCGGCCTTCCTGGAAGCAGTAGATGCGCTGCGAGACCTGCCGCGCCATGGTCACGTCCTGCTCGACAATGACCACGGTCATGCCCTCGCCGGTGATCGTCGGCATGGCGGCATAGATCTCTCGGATGACGATGGGCGCGAGGCCGAGAGACAGCTCGTCACACAGCAGCAGCTCGGGGTTGCTCATGAGCGCGCGGCCGAGCGCGACCATCTGCTGCTGACCGCCCGACAGCGAGGTGCCCGGCTGGTGCCGCTTCTCGGCGAGGATGGGAAACAGCGCGTACAGGCGCTGAAGGTTCCACGGCCCCTTGCGCGCAGCGGTGGCGCCCATGAGCAGGTTCTCCTCGACGCTGAGGCTGGGAAACAGGCGACGGCCTTCGGGAACCATGGCGAGGCCGCGGCGCACGATGTCACCGGGAGGCAGCCCACCGATGGGCTCACCCTTGAAGCTGATCGCTTCACGCGGCGCACGCACGAGGCCCGTGAGGCTCTTGAGGAAGGTCGACTTGCCCGCGCCGTTGGCCCCGATGATGGCAACGAGTTCGCCCCGGCTCAGCGAGAAGTCGATGCCGAACAAGGCCTGGGCGTCGCCGTAGAAGGCCTTGAGGGCGTGGGTGGAGAGCAGCGCGCTCATGCCTCCATCCCCATGTACACCCGCCGCACCTCCGGGTCGTTCATCACCACGCGCGGCGCCCCCTCCGCCAGCTTCTGCCCGAAGTTGATGACGAACAACCGGTCCGCCAGCGACAGCAGCGCATGCACCACGTGCTCGATCCAGATCATCGTCACGCCACGCGCCTTGATGCGCTTGAGCTCGCCGACCAGCACCGCCGCTTCGGGCTCCGTCAGCCCGCCCGCGATCTCGTCGAGCAGCAGCAACTGCGGCCGCGTCGCCAGTGCGCGCGCCAGCTCCAGCCGCTTGCGGTCGAGCAGGGTCAGCCCGCCCGCGGGCTTGTTCGCATGCGCCATCAGCCCCGTCTGCTCCAGCACCTCGTGCGCCGTCTGCCAGGCCTCGCGCTCGGTCTGCTGCCCGCCGAAGCAGGCGGCGGTCACGAGGTTCTCGAACACACTCATGTTTCCGAAAGGCTGCGGCACCTGGTAGCTGCGCCCGATGCCCGCGTGGCAGCGCTGGTGCGGCTTGAGCCGCGTCACGTCGCGGCCCGCGTATTCGACGCGCCCCGCATCGACGCGCACGTCGCCCGAGATCAGGTTGAACAGCGTGGTCTTCCCCGCGCCATTGGGCCCGAGGATGCCCAGCGTCTCGCCTTCGGTCACCGACAGCGTGATGTCGTCCGTGACCTTGAGCGCGCCGTAAGACTTGCTCACGGCATGCAGTGCCAGCAGCGTCATGTCAGAGCAGCCGCAGCTTGCCGCCGGTTGGAATGTTCGTTGCCGCCTCGTTGTTCACGATGGTCAGCTCCACCTTGTACTTCTTCCCCTTGCCCCACTGGCCGAGCACCAGCGGCGTCTTGCTGACGTTCTTGAACGGCCCCTGCCCGCCCCACTTCACCGGGCCGACCACCGAGTTGATCGACGTCGATGCCACGGCGTCGCGCACGTCCGAAGCCTTCAGCGACTTGGCGCGCCCGAGTGCGTTGGCAGCCACCTCGAAGAGTGCATGCGCGAAGCCGATGGGCTGCGTCCACTGCTTTTTCGCACCGGCTTCATAAGCATCGGCCAGCGCCTTCGCGCTCTGCTGTGTGAGGCTAGAGGTGAAGGGATGTGAAGGGCTCCACCACACCTCGGTCGAGAGGCCATCGCCAAGCTCACCCAGCGCCTCGATCGCACCGGGGAACAGCAGCGCCTTGCCGAGCGTGATGATCTTCGGCTTGAAGCCCTGCTGCCGCGCCTGCGTGAGAAAGGTCTTGGCGTCGGGCGGAATCACCACGCCCGTGACGATCTCGACGCCCTCTTTCTTGAAGGCCGCGATCTGCGCGCTGAAGTCCTGCGTGCCGTTCTGGAAGCGGCCGGGGTCGGTGAGCGTGAAACCCATCTGCGCGAGCGGCTTGGGGAAGCCCAGTTCCTTGTCGCCCCAGGCGTTGCCGTCGCCGTCGTTCGGAAACAGGCCGCCCACCTTCTTGTTGGTGGCAAGCGTCTTCCAGCCGTTGGTGAAGTTGGCGATGACGTCTTCGAGCCCCCAGAACATGTGGTACGTCCAGTTGAAGCCCTTCGCCGGGTCGCCCTTGCGGCCGAAGAACCAGGGCTGCCACGGCACCACGCTGGAGATGCAGGGCACCTCGTTGAGTTCGCACGCATCACTCACGGGGTTGGCGGTTTCGGGCGTGCCGGCGGTGAGCACCAGCGCAACCTTGTCCTTCAGGATCAGGTCGTTCGCCACCTCGCCCGCGCGGTTGGGATTCGACTGGCTGTCCTTCAGCACGATCTGCACCGCGTACTTCTTGCCGCCGACGCTGATGCCGTCCTTGAAGGCGGTCTTCATCTGGTCGATGACCCATTTGTCGGCCTCGCCGAAGGGCGCGAGCGGGCCGGTCTGCGGCGACACGTAGCCGATCTTCAGCGTGTCGGCCGCGAACACCAGCGGCGTCGCGCCCGAGGCCACCAGCGCGGCCGTGGCCTGCGTGAACTGTCTGCGATTGAATGTCATGGTTGTCTCCGTCTCTTGTGTTTTTGATGCCGCCCGATCAGGGGTCAGCGCGCGAAGTGCGGCGGTATCTGCGCGTCGACGTTCACCCACACGCTCTTGACCTGCGTGTATTCGCGCATCGCATCGAACCCCATCTCGCGGCCGTAGCCGCTCTGGCCGACGCCGCCGAAAGGCGAGCCGGGGTTCACGCGCTTGTAGCTGTTGATCCAGACCATGCCGGCGTGCAGGTCGCGCGCGACCTTGTGGGCGCGCTGCAGGTTGTTGGTCCACAGGCCGCTGCCGAGGCCGTAGTCAGTGCCGTTGGCGATCTGCATCGCTTCTTCGTCGCTCTTGAAGGTGAGCACGGTGACGAAGGGGCCGAACACCTCTTCCTGCGCGACGCGGTCCTTGTACGACTTCGCACGCATCACGGTCGGCTCGACGTAGCAGCCCTTGGCCAGATCCCCGCCGGGCGACTTGCCCCCCGCGAGCAGTTCGCCGCCTTCGCCCTGCGCCACTTCCACATAGCTCAGCACGCGTTCGCGATGCTGCGCGCTGGTGAGCGGGCCCATCTCCGTTGCCTCGTCGAGCGGGTTGCCGAGGCGGATCGACTTCGCAAGCGGAATGAACTGCTCGAGGAACGCATCGGCGATCTTCTCGTGCAGCATCAGCCGCGAGCCCGCGATGCAGGCCTGCCCCTGGTTATGGAAGATGGCCCACGCGCTGCCGTTGATGGCGGCCTGCAGGTTCGCATCTTCGAAGACGATGTTCGGCCCCTTGCCGCCGAGTTCGAGCTGCACCTTCTTCAGGTTGCCCGCGCTGGCCTGCACGATGCGCCGGCCCGTGGCGGTGCTGCCGGTGAAGGCGATCTTGGCGATCTCCGGATGCTCGGCGATGTACTGGCCCGCCACGCTGCCCAGCCCCGGCAGCATGTTGACCACGCCGGGCGGCAGGCCGGCCTCGGCCATCAGCTCGGCGATGCGCAGCGAACTGAGCGGCGTGATCTCCGCCGGCTTCATCACGATGCAATTGCCGGCCGCGAGCGCGGGTGCCATCTTCCAGCTGGTGAACATCAGCGGGAAGTTCCACGGCACCACCTGGCCGACGATGCCGACGGGCTCGCGCAGCGTGTAGTTGAGAAAGCCCTCTTCGACCGGAATGGTCTCGCCCTGGAACTTGTCGGCCATGCCGCCGAAGTAGCGGAAGCACGCCGCCGTGCGCGGCACATCGAGCCGTCGCGAATCGCGGATCGGGTGGCCGGTGTCGAGCGATTCGAGGCGCGCGAGTTCTTCGCCGTTGGCCTCGATGAGATCGGCGAGCTTCAGCAGGATGCGGCCGCGGTCGGCGGCGGCCATGCGGCTCCATCTGGGGAAAGCGCGCTTCGCCGCGGCGACAGCCTTGTCGACGTCGGCCCTGCCGGCCAGCGCGACGTGGGCGATGGGCGTGTTGTCGTGCGGGTTCAGCGTGGCGAGGGTCTCGCCGGATTCGGCGTCGACGAAACGGCCGTCGATGAAGAGCTGGTGGCGAATGGACAGTGCAGGCATGGTCGTTCCTCTCCCTCCCCCGCTGGGGGAGGGTTGGGTGGGGGCATCTTCAAAGGGGGCGCGGGCTCGCAGAGCCCCCACCCCTGCCCTCCCCCAGAGGGGGAGGGAGAAAGACAGTTCAGAACTGCACGGGAATCTCGGGCGACTCGCCCTTCTGAATCTCGAACACCAGGCTCGGCGACCCGTTCTCCCACACCAGCAGCATCGAGCGCTTGGGGCTGAAGCCCTGGTGGCGGCAGTAGGCGGGCATGGCGGCCATGTCGCCGGCCTTCATGATCACGCGGGCCATGGGCCTGCCGGTGTTCTTGTCGCCGCAGTCCCAGTGGATCTCGTCGGTCATCTGGAAGAACCACTCGACGCGGTCGTTGCCGTGGATGATCGGCAGGATGTGCTCCTCGGTCGTCGGGCACATGTAGCTGTGCTTCACCACCGAGGTGAAGCTCGGGTTCCACGTGACCTGCGAACGGCTCAGGAAGCCGAAGAGATTGAAGGCGTGCACCTCGTTCTCGAAGCCGGGCTCGGGGTGCAGCTCGGGCTGGCCCTGCGGCACGTCGGCAAAGGCGCGGTTGACGGGCGCACCGCGTTCGTCGCTGCGCAGGTCGAGGTCGCCCTTCAGGCCCACGCAGCGCTTGGCGAGTTCACGCGCCCTGGTGATCTTGGCGGTGTTGTTGCCGTTCTTGCGGCCGTAGGGCGAGCCGGTTTCCTGCGGCGCGGCGAAGGGGTCGAAGCTCTCGTTGGTCCAGTCGTCGAGCATGGCCTCGAAGGTGGCGCGGATCTGCGCGGTGGGGAAGTTCTCGAGCAGGTCGATGCCGGCGTCCTTCATGGTGCCGTTGAAGCTGCCGGCGTACAGGTCGACCGACTCGTAGTGGTTGACGGTGCCGAACACGTCGTCGAAGTTGACCCAGCCGTAGAAGAAGCCCCAGGCCACGTCGCGCATCAGCGCGCGCAGGTAGCTGCCGGCGTCCATGGTGTGGCTCATGGGGCGGCCGTCACGGGTCTTCCAGCCGATGTGCACGAAGTATTCGTCGCGGCGAAAGCTGAAGCTGCCGAGCGAAAAGTCCTTGTAGCCGAGCGTGGCGTCGGGCTGCGACGCGATCACCTTGGCGAGTTCTGCGGGGGCGTTCATGGTGTGTGGCTCCTGGGTTCGGGTGCGTTCAATGCACTCAGTGCGATTGGCAGATGTCGGCCCACTTTTCGATGGACAAGTCGCCCTTGCAGCTTTGCAGGACGATCACGCCCGGCTCGCCGGCGCTGCGGAACTGGTAGGCGGTGTTCTTCGGCAGCAGGCCCTGGTGGCCGCGCGAGAGCTTCATCCAGCCCATCTTCTTGCCCTTGGGCTCGCCCTTGACGAGCACGGCGCCGTTCTTTTCCTTGTCGGCAACGGTCTGCGCGGCGTCGAGCTGCACGAGATGCACCTCTACGTCGCCGTCCATCACCAGAGCGAACTCGTCGTGCGCACAGGTGTACCAGGGCGAAGCGCCTTCGGCGCGCAGCGTCTCCAGCACATAGATCTGGTTCTGGCCGAACACGACCTTCTCGTAGGGCTTGCTGATGCTCGCGATTTCGAAGCAGTTGGAAAACGCGTAATGGCGCACGTCGTCGTCGATGGGCTCGACGTGGCCCTTCTCGAAGTGCTTGAGTGAACCGAAGCGGGTCTTGTAGGCGGTCGCAGTGGTGGCTGTCATGGCTTGTCTCCTGTTGTCTCCAGTGATGGGTGAACTCTAGGAGTCAAGCGGCGGCACCGGTAGGGACCAGTTTGGAAGAGGATTATTCGGAGCTTCCGAACAATCGCAGGGGTTTACCCCCGTTCGGGCGCTATCCGCTCGAACGGCTGAACTCGATGAGCTCAGCAGGAATAAGGCCTCGCTCGATCAACGTGGCGTCCCACGGCGGCACGCGCGTGAAGCGGGTGGCGATGTGCTCGATGAACAGCCGCAGCTTCAGCGCATTGCGCGAGGTGCCCGCATACACCGCGCTCAGCGAAAACGACGACAGCTGGTGCTCGGCCAGCACCACGCGCAGTTCGCCGCGCGCAATGGCGTCACCCGCCACCAGCGTGGGCAGGCAGACGATGCCCGCATGCTCCAGCGCATATTCGCGCAGCAGGTGCACGCTGTTGGTCAGCAGCGCGGCGTTCAGGTAGATGGTGGTCTGCTCGCCTTCATGGTGAAAGGTCCATCGGTCGCGCGTGGGATAGCCCGAGTAGAGGCCCAGCTTGTGCCGGTGTAGGTCGCGCGGCGCAGCGGGCGTGCCGTGCGCTTCGAGGTACGCCGGCGTGGCGCAGAGCACCCGCCGCACCGGAAAGAGCGGCCGCGACACCAGCTCCTGCGAGGCCGCGGGAAAGATCTGCAGCGCGCAGTCGACGCCGGCCTTCACGGGGTCGGCCACCGCGTCGCTCACGATCAGCTCGAGGTGGATGTCGGGGTAGGTCGTCTGGAACTCGCGCAACAGCGTGGCGAAACGGCCCAGCACCATGCCGGTGAGTGCATGCACGCGCAGGATGCCTGAGGGCGTGCCGCGCGCGTCGCGCATCTGGTCGACGATGTCGTTGGCGCGGCCCACCAGCTCGGTGCAGTCGCGCAGAAAGGCCTGGCCCATGTCGCTGAGCCGCACCACGCGCGTGCTGCGGTGGAACAGCGGCGCGCCCAGAAACTCTTCGAGCTGCTTGACCCGCGTGGTGACGACCGAATTGGCCACGCGCAGCTGCCGCGCCGCTTCCGCAAAGCTCTGGGTCTGCGCGACGCGAACGAAAGTTTCAATGCTTTGGAGGCGGTCCACGGCGGCACTGTACTGCGGGGCCGGTCAGCGCGGGGCGCCACGGGACGTTGCGAGCAAGCCTAAAGGCCGCGAAAGACAGTTATCCCTGTGTCGGGGAGTTACGTGCCCCACTTACAATCCCTGCCGCATCACCCACCCCTACGAGGTCTTGTCCGCAATGCCCAAGAGCCCCCGGCCACGCGCCCGTTTCAGCTTCTCCCCCACCGTGCGCGCCCTGTTCCTGGCCGCAGCAACCTGTGGCGCCGTGCTTCCTGCGCTGGCCGCCATCGAGCATGAGGAGGTCGACAAGCTCATGCAGGCCGGCAAGCTCGACGAGGCGCTGACAAAAGCCGACGCCTTCCTCAAAGACAAGCCGCGCGATCCGCAGATGCGCTTCCTCAAGGGCGTGATCCAGCTCGACACCGGCAAGCGCAACGAGGCCATTGCCGCCTTCACGCAGCTCACGCTGGACGCGCCCGAACTGCCCGAGCCGTACAACAACCTCGCGGTGATCTACGCGAGCCAGAACCAGTTCGACAAGGCGCGCAGCGCGCTCGAAAGCGCCATTCGCACCAACCCCAGCTACGCCACCGCCCAGGAAAACCTCGGCGACGTGTATGCACGGCTGGCCAGTCAGGCCTACAGCAAGGCCCTGCAGCTCGACCAGAACAACACGGCCGTGCAACCCAAGCTGGCGGTGATCCGCACGCTCTTCACGCCGACGCCGCCGGGCGCCAAGCCAACGGCCCTGGTGGCCTCGGCAGCACCTGCTCCCGCGGCAAAGGCACCGGCTCCCGCGCCAGCCCCCGCTGCGCCGCCACCGCCAGTCAAGGTTGCTGCCGCTCCCGCACCGGTGGCCGCCGCGCCCAAGGCGCCCGAGGCAAAGGCACCCGAAGCAGCGCCGGCTCCAGCACCCGCACCGGCCCCCGCCGCCAGCGCCGCTTCCAATGCCGAAGTCGAATCCGCCGTACGCGCGTGGGCTTCGGCCTGGGCCAGCCAGGACATGGACCGCTACCTCGCGGCCTACGGCCCCGACTTCACGCCCACGGGCGGCCAGAGCCGCAAAGGCTGGGAAGAAGACCGCCGCGCCCGCATCGTCGGCAAGTCGAGCATCAGCGTGAACATCGAAAACCTCGCGATCAAAGTCGACGGACAGAACGCGACGGCCAAATTCCGCCAGATCTATCGCGCGGACAACCTCAACGTTTCGAGCCGCAAGACGCTGGACCTGCAGCGCTCCGGCAATCAATGGCACATTCGCAAGGAAAGCGTCGGCGGCTAGTGGCAGACATCGTCCGGCTCGGCCGGCTTCAGAATCCCCCGTTTCGTCTGCGCAGCGGACAACTGCTCGCAGCGCTGATGACCGCATCGGCGCTGATGCTGGCGGCGCCCGGTGCGGCGCTGGCGTCGAACAACAGCACCCACAAGGCAGGCAGCGCCAAGGCCGCTAGCGGCAGCACCAAGGCCAAGGCTGCGAGCAGCAGCCGTTCCGCCGCACGCGGTGCAACCGGCCGGTCTTCTTCCGCCAAGGAATCCCGCAGCGCCGCAGCCAAGGGCAAGAAGGGCGTGGCCGTTGCAGAGGCCCGAACAGCTGCCGCGACGGCAACAAGGCCCGCACGCAGGTCGGCATCCGCCACCTCCATCCAGGAAGCCAGCAACGCCGAAGCCCGCCTGATCGCAGTCTATGAAATGTTCGGCCGCGGCCAGGCCCGCCCCGCGCTGGCCAAGGCCCGCGACCTGGTGCGCGACTACCCGAACTTCCAGCTTGCGCAGCTCGTCTACGGCGACCTGCTCGCGGCACAAGTGCCCCCGTCGAATGCCCTGCCCGACACGACCAGCATCGCAAAGATGCGCGGCAACCCCGCCATGGCCGAGCTGCACGAGGAATCGAAGCGCCGCCTGCAGGCCCTGCGCGAGCGTCCGCCGGCCAACACCGTGCCGTCGCAATTCCTGACGCTGTCCACCCGCAGCCGCTACGCCATTGCCGTCGACGCCTCGCGCTCGCGGCTGTACCTGTTCGAGAACTCGGACAAGGGCCTGAAGCTCACGGCCGATTACTACATCTCGGTCGGCAAGTCGGGCACCGACAAGGTCACCGAGGGCGATGCGCGCACCCCGCTGGGCGTGTACTACATCACCAGCAGCCTCGATCCGAAGTCGCTGAAAGACTTCTACGGCGCGGGCGCCCTGCCCATCAATTACCCCAACCCGTACGACGTGCGGCGCGGCAAAACTGGCGGCGGCATCTGGCTGCACGGCACCCCGCCCCAGCAGTTCGCCCGGGCGCCGCTGGCAAGCGACGGCTGCGTGGTCATGGCAAACCCTGACCTGAAGCAGCTTTTGCGAAAAGTGCAAATTGGCGCCACCCCGGTGGTGACCGCGCGCAGCCTGCAATGGATTTCACAACCGCAGGCCGAAAAAGAAACCCAGTCAATTACAACCGCTATCAATGGCTGGAAAGATGCGCGAGCCAATGGAAATGAAGAGCAATTAAAGAAATTCTATTTGCCCGATTTCCAGCGCAGCAGCAAAAAATCCACCGAAGGAATTTCAGCTGTCGACGAAGAAGTGAAATACGCGCAGGGCAAGCGCGTGCAATTCAAGGACATGTCGTATCTCCACTGGCGGGACGGCGACGACACCATGATTGTTACCTTCGGCGAAGTGTTCGAAGGCGAGAAGAGCGGACGTTCCCGGCGCCAATACTGGTTACGCCAGGGTACCGACTGGAAGCTCTTTCACGAAGAAATCCTGGGCTGAGGCCCAGTCGAATCCCTCTCGGCGACGAGGTCACCCCCTCAAACCCGTGACTTTTTGCTCACGGGCTTGTGCTTTTTTCACTGTTACATCTACCCCTTTGGGGCCCCGTGCTACGTAACACGTAACGCATTTGTTCCCGTAACAGCCCCATTTCGCGCGTTCCCGGCGGCGTAACGTCCCATCCCCTCTTCATGGGAGGTGTCGTGCGCCCTACAGAGGGAAAAATCAGTCTCCTAACTTTCGACCAGCTGACCAGACCTTTCCTGGTTCGGGCTGGCAAGAGGCTGGCCGCTATCCTGCTATACCTCTTTTGGCTAGCACGCTCTGAGCGGAAGTCTTGCGGGTTTGCCTAGTTGATACACAGAGTTACGCTGTATAACATCCACCTCGCAAGCCTTTGTTAACACTTCCTGAAAGGGGAAATCATGCTTAGCTCTATTACTCGTTTTCTGCGCGACGAAGAAGGTGCAACCGCAATTGAATATGGAATTATTGCGGGGCTTATTTCTGTCGCGATCGTGGCTGTTTTGGCCGGAGACGACGGCCTGGGCAAACGACTGGCCAAGGTCTTCCAGGACATTACCGACAAGCTGACGACCACCGTCACGCCAAAGTAAATAGAAACAAGTGTCGGCATTGGCCTGTTTGCTCTGGTTGCTCTGTGTCGCTGTCTATGACTTCCGAAAGCGGCGTGTGCCCAACTGGCTGGTCCTGTCCGGAGCCATCGCGGCCCTGGCAGTCATCGGCTTCGAGGCACAGCCCTTCGGCGTCAGTTGGACAGCGGCACTCGCAGGCGCCGCATCGGGTTTCGGTTTCCTGTTGCTCTTTTATGCAATGGGTCTCATGGGAGCAGGCGACGTGAAATTCGCTGGCGCTCTCGGACTTTGGGTCGGCCTGTGGGCACTGGCGCCGATCTGGATTGGCGCGGGTCTGCTGGCCGGGGCGCATGGCGCACTCTGGTACGCCCTGCAGCGTTGGCCCGTCTCCCCACGGCTTGCCCTGATCCTGTCGGGCCAGCCCTCTTCAGCCGCCGGCAGCGCTTCGTCGAGCCGGGCCCGCTTCATTCCCTATGCGGCCTACCTTGCGCTGGCCACGGTGGCGTGGATGTTCTGGGGGAGACAGAGCTAGCAGACCGCTGCCTCTGTCCATGCAGGCCATTCATTCCTCACTTTTCATGATTGCTTGCCCTCATCCCTCAGTCCGCCGCCCATGATCAATCTCTCAAAAATCCTCGCAGCCGTCCTGGTGCTCCTGGCCATCGCATTGGGCGTCTATGCCTGGATGCTGAGCCGCCAGGCGCCCGCACCGGCAGTAGCGGCTACCGGCACTGCGGCCACTCCCACCAAGGCCCAGCAGGTGCTTGTCTACCCGGTCGTGGTGGCGGCCAAACCGCTGCCCGCGGGTCTGGCGATTCCGGCGGACGCGCTGCGCGTGGAACGGCTGACGATCAACCCCACCGGCGCCTTCCAGGACGTGACCGTCGCCGCTGGCCGCGTGCCGGTGCTCGACCTTGCCGAAGGCACGCCGGTGATGGAGAACCAGTTGGTCTCCGGCCTCGCACTGCGCATCGGCGAGGGTGAACGTGCCGTAGCAATCAAGGCCGACGAAGTCATGGGCGTGGGCAACAAGATCCAGCCCGGCGACTTCGTCGACGTCTTCATCATGCTCAAGTCGGACGGCAAGGATGTGGACCGCAGCCAGGCCCGCCTGCTGCTTGCACGCAAGCGCGTGCTGGCCTTCGGCAGTGCCTCCGTCGACGGGCTGCCTTCCAAGTCGCCTGACAAGGCGGCCGCGCAGCAGGCCCAGCGCAGCGAGCAGGCGCGCACGGCCGTGCTCGCCGTGCCCCTGGACGACGTGAACCGCCTGACCATCGGTGACGCCAGTGGCCGCCTGATGCTCGCCCTGCGCAACCCGACCGATCTGTCGGAGCCCGATCCGAAGCTCTTCGCCGAACTGCCCACGGCCCTGCAGCTGCCACCGCCCAAGACAGGCGAACCGCGCCGCGCACCGCTCGAAGGACTCGACCGCGCCCAGGCCGGCCTGACCGCCGCCGACCTCGTCACCGGCGGCAAGGGCCCCAGCGTCCGTCCGCAAGCAACCGAAGTCCGCACCGCCGCCGGCGCGCCCCGCGCCGCCGGTCCTGCGCGAGGCGGGCTCCAGGTCGAGGTCATTCGCGGCGAACGCAGTGAAACCGTGAACTACTGAGCACGCAGCCAGCCGACACCCGTCATCCAGGAAAAACAAATGCCCTACAAGCCTCGCGAGCAGTCGACCCGTGCCATTCGCAGCCCCATGAATGTCTCGTCGCGGCTGCTGCGCCCGTCCCTGATCGCCCTGTGCGCGATGGCTCAAACCGTCTGGCCGGTGGCATCGACGGCTGCGGATGCACAGCCGGTGCGCCCGCAGCTGCAACGCCCCCTGGTGCTGACCGCCGGCACGCAGCAAGAGCTGCTGATCGACAAGGGCATCGACCGGATGGCCATCGGCGACGAGGCGGTGGCCGGCGTCACCATCACGCGCAAGACACAGAATTCGCCGGGGGCACGGCTCATCGTGACAGGCAAGGCCGCGGGACGCACCTCGCTGATGGTCTGGGAAAAGGGCAACTCCGCAGCCACGACCTACATCGTCGAAGTGCGGCGCCGCACGTCCACGCTCGCGGGGTCGATGGACAGCATGCCCGCCCACCAGCAGGCACGCGAGACCGCACTGGCCAGCAGCGCCAGCGACAAGGCCGAGTTGATCGACCGCTCCGTCGTGAACGTGCGAAGCAACACCGTGCAGGTCGAAGTGAAGGTGGTGGAGTTCAACCGCAGCGTGCTCAAGCAGGCCGGCCTGAACATCTTCAGCACGCGCCCCAATTCGAATGGATTCAGCTTCGGCGTGTTCTCGCCCTCCTCGCTCGGATCCACGACGACCTTCGCGGCCAACGGGCAAATCAGCGGCGAGTACGCAAATCCCCTGGCACAGGCCTTCAGCCTCCTCTTCAACTTCAGCAAGGCCGGCATCGGTCTGAATGTGGGCTTCCTCGAAGGCAACGGCATGGCGCGCGTGCTCGCCGAGCCCACTCTGGTGGCGTTGTCGGGCCAGAGCGCGAGCTTCCTGGCCGGCGGCGAGTTGCCAATTCCAGTGCCACAAGGCCTGGGCACCACCAGCATCGAATACAAGCCCTTCGGCATCGGCCTCACGCTGACGCCCACGGTGCTGTCGAACGAACGCATCGTGCTGAAAGTCGCCCCCGAAGCCAGCGACCTCGACTACACAAATTCCCTGACCCTCAACGGTGTCGCCGTGCCGGCGATCACCACACGCCGTGCCGATACCACGGTGGAGCTGGGCGACGGCGAGAGCTTCATCATCGGCGGGCTCGTGAGCCGCACCACCACATCGAACGCCGACAAGGTGCCGCTGCTGGGCGACCTGCCGATCATTGGCACCTTCTTCAGCAAGACCAACTACAAGATGAACGAGAAGGAACTGGTGATCCTGGTCACGCCGCATCTGGTCAAGCCCATTGCGCGCGGCACCGACCTCACACCGTACCTGCCCGGCAGCGCCGAGCAGCGCGACGGCGCAGTGTGGCGCTCGTATTTCCTTGGCGGCGCAGTCGACACACCCGTGCCCGGCTTCTCCCGCTGACGGCAACAACGATGACCCGGAACATGCATCGCAGGCTGGCACCATGAACGCACCACGCGACAGCATCCCTGAAACAGGCAGCGAAACCTACCTGTTCGCTTCGAGCAACGGCGGCCACATCACCTGGCTGACCGATGCGCTCGGCACCCTCGGCTCCGTGGTGGTACTGCCCCCGGAAACGAAGTCGATCGACGAACGCATCGCCCTGCTGGGGCCGGTGGCGGTCTTCATCGACTTCTCGCCCGACCAGGCCGCCGCCGCCAACCAGCTCCACCAGCGCCTCAAGCGCGACTGGCCGACCCTGCCCGTGCTGGCCACCGGCGTCTCGGCCGAGCCCGCCGCCATGCTCTCTGCCCTGCGCGCGGGCGTGGACGACTTCATCGACATTGCCGCGCCTCCTTCAGATGCGGTGACCACGCTGCGCACGCTGCTGGAGCGGCGCAGCACGCTGCAGGGCGGCACGCGCGGCAGCACGCTGGCGCTGCTCGGCGCGCGCGCCGGTCTCGGCGTGACCACGCTGGCCACCAGCCTTGCCCTGACGCTGAACGACCAGCTCACACAGGCACCCGCGCGCCCGCCGGGCCGCAGCACGCGGCATGGCGTGGCACTGCTCGACCTGGGCCTGCCGGCGCGCGACGGCCTGCTCTACCTCGACACGCAAAGCGGCTTCAGCTTTGTCGACGGCGTGCGCAACCTGCGCCGGCTCGACCAGACGCTGCTGCACACCGCGCTCGCGCATCACACCAGCGGCGTGGCCATCCTGCCGCTGCCCGCGAGCCTGGCCCAGGTGCGCGAGATCTCGCATGCCGACTCGGTCGCACTCATCAAGCGCCTGGCCGACTTCTTCGATTTCCAGATCGCCGACCTCGGCGGCTTCTCGACCATCGACTTCATGGCGCAGACCGTGCGCGAGGCGCAGCAGGCCTGGGTCGTGTGCGACCAGAGCATCGGCGGCATCGTGTCCACGGCCAACATGCTCAAGGAGCTGCGCGCGCGCGGCGTCGAGACCGAACGCCTGTCGCTGGTGGTCAACAAGTTCGACGGCCACGTGGGCCTGTCGGCCAAGGACATCGCCGAGCGCCTCGAACTTCCGCTGCGGCATGTGCTGCCCGCGCGCAGCGCGCAATTGCTCGCCGCTGCCAGCCGCGGCGAGATGCTGGTGCGCACCGCGCGCAGCGACCCCTACGCGCAGGCCGTGACGGGACTCGCCCGCAGCCTGCACCAGGAATACATGTCTGCCACGGGCCAACCCCCGGCCAAGGATCCACGCTGGGTTGCGCTCATGTCGCAAGTTACCGGCCTCTGGAAGAGTTCACACGAAGGTTGAGCCCATGTCCACCGATATCGAATTTGCCGACGACGACCAGGCGTTCATCAACTCCCAGCAGTTCCAGGACATCAAGAGCTGGACGCATGACCACCTGCTCAGCCGCATCGAGGAGCTGGGCGCGGAGTTCGGCCGCTGGTCGCGCGCCTCGATCCAGCAGTTCGTCGAACTGGAGGTCGACAGCTTCGTGCGCCTGCGCCGCGTGCCGATCAACGACCGAGAGATGCAGCTCATCTCCGATGCGCTGACGAAGGAGCTCGCGGGCTTCGGCCCGCTGGAAGACCTGCTCAACGACCCGGCCGTTGAAGACATCCTGATCAACGGCTACCAGAACGTGTACGTGTCGCGCCACGGCATGCTGGAGCGCGAGACCGTGCGCTTCGCCGATGCCGAGCATGTGATGCGCATCGTGCGCCGCATCCTCGCGCCGCTGGGCCGCCGGCTCGACGAATCGAACCCGATGGTCGATGCGCGCCTGCCCGACGGCGGCCGCATCAACGTGATCATCGAGCCGCTGGCCATCGACGGCCTGTCGGTCTCGATCCGCAAGTTTCGCAAGGAGCCGCTCACGCCGGCCGACCTGGTGAAGCTCGGCACCTTCGACGCGGGCATGGCGCAGCTGCTTGAGATCGCGGTACGCGCGCGCTGCAACATCCTCGTGAGCGGCGGCACCAGCTCGGGCAAGACCTCGCTGCTGAACGCGCTCGCCAGCTTCATCCCGGCGCGCGAGCGCGTCATCACCATCGAGGACACGGCCGAACTTTCGCTCGGCACCAGCCACGTGGTGCGGCTCGAAAGCCGCCCCGGCGGCTTCGACGGCACAGGCGTGGTGTCGATCCGCGACCTGCTGCGCAACAGCCTGCGCATGCGGCCCGACCGCATCATCGTGGGCGAGGTGCGCGGTGCCGAAGTGATCGAGATGATGCAGGCCATGAACACCGGCCACGAAGGCTCGATGGGCACCATCCACGCCAGTTCGCCGCGCGAATGCCTGTACCGGCTCGAAATGCTCGCGGGCTTTGCCGGCTACCAGGGCAGCGAAGTGAGCCTGCGTCGGCAGATCGCCAACGCCATCGACTTCATCGTGCAGATCGGGCGCCTGTCCAGCGGCCAGCGCCGCATCATCTCGCTGAGCGAGGTCACGGGCGTCAACGACAACGTGGTGGCTATGCAGGAGCTGTACCGCTACGAACCGGTCGCATCGCCCGACGGCGAGGAGCGCGACCGCTGGGTGTCACTGGGCATCGCGCCGCATTCGCCCAAGATCACGCGCTTCCGCCAGTCGCTGCAGCGTGCGTCGCAGCATGGGGGAGACAACCGTGCGTGAAGTCTTGCTCGCGGTCGCCTGCGTCGCGCTGTTACTGGCAGCCGCCGGAGTGCTGCTGTGGCAATGGGCGAAGGGCCGGCAGGCGCGGCAGGCGACGGAGCGGCATCTGAATCAGCAGATTCTGGCCACCAGCACGGCCGCCGCGGCAACCGCCGTGCCGATGCCCCTGCGAGATCTCCCTGGCGAGGGTCTTGCCTCCAGCCTGACCACGGACCCGTGGTTCGACGGTGGGGCGGGGTCCGCCACGCCCGCTCGCACCGGTCTGCTCGAGCGCGCGGTCCCTGGGTGGATGGTGGGCGTGATCGAGCCGCGCACCATCGTCTTCGCGCTGATCGCCATCGTCGCCATCTGCCTGCTGGTCGGCGTTTTCGTCGGGTGGCTCGCGGCGCTGGGCGTGCTGTTTCTTCTGCTGCTGATGGCGAGCTTCGCCCTGTGGCTGCAACTGCAGAAGTTCCGCCGCAAGCTGATTCACCAGCTCCCCGGTTATATCGATGCCATGGTGCGCCTGATCACCATCGGCAACTCCACGCAAGCGGCTTTTCAGCTGGCGATTGCCACCACGCAAGCGCCGCTGCGCGGTCATCTGGATCGCTCGGCGGCCCTGGTGCGCGCGGGGGTGGACCTCGACCGCGCGCTGCACCAGACGGCGGACAACGTGCGCATCGAAGAGATGTACCTGCTTGCCTCCATTCTTGGCCTGGGCGTGCGCTATGGCGGCCGCGCCGACCTGCTGCTGGAGCGCGTTGGCAACTTCATGCGCGACCGCGAGCAGGCGGAGCAGGAGCTCAGCGCCCTGTCCTCGGAGACGCGCCTGTCAGCCTGGATCCTCGGCCTGCTGCCCGTGGGCGTGGGCGCCTTCCTGATCTTCACCAACCCCAGCTATTTCATGGGAATGTGGAACGACGGCACGGGCCGCATCCTGATCTTTTCGGCGGTGGGCCTGCAGCTGACGGGCGCTGCGCTGCTCTACCGGCTGGCGAGGCTGGCATGACGTTGACGCCCAATCAACTGGCCATCTTCAGCCTCGTGCTGCTGGCGCTGGGCCTGCTGGTCGGCGCCGGCGCGCTCGTCGCGGCCGAGCTGCGCCGCACGCGCAGCGGGCAGGTCATCGGCCGGGCCATCCGGCAGGCGGCCGTCGCGCCCGATCCGAAATCCGCCGTCGAAATCGCGGACCCCGATGCGCCGCCCAAGCCCGAGCTCGACCTGCCCTTCCACTGGCTGGACTCGCGGCTCGGCCGGGCGCTGGTGGCGGACGAAGACCGCAACCTCATCGACCAGTGCGGCCTTCGGTCGAAGCGGGCGCAGCTGGTCTTCCTGGTCACGCGGATCTCCCTCGCCTTCGCGCTCCCGCTGCTGGCCTATGTCTTCTGGAGCAGCGGGCACACGCGGAGCACCGTCACCATCGTTCTCACGGCGGCGGCGGCCGTCGGCTTCATGGCGCCCAAGTGGTTGCTCGGCCGCTTTGCCGCCAGCCGGCGCGAGCGCGCGGCCCGGGAGCTTCCCCTGTTCATCGA
Organism: Variovorax nivicola; assembly: GCF_051216475.1. NCBI lineage: Bacteria > Pseudomonadati > Pseudomonadota > Betaproteobacteria > Burkholderiales > Comamonadaceae > Variovorax > Variovorax nivicola. Next base: position 180,287 of record NZ_JBPJZK010000002.1, on the reverse strand, counting down.
CCTGCTGCGGCTGCTGCAGGGCGTGGGCCTGAGCCTGGACCAGAGCCTGCAGATCATGGCAACAGACTTCTCGCACGTGCTGCGCGTGCTGGGCTACGAACTGGGCATCGCCAATTCGCAATACAGCCAGGGCCGCACCCGCGAGCATTCGCTGCATCGCCTCGCGACGCTGCACAAGAACGAGAACATGCGCGGCCTCGTCTCGCTGCTGGTGCAGGTCGACCGGCACGGCGGCGCGGTGCAGGAACCGCTGCGCATATTCAGCGACCGGCTGCGCGAAAGCCGCCGCTCGGAGATGAAGGAGCGCATCGGAAAGATCACCGTGAAGATGACCGGCGTCATGGTGATCACGCTGCTGCCGGCGCTGGTCATCGTCACCGCGGGGCCGGGCTTCATCGCCATATTCCGTTCACTGGGAGCCATCGGCAAATGAAAACACTAGCTCTTCCCAAGCGCGCGGGCTCTGCCGTTCGCCTGCTGGCCTGCACCGCCGCTGCCATGGCCATCACCGGCTGCGGCGCGCTCAAGGACCAGTACGCAGCCGCTGCCGATGCGCAGCAGCGCGCGTCCGCCGAAGCTGCCGCCGACACCAAGGCCGGTGCCGCCGTCGACACCAAGGCAACCTACCTCAAGCTCGTCGAGCAGATGCAGAAGGAAGGCCTGTGGTTCGCATCGCTGGCGCACATCGATGCACTCGAACAGCGCTGGGGCGTGTCGCCCGAGTCCACCCGCATGCGCGCCGACGCCCTGCGCCAGACCGGCCAGGCCAACTTGAGCGAACAGGCCTACAAGCGCCTGCTGGGCACGCCGCTCGAAAGCGCCGGCTACCGTGGCCTCGGCCTGCTGGCAGGCGCGCGCGGCAGCTACCCCGAAGCCGTGCAGCTGTTGAAGCAGGCCCAGCGCCTGACACCGACCGACGCCCTGCTGCTCAGCGACCTGGGCTATGCCAACCTGCGCGCGGGACAGATCGCCGACGCCCGGCTGCCGCTGATGCAGGCGCTGCAGCTGCGCCCCGACAGTGCCCAGGCCCAGTCCAACCTCGCGCTCTACCTCGAAGTCACCGGCCAGAGCGAGCAGGCGAACAGCCTGATGGAAGCCAACCGCATGTCCCCCGCTGCGCGCGCAGCAGTGCGGGACGCTGCGCAGCAACTGCGCGCAGGCGGCGCGGTGCCCCTCGCGGCGACTGGCGCCATGCTGCCTCTTGTTGACGCAGTGCGCCCGCTTCCCAACACCACCACAGAGCTGGCGCGCGAAGACCTGGCGCCGCAGCAGCCTCCCCTGATGCTCAAGGCCTCGCGCTGGTCCGGCACCGGCGGCATCCGAACGGCCAGCCAGCGCAATCCGTCTACCGCGGATGCCGCGGTCTCCCTTTCGCCGAACTCGACCTCACAAGGCACCCCATGAGAAAAGCAAACGCCACCCGTCTCGCCGCGCTGTCCGCATTCGGCCTCGCCGTCGCGCTGATGGCCGCCACCCCCACGGCACTCGCGCAGCAGGCGGTATCGCCCAAGGCGCCGGAGCCAGCGGCCGCGCCAGTGCCCGTGCCGCCGCAGGGCCAGGAAGAAATGGCCGGGGCGGAAGAAGAGTTCGTGTACGGATCGCCGCAGGTGGGCGACGCCACGCAAGGCCTGCTCGCATGGCAGCGCAGCGGCGAGATCGCATCCGCCACGCCGCGGCCCATTGCCGGCGAGATCGCGAGTCGCAGCTACCAACGCTATCTGAAGAGCTTCGAGTTCCCGATTCCGGAAAGCATGGGCTCGATCGTCAAGCAGACGGCGGTCGGCGGCGGCGCTGCGCCGACGAAGTAGGCAGAGGCAGACACGCCAGGCATCGCCATGAACACCTATCGCCTTCGCACCCGAGCGCACGCCCAGCGCGGCGCTTACGCGGTCGAGTTCGCCATGGTGTTCCTGATCTCCTTCTCTTTGCTCTACGGAATCATCAGCTACGGCATGCTGTTCGCGTTTCGCCTGGGGCTGCAGAACGCGGCAGAAGACGGCGCGCGCGCGGCGCTGCGCTACCAGCCCACCCTGCCGGCACGCGCCACCCTGGCCCAGACCACTGCCACAACAAGCAGCAGCTGGATGCCGGCCACCGTGACGCGCAGCGTCAGCGCTACCGTGTGCGGGGTGGTCACCAACAACTGCGCCGCCCCCACTTGCGGCGCCACCTGGGACACCCGCTGCCAGATGGTCGTAACCGTCACGGCCACCAACCTGAAGCTCCTGCTACCGCCCTTTCCCAGTTTTGCCATGCCTGACCAGATCGTCGGCAAGGCCAGCATGCTTCTCGACGGGAGGGCGCCATGAGCACCGGGCGCCGTTCGAACGGCAGCAAGGGCGCGGCCATGCGTGGCCGGCAGCGCGGCGTGGCCGCCATCGAGTTCGCGATGGTCTTCCTCATTTTGTTCAGCGTGCTGTACGCGCTCGTGACCTTCGGGGCGGTGTTCTATCTGCAGCAGTCGGTCACGCGCGCGTCGGAAGAGGGAGCGCGGGCCGTGGGCCTGCTGACGCCGGCGCCGACGGCAGGCGACCAGCGGGTCAAGGACGCCGTGTACGACTCGCTGGCCAACTCGCTCGTGGTGCCCGCATCGGCCAACAGCAGCGTGGCGACACGGCGCAGCTGGATCGTCACCAACGTTCCGGTGGACGTGGCCCGCAGCAACCCGAGCGGCCCGGGGGCCTATATCCGCTATGACGTCACCGTGAGCTATCCGTACAGCGCGAACCAGCTGCTGCCGAAGATTCCACTGGTGGAGCAGTGGATGCCCACCCAACTCCAAAGCCGGACGAGCGCCGCGCTTCGATCGTCCTGAAGAGGACGCCATCGCCATGAACGCCGCATTCCGGAGCCACTCCCGCCGCACGCGATCCCGCGGGTCGGTCCTCATCAACACGGCCATCGCGATGAGCCTTGTGGTCATCACACTGATCGGCACCGAGATCGGCTTCATGTACTTCATGAAGCGGGAATTCCAGAAAACGGCGGACCTTGCCGCGCTGGCGGGTGCACAGCAGATCCGCGGCGGCTGCGCGGCCGCGATCACGGCCGCGCAACTGAACGCCAACGGCGCACCGGGCGGCTCGGCCGCCAACATGCCAGTGGGCCTCACACTGGCCGCGGGCGAGGTCCAGTGCGGCTACTGGGACAAGGACACGAGCTTCCAGACGCCCGCCGTCACGGGTCCGGCGAACGCGGTGCGCGTGGCCTTCCAGAAAGCGTCGCCCACGCTGCTGTCTTTCTTCACGGGCAACCGGCTCATCAGCGTCAGCGCCGTGGCAGCGCTCAGCGCGCCGCTCGCCGAGTTCTCCGTGGGCAGCAAGCTCGTCACCGTCAGCGGCGACTCGACGCTGGGGCGGCTCCTCAAGGGCATCGGGCTCGACCTGTCGGGCACCTCACTGGTGACCTACGATGGCCTCGCCCAGGCCAAGATCACGCCGGGCGGACTGCTGGCCGCACTGGGCATTCCGGTCTCCGCCGACATTGGCGTGGGCGAGTTGAACACGCTGCTCGCGGGCCGCTCCGTGGCGCTGGGCGACCTGCTCAACGCCATCGTGACGCTGGCGGGCCAGAACAGCCTGCTGAGCAGCAACATCGCGCTGCTCCAGGCCATCCAGACCAAGCTCGGGCTCAGCAACCTCATGGTGCAGCTGGGTTCGCTGGCCGACGGTCCCCGCGGCCTGTTCGCGCAGATCATCTCGCCTGGCGGCAGCGGAAGCGGCGCGCTGAACGTGGGCGTGAGCGCACTGGACCTGCTCTACACCTCGATTGGCGTGGCGACCTCGCAGCATGCTGTTGATGCGGGGCTCAACATCAACCTGCTGTCGCTGGCGAAGGTCACCACCAAGGTGACGGTGATCGAGCCGCCTTCGATAGCCATCGGCGGCATCGGCGCCAAGGCCTACAACGCGCAAGTTCGCACCTTCATCCACGTGACGACCGACGCCGGGCTGCTTGGTTCTCTGCTTGCGCCGCTACTGAAACTCGACCTCCCGATCGTGCTCGACGCGGTGACGGGTATCGGCACGCTGGTCGATATGTGCACGCCTGCGCTCCAGCAGCCGACCACCGGCAAGGATCGCGCGAAGTTCCAAGTGACCAGCAAGATCGCGAACGTATGTGTGGGGCAGATTGCGACGAGCGATCTGTTTTCCAAATCAACGGTCTGCAGCTATCCGACAACGCTGAAGGACATGGAGCTCATCAACGTGCTGGGGCTGCTCAGGGTGAACAACCACCTCGATCTAGGCGTGTTGCCCGGACCCAACTCCGAATTGACTCTTGCGGAAGGCGAGACTGGTACGACGCCAGTCAACAACCTGCAGGTGGGCACACTGGTATCGGACCTCCTGGCCCAGCTGACCAATCTCCTCTTCGGCAGCCAGACGCCGACGGGCACACCCACCAGTGCCCAGCTGGACAACCTGACCGCGCAGATCTGGAACAACACCGCAAGCATCTGCACGGCAAACACCACGGGCTGCTGGGGCCAGCGCTACGCCAGTGCCCTCAACACCATTCGCCAGAATTCGAACCAGAGCGGTCTGCTGACAGGCCTGCTGAACGGCGTTTTGGATCTCCTGACCGGCGTGCTGAATCCGTGCACCGGCCTGCTCGGACTGGGCGGCAGCGAAGCAGGCTGCAAGAACATGATCAAGGATGCGCTGTCAGCCAACAGCAGTGGAGCCGGCGGCGCCATCTCCAACGCGGTGTCGGTCCTGGCCGGCCTGCTCAAGCCGCTGCTCGACGCCATCGGCGCATCGGTCCTCACCCCTCTCCTGACAAACGTACTCGGCATCAACCTCGGCCAGGTCGACGTGAACCTGAAGTCGCTCGACTGCAAGGCCCTGCCCATGCTGGTGTATTGACGCTCCTCCCCGATGAATTCCCCCGCCTCCAACTTCGACGAACTCGACCTCTTTGTCTGGGAAGGCAAAGCCGACATCCTCGACCGCATCGCGCGGTGCATGGCGAGCTTCGACGTGGAGGTGATCCGGGCCGATGGCCTGCCGCCTCCGCCGCAGGATCGCGGTGCCGCGCTGCGTCCCTCGGTGGCGATCATCAGCGTCACGGTCATCGACAGCGGCGGGCTGGCGCATGCCACCGAGCTGCTGCAGGGCATGCCGGTGATCTGGGTTGCGGCGGGTTCGCGCGAGCGCGACTCGCGCACCTATCCGCCCGAGTACCTGCACGTGCTGCCGTACGACTTCACCTGCGCGGAGCTGCGCACGATGGTCGCGAAGCTGGTGCGGCAGTTGCGCGCGCGCGAGGTGGCGCCGCAGCCGCCCGATGTGCTGGTGGCGCACTCCGAAGCGATGAAGGCGCTGCTGGCCGAGGTGGGCGCTTTTGCCGACTGCGATCACAGCGTGCTGGTGCGCGGCGAAACGGGCGTGGGCAAGGAGCGCATTGCGCAGCAGTTGCACCTGGGGCACCAGCACTACAGCAAGGGCGCGTTCGTGGCGGTGAACTGCGGCGCGATTCCCGACGGGCTTTTCGAGTCGCTGTTCTTCGGCCACACCAAGGGCTCGTTCACGGGCGCGGTGCATGCGCATCGCGGCTACTTTGAGCAGGCCACGGGCGGCACGCTGTTCCTCGATGAAATCGGCGACCTGCCGCGCTACCAGCAGGTCAAGCTGCTGCGCGTGCTGGAAGACAGTGCGGTCACGCGGCTGGGCGCGACGGCGCCGGTGCGGGTCGACTTCCGGCTGGTGGCGGCCACCAACCGCAACCTGCGCGAGATGGTGGCGAGCGGCGAGTTCCGCGCCGACCTGTTCTACCGGCTCGCGGTGATCGAGCTGCACGTGCCCAGCCTCGAAGAGCGCGGCGAGGTCGACAAGATCGCGATCTTCAAGGCGCTGCTGACCAACGTGCTCGGCGACGAGCTCGAAACGCTCGGCGAAACGCCGCACTGGCTCAGCGACGCGGTGGCCGAGACCTACTTTCCGGGCAACGTGCGGCAGCTGCGCAATCTTGCGGAGCGCGTGGGCGTGATCGCTCGGCAACTGCACGCCTGGGACCAGAACCTGATTCAGCGCGCGATCGCGCTCACGCGCGGCACGCCCGCGCCGGCGATCTTCGCCGACCGCAATGGCATGGGCGGCGGCAGCAACGGCAATGGCGGCTCGCTCGACGGCAGCGCCGACCGCAAGGGCTGGAACAGCAGCGAGCGCAACCGCATCATCGCGGCGCTGGAGATCAACGACTGGAAACGCCAGGACACCGCGCAGCACCTGGGCATCAGCCGCAAGGTGCTGTGGGAGAAGATGCGCAAGTACCAGATCCTCGACGGCGAGCCAGGCATCCCCGAAGACGCCTGACCGACGACGGTCAACCTCAGGGCGTCGAAAGGCGCGGGGTCCTGCGCAGCGGCGGGTTCGCTCCCGCCGCGCCCATGCTGCGTTCTGCAACGGGCTCGCTCGCGCACGCCGTGTTGCTCGAAATGCACAGCGCAGCCAGCAGGCCATCTTCGGTCAGCACTTGCCGGCTGGGCGCGCCGAAGAGGCGGTCGATCCAGCCGTTGGTGCCTACCGGGTCGATGCGCAGTTCGCCGGTGGTGCGCGCCAGGCGCAGCTCGGAAATGCGCAGGTCGAACACGCCGTCGACGTAGTCGAACAGCAGCGTGTAGTAGTCGAGTTGCGCGTCGAGCACCTTGGGCAGGGTCTCGCGGCCGAACTCCATCAGGCGGCGGCGGCCGCGAAAGGCCTGGCCGGCGGTGCTGACGGCTTCCATCAGCTGCTTCTCTCGCTCGCGGCCGGAGACGGTGCGCGCCCACGACGCCGACGTGAGCTCGAACAGGTTGAGCTTCACGCCTTCGAGCTTGGCTTCCTGGTTGGCGACTTCGGCCAGTGCCGACTTCAGGCGCAGTTGCCGGTCGAAGCCGTTGCCGAAGTTCCAGTTGAGTTCGACGGCCGCGCGCGTCGGGTCTTGCGGCGACACGCCGCGCGGGTCCTTGCTCTTCACGAGCACGGCGTCGAGCGACGGATAGAGGCTCGCGTCCTGCTGGTCGGCCAGCGCCTTGGCGCGGTCGATGCGGCCCTGCGCCTCGGCGATCTCGGTGCTGCGCGACTCTGCACGGCGCAGCGCCTCTTCCTGCGAGCCGATGCGCCACTGCGCCGGCGCCGCGAGCACGGGCAGCGACTCGGGATTGGGCGAGAACTTGAAGTAGTTGCGGAATTTGGCGAGCGCCTCGTCGCGCTGCGCCTCGAAGTCGGACTCGCGCGCGGCCACCAGCGCGCGCCGCGAGGCCGCCATGTTCAGGTCGTTGTCGCCGCTCACGCCCAGCGCCACGCGGCGGGCCTCAGCCTTGGAGATTTCGGCTACAACCTCGGTGGCCTTGTGCGCAATCTGCTTCTTGAGATCGAAGCGCTGCACCTGCAGGTAGGCGGTGAGCGCATCCAGCACCACCTTTTGCGAGGTGGTGATGACAGCCTCGTCGTCCGCCTGGTTGCCCGCTTCGGCGGCGCGCTGCGCGGCGCTCATGGCACCGCCGTCGATCAGGCTCATGCGCGCCTCGGCGGTGAGCACGGTGTAGCTCTGCGTCTTGGCGTTTTCCGCGCCGCTGTTGTAGTTGCCGGACGAAGTGCCGAGCTTGAAGCGCGGGTAGCGCGCCTGCTTGGCCGCGTCCACGCTGTAGCTGCTGGTGTTGGCGGCCGCCTGCGCGGTCTGCACTTCGGGGTATTCCTGCGACAGCGTTATCAACGCCTGCTTCACCTGCTGGGTGTAGCTCGCGGCGCCGAGCGACGGCGGGGACAGGCGGCGCGCAAGCATGAGCGTGGCGCCCGCCTCTTGCTGTTGTTGTTGTTGCTGCTCTTGCGCAAAGGCGGCGGGCGGCAGCGCGAAGCTCGCGCACAACGCTGCGCAGACAGCGCCGGAGCCCATGCGGCGCAGGTCGACCGGTTTGCGGTACTTCATGGTTCGCGGAAGGCTTCGCGCCGCAGCTTGAGCACAGGTCGCAGGATGTACCAGATGAACGGGTCGGTGCCCACACGCAAGTCCACTTCGGACTCCATGCCGGCGGTGATGCGGTTCTCGTCGCGCCCCACGTGGGACTGCGACATGCTGATGAGCAGCCGGTAGTACGGCGCGCCGCTGGAAATGGCGGGGTCGCGGTCGGCGTCGGCCGCCACCAGCTTGACCTTGCCGTCGACCGCGCCGTAGCGCAGGTAGTCGTAGGCGGTGATCTTCACGCGCGCCTGCTGGCCCACTTCGATGAAGCCGCGGTCGTTGGGGTTGAGCCGCGCCTCGACCATGATCTCGTCCTCGTCGGGCACCACTTCGAGAATCGACTCGCCGGGCTTCACCACCCAGCCCGGGCTGGAGTTGCGCAGGCCCTTGACGATGCCATCCGACGGCGCCTTCACCACCGTGCGCGAACGTTGGGTGCGCGCACGCGCCAGGTCTTCGCTAAGGCTCGCGAACTGACGCTCGACCGTGGCCAGTTCGTCCGATGCGCGGCGGCGAAAGCGCCCTTCGGCCTCTGCCATCTTGGCCTGCGCCTCGGTGATGGAAGCGTTGGCTGAAATCACGCCCTGGCGCGCCACCGCGAGTTCGCTGCGCGCGCTCTCGGCCTGGCGCCGCTTCTCCAGCACCTCGACCTGGCCGACCAGCTTCTCGCTGAGCAGTTGCTCGGAGATTTCGAGTTCCTTCTGCGCCAGCACCAGCCGGTCGCTCAGGCCCTTGACCTTGGCCTGCTGCTCCAACTGCTTGCTGCGCGCCTGCTCCAGGCCCGACACAGCGCCGGCCATCACGCCGCGTTGTTCGAGCGCGCGCGCCTGGTAGGCGCCGGTCTCGCCTTCGAACACGGCTTCGTCGATGTCGGTGGCAAAAGATTCGCGCTTGAGCGGCTGGCCGCGGCTCTCGGCCATGAGGCGCACGCGGGTGGCCTGCGTGGCGGCATAGCGGGCCGTGAGTTCTTCAAGGTTGAGGCCGCTGCCGCCAAGGTCGATCTCGACCAGCGACTGGCCCTGCTTGACCTTGTCGCCTTCCTTCACCAGCACGTTGCTGACGATGCCGCCTTCCAAGTGCTGGATGGACTTGACGCGATCCGAGGGGATCACGCGGCCGGGTGCGACCACCACGGTTTCCATCGGGAAGCCAAGGCCGACCAGGGCCAGCACGCCGATCGCACCGCCGATGATCCACTGGCGCCGCCGCCCCTGCGGCGAGGTCTGGGCCGCGCGCTTCTCGTTCTCGTCCTGAAGAATCTGCGGCAAATCTGATTTCAAGTCGCGTCCCCGGTCACTCGTCATTCGTGTATCACGCCATCGAGCGGGAGGCCGCGGCCCCCGCTGCACCGTCTTCCGCATCGCCCAGCGCGACCAGCGGTTTCTTCACGCCGAACAGCTTCGGCACCATCACCGCGGCCGTGCCCTGTTCCACATTGCCCTGCCCCGTGACGTGATAGACCACGCTGGCGGCGGAGACGATGCGCAGCGAATGCGTGACCACCACCACGGTGCGCACCTTGGCCACCGCGAGCAGCGTGGCGAGCAGGTTGCGCTCGCTCTGAAAGTCGAGGTCGTTGCTGGGCTCGTCGAGCACCAGCACCGAGGGCTTGCGCAGGAAGCTCATGGCCAGCGCCAGCTTGCGCCGCTCGCCCACCGACACGCCGGTGCCGCCTTCGCCGACCATGGTGCGGTAGCCGTCGGGCAGCCGCGAGATGAAGTCGTGCGCGCCCGAGAGCTTGCAGGCCGCAACGATCTGCTCGTCGCTCTGGCCCGGGGCCGTGCGGCGCATCACGTCGATGAGCGAACCGCCAAACCAGTAGACCTCCTGCGAGAGATAGCTGATCCAGTGCGACAGCTCTTCGCGGCCGAACTGCGAGAGGTCGTACTCGCCGATGCTGACGATGCCGCGCGTGGGCGTGTACAGGCCCGACAGCAGCTTCACCAGTGTGGACTTGCCCGCGCCGTTGCGCCCGACGATCACGTGCAGCCCGCCCGGGCCGATGTCGAGGTCGACGTTTTCCAGCACCGGCTGCTGCGCGGTTTCGGTGAAGCTGAAGCTCACGTCCTTCAGGGTGATGCGGCCCAGTGGCTGCGGCAGCGTCATGCCCGTGGGCGGCTTCTCGACCGGTTCGCGCAGCACGGTTTCGAGCCGCTTGGCGGCTTCCTTGGCGGTGGCCAGCGAGCGCCAGTTCGACACCAGCCCCGCCACCGGCTGCAGCGCCTTCAGTGCCAGCATGTTCGATGCGACGAGGCCGCCCACCGTCATCCACTGCTCCATCACCGAGACCGCGCCCACGGTCACCACGACGACGGAGAACACGGTGAGCAGCACGGTGGTGCCGTCGCGCGCGGTTTCGATCTGGCCGTTCTTGCTGAAGCTCTCGGTGAGCCATGAGTTGTAGGTCTTGCGCCACATCTCGATGGTCGGCGCGTCGTTGGCCTGGGCCTTGAGGGTTTCGCGCGCGTTGCAGATCTCGGCGGTCACGCGCTCGAGGCCGCGGCCGCGCTGCACTTCCTCGACGCGGCCGGAGCGCACTTCGTCGGCCCACCACCACGCCAGGAAAGACATGATGGCCAGGAACAGCGCCACCACCGGCAGCACCGGCAGCGCGACGATGCCGATGACGATGAGCGCGAAGATGGCCATCGGCAGGTCGAAGATCGATTGCGCGAGTCCGCCGGTGACGGTGCCGCGCACCGAAGCCACGTCGCGAAAGTACAGGTGCCACACAGAAGCCGGCCGTGCTTCGAGCGCGCGCAGCGGGCGGCCCAGCATCGAGTTCAGCAGCGCGCCAGACACACCGTGGTCGATGATGGCGCCCGCGTTGCGCAGCAGCCGCGAGCGGCGCGTGCGCAGCCAGAACTCGATGCACAGGAAGAACAGGATGCCGCTGACCAACGCAGCAAGCGTCGAGGTGCCGCTGCGCGAGAGCACGCGGTCATACACCTGCAGCAGGAAGATCGAGGGCAGTAGCCCGAACAGGCTGATGGGCAACGAGCGCCACGCCGCGCTCTTCACGAGCGGATAGGCCGCTCGGAATGCGGCGTTCAAAGCGCCCGCATAGGGACTGGCGCCAGGTTCGTCTGGCGTGTCGGCAACCAACTGACTGGGCAAGAGGAACTTGATCATGGGAAAGAGCCGATCCGTCGTGCAATGACGCCTGCGTCATTATCAACTGTTACCCGGCTGTTACAAGGCAAAAATTCACTCGCCGTGCACATCAACACGACAGCTTTCGCCCCCCATGAACCGGCTCCGGTTGCGCGGCGCTTCCCTTAACCGCGCAACCGGCCGGACTCCCTGCTTTGGCCTCCCTGTTTGATTGGGGCAAACCCTCTGCAAACACCAATGCGATGTTGGCGCACAGCAGCATGCAAAGCACCCATGCGCACAGCAGTTGCAGCCAGCCCAGCCACCAGCGGCGCAACGGCTGCCGACGCAGCGGCGCCTCATGTTCGAAGGGCGAGTGCGCAAGTACGTTCCATCTCATGGCAGTGCTTTCAAAACCCGGGCCAACCGGGACAGGCCGACGCCCGCTGAACTCTTCGCCAGCACCCAGTCGCCGGGCTGCAGCAGGCTGCCGAGCGCAGTCGACAGATCGGACACGTCGACGAACCAGTGCGAGCGCACCTTGGTGCGAATGCGCGTGTGCAGCGCCCGCATCAGCGGGCCGCACAGCAGCACGCGGTCGGGTTGGGAAGCCAGCAGCTCGGCTTCAAGGTCGAGGTGGTGGCGTTGCGCGGCGGGGCCGAGCTCCTGCATGTCGCCGAGGATCGCCACGCGGCGCGACGGCTCGCAGGGCGCCTGCGACAGCAGCTCCAGCGCGGCGCGCATCGAGCTCGGGTTGGCGTCGTAGGTCTCGTCGATCAGCTTGAAGCTGCCGCCGCCGATGTGAATGGTGTGCAGCGCACCGCGCCCGCCCGGCGGCTCGAAATGCGCAAAGGGCTCGACCGCAGCGGCCAGCGGCAGGCGCATGGCCTGCAGGGCCGCGAGCGCTGCGATGGCGCTCGCGCCCATGTGGCGCCCCGGCGCATTGAGGCGCAGCTGAAAGGGCTCGCCCGCCACCATCGCCTGCACCTCGCCGTGGTCGAAGGCGAGCAGGCGCACATCGGCGTCCTTGTGCTCGCCGCAGGTCACGATCTGCAGTTGCTGCGCCATCGCCGCTTCGGCAAAGGTTGCGAACTCGGGCATGTCGCGGTTGAGCACCACGCTGTCGCCCGGCGCCATGGCCTGGAAGATCCGGCTGTCGAGCCGCGCGGCGGCCTCCGACGGGCCGCGGTGTTTCTGCGATGCGGCCGACAGCCCCGTCACCACCACCAGCGAAGGCCGCACCAACTGCGCCGACGCAGGCATGTGCGAGGTGCCCATCTCCAGCACCCAGTAGGCCGCGTGCCGCGGCATGCAGGTCATGTTCCAGGCAATGCCCGATGGCAGGCTGACGTTGCCCTCTGGCTGGCCGACCTCGCCCCACACGGTGAGTGCGCCGGCCAGCATGGCGGCGACGGTGCCGCTTGCCGCGCCGTTGGTCGCGCCGCTGCCGAGCACGCCGCACACGCGGCCGGTGAACTCGGCGCGCGCATGGTCGCCCAGCTCCAGCACGGCCTGCAGCACGTTCGGCACCTTGAGCACGGGCACGCGCTTGTCGAGGTGCGGCTTGGGGTCGGTGCACAGCACGGCTGCCGCCGGTTGCAGCACGCCCTTGAGCGTGACGGCGGCCAGCGGTGTCTTCGACGGCCGCGTCTGGTGGTCGAACACCACGCGGCCCTTGCGCATGAAAGAGCGCTGCGCCACGCCGGTGGCGCGCCAGCCGTCCTCGGGCTTGACGACCCATTCGCCACCGGTCACGCGCGCCATCTCGCTGGCGGTCCAGACGGCGCCGTCGTCGCGCGCGCCGCCCACGCCGGTGCTGCCGCCGCCGCCCGTGCCGGCCGCGCCGGGCGAGGCGCGCCGCTCCACCAGGTAGCGGTGGTAGGCGACGAAGCCCGACACGTACTGCTCCACATCGTCGATGCGCACGCGGAACGAGTGATGGCGGATGAAGAACGAGCCGACGATGGTCGACGGCCGGCGGAAATACATCGCCATCTCGGGCCAGAAGAAGCCGTTGAGCAGGTAGTGCGCGCGGTAGTCGAGCGCACGGTAGAACTTCTCGACGTCGAGCTCGTCGAGCAGGTGCCGCATCGCGGGCATGCCCTCGAGCCGCTGGAGCATCTGCTGCGCGGCCAGCATGAGTTCGAGCAGCGTCGGGAAGGTGGTCTTCCGGTCGAGCACGAAGTCGAGATACCCCGCCACGTTCTGCAGGCCGAAGCGAAAGTACTTCTCCTGCGGGCTCCAGTGCGTGAGCTCGTACACGCAGCAGCTGAGCCAGTGGTCGTGCGCCTGCCAGTGCTGGCTGGCAATGAAATGGTCAAAGGCCTTCTCGACCACGGCCAGCCATTGCGGATCGCGCGTGAGGGCATACAGGCGCATGAGGCCGTAGGCCGCTTCGCCGTCGTAGTAAATGATGCGCGAGGCCTGCTTGACCGTGAGGTCGGCCGCGTGCAGCACGTGGTTGAAGCGGCCGGTGGCCGGGTCTTGCAGCGAGGCAATGCCGAGCGCGAGCTTTTCCAGCAGCGGCAGCCAGCGGCGCGTGTCCGTCAGCTCGCAGTACTTCACCAGCGCGAGCACGCAGGCCGCGTTGCCGCCGAGCTTGATCTCGCCGCCGGTGTCGACCAGGAACGCCACCGCGCGCCCGTCCACCAGCGTGTAGTCGCGGATCAGCGAAGTCGTGAGATGGTCGAGCGAGCGGTCGATGGCCGCGCGCAGCGTTTCGTCGCGCGTGAGCTCCCACGCTTCGATCATTGCGTAGAGCGCGCTCGCATGGCGCATCGCGTCGTAGGTCGGAATGCGACGGTCGAAGCACGGGAAGTAGCCGTACACGAAGAGGCCGTCGCTCTGCACCTGGCGCGCGAGATACGACGAGCCGCTGCGCACGAGGTCGAGCACCGACTGCGGGTTCAGCGCCGGCAGTTGCCGGCGGCCCGCGTCGAGCCCCGTGCCGACCAGCTTGTGCACCACGCCGTCGGGCTGGCAGAACACGCCCACCGTGGCGAGCAGGTAGACCGGCTGGTCCGAGGGCATGTCCAGCGGCGGCGAACTCTGGAAACGCGCCTGGCCGTAGACCTCGAAGTTGCGCGCGTTCACCACCGAATGCGGAATGGTCGAATCGCCGCACAGCATGGCGTTGGCGTTGAGCTCCTGCTCGGTGAAGGCCAGCGCGAAGTCTTTGTCGAAGGCCAGGCCGAGGCGGAAGTAGTTGCGCTTGACGGCGGTGAGCTGGGTCTTGAACTGGGCCCAGTCCATCGGGCTCGCGCCCTCGACCCAGTCGATGCGCAGCCACGGCGACACGATGCCGCGCTCGCGCACCCAGCGCTCGGCATGCTCGGCGCCTTCGCGCCAGGCGGTCTCGAAATCGTCGGCCCGCGCGTGCACGACGTGTGCTCGCTGCGAGCCATCGCTCACGGAGAAGAACAGCGTGAACGCCGGGTACGGGGCAGGCAGCGCCGCGCACACCGACACCAGGCGTTCGTGGCAGGCGTGGAGCTGGTCTGGGAAGGACATCATTCGGCTCCGGACGAATGCGGGAGACCGGCCACGCCCGTCATCAGCTCTCGCCTTGATGACGTGTGCGCGGGCCGGAAACCGCCGTCGTCGAAGTCATCGCGGTGATCCGGTTCAGCGGTAGCTGAATTCGGCTCGGCGATTGAGCTGATAGCCCTCCTCGGTGGTTTCGAGCGATGCTGGTTTTTCCAGGCCCCAGCTGATGGCTTCGACGCGCTCGGCGGGTACGCCGAGCTGCGTGAGCGCGCGCTGTACCGAATCGGCACGGCGCTGGCCCAGCGCGAGGTTGTACTCGCGGCCGCCGCGCTGGTCGGTGTGGCCTTCGATCACGACCCGGCTCGCCGGCCGGTTGCGCAGGAAGCTCGCATGCGCCTCGACGATGTTGCGATCGCCCGGCCTGATGTTGTATTTGTCGAAGTCGAAGTAGACGATCTTCGGCACGCCGGCCGGTCCGTTCTGCACCGGTGGCGGCGGTGCCGGCTCCACCTTCGGCACCGCGGTTGCGGCCTTGTTCGAGTAGTAGTACGTCGCATCGTCGCGCCCTGCTTTCGGAGCTGCGCAACCCACGAGGGCTGCGCCGAGAGCGACGATGGTCAGTGTCCGGAAATTCTTTTTCATATCGGTCCTTTCGCGGGACAGGCCGGTGGTGGCCTGTCCCTGGTGCTGCAGCAGCTACTAGCTCCCTCGCCCCTCTTCCTTCTTTGTCTTTTCGTGATCAGCCCAGCAGACCGTGAAGGATGTTCGTCACGGGCGACACGGTGTGCTCGACCAGGCTGGTGATCGGGGTCACGACATCGGTCACCAGCGGGGTGACTGCATGTTCGACACCGTTCACCACGCTGCTGACAGCGTCTGCCACCGGAGCGGCCGCCGTCGTGGCACCGGCCAGGATGTCGGTCACCGGAGCCGTCACGTCGTGCACTGCGCTCGTCGCGTTCGAGACGATCGGCGCCACGGTGTCGGTCAGGCCGCTGGCGATCGAGGTCACCGGCTGCAGGATGTTGGCCACCGGGCTGTCGGCGCCGGTCAGGCCGCCGAGCAGGCCACCCACCAGGCCGTCCTGACCCAGGAGGCTGCCGACGAGACCGTCGCTACCGAGCAGGCCACCGACCAGGCCGTCATTGCCAAGCAGTCCGCCCACCAGGCCATCGCTGCCGAGCACGCCGCCGAGGAGGCCACCGGCGTCGCCACCAGTCACGCCGCCAAGCAGGCCACCCACCAGGCCGTCGTCGCCGAGGATGCCGCCGAGCAGGCCGCCGGTGTCGCCACCGGTCACACCGCCGAGCACGCCACCCAGCAGGCCGTCGTCACCGAGGATGCCGCCGAGCAGGCCGCCAGCGTCGCCACCGGTCACGCCGCCGAGCACACCACCCAGCAAGCCGTCGTCGCCGAGGATGCCGCCGAGCAAGCCGCCGTCGCCGCCGGTCACACCACCGAGTACGCCGCCCAGCAGGCCGTCGTCACCGAGGATGCCGCCGAGCAGGCCACCGTCGCCACCGGTCACACCGCCGAGCACGCCGCCCAGCAGACCGTCGTCACCGAGGATGCCGCCGAGCAGACCGCCGTCGCCGCCGGTCACACCGCCGAGTACGCCGCCAAGCAAGCCGTCGTCACCAAGGATGCCGCCGAGCAGGCCACCGTCACCGCCGAGTACGCCGCCCAGCAGACCGTCGTCGCCCAAGACGCCGCCGAGGAGACCACCGTCGCCACCGAGCAGACCGCCCAGCAAGCCGTCGTCACCCAGGACACCACCAAGGAGGCCGCCGTCGCCGCCGAGTACGCCGCCAAGCAGGCCGTCGTCACCCAGGACACCGCCGAGGAGACCACCGTCGCCACCGAGCACACCGCCCAGCAAGCCGTCGTCACCAAGAACACCACCAAGGAGGCCGCCGTCGCCGCCGAGTACGCCGCCAAGCAGACCATCGTCACCCAGCACGCCGCCGAGGAGACCACCGTCGCCGCCGAGGAGGCCGCCGTCACCGCCGAGTACGCCGCCCAGCAGACCGTCGTCGCCCAAGACGCCACCAAGGAGACCACCGTCGCCGCCGAGCACGCCGCTCAACAAGCCGTCGTCACCAAGGATGCCGCCGAGGAGACCGCCGTCGCCGCCGAGCACACCGCCCAGGAGGCCGTCGTCGCCCAAGACACCGCCGAGGAGACCGCCGTCGCCGCCGAGCAAACCGCCCAGCAGACCGTCGTCACCCAGGACGCCGCCGAGGAGACCACCGTCGCCACCGAGCACGCCGCCCAGCAAGCCGTCGTCGCCCAGAACACCGCCAAGGAGGCCACCGTCGCCGCCGAGCAGGCCACCCAGCAGGCCGTCGTCACCCAAGACACCGCCGAGGAGACCGCCGTCGCCGCCGAGCACGCCGCCCAGCAGACCGTCGTCACCCAGGACACCGCCAAGGAGACCACCGTCGCCACCGAGCAGACCGCCCAGCAGGCCGTCATCACCCAGGACGCCGCCGAGGAGGCCACCGTCACCGCCGAGCAAACCGCCCAGCAGGCCGTCGTCACCCAGGACTCCGCCAAGGAGACCGCCGTCGCCGCCGAGCAGGCCACCCAGCAGACCGTCATCGCCCAGGACTCCGCCAAGGAGACCGCCGTCGCCACCGAGCAGACCGCCCAGCAGGCCGTCGTCACCCAAGACACCGCCAAGCAGGCCGCCGTCACCACCGAGGACGCCGCCTAACAGGCCGTCGTCACCCAGCACCCCGCCGAGCAGGCCATCGCCCCCCAGCAGGTTGGCCACGCCGTCCGTCAGGTAGTCGACTTGAGCCGTGACACCGTTCAGCAGCGCGGCGGTCGTATTCGCGCCGAGCAGTTGATCTGTCAGCGGGCTCAGCAGGCCGCTCACGCCGCCCGCAACCTGGCCAACGAGGCCGTCGACCGGGTCGAGCACGTTGGGGTCGTTCTCCGTGAAGCTGGTGCCGAGCACCGGGCCCAGCAGGCCGTCGACCGTGTCGGTCAGGCCGTCCGCGACGCCGACAACCGGCCCGAGTACGTTGCCCAGGCCAAGCCCGCCCAGCAGGCCGGTGTTCAGGCCATCGACCAGGTTGCCGAGCACGCCGTCGGCCGGGTCGAGCAGCGCCGCGCCGGTGCCCGGGGTGCCGCCACCGCCGATGCCGTCCAGCAGGCCGCCGAGGAGACCGCCAACGAGGCCGTCTTCACCCAGCAGGCCGCCGACCAGTCCATCGTCGCTCAGCAGGCCACCAACGAGGCCATCCGGCCCGAGCAGGCCGCCAGCAAGGCCGTCGCCGCCGAGCACGCCGCCCAGCAGGCCATCGTCGCCCAGCAGACCACCCACCAGACCGTCGTCGCCGAGCAGGCCGCCCACGAGGCCGTCGCCGCCCAGCAGGCCGCCGACCAGACCGTCATCGCCCAGCACGCCGCCCAAGAGGCCATCGCCACCGAGCAGGCCACCCACCAGACCGTCGTCGCCCAGCAGGCCACCGAGCAGGCCGTCGTCGCCGAGCACACCGCCCAGCAGGCCGTCGCCACCCAGCACGCCACCCAGGAGGCCATCGCCGCCGAGCAGGCCGCCGACGAGGCCATCGTCACCCAGCAGACCGCCAAGCAGGCCGTCGTCGCCGAGCAGGCCACCTACAAGGCCGTCATCACCCAGCACGCCGCCAAGCAGTCCGCCGTCGCCGAGCAAGCCGCCCAGCGGGCCGTCGGAGATAAGGCCGGAGATCGCGCCGTCCTGGCCGAGCAGGCTGTCGACCAGGCCTCCGTGGCCCAGCAGTTCGCCGGTGAGGCCGCCGCTGCCGAGCAGACCCGAGAGGGCGCCGTCGCCGCCGAGCAGACCGCCCACGAGGCCGTCGTCGCCCAGAACGCCGCCCAGTACGCCGCCGTCGCCGAGCAGGCCACCCAGCAGGCCCTCTTCACCCAGCAGGCCGCCGACCAGGCTGCCCACCGCGCCTTCGCCGAGCAGGCCACCGACGATGCCGTCGTCGCCGAGCACGTTGCCCAGCAGGCCGCCCAGTGCGCCGTCTTCGCCCAGCAGGCCGCCGACGATGCCGTCTTCACCAAGCAGGCCGCCTACCAGGCCGTCTTCGGCCAGCAGGCCGGCCACCAGGCTGCCTTCGCCGAGCACGTTGTCGAGCACGCCGCCCAGCAGGCCGTCGTCGCCCACCAGCTGGTCGGTGAGGCCGCCGAGGCCAAGGGCGTCGGTCAGGCCGCTGATGATGCCGTGGTCACCGATCAGGTTGGTCAGGCCGTTGTCCAGCGCGTCGGTCAGGTAGTCGACCTGGCCCAGCACCGTGCCGAGGATGGCGGTGGTGGCACCGGCGCCCAGCAGGTTGTCGAGCGTCGGGCTCAGGGAGTCGCCCAGCAGGCCGGTCACGCTGCCGACAGTGTTGTCGATGGGATCGAACTGGTTGGGATCGTTCGGCGTGAACTCGCTGCCAAGCAGCGGAGCCAGCACGTCGTCGAGCGTGTCGGTCAGGCCGTCGACCACGTTGGTGACCGGCGTGAGCGAGTCGCCAAGGCCGAGCGCATTGCCGAGGCTGTCGGTGATGTGGCCGACGGCGCCGTCGCCTGGATCGAGGAGGTGGTCTGCGTCTGCGTCTGCGTCTGCGTCTGCGTCTGCATCGGCATCGGCATCTGCGTCGGCATCTGCATCTGCATCTGCATCTGCATCGGCATCGGCATCTGCGTCGGCATCTGCATCTGCGTCGGCATCGGCATCTGCGTCGGCATCGGCATCTGCGTCGGCATCGGCATCTGCGTCGGCATCTGCATCTGCATCTGCATCTGCATCGGCATCGGCGTCAGCGTCGGCGTCGGCATCAGCGTCGGCATCGGCATCGGCATCAGCGTCGGCATCCGCATCCGCATCCGCATCCGCATCCGCATCAGCATCAGCATCAGCGTCGGCATCGGCATCGGCATCGGCATCGGCATCGGCATCCGCATCCGCATCGGCGTCAGCATCGGCATCGGCATCACCGTCCGCATCCGCGTCGGCGTCGGCATCTGCGTCCGAGTCGGCATCCGCGTCGGAGTCGACCGGCGTGGTGGGCGTGGTCGGATTGCCCGTACCGACGAGCAGCGGAACAACGTTGTCGCTGCCGCCGCCACCGCCGCTGAGAGCGGCGCCAAGCGCTGCGGCGCCCAGGGCGCCGAGTGCGAATTCACCCAGCCCGATGCCGCTGCCGGCAGCGAGCTTCTTTGTCACGGCCAGGGCAGCGGCATCTGCGTCGCTGTCGGGCGGGGTCACTTGCAGGTCGCCCGAGGCGACATCCACATTCACTTGTTCGAGGCCGCCCGGCAGCTTGGTCGAGCCGATGGTGGCGTCGGTGCCGCCGGTGAACACACCGGCCAGCGGGGCCTTGTTGGTGGCCGATCCGGGGAAGAGAACATTGGCGTGGCCGTCCTGCGGAACGATCACGCGGTCGCCGGCCATCAGCGTCTGATTGCCATCGACGGGAATGCTGACACCGTCGCGCATCACTGCGACACCCGGCGTGGCATTCGATAATGTGCCGATGCTGGACGGGCCAGCAACTGCGGCGGGAGCCGCCGAACCCAGCGAGGCAGGAGCGCCTAGCGGAGTGACGGTGGCTTGGGCAAGGACCACAGGAGCAGCGCTGGCGGCTGCAAGTCCTTCGGTCGAATTGTTCGATGCTTGTGGAGCGGTCATGGCAGCCTCTGTGACAAAAGATGCCTACTAAGGGGCAACTAGCGTGCCGCTTTTTTCGCGCCCCATGCCAAAGCGGTCCAGAGCAATGCAACCTGTTGATTCGTATGGAAATTTTTCTTTAAATGGGGCTTCCACCGGGGTGTGGAAACAGCTCGTAAGAAGGTCATTTGGCGATTCGTTACGTAACGATGTAACGCCCTGTACCCGGAACATCCGACACATCCCGAGGTCCCCGAAGCCGCTTGCGAAGCGGCTCGCGCACACGGCCCCATCCTTCTTTTCTTCTGCTCTATCTATATATGTTCAATCCCTCCCAGGAAGACGTGCGCCGCTTCTTCTGCGACGTGTACGCCAAGCATCGGCAGGGCCTGCCGATGGAAGCGCTCGAGACCATCGCGGCCGGCTGGATCGACGAACACCCCGAGTACCACGAGGACCTTGCCGATGCCGATGCGGCGGTGGCGCGTGTCTACGACGGATCGAACGGGCGCGAGAACCCGTTCCTTCATCTGTCGATGCATCTGTCGATCAGCGAGCAGTGTTCCATCGACCAGCCGCGCGGCATCCGCCAGGCTGTCGAGCTGCTGGCCGCGCGCCGCGGCTCGCTGCTGCATGCGCATCACGAGGCGATGGACTGCCTGGGCCAGATGATGTGGGAGAGCCAGCGCGCGGGCCGGCCGCCGGATGGCGAGGGCTATGTGGCCTGCGTGCAGCGCCGGGCCACGAAAGACTAGTTAAGTCAGTTAGCTGCGGGAGGTTTTCCTGGGCCGTTGCGGCACCGCGCCCTGCTGCTTCGCAGCCTCGCGCAGCAACGCGGCCATGGCGCCGCGCAGCGCCGAGGGCTCGGCATCGCTGCGCTGCAGCAGCCCGACCGGCTCTTCAGTGCCGGCCGTCTCGATGCGCAGTCGCACGAGGCGCCCGTCCGCCAGCTCGCCGCGCGCGGCACCCAGCGGCGTGATCCACACCGCATCGGACACCGTCACCAACCCACGCGCCACCGCCACGTCGAGCGTCTGCAATGCATTGGCCGGCAGCACGAGGCCGCGCGCCGACAGGAAGCTCTCGGTGTTGTGGCGCGGGATCGTGCCCTCGCCGTACACCACCAGCGGATAGGCCAGCACAGCCTGCACCGACGCAGCCTTCTGCGCCAGCGGGTGGCCCGCGCGCACGGCAAACACCAGCGGCTCGGTGTACAGCAGCTCGAAGCTCAGGCCGCCCATCAGGCGCGGATCGCTCATGCGGCCGACCACCAGGTCGAGCTCGCCGGCGCGCAGTTCGTCGAGCAGCGTGGGGTTGGCGGCGCTCTTCACCACGATCTGCACCGAGGGCCGGCTGTCGCGCAGCCGTGCCAGCGCCACCGGCAGCAGCGCCGGCGCCACGCTCGGCAGCGCGCCGATGCGCAGCCGCTCGATACGCTCGCCCGTCATTGGCGCCACGGCCTGCGCGCTGGCGTCGAGCGCCTCGAGCACGCGCAGCGCATGCGCAAGCAACTGCTCGCCGGCGGCCGTGAGGCCCTGCACGCCGCGCCGGCCGGCCTTGCTGCGCTCGACCAGCCGCGTGCCGACGATCGCCTCCAGCTCGGAGAGCGTCTTGGACACCGCCGGCTGGCTCAGCGCCAGCCGTTCGGCCGCGCGCGCGAGGTGGCGCTCCTGCGCCACGGCAACGAGGCAGCGCAGGTGCCGCAACTGCACGTTGCGCACGAAGTCCTGGCGAAGATCGGCGGAGTCTTTCAATGCCTTCTGGTTATTGAGAACGGAGCAATCTTCAATTTACATCATCGGATGCCGCTTCTAAAGTGGCGGCTTCCGGATTCGTCCCACGACAGGAGACAACGTACATGTTGACCAAGACCAAGGGCCCCTCGCCCATCCTCACCCCGCGCGACTGGGAAGCCCACCCCAGCTACGTGTATCCCGGCTACAAGTCGACCGTGAAGCGCGGCCCGCAGAAGCCGCTGATTCCGCTGAAGGCCTCGCTCGGCGAGCTGCAGCAGCCGGTGTACGGCCACGACAGCATCGGCGAGCTCGACAACGACCTCACGCGCAACGCGCGCCGCAACGGCGAGCCGCTGGGCGAGCGCATGATCCTCACGGGCCAGGTGCTCGACGACCGCCGCCGCCCGGTGGCCAACACGCTGGTCGAGCTGTGGCAAGCCAACGCCGCCGGCCGCTACGTGCACAAGGTCGACCAGCACGACGCGCCGCTGGACCCCAACTTCCTGGGCGCAGGCCGCTGCCTGACCGACAGCGAAGGCCGCTACCGCTTCCTCACCATCAAGCCCGGCGCCTACCCCTGGGGCAACCACCCGAACGCCTGGCGCCCGCAGCACATTCACCTGTCGCTGTTCGGCCAGAGCTTCGCGAGCCGACTGGTCACGCAGATGTACTTCCCCGGCGACCCGCTGATGCAGTACGACCCGATGATCACCGGCACGCCCGAGCGCTACCGCAACCGGCTCATCGCCGACTTCAGCCTCGACATCACCGAGGAAGGCTACGCACTGGGCTACCAGTTCGACATCGTGCTGCGCGGCGCAGACGAAACGCCTTTCGAAAACCGCTGAGCCAGGAGACACACACCATGTTGATGACCGCACAGGAAGCCGACTTCGGCCAGACCCCTTCGCAGACCGTGGGCCCCTACTTCGCCTACGGCCTCACCGCCACGCAGTACGGCTACGACTTCGACCAACCCTTCGACGCCGTGCTGGCGCTCGACAAGGCCGCAGGCCAGCGCATCCGCCTCGAAGGCCGGGTGATCGATGGCGACGGCAACCCGATCAACGATGCGCTGGTCGAGATCAGCCAGCCCGACGGCGAAGGCCGCTATCCGCAGACGCCTGAAGAAGCGCGAGCCATCGGCTTTCGCGCCTTCGGTCGCGTCGGCACGGGCACCGCCGAAGGCAACCGCTTCGTGTTTCACACCGTGAAGCCCGGCGCCGAATCGCCCGGCGAAGCACCGCACATCAACCTGATCGTGCTGATGCGCGGCCTGCTGCTGCATGCGTTCACGCGCGCGTACTTCAGCGACGAAGCCGAAGCCAACGCGAAAGACGCAGTGCTGCAGAGCGTGCCGGCCGATCGCCGCCACACGCTGATCGCAGAGCGCGTGGAGCAAGGCGGCGCGGTGACGTATCGCTTCGACATCCGCATGCAGGGCACTGACGAGACTGCCTTCTTCGACGTCTGATCTCAGGGAAATCCCGGACGCAAAAAAGCCCGCTCGCAGCGGGCTTTTTTGTTATGGGCGAAGTGCTTATTCAGCGCCGTGGTGAATGCGCGATTCGGGCACCGTCTTCAGTTCACCGGGCAGCGAGCTGATGTAGCTGGCCAGCGTCTTGAGTTCGGCGTTGGTGAACTTCTTGTCTTCGACCTGCTGGCCCATCACCGCATTCGAGCGGCCAAGGTGCGGGTTGTTCTTCACGCGGTACGACTTGAGCGCGACGAACAGGTAGTCGGCATGCTGGCCGGCCAGCTTGGGCACGGTGCCGTCGTTCGGCGTGTTGAAGTTGGCACCGTGGCACTTGGTGCAGTTGTTGTCGGCGTTGCGGGTGACGAGCGCCTCGATGTTCGAGGGCGTGGCCTTGGCAAGCGTGGCCGGTGGTGCGCTGCCGTCCTTCAGACCCAACTGGCTGTAGTAAGCAGAGAGGTCGGCGATGTCCTGATCGGTGAGCGTGTCGGCAATGGCACGCATGGTGGGATGCTTGCGGTCGCCGCCCTTGTATGCGGTGAGCGCGGCCGTGATGTACGTGGCGCTCTGGCCGGCGATCATCGGCACCTTGTGGATCTCGGGGAAGCTGGCCTGGTAGCCAATGATGCCGTGGCAGCCCACGCACATCGCAACCTTCTTTGCTCCGTCCTGGGCCTTGCCAGTGACTTGCTGGGCTTCAGCCGAGACCGTCACGCAAGCGACAGCAAGGGCAAACATCGTGGTCAACAACTTGTTCATTTTGCGCGCACAATCTCGTGGAGAGTACAGTTTTTCGAATCAACATTCGATTATATGCAGGGGTCCCCTGGAACCCTGTGCAGGCCAACCCTGAGGCTGCACAACGCGTGTCGAGTGTGTTCTTTTCTCCACCCCAGCCTCCGTCTCACTCATCTCACTCATGAAATTCCAGGGCTCAGACAATTACGTCGCCACGCAAGACCTGATGCTCGCGGTCAATGCGGCCATCACTCTCAAGCGCCCGCTGCTCGTCAAGGGCGAGCCCGGCACGGGCAAGACCATGCTGGCCGAGGAAGTGGCCCAGTCGCTCGGCCTGCCGCTGCTGCAGTGGCACATCAAGTCGACCACCAAGGCGCAGCAGGGCCTGTATGAATACGACGCCGTGAGCCGCCTGCGCGACTCGCAGCTCAAAGACGTCGACGGCGGCGAGCGCGTCAAGGACATCCAGAACTACATCATCAAGGGCGTGCTCTGGCAGGCCTTCACGGCCGACCAGCCGGTGGCGTTGCTCATCGACGAAATCGACAAGGCCGACATCGAATTCCCGAACGACCTGCTGCGCGAAATCGACCGCATGGAGTTCTATTGCTACGAGACGCGCGAGCTCATCCGCGCCAAGCACCGCCCGGTGGTGTTCATCACCTCGAACAATGAGAAGGAGCTGCCCGACGCCTTTCTGCGCCGCTGCTTCTTCCACTACATCAAGTTCCCCGATGCCGAGACGATGAAGCACATCGTCGCCGTGCACTTCCCCGGCCTCAAGCAGGAGCTGCTCACCGCCGCAATGAAGACCTTCTACGACGTGCGCAACCTGCCCGGCCTGAAGAAGAAGCCCTCGACCTCCGAACTGCTCGACTGGCTCAAGCTGCTGGTGGCCGAAGACATTCCGCTCGAAGCGCTGCAGAGCAAGGACGACAAGGTCGCCGTACCACCGCTGGTGGGCGCGCTGCTCAAGAACGAACAGGACGTGACCTTGTTCGAGAAGCTCGTCTTCATGCAACGCAACAACCGATAGACGGGTGAGCCGATGAGCCAGACGCCGCATCCCACCGGGCAGTTGATGAAGCTGGGCATCGCCCAGGCAGTGCTGTTCGTGCTGGGTGCGCTGCTCGGCCGCGGGCTCGGGCTGCTGCTGGGCCTCGATGCCTTCGGCGCCGCCGGTTACGGCAACAAGGAAATCTTCGGGATCCTGCTGATCGGCCTGGGCGGCGGTGGCGGGGTGCAACTGGCGCGCGCCTGGTACGTGCGCAAGTATGGCGACCCCAAAGGCTGATGAGAACACAAGAGAGTTTGAAATGGCGTTCGTCGAACCCGTCACGCTGAAGGCCCGCGGCATCGCACTGGTGCCGCTGTCGCTGGCCCACGAAGAAGGCCTGCGCGCCGCAGCTGCCGACGGCGAGCTGTGGAAACTGCGCGTCACCTCCGTGCCCGAGCCACAGGACACACGCGCCTACATCGAGACTGCGCTGAAAACGGCTGACCGCTTCGCCTTCGCAGTGACCGACGAGGCCACCGGCACCGTGCTCGGCAGCACCAGCTTCCACGACATCCTGCCGGGCGTGAAGCGCGTGGAGATCGGCTACACGTGGTACGCCGCGCGCTGCCACCGCACGCACGTCAACACCACCTGCAAGCTGCTGATGCTCACGCACGCCTTCGACACGCTGGGCTGCAACGTGGTGGGCTGGCGCACCGACAACTTCAACTACGCCTCGCAGCGCGCCATCGAGCGCCTGGGCGCGAAGAAAGACGGCGTGATCCGCGGCCACGTGATGCGCCGCGACGGCACCATCCGCGACACCGTCATGTACAGCCTGCGCGCGGGCGAATGGCCCGAGGTGAAAGCCCAGCTGCTGTACCTGCTCGACAAGCCGCGCGGCTGAAACACAAGGAGCGCTCCATGCTCATCGACTTCTTCTACACGCTGCGCTCGGCCAAGCTGCCGGTGTCGGTCAAGGAATACCTCACGCTGCTCGAGGCCCTGCAGGCCGACGTGGTGGGGCCCAATTCCGACGGCGCCTACGGTATCGACGACTTCTACTACCTCTCGCGCACCGCGCTCGTGAAGGACGAGAAGCACTACGACAAGTTCGACCGCGCCTTCGCCGCCTACTTCAAGGGCGTCGAGATGCTGACCGACTTCACGAAGGAAGTGCCGCTCGACTGGCTCAAGAAGACGCTGGAGCGCGAGTTCACGGCTGAAGAGAAGGCCAAGATCGAGAAGATGGGCTGGGACGAGCTCATGGAAACGCTCAAGAAGCGCTTCGAGGAGCAGAAGGAGCGCCACGAGGGCGGCAGCAAGTGGATCGGCACCGGCGGCACCTCGCCCTTCGGCAACGGCGGCTACAACCCGCAGGGCATCCGCATCGGCGGCGCGGGCAAGAACAGGAGCGCCGTGAAGGTGTGGGACCAGCGCGCCTACAAGGACTACGACGACACGCAGGAGCTGGGTACGCGCAACATCAAGGTCGCGCTGCGCCGGCTGCGCAAGTTCGCGCGCGAAGGCCATGACGAAGAGCTGGACCTCGACGACACCATCCATTCGACCGCGGCCAACGCCGGCTTCCTCGACATCAAGATGCGGCCCGAGCGCCACAACAACGTCAAGGTGCTGCTGCTGATGGACGTGGGCGGCACGATGGACGAGCACATCCAGCGCGTCGAAGAACTGTTCTCGGCCGTGAAGACCGAGTTCAAGCACCTCGAATTCTTCTACTTCCACAACTGCGTGTACGACTTCATGTGGAAGAACAACAAGCGCCGCTTCTCCGAGAAGTTTGCGACCTGGGACATCCTGCGCAAGTACAACAAGGACTACAAGCTCATCTTCGTCGGCGACGCCACGATGAGCCCCTACGAGATATTGCAGCCCGGTGGCAGCGTCGAATACAACAACGAAGAGGCCGGCGCCGAGTGGATCCAGCGCCTGACACACACCTTTCCGAAGTTCGCGTGGATCAACCCTGAGCCGCAGGGCGTGTGGCAGTACCGCCAGAGCATCGCGGTGATGCAGCAGCTCATGTCGAACCGCATGTACCCCCTGACCCTGCGAGGCCTCGAAGAAGCGATGCGCATGCTGTCCAAGTAGGACGAAGCCATCTGTATCCGGACGCTTCAGGAACCGGCGAATCTTGCTGTCAGAATCCGCCCATGGTCAGGGTGGTTTCAGTTTCCTTGCCGGCGTGGTGGCCGGCTTTGCTTTTTTCCGGCGTCCTGCTCTTGCAAGGCTGCAGCCTGCTGCCGAAAAAAGAGGCCGCTGAAGACAATAAGCCAGTGGCCGGCCTCGTGCGCAGCGGCGCCGCAGCCGACAGCGCAACCACCAGGAACGACGACAAGGACGACGGCAAGGAAAAGGCCGACAAGCGCGACGCCTTCACCGTCGACGTGCGCGGCCCAGAGGCCGTGCGCGACTACCTCAAGCTGCACCTCGAAATCCAGCGCTACCGCGAACTCGACGACCTCGGCGCCACGGAAATCTCCCGCCTCATGGTGGCCGCCGAAGCCAATGCGCGCGAGCTGCTCGGCACCATGGGCTACTTCTCGCCCACGCTGACACTCGAACTCAACGAGACACCCGAAAGCACCAAGGCCCCGCGCGAGATCGTCATCACCGTCTCGCCCGGCGAGAGCACCAAGGTGAGCAACGTGCAGATCAGCTACGGTGGCCCGATCGCAAACGATGCCACCGCCGAGTCGCAGCGCGATTCGATCCGCACCAACTGGGCCCTGCGCGCCGGCCAGCCCTTCACCCAGCAGGCCTGGGACGATGCCAAGACCACCGCACTGCGCAGCCTCACCGCCAGGCGCTTTCCCACCGGCAGCATCGAGATCAGCCGCGCTGAAGTGGACGCCGACCGCAGCGAGGCCCGCCTCAGCGTCACCTACCAGTCGGGCCCGGCCTACAAGTTCGGCCCGCTCATGCTGCATGGCATCCAGCGCTACGACCCCGACGGCGCGCGCCGCATCGCGCGCCTGCCCAGCGGACAGGACTACGACCAGCAGAAGCTGCTCGATGCCCAGCAGCGCCTGGCCAGCAGCGGCTACTACGACTCGGTGTTCCTCACGCTCGACACCGAGAGCGGCAACCCGCTGGCCGCGCCCGTGATCGCGCAGCTGCGCGAGGCGCCGCTGCAGAAGGTGGTAATGGGCGTGGGCTTCACCACCGACAACGGCCCGCGCCTGTCGATCGACCACATCCACAACCAGATTCCGCTGCTGGGCTGGCGCTCCGTCTCGCGGCTGTCGGTCGACAACGACATCAAGTCGCTCGGCACCGAGTGGAAGGCGATTCCCGACGACCGGGGCTGGCAATGGTTCTCGGGCGCCGAGCTGAAGAGCGAGCAATCGGGCAGCTACGTGGTCGACAGCGGGCGCCTGCGCGGCGGGCGCAGCAAGTCGGGCGACCACATCGACCGCAGCTACTTCCTGCAGTACGACTATGCGCAGAACCGCGGCATCAACGCACCGCCCTCGGCCTCTGCCGTGACGGCCAACTGGGGCTGGACCGGTCGCTATTTCGACGACAACGCAGCGCCATCGCGCGGCTACGGCCTCGCGCTCGAAGTGGCCGCGGGCTACACGCTCACCGGCGAGCAGACGCCCTTCACGCGCACCTACGCGCGCTGGCTTGGCGTGCTGCCGCTGGGCTCGGCGGACGACAAAGAAGCGCGCGCGCGCCGCAGCCGCCTGCAGCTGCGCGTGGAGGCCGGCGCAGTGTCGGCCAAAGACAGCGCGCAGATCCCGTCCACGCTGATGTTCCTGACCGGCGGCGACACCACCGTGCGCGGCTACAGCTACAAGCAGATCGGCACCGTGCGCGCCGATGGCCAGACCGTTGCGGGCCGCTACCTCGGCGTGGCCAGCGTGGAGTGGCAGCGCCCCTTCGTCTACAACGGCAAGCTCACCGAATGGGAGAGCGTGGTATTCGCCGATGCCGGCGCCGTGGCCGACAAGCCCGGCGAGCTCAAGCCCAAGGTGGGCGTGGGCGTGGGCGCGCGCTGGCGCAGCCCCGTGGGACCGGTGCAGGCCGACCTGGCCTACGGCGTCGATACGAAGAAATTCCGCCTGCACTTCCGCCTCGGTTTCACTTTCTGATTTTTTTCTTGATGCAGACCGACGCCGATCCCACGCCAACGCCACCCATCTCCCGCCGCTCGCGCGCGCGGCGGGCGATGCGCGCCCTGGCCTGGACCGTGGCCGGCCTGCTGCTCGCCGTGGTGCTGCTGGTCGCGGGCGCGTGGTGGTGGCTGGGCTCGAACACTTCGCTTGCCTTCGCGATCGCTCAGGCGGCGCAACGGCTGCCGGCCGGGCAGACGCTCGAAAGCCGCGACGTGAGCGGCTCGCTGCGCACCGGCGGCCACATCGGCTGGCTCAAGTACCAGAGCGAGAGCATCGTCGTCGAAGTGAACGACGCCACCATCGGCTGGCAGCTAGCGCCGCTGCTGCAACGCAAGGTGCAGCTCGGCGAGGTGCACGCGAAGCAGGTACTCATCGAAAAGCGCGGCCCGCCCAGCGACAAGCCCACCGAGCCGCTCGAACAGCTCGCGCTGCCGATCGAGGTCGAGCTACCCTTCCGCATCGACGAACTGCGCTGGGCCGGTCCGCCCGTGCTGCAGGCGCTCAACCTCTCGGGCAGCTACAGCTACAAGGCCGCCGAGCATGTGCTCGAGGTCAAGGGCGTGGACATTGCCGACGGCCACTACAGCACCCGCGTGAAGCTGCAAGGCCCCGCGCCCATGGCCATCGACGCGTCGCTCGACGGCCGCGTGAAGGCACCTCTGGCCGAGGACCACAACATCGACGTGCTCGCCACCGCCACCGTGAAGGGCACGCTCGCCGGCACCGCCGCGCGGCTGCAGGTAGCAGCCGAATTGAAGCCGGCCGAAGAGAACGCCGACGCGCCGATGGAAGCCAGCCTGCAAGCGCAGATCGCGCCCTGGCTGCCCCAGCCGGTGATCGACGCGAAGGCCGACCTGCGCAACGTCGATGCGTCCAGTCTGTGGCCCGGCGCGCCCCAGACGCAGCTCACCGGCACGGTCGAACTGCAGCCCGACGCCGACACCGGCCCCGCCGCATGGAAGGCCTCGGCCGACATCCGCAACGCCGTGCCCGGCCCGTGGGACAAAGAGAAACTGCCGCTCGAACAGATGCAGGCCAAGGTCGGCTTCGACGGCACGAGCTGGACCGTTCCCGAAGCCACCGTGCGCGCGGGCGGCGGACGCATCGACGCGGCCGGCAAGTGGAGCCCCGCACCGTCGCCCTGGCAGGCGCAGGCCACCGCGCGCGGCGTGCGGCCCGGCGCGCTGTACAGCGAACTCTCCGGCGCGCCAGTCAGCGGGCAGCTCAAGGCCGAACAGAAGGAAAGCACCATCACCTTCGACGGTGCCTTGCGCGCAGAGGGCGGCGCCGGCAGCAAGGCCCTGCCCGGCTTCGCGCTCGACCGCGCGCTGGCCCAGGGCCAATGGAAAGACCAGGTGCTCGACCTGCGCACGCTGCGCATCGAGGCCCAGCGCGCCAGCGTCGACGGCCGCCTGCAGGTGCGCGTGGCCGAGCAGGCAGCCAGCGGCAAGCTCAACCTCGTGCTGCCGGGCGGCAGCGCGCAGGTCGATGGCCGCATCGCGCCCAGCGCAGGCGGCGGCGACATCAAGGTCAGCATCGACGACGCTGACACCGTGCAGCGCTGGGTGCAGGGCTTGCCTGAGCTGTCAGGCGTGTTCGGCAACGCCAGCGCCAAGGGCTCCGCGAAGCTCGACGCCAGCTGGCAAGGCGGCTGGCAGACCATCCAGCACCGACTTGAAAACCCCAACGCGCCCGCGCAGCGCGGCAGCGCCGAGCCCAGCCTCAAGGCCATGCTCGGTGTACCGCGACTCGACCTGAGCCTGCCCTCGGCCACGCCCGGCGGTACGACAACCGCCGTGCAACTGCGCGACCTGCGCGCCGACTTCGAAGGCAGCCTCGCGCAGGCCTCGCTCACGCTGAAGGGCGAAGCCGCCACCGGCACGCAGAAGTTCAACATCGACACCCGCGCCAGCGGCGGCATCGCAGGCGCCGGCCAATGGCGCGCGGCGCTTGCCAGCCTGAAGCTGCAGGCACAAGACAGCGCCCGCCCCGGCGACCCGTGGGTGCTGGAGCTGAGCCGCGAGGTCACGGCAACCATCCGCACCACCAGCGGCAACGCGCCCCGCCTCGACGTCGAAGCCTCCGCTGCCGCGGCCACCTTGCGCGGCCCGGTGCCCGGCACCGTGCGCATCGACTGGCAGCCGCTGCGCTTCAGCCAGAGCGGCGCGGCGCCCAACCGCGTGTTCCGCGTGCAATCGAAGGGCCAGTTGCAGGGCTTGCCGATGGCCTGGGCCGGCGCGTTCGGCGCCAACACCACGCTCGGCGAATACGGCATCAGCGGCGACCTGATGTTCAACGGCGACTGGGACATCGACGCCGGCGACACGCTGCGCGCCAAGGCCCGCATCGGGCGCCAGAGCGGCGACATCCGCGTGCAGGCCGGCGAGGCCGCGCTCGTCACGCGCATCACCAGCACCGGAACGGGCACTGCGAGCGAACGCACGATGAACTCCTCCTCCGGGAACGGCGACGCACCCAGCACGCCGGCCGGCCTGCGCCAGGCCGAGCTGCGGCTCGATGCCGAAGGCGACGCGGTGCACGCCGTTCTCGCGTGGGACAGCGAGCGCGCCGGCAAGATCGACGCCGACATCAACACCCGCGTGCAGCAGCGCGCCGGTGGCTGGCAGTGGGCACCCGACGCACCGCTGGGCGGCACCATCAAGGCCGCGCTGCCGAACCTCGGCGTGTGGTCGATGCTCGCGCCGCCGGGCTGGCGCATTGCCGGCACGCTCGACGCAGGCGCCACGCTGTCGGGCAACCGCGCCGTGCCGCGCTGGAACGGCACGCTGGGCGCCGACAAGCTCGCACTGCGCGCACCGGTCGAAGGGCTGGACCTGCGCGACGGCCGCCTGCGCGCCACGCTCAGCGGCGAGCGCATCGAGATCACCGAATTCACGCTCAAAGGCGGCACCGGCAGCTCCGCGCGCATCGCCGGCCAGAGCGGCAACCGCAGCACCTCGGCCAGCGAGGCCCGCAGCGACGGCGGCACCCTCTCGGCCAGCGGCGACCTCAGCTGGGGCCCCGCCAGCGGCACGGCCTCGGGCATCCGCATGGCCCTGCAGGGCCAGCTGCGCGCGTTGCGCGTGCTGGTGCGAACCGACAGGCAGGTCACGCTCTCGGGCGATGTGCAGGCGCGGCTCGACAACGGCCAGTTCAATGTGCGCGGCAAGCTCAAGACCGACCGCGCCGTCATCATCCTGCCCGACGAAACTGCGCCCAGCCTGGGCAGCGACGTCGTCGTGCGCTCCACCGCCAAGGACCGCGAGGCCACCGAAACGGCGCAGCGCGAATCCGCCCAGGCCGACGCACAGGCCGCCAAGCCGCAGACTGCCAAGCCGCCGGACATCGTCGTCAACTTCGACCTGGGCGACGACTTCGCGGTGCAGGGCCGCGGCATCACCACGCGGCTCGAAGGCAACCTGGAGATCCGCAGCACGAGGCTGAATGCTCCGCCGCGCATCACCGGCGAGGTGAAGACCGTGAAGGGCCAGTACCGCGCCTACGGCCAGCAGCTCGACGTGGAAACCGGCGTGGCGCGTTTCAACGGCCCCTTCGACAACCCGGCGCTGGACGTCCTGGCGATCCGCCCGAACCTGTCGCAGCGCGCGGGCGTGCAGATCACCGGCACCGCGCAATCGCCGCGCGTAAAGCTCTACTCGGAGCCCGCGCTGTCCGATGCCGAAACGCTGTCATGGGTGATCCTGGGCCGCGCGTCGGCCACCAGCGGCGGCGAATCTGCGCTGCTGCAGCAGGCCGCGCTGTCGCTGCTCGGCAAGATCGGCGGCGGTGGCACCGGCGGCAGCCTGGCCAGCCGCTTCGGCCTGGACGAACTCGGCTTCAAGGGGCCGGGCAGCGGCGGCGACCTGCGCGAGTCGGCGGTCACGCTGGGCAAGCGGCTCTCGAAAGATTTCTACATCACCTACGAACGCAGCATCGGCGGCACATTCGGCACGCTCTTCATCTTCTACGACCTGACGACGCGGCTCACGCTGCGCGGACAGGCGGGACAGACCAGCGGGCTCGACCTGATCTACACCGTGAAGTACGACTGAGCGCGGGTTGTCCCGCAGTGGCCGGACTTCGGTCTTGACCCGCTTGACCTGTTTCGCGCGCGCGTGATAAGAACCGTCTTCGCCTTCACCGAGGAGCGACGACGATGAAAAAAGATGGAGACAAGGGCGAGGGCCTTCAGAGCTTTCCGCAAGGCCCTCGGACATACGCCCCACCGGGGCTCTCGCGCATCGCGTTCATGCGCGGTGCGCTGCGCGGCGTGATCACGTTGATCGCCGTCATCGCGGCGGTGGCTTCCATACCGTACTGGGACGACATGCAGTTCCCGGTCACCAGCCTCGTGATCTACGTCGCGGGCATGGTGTTCGTCGCGATGCCGCTGTGCCTCTACTACGAGTCGCTGCTCATGGCGCAGCAGGCAGCAGCGTCGCCCGATGGCCGCGAATCGCTGATGCCACGATAGGCATCAGCAGCGGTGTCTTGCCGGCGTCGAAATCGCGTATCAGCTGGATGCGCATGCTCGGCGCCCAGAACGACTTCAGGTGCCCGGCAATCGCCTTCGTGGCGGCGCCGGCGTCGCTCGGCGATTGCGCCTGGAAGAAGGTGCCGATCTGATTGGCCATCTTGACCAGCTGTGCCGAATGATCGTGCTCCATGGGGCCTTCGAGAAAATGAGTTGTTTGTTGATGAAGCGTCAGCGCACGCGCTGCGGGTCCGCCGTGCGCAGCCGCTGCGGATGGCTGTAGACGCCCAGGTCCTGCTGCCGCACGAAGCCCACCAGCGTGAGGCCCGCGCGCTGCGCCGTGGCCACCGCGAACGAAGTCGGCGCAGACACCGCGGCGAGCAGCGGCGCGCCGGCCATCGCGGCCTTCTGCACCATCTCGAAACTCGCGCGGCTGGTCACGGCGATGAAGCCGATGGAGGCATCGACGTCATTGGCCGCGAGCGCGCCGACCAGCTTGTCGAGCGCGTTGTGGCGGCCCACGTCCTCGCGCAGCCACATCACTTCGCCTTCGGCCGAGCACCAGGCGGCCGCGTGCACGGCGCCGGTGGCTTCCTGCAAAGTCTGCTGCGATGGCAACTGCGACATCGCGCGGCCGATGGCCTCGCGGTCGAACTGCGCGGTGCCATCGCTGCGCAGCACCGGCAGTTCGCGCGAAACCTGCGTCAGGCTCTCGGTGCCGCACAGGCCGCAACCGGTGCGCCCGGCCATCGAACGGCGGCGCAGCTTGAGCCGCGCAAAGGCGGCGCTCGACACCTGCAGATGCACCGTGACGCCAAGCGCCGACGGCTCGGCTTCCACCGAGTAAAGCTCGTGCGCCGCATCGAGGATGCCTTCGCTGAGCGAAAAGCCGAGCGCGAAGTCTTCCAGGTCGAGCGGCGTCGCGAGCATCACCGCGTGCGAGATGCCGTTGTATTCGAGCGCCACGGGCACTTCCTCAGCCACCCAGTCCTGCACGTCGAACGGCCTCCCGCCGCGGACGCCGCGCACGGGCAGCAGCTGCGCGCCTTCGCAGAACTGGACGGCGTCGGTGACCAGGTTCATGCGGCAAACATCCTCACTTCGCCGGCACCGTCTCGCCGCCCTGCTGCGCCGATGCGGCCGCGAGCAAATCTTGCTGAGTCTGGTTGAAGCGGCTGTACTCCTGCTGCCAGGCGGAAGGCTGCATCACCGGCATCACCTGCACCGCCGTGACCTTGTACTCGGGGCAATTGGTGGCCCAGTCGGAGTTGTCGGTGGTGATGACGTTGGCGCCCGACTCCGGGAAGTGGAAGGTGGTGTAGACCACGCCCGGCTGCATGCGCTCGGACACCGTGGCGCGCAGCACCGTCTCGCCCGCGCGGCTCTGGATACCGACCCAGTCGCCGTCGCTCACGCCGCGCTCCTCGGCATCGTGCGGATGGATCTCCAGCCGGTCTTCGCTGTGCCACTGGTTGTTGTCGGTGCGGCGCGTCTGCGCGCCCACGTTGTACTGCGAGAGGATGCGCCCGGTGGTCAGCAGCAGCGGGAACTTGCGCGTGACCTTCTCGTCGGTCGCCACATACTGCGTGACGATGAACTTGCCCTTGCCGCGCACGAAGTGGTCGATGTGCATCGTGGGCGTGCCGTCGGGCGCCTCGTCGTTGCAGGGCCACTGGATGCTGCCGAGCTCGTCGATGCGCTTGTAGCTCACGCCGTGGAAGGTGGGCGTGAGCGCGGCGATCTCGTCCATGATTTCTTCCGGGCTCTTGTAGTCCATCGGATAGCCGAGGGCCTGCGCGAGCTTCACGGTCACTTCCCAGTCGGCATAGCCGGCCTTGGGCGGCATCACCTTGCGAACGCGCGAGATGCGGCGCTCGGCGTTGGTGAAGGTGCCATCCTTCTCCAGGAACGACGAGCCTGGCAGGAACACGTGCGCGTACTTGGCTGTTTCGTTGAGGAACATGTCCTGCACCACCACGCACTCCATGCCCATCATCGCGGCCGCCACGTGCTGCGTGTTCGGGTCGGACTGCACGATGTCCTCGCCTTCGCAGTACAGGCCCTTGAAACTGCCACCGATGGCGGCGTCGAACATGTTGGGAATGCGCAGGCCCGGCTCGGGGTTGATCTGCACGCCCCAGGCGGCCTCGAACGAGGCGCGCGTGGTGCTGTCAGACACATGGCGGTAGCCCGGCAGCTCATGCGGGAACGAGCCCATGTCGCAGGCACCCTGCACGTTGTTCTGGCCGCGCAGCGGATTCACGCCCACGCCTTCGCGCCCGACGTTGCCGGTGACCATCGCGAGGTTGGCGATGCCCATCACCGTGGTCGAACCCTGGCTGTGCTCGGTCACGCCCAGGCCGTAGTAGATGGCGCCATTGCCCGCCGTGGCGAACAGGCGCGCGGCGGCGCGCAGTTCGGCCGCTGGCACGCCGGTAGCGTTCTCGGTGGCTTCAGGCGACTGCTCCGGCTGCTCGACGTACGACTTCCATTCCTTGAACGAAGCCGTGTCGCAGCGCTCTGCAACGAAGTCATCGGCCATCAGCCCTTCAGTGACGATGACGTGCGCCAGCGCCGTCACCACGGCCACGTTGGTGCCGGGCTTGAGCTGCAGGTGGTGCGAAGCCTTGACGTGCGGCGACTTCACGATGTCGATGCGGCGCGGGTCGACCACGATCAGCTTCGCGCCCTGGCGCAGCCGCTTCTTCATGCGCGAGGCGAACACCGGGTGCCCGTCGGTCGGGTTGGCGCCGATCACCATGATGACGTCGGCCTTGTCGACCGACGCAAAGGTCTGCGTGCCAGCCGATTCGCCCAGCGTCTGCTTCAGGCCGTAGCCCGTGGGCGAGTGGCACACACGTGCGCAGGTATCGACGTTGTTGTTGCCGAAGGCAGCGCGCACCAGCTTCTGGACCAGGTAGGTTTCCTCGTTGGTGCAGCGCGACGAGGTGATGCCGCCGATCGAGTCCTTGCCGTACTTGGCCTGCAGGCGCTTGAACTCGCCCGCGGCGTAGTTGAGCGCGGTGTCCCAGCTCACCTCTTGCCACGGGTCGGTGATGTTCTTGCGGATCATCGGCTTGAGCATGCGGTCCTGGTGCGTCGCATAGCCCCAGGCGAAGCGGCCCTTGACGCAGGAGTGGCCTTCGTTGGCCTTGCCGTCTTTCCACGGCACCATGCGCACGACCTCGTTGCCTTTCATCTCGGCCTTGAAGGCGCAGCCCACGCCGCAGTAGGCGCAGGTGGTGATCACGCTGTGCTCGGGCTGGCCGAGCCAGATCACCGACTTTTCCTGCAGGGTGGCGGTGGGGCAGGCTTCGACGCAGGCGCCGCAGCTCACGCATTCCGAATCCATGAAGGCCTCGTCCTGGCCCGGCGACACACGCGACTCGAAGCCGCGACCGCTGATCGTCAGCGCGAAGGTGCCCTGCGTTTCCTCGCAGGCGCGCACGCAGCGGTTGCAGACGATGCACTTCGAGGGGTCGTAGCTGAAGTACGGGTTCGACTCGTCCTTCTCGCTCTTCAGGTGGTTGGCGCCGTCGAAGCCGTAGCGCACGTTGCGCAGGCCGGTGACGCCCGCCATGTCCTGCAGCTCGCAGTTGCCGTTGGCCGAGCAGGTGAGGCAGTCCAGCGGATGGTCGGAGATGTAGAGCTCCATCACGCCCTTGCGCAGGTCCTGCAGCTTGGGCGTCTGGGTGCGCACCTTCATGCCGGCTTCGGCCGGCGTGGTGCAAGAAGCCGGAAAGCCCTTGCGCCCCTCGATCTCGACCAGGCACAACCGGCAGGAGCCGAAGGGCTCCAGGCTGTCGGTGGCGCAGAGCTTGGGCACCTGGATGCCCGCATCCACCGCCGCGCGCATCAGCGAAGTGCCCGCGGGCACCGTGACTTCGTTGCCGTCGATCTCCAGCGTTACCTCGCGCGTGGATTCGCGCTTGGGGGTGCCGTAATCGGTTTCCTTGAGATGGTCCAACATGTCTTGCCTTGCTGCTTTCTGTGTTCGGTCCGCGGGCTCAGGCGGCCTTGCGGTCCGGCACGGTGATGCCGAAGTCCTGCGGGAAGTGGTCGAGTGCCGAGAGCACCGGGAACGGCGTCATGCCGCCCATGGCGCACAGCGAGCCGTGAACCATCGTGTTGCACAGGTCGCGCAGCAAAATCACCTGCTGCGGACGGTTCTGGTTGCTGCGGATCTTGTCGATGACCTCGACGCCGCGCGTCGATCCGATGCGGCAGGGCGTGCACTTGCCGCACGATTCGAGCGCGCAGAACTCCATCGCATAGCGCGCGAGCTTCGACAGGTCGGCCGTGTCGTCGTGCACCACGATGCCGCCGTGGCCCACCGTGCCGCCGACGGCCGCGTAGGCCTCGTAGTCGAGCGGCAGGTCCCATTGCGATTCGGGCAGGTATGCACCCAGCGGGCCGCCAACCTGCACCGCCTTGATCGGCCGGCCCGAGGCCGAGCCGCCGCCGTAGTCGTACAGCAGCTCGCGCAGCGTGACGCCGAAGGCCTTCTCGACCAGGCCGCCGTACTTGATGTTGCCGGCCAGCTGCATCGGCAGCGTGCCGCGCGAACGGCCGACGCCGTAGTCACGGTAGAAGGCCGCGCCGCGCGCCAGGATCAGCGGCACGCTGGCCAGCGTGATGACGTTGTTGATCAGCGTGGGCTGGCCGAACAGGCCCTCGATGGCCGGCAGCGGCGGCTTGGCGCGCACGATGCCGCGCTTGCCTTCGAGGCTCTCGAGCAGCGCCGTTTCTTCGCCGCACACATACGAGCCCGCGCCCTTGCGCACCGCGAGCGAGAAGCGCTTGCCCGAACGCAGGATGTTGTCGCCGAGGAAGCCCGCTGCTTCGGCAATGCGAATGGCTTCGTTCAGCGTCGCTATCGCGTGCGGGTATTCAGAGCGCACGTAGATGTAGCCCTGCGTCGCGCCAGTGGCGAGGCCGGCGATGGTCATGCCCTCGATCAGCATGAAGGGGTCGCCCTCCATCGTCATGCGGTCGGAGTAGGTGCCCGAGTCGCCCTCGTCGGCATTGCAGACGATGTACTTCTGCGCCGCAGCCGTGCCCAGCACCGTCTTCCACTTGATGCCGGCCGGAAAGGCCGCGCCGCCGCGACCGCGCAGGCCCGAGTCGAGCACCTGCTGCACGATCTCTTCGGGCGCGAGGGCCAGCGCGCGGCGCAGGCCTGCGAAGCCTTCATAGGCCTGGTAGTCGGTCAGCGACACCGGGTCGGTGATGCCCATGCGCGCGAAGGTCAGGCGCTCCTGCTTCTTCAGGTAGGGAATGTCTTCGGTCAGGCCGAGTGCGAGCGGGTGCTTGCCGCCGGTGAGAAAGCCGGCATCGAACAGGCCGGCCACGTCGTCGGGCGTCACCGGTCCGTAGGCGATGCGGCCACTCGGCGTGTTCACCTCGACCAGCGGTTCGAGCCAGAACATGCCGCGCGAACCGTTGCGCACGAGCTCGAGCATGAGGCCGCGCGCGGCGGCTTCCTTCGCGATGCATCGGGCCACACGGTCGGCGCCGGCTGCGAGTGCGGCCGAGTCGCGCGGCACATAGACGGTGATGGTGCTCATGCGCGGCCTCCACCGGTCTGCGCGACCAATGCATCGAAGCTCTTGGCGGTCATGCGCGCATGCGGCTGGTCGTCCAGCGTCATCGCGGGCGACGAGGCGCACAGGCCGAGGCAGAACGCAGGCTCCAGTGTGAAGGCGCCATCTTTCGAGGTGCCGTGCGCGTTGCACCCCAGGCGCAGTTCCGCGTGGGCGAGCAAGGCGTCAGCGCCCATCGCCTGGCAGGCCTCGGCGCGGCAGATCTGGATCACGTGGCGGCCCGCCGGCTCGGCACGGAAGTGGTGGTAGTAGGTGACGACGCCATGGACCTCTGCACGCGAGAGGTTCAGCGCATCGGCAATCACCGGCACCGTGTGCGCGGGGACGTAGCCCAGCGCGTCCTGCACGTCGTGCAGGATCGGCAGCAGCGCGCCGGGTTCGTCCGCATGCTGCAGCAGGCTGCGATGCACGGCGGCGAGTTCGTCTTCCTTGTCGGTAGGGCCGGAGGCCGGATGCGGTACCTCGTGCCCCTGCTGCGCTTGTTGTAGTTTCATGATCCCGTCCGATCTGGTCCGTTGCCGGCGCCGCTGCTGCATTGCTGTCTGCTTGCAAGCGGAGCTGTTTTCATCGTGGTTCTGTCACGGGACCAACGTCATGAAATTCGACGTGAATCCCGCGGCCATCCGCTTGAGGATCAATGTCGATGAATCGGGCGCCGGGGGCCTTGACGCAAGTCAATTTCCGCCGAAACAAGCACGGTGCCAATGCGCACAAACCCTGCGGGCGCGCAGGGTTTCAGGAGGGTGCGGAAAGGCCCTAGTGAGCGGAGGGACCGCCGCCGCCGCGCGCCCTGCGCAGCAGCGCTTCGGCCTCGGCGTCGTCGACCTCGCCCGTGACCTTCGCGGGCCTGCCCGCGATGCGCGAACGATCGGGAAAGACCTTGCCCTCGGTCAGCAGCGAGCCGGACTCGACGATGCACGCACGGCCGACCACCGAGCCGTTGAGCGCAATGGTGTGCTCGCCGACCACGGCGCCGTCGCCAACGGTGCAGCCGTGGAGCATCACGTGCGGCTCCACCGTCACGTCGTCGCCGATGGTCAGCGGATAGCCCGGGTCTGCATGCAGCATCACGCCCGCCTGCACATGGCTGCCGCGGCCGATGGTGATGGGCTCGTTGTCACCGCGCAGCACCGCATTCGCGCCGAC
Organism: Variovorax nivicola; assembly: GCF_051216475.1. Taxonomy (NCBI): domain Bacteria; kingdom Pseudomonadati; phylum Pseudomonadota; class Betaproteobacteria; order Burkholderiales; family Comamonadaceae; genus Variovorax; species Variovorax nivicola. The sequence goes on along the minus strand of NZ_JBPJZK010000002.1, from coordinate 139,807 downwards.
GCGGCTGCCGGCTGCGAGCACGACCTGTCCGATCACGCTGGCGCTCTCGGCCACGCGGGCGCTGGCGTCGATGACCGGTTCATGCGCGTCAAGTCGGTAGATGGTCACTGCGGGCTCCTGTGCATCGGCGAAAAGCCCTGCCATCTTCATGGCAGGGCTGCGTGGGCGGAAGAAAGCCGGATGGTACCGGCTGACGGAAAGCCGATGGTCTGTTTATTCGGCGACGCGGCTCGCCTCGATGTGCTTGCGGCGCATCGGCCGCAACACGAACCACGCCATCAGTGCCGCGAGCGCATTGACCGCGCTGGCCACAATGAAGACCGCCTGCCAGCTGCCTGTTGCGGCCGCGAGCACGCTCGACAGCGGCACCAGCAGCGAGGCCGTGCCCTTCGCGGTGTAGAGCATGCCGGCGTTCGACGCCGCGTACTTTGAGCCGAAGGTGTCGGCACAGGTCGACGGGAACAGGCTGTAGATCTCGCCCCAGGCGAAGAACACGATGCCGGTCAAGATCACGAAGAGGATCGGGTTCTGGCCGTAGTGATAGAGCATCAGGATGCCGACCGACTCCATCGCGAAGGCGATGAACATGGTCTGCTCGCGGCCGATCTTGTCGGACACCCACCCGAAGAAGGGCCGCGTCAAGCCGTTGAGCACGCGGTCGATGGCGAGCGCGAAGGTCAGCGCGGGCAGCACCAGGCCCATGATGTTGACCGGCACGTCCATGATCTTGAAGTCTTTGGCGATAGGCGCGAGCTGTGCCGTAGCCATCAGGCCGCCGGCGGCCACCATCACGAACATCGCGTACATCACCCAGAACACGGGCGAGCGCAGCACCTCGGACGGCGCGTAGTCGCGGCCCGCCTGCTGCACGTTGCGGCTGTTCGATGCCTTGGAGTGGCTCGGTGCGCGGGTCAGCATCCATGCGAGCAGGAACACGATGAGTCCCTGCCCGATCCCAAAATACAGAAACGCCGATTCATAGCCGCTCGACTTGATCATCGCGGAGATCGGAATGATCGTGAGGGCCGAGCCGGCGCCAAAGCCCGCTGCGGTCATGCCCGCGGCAAGCCCCCGGCGATCGGGGAACCACTTGAGCGCATTGCCCACGCAGGTGCCGTAGACAGCACCGGCGCCGATACCGCCAACGGCCGCCGCGATGTACAGCAGCGGCAGCGAGTCGGCCACCGAGTTGAGCACCCAACCCAGGCCGCACAACACGCCACCCACCAGCACCACCGGACGCGGGCCGAAGCGGTCGACCAGGTAGCCTTCGATGGGCACGAGCCATGTCTCGGTGAGCACGAAGATGGTGAACGCGACCTGGATCGCGGCGCGGCTCCAGCCGTGCTTGTCTGCGATCGGATTGACGAAGAGCGTCCATCCGTACTGCAGGTTGGCGATCATCGCCATGCAGACGATGCCGATCAGCAACTGACCCCATCGGAACGCCTCGGACCGCGTCGCGGTGGCGCCATAGGTTTCGGACGGGGGGTACATCGCGGGGTTGGAACCCGCGGTCGTGGAGGTGGGCCGAGTCATGGAGTTGTCCTTGGTGTTTTGGTTTAAATCCGACAGGCTTCGAATACGGAGCAATCAGTCGAGCGATCGGTGCGCATCGAAAGGCGACGAGGTTTCCTTGGCATCGCTACACGGCATTGGGATCACCAGTTTTCTGCGCGTGAATGACTGTCGGACTGAGCGACTCAAAAACTCTTGACCTCAGTCAAGTTCACACGAATCGCGCCCTCGTGGGACCCCCGTGATATCCCTAGCACGAGGCCCCGTTGCGCGCGCACTTTGCGCGTGTCGATGCCGTTCGAAACACGCAGCGATGCGTGCACGCATCGCGCTGCATGCGATGTGCATCGCGCGATGCGGCGGCATTGCGACGGCATTGCGACGGCGTGGTGCGATGAAGAAAAAATCGCGGAAGTCTTCGCGCGAACTTTCGATGGCCCGTGCGATGGCCTTCATGAATTTGCGATGCGCGTTGCGCGCTCGCTCATGTGCTCCGGAAGCGCTCCTGCAGACGGGTTGCAGGCCTACGCAAGAACCTGTCTGTCTCCGAAAAAATTGACCTAGGTCAAGAAACGCGAAAATGGCGTTTGCTCTCGTCTAGGGTAAACCCTAAAATTCAGGGTAATCCCTTCAGTCTTTTAGATTCAATCTTCTTGGAGCCCTCAATGAGCCACACCACCCTGAATTCCAACGCCCTCCGCACCCCGGCCTCGTCGTCGACCGCCAACGACGCAATGCGCGAACTGTTCGCCGCAATGCCCATCGTGATCTTCTACAAGGCCGCACGCGCCGCGCTGATGCAACGCCGCAGGGCGGCCGTGCAGCGTTGAGCCGCCGCACCAGACCCCTCCTCCACAAAGAGCGCGCGCGAGTTACTCGCCGCGCTCTTTTTCTTTGTGGTTCCCGAACGGCACGATCTGCGAGATCAGCGACGGCCCGTCGCTCAGCAGAAAGTCCTTGAAGGCCTGCGCCACCGGCGGCAGGCGCTTGCTTCGGCGGTGCACCACGTACCAGTTGAGCATCAGCGGAAAGCCTTCGACGTCAAGCACGCAGAGGCTGCCAGCGCGCATCTCCTGGCTCACCGTGTGGGCCGACACAAAGCTCACGCCCATGCCCGCGATCACCGCCTGCTTGATGGTTTCGGTGCTGCGGATTTCCATCGCGATGTTGATGCCGCTCAGGTCGCCGCCAAAGCCGTCTTCCATCGAATGCCAGGTGTCCGAGGCTTTCTCGCGCACCACGAAGGGCTCGCGCATCAGCCGTGCCATCGGAATCTTCTTCACGCCCACCAGCGGATGCTTCGGCGCCGCGACGATCACGTAGGGGTGCGGCGCGAACGGCTGGTTGACGGTGTCCAGATCGGTCGGCGGCCGCACCATGATCGCAAGGTCCGTGAGGTTCTCTGCAATGTGGGTCAGCAGCCCCGCGCGGTTGTGCACCGTGAAGTTCAGCGTCACGCCCTGGTGGCGGCTCGCGAACTCGACCAGCAGGCGCGGAAAGAAATAATCACCCGCGCTGATCACGCCCACGTTGAGCTTGCCGCCCGAGACACCCTTGAACTGCATCATCGCGTTCTCGGCCGCCTCGAACTGCTGGATGATCGCGCGGCTGATCTGCAGCAGCTCGGTGCCCGCGGGCGTGAGGTAGATCTTCTTGCCGAACTGTTCGAACAGCGCATTGCCCGCGTGTTCCTCGAGCTTGCGCACCTGCGTGGAGACTGCGGGCTGCGTAAGGTGAAGCTCCTCGGCCGCGCGAGAAAAACTCAGCAGCCGCGCCACTGCCTCGAAGACTTTCAACTGGCGCAGGGTCGCATGCTTCATCGGAAAAGAGGGTGGCTGCAGTCGAGCGGCATCGTACAGCGCATCACCTGCGCTGGCGCCGCGCGCTCAGTCCGCTTCAGTCCGGTATCCGCGCGACGTGCAACAGGTTCGTCGTGCCCGATTGCCCGAAGGGCAGGCCCGCGACCACCACCACGTCGTCGCCCGCCTTCGCGAAGCCTTCGGCGCGTGCCGTGCGGCAGGCGCACTCGATCATCTCGGCCACGTCGTGCACGTCATCGACGAGCACCGCATGCACGCCCCACACCATCGCCATGCGACGCGCCGCGACGACGTCGGGCGTGAGGCTCAAGATGGGCACGGCCGGGCGCTCGCGCGCCGCGCGCAGGCTGGTGAAGCCCGAGGAGGTATACGTCACGGTGGCGGCCGGCGCGAGCAGCGCGGCCACCTGGCGCAGCGAGGCGCAGACCGCGTCTGCCGTGGTCGACAGCGCCGCATCGTGCGTGGCGTCGATGCCCGCGCGGTACGAAGGATCGGCTTCCACGCGCACGATGATGCGGTCCATCATCGCGACCGCTTCGAGCGGGTACTTGCCTGAAGCCGATTCGGCCGAGAGCATCACCGCATCGACGCCGTCGTAGATGGCGGTCGCAACGTCTGACACTTCGGCACGCGTGGGCACCGGCGAAGCGATCATCGATTCGAGCATCTGCGTCGCCACCACCACCGGCTTGCCGCCCTTGCGGCAGGCGCGCACGATCAAACGCTGCAGCTCTGGCACCTGCTCGGGCGGCAGCTCCACGCCAAGGTCGCCGCGCGCCACCATCAGGCCGTCGCACAGCGCGACGATCGCATCCAGGTGCTCGATGGCGGCGGGCTTCTCCAGCTTGGCCATGATCCAGGCGCGCGTGCCGATGATGGCGCGCGCCTCCTCGATGTCCTCGGGCCGCTGCACGAAGGAGAGCGCAACCCAGTCGACGCCCATCGACAGGCCGAAGTCGAGGTCGTCGCGGTCTTTCGGCGTCAGCGGCGATATCGGCAGCAGCACGCTCGGCACGTTGACGCCCTTGCGGTCAGAGATCGGCCCGCCGACCAACACCGTGGTCTCGGCGAAGTCGGCGCCGTGGCTGTCCACGCGCAGCCGCAGCTTGCCGTCGTCGAGCAGCAGCTCGGTGCCGTCCTGCAGCGCGGCAAAGATTTCCGGATGCGGCAGCGGCGCGCGGCGTGCACTGCCGCTGGTCTTGTCCATGTCGAGCCGGAAGCGCGCGCCCGCATCGAGCTGCGCGCGGCCGCCTTCGAAAGTGCCCAGCCGCAGCTTCGGTCCCTGCAGGTCGAGCAGGATGCCGATGGGTCGGTTGAATTCCTTCTCCAGGCGGCGGATGGTCTCCAGCCGCCGCGCGTGGTCGTGCTGCGTGCCGTGGCTGAAGTTGAGCCTGAACACGTCCACGCCACGCTCGAACAGCGCGCGGATGGCCGGCTCGTCGGTGGTGGCCGGGCCGAGCGTGGCGACGATCTTTGCGCTGCGTGTGCGTCTCATGCTGTCGTCATTTCATGGAGTTTGACGCGGCCGCGCTGGTCTTCCATGGTGCGCGCGAGCAGCTTGACCAGGCTGTAGACGGTGTCGATGTGCGGCGTCGGGGTTTCGGTGAGCCGGGCCAGTTCGACCACCGCGCCCACCAGTGCGTCGATCTCCGGTGCGCGCCCCGCTTCCACGTCTTGCAGCATCGATGTCTTGTGCTTGCCGACCTTCTCTGCGCCCGCAATGCGCTTTTCGAGCGTCACGCGGAATTCGATGCCGAGCTTGTGCGCAACAGCCTGGGCCTCGCGCATCATCGCGGCGGCGAGCTCGCGCGAAGGCGGGTACTGGCAGATGTCGACGAGCGTCGAATGCGAAAGGCTGCTGATCGGGTTGAAGGTCAGGTTGCCCCACAGCTTGAGCCAGATCTCCGAGCGGATGTTGTCGAGCACGGGCGCCTTGAAGCCGGCGCCGGTGAAGCAGGCAGAGACACGGTTGACGCGCTCGCTCGTAGAGCCGTCAAGCTCGCCGACCGGGAAGCGGTCGCCTTCGATGTGCTTGACCACACCGGGCGCGATCAGCTCCGACGCCGGGTACACCACGCAGCCGATCACGCGCTGCGCGGGGATCTTCGAGGCCACCAGCCCTGATGGGTCGACGCTGCGCACCGGCGTGCCCGCGAGCGCGCCGCCGTGCTGGTGGAAGTACCAGTACGGAATGCCGTTCTGCATGGTCACAACCACCGTGTCGGGCCCGAACAGCTTGGGCACGTCGTTGGCCACCGCCTCGACCTGGTGTGCCTTCATCGCGAGGACGACGATGTCCTGCGGGCCGGCTTCGTCATAGCGGTCGGTGGCCTTGACGTTGCGCGCAACCTGTTCCTCGCCTTCGGCCGAGATCAGCTTGATGCCGTTCTTGCCTATGGCATCGAGGTTGGCGCCGCGCACGATGAACGTCACGTCCTCGCCGGCCAGCGCGAGCTTCGCGCCGACCAGTCCGCCGATGGCGCCCGCGCCGATGATTGCAATCTTCATGTCGATCCCCAAGAGTTGAATTCGTTGCGCGACCCTTCGGCGATGTGTCAGCCGAAGCGGTTGCTGAGCTTGCCGATACCGTCGATCTCGATCTCCACGAGGCTGCCGGGCTTCATCGAGCCGACGCCGACCGAGGTGCCGCAGAGGATCACGTCGCCGCGGTGCAGCGTCATGTCCTGCGAGATGAGGCTCACGAGTTGCTGCACTGAAAAGCGCATGTCGCTTACGGGATAGTTCTGGCGCACCTCGCCGTTGAGCAGCGTGGTGACGGTGAGCGTCGCGGGGTCGAGGCCGGTGGCGACCACCGGGCCCATCGGGCAGAAGGTGTCGAAGCCCTTGGCGCGCACCCACTGCGCGAACGAGGCATCGCGGTTGAGGATGTCGGCCACGGTCACGTCGTTGGCGCAGGTGTAGCCGAACACATGATCGAGCGCATCGGCTTCCGACACGGCGGTGGCGGTCTTGCCGATCACGATGCCGAGCTCGCCCTCGAACACCACCTTGCCGTCGCACAGCGGCTTGCGGATGGGTGCGCCGGGCGCGAGGTAGGAGTTGGGCGTCTTCAACAGGTACAGCGGCTCGGCCGGCACCGGCAGGCTCAGCTTCGCGCCCAGTGCGTGGAAGTTGTTCCACAGCGCGATCACCTTGGTCGGCTCGGTGGGCGTGAGCAGCTGGAGGCCGGCCAGCGCAAACACGCGACCTGTGAGCTCGGAGCTGCCGAACATGTCGCCCTGCCGCTCGTGCACGGCATCGCCCTCCAGCGTGCCGAAGCCGATGCCACCGGCGTGCTCGAAGCGGACCCATTTCTTCTGCTGCTGTTCCATGTTGTTATCTGCTTTCTGGATTGATGAAAATTCTGGGCGGCCTGCCGTCGGTCAATCAGTCAGTCGAACGGGAGGTAGTCGGGGATGACGAGCGAGGCGAGCAGCTTTCCCATCTCGGCCGGATTGCGCGTCACGTGGATGCCGCATTCCTTCATCACCGCGAGCTTTTCCTCGGCGGTGCCACGGCCGCCGGAAATGATGGCGCCCGCATGGCCCATGCGCTTGCCGGGCGGCGCGCTGGCACCGGCGATGAAGCCGACCACGGGTTTGCTCATGTGGTCGCGTATCCAGCGCGCGCACTCCTCTTCGGCATCGCCGCCGATCTCGCCGACCATGATCACGGCGTCGGTGCGCGGGTCGTCGTTGAACATCTTCAGCACGTCGATGTGCCGCAGCCCGCCGACCGGGTCGCCACCGATGCCGACGACGGTCGACTGCCCGATGCCGAAACTCGCAAGCTGGCTCGCAGCCTCGTAGGTCAGCGTGCCCGAGCGCGACACCACGCCGATGCGGCCGCGCTGGTGGATGTGGCCCGGCATGATGCCGATCTTGATTTCGCCGGGCGTGATGAGCCCGGGGCAGTTGGGGCCGAGCAGCAGCGTCTTGCGGCCCTGCATGCGGTGGCGGGTGCGGATCATGTCGCGCACCGGGATGCCTTCGGTGATGCAGATGACGAGGTCGAGCTCGGCATCTACCGCCTCGTCAATTGCCGCTGCTGCGAAGGCTGGCGGAACATAGATCACTGAGACGGTGGCGCCTGTCTCGGCCTTTGCTTCTTTCACGGTGCCGAAGATCGGGATGCCGGCCATCGACTGGCCCCCCTTCAACGGATTCACGCCGGCGACGAAGCAGTGCTTGCCGTTGCCGTATTCGAGGCAGGACTGCGTGTGGAACTGGCCGGTCTTGCCGGTGATGCCCTGCGTGATGACGCGGGTGTGCTTGTTGATCAGGATGGACATTTCATTTGCTCCATCTTGGGGTTGCTTGGCTTCGGGGTGCGTGCGAATGACACCGGGTACTCCCCTCCGCGAATGTCCCCCGCCTTCGGCTCCTCCTTTATTTCGCTGCGGGGAGCACCCGATGCCATTCGCACATGGACGCGGCTGTTGTGCTGGCCGATCAACCACCGCTGCGAACAACGCTCACGTCGATGGGGTGCCTTGCGCAGCGAAATAAAGGAGGAGGCCGCAGGCCGGGGGACATTCGCGGAGCAAGGTACCCCGTCGGCGTGAGCGCGCCCCGAAAAACAGCGAATGAGGAAGCAGGCTTTCATACCTAGCGCATCCAGTTCCGAGCCGCACCGATGGCCCGCTGCGCAGCCTCGGCCATGTCGTCGGTGTTGATGATCGACAGTCCAGACTGCGCGAGGATGGTCCTTCCCAGGTCCTCGTTGGTGCCCTTCATGCGCACGATGAGCGGCACAGTGAGACCGGTCTCTCGCGCCGCAGTGACGACACCGTGCGCGATCACGTCGCACTTCATGATGCCGCCGAAGATGTTGACGAGCACTGCCTTGAGCTTCGGGTTGCGCAGCATCAGCTTGAAGGCCTCGGTCACCTTCTCGGCCGTTGCGCCGCCGCCTACGTCGAGAAAGTTTGCTGGCGAGCCGCCGTAGAGCTTGATTGCGTCCATCGTTGCCATCGCAAGGCCCGCACCGTTGACGAGGCAGCCGATGTCGCCGTCGAGCGCGATGTACGAAAGGTCGAACTTCGAGGCCTCGACCTCCACCGGATCTTCCTCATCGAAGTCGCGCATCGCGGCAATCTCGGGCTGGCGAAACAGCGCGTTGGCGTCGAAGTCGAACTTCGCGTCGAGCGCGATCACGCGGCCGTCGCGGGTCAGCACCAGCGGATTGATCTCGGCCAGCGAAGCGTCGCTGCCATCGAAGGCCTGGTAGAGGTTCTGCATGAACACGCGCGCCTGCACCACCGAGCGCTCGGAGATGCCGATGCGGCGCGCGATGCCGTCTGCATCGACAATCCGCAGGCCGGTGTCCGGGTCGATGAAGAGCTTGTGGATCTTCTCAGGCGTGCGCGCGGCCACCTCCTCGATGTCCATGCCGCCTTCGCTCGACGCCATCAGAGCCACGCGCTGCGAATTGCGGTCGACCACGAAACCGAGGTACAGCTCCTTGTCGATCTCGACGCTCTCTTCGACCAGCAGCTGCTTCACCACGCGGCCTTCGGGGCCGGTCTGCGGCGTCTTCAGCGTCATGCCGAGCATCTGGTCTGCGTGGCGCCGCACTTCGGCGACGGACCACGCGGGCTTCACGCCGCCGCCCTTGCCGCGGCCGCCCGCATGGATCTGCGCCTTGACCACCCAGGCCCGGCCACCGAGCCGGGTGGCGGCGTCTGCCGCCTCGTCGGGCGAGCGGCAGACGAATCCACGGGGTGTCGCCACGCCGTACTGGCGCAACACGTCCTTGCCCTGGTATTCGTGGATGTTCATGGTCGAAGCAGGCTGTTTATTTGCAAAGAATTTCAGGCGCCAAGCTCGACGCCGTGGCTTTCCGCCCAATTGAAATAGCTCGACGAAGCCATTTCCCGCTTTCTGTGCAATTCCTTTTTCTGCTCGATCGCTTCGGCCAGAAATTCGGCGTCGTAGGCCTTCAGCAGGTGCGGCTGATGGGTCTTCAGGTAATGGCCGATCCGCTCGTTGGCGCTCTGGTTCAGGCCCATCAGGCGGTCGTAGGTTTCGCCGTCCCAATGCCAGCGCAGTCCTAATTCGAAGAATGCTGCGTTATAGGCATTGCGCTCGATTTCGTCGCGCCAGTACTGAATGGGCGAATGGTTTTCCATGACCTTCTCCTTGAATGAATGCCGAATGGGTAAATCGGATGAAAAATCCCGGCGAGTTCAAAATGTAGAGTCGATGGACAATAAATAAAAATTAAATGAATTTATAAAAACCATTCGCTATGAGTTATGCATTGAAGGCGCCAAATCCACGCGCCCAAGGGCCTTCCGCGCCACCCGCAGGCAGCGCTTTCTTTTCAACTCACGATGGCAACGGGCCTGCGCCCGCCGCGCCTTCTCAGATCACGCGTTCGGCCCGCAATGTCTCCAGCTCGTCCGCGCCGTAGCCGAGCTGCCGCAGCACTTCCTCGGTGTGTTCACCGAGCAGCGGCGAACGCGTCACCACCGTCGGGCTGTCGGACATCTTGATGGGGTTGCCCACCGTCAGGTACTTGCCGCGCACCGGGTGGTCGACCTCGACGATGGTGCCGGTCTCGCGCAGCGATTCGTCCGCGGCGATCTCCTTCATCGAGAGGATCGGCCCGCAGGGAATGTCGTACTCGTTAAGGATGTCCATGGCCTCGAACTTGGTCTTGGTCATGGTCCATTGCTCGATGCGCGCGAAGATCGGCTTCAGGTGCAGCAGGCGCGCGGCCGGCGTGGCGTAGGCCTCGTCGTTGATCCAGCCCTCTTCGCCGATGACCTTGCACACCGCAGGCCACACTGCGGCCTGCGTGATGAAGTAGATGTATGCGTTGGGGTCGGTCTCCCAGCCCTTGCACTTGAGAATGGAACCGGGCTGGCCGCCGCCCGATGCATTGCCCGCGCGCGGCACCGCATCGCCGAACTTGCCGTCGGGGTACTGCGGGTACTCGTGCATGGTGCCGGTGCGCTCCAGACGCTGCTGGTCGCGCATCTTCACGCGGCACAGGTTGAGCACGGCGTCCTGCATGGGCGCGAGCACCTGCTGGCCGCGCCCGGTGCTGTTGCGCTGGAACAGCGCGGCAAGAATGCCGAGCGCCAGGTGCAGGCCGGTGCCGCTGTCGCCGATCTGCGCGCCGGTCACGAGCGGCGGACCGTCCTCGAAGCCGGTGGTCGATGCCGCACCGCCGGCGCACTGGGCCACGTTCTCGTAGACCTTGCAGTGCTCGTACTTGCCGGGGCCGAAGCCCTTGACCGAGGCCACGATCATGCGCGGGTTGAGCTTCTGGATGTGGGCCCAGGTAATGCCCATGCGGTCGAGCGCGCCGGGCGCGAAGTTCTCGACCAGCACGTCGCAGGTCTTGATCAGGCTGTCGAGAACTTCCTTGCCCTTGGGCTTCTTGGTGTCCAGCGTGATCGAGCGCTTGTTGTGGTTCAGCATCGTGAAGTAGAGGCTGTCCGCACCGGGAATGTCGCGCAGCTGGCCGCGCGTTGCGTCGCCTTCGCCTGCACGCTCGACCTTGATCACGTCGGCGCCGAACCAGGCCAGCAGTTGGGTGCAGGTGGGGCCGGACTGCACATGGGTGAAATCGAGGATTCGAACGCCCTCGAGTGCTTTGCTCATTGACTGTCTCCTTCTTTGATCATCGTGGCTTCGACTTCTACCAGACGGGCGCGCAATTTGCGCTCCTCGGCAAAGCGGACGGTCTCGTCGCGAACGATGGCAACGATGCCCGTGACCTCGTGATCGGCGGAGAACAGCATCGACACCGTGAAGGCAATCGACAGCGTGTGCCCGTCCTTGTGCAGCGCCGGTACGCGCAGCAGGTCGGCGCCGTACTTGGTGACGCCGGTTTCCATCGTCTTGTTGTAGCCGTCCCAGTGCCGCTGGCGTTGCCGCTGGGGAATGATCAGGTCGAGCGACTTGCCGAGCGCCTCGGCTTCGGTGAAGCCGAAGATGCGCTCGGCGGCGCGATTCCACAACGTGATCGCACCTGCCGCATCGCACACCATGATCGCGTCGCCGGCGCCTTCGACGAGCTGCTTGAAATCCAGGTTCGTTTGCATACGTGCCTCCCGGCGCTACCTGTCTACATGTCGTTCACTGCGCGGGGGGAGGCCCCCCCCTCGCGCAGGTCTGGGTCTGGCCTACACAGCCTTGGCTTCGCGCAGGTTGGAGATCTGGTCCTTGCTGTAGCCCAGCTCCGCCAGCACTTCTTCGGTGTGCTCGCCAAGCAGCGGCGAGCCGGTGATCTCGGGCTTGAGGTCCGAGAACTTGATCGGGCTGCCCACGGTGAAGTAGCTGCCACGCTCCTTGTGCGGCACTTCGACGATGGAGCCGCTGGCGCGCAGCGACGGGTCGTGCAGCAGTTCCTTCATCGTCAGCACCGGTGCGCAAGGGATGTCGAACTTGCGCAGGATGTCGACCGCCTCGAACTTGGTCTTGTCGGCCAGCCAGCCTTCGATGGTCGCGAAGATGTCGGTGATGTGCGGCTGGCGTGCCTTCGGGGTCGTGTAGTCGGGGTCGGTCTTCCACTCGGGCTTGCCGATGGCGTCGCAGATGGGAGCCCAGGCATGGCCCTGCACCGTGAAATAGATGTAGGCGTTCGGGTCGGTCTCCCAGCCCTTGCACTTGAGCACCCAGCCCGGCTGGCCGCCGCCGCCGGCATTGCCGCCGCGCGGCACCACGTCGCTGAAGGTGCCGTGCGGGTACTGGGGGTATTCCTCCAGGTAGCCGAGTTTGTCGAGGCGCAGCTGGTCGCGCATCTTCACGCGGCACAGGTTGAGCACCGCGTCCTGCATCGCGCAGGCCACGCGCTGGCCCTTGCCGGTCTGCTGGCGGCCGATGATGGCCGTGAGGATGCCGATGGCCAGGTGCATGCCGGTGTTGCTGTCGCCCAGGGCTGCAGCGCTCACGGTGGGCGGGCCGTCCCAGAAGCCGGTGGTGGAGGCGGCACCGCCGGCGCACTGCGCAACGTTCTCGTACACCTTCAGGTCGTCGTAGTGGTGGCCGTCGCTGAAGCCCTTGACCGAGGCGACGATCATCTTCGGGTTGAGTTCCTGGATGCGTTCCCAGGTGAAGCCCATGCGGTCGAGCGCGCCGGGGCCGAAGTTCTCGACCAGCACGTCGGATTCGCGGATCAGTTTTTCCAGCACGATCTTGCCTTCGGGCTGCTTGGTGTCCAGCGTCAGCGAGCGCTTGTTGCTGTTGAGCATGGTGAAGTACAGCGCGTCGACATCGGGAATGTCGCGCAGCTGCGAACGCGTGACGTCGCCTGCGCCGGGGCGCTCGACCTTGATCACGTCGGCGCCGAACCAGGCCAGCATCTGCGTGCAGGCGGGACCGGCTTGCACGTGCGTGAAGTCGATGATCTTGATGCCGCTGAGTGGTTTGTTGTTGCTGCTCATTTGGATATCTCCTTGAATGATGGAAATCGGGTTACTTCTTCTTCGCCGTGCTGGGGTTCAGGCTCGTGATGCGGCCGCTTTCGGTGCCTGCGGTCTCGTCGATGACGGCATTGATCAGGGTCGGCCGGCCTGAGGCGACGGCCTCGGCCAGGGCCTTCTGGAGTTCATCGGCCGTGGTGGCGTGCACGCCGACGCCACCGAAGGCTTCCATCAGCTTGTCGTAGCGCGCGTTCTTGACGAACACGGTGGGCGCCACGTCGGGTGTGCCGCTGGCGTTCACGTCGGTGCCGCGGTAGACGCCGTTGTTGTTGAAGACGATGACGCAAATGGGCAGGTTGTAGCGGCAGATGGTTTCCACCTCCATGCCGCTGAAGCCGAAGGCGCTGTCACCCTCGATGGCAATCACCGGCTTGCCGGTGACCACGGCCGCGGCCACCGAGAAGCCCATGCCGATGCCCATGATCCCCCAGGTGCCCACGTCGAGGCGCTTGCGCGGCTCGTACATGTCGACGATGCTGCGCGCGAAGTCCAGCGTGTTGGCGCCTTCGTTGACGACGATGGCATCGGGCCGCGCCTTCACCTGGTCGCGGATCACGCTGAGCGCGCTGTGGAAGTTCATCGGCGAGGGCCGTGCGGCCAGCGTGACGGCCATCTTCGACAGGTTCTTGTCCTTGCGCTCGGCAATCGCGCCAGTCCACTCGGCCGGGGGCTTGGCCCACTTGGCATCGATGCCGGCCAGCAGCGCGGCAACGCAGGAGCCGATGTCGCCGATCACGGGTGCTTCGATGGCAACGTTGCTGTCGATCTCGGTCGGCGCGATGTCGATTTGAATGAACTGCTTGGCGCCCTTTTCCTGCGCCCAGGTCTTGCCCTTGCCATGCGAGAGCAGCCAGTTCAGGCGCGCGCCGACCAGCAGCACGACGTCGGCTTCCTGCAGCACGTAGGAGCGCGCGGCCGCGGCCGACTGCACATGGGTGTCGGGCAGCAGGCCCTTGGCCATCGACATCGGCAGGTAGGGAATGCCGGTCTTCTCGACGAATGCGCGAATGTCGGCATCGGCCTGCGCATAGGCGGCACCCTTGCCGAGCAGGATCAGCGGGCGCTTTGCGCCCTTGAGCAGGTCGAGCGCGCGCTTGACGGCGTCGGGCGCGGGAATCTGGCGCGGAGCCGGGTCGACGACCTTGATGAGCGACTTCTTGCCGGCTGCTGCGTCCATGGTCTGCGCGAACAGCTTGGCGGGCAGGTCGAGGTACACACCGCCCGGACGGCCCGACAGCGCGGCACGGATGGCGCGCGCAATGCCCACGCCGATGTCTTCTGCGTGCAGCACGCGGAAGGCAGCCTTGCACAGCGGCTTGGCGATAGCGAGCTGGTCCATTTCCTCGTAGTCGCCTTGCTGCAGGTCGACGATCTCGCGCTCGCTGGAGCCGCTGATGAGGATCATCGGAAAGCAGTTGGTGGTGGCGTTGGCCAGCGCAGTCAGGCCGTTGAGGAAGCCGGGGGCCGACACGGTCAGGCAGATGCCGGGCTTTTGCGTGAGGAAGCCTGCAGCGGCTGCGGCGTTGCCGGCGTGCTGCTCGTGGCGGAACGAGATGACGCGCAGGCCTTCTGCCTGGGCCATGCGCGTGAGGTCGGTGATCGGGATGCCGGGCAGGCCGAAGATGGTGTCGATGTCGTTGAGCTTGAGCGCATCGATGACAAGATGAAAGCCGTCGATGGTCTCTGCGGCCGGCGTTTCTTCCGTCAAGCTCTTGAGGGAGCGAACCACAGGTTCGCCATCGGCATCGCGGGTTTTCACGGGCTTGAGGGCATCGTCCAGCGTGGTTGTTGCCTCTTTCTCTGTTCTGACTGAAGACATGTCTCTCCTTCTGCATGGGTGAATGGCCAAGGCCCGAGCCAAGACTATGATTCGGGCTCAAGCTTTCGGCCGTTGACCTCGGTCAACTTTCCCGAAAACGGCGCGCCCCGATGAATGGCGCCGGCAGCGAAAAAATCGAGCAAGACGGTGACCATGACGTTGTTGGAAAACCACCCGGAGAAAAACATCATTCGTGCCCAGCTCCGGCAGAACATCCTTCTCAAGGACCTGAGCGAAGCCGACCGCGCCGAACTGGAAACCCATCTCGTCATCGTGGACGGCAACAAGGGCGAGTTCCTGTTGCATCAGGGGGTGCGGGAGATGGAGCAATACTTCATCCTCGACGGCATCCTCAAGCGGGTGGTGAGCAACCCGGAGGGCAAGGAAATGATCCTTCGCTTTGCCGACGAGAACGACATGGAAACGAGCTACGCCGCGCTGCGGCTGGGCACGCCGACGCCCTACGGCATCGTCTGCGTGACGAAGGCGCGGGTTGCGAGCCTTCCGCTGAAGGAATGGATCGCCTTTCTGAACCGGCATGCGGAAACCAAGGAACTGTTCGAGTTCCTGGTGATGCGGGGCATGAGCGAGATCATGGCGCACACGATCACGCTGCATTTGCTCGATGCGGCAGGGCGCGTGCATCGGTTCATCCGAAAGCATCCGGAGCTTGAGGACCGGATTCCGAGCAAAGAGCTGGCTTCGTATCTGAATCTCTCAGCAGAAACCCTTAGTCGGCTGAGGAAGCGCGGGAAGATCTAGGCGCGGCTGAGGGATTGGTTCCCTCTCCCGCTTGCGGGAGAGGGTCAGGGTGAGGGTGCAGCGGCCTCGAGCGCAGCACTGCGGTGAGTTCTTGCGCCGTTCCCTCACCCCAGCCCTCTCCCGCAAGCGGGAGAGGGAGCAAATCGGGAATTCAGAGCCTCGCGCTCAGGTCTGCTTCGCCGAAGCAAAGCGCCTCGTGCTTGCCATCAACCTAAGCTGGTTGTGGACGCCACTGACGCCCGACACGCCCGCCGCAACCGCCTCGGCCTGCGACCGCTCGTCGGAATTGAGCACGATGCCGCGCAACATCACCTCACCCTGGTTCGCAGTGATCGTCACGTTGATGTCGCGCGTCGCCTCATGCTCCTTCAGCGCGGCGCGCACACGCGCTTCCAACGCCATGTTGGCGAGCAGCGCACGCGACGCGGGCGTTTCGGCGAACTCGGGGCGGTTCACCATCAGGCGGATCTGCTCGACACAGCTCTCGACGGACAGGCGGTCGGTGTTGAGTACCAGGTCGTAGAGCACCGGGTCACCCCAGGTCACGCCGAACTGCGAGTGCATGCGCGCGGCATGCGCCTGGTCGCTTCGGCGGATCTCGGCCTCGGCGAATTCGGCGTCGTCGGTTTCGAGGTCGCCCATCAGCCACTCGACGCGCTTCTTCAGCGAACGCGTGATGCGCACGCACACCACGTGTGGCACCGGCCGCAGCAGGCAGGTGGCGCCCCAGCCGCGCAGCACCACGTTGCCACGGTCGGCCAGCGCGAACAGCTCTTCGGCGGTGTAGAGCGCGACGCTGCGCGAGTCGGTGGTCAAGCGTTCTACCAGACCGGCCTTGCCGCCACGCAGCCGGCCGATCAGGCTCGTGGAGACCTGCATGCGGTCTGCCACGTGCTCGATGACTTCATGGCGCATCACGGCGAGGCCGAGGGTCTCGGCGAGCTTCAGCGAAACGTCTTTCGCGAGGGAACCCATCTCCTGGGTCAGTGCGATCACAGGCATGTCTTTGGCTCCTCGTTGTGTTTCAGTCCACCGGCCGTTCGACCGCGAACTCGTCGGGCTTCTTCGGCTTTCTGTTGAGCAGCGCCAGCGCCTTGGAGATCAGCGGCCAGAACAGCAGCACCAGTGCCAGCGTGGTGATGCCGCCGACCAGCGGGTTCGAGAACATCACCATCACGTCGCCCTGCGACACCAGCATGGCCTGGCGGAAGGAGTCTTCGGCCTTGTCGCCGAGCACCAGTGCAAGCACCAGCGGCGCGAGCGGAAAGTCGAGCTTCTTGAAGAGATAGCCCATCACGCCGAAGCCGAGCATGAACCAGATGTCGAGCATCGCGTTGTGCACGGTGTAGGCGCCGATCGCGCAGATCACGATGATCACCGGCGCGATGATCGAGAACGGAATGCGCAGGATCGACGCGAACAGCGGCACGGTGCTGAGCACCACGATCAGCCCGACGATGTTGCCGAGGTACATGCTGGCGATCAGGCCCCAGACGAAGTCTTTCTGCTCGACGAACAGCAGCGGGCCGGGCTGCAGGCCCCAGATCAGCAGGCCGCCCAGCAGCACGGCAGCGGTGGGCGAACCGGGGATGCCCAGCGCCAGCATCGGCAGCAGCGCGCTCGTGCCCGCTGCATGCGCGGCGGTCTCGGGTGCGACCACGCCTTCCATCTCTCCGGTGCCGAACTTGGCGCCCTTCTTCGACATCTTCTTGGCAAGGCCATAGCTCATGAACGAGGCCGGTGTCGCGCCGCCGGGCGTGATGCCCATCCAGATGCCGATGAGCGAGCTGCGGATGGAGGTCACCCAGTATTTGGGCAGCTGCTTCCACGTTTGCCACACGACCTTGGGATCGATCTTCGCGCTCTTGCCCGAGAACTTCAGGCCCTCTTCCATCGACAGGAGAATTTCGCCGATGCCGAACAGGCCGATCACCGCAATCAGGAAGTCGAAGCCGCGCATCAGCTCGGGCTGGCCGAAGGTCAGGCGCAGCTGGCCGGTGACGGTGTCCATGCCCACGCTCGCCAACGCAAAGCCCAGCGCCATCGACGCCAGGATCTTGAAGGGCGACCCTTTGCCCATGCCGACGAAGCTGCAGAAGGTCAGCAAGTACACCGCGAAGAATTCGGGCGAGCCGAACTTGAGCGCGAATTTGGCGACCAGCGGCGCGAGGAAGGTGATCATCACCACCGCGAGGAAGGCGCCCACGAACGACGAGGTGAAGGCCGTGGTCAGCGCCGCGCCGGCCTGCCCGTTCTGTGCCATCGGATAGCCGTCGAAGGTGGTGGCCACCGACCACGGCTCACCCGGTATGTTGAACAGGATCGAGGTGATGGCCCCGCCGAACAACGCGCCCCAGTAGATGCACGACAGCATGATGATGGCCGAGGTCGGCGACATCGTGAAGGTGAGCGGCAGCAGGATGGCCACGCCGTTGGCGCCGCCGAGGCCGGGCAGCACGCCGATCAACACGCCGAGGATGATGCCGACGAACATCAGGCCGATGTTCATCGGCGTGAGGATCACTGAAAAGCCCTGCATCAGGGCACTGATTTCTTCCATTTCGCTTGTGCTCCGTGAGTAGGTTCAGTAGCCGAGGAATCGAAGCGGATCGAGAGTGCCCTTGAACAGCGGCACCTTGAACCAGACCTCGAACATGAAGAAGAACAGCGTGTTCACGCCCAGCGCGGCAAGCACGCTCTTGAACCACGCGTACTTGCCCAGCACCACCATGAACAACGCGATGTAGATCGCCGAAGCCAGGTAGATGCCGAGGAAGGTGATCGCCAGCACGTAGACCGTGGCCGGCACCAGCACCGACAGCACGCGCTTGAGCTGCACCGAATCGACGAACACCGCGGTGTTGCGGTTCTTGCCGAGCAGTGCCTGGTAGAGGATGCCGGCGCCGGAGATCGTGATGATCACGCCGATGAAGAACGGAAAGTAGCCCGCGCCGGGGCCGTCGCTGGTCCAGCCCGCGCCCAGCTTGCGCGCCTCGAAGACCACCACCAGGCCGATCACCAGCAGCGCCAATGCCACCGCCGCTTCGACCAGGTGGGTGGAGATGCCCGAACGCGCCGGGCCCTCGGATGTTTCGTCGTGCTCCATGGAGCCCCCATCGTGGTTGTGTGTGAGAAAGAAAGAAGGGACGGATGCGGCTCGCCCGCAGTCCGTCAGGCCGCCGACGCTCCGGTGGCGCCGTGCGGCTCGTGCAGCCGTCGCGGCCTGCCGGCTACTTGTTGCTCGCGAGGAAGCCCGCGTCAGCCATCAGCGTGCGGTGCGTGGCCTCGGCCTCGGTGAGCCATTTCGCAAAAGCGTCGCCGGTCATGAAGGTCGGGTTGAAGGCGCCCTTCTCCATGTACTCCTTCCACTCCGGCGTGGCGGCCACCTTGACCAGCAGGTCCTTGTAGAACGCGAGTTGGTCGGGCGTCACGCCGGGTGGCATGAAGATGCCGCGCAGCATCGTGTACTTGGTCGGCACGCCCGCTTCCTTGCAGGTGGGGATGTCGTTCCACGACTGCGTGTCCGTGACCTTGGCCTTGAACGGCATGCGCTCGTCGTCGAACACGCACAGCGCGCGCAGCTTGCCAGCTCGCCACTGCGCCACCGCCTCGATCGGGTTGTTGACGGTCGAATTCACATGGCCGCCCACCAGTTGCACCGCCACCTCGCCACCGCCCTTGAACGGCACGTAGATGAACTTGGTGCCGGTGGCTTTCTCGAGCGCGACCGTGATGATCTGGTCTTCCTGCTTCGAGCCCGTGCCGGCCATCTTGAACTTGCTCGGCCCCGCGGTCTTCACCGCGGCGATGTACTCGCCGGCGTTCTTGTAGGGCTCGGCCGCGTTGGTCCACAGCACGAACTGGTCGAGCGCCAGCATGGCGACCGGCGTCATGTCTTTCCAGTTGAAGGGCACTCCGGTGGCCATCGGCGTGGTGAACAGGTTCGACAGCGAGATGACGATCTTGTGCGGATCGCCCTTGGCTTCCTTCACCGCCAGAAAGCCTTCGGCGCCCGCGCCGCCCGACTTGTTGACGACGATCAGCGGCTCCTTCATCAGCTTGTATTTGATGACGATGCCCTGCAGCAGGCGCCCCATCTGGTCGGCACCGCCGCCGGTGCCGGCGGGAATCACGAACTCCACCGGCTTGGTGGGTTCCCATGCGAGGGCGGGCGTGGTGGCTGCCAGCGCCAGAACGGTCGCGGCAACGACCTTCGTACGGCCCAGAACGAGCGAAGCGATCTTCTTCATCAGGTTGTCTCCTGTGTAGTGTTTCGCTCTTTTTTGTTCTTGGATCTGAGCAGAGATACGGACCGGCACGATGGTGCGCGCCACTGATTCACGCCGGCTTGATCGCGGTCAACTTTTCGAAGATTTCGTATTCGGGTTAGCCCGCGCTGGCGGCCCTGCGCGTCCTGTCATCCCGAAGCCTATAAAATCGCGGCGCGCAGCGGGCTCCAGCCTCCCTGCGCCTCAATCCGTCTTCGTAGTTCAATGGATAGAACGGGGTCCTCCTAAGACTCAGATACAGGTTCGATTCCTGTCGAAGGCACCAATAACCCGTTGATTTTCAACGGGTTATTTTTTAACCGGGACAGGACCGGGACAAAACCACGAACAGCGCGCATCAAAACAGCCGATTTCGGCCGTTAGCTGCTGAGACGTGGGCCCGAGCCACCGGCGCTTACAGGACTGGATTCTCTTTGGCGCACATTTCCTAGGAAAATGGCTCGCGCGTCAGCCCCAGCAGTCCTGATAATCTCGCGCGCGACCTACGGAACATCAAAAGGAACAAACGACTTCATGCCAACCGCAGTCTCTCTTTTCTCGGGTTGTGGCGGCTCTGACACGGGCCTTACCGAAGCCGGGTTTGATGTCGTCATGGCAAACGATATGCTTGCCTATGCAGCAGACGTCTATCGAGCGAACCTGCCTGAAACAGACTTCAAACGGTGCAATATTGAAGAAATAAAAAGCTTTCCAAAAGCAGATCTTTTGGCAGGCTGCTATCCGTGCCAAGGGTACAGCCAAGGAGGTGCTCGCGAGGCCAGTAGAGGTATTAATTATCTCTTCAGAGAATTTGGTCGTGCACTACGCGCAATAAAGCCTAAAGCGTTCATCGTTGAAAACGTATCAGGGCTGACTCGTGCAGACAATATTGCACTTTTTCAAATGCAGCTTCGGAATTTCAGACAAGCTGGCTATCGCGTGACTTGGAAGCTGCTCAATGCGGCCGATTTCGGGGTTGCACAAGAGCGTTTCAGGGTTCTTATCGTTGGCATCCGGAGCGACCAAGGACTTACCTACTCTTTTCCTGATTCAACTCACGGCGACGGCACCGGTACGCCATACGCAACAATTCGCGAAGCAATCAAAGGCCTTCCTGAATGGCCTGAAGGCGAATTCAACGACGAACCTTTTCACTGGTACTACCTTTCCAGGAATCGCCGCCGCGATTGGAATGAAGTCTCCAAAACAATCGTGAGCCGTGCTCGGCACATGCCCTTGCACCCTTCCAGCCCGGCGCTGATTTGCAAAGGACCAGATAAGTTCGAATTTGAAACCGATGCGCCTGCGCGGCGGTTCAGCTATCGCGAAGCGGCGAGACTCCAAGGTTTTAAAGGAGACCTAGTGTTCCCAGATTCTGCGGGGATGCACTCGCGCTACAAAGTAATCGGAAACGCCGTCCCCCCCCCCATGTTTCAGGCAGTAGCGGCCGCCTTGCCAGCCGTCTTTTGAGTGGGCAAATTGTCCCAAACAACCTTAGTCAGGCTGGGCAAACTCAAAGCCGCAGAAACAGTAGTGAAAGAATCTTCATGGGCCGCAGCGATTAGCGTAATTCTTGTTCTATCAAACGTGATGCCGGCCTGCTGATTGCAATAGGGGAAAATGTGCTGCCCACCGATATGAATGGGCACACTGAAGGCAGTTGTATATTTCGCGACGGTTACGGGGTTCAGCCATCTTTTAAGTTGCCCCTCGTTGATGTCGTTCAGTTTGGTATCCCAGTTATCGCCGCAGGCGCACTGTCCTAGCATGAATAGCTTCCCGGCCCGCTTATCGAGCATGGGAAGCCAAATCACGTAGTCCACTCCCTCATCTTTTACATCTGTATGTGGAGGATCATCTGCATTTCCGGGAGAAGGTTGCCATATCCATTCGCCACACAAGTCGAAGACAATCTTCGACAAGTCCTTGAACTTCACTGGACGCTCAGCGTGGTTGTGTGAGGGCCAACCCGTCCGGACAGCAAGCGCTGCATCGCCTAGGTAGGTCCTCGCCACCTCGGTTGCCAAGCGCTCGAAGCCTACTCCAACCTCGACAAAGGGCTTGACATTGATGCTGGGAACCAAGGAAGTCGCGAGACAAAACTCGTAAACCCCGCTATTGCTCTTCGCGTAAGTTATCCCACCGTCTTTCAGCCGAAAGGGATAAGCACTCCCCAAAAAGTATGCGCGCCTTTCCAATTCTGAATAGACTTCGCCTGCAGCAACTTCGATAGCCTCTTCCCGTTCGTTCCAAGAGGCGTCTGCATCAGAGGATGCATCATCGTCAACGGTGCCGGCTAGCTGGTCATCCTCGACACCTGAAGCGGCCGGCGCTGTCCCATTAAAAATTGCTTGCATCTCTGCTTGGTCGGCATTTTTGCCGCGGCGCCGCATCTCATTTCGGTCACTCCAACCCAGTCCGTCGTCCAGCATACAAAGTTATTAAACGAGTTTATTGATCAGCTCTTGCAATATCGATTTGGTCTGACTCAATTTTTCCAGCATTTTGAACGCCTCTGCTTTTGGAAGTCGCTGCCCACTGACGAGCGCGTCAGCGTTTATTAGTGAATCTAAAGCACTATTCACATAATCTGCAAACAGATCTCCAGCCGGTCTGGAAGCAAGATCAATGTCTCGAGCATTTTTCCCTTGGCGAAGCTGTGATCGTTTATCAGGGTCGCTAAGGGCCGAGGCAAGAAGTCCGATTTCTCTAGAGTCCGCAATCGCTGGATTTTTACTTTCACTTTTATCTCCAAGCAGATATCGCATCGTCTGCGCGGCATCATCCATTCTTGCTGCCGCAATCACCTTGGGCGTAGAGACCTTCCGCTCACCCAACGCCAGCCATTCACGAACACCAGAATTATCTAAAAGGGTGTACACCCACGAAAAAGGATATTCTGGATTGCTCCCACGTCCTTTTCGAACACTATTTCGGGTATCGTACTTTCCGCTGGCCGCTATTTGGTTAACAAAATAGTACCCCTCCAAGAGGCGTTCGATAGTTCCATTTTTGTCCCCAATAACCTCTACTATTTCACTCATTGTCATCTGTTTTGAATTGATGACATCCGCAATCCACTTAGCCTTCGCATACGAATCCCAAGGCTGAGACGCGACCAGATGTCGCACGCCCAGATATGGCAGCAAAGCCTCGTTCGTCGTTTTGGCATCGAAGACCCGTACTGGAACTTCGGTGTCGCTCGACCATTTGGACTTCGCCTTCTGCTGCCATAGTCCGATCCGCGTCGTTTGATTCGCGGCGCGGTCATCGCCTGCAAGGATCAGGCATGCAGCCAAGCGCCGATTTCCCTCGACGACTGTGTACCTGCCATCAGCTTTGGGCTGCACGATGAGAGGCTCGGCATCGAAAAAGCCGTTGATGCCCAACGAGGCCAGGAGATTGTCAACACCGAAGCTATCGACGATGTAGTCCAGCGAGGCCTTTTGAGAACTCATCGTCCCAGCTCGTTTTCCGAAGCGAGGATTGCTCTCGTCAAGATCGAGCACACGAAGCGGCAAGGTGACGGGTTGACCAGGTGGTGCGCTCTGCACAATCGCAGGTCCAGCACTCGGCGGATTCTTGGTCGGGGGAGATGTAGACACGTCGCTTCCTCTGAAATGCGCAGAGTGCTCAATACCGCAGCGGTAAGGGGACTCGGGCTATACGCGCATTGTGTCCTACTCGCGTTAGTTTGAAATCGACGACCGCCTCAGCTGGGATTCCAAACAACGTCTTCGGGTGTACCCCCCTTTGCGCTCGACAGCGAGGGGCACAGTCGGCCGCTACGTCCCTCGATGCACCCTGCTCGCCGGCATCTCGGGAACTCGCTCTGGCTGGATCGCGGCTAAGGCAGCCTGCGCCACCAGCGACCCTCGGACGAACTGGGACGAAACGTGGGACAAAACCCCAGAAAACGACTTACTTCGGTGGACCCGTTCGAGGGGAGGTCCGCCCGGTTGCGCTGCCAAAGTGAGCCGATTTCACTCGAAATCAGGTTCGATTCCTGTCGAAGGCACCAGCAAGCTTTTATTCAGATACCCGTCGCCGAAGCCTTCGGCGACTGCTGCGGCGGGCGCATTGGCCTTGCATGCGCCGGACCTGAAAGCAACCCGGCCACCCGCCATTGCGCGAGCACTCGTTACGGCCCGAGTGCGTAACAACGCTACGTAACAAGCGCCAAAGAGCGCCCGACCGGGGCCTCCCGTCGATCTGCATCGCAGGGCCGTCACGGCAAGAAACTCCATATAAATCAACAGCTTGCACGCTCGACGCTTCAGCGTCAGAGATATTGCAAGAAGGCGGCACACAAGTTGCCCCGTCAGAGAGTCCCACCACCGAGGAGACTGCCATGACGGATGCCAATGCATCGATTTCTTCGATCGCCGGAGGCGCCGACAACGGTGCTGCGCCGGTGGTCATCGCCCAGGCGACAGTGAAGCCGATTGCGCCCATGGGGACTGGCGCCGCCGCAGTTCAGCCTGCGGCGCCGGCCGGCATCGGGTCAATTTCGAACGCCACGCCCGGCACGGTCCTCATGCGCGACGGCGTCTCGATTCCCGTCGACGGCAACCAGGCGCTGATGGCCGGCGACCGCGTGATCGTTCCGCAGGACGGCCACGCCAACGTTCTCTTTCCCGGATCGGCCACCAACAAGGCACCGCTGGCCGGCATCTTCACGGGCGGCACCGACGCCACCATCAGCACGACCAAGCTGGCCAGCGGCCTCGAGCAGGTGAATGTGGACGTGGCCTCGGGCGACCTGGAAGTGACCTCGCCCGACAGCGACGCGGAAGCCGCGGCGCTTGCGGTGAGCAAGAAGACCGCTGCCGGCAGCGGCATCGGGCTGGGTGAATTCGCTCTCGGTGCACTGGGTGCCGTCGCGCTCGGCGCCGCGCTGAGCGGTGGTGGCGGCAGCGACGGTGGCGCGGTTCCTTTCTTCGTTCCGGGCGTTGGCGACAGCGATGCCGACGCAGATGCGGATGCAGATGCCGACTCGGATGCGGACGGTGATGCTGACGCTGACGCGGATGCAGACGCCGATGCGGACGCAGATGCCGATGCCGATACAGACGCTGATGCGGATGCAGACGCCGATGCAGATGCGGACGCTGATGCCGACGCGGATGCCGATGCCGACCACCTGCTCGATCCAGGCGACAGCCTCGCCGGCCATCTGCTCGGCTCCCTGGACAACGTTCTCGGCCTCGGAGGTGGCAGCGCCGCCGCGGCCAGAAGCGTCGCCGCCAGTTCATCCGGCACATTGGCATCGCTGATGCCCGTGGCCGACGGCCTCACGGATCTGGTGGACGACGTGCTCTCGCCGATCGCGGGCAACGAGTTCAGGCCCGACGATCCGAATGCGTTCGATCCGCTGGACAACACCGTCGACAACCTGGCCGTCAACATCGGCGGCGTGCTCACCCCCGTGGTGGACGGCCTGCTGGGCGACGGCCTGACGGACGCGCTCGTCGGGTCGCTGATCGGCCAGGTCGACTACCTGACGGATGCGTTGAGCAACATCCTCGAAAACGTGCTCGGCAGCGAAGGCCTGCTCGGCGGCGTGACCACCGGCCTTGGCATCGACGGCCTCGTGGACGAACTGGTCGGCACCGACGGCGTGGTCGGGCAGGTGCTCGAAGGCCTGCTGGGCGACGGCAGCCTGTTGGGCAGCGTGCTCGGCGAAGACGGCCTGGTCGGGCAACTGCTTGGCGATGACGGGCTCC
The DNA here is from genome assembly GCF_051216475.1 of Variovorax nivicola. Taxonomy (NCBI): domain Bacteria; kingdom Pseudomonadati; phylum Pseudomonadota; class Betaproteobacteria; order Burkholderiales; family Comamonadaceae; genus Variovorax; species Variovorax nivicola. Next base: position 114,458 of record NZ_JBPJZK010000002.1, on the reverse strand, counting down.
TTGGCGGTCTGCTTGGAGGTGACGGCGGGCTGCTCGGTGGTGTCCTGGGTGATAACGGCCTGCTGGGCGGCCTGCTCGGCGGCGATGGTGGCTTGCTTGGCGGCGTACTGGGTGACGACGGTCTATTGGGCGGTCTGCTCGGCGGTGACGGTGGCTTGCTTGGCGGTGTCCTGGGTGACGACGGTCTGCTGGGCGGTCTGCTCGGCGGCGACGGCGGCTTGCTTGGCGGCGTGCTCGGCGGTGTTGACGGCCTCCTTGGCGACGATGGCCTGCTGGGCGGCGTGCTCGGCGGCGACGGCTCGCTCGCCGGCTTGCTGGGCAGCGAAGGCCTCACCGGCGGCCTGCTCAGCGGAGGCGGGCTGGTCGACAGCCTGCTCGGACCCGACGGCGTGGTCGGCGACCTGTTGAGCGAGACACCCCTGGGCGGTTTGCTCGGAGGAGATGGCGGCCTGCTCAGCGGCGTGCTGGGCGATAACGGCCTGCTGGGCGGCCTTCTCGGTGACGACGGCCTGTTGGGTGGCGTTCTGGCCGACGACGGCCTTCTCGGAGCCGAAGGCCCGCTCGGCAGCCTGTTGGGCGGCGACGGCGGCTTGCTCGGTGGCGTGCTGGGCGACGGTGGTCTGTTGAGCGGACTGCTCGGCGGCGACGGTGGCCTGCTTGGTGGTGTTCTGGGCGACGATGGCGTGCTGGGCGGACTGCTTGGCGGCGATGGCGGCCTTCTTGGTGGCGTGCTGGGTGGCGACGGTGGTCTCCTCGGCGGCGTCTTGGGCGAGGGCGGTCTGCTGGGCGGAGTGCTCGGTGGTGACGGCGGCCTCCTCGGCGGCGTCTTGGGTGACGACGGTCTGCTGGGTGGCGTACTCGGCGGCGACGGCGGTCTCCTCGGCGGCGTCCTGGGTGACGATGGTCTGCTGGGTGGTGTGCTCGGCGGCGACGGTGGCCTCCTCGGCGGCGTCTTGGGCGAGGGCGGTCTGCTGGGTGGTGTGCTCGGCGGCGACGACGGCCTCCTTGGCGGCGTACTCGGTGGCGGCAGTGGCAGCGGTGGCGGCCTGCTCGGTGGCGTTCTCGGCGAAGACGGCATCGTGGGCAACCTCCTGGGCAGCGACGGCCTGGTCGGCGGTCTGCTGGGCGCGGACGGTCTCGTCGGCAGTCTGCTCGGCGCGCTGGGCGGCGACGGCCCCGTGGCCAACGTCCTGCAGCCGGCGGGCGACGCAGTAGCTCCGGCAGTCGAGACCGCGGGCAGCACGGTCTCCCACGCCTCGGCTCCGGCGACGGACATCCTGGCCGGGGCCACGGGTGTCGTGGCGCCGGTGGTCGACACGGTGGCCAGCGTGGTCGAAGGCGCGGGCCATGCCGTCGGCTCGGGCCTGACCGAAGTGGTGACGCCGATCACCAGCCAGGTCGAGCAAACGGTGAACCACGTCGTGAGCCCGGTCACCAACATCCTGCACGGCCTGCTGGGCTGACTGTAGGCAAGCACCCACGCGCCCGGCCTGCCTTATCCCGCAGGCACGGGCCGCGCACACGGTCAAAGTAGAAGCCTGAAGTTCTTCGGGCAGGCAGCATTTGCCGAAGGGCTCTCGGTTCCTCCTCACGGCGCATTCCTGCGTCGTTAAGCGCTCCCTCGAGGAGCGCTTTTTTTGGCCTCGCCTTGCCTGGCGCAGGGGCAGTCAATTCCGCGTAACAAGGCATCGATCCAATGCAGCGCGGAAAGCCTCCCCCTCCCACATCGTCCCTCGCCGAATGCGACGGGAGAAACCGCTCCGTGACCACAGACCTCCACCCTCCCCGCTCCAGCAACATCCTCGGCCGCCGTCTGCTGGCCACTTTCTGCGTCGTCCTGCTGCTGACCCTTGCGGGGTCGGGCATCGGCATCTGGTCGCTGTCCAAGGTGGACGAGGCCACGCGCGAAGCCATCCAGCAGCACGGTGTTTCCGAGCGCCTGGTGGTGGACGCCTACCGCCTGCAGTCCATCAACGCCGAGCGCTACAAGGCCATGGCACTGAGCTCCGAACCCGAAGTCGGCGAGATCCTTTCAGCGGACATCCAGGCGACCGAGAAGAAGTACGGCGAACTGCTGCAGCAGGTGTCGCAGCGCCTGCAGAAGGACTCGGACCGCGCGCTGCTCGAACGGACCCAGGCCGCGGGCGAGAACTTCAAGGCTGCCGTCAAGGAGCTGATCGCGGCGCGCGACTCCGGCCTCACGGAGCGCATCCGCACGGTCTACGCGCAGCGCTTCCAGCCCGGCTCGACCGCGCTGCTGGAGGCCGTGTCGCAGCTCGCCCAATCGCAACGCGAGGCCATCGACGCAGCCGGCAGCCGCATCGAGGCGCTCAGCGCCTCGGCCCGGCTGGCCCTGGTGGTGTTCGGCGCAACCGCCCTGCTGCTCGGCGCGGTGCTGGCCCAGTGGCTGGTGCGCAGCATCAGCCGGCCGATCCGGGCGGCCAGCGAAACGGCCGGGCGCGTCGCCAGCCTGGACCTGCGCCAGGACATCGAAGGCCATTCGCGCGACGAAGCCGGACAGATGCTGCTGGCGCTGGGCGCGATGCAGGGCGCCTTGCGCGAGCTGGTGCTGCGGGTGCGCGAGTCGGTACAGAACGTGCGCGTGGCCGCCGGCGAAATCGCACACGGCAATTCGGACCTATCGGCGCGCACCGAAGACGCGGCGTCCAGCCTGCAGCAGACCGCTGCGGCGCTCGAGCAGGTGATGCGCAACGTCGAACAGTCGAGCTCCGCCGCGGGCCGCGCCGAGCAGATGGCCGGCGCTGCGGCGGCCGTGGCGGCACAAGGCGGCGAGGTGGTGTCGCAGGTGGTCGGCACCATGCAGGACATCCATCGCGCATCGCGCAAGGTGGCCGACATTACCGGCGTGATCGACGGCATCGCGTTCCAGACCAACATCCTCGCGCTCAACGCCGCCGTCGAAGCTGCGCGCGCCGGCGAGGCGGGCCGGGGCTTCGCGGTGGTCGCGTCGGAAGTGCGGCAGCTGGCCACGCGCTCGGCCACGGCCGCGCGCGAAATCAAGGGCCTGATCGACGACTCGGTGCGGCGCATCGAGGCCGGCACCGTGCTGGCCGACGGCGCGGGCCAGACCATGGGCCGCATCGTGGCCTCGATCGGGCAGGTCGCCGACACCGTGAGCGCGATCACGGCGGCAACGCAGTCGCAGACGCACGACATCGGGCAGATCAACGCCGCCGTCACGCGCCTGGACGAGATGACGCAGCAGAACTCCGCGCTGGTCGAGGAATCGGCCGCCGCATCGGAGGGCCTGCGCGACCAGGCACGCAGCCTCGACGCGCTGATCAGCCAGTTCGTGCTGCCCGGCGACGCCGTGCAGGCACCGAAGGCCGACGACACATGGCCGCGGGCGCAGCGGGATCTTCCCCGCGTGGTGCCGCTGGCTGAAGGCCGCCTGCTGCCGGCCTGAGTCCGCGCTTTTGCCTTAGCGGCGAATCAGGTCAGTGCGTCTCGCGGCGCAGCTGCTGCACGTCTTCATGCAGCGAGTGCGCCCAGTCGCGGCGGTCGCGGCCGTGCGGGTCCTGCGGCTCGCCGAAGCGCACGATGGCCAGCAGCGGCGGCGCGCGCAGCGTGTTCCACAGCGAGGCGGCGAGGCTGTCGTCGTCGATGTAGCGCGGTGCCTGGCTGGTCTCGCCGGTGGCGGCATCAGCAAAGCGCAGCGCGGCGGGCAGCACCGGGGCGCCAGAGGAAATGGCCGCCTGCAGCAGGTTGGCATGGAACGGCAGCAGGCCGCGGCCGTCGCTGGTCGTGCCTTCGGGGAACACGCCGATCAGGTCGCCGTTGCGCAGCGCCTCGGTCATGTGGTGCACCACACGCAGCGCGTCGCGGCGGCGTTCGCGCTCGATGTAGAGCGTGCCCGAGCCGTTGGAGAGTGTGCCGATCAGCGGCCAGTTCTTGACGTCCGACTTCGACACGAAGCGCACATGGCGTGCCGCATGAAGGCAGGTGATGTCGAGCCACGAAAGGTGGTTGCAGATGAGCAGCACCGGCCCCTCGGGCGGCGGCGTGCCCTGCACCTTGAGCGTGATGCCCATGATTTCGAGCATGCGCCTCGACCATGCCTGCACGCGCGCATTGCGCTCTGCCTGCTCGAGGCTGGGAAAGGTGAAGCGGATCGTCCACCAGCCGACCAGCGCATGCCCCACCGCGTGCAGCAGGCGCCAGCAGGCTTTCAACGAATGAACCATCGGGGCGTCGTTCTTTCTTTCGATCTGTCAGCCGTGCACGACCCGGCCCGCCACCAGCGTGTGGCGTGCGCGGCCCTGCATCGGATAGCCGGCGAACGGCGTGTGCTTGCCCTGGCTCTTGAGCGCATCGGGCAGCACCTGCCATTCGAGCCCGGGGTCGGCAATGCACAGGTCGGCCACGCCGCCTTCCACCAGGCGGCCGATGCCGGTGCCTGCGTCTTCGGCGGCCAGCAGGCGTGCCGGCGCGGAGGTGATGACCTCGATGGCGCGCGCCACGCCCGCGCCGCTGCGCTCGCCCCATTGCAGCGCGAGCGGCAGCAGCAGTTCGAGCCCGGTCGCGCCGGCTTCACTCTCTGCAAAGGGCAGCGTCTTGGCGTCGGCCTCGACCGGCGTGTGGTCGGACACCAGCGCGTCGATGGTGCCATCGGCCAGCGCGGCCGAGAGCGCCTCGCGGTCGCCCTGCTGGCGCAGCGGCGGGTTCAGGCGCGCGCGGCTGTCGAAGTAGCCGATGTCTGTGTCGACCAGGTGCAGCGAGTTGATGCTGACGTCGCAGGTCAGCGGCAGGCCTTGCGCCTTGGCTTCGCGCACCAGCGCCACGCCGCGCGCGCTGGAGATGCGGCACAGGTGCACTCGCGCGCCGGTGGCCTTCATCAGCTCGACGATGGTGAAGATGGCGATGGTCTCCGCCGACACGGGCACGCCCGCGAGGCCGAGCCGCGTGGCGAGCGGGCCGCTGGCCGCGACGCCCTTGCCGAGGTCGCGGTCTTGCGGGCGCAACCACACGGTGTAGCCGAATGTGCTGGCGTACGACAGCGCGCGCTGCAGCACTTGCGTGTCGGCCAGCGGCACGTCGGCCTGGCTGAAGCCGATGCAGCCGGCCTCGGTGAGTTCGGCCATCTCGGTCAGCACGCCGCCGGCGAGGTTGCGCGTGAGCGCACCGAGCGGAAACAGGCGCGCGCACTGCAGCTTCTCGGCGCGGAACTTCAGCATCTCGACCAGGCCAGGCTCGTCGAGCACGGGGTCGGTGTCGGGCGGGCACACGAGGCTGGTAACGCCGCCGGCGATGGCCGCGGCCATTTCGCTTTCGAGCATGCCTTCGTGTTCGTAGCCAGGCTCGCGCAGGCGCGCTGCGAGGTCGACGAGGCCGGGGGCAACGATGCAGCCCGTGGCGTCGATGGTGCGCTCGGCCTTGAAGCCGGCAGGGATGCTGCCGATGCCGGCGATCTTGCCGTCGACGATGGCGATGTCGGCCTTCCTGTCGGTGCCCGAAGCGGGGTCGACGACGCGGCCGTTGGTGATCAGTGTGTTCATGCTTCGTTACCTGCCACGATGCTCATCACCGCCATGCGAACCGCGATGCCGAAAGTGACCTGCGGGAGGATCACGCTCTGCTTGCCATCGACCACGGCGGAGTCGATCTCCACGCCGCGGTTGATGGGGCCCGGGTGCATCACGATGGCGTCGGGCTTGGCCAACTGCAGCTTCTCCGGCGTGAGGCCGAAGGTCTTGAAGAACTCCTGCGACGACGGCAGCAGCGCGCCGCTCATGCGCTCGTTCTGCAGGCGCAGCATGATGACGACGTCGCAGTCCTTGATGCCCTCTTCGAGCGTGTGGCACACGCGCACGCCCATGCCGGCCATGTCGCTCGGCACCAGCGTCTTCGGGCCGACCACGCGCACTTCGGCGCAGCCGAGCGTGGTGAGCGCATGAATGTCGGAGCGCGCCACGCGCGAATGCAGCACGTCGCCGACGATGGCGACTGTGAGGTTCGAGAAGTCTTTCTTGTAGTGGCGGATCGTGTACATGTCGAGCAGCCCCTGCGTCGGGTGCGCGTGACGGCCGTCGCCGGCGTTCACCACGTGCACGTGCGGCGCCACGTGCTGCGCGATCAGGTAGGGCGCGCCCGACTCGCTGTGGCGCACCACGAACAGGTCGGCCGCCATCGCGCTCAGGTTGGCGATGGTGTCGAGCAGCGACTCACCCTTGGTGGCCGAGGAACGCGCGATGTCGAGGTTGATGACGTCGGCGGACAGGCGCTTGGCCGCGATCTCGAAGGTGGTGCGGGTGCGGGTGCTGTTCTCGAAGAACAGGTTGAACACGCTCTTGCCGCGCAGCAGCGGCACCTTCTTCACCTCGCGGTCGCTCACGCTCGTGAAGTTGGCGGCGGTATCGAGGATGTGCGTGACGATGTCCTTGGGCAGGCCCTCGATCGACAGCAGGTGGATCAGCTCGCCGTTCTTGTTGAGTTGGGGGTTTCGCTTGTAGAGCATTAATTGCTTTCCTCCACCTTGAGGCTGAAGGCGCCGTCGGCGGCGCGGGCCAGGGCAAGCAGTTGAGTATTCGGCAGCGTGAGCGTGGTGGCGGCGAAGTCGGCGGCCACGGGCAGTTCGCGGCCACCGCGATCCACCAGCACCGCGAGGCGCACGCTGGCTGGGCGGCCGAAGTCGAACAGCTCGTTGAGCACCGCGCGGATGGTGCGGCCGGTGTAGAGCACGTCGTCGAGCAGCAGCACGTCTGTGCCGTTCACGTCGAAGGGCAGCACGGTCTGCGCGCTGGCCGCGAGGCCGCGGCGTGCGAAGTCATCACGGTGCATGGCCGACGAGATGATGCCGGGCGCGCCGGGCAGGCCCAGGTCTTTCTGGAGCCGCTCGACCAGCCAGGCGCCGCCGGAGGTGATGCCCACAAGCTTTGTCTCGGGACGCATCAGCGCCTTCACGCCGGCCAGCAGCTTCGTGTAGAGCGCTTCGGCATCGGGAATTGAACTCACGGGAGACTCCTCAAAAATTGCTCCAGGATGATGCAGGCCGAGGCGGCATCGGCATCGCGCGCGCCCGATGACAGGGCCTCGGTGGTGCTGTAACGCTCGTCGACCTCGAACACCTGAAGATTGAAACGGCCGCGCAGCTGGCGCGCGAACTTCTGCGCGCGGCGGGTGTTCTCGTGCGGGGCGCCGTCGGGGTGGTAGGGCACACCGATCACCAGCGCGTCAGGCTGCCATTCCTTGATGCGCGCCTCGACCAGCGCAAAGCGCGCGTCGCCTTCGGCCTTGATGGTGGGCTGCGGGGTGGCCGTCTGCAGCAGCCGGTTACCGCTGGCCACGCCCGTGCGCTTCAGGCCGAAGTCGAAGGCCAGGAAGGTCTGAAAATGGGCGGGAACAACGGCAGGTGCTGGGGACTGAGCGCTGTCAGACATCGCCGGTCCACTCACAGGGGGCCGCCGCGCAAGGCCGCCCGAAGCGGCCGGCCCGCCCCCGGTAGGGGGTAGGCGAAGCGACACGAAGTGCGCGCAGCCTGGGGGCGAGCCAAGTTCATCATGCGTGTCCGGCGTCCGGGGACAGCTTCCACGCTTCGAGGCCCAGCAGCAACAACGCCCTGTCGTAGCGCTGCTCGACCGGGGTGTCGAAGATCACGGCCGGGTCGGCGCCCACGGTGAGCCAGCTGTTCTCGGCCAGTTCCGATTCGAGCTGGCCTTCGCCCCAGGCCGCGTAGCCCAGCGAGACCAGCACCTTGCGCGGGCCCGCGCCGGTGGCCAGGGCCTCCAGCACGTCCTTGGAGGTGGTCATTTCGAGCCCGCCGGGGATGGTCATGGTCGAGGCGTAGACCGATTCCTCGGGCTTCTCGGCCTGGGTGAAGACCGGCTCGTGCAGCACGAAGCCGCGTTCGGTCTGCACCGGGCCGCCCTGGAAGACGGGGGCTTCGCCCAGCTCGGGGCGGGCCAGGTGGAGCTCGATTTTCTCGAACAGCACCTTGAGGTTGATGTCGCTGGGTTTGTTGATTACCAGGCCGAGCGCACCGCGCTCGCTGTGTTCGCAGAGGTACACGACGCTGCGGTTGAAAGTTTTGTCTTCCATCCCGGGCATCGCTATCAAAAAGTGATGCGTGAGGTTCATCGGGGCAGAATCGGCGGCCATATGCCCCCGATTTTACTGGCCGTTGACAAGACCTATCCCAAAGGGCTCATGTGGTTCCGCCGGGACCTCCGGGTGGACGACAACGCGGCCCTGTATCGCTCGCTGCGGGCCTGCCGCCAGGTGGTCTGCGTTTTTATCTTCGACAAGGCCATTCTCGACGCCCTGCCCACGGTCGACCGCCGGGTCGAATTCATCCGCGAATCGCTGGTGGAGCTCGAAGCCGAGCTGCGCGCGCTGGGCGGTGGGCTGATCGTGCGGCATGCGGCGGCGGTGCAGGAGATTCCGGCGCTGGCACGCGAGCTCGGCGCGCAGGCGGTGTTCGCCAACCGCGACGACGAGCCCGACGCGCTGGAGCGCGACGCCAAGGTGCTCGGCGCGCTGGCCAATGCCGGCGTGGCCTTCCACACCTACAAGGACTCGATCGTCTTCGACCGCGACGAGGTCATGACCAAGACCGACCAGCCCTACACGGTGTTCACGCCTTATAAGCGGGCCTGGCTGGCGAAGGTCGATGCGTTCTTCCTCAAGTCGTACCCGGTGCGCAGCCACGCCGACGCGCTGGCACCCTCGCCGCAGGCCTATGGGGAGCCGGTGCCGGCGCTGGGGGATATCGGCTTCGAGAAAAGCAACCTGTCGGCGCTGGAGATTCCCACCGGCACGCGCGGCGCGGGCCTGCTGTTCGAGGATTTCTTCGAGCGCATCGACCGCTACGGCGAGGCGCGCGACTTTCCGGCGGTGCGCGGGCCCAGCTACATGGGCGTGCACCTGCGCTTCGGCACGGTGTCGATCCGGCAGATGGCAAGCCTGGCGCACCAGCTCTCGCTGCAGGGCAACGCCGGGGCGACGACCTGGCTGAGCGAGCTGATCTGGCGCGAGTTCTACTTCCAGATCCTGGTGCACTTTCCGCACGTGCACAGGGGCGGCGAGTCGAAGAGCTTCCGGCCCGAGTACGACAAGATCGCCTGGCACCACGGCAAGCACGCCGACCAGCTGTTCGACGCCTGGTGCGAAGGCCGTACCGGCTACCCGCTGGTGGACGCGGCCATGCTGCAGATCAACCAGAGCGGCTACATGCACAACCGCCTGCGCATGGTGGTGGCGAGCTTCCTCTGCAAGGACCTGGGGCTGGACTGGCGGCGCGGCGAGGCCTACTTCGCGCTGCACCTGAACGACTTCGAGCTGGCGTCGAACAACGGCGGCTGGCAATGGGCCAGTTCGAGCGGCTGCGATGCGCAGCCCTACTTCCGCATCTTCAACCCGGTGACGCAGAGCGAACGCTTCGACCCCGAGGGCAAGTTCATCCGCCGCTACCTGCCGCAGCTGGCGGGGCTGTCGAACGCGGCGATCCATGCACCGTGGATGGCGTCGCCGGTGGAGCTGGAGGCGGCCGGCATCAAGCTGGGCGAGACGTACCCGAAGCCGGTGGTGGACCATGCCGAGGCGCGCGAGAAGACGTTGCAGCGCTACGGAGTGGCGCGGGCGAAGGCGCTGCAGAAATAGAAATAGAAAAAGAAAAGGGCCCGAAGGCCCTTTCCCTGATCGCTGCCAGAAAACCGCGCGTCAGGCGGCGGCAGCCAGCGTCGTCGACTCGCTCGTGTACGCACGCACCAGGCGCAGCAGTTCCTCTTCCGAGTACGGCTTGCCCAGGTAGTGGTTCACGCCCAGTGTGCGCGCGTAGTCGCGGTGCTTCTCGGCGATGCGCGAGGTGATCATGATGATCGGCAGCTCGGCCAGCGCGGCGTCGGCGCGGATGTTGCGGGCCAGGTCGAAGCCGTCCATGCGCGGCATCTCGATGTCCGACAGCACCACCGCCGGGCGTTCCTGCTGCAGCCGTTCGAGCGCCTGCAGGCCGTCGGCCGCGAGCGACACGCGATAGCCTTCGCGCTGCAGCAGACGCTGCGTGACGCGGCGCACGGTGATGGAGTCGTCCACTACCAGCACCAGTGGAACCTGCGGGGCCACCGGGGCCAGCACCGGCAACGGCTCCTGCGGCGCGCCCTGCCCGGCCGTGGCCGATGCGCCATGCGCCGGCGCCACCAGCGCGGCGGCCTGGCGCTCGCGCGCCTGTTCGCCGTGCACCGCGGCCAGCGCCACGGGGTTGTAGATCAGCGCGACCGCGCCCGAAGCCAGCACCGAGATGCCGGCCAGGCCGGGCAGCCGCGCGAGTTGCGGGCCGAGGTTCTTGACCACGACTTCCTGGTTGCCCAGCACTTCGTCCACGTGCAGAGCCACGCGCTGCGCGGCGCTTCGCACGACCACGATCGTGTTGTTCTTGGCGCCTGCATGCTCGCTGCGGGTCGAGGCCTGCAGCAGCGCGCCGGCCCAGTAGAACGGCACCTGTTCGTGGCCGAAGGGATGGCTGTTGTGCAGGTAGGCGGCCTCGAGGTCGGTTCCACCCACGCGCTGCACCAGTTCCACCAGGTTCGACGGCACGCCGACCGACACCTCGCCCGCGCGCAGCATCACCACGTGCGTCACGGCGGTGGTCAGCGGCAGCACCAGCTTGAAGATGGTGCCCTGGCCCGGGTTGCTGTGCGTTTCGATGCGGCCGCCGAGCGCCGCGATCTGCGCGCGCACCACGTCCATGCCGATACCGCGGCCGGCCAGTTCGGAAACTTGCCCCGCCGTCGAGAAGCCGGGCTTGAAGATCAGCTCGGTGGCTTCTTCGGCCGACAGCTCCTGGTCGTGGCCAAGCAGGCCGAGGGCGCGGGCGCGCTCGGCGATGCGCTTGTTGTCGAGGCCGGCGCCGTCGTCGCGGAAGCTCACCGAGACGTCGTTGCCTTCATGGTGCAGGTCGATGACGATCAGGCCGCTGGCGTCCTTGCCGGCCTTCTCGCGCACGGCCGAATCCTCGATGCCGTGGGCCACGCAGTTGCGCAGCAAGTGCTCGAAGGCGGGCGTCATGCGGTCCAGCACGCCGCGGTCCATTTCGATCGAGCCGCCGACGATGTCCAGGCGCACCTGCTTGCCGGTGTCCTTCGAGGCCTGGCGCACCACGCGATAGAGGCGGTCGGAGATGCCTTCGAACTCCACCATGCGCGTGCGCAGCAGGCCGCGCTGCAGTTCGCGCGTCTGGCGCGCCTGCACGCTGAGGTCGTCTTCCGTCGCCTGCACGGTCTTTTGCAGCGTGCGCTGCACGGTGGCCACGTCGTTCACCGACTCGGCCATCATGCGCGTGAGTTCCTGCACACGGGTGAAGCGGTCGAACTCCAGCGGGTCGAAGCCCTGCTGCGAGTCCTTGGCTTGCGCCAGGCGGGACTGCATCTGGCTTTCGGCCTGCACTTCGATGTCGCGCAGCTGCTGGCGCAGGCGGTCCAGGTTGCCCGTGAGGTCGGACAGCGAGCCGCGCAACTGGCCCAGTTCGGCCTCCAGGCGCGAACGCGTGATGATGACCTCGCCGGTCTGCGCGACCAGGCGGTCGAGCAGCTGGGTGCGAATGCGCACGGCCTGGCCCGTTGCGGCACGCAGGGGCGTGAGCAATGCGGGCGCTGGGCGCGGCTGCAGCGTCGTGGGTGCGGCCGGTGCGGCAGCGACGGATTCTTCGTCTTCCAGGCTCGCCACGGGGGCGGCGGTTTCGTCGTTCGCCGGCACGCCGGCTTCGGGCGCCACCTGCAGCAGTTGGGCAGCGGATGCGGTCGCGGTGGCCGCGGCCACGATCTGGGCCAGTTCGACCTGCGTGGCATCGTCGGCCGCGCGCAGCGCGTCGAAAGTGGCCTGCAGGGCGTCGAGGCGCGTCAGCAGTTTTTCGATGTCGGCCCGTTCCGCGCCCTGGGAGCCCAGGACTTCGATCTCGGACTCCATGCGGTGCGCGCGTTCGCCCAGGCGCATGGCGCCGGCCAATCGTGCGCTGCCCTTGAGCGTGTGCAACGTGCGCAGCACCGAGGCGCGCGGCGCGCTGTCGTCGGGGTGATGCGCCCACTGGCGCAGCGCTTCGCCGAGCTGGGGCAGCAGTTCGGCAGCCTCTTCCTCGAAGATCGGGAACAGGTCGACGTCGACCGCGTCGGCCAGGTCGATGGCGTCTTCGGAATCGTCCAGCGCCACGTCGGCAACGGATTCGCTGACCACCACCTGCTGCAGCGGCCGGACTTCGGCACGCATGGCAACTTCGGTCGGCATCGGCGAATTGGCAATGTCGCGCAGCGCCTGCAACGTGCCTTCGGCCGGATCGCGCAGGAAGCCAACGGCAAACTGGTGCAGCAGGCGGCGCAACTCGTCGGCCGCGGCCACCAGCACCATGCCCTGCTCACGCGTGCCGCTGCCCTGCATCTGCAGATGCTGCAGCGCGGCTTCGAACAGGCGGGCCATGCCCGACAGGCTGTGGAAGCCGACCGTGGCCGAGCTGCCGGCCAGCGAGTGGGCCAGCGCAACGGTCGAGTCGGGCAGGCGTTCGTGCGATTCGAGCGCCCACTCGCCGACGTCGGTGGCGAGCTGGCGCGACCACTCATCGGCCTCGTTGAGGTAGACGTTGTAGAGCTGGATGCCGATGCGCAGCGGGCCGATGACCTTGACCTGGTCTTCGGCGCTTTCCTGCGGTGCGACGGGCGCAGCCGCCACGACGGGTTCGGGCGCTTCTGCTTCTGTTTCTTTGTCGGCAACGAGGATCTGCGGTTCTTCGGGCACAGGGAGTGCTTCGAAGATGGGCACGACCACTTCGGCGACCGTTGGGGCGGGCAGTTCGGGCTCTGGCTCCGGCTCTGCTTCGGCCACCGGTTGCGGCTCGGGTGCGGCGACCGGCTCTTCTGGTTCTTCTTCGTGCAGCGGCAGTGCCGCTGCTTCGATGACTTCGGGCTCGGCAGCAACAACAGCAGCAGGCTGCACGGGCAGCGGTTCGGGCGCCCACTCCAGGTCGGGCAGGCCGGCCGTGGTCGGCACGGTGGCTTCGATCGATTCGATGGCAGGTGCGGGCGCTGCCGGCTCCGGCTCCACGGCCGCGGGCGTCTTCGCAGGGGGCGCCAGGAAATCGAACTCCTCGCCGCTCGGCAGGGCCATCAGCGGCGCGGGCTCGGTGGTCGACTTCGCTTCGAAATCGATGAAGTCGGTCGATGCGAAATCGTCGTCGGGCTCGGGCGTGGCAGCCTTCTCGGGCTCTTGCCAGGCCACGGTTTCGAACGGCATCTCGGGCGCCGCAACCGGTGCGGGTGCAGGCGCTTCCGAGGTGAGCGACAGATCCGGCAGATCGGGCAGTTGCAGGGGCGGCAGCTCTGCCGCCACCGGCGCCGCAACCTCGAGCGGTGCGGGCGCGGAGTGAGGTGCTTCAGCGGCGATGTGGCGCGCAGCGACCGCCAGGGCCTCCGCATCGGCCACGCGCACCGGCGGGGGCACGGGCTCGCCGGCCAGCAGCGCGTTGGCCACGCGGCTGAACGGTGCCGACTGCCAGCCGTGCGCGGAGCCCGAGGCGATGGCCTCGACCCACTGGCTGAAGTCCTTCATCGTGCGTTCGGTGGCCGACAGCAGTTCCGGCGTGGCGGCGCGCTGGTCGGCCAGCCAGGTGTTGAGCACCTGTTCGAGCGACCAGGCGGCGTCGCCGAAGTCGGTGAGGCCGACCATGCGCGAGCTGCCCTTGAGCGTGTGGAAGGCACGACGCAGGATCGTGAGTTCTTCGGTGTCGTCCGGGTAGCTGGCGAGTTCGGCGATGGCGGCCAGGCCGTTCTGCACCACCTCGCGGGCCTCGTCGAGGAAGATGTTCTGCAGGTCGTCTTCTTCGAGCTCGGTGACCTCGGTGTCGGGCAACGCGGACGGGCCGGAGATCTTGTTCGTCCAGCTGTCGGCCTTGCTGCTGAATTCCTCGATCGGCGAAACCTTGGCCTTGCGGTTGGGCGTGGCGAGCGCGGCGAGCTTCGAGGCGATCTGCGCGTCGACTTCCTCGATGCTGAGCACGGCTTGGGCGACCGGAGCCGGGCTCGGCGCGGCGCCGTCGGCAACCGCGCTGTCGGTGGCCTGGCGGCCCATCAGCGGCTTGAGTTCGCCGGCTTCGGCGTCGAACACGAACAGGCGCTTGGCCAGTGCGGGCTGGTAGCCCAGCATGTCGATCAGGAAGCCCAGCGCGCCGAGGTTGTTGCCCAGCGCGTCGAAGCCGGCCATTTCTTCGGCCGGCGAGGTGCTGACGAGCATCGCCTCGACGTCGTCGCGCATGCGCTGCACGGTGAGCGCGGCCTGGTCGAGGCCGAGCACGGAGAACACGCCGCGCATCTGCAGGAGCTGCGTCGGCACGGTGCGCAGCAGGCCCTTTTCGGCCGGGCGGCGGAAGTACTGGTCTAGCGATTTCTCGAGTTCGCTCAGGTGGCTGCGTAGCTCGTCGACCACGGTGCCCATGGTCTGGCGGTCGCTCACGCGGCGGTAGAGGTCTTCCATCCACGGCTCGAGCGGCTCGGAATGGCCGCCTGCGCGCACGCGTTCGATGCGGCCCGCGAGTTGCAACGTGCGGGAGGTGAGCTGCGGATCGCTCGGGTCCAGGTCTTCGAGTGCGGCCTCCAGGTAGAGCACCGAGGTGGCGACTTCCATCGCGAGTTCGGTGCCTGGGGCCTGGCCGGAGCTCACGGAGGCTTCGACCGAATGGGTCAGCGCCTGCACCATCGGCAGGCTCGGCGGGTGCAGCTTCTGCAGCGATTCACCGAGCTGCGCGAAGGTGTCGGCCACCTGGCGCGTGCGGGTGATGTCGCCGCCCGAAAGGCCCGACCACATTTCCTTGGCGGTCTCGATGCGCTTGCGGGCTTGTTGCAGCACCAGCGGATCGAAGCGGCCGAACTGTTCGACGGTGTAGTCGATGCGCTGTTCACCGGTGATGCCCCAGGCGCTGCGCACAGTGCGCAGCGTGGCGGCGTCGTCGCTGGCGGTGGGCACGGCCTGCGCGCAGAAGAACAGCAGGTCTTGCCCGAGGCGGTCGGACACGAGGCTGTCGCCGCGCGCGAGCGTGGCGTACTGCAGCAGCACGCGCGAGGCGGCGCGCTTGACGTAGGAGTCGGGCGTGATCAGCCCGGTGGCCAGGGCTTCGAAGAAGCCTGCGGCCAGGGTCCAGAAGCTGGCGACGCGGGGCAGCAGTGCACCGCGGCCGAGCCCCAGGCACAACGCATTCAGCCGCCGCGCGGCCTGCACGTCGCTAGTCTTGACGAGTTGCAGCACTTCGCGGTCGAGTTTCGAGCGCACGGCCGGGTCATAGGCGATGGCGGCCTGCGTCAGCGCAGGCTTGATCTCGACCCAGCGCCAGACGGTGCTCCACAGGTCGGCCGGGTGCACGCGCTCGTTGCCGACGAGCTCCAGCACGTCGCGGTATTGGGGAAACAGCGCCACCGACGACACGGGCTTGCCGGCCAGCAGGGCGTTGAGGAAATCGGTGACGGCGAAGCCGGCACGCTCGATCTTGACCACCGCGGCGTCGGTGCAGCGCTGCGGTTCGGCAATGAAGCCCTGCACCGCAAACTCGATGGCGCCGAGCACCAGCGCGGGTGAGGAATGCCCCACCATCTGCAGCGCGCCAACGGCCTGGTGCAGTTGCTGGCGGGCCATCTGCAACGGACCGGCCTCGGGCTCGGCTGCAGCGTCCACGTCGCGCACGAAGCGCCGCAGCGACTTGCTTACACCGTCGAGGGATTTCTGGATTTCTCCCAGCACCCAGGCCAGCGGCCCGAGGTCTTCGGTGGCCGGCACATTGCCGGCGAGGGGGGCCGTGGCAGGGGTTTGAATCGACACGTTGGGTGCTCGCCGTTCTTATCTATCTTGTGGGTCAGGCAATCTTGAAACGAGCCACCGAACGACGCAGTTCTTCGGCCATCTGCGACAGTTCGCGCACCTGCTGGGCGGTGGTGCGCGTACCTTCTCCGGTCTGTTCCGTCACGGCAAAAATGTGCTGGATGTTCGCAGCCACCACGTTGGCCGAATCGGCTTCGCGGGAGGCGGATTGCGAAATCTGCTCAATCAGGTCGGCAAGGCGGCGCGACACGCGGTCGATCTCGGACAGCGCGGTACCCGCGTTGTCGGACAGCTTGGCCCCTTCGACCACACCCTGCGTGGAGCGCTCCATGGCGCCCACGGCATCCTGCGTGTCGGTTTGAATGGCCTTCACCAGCGCCGAGATCTGGCGCGTGGCGTCTGCGGAGCGTTCGGCCAGTCGCTGAACTTCTTCCGCCACCACCGAGAAGCCTCGACCGGCTTCACCGGCCGATGCGGCCTGGATGGCGGCGTTCAGGGCCAGCACGTTCGTCTGTTCGGTAATGTCCGAGATCAGCTCGGTGATTTCGCCAATCTCTTGCGACGATTCACCAAGGCGCTTGATCCGCTTGGAGGTTTCCTGGATCTGGTCGCGGATGGAGTTCATACCGCCGATGGCGTTCTGCACGGCCTGCAGACCCGAGGATGCGGCCTGCAGCGACTGGCGCGCCACCGTGGCGGACTCTTGCGCCTGAGTGGACACGCCGTTGATTCGCTCGGCCATGGTCAGCACCGACTGGCCGGTTTCGCGAATTTCGCGCAGCTGTTCGGTCGAGGCGGCCAGCAGCTCGGTCGAGGTGCTTTCCACCTGCGACGTCGTCTGCGCCACGCGGGTAGCCGTGTTCTGCACGTTGCCCACCAGCAGTCGCAGTTCTTCCACCGTGTAGTTCACCGAGTCGGCGATAGCGCCGGTGATGTCCTCGGTCACGGTTGCTTCCTGCGTCAGGTCGCCTTCGGCCACTGTCTGCAGTTCGTTCATCAGCCGAAGAATGGCGGCCTGGTTGGCGTTGTTGACGCGGCCGGCTTCTTCGGACGTTTGCTCGGCCGCCAGACGTTCGCGTTCGGCGGTTGCGGCACGTTCGCGGCCTTCGCGCACCTGCACGAAACCGATGGCGCCGGCCAGAGCCAGAGCGGCCAGCGACAGCACGAACAGCAGCACGATGGTGCCGGCGCCCAGGCCGGTGCGTGCGGACAGCTTGTCCTGCAGGTCGCCGAGCGACTTACGCAGCGGCTCGCTGTCGGTCAGGATCGAGGCCTGCGCTTCGCGCGCCGCCACCAGACCCTGCAGGTTGCCCAGAATGGCCGAAGCCTGTGTGCGCATCTGCTCGTAGGTCTTCAGGATGGCTTCGAGCTGCTGGCGGGTCTGCGGGTCTTTCGAACCGGGGAAGCGCTGCTGCGCATTGCCATCGAGCAGGCCGCGGGTGGTTTCCTGGAAGGTGTTCAGGTCCTTGCCCAGCAGGAACACGGCGTCGGGGTTCACACCCTCGACCGTGAAGAACTCGTTGGTCGACTTGCCGATGCGCTGCGTCAGCATCACGAGCTGGCCGGCGGCCGAGATTTCAGGCAGCGTGGCGTTCTGCTGCATCTTCAGCGACGCGACGGTTTCCGTCATTTCGAGCAGCGTGGACGACTGCTGGTTGATGTCGCGCAGAGCGGCACCCACCTGCGTCAGGATCTGGCGCTGGGCCAGCACGGCCTTGGCGCTGGCGTCGGCGCGGGTGACGAGAGGATTGATCTTGTTCATCTCCTCGTCGTACTGGTTGCCCACGCGTTCCAGGCGCAACGAGTCGTCGCCGTTGGTCAGGCCCTGCACGCGGCGCGAAAGGTCGTCGGCGCTGTCCTTCACTTCGACGAACGCCGAGGCGCTGCCGACGAGGGCCTGCGAGATCGACTTGGCAAGACGCTGCGACTGCATCAGCGACTGGCCGGTGGCCGCCACCTGCTGCGCCAGGCGTTCCGCGCGAAGAATGGCGGAGCCGGCAACCAGCAACAGCAACAGCACCACGACGGCCAGCAAGATGGCCAGGATCCGCTGCTGCCTCGCCGGGTTGGAGCCCGCGCGGCCGCCGGTGGTGTCGGGCACCGCTTCGGCAACCGTGGCGCCCGGCTCGTTGGCGGCGTCGCCGCCGCCCGGCAGATCGAGCTCGCCGAAGCTGGTGTCCGTGGTCGCGGCACCTTTTCGGGCGAGGCGCACGGTTTTCTCGTCCGGAGCCTGGACGGTGTCGACATCGTCAAGCGATATCGTGGAACCGGAGCCATCGACGCGGGCCTTGTCGTTCCCGTTGGTCACGGGCAGTAATTTCTTGAACTTGTCGGCGATCGAGCTCACGGTCGGTCCTTCAGGTGGTTTCCGGTACGGCGTGCGGGAGCACTACGCACCAATACTCAAAAACTGGGGTTGCTGCGAAAGCGCTTGCAGGTTGACTTCCTGCCAGCGCTCCCCTGCTGCGTCGGTAAACAGATGCCCATGCCAGGCAGGTGCTTCTGCGCCCGGAGGCTCGGAAGCCGTGAAGGCCTCCGCACCCCGCAACCCCGCCAGTCGATCGACCAGCAATGCGCAGTTGACTTCGAGCAGCTCGTTGAAGGCAACGAGCCGCGACTGGATGCGCGCCACCTCGGTGGCGGCCAGCGCGACTGGAACGCCGGAGGCGAATGCCGACAGCTGCACGACGCCATAGAGGCCGCCGCGCAGGTTGGCAACGCCGAGGAACCACGGCTCCGTGTAGGGCACGGGCTGTGGCGGCGTCCAGGGAAAGATTTCGCCGGCGTGTCCCAGCGGAAAGAGGTATTTGCCCTCGCCCGCCTCGACCGCCAGCCACGTGGCGGCCACGCCCGTCGTGCGAGCGGCCTGCAGGCGGCTCGCCAGCCGGGACTGGAAGGCTCTCAGAGCATCGCGATTCGCCATGGACTCGGCAGGCTTTCGCTCAGTTCAGCGCGCTGATCTTGGACATCAGGTCGGCTGCGTTGACCGGCTTCACGATGTAGTCGCGTGCGCCTTGGCGCATGCCCCAGACGCGGTCGGTTTCCTGGTTCTTGCTGGTGCACAGGATGATCGGGATCGCCGCGTACTTCGGGTCGCGGGCGATGGCGCGCGTGAGCTGGAAGCCGTTCTGGCCGGGCATCACGACGTCCATGAGGATCAGGTCGGGATGGTCTTCTTCCAGGCGGCGCATGGCGTCGTCGGCATTTTCGGCCGTCTTGACGGCAAAGCCGTTCTTCTGGAGGAGGTCGGTCAGGAACACCAGTTCCGTCTTGGAGTCGTCGACGACGAGGATTTTGCGAATAGGCATTACTGCACTTCCTGTTGAACGATGCCAAACTGCTGCACGGCCTGCAGCAGCTGGTCTTTGGTGAAAGGCTTGGTCAGGTAGTCTTGCGATCCGACCATACGGCCGCGGGCCTTGTCGAATACACCGTCTTTCGAAGACAGCATGACGACCGGAACGTTGGAAAAATGGGCGTTGCGCTTGATGATGGCGCAGGTCTGGTAGCCGTCGAGCCGCGGCATCAGGATGTCGCAGAAAATCAGATGCGGCTTGTGGTCGTTAACCTTGGAGAGCGCGTCGAAGCCGTCTTCCGCGAGAAGAACCTCGTGCCCACCCTGCTTCAGAAAAATCTCGGCACTGCGCCGGATGGTATTGCTGTCGTCGATGACTAGCACCTTGTAACCTGATCCATTCGGGCCCATTGCAAACGCTCCTGCTCAAGAGACTTGGAAGCCCGCCGCGCCGAACATCGACGCAGACCGCGTAGCTCTATCTATGCCATGCTTTCAGATTTCAACCATTTCGAAGTCTTCCTTGCGCGCACCGCACTCAGGACAGGTCCAGTTCATCGGGACATCGGCCCAGGCCGTGCCTGCCGCGATGCCATCTTCCGGTACACCAACCGCTTCGTCATAGATCCACCCACAAATCAGGCACATCCAAGTTTTCGTATTCATCGGAGCTTAAAGTCCTTGTTCATTAAATGCAACGAGTGTATCTATGCGTATCTCACTGGCAGACGGTAAACGTCGCGCCTATGCCACCATCCAGGGGATTCCGCCCGGCGTATGACCATCTACTTACTTCCAGCAGACAAAACCCGCAAACCGGGCGATCTTAACGACCCCTCGCAGGATGAAGGCGAGCTGGCCGAACGCGACCTGAATCCCCCCTGCGTGCTGGTCTTCAACGCCAGCGACCCCAGCGGTGCGGGCGGGCTGGGCGCCGATGCCCTGGCCATGGCGTCGGTGGGCGCACACGTCCTGCCCGTCGTCACAGGCGCCTACGCCAGGGACACGGCCGAGATTTTCGACCACTTTCCCTTCGACGAGGAAGCCATCGCCGAGCAGGCGCGCGCCATCCTGGAGGACGTGGAAGTCCAGTTGATCAAGGTGGGCTTTGCCGGCACCCCCGAGGCCCTGAGCACCATCGCCGAGACCGCCGCCGACTATCCCGAAGTGCCCGTGGTGGCCTACATGCCCAACCTGTCATGGTGGGACGAGAACCTGATCGAGCCCTATCTGGACGCTTTTCGGGAGCTGGTTTTGCCCCAGACAACGGTGTTGGTTGGAAACCACAGTACTCTGTGGCGCTGGCTGCTTCCGGACTGGAACGGCGAGCGTCCGCCCGGCGCGCGCGACATTGCCAAGGCCGCCGGCGAGTTCGGCGTGCCCTACACGCTGGTCACCGGCATGGTGCTGCCCGAGCAGTTCATCGACAACGTGCTGGCCTCGCCGCAGTCGGTGCTGGCCAGCGAGAAGTACGAACGGCTCGAAGCCGTCTTCGCCGGCGCCGGCGACACCCTGTCGGCCGCGCTGGCCGCCCTGCTGGCGAGCGGCACCGACCTCGTGGCCGCGACCACCGAGGCGCTGGCCTACATGGACCGCTGCCTCGACGCGGGCTTCCGCCCCGGCATGGGCCACGTGCTGCCCGACCGCCTGTTCTGGGCCGAGCCCGAGGACGACGAAGACGATGAAGACCCGGACGCCGCACCCGACTTCGCCCTCCCCCCACACGACACCCGACACTGATGACTGACCGCAACGACATTCTTTTCGAGCGCGCCCGCGCCGTGATCCCCGGGGGCGTCAACTCGCCCGTGCGCGCCTTCAAGGCCGTGGGCGGCACGCCCCGCTTCATCCAGCGCGCGCAGGGCGCCTACTTCTGGGACGCCAACGACAAGCGCTACATCGACTACATCGGCTCCTGGGGTCCGATGATCCTGGGCCACGGCCACCCTGCCGTGGTCGAAGCGGTGCAGAAGGCCGTGCTCGAAGGCTTCTCGTACGGCGCGCCGACCGAGCGCGAAATCGAACTGGCCGAGGCCATCCTCGCGCTGGTGCCGTCGATGGAGATGGTGCGGCTCGTGAGTTCCGGCACCGAAGCCGCCATGAGTGCATTGCGCCTGGCGCGCGGCGCCACCGGTCGCAAGAGCATCGTCAAGTTCGAGGGCTGCTACCACGGCCACGCCGACGCACTGCTGGTAAAGGCTGGCTCCGGCCTCGCCACCTTCGGCAACCCGACTTCGGCCGGCGTGCCGCCCGAGGTGGTGCAGCACACCATCGTGCTCGAGTACAACAACCTGCAGCAGCTCGAAGAAGCCTTCGCCCTGCATGGCAGCGACATCGCCTGCCTGATGATCGAAGCCATTGCCGGCAACATGAACTTCGTGCGCGCCACGCCCGAGTTCGCCAAGCGCTGCCGCGAGCTCTGCACGCAGCACGGCGCCCTGCTGATCTTCGATGAAGTGATGACCGGCTTTCGCGTGGGTCTGCACGGCGCACAGGGCGTGCTGGGCATCAAGCCCGACCTCACGGTGCTCGGCAAGGTCATCGGCGGCGGCATGCCGCTGGCGGCCTTCGGTGGCCCGCGCGCGATCATGGAGCAGCTCGCGCCGCTGGGCCCGGTCTACCAGGCCGGCACGCTGTCGGGCAATCCGGTGGCCACGGCTTGCGGTCTTGCCACGCTGAAGGAAATTGCAAAGCCCGGCTTCTACGAAGCGCTCGGCAAGAAAACGCGCACGCTGGTCGATGGCCTGAAGGCCGCCGCCGCGGCCGAAGGCAAGCCCTTCAATGCCGACAGCGAAGGCGGCATGTTCGGCTTCTTCCTGATGAAAGACCTGCCGCAAAACTATGCCACCGTGATGACAACCGACAACGCGAAATTCAATGCGTTGTTTCATGGTTTGCTGGATCGCGGCGTGTATATTGCCCCCGCGCTTTACGAAGCAGGCTTCGTGAGCGCAGCCCACAGCGACGACGACATCGCCGCCGCCATCGAAGCTGCAAGACAAATCTTCAGGACGCCCTAGCCCATGAACTCCCTGCGCACGTTGCCGGTCCTGAGCATCGCTCTTCTCGTTCCCGGCCTGGCGTCAGCGCAGGAGTCCTTCGATCCGAAGAACATCTGGATCAACCCGGGCTTCTATTCGGCGCACTTCGACAGCGGCAAGGGCCTCGAAAACGTCAACCAGGGGCTGGGCTTCGAGTACCCGCTGAACGACACCTTCCGGGTCACCGCGGGCACCTTCCGCAACAGCGATCGCCGGCAGTCGAACTACGTGGGCCTGTACGCGCTGCCCTTCGAGTTCTACGGCGTGAAGTTCGGCGCCGTGGTCGGCGGCTTCGACGGCTACCCGAACTACCGCAACGGCAACTGGTTCCCCGCCATCCTTCCGGTGGCTGCCATCGAAGGCAAGAACTGGGGCCTCAACATTGCCTACGTGCCGACCATCAAGAACCGGCTGTACGGCGCGATCACCTTCCAGCTGAAGTACCGGTTCGGCAACCACGAGTAAGTCTCGCGGCCGCCGAACCCTGTGTTCCGCCGATCAGTGGCGGAAGTGGCGTACGCCCGACAACACCATCACCACGCCGCGCTCATCGGCGGCATCGATCACTTCCTGGTCGCGCATCGAGCCGCCCGGCTGAATAACGCAACTCGCGCCCGCATCGACCACCACGTCGAGGCCGTCGCGGAACGGGAAGAATGCGTCGCTGGCCACTGCGGTGTCTTTCAGCGACAGGCCGGCGTGCTCGGCCTTGATGCTGGCGATGCGCGCCGAATCGAGGCGGCTCATCTGGCCCGCGCCCACGCCCATGGTCATGCCGTTGGCGCAGAACACGATCGCGTTGCTCTTCACATACTTCGCGACCTTCCACGCGAACAGCAGGTCTTGCAGCTGCTGCGGCGTGGGTTGCTTCTTGCTGACCACCTTGAGGTCGCTGGCCGCGAGTTCATGGTTATCGGCGGTCTGGATCAGCAGGCCCGAGCCGACGCGCTTGACATCCATCGCATTGCGGCCGTTGTCCCGGTCGCTGGTGCCGCCCTTGGGCAGTGCAATTTCGAGCACGCGCACATTGAGCTTGGCCTTGGTGGCCTGGAACACTTCGAGCGCCTCGGGTGTGTAGCCCGGCGCCATCAGCACTTCGACGAACTGCTTGGCAATCTCTTGCGCGGTGGCGCCGTCGACCGGGCGGTTGAAGGCGATGATGCCGCCGAAGGCCGAGGTCGGATCGGTCTTGAAGGCCTTGCCGTAAGCCTCGGCCGCGTCCTTGCCGATGGCCACGCCGCAGGGGTTGGCGTGCTTGACGATCACGCAGGCCGGCACATCGAAGCTCTTCACGCATTCCCACGCCGCATCGGCATCGGCGATGTTGTTGTAGCTCAGCTCCTTGCCCTGCAGCTGCTTCGCCGACACGAGCGAACCGGGCGCCGGATGCAGGTCGCGGTAGAACGCGGCCTGCTGGTGCGGGTTCTCGCCGTAGCGCAGGTCCTGCACTTTCACGAAGCGGCCGTTGCTCTGCGCGGGGAAGAGCGAGCGCTTGGGCGCAGGCTGGCCGATGCTGGCGTCGAAGTCGATGGCCGAGAGGTAGTCGCTGATCGCGCCGTCGTAGTCGGCGATGCGGTTGAACGCGGCCACCGAGAACGCGAACTTGGTCTTGTCGCTGAGCTTGCCATCGGCCTTCAGCTCGGCGAGCGCCACGGCGTACTGCGATGCGTCGGTGAGCACGCCCACGTCCTTCCAGTTCTTGGCCGCGCTGCGCACCATGGCCGGGCCGCCGATGTCGATGTTCTCGATCGCGTCTTCGAGCGTGCAGCCGGGCTTGGCCACGGTGGCTTCGAACGGATAGAGATTGACGATCAGCAAGTCGATGGTGTCGATGCCGTGTTCCTTGATGGCCGCCACGTGCGCGGGCAGGTCGCGGCGCGCGAGCAGGCCGCCGTGAATCTTCGGGTGCAGCGTCTTCACGCGGCCATCGAGCATCTCCGGAAAGCCGGTGTGGTCGGCAACTTCGGTGACGGGCAGGCCGGCATCGGCCAGCAGCTTGGCGGTGCCGCCGGTGGACAGCAGCTTGATGCCCAACGCATGCAGCGCCTGGGCGAATTCGAGAATGCCGGTCTTGTCGGAAACGGAGATGAGTGCGGTCTGGGCCATTGGATATGCCGTGGAGTTATTTCAAAAGTTTGTGTTCAACGAGCTTCTTGCGAAGCGTGTTGCGATTCAGGCCCAACCATTGCGCGGCCTTGGATTGATTGCCTTCTGCGCGCGTCATCACGACGTCGAGCAGGGGTTTCTCGACCACACGCACGAGCATTTCGTACATGCCGTCGGGTTCGGTGCCACGCAGATCGCGAAAGTAGCTGTCCAGACTGGTGCGCACGCAGTCCTCGATATGTTTCTTGCTCATTGCTTCTTCTCTTTTTCTCAATCGACGGCGCAAGCCGCCTCCTCTTCACCTGGCGACGCCTCTTCGTCCGCCAGATGCTGCACGGGCATGCGGTCCATGCGGTCCGCCAACCCGTCGAAATAGTCGCCGACCGCGCGCAGCTGCTCGGCACAGTCCTCTATGGTGTTCATGCGTGCGCGGAACGCTTCGCCATCGGGCAGCGTGCGCACGTACCAGCCGATGTGCTTGCGCGCCGTGCGCACACCGCTGTAATCGCCGTAGAGCGCATAGTGCTCCACGAGGTGGTCGAGCAGCAAGCGGCGAACTTCCGCAACCAGCGGTGGCGCGCGGTGCGTGCCGGTTTCCAGGAAGTGCGCGATCTCGCGAAAGATCCACGGGCGGCCCTGCGCTGCGCGGCCGATCATCACCGCGTCGGCGCCGGTGGCCGCAAGCACGTCGCGTGCCTTCTCGGGTGAACGGATGTCGCCGTTGGCCACCACCGGCACGCGCACCGCGGCCTTCACGGCGGCGATGGTGTCGTACTCGGCAAAGCCCTTGTAGCCCTGCTCGCGCGTGCGGCCGTGCACCGTGAGCATCTGCACGCCGGCCGATTCGAAATCGCGCGCGAGCTTCACCGCGTTGCGGTGCTCCTGGCTCCAGCCGGTGCGCATCTTGAGCGTGACCGGCACGCCGAAGGGCTGCGCGGCATCGACTACCGCCTGCACGATTTCAAGCGCCAGCGGCTCGTCGCGCATCAGCGCAGAACCCGCCCACTTGTTGCAGACCTTCTTGGCCGGGCAGCCCATGTTGATGTCGATGATCTGCGCACCACGCTCGATGTTGTAGACCGTGGCCTCGGCCATCATGGCCGCATCGGTGCCTGCGATCTGCACCGCAATGGGGCCCGGTTCGCCATCATGGTTCGCACGGCGCGATGTCTTGAGCGTGCCCCAGAGTTCCTTGCGCGACGTGACCATCTCGCTGACCGCGTAGCCGGCGCCGAGTTCGCGGCACAGCATGCGGAAGGGCCGGTCCGTCACGCCGGCCATGGGCGCGACGAACAGGCGGTTTTCCAGCGTGTGGGTGCCGATCTGCAAGGTCATTGGAAAGAGGAGCGTGCGCGTTCGGCTGCTGAAAAATGAGGCACGATTGTAGCCACGCTGCATTTCAGCGACTGAAACGATTTGCGCCCTGGGTACCCGTACAAACACCGGTGCATTCCGGGGCTTTCTCACGTGGGGTTGCGAAGCACGCGCTGCCTATACTGCGCCGACCTTATGCAAGCCTGGCTCGACTCCCTCATGGCGCTGCTGGCGCTGCCGCAGTACGGTCTCTCGACCTTGTTCGTGGCGGCGTTCGTCTCCGCGACGCTACTGCCGGTGGGCTCCGAGCCCTTTCTTTTCGGGCTGCTCAAGCTCAACCCCGAGATGTTCTGGCCAGCCATCGCGGTGGCGACCATAGGCAACACGCTGGGTGGCGCAGTCGACTGGTGGATGGGCTACGGCGCGCACAAGGTGGCCGACAAATACTCGCACTCGAAACATCATGTGCGCGTTCTGGGCTGGCTGGAGCGGCTCGGCCCGAAGGCCTGCCTGCTGAGCTGGCTGCCGCTGGTGGGCGACCCGCTGTGCGCGGTCGCGGGTTGGCTCAAGCTGCCGTTCTGGCCATGCGTTGCCTACATGGCCGTGGGCAAGTTTCTGCGCTACATCACCATGACGGTGGCGCTGCTGCAGATCTTCTGATCAGTTCAACAAGGCGTAGGGGCCGCCGCGTTCGAGCGCGCGCTTGTACGCGGGACGCGCGTGGATGCGCTCCAGGTACGCCATCAGCTTCGGCCGCTTCGCATCGAGCCCGCCGCGCGCCTGCGCGGCTTCGACCACGAAGCTCATCTGGATGTCCGCGCCCGTGAACTCATCGCCGGCGAACCATTCGCTCTTGCCGAGTTCGGCTTCCATGTAGCTCAGGTGGCTCGCGATGTTCGGGTTGATGAACGCCGACTTCGCCTTGGCCGAAATGGCCTTGGCGATCGGCTTCGCGAAGAAGGGCATCTTGCTCGTCTCGATGCGATCGAACACCAGTTTGAGCAGCAACGGCGACATCGCCGTGCCTTCGGCGAAGTGCAGCCAGTAGCGGAAGCGCAGCGCATCCGGCGAACCCGCCGCAGGCGCGAGGCGGCCGTGGCCGTGGCGCTCGATGAGCGTCTCGATGATCGCGCCTGACTCCGCCAGCGTGAGCCCGTCATCCGTCGTTACCACCGGTGACTTGCCCAGCGGATGAATGGCCCGCAGCGAAGCGGGCGCCAGACTGGTTTGCGGATCGCGCTGGTAGTGGACGATCTCGTACGGCAGTTCGAGTTCTTCGAGCAGCCAGAGCACACGCTGCGAGCGCGAGTTGTTGAGGTGGTGAACGGTGAGCATGAAGGCGGGCCTTGTGGAGGAGAAATCGGGCGCGCGGAGTCTACCCAACAACAGCCTCGAAACCCACGAAGCTCTTTTCGTGAGACACCGAGGAACCGGCTCCGCCGGGCCTCAGGTGTCGCCCCCGGCAGGGGGAAGGCGAAGCGACACGAAGTGCGCGCAGCCTGGGGGCGAGCCTTTTTACGAACTGAACAGGAAGTTCATCACGTCGCCATCCTTCACGACGTATTCCTTGCCTTCCGAACGCATCTTCCCCGCGTCCTTCGCGCCCTGCTCGCCCTTGAAGGCGATGTAGTCCTCGAACGCGATGGTCTGGGCGCGGATGTAGCCCTTCTCGAAGTCGCCGTGGATCACGCCGGCAGCCTGCGGGCCGGTGTCGCCGATGTGGATGGTCCAGGCGCGCACTTCCTTCACGCCGGCGGTGAAGTAGGTCTGCAGGCCCAGCAGCTTGAAGGCCGCGCGAATCAGGCGGTTCAGGCCGGGCTCTTCCTGGCCGATCTCGGCAAGGAACATCTTCTTGTCTTCGTCGTCCATCTCGGCCAGGTCGGCTTCGATCTTGGCGCAGATGGCGACCACGGGCGCGCCCTGCTTGGCGGCGTATTCGCGCAGGCGATCGAGATACGGGTTGTTCTCGAAGCCGTCTTCCGCCACGTTGCCCACGAACATCGCGGGCTTGGCGGTGATGAGCGTGAAGCTCTTGACCAGCGGCACCTCCTCCTTGGTGAAGTCGAGCGCGCGCACTGGCGTGTTCTCGTTCAGCGCGGCCTGGCAGCGCTCGAGCAGGCCGACCAGCTTCTGCGCTTCCTTGTCGCCCGAGCGGGCGACCTTGGTGTGACGGTGCAGCGCCTTCTCGACCGTGGCGAGGTCGGCCAGGCAGAGTTCAGTCTGGATCACTTCGATGTCGGAGATCGGGTCGACCTTGCCGGCCACGTGGATCACGTTCTCGTCGTCGAAGCAGCGCACCACGTTGACGGTGGCGTCGGTCTCGCGGATGTGCGCCAGAAACTTGTTGCCCAGGCCTTCACCGGTGCTGGCACCGGCCACCAGGCCGGCGATGTCGACGAACTCAACGATGGCGGGCACCACGCGCTCGGGCTTGACGATCTCGCTCAGTTGCGCGAGCCGAGGATCGGGCACTTCCACCACGCCCACGTTGGGCTCGATGGTGCAGAACGGATAGTTTTCCGCCGCGATGCCGGCCTTGGTCAACGCATTGAAAAGGGTGGATTTACCGACGTTGGGCAGGCCGACGATGCCGCATTGCAAACTCATGGGAGGTCCTCTTGGGTAACCCGCGATTTTAGGCGAGCATGGTTGCAGGCCCGTCCGGCAGGTCTTCGAGCCCGCATTTGCTTGCTCAAAACCTCAGGGTTAGCACCGACTGGCAAACGTTTGCGCAAACGTTTCCCTCAGCTAACATCGGAGCCCCCGGCAAAGACCGGCGCACCGTTCTGATCAACCACCTCAGGAGACATTCACCATGAAGTTCACCCGCCGTACCCTGCAAAGCGCTGCCGCACTCACGCTCCTGGGCGCCATGGCCGGAACGCCCGCCTTCGCCCAGGACAAGCCCAAGGTCGCGCTGGTCATGAAGTCGCTGGCCAACGAGTTCTTCCGCACCATGGAAGACGGCGCCAAGGCGCACCAGAAGGCCAATGCCGCCCAATACACGCTGGTGGCCAACGGCATCAAGGACGAGACCGACACCGCCGCCCAGATCAAGATGGTTGAGCAGATGGTGGCGCAGAAGATCAACGCGCTGGTCATCGCGCCGGCCGATTCGAAGGCGCTGGTGCCGGTCATCAAGGCGGCCATCGACAAGGGCATCCTGGTGGTCAACATCGACAACCAGCTCGACGGCGCCGCGCTCAAGGAAAAGGGCATCCTGGTGCCCTTCGTCGGTCCCGACAACCGCGCCGGCGCCAAGCTGGTGGGCGACGCGCTCGCCAAGGAGCTGAAGGCAGGCGACAAGGTCGGCATCATCGAAGGCGTGTCGACCACCTTCAATGCGCAGCAGCGCACGCTGGGTTATCAAGACGCCATGAAGGCCGCCGGCGTGACGGTGGTGGGCGTGCAGTCCGGCCAGTGGGAAATCGACAAGGGCAACACGGTGGCCGCCGGCATGATGCGCGAGCACCCCGACCTGAAGGCCCTGCTCGCCGGCAACGACAGCATGGCGCTGGGCGCCGTGGCTGCGGTCAAGGCCGCTGGCAAGACCGGCAAGGTGCTGGTGGTGGGCTACGACAACATCGGCGCCATCAAGCCGATGCTGAAGGACGGCCGCGTGCTCGCCACGGCCGACCAGTTCGCAGCCAAGCAGGCCGTGTTCGGCATCGAGACCGCGCTGAAGGCCATCGCCGACAAGAAGAAGCAGTCGGAGATGCCCGCCGAAGTGAAGACCGACGTGGTGCTGGTCACCAAAGACTCGAAGTAAGTAAGCAACCAGAAAGAGCAGACGTTGACAGCATCCGCCGCCATGAATCTCACAACGGCCATGCCCGTGCTCTCGCTGAGCGCCATGGGCAAGGACTATGCGGCGCCGGTGCTTGACGACGTCTCGCTCGTGCTCAATGCCGGTGAAGTGCTGGCCCTCACGGGCGAGAACGGCGCCGGCAAGAGCACGCTGTCGAAAATCATCTGCGGCCTGGTGCAGCCCACGCGCGGCCAGATGCTGCTCGACGGCCAGCCCTTTGCGCCCGGCTCGCGCCGCGACGCCGAGCGGCTGGGCGTGCGCATGGTCATGCAGGAGCTCGGCCTCGTCACCACGCTGTCGGTGGCCGAGAACCTGCTGCTCGACCGGCTGCCCAACAAGACCGGCTGGATCCGCCGCAGCAAGCTGCACGAGCTGGCCGCGCGCCAGCTCGCCAAGATCGGCATGGAGAACATCGACCCGGCCACGCCTGTGGCGCGGCTGGGCATCGGCCAGCAGCAGATGGTGGAGATCGCGCGCAACCTGCAGGACGACACGCGCGTGCTGGTGCTCGACGAGCCCACCGCCATGCTCACCCCGCGCGAAACCTCGCACCTGTTCGAGCAGATCGAGCTGCTGCAGGCGCGTGGCGTAGCCATCGTTTACGTGTCGCACCGCCTCGAAGAACTGCAACGCATCGCCGACCGCGTAGCGGTGCTGCGCGACGGCCGGCTAGTGGACGTGCGCGCCATGGCCGGCGTGCGCGAATCCGAACTGGTGCAGCGCATGGTCGGCCGCGCGGTGCACGAGCATGAAGGCCGCGACCGCCGCGTGGCCGGCCCCGTGCTGCTGAGCGCGCGCGGCATCGGCCGGGCGCAGGTCGTGCGCGACGTCGACATCGACCTGCGTGCGGGCGAAGTCATGGGCCTGGCCGGCCTGGTCGGCTCCGGCCGGACCGAACTGGTGCGGCTGCTGTTCGGCGCCGACCGCGCCGACCGAGGCGAGATCACCCTCTATGAAAACGGCCAGCCCACGAAGCACGCGCGCAAGGGCTGGCGCTCGCCGATGCAGGCCATCCGCGCGGGCATTGGCCTCGTCACGGAAGACCGCAAGTCGCAAGGCCTGCTGCTGACGCAATCGATCCGCGTCAACGCCACGCTGAGCGACCTGGGCGCTATCTCGCACGCCGGCTGGCTGCAGCGCGCCAAGGAGCGCAGCATTGCGCAGAAGCTGGTGGAGTTGCTGCGCATCCGCTCGCGCAGCATCGAACAACCGGTGGCCACGCTCAGCGGCGGCAACCAGCAGAAGGTGGTGTTCGCGCGCTGGCTGCATCGCGAATGCAAGGTGCTGCTGCTCGACGAACCCACGCGCGGCGTGGACGTGGGCGCGCGCGCCGACCTGTACGCCGAACTCGACCGCATGACCGACGCCGGCAAGGCGCTGCTGATGGTGTCGAGCGACCTGCGCGAACTGATGGCCATGTGCGACCGCATCGGCGTGATGAGCGCCGGCCGGCTGGTCGCGGTGTTCGAGCGCGGCGAGTGGACCGAACAATCGCTGCTGGCCGCAGCATTCAGCGACGCGACAGGACGCGCCGCCAGCCCGCCGACGGTATCCCCCGTTTCCGATTCGACCCCGGTCACCGCCGACACACAATGAACGCCGAAGCCGCCACCAAACAAAACCCACCGTCCTCGCCCTCCGCACTCAAGGGCCAGCTCGGCACCTACCTGGGCCTGACGGTCGTGCTCGTGGGCATGATCGCGCTCTTCGGCTCGCTGAGCGAGTACTTCCTGACGCGCGAGACCTTCGTCTCCATCGCGAACGAGATTCCCGCGCTGGCCGTGATGGCGGTCGGCATGACCTTCGTGCTGATCATCGCGGGCATCGATCTTTCAGTCGGCTCGGTGCTGGCGCTGAGCGCGGCCGTCACGGCGGCGGCCATCCTCGAATGGAAGCTCTCGGTGCCAGTGGCCGCGGTGCTCGGCCTCGTCACCGGGCTCATCTGCGGCACGGTCACGGGCGCGGTGTCGGTCGCATGGCGGCTGCCGAGCTTCATCGTCTCGCTGGGCATGCTCGAAGCGGTGCGCGGCGGCGCCTACCTCGTGACCGACTCGCGCACGCAGTACGTGGGCGACGCCATCTCGGGCCTGGCCGCGCCGTGGATCGGCGGCATCTCGGCCGCTTTCGTGCTGGCGGTGGTGCTGGTGGTCGTCGGGCAGATGGTGCTCACGCGCACGGTGTTCGGCCGCCACGTGGTGGGCATCGGCACCAATGAAGAAGCGATGCGCCTGGCGGGCGTCGACCCGCGCCCCATTCGCATCATCGTGTTCGCCGTTACCGGGCTGCTGGCCGGGCTCGCGGGGCTGATGCAATCGGCGCGCCTCGAAGCGGCCGACCCGAATGCCGGCGTCGGCATCGAGCTGCAGGTGATCGCGGCGGTGGTCATCGGCGGCACCAGCCTCATGGGCGGGCGCGGCTCGGTGATCAACACCTTCTTCGGTGTGCTGATCATCGCGGTGCTCGAAGCCGGCCTTGCGCAGGTTGGCGCGAGCGAGCCGAGCAAACGCATCATCACCGGCGCCGTGATCGTGGTCGCGGTGATCATCGACACGCTGCGCCAGCGCCGCGCCGACCGCCGCCTGGCCTGACGACGACAGCATCCCGCCCCACCAGGAACAGGAAAAGCAATGGCCACCATCAAGGACGTCGCACTCAAGGCGGATGTGTCCGTCACCACCGTGTCGCACGTGGTCAACGACACCCGCCACGTGAGCGCCAAGGTGCGCGAGCGCGTGGAGCTCGCCATTCGCGAGCTGGGCTACGTGCCCAACGCGATGGCGCGCAGCCTGAAGAGCAACACCACATCGACGCTGGGCATGCTGATTCCCAACAGCTCGAACCCCTATTTCGCCGAGATCGTGCGCATCGTGGAAGACCGCTGCTTCGGCGCAGGCTACACGCTGGTGCTGTGCAACACCGACGACGAGCCCCACCGACAGAGCGTCTACCTGCAGGTGCTGGCCGAACGCCGCATCGACGGGCTGATCGTGGTGTCGACCGGCGCGGGCGACGACGACTCCCTCATGAAGCAGCTGCGCGGCCTGCGCATGCCGACCGTGCTGGTCGACCGCGAGATCGCCGACCCGGCCTGCGACCTGGTGGAAACCGCGCACATGCAGGGCGGCCTGCTCGCGGTGCGGCACCTGCTGTCGCTGGGCCACAAGCGCATCGCATGCATCGGCGGGCCGGTGGGCGTGATGCCGAGCGAGCAGCGCATCGAGGGCTGGCGCATGGCGCTGGCCGAGACCGGCGCAACGCCCGACATCGCGAATGCCGAAGCTCTGCTGTGGCGCGGCGGCTTCACGAGCCAGGGCGGCTACGAGGCGATGCATGCCATTCTGCGCACCGAGCGCAAGCCCTCGGCCGTGTTCGTCTGCAACGACCTGATGGCCATCGGCGCGCTGCGTGCCGCGCATGAA
This sequence comes from Variovorax nivicola, assembly GCF_051216475.1. Taxonomy (NCBI): domain Bacteria; kingdom Pseudomonadati; phylum Pseudomonadota; class Betaproteobacteria; order Burkholderiales; family Comamonadaceae; genus Variovorax; species Variovorax nivicola. The sequence goes on along the minus strand of NZ_JBPJZK010000002.1, from coordinate 81,674 downwards.
AGCGGCGTGCGGGTGCCCGACGAACTCTCGATCGTCGGCTTCGACGACATCGAACTCTCAGCCTACACAAGCCCCCCGCTCACCACCGTGGCGCAGCCCAAGGAGCGCATCGGCGCGCTGGCGGTCGACATGCTGCTCGAGCGCGTCGGCGGCAAGCGTCGCGATGCACGCAAGGTGGTGCTGCAGCCCGAGCTGCGCGTGCGCGCCTCGACCGCGCGGCACGCGAGCTTCCGCGAGCCCACCGCACCTGTCGCAAGCGAAACGCCTTCAACGGAAACCCGAAAGTCCCGCACCCCGTGAGCCTGAAGCCTTCTTCTTCCACCAGTTCCTCCCAGGCACCGCGCATCGTGGTGCTCGGCAGCCTCAACATGGACCTGGTGTTGCGCGTGCCGCACGCGCCGGCCGCGGGCGAAACCCTGCTGGGCCATTCGATCGCCAACATTCCCGGCGGCAAGGGCGCCAACCAGGCCGTGAGCTGTGCGCGCGAGGGCGGCCAGGTACAAATGATCGGCTGCGTTGGCGACGACGCGCACGGCCAATCGCTGCGTCAGGCATTGGAGCGCGATGGCATCGACACCGCCGCGCTGCGCACCGTGGCGGGCGAGCCGACCGGCACGGCGCTGATCCTCGTGGAGGACAGCGGCCAGAACCGCATCGTGATGATTCCCGGCGCCAACGCCCGGGTCGAGATCGACGAAGCCGCGCTGAAGCAGCAGGTGCAGGGCGCGGCCTTCCTCGTGACGCAGTTCGAGACGCCGATGGACCAGGTCGCGCGCGCCATCGCGGTGGCGCATGGCGCGGGCTGCAAGGTGCTGCTCAACCCGTCGCCGGTGCAGGCGATAGCTGAACCGCTGTGGCCGCAGATCGACACGCTGGTCGTCAACGAGATCGAGGCGCAAACGCTGTGCGGCCAGTCCGCCGACAGCCCACAGGAAGCGGCCCAGGCCGGCCAGGCCCTGCGCGCCAAGGGCATTGCGCGCGTGGTCGTCACGCTCGGCGCGCGCGGCGCCGTGGCAGTCGACGCCGACGGCGCGCGCCACCATCCCGCGCCGAAGGTGCAGGCAGTCGACACCACGGCCGCTGGCGACACCTTCCTGGGTGCGCTCGCAGTCGCGCTGGGCGAAGGCCAGTCCTTCGATGAAGCCGTGCGCCTGGGCATCCGCGCTGCCGCGCTGTGCATCCAGCAGCCCGGCGCCCAACCCTCCATTCCGCAGCGCGACGCCGTGCTGCGCAGCCCCCTGCCTCCCGACTGGATCACGCTGTGAAACGCTCTCCCCTGCTGCACGCCGAACTGTCCCATGTGATCGCCTCGCTGGGCCATGGCGACATGCTCGTGCTCGGCGACGCCGGCCTGCCGATTCCCGACGGCCCGCGCCGCATCGACCTCGCAGTGGCGCGCGGCGTGCCGCAGCTCACCGACGTGCTGCAGGCCGTGCTGTCGGAAATGCAGGTGGAAGGCATCGTGGTGGCCGACGAAGCGCTGGATGGCGATGCGAAGAAGCTGCCGGGCTGGTATCCGCAGTCGCTGGGCATCGCGCCGCAGACTGTGTCGCATGAAGAGTTCAAGCGCCGCAGCGCAAAGGCTCGTGCCATCGTGCGCACGGGCGAATGCACGCCCTACGCCAACATCATCCTGATCGCCGGCGTGAAGTTCTGAAGCGCCGACCCGGCGCCGGTCTTCATTCGAACTTGTAGTTCGCGCCCACCGCCTGCCCGACCTTGAGCACGTGCTCCACGCCCTGGATCACGATGCAGTTCATGCCGAAGGTGATGCCGCCATCCACGCGCGCGTCGGCGCGGTAGGTGCGCAGCGTGTCGCCGACCTCGGGGCTGCTGAGGGCTGTGGCCGGATCGATATCGGGAATAGGGCAGCGCGTGCAGGGCTTGACGGGGCGCAGCTCGGCTTCGCCTTCGCCGGTCGTGATGTGCAGCGCATCGACCCGGTCTTCGTCGTGCGACTCGATGCCCGCCAGCACGATGTTGGGACGGAAGCGCTCGATGCCCACTGCCCCGTGGCCTTGCGCCGCGAGGCGTTCGTTGAGTTCGGCCAACGAGCCTTCGCTCGCCACCAGCAGCGCGTAGCCGTCGGCGAACTGGGTCTGCGCCTCGACGCCGTCGGTCCACTTCATGCTCGACAGGCGCTTGTGCTCGGGGTCGAAGCGCACGAGGCGCAGGGTCTGCGGCTTGCCGGGCTCGGAGAGAAAGTCGCTGAACCACTGCGCAGCGATGTCGCCCATGTCGTAGGCAGCCACGTCGTCCTTCCACACGCGCACCCGCACCGGCTTCTCGACCCGGTCGAAGGCCAGGTGCAGCGCCAGCATGCCGGGGGCGCGCAGCACCACTTCCATGAGCTTCATCTGCGGCTTGATGAGCGCCATGCGCGGCAGTTGCCGCTGGGAGACGAACTCGCCCTGGGCATCGACCACCATCCAGGCCCGGTCGAACTCCAGGCCGGTCTCGGTCAGCAGCATTTCGGGAAGCTCGACCCCGGCGCAGGACTTGACCGGGTAGACGAACAGGCGCGCGATGGTGGCTTCGAGGTCGAAAGCGGGCTGGGACACGGTGGGGTTCCTTGGAATTCGGTCGCAATTGTCCCGCAGCTTTCAAAAATACCCGGCTTCTTCCAGGGATACCGCGGAACCGGCTTTGCCGGGCCGCTGGTATCGCCCCCGCGAGGGGGTGGGCGAAGCGACACGAAGTGCGCGCAGCCTGGGGGCGGGCGTAGTCCATACAATCCTTTGATGGCCCTCCCCCCTGAAGTTTGCATTCGCGGCGCCGGCATTGTTGGCCGTACGCTGGCCCTGCTGCTCGCGCGCGAGCGTGTGCGCGTCGCGCTGGTGGTGCCGCCGGCCACGCAGGGCAAGGAAGACATCCGCGCCTACGCGCTCAACACCGCCTCCCGCACGCTGCTCGAATCGCTGCGCGCCTGGCCCGATGCGGCCCATGCCACGGCCGTGCGCGAAATGCTCGTGCATGGCGACGAGGGCGGGCGGGTGCAGTTCAGCGCCGCGCGCCAGAAGGTCGACGCGCTGGCCTGGATCGTCGACGTGCCCGCACTCGAACAGCAACTGGCCGACGCGGTGCGCTTCCAGCCCCTGATCGAAGTGGTGACCGAGCCGGTGGCCGCCCCGCTCACCGTGGTGTGCGAAGGCAAGGCCAGCACCACGCGCGAAGCCCTTGGCGTGAGCTACGAAGTTACGCGCTATCCGCAGCACGCGATCGCGGCGCGCCTGGAGGCCGAGCAGTCGCACGACGGCATCGCGCGCCAATGGTTCAACGACAAGGGCGAAGTGCTCGCGCTTCTGCCGCTCGGCGGAACGCACGGCAAGACGGTTGCGCTGGTGTGGTCGGTCGACCAGTTGCGCGCGCCCGAACTGCTCGCGCAGGGCAACGACGAATTCAACGCCGCCATCACCGAAGCCAGCCACAACGCGCTCGGCGCGCTCAAGCTCACGAGCGAGCGCGGCGCCTGGCCGCTGGCCCGCGCCATTGCCGACCGCTGGACCGGTGCCATGCCCGGACAGCCGACTCGCTCCTGGGCACTGGCGGGCGACGCCGCCCACACGGTGCATCCGCTGGCCGGCCAGGGCCTGAACCTGGGCCTGGCCGATGCAGCCGCGCTGGCCGACGTGATCAAGAACCGCGACTACTGGCGCAGCGTGGGCGACGCACGCCTGCTGCGCCGCTATGAACGCGCCCGCCGCGCCGACGTGCTGCAGATGAGCCTCGCGACCGACGGGCTGCAGCAGCTTTTCGCGCACAACCTGGGCCCGCTTCCTGCATTGCGCAACTGGGGCATGCGCGGCTTCGACCGCACTCGCCTCGTCAAGCGCTGGATCACGGCGCAAGCGATGGGTCTGAAGGCCTGACGCGCCCCGCACCTCTTTTAGAACCGAACCAACGGATCTCCCGATGACACTCGTACGCAACCTCCTACTCGCCGCCTGCACGCTGGGCGCGGTCGTGGCCGCCACAGCCGGCGAAGCCGAGATCCGCAAGAACCTGCCCGCGCGCATTCCGCAGTTCCCAGCCATCGACGAAGTGTCGAAGTCGCCGATTCCGGGCCTCTACGAAGTGCGCGTGAACGGCTCGCAGATCTTCTACACCGACGAGCAGGGCAACTACCTCATTCAGGGCAACCTGATCGACGTGAAGTCGCGCAAGAACCTGACCGAAGAGCGCGTGGAAAAGCTCAGCGCCGTCGCCTTCGACCAGCTGCCGCTGAAGGACTCGATCAAGATCGTGCGCGGCAACGGCAAGCGCAAGCTCGCGGTGTTCGAAGACCCGAACTGCGGCTACTGCAAGCGCTTCGAGAAGGACATGAAGACGGTCGACAACGTCACCGTGTACCTGTTCCTGTACCCGGTGCTCGGCCCTGATTCGAACATCAAGTCGCGCGACATCTGGTGCAGCAAGGACAAGGGCAAGGCCTGGGGCGACTGGATGGAATCGAGCACCCGGCCCACCACCGCGCCCAACGGCTGCGACGTGACCGCGCTGCAGCGCAACGTCGAGTTCGGCCGCAAGTACAACATTACAGGCACGCCCACGCTGATCTTCAGCGACGGCACCCGCACGCCAGGCGCCATTCCCGCAGAGCAGGTCGAGAAGCAACTCGCCGCTTCGTCCAGCTGATGGCGACGAAAGCCGTTTCGCGGCGCGCCGCCGCTGTCGCCGCACCCGTGGCGGGCGTGCGCTATCGCGTCGAATGCGCGGACCTGCACGCGCATCTCTTCAGCGTGACGCTCACCATCGACGCGCCCGCCGCGCAGCAGCACGTGTCGCTGCCGGTGTGGATTCCGGGCAGCTACCTGGTCCGCGAATTCGCCAAGAATCTGCAGGGCCTGCGCGCCACGCAGGGCCGCCGCAAGCCGGCGCTGATGCAGCTCGACAAATGCAGCTGGCTGGTCGAATGCACGCCCGGCCAGCCGCTGGTGCTGCACTATCAGGTCTGCGCGTACGACAACTCAGTGCGCACCGCCTGGCTCGACGCCGAGCGCGGCTTCTTCAACGGCACCAGCGTGTGCCTGCGCGTTGAAGGCCAGACCGAGGCGCCGCATGCGCTGGAGATCGTCGCGCCCACGCTGGCCGACGACGCCGCGCGCTGGTCGTGCGCCACCGCACTCGTGCCGCTGAAGGCCGACAAGCACGGCTTCGGCAGCTACCAGGCCTCGGGCTACGACGAGCTGGCCGACAGCCCGGTCGAGCTGGGCGCCTTCTGGAGCGCCGAGTTCGAAGCCTGCGGCGTGCCGCACCGCTTCGTGGTTGCCGGCGCCGCGGCCTCGTTCGACGGCGAAAAACTGATCGCCGACACCAAGGCGATTTGCGAAGCCGAGATGCGCTTCTGGCACGGCGACAAGGTCGGCAAGCGCGGCGGGCCGAAGCCGCCGATCGACCGCTACGTGTTCATGCTCAATGCGGTTGACGACGGCTACGGCGGGCTCGAACACCGCCATTCCACCGCGCTGATCTGCAACCGCCGCGACCTGCCCCAGCGCGGCGAGAAGAAGAAACAGCCCGATGGCTACACCACGCTGATGGGCCTCATCAGCCACGAGTACTTCCACACCTGGAACGTCAAGCGCATGCGGCCGGCCGAGTTCGCGCGCTACGACTACAGCCAGGAGAACTACACGCAGCTGCTGTGGTTCTTCGAGGGCTTCACCAGCTACTACGACGACCTGCTGCTGCGGCGTGCCGGGCGCATCGACGACGCAGCCTACCTGCGCCTGCTGAACAAGACCATCAACCAGGTCATGCAGACGCCAGGCCGGCTGGTGCAGCCGGTGGCCGACGCGAGCTTCGACGCCTGGGTCAAGTACTACCGCCAGGACGAGCAGACGCCCAACAGCACGGTGAGCTACTACACCAAGGGCGCGCTGGTGGCACTGTGCTTCGACCTCACGCTGCGCCATGAAGGCAAGGGCTCGCTCGACGACGTGATGCGCCACCTGTGGACGCACAGCGGCGGCGGGCCGATCGGCGAGGCCGACATTGCCGCGGCGCTCGAGACCGTGAGTGGCCGTTCGTACGCAGCGGAGCTGGCGCGCTGGGTGCATTCGACCGAGGAGCTTCCGCTCGCGCAGTTGCTGCGCGCGCACGGCGTGGCCACGCTCGAAGACCCGTCGCAGCAGGCGCAGGCGCTCGGCCTGCGCGTGGCCGAGGCCAATGGCAGCGTGCAGGTGAAGGTGGTGTTGCGCGGCGGCGCGGCCGAGAAAGCCGGCTTCTCCGCGAACGACGAGTGGATCGGCATCGAGCTGCCCGCTGTCGGCAAGAAGAGCCAGCAGCAGCCTGCGCAGGCCTGGCGCATCGCCAAGCTCGACGACCTCGCTCTGTACCTGGGCGATGCGACGAAGTGCACGGCCATCGTGGCACGCGACCGCAAGCTGATCAGGCTGCCGTTGGCGCTGCCCGTCGGCGTGACCACCTGGCGCCTGTTCTCGCACGACGCCACGAAGGTGGCTGGCTGGTTGGCCGGCTAGGCGTTTTCCGCCGCGGCGGGGTTTCGCACGAACAGCATCGGCTGCGGCTCGCCCACCAGCACGCAGGGCTTGCCGGTGCGCCGGCAGTGGTCTTGCACACGCCAGTAGGCGCCGTGGCTCACGCAGCCGGTCTGGCAGATCACGAGGTCGGCCGCGCGCAGGCTGGCTTCGAGCGCGGGATCGTCCGCGTCATCGCCGCCGTCGTGATGTAAATAACGGCCGCCGGCAATCTCGACCAGCTGGCGCGCGAGCGAGGGCGCTTCTTCTTCATGGCCGACGCACAGCACGGCCTTCTCGCGCAGATCGGCGGGCGCCTGCGGCTCGGGCGGCATCATCAGATGGCGCTTGCTGCCCGGCGACAGCAGCGCGCTCAGCCGCTTCGGCAGTGCACCGCCCGCGGCGGCACGCACCGCAAGCTCTTCGCGCACGATGGCAATGGCCGAGTCGCGCGCCACCAGCGCGCCACGCAAACGCACGATCTGCGCTTCCAGCCTTTCGACGAGCGCGGCCTGCTCGACCAGCAGGCGCGAGCAGCGCTCCTGCACGCGGGCATAGGCCCGCAGCAACACGGCATGTTCTTGCATCGGGAACTCCATGGCAGGCATTCTAGATGAGAACAATTCTCAACTAAAGGCCGCGCGGCGTTCAGTGGGAAACCGACTTGGAAAACACGTTCACCACCACCACGCCCGCGATGATCAGCGCCAGCCCCGCAATGGCCGGCCCGTCGAGCTTCTGCCCGAACCACAGCCAGCCCACCAGCGAGATCAGCACGATGCCCACGCCGGACCAGATCGCATAGGCGATGCCCGTCGGGATCGTGCGCAGCGTGAGCGAGAGAAAGAAGAACGCGATCACATAGCCCACCACAGAGGCCAGCGTGGGCCACAGCCGGGTGAAGCCTTCGGAGCCCTTGAGGAAACTGGTGGCGATCACTTCGGCCACGATGGCGACGAACAGGTAGGCGTAGTTGGAAGTCATGGCGGGCACTCTATGGGAACTCGCAATGCCCCGCCACCCGCGCCGGCCATGCTGGGTATAGTGAAGCGCGTTTTTCCCCCTCTTCCCCCGTTCCCCCCGGAGACACCATGAGCTACGAAAACATCGAAGTGCGGACCGAAGCAGGCAAGGTCGGCATCATCACCCTCAACCGCCCGAAGGCCCTGAATGCGTTGAACGACGCGCTCATGACCGAACTGGGCCAGGCCCTCAAGGCCTTCGATGCGGACGACGCCATCGGCTGCATCATCCTCACGGGCAGCGAACGCGCCTTCGCGGCCGGCGCCGACATCGCCGCGATGGCCAAGTACAGCTTCATCGACACCTACAAGGGCGACTACATCACGCGCAACTGGGAAACCATCCGCTCGATCCGCAAGCCCGTGATCGGCGCCGTGGCCGGCTTCGCGCTGGGCGGCGGCTGCGAGCTGGCGATGATGTGCGACTTCATCATCGCGGCCGACAACGCGAAGTTCGGCCAGCCCGAAATCAAGATCGGCGTGATCCCCGGTGCCGGCGGCACGCAGCGCCTGCCGCGCGCAGTGGGCAAGAGCAAGGCCATGGACATGGTGCTCACGGCCCGCATGATGGACGCGGCCGAAGCCGAGCGCGCCGGCCTCGTGAGCCGCGTGGTGCCCTTCGAAAAGCTCGCCGACGAGGCGCTGGGCGCGGCGCTGATCATCTGCGGCTACTCGCAGATATCGGTGATGGCGGCGAAGGAATCGGTCAACCGCGCCTTCGAAAGCGGCCTGAGCGACGGCGTGATGTTCGAGCGCCGTCTGTTCCACGCGCTGTTCGCCACGGTCGACCAGAAGGAAGGCATGGACGCCTTCCTCAACAAGCGCGCGCCGGATTTCAAGAACGCCTGATCGATCCGATCAGCGCGTCAGCAGAGAACGCAGCGCGTCGAGCGCCTGGGCCGGTGGCGTGCCGACCAGTGCTGCGCCGCCGGGCTGCGATGTCCAGCGCACCTGGCCGCCGGCGATTTCCAGCACGGCGACCAGCGCATTGCCCCGATACAGCTCGAGCCGCGCCTCGACCGGTGCGGCCAGCGGTTCATCGGGCGCCGTGGCCGAACGCGCCACGGTGCTCACGAGAGCCGGCAGGCCTTCGATGTCGCCGCGCTCGTGGCGCACGCTGGAGCCTGAACGCGTGAAGTTGAAGGACGTCCATCGCTCCAGCGCGGAGAAGGACGTTGCCGCGCTCCGAGGCCTTGTTATGGCCTTGGCGGCAGCGCCCGGCGCGGTCGAACTCAGTCCGCCGGAAAGTTCGGCGCTGTCCTGGTTCGCGGGCGCGGCGGCTGGTGGCGGTGGCGCTGCCGGCGCGGGAGCTGCTGCTGCAAAGGCGCTTCGCCGTTCGTTTTCCACGCGAGCTTCGCGGCGTTCATCGCGCAAGACGGGTGCGGGTGCGGATTGCTCGGCCACGATGGCAGGCGGCGTCGAAGGTGCGACCGGCTCGGCGGGCGCAACGGACGCAGGGGCCGCCTGCTTGAGAGATGGCTTCGGCGCAGCACGCTGGAGAGCATCTGCGCTCGCCGCATCGGCGGCCTTCTCCTTCTTGATGGAAGAAGAATCGCGCGGAGCCTTCGCGCGTTGCTCGGCGGCGGGCGCTGCAGGCGCTTGCGCAACGACTGGTGGCGGTGCCGCGGCTGCTGCCGGCGCTTCCGCTGGAGGCGCAGCCTCCGCGGACGATTGCGCCGGAGCCGGTGCAGGCGGCGCCACTGGAGCCGGCGCTTGCGCAGTCGCCCCGCCCACGCGCGCTTCGCCATCGAGCCGCGCATCGGGCACAGGCTCGCGATGCCACAGCACCGCCACGAAACCAGCCACCAGCACCGTCGCGAAAGCCGCGTTCCACGGCATGCGCGCACGCGGCTCTCCGCCGCCGCCGAAGAGGCGTCGCCACCACGGCGCAGCGCTCGTGCTGTTGGCGGCAGGGCGCGCGACCACCGACGCGGGAGCCAAGTTGTGCGCCATCTTCAGGATCGCGTCGCGCGTGCGCGGATCGGGCCTGGCCTCGCTGTCGGGTGCGTGGTCCAGCGCGCGGCGCAACGCCGGGTCGCGTAGATCGCCGCCGTTGTCGTCGTCGAATTCGGTGTTGTTGCCGCTCATGCCCGTTGCTCCAGCACCGACAGATAGCGCTCCATGCAGCCGCGCAGTTTTTGCAAGCCGTAGCGCAGCCGGCTGCGCACAGTCTCGAAACCGATCTCCAGGCTCGCGGCCAACGCCTCGACGGTCAGGCCGTCTTCATGGTGCAGCAGGAACGCGGCACGCTGATCGGCCGGCAGTTCGTCAAGGCAGGCCAGCAGTCGACGGCCCGCGGCACGCCAGAACGCCAGCTCTTCGGCCGACGGATGCGCCGCCGCATCGACTGCGCCACGCACGCCGCGGTCGAGCGTGGGCATGGGTTCGCTGTCATCGTCTGAGTGCGCATCTAGCGTCACTTCGCGCCCGCTCACGCGCAACCGGTCCATCGCCAGGTTGTGCGCGATGGTGAAGGCCCAGGTGCGCCACGTCGCGCCCTGCGGCGAGAAGCTGTCGCGCGCCGAGATGATCCGCACCCAAGTGTCCTGGAACACCTCGTCGGCCTGCGCCACGAGCCGCGCGCCCAGCAGCCGTTTGACGAAGCGGAACAGTCCGCCTTCGTGGCGCGCGTAGAGCACGTCGAACGCGGCGGCGTCACCCTGCGCGTAGGCCAGCATCAACTGGTCGTCGGGCATGGCCTGGCGCTCGGGGGCGTTCTTGGCGGAAGGGGCGCGAGGAAGCGCGGACATCTAAGGATTTTCACCCCAGCTTGTACGGGCGGCGGACCGCGCCGGGGTTCGGGGCGGCAAAAAAAGTCGACGAGGCTCAACCCCGCTGGCGGTGGCCGGCCGTATCAGCCTGCACCCAACAACCCGGAGTGCTTTCATGACCCAAGCTTTCGTTCCCCGGTTTCGCCGCCCGCTCGTCGTGCTGCTTTGCGCCCAACTGCTCCTGACCGCCTGTGGCGCCACCGAGCCCCCTGCCGTTGCCGGCGCCACGCGCTGGCCCACGCCCGCGCCCGACAGCCGCTTGCAGGTGGCGCAGACGGTGCCGAACTTCGAGGCGCCGTCGGCCACGCATTGCGCGAGGCCAGTCCAGACCTACGAGACGCCGGGCATGGCGCGCGTTTCCGAAGCCCGGCGCGAGCCCGCGGGCGCCGACGCGATGAAGGACTACAGCCTGCGCCGGCCCGGCTCGCCGTCGGTCTCGGCTGCTAAATCAATGCCGGCACCCGCCGCCGAGCCCCTTGCCAGCGCCATCGCGGAAGCTGCCGCACCCGCCGCGCCGCGCGTGAGCGGCGGCCTCCAGCCACCGGCCCAGGCTCCGCGCCCCGCCAACGAGCCCGTCACCGCCGGCATGGTCGACGACAACGCCGACTTCAGCGAATACCTGGCCTTCCGCGGCCGTACCCAGGTCGTCCACCGCGAGCGCGACATCGGCGCGCGCTATCTGCTCCAGGTGCGCGATGCACGCGGCACGGTCGTGCCCGATGCCGAAGTGGCCGTGCAGGCCGCGAACGGCGCCGCCATGTGGGCCCGCACCGACGCGGGCGGGCGCGCCTGGCTGCATCCGAACGCCTTCGACAAGGCACAGAGCGCGGTGTACGAAGTCACCGTGCGCAAGAACGGCCGCCAGAGCACCGCCTTCCTGCAGCGCGGCCAGAAGAACGCCGTCGATGTCGTGCTCGACGGCAGGCCCGGCGCTGTGCCCGCGCGCGCCGGGCTCGACCTGGTCTTCCTGATCGACGCCACCGGCTCGATGGACGACGAGATCGCGAAGCTCAAGACCACGCTGCGCACCATCGCCGACCAGGTAGCAAGGCTGCCGAGCCGCCCGGACACCTGCTTCGGCCTGGTGGCGTACCGCGACCGCACCGACGATTTCATCGTGCGCCGCCACAATTTCACCAATGACTTGAACGCCTTCCAGGGCGTGCTCGATGCGCTGCGCGCCGCGGGCGGCGGCGACTACCCCGAGGCGATGAACGAGGCCCTGAACGAAACCGTCCACAAGCTCAGCTGGCGCGGCAACGGCACCACCCGCCTCGTGGTGCTGCTGGCCGACGCCCCGCCCCACCTCGACTACGGCGGCCCGCAATACGACGACGACATGGTCGCCGCGCTGGGCAAGGGCATCAAGGTGTTCAGCGTGGGGGCGTCGGGGCTCGACAAGCAGGGCGAATACATCCAGCGCCAGATCGCGCAATACACCAGCGGGCGCTTCGTGTTCCTGACCTACAAAGAGGCGATGAACCCCGCGAGCGGCCCGGGAACGCAGACCGTGCACGACGTCGGCAACTACTCGGTGCAGACGCTGGACAAGCTGATCGTGCGGCTCGTTTCCGAGGAATTGGGCAAGTTGCCCGCAGGTGGTTGAACTGGGCCCTCAGCCTGGGCTATAATTTTGGGCTCGGTGCAAATCAGCACTGACGGCTCTTTAGCTCAGTCGGTTAGAGCGATGGAATCATAATCCACAGGTCCGCGGTTCGAGTCCGTGAAGAGCCACCAACACTACTTTTGCGGTTGTCCGCTCAAGTCAAAAAGCCCTAAGTAAATCAACTACTTAGGGCTTTTTTCATTGCGCCTTGATGCCATGGGAGTGCATCGGCATCCGTGATTGTTTGCTATTGCTGTAATTGTTCCGGGGTGTCGAATTTTCTAGACTCCGATCGATTTACGAGGCATCAGCCATGCGATCGAGCCAGTCGACTTTCTTTGCTCGTTCACGGTCTGTTGGCTTTCGCCGCCTGGCTCGCGGGGTTGTCCTGACGGGCCTGCTGGCCGCTCTGGCTTCCTGTGGCGGTGGCTCGGGCAGCGGCGAGGGTTTCGTTCCGAGCCTTCCCGTCTCGGTCTCGTCTCCTTCACCCGCAACGACCTACGCCATCGGCGGTAGCGTCTCTGGCCTGGCCGGCACGGGTCTGGTCCTGCAGAACAACGCGAGCGACGACCTGGCCGTGAACGCCAATGGCGGGTTCAGCTTTCCGGTGCCTGTGGCCAGCGGTGCCAGCTATGTCGTCAGCGTGAAGACCCAGCCGTCCGGGCCAGCCCAGACCTGCGCGGTAAGCAACGGCAGCGGCACGGCGGTGGGCGAAGTGACCGGCGTGACGGTGGCATGTTCGACGCCACAGCCCCAGGTCTCGACACTGGCGGGCTCCGACGCCCCGGGCTCGAACAACGGCACCGGCACTGCAGCGTCGTTCAACCGTCCCGCAGCCTTGACCGTGGACGTCAGCGGCAATGTCTATGTGGCCGACGACGTCAACAAGCTGATCCGCAAGATCACCCCGGCGGGCGTTGTCTCGACGCTGGCGGGCTCCGGAGCCGCAGGCATGGCCGACGGCCCCGCCGCCATCGCGTCGTTCTTCGGTCCCTCAGCCATAGCCGTGGACAACGCCAGCGGCAATGTTTATGTGGGCGACGACAACAAGGTCCGCAAGATCACGCCAGCGGGCGTTGTCTCGACGTTCGCGGGCGGAAATCCAGACTGGGTAAACGGCACCGGCACCGCCGCGGGGTTCAACGGTGCCACAGGCTTTGCCGTGGACGCCAGCGGCAATATCTATGTGGCTGACCAGTACAGCAGCCTGATCCGCAAGATCACCCCAGCGGCCGTTGTCACGACATTCGCGGGTTCCGGAAACTACGGCTCGGCCAACGGCCCCGCCAGCACCGCATCGTTCAGATATCCCACAGGCGTGGCCGTGGACACCAGCGGCAATGTCTATGTGGCCGACAGCAACAACAACATGATCCGCAAGATCACCCCGGCGGGCATTGTCTCCACGCTGGCGGGCTCCGGAGCCGCGGGGTCGGCCAACGGCATCGGCGTCGCCGCGTCGTTCAACCGTCCCCAGGGCGTGGCCGTGGACGCCAGCGGCAATGTCTATGTGGCCGACGGCGGCAATGTCTTGTCGCCCAACGAGGGAAACAACCTGATCCGCAAGATCACCCCGGCGGGCGTTGTCTCGACGCTGGCGGGCTCCGGAGCAATGGGATCGGCCGACGGCCCTGGCCCTGACGCGTCGTTCCACACACCCCGCGGCGTGGCCGTGGACGTCAGCGGCAATGTCTACGTGGCCGACTATTGGAACTACAAGGTTCGCAAAATCACACCTGTGGCTGGCCGATAATCCGCGCCGATGCCCGCGCCTTCCCTCGCCACACCGAACCGGTCCGCCGCCCGCGCGGGCTTGCGGCGTCCGGGCGTGGGCCTGATCCGCTGGGTGCTGCTGTGGTTCGCGCTGTCACTCGGCGTGGCCATCGCTTCTCCAGTCGTGCATCCGCAGACCGTGGAGCTGGTCTGCTCGAACGCCGGCTCGGTGAAAGCCATAGTGCACACCGACGACGGCGCACAAGAGATGGGCGCGGGCCACATGGACTGCCCGCTGTGCGTGCTCAACGGCGCTCCACCCGAGACGACGCCCACCGTCGAGCTGCCCGTGCTCATGCCGCTGGCCCGTGCAGTCCAGCCGATTCCGTCCGCGCACATCGCCGCGGTCACCGCAGCGCCCTTGCCGGCACGCGGGCCTCCTTCGCTCTCCTGACGCTTCTTCTTCAGTTCTTGCGCGCGTGATGCATGCGGCCTCCAGGCGAGGCTTACTCGTCGCGTGCATTCCTGCAATGAATCCGTCGGCGCCCGCATCGGTGCCGCAGAGAGCTTTTTCAATGATCCACACACCCCATCCAACAAGGCGATTCCTGTTGCTGTCCGCCGGCAGCCTCGCCACGCTCACGACCCTCGCGGGCTGCGACAAGGTGCTCCCCGCCAGCTTCAACGGCATCGACATCACCGGCGCCCAATACGCGCAGGACTTCCGCTTGACCGACGCGGACGGCCATGAACGCACGCTGGCCGACTACAAGGGCAAGGCCGTGATGATGTTCTTCGGCTTCACCCAGTGCCCCGACGTGTGCCCCACAGCACTCGTGCGCGCGGCAGAAATCAAGCGACTGCTCGGTGCCGACGGCGAGCGCCTTCAGGTGATCTTCGTCACCGTCGACCCCGAGCGCGATTCGCCAGTCGTGCTCAAGGCCTACACGCAGGCCTTCGACCCCAGCTTCATCGGCCTCTACGGCGACATGCAGCGAACCAGCGAGACCGCGAAAGACTTCAAGGTGTTCTACAAGAAGGTGCCCACGGGTTCGTCGTACACCATGGACCACTCGGCCTTCAGCTACGTGTTCGACCCGAAGGGAAAGATCCGCCTCGTGCTGCGCCACGAGCAGAGCGCGGAAGAATGCGCGCAAGACCTCCGCCAGATCCTCCAAACCGCATCCGCCTGACTTCCATCGTTTCAACCTCAGGAGATTTCATTCATGAAGAAAACCATCGCACGCACCCTCCTCATCGCCACCGCCGCGTTGCTCGCCGCGCAAGCCCACGCCCAGGTCACCGTCAAGGACGCATGGGTGCGCGCCACCGTGCCGCAACAGAAGGCCACCGGCGCGTTCATGCAGCTCAGCGCCGCGAAAGATACGAAGCTGGTCTCGGCCAGCTCGCCCGTCACGCCCGTGGTCGAAGTCCACGAAATGGCCATGCAGGACAACGTGATGCGCATGCGCCAGATTCCCGCGCTCGACCTGCCCGCGGGCAAGACCGTCGAGCTCAAGCCCGGCGGCTATCACGTGATGCTGCTCGACCTCAAGCAGCAGGTGAAGGAAGGCGACACCGTGCCGCTCACGCTGGTGTTCGAGGGCAAGGACGGCAAGCGCGAATCGGTCGAGGTGAAGGCGCCGGTGCGGGCGCTGAATGCTTCAGCACAGCCTGCGGGGCATGGCGGCCACAAGCACTGAACGACGACGCACACCGGAGCGATGCCGTCACCAACAGTCGGAGGCGGTCCCTGTTCCGCTATTGCTCTGCGTACCCAGTTGGTCGACGGTGTACGTGCCGCACAAGGTGTCGCTGGCTTGCACGCCCACCGGCGTGGCGGTAGCGGTGAATGCCGTCGCGGAAGACGCTGTCACCTTGAGTTGGTAGAACGCCGTACCGCTCGTCAGCACGTCGATCGGAAAGGTGCCGCCGTAGCCGAGGTTGGCCGCCGTACCGGCGTAGGCGTTGTTCATGGTGAAGAAGCGCTCTTCGCGCGTCGCCAGGTCCAGCAGCGCGGTCTTGGCATCCGTGCGGCGCGACTTCTGTACCTGCTTCAGGTACGACGGGTATGCAATGGCAGCCAGGATCGCCACGATGGCCACCACGATCATCACTTCGATCAGTGTGAAGCCGGCACCGGCGCGCTGGCTGCCTCGGAGGGGTTGGATTCTTTTCATGACGATCAGCGCAGCTGGACCCACGTGAGCCGGCCGCCCTTGCCGTTGGCCGCCGGATTGATCTTGGTGACGACGCCTGTGCCGCCTGTGGTCTGCTGCACGAGGTAAGGCCACTTGTTCGCCGTGACGATCGAAGGCGTACCAGTCGCGCTCAGGCCGATGCCGCTCACGACGCCGCCGTTGTACGCGACGAAGTTGCCGTTCTGGTCTCCGAAGAACGACGCGTTGGGCGCACCGCCGCTGTCCAGTGACACGGCCATCGTGTAGCCCGCCGCCGGCTGCGTGTCGCAGGTCAACGCCTGAGACACTGCGGGAATGGTGGTGTTCACCAGGAACATGCCGTAGGCCGTGGTCGGGTTGTAGATCACCTGCTCGTTGCCGGTGGCGGGCAGCGGCAGCGTCCAGCCGAACTGCGTGTTGGCGCTGGCGCCGCCCTTGCAACTGCTCGAGCCTTTCCAGCAGACCTTGTTGGTGCTGAGCGTGCGGTAGCCCGAGATGGAGCCGCTGCCCGGCGCGGTGGCCGTGATGCTCTGCGTCTGCAGCGTGGTGGTGTCGACGGTCTGCGGCGCGGCGAGCGAAGCGTACTGGGCCGACGCCCCGCCCTTCGCGTTCCACGCGCTCATGTTCCAGTCCCACACGCCGTACAGGGCCTGCGCACCGGGCGCATAGCTGGCGGAGCTGGTCTGCGTCTGCGGAAACTGCTGGCCCGTGCCGAAGCTCACGACCACACCGGACTGCCCGGAGGGGCCGATGCCCTGCACCGACGACACAGTCACCCGCGTGGTGATCGGCTGGCCGGCGGCGGTCTTGAAGATGGGCGCTGACGAAGCCGTCCACAACGCCGGGTCGGAGCTGGTCAGGTCGAAGCGCCATACATTGCCCAGCGCATCGCCGGCATACGCGTAGTCGGTCACGTGGTCGCCGTCGAGGTCGGCCGACGCAACGTATGCAATGCCGTTGCGCGCGGTGATGGTGGTGCCGCTCTTGGTGGGCCCAGCGCCGGTGTCGATGAAGCGGAAGCTGGTGGCTCCAGTGGCCGGATCGACCAGCATCGCGAACAGGCCCGCCGTGCCGGTGCTGCTGTTCAATCCGTTGCCGAACAGCGCGGCCCACTGGCCGTTGTGCAGGCGCCGGATGATCGGCGTGCCGTAGGTGCTGCCCAGGTTGTTGCCGCAGGTCGCGTTGCCCACGCAGGTGATGGCACCCGTGCCCGTGCCCGAGGTCCATTCGCCGCGCACCAGCGAGTTCGCGTTGCTCTCGGAAAACTGCGTCGGGTCGGTCACGTCCAGCGCGTAGATCACGCCGCCGCCTACCGTCGTCTTGTCACCGATCGGGCCCGTGGCGCTGCCCCCGGGGCCGGTGCCGCCCACCAGCCACGTGTGCCATGCGCCGTTGTAGTACAGGTCGCCAGTGCCGGGCGTGGCGTCGGTGTAGAGGTTGTGCGAATACTGCGTCGAGCTGAAGTCCAGCGCCGGCGTGGTGGAGTGGATCATCTTCATGATCGCCGCCGGCATGTACGCCAGCACCTCGTTGCCGTCGTTCGTGGCGTTCACGAAGTTGCTGCTCGCGTCGTAGGTGCCGCTGCGAAAGCCGTGCAAGAAACCGTCGTTGGCGCCGATGTACACCACGTTCTGGCGGCCGCCCTGCGCGGTGGCACCGCTCGAACCGGCAAAGGCCGCATAGCTGCCCGCGGTTTCGGGCGCGGTGGCGGAGGGGTGCAGCACATCGCTCCACGGTCCCGTGTACGGCAGCGACGGCGGGCCGACCCAGGTCGGGCTCGAATCGATGATGTCACCGAGCACCCCGGTGCGCGTGCGCAACGTGCCGCCGGTGCTGGCCAGCTCGTTGCTCCGGTCGCCGCGCAGATAGCGCAGCCGGATGTCCGACTGGCTCGCATCGCCCGCGCTCAGGGCGGTCTGCTGCGCGGTGGTCAGGTTGGTCCATTGAAATGGAATGCCTGCCGTTCCGTTCCAGCTCAGCATGGCCCGGCTGCCCGGCGTCTGTGCCGTGTTGGTGCCCTTGGTGGCCTGGCAGGTGCCGCCAGTCAGCACGCAGCTGGCATCCCAGTTCGCGATCGGGTTGATCGAGACGATGCCCGTGGTCGGGTCGCTCACCAGATCCTGTGCGGTCATTTCCCCCCATGAGTTGGTGGGGTGGTAGTAGGCCAGGTACACCTGCGTGCCAGCCTCCACGCGCGCCGACTGCTGCACGTTGGTGCCCGCCGAGCTGCTCGACTGGTTGACTGGTGCCGCCTTGAAGCAGGTGATCTCGTGCACGTTGCTCGAGCCGCCGGTACCGGCTGAAAAGCCGAAGCGGAACGACGAGGGCAACGGCCCGTTCGAAGCCGTGATCGACTGCTTGCTGATCACCGTCTGCGAGGCGCCGCCATTGACGCTGTACGACAGGCTCAGCAGGCCGTCCTGCGTGACCTGCAGGCCGTAGGTGATCGGCGTCGCACTGCCACGCAGCGGCTTGTTCACGCCCTGCTGGTTGGAGATGGAGACGCCCGAGGGCAGGTCGCTGTACGCGGTGCCGTTGAGCAGCAGGGGGTAGTCGAGCAGCGAGGTCGAGGTGGCGTTGCCGCTGGGCCCCGTGGTGGTGGTCGTGCAATTCGCTCCCTTCCTGTTGCAGGTCGTGGTGGTGGTGATGCTGTAGTCCATCACCTTGCCGGACTTGCACGTGGCCTTGACCGCGGCGATCTGCTGGTCACCAGTGAGCGCCGACGGATAGTGTGTCGGGTCGAGCGCATGCAGCGATGCCCAGGTGATGTCGCCCGCGCCTCGCGCGCTGATGCGGCCCGCCTTGAAGCCCGGCCCCGTGCTCGTGTTGTCGCCGGGGTTGGAAAAGTTGCCGTACTCGTCGATGCCGATGCCGAGGTAGCCACCCACCACGCCCTCGTACTGGCTGTTCACGTTGGAACAGCTGTAGCCCAGGCTGCCGCCGAGGCCACCGACCGAAGGGTCTTTCGAGCCGTCCGCCAGGAAGAAGCTGATGCCATCGGCACCAGTGCCGTTGTCGCCGTCGCCGCCGTAGGTGACGGTGGTGAAGGTCACCTGCAGGCCTTCGTTGGTCGGGAAGGTGAAGTTCGACACCACCGCACCGGTCTGGTTGTCGCCATTCGAACCGCCCTTCGTGGTGTCGCCGTTGGTCAGGCGCAGCGCGCCGGAACCCACGGCGTCGGGCAGGCGCCCCGTGGTGCCGCCCACGAGCAACGAATTCTTGCCTGTGTAATAGGTCAATTTGCCGATACACGCCGGAATGGACCCGGTGTCGTTGCCTGCCGTGAGGCAGGCACCGTTGAGCGCCTTCCAGTCATAGGACGACGACGTGCCCGTGAGCGTGTCGCTGATGATCAGCTGCGCATGCGCCACCCAGGGCGCACCGGCGAGCACGCACAGCAGCGCGCCCAGGAATTTCCGCGAACGTTTCATGCCCGTCTTCCCTCAAGGTTGGTCGAGCGGCTTGTTGCCGCCAGTGACCTGGTAGGTGCTCTGCACCACGGCCGCCGCAGTGGTGCTGCCGCCGTACCCGAAAGCCGAGACCTGGTAGAGCAGCGACTTGCCGTCCGGAGACAGCCCGAGGTAACCGATGCTCAGACCCGGCTTGGCGTTGTAGTTGATGTCGCCGCTGGCCGCGACGCCGCCGCCCGCGGCCACCGTCATGTTGGGTGGCAGGTAGTCGGCACGCGCCGACCAGGGCAAGGTGGCGGGCTTGGCCAGCATGTTCGAACACACCTGCATCTGCGCCAGCGTGTTGGCGTTGAGCACGCCCGAGCAGGCCGTGCCCGTGCTGCCGTTGCCCTGACTCAGCCACCACTCGCCGTACTGCAGTGCGCTTTGCGCGGCTTCCACCGCACGCTCTTTCTCGCGCGTGTTGCCGGCAATGCGCTCCTGCAGGTTGAAGCTGCGGAACATGCTGACGGAGAGCACCGTCAGTACGATGAGAAACAGCATCGCCACGATCAGCACGAAGCCCCGCTCGCGCGAGCGAGCGAGCGGCAACGACGCAGCGAATGGCGAAAAAGAAAGCGGCGTGCGCGCGAGCATGCTCATGTCTTGTTCATCAGGTTGACGACCTGCGTCCAGGCGACGCTGGCGGGCTGGCCCGGCTGGGCGGCGAAGGGGTTGGCCAGCGTGACGGTGATGCGTGCCGTGCGCACCTGCGGCCACCATGAATGCGAGGTCACGGCGGCGGCGTCGAGGTACTGCAGCGCGGTGCCGTCGCCCGCGGTGTCGGTGGCATAGAGAACCTTGAGCGAGGTCACGCCGCCGACCAGCGGCGTGGTCGTCGTGCCTCCGTCGGTGGAACACAGCAGTTCGTTGGCCGCACTGACCGTGAAGGTGTTCATCACCAGCTTGTTGGCGCCCGAGGCGGCCGGGTTCACGTTGCCCAGGCAATCCATCAGGCCGTCGCCGCTGGCCGTGACGTAGCGTGAAGTAATGGTGTCGCTCGCACCCGAACTGCCGGTCAGCCCCACCACGCCTTGCCCCGCCGCGAAGCTGCCATAGCCGGCCCCTGTCGCTGCCGGCAGGTCGGTGGCGGGTGTGTTCACCAGCGGGTCGGGGTAGTAGCCCGCGGCCTGCACCGTGGTTGTCAGCACCGTGAGCACCAGCCGCTCGTTGTCCTGCAATTGCGACAGCTGGTCCTGCGAGGTGAAGGCCTGCTTCATGTTCAGGAACAACGCGCCCAGCCCGGCCAGCAGGAACAGGCCGATGAGAAGCGCGACCATCAGTTCGACCAGCCCGAGGCCGCGTTGGGCGTGCTCGCGGTCCTGGCGGCGCGAGCGCTTCATCGGGGAAAGCGTGTGGCGGTTCATGGTTCGACGTAGAGGCTGTATTGCAGGGTCGAGGCGGTCTGCGCGGCGCCGAGCGCGGCGGCCGTCGTGCGGTTGACCGCGATGTACTTCTCGGACCAGTTCAGGTTGATCACGCAGCTGATCGGCGTACCGATGGCCGTGGTGCACTGGATGGTTGCCGCGTACGAAGGAAAGCGCGCATTCATGCCGGCCATCCATGTCTGCAGGTCGTAGGCCGCCAGTTGCGCGGGCGTGCAGGTCGCAGTGGCCGCAGGACTGCAATCGACCGTCGCGCTCAGGATGCCCGAGGCGTCCGTCACCGTGGTGCCCGTGGCGCTCACGCTGGCCGGCGCGGTGCCTGCTGCCCAGAAGCCGCGGTTGCCGTGCATGGCTTCCGCAAGGCTGGAGGCCTGCAGCGCAATCAGCGCGCGCGCACGCGAGTTCTGCGTGTTCGACAACGCCGCGGCCTGCATCTTCGACAGCCCGATGAGCCCGAGCGACACGATCACCAGCGCCACCAGAACTTCCAGCAGCGAGAAGCCCGATGAGCCCAGTGAGCCCGAGGTGCGGTGCAAGGTCGCGGTCTTCATGCGCATGCTCCCTTGCCGCCTTGCAGCACCGTCTCATGTCCCACCCTGTTGATGGATACGCAGCGCGTGGCCGCCGCGTTCACCGGTTCCGTGCGCAGTGCCAGCAGGATCGACGCGGTGGGGCTCGCCACCGGCAGGTTGGCGAAGCCATCGCGGCTGAAGGTCACCGCGGTGATCGAAGGTGCCGCGGAAAATGTGTCGCCGCCTGACCAGGCCGGTCGCTTGCGCAACACGATGTCGCCGGTGGTCACCGTGCCCGAGCCGTCCAGATCGGAGAACACGATCCACCCGCTCTGCCAGGTATTCGCCCCGAGGCAGCTCGTGCCGTTCGACGAGGCGCACACACTCACCGGCACGCCCTGCTTGATCGCTTCGGAGCGCGCAAACTCCAGGTCACCGGTGAAAGCGTTCACCTCCGCGCTCACGCGATTGCTCTGGATCAGGCTGACGAACGAAGGCGTGGCGAGCATGGTCAGGATGGCGACGAGCGCGATCACAACCATCAACTCGATGAGCGTGAAACCGGTCTGCTGGCGATGCGACAAATTCATGGACCATCCGCTTGCGTGGGCTCCGCAGGCGCCAGGACGGGCGGTGCGGGATCTCAATCAGACGTAACAATTGTTTCCAATCGCTCTGACGAACCACTGACCGGGTGGAAGGTTTTGCCGACGAACGGCTACGCACGCCGGTCCAACGGTTTTGCCAACAAGAAAAGATTCGCCTACGCGCAGACTGCCCAGGAGTTGGCGGCCCCGCCAACGCAGCCATTCCTGAAACCCCAGAACCTAGCCAGAGGAAATACCCTGTTTCGGTGATGGCGCTCCACCGGCCGTCCTACAAGAATTGTTGACAAATATTCACAATTCACACCCTTCCCGACCAACACCCTCACGGGCTGGATTGGTCCCGGGGCGCATGAGTTGTCCAGGAAGTCGGGGGGCGTTCTTGCTGCCCCTGCTTTGGCTGGACGGCATGACGCGGCATTGACGGCCGGGGAAAACGTAGACAGGGGATCTTCGGTGCCGCTCAGTTACCTTCTCCAGTTGGAACATGCTCGCCTGCCAATGCACGTGACGGACCCGCAGGACGTGCGACGCGTCTCCGTCCTGAAAGCAACCGGCCTGATCGAGGCAGCCATCGACCCGGCTTTCGACACCGGGGGCAGCTACAGGCTGGCGCAGGCGGCGCTGGTGGTCTGCATCACCGACGAGGGGCACGCCGAGATCGACAACCTGCGCGGCCGCAACGGCAGCACTGACGCACCACCGAAGCCGGCCCGCACGGGCATCGAACCGCTCCACTACCTGCGCATGATCGAGCGTTCGACATTCCCGCTTCGCGTGGACGACGCGCAGGAGATCAACTGCATCGAGGCGCTGAAGCAGGCCGGGTTCGTCGATGCCGCGATCAGCCCGGTGCTGGCGTGGAAGGACAGCAGCGAGCCACAGGAACTGGCAGTGATCCGGCGCATCACGCCGTTCGGGCGGGCTCAGCTGGCGCGGGGCACCAGATAGTTTCGCGGTGTCCAGTTATAGGAGGGAGTCGACGCCGACCGCCCCCCTTATTTGTATACATACGCGCCCACCCTATGCCTTTCGACCTCCCCCATCGAAGGGCTGCCTATTCAACAGGCAACGTGGTGGGAAGCCACGCCAATCCTCGCTTCGCCTCTGCGCCTCCACCCACAACTCACAGAGTTGTCCACAGAAATATCGAACAAGTCATCAAACCGTCAAACAGATGTCGTTGCAACGTAACCTTTGAACTGCTCGCGCAGCTTGGTCTTGAGCAACTTGCCGGTGGCTGTATGCGGCAGCGTGTCGACGAAAGCCACGTCTTCCGGTAGCCACCACTTCACGACGCGCTGCGCAAGGAAAGTGAGCAGTTCCTCGCGCGTCACCTCCGCGCCCGCACGCTTCACCACGATGAGCAGCGGACGCTCCTGCCACTTCGGATGCGCGATGCCGATCACCGCTGCTTCGGCCACGGCCGGGTGCATGCTCGCCGCGTTCTCGAGGTCGATGGAAGAAATCCATTCGCCGCCCGACTTGATGACGTCTTTCGCGCGGTCGACCAGTTGCACGTAGCCGTCTTCGTCGATGTTGGCGACGTCGCCTGTCGGAAAAAAGCCCTCGGCGTCGAGCACCGGGCCGCCCTCGCTCTTGAAGTAGCCGCTCGCAATCCATGGGCCGCGCACGTGCAGATGGCCGAAGGCCTTGCCGTCGTGCGGCCGGCGCTGGCCGTCCTCGCCGACGATCTTCAGTTCCACACCCCACACGCCGCGGCCCTGGCGCATCTTCACGCGCATCTGTTCTTCCTTCGGCATCGACAGGTGCTTGGGCAGCAGGTTGCCGATCACGCCGATGGGGCTGGTCTCGGTCATGCCCCAGCCCTGCACGAAGTCGGCGCCGAAGTCGCGCTCGAAGCGTTCGATCATGCTGCGCGGCGTGGCCGCGCCACCCACGCCGATGCGCTTGAGGCCGATGGCGCGCGTGTCGATTTCGGGGTGCGCATCGAAGTACTGGAACAGCATCAGCCAGATGGTGGGCACGGCCTGCGAGAAGCCGACCTTCTCGTCGCGCATCAGCTCGTACAGGCTTTGTCCGTCCATGTGCGGGCCGGGCATGACCAGCTTCATGCCGGTCATCGCGGCCGCGTAGGGCATGCCCCATGCGTTGGCGTGGAACATGGGCACCGCGAGCAGCAGCGTCATCTGCGAGTTGACGCCGAAGGTGTCGGGCGCGCACTCCATCAGCGAGTGCAGCACCGTGGAGCGATGCGAATACAGCACGCCCTTCGGGTTGCCGGTGGTGCCCGAGGTGTAGCAAAGCGACGAGGCGGTGCGCTCGTCGAACTCTGGCCAAGCGTAGGTCTCGCTTTGCGCGCCGATGAGTTCGTCGTAGCACAGTAGGTTAGGCACATCGATGGCCGGCATGTGCGCGCGGTCGGTCATGGCGATGAAGGCGCGCACCGACTTCAGGCCGGGCGCGAGCTTCTCGACCAGCGGAGCGAAATTTGCATCGAAGAACAGCACCTTGTCTTCGGCGTGGTTGACGATGTAGTCGATCTGCTCCGGAAAGAGCCGCGGGTTCACGGTGTGCAGCACCGCGCCCGAACCCGACACGCCGAAGTACAGCGCCAGGTGGCGATACGTGTTCCACGCGAGCGTGCCCACGCGGTCGCCGGGTTCGATGCCAAGCGTCTTCAGCGCGTTGGCCACCTGCTTGGCGCGGCGCTGTATCTCCGCGTAGTTGGTGCGGTGCACCGGCCCCTCCACCGTACGGCCCACGACTTCGGCGTGCGGGTGGAAGGTCGCTGCGTGGTCGATGAGCGACGAGATCAGCAGCGGGCGGTCTTGCATCAATCCGAACATGTTTTGTCTCCTGTACGCTGGGGCGATGCTAGGCAGCCGCCACTCAGCGCCGCATCGTCGGAACAGACGATTGAGGTCGTTCGAGGGTTGCCCCTAGCATGGCCCTTCAAGAGGACTTTTGCATGAACGTTCAGGACGCCATCGCCACCCGCCGCTCGGTGCGCGAATTTCTCGACACGCCGGTGCCCGGCGATGTCATCCGCCGCGTCGTCGAGCAGGCGCTGCGCGCGCCTTCGGGCGGCAACCTGCAGCCGTGGCATCTGCATGTGGTGGGCGGAGAAAAACTCACCGAGCTCAAGGCGATCATGCGCACGCGCGTGCAAGAGGCGCCCACCGGCGAAGGCAGCGAGTACGACATCTACCCGCGCGAGCTTGTCGCGCCGTACCGCGACCGCCGCTTCGCCGTGGGCGAGGCGATGTATGCGCGCCTGGGCATTCCGCGCGAAGACAAGGCCGCGCGCCGCGAATGGTTTGCGCGCAACTACCAGTTCTTCGGCGCGCCGCTCGCGCTGTTCTGCAGCGTCGACCGCCGCATGGGCCCACCGCAGTGGTCCGACCTGGGAATGATGCTGCAGAACGTGATGCTGCTGCTGCGCGGCGAAGGGCTCGACAGCTGCCCGCAGGAGTGCTGGGCGATCTACCCGCAGACCATCGGCCGCTTCATCGCGCTGCCGCCCGAGCGCATGCTGTTCACGGGCATGTCCATCGGCTATGCCGACCGCAGCCGGCCGCTCGATGCGCTGGTGACCGAGCGCGCGCCGCTGGCCGAGGTGGCCGAGTTCGTCGGCATCTGAATCCAGCGGGGAACGAATCGTGCTTGATGATGCGGCATGCTCATCGCACAGATCTCCGACCCCCACATCCGCCCAGCCGGCCAGCTCTACCAGGGCGTGGCCGATTCGAACCGCATGTTCGAGGAAGCCATCGACCACGTGCACGCGCTCGACCGTAAGCCCGACCTGCTGCTGCTGACCGGCGACCTCGTCGACGAAGGCCAGCCCGAGGAATACGCGCAGGTGCGGCGCCTGCTCGCGAAGCTGACGATTCCGTACCTCGTGATTCCCGGCAACCACGACCACCGCGAGAACTTTCGTGCAGCCTTCGCGGACCATGCGTACCTGCCGGCCGAAGGCGCGCTGCACTACTGCATCGACGACCACCCAGTGCGCATCGTGGCGCTGGACTCGTGCATTCCCGGTCTTCATCACGGCGGCATCGATGCGCAAGGATTGGAGTGGCTGCAGCGCACGCTCGAAGCCGACCGCATCAAGCCGACACTGCTGATGCTGCATCACCCGCCCTTCATGAGCGGCATTCCCTACATGGATACGTACCGCTACATGGACACGGCGCCGCTCGAAGCCATTGTGCGCAGCGCCCCCAACATCGAGCTGGTGCTGTGCGGCCACGTGCACCGCACCATGCTGCGGCGCTGGGCGGGGACGGTCGTGTGTTCGTGCCCGAGCAGCACGACCGAGATCGCGCTGCAGCTGGCCGCGGGTGCAGCACCGGCCTCCTACATGGGCCGGCCGGGCTGCATGCTGCACCTGTGGAACGAAGCACACGGCATGGTGAGCCATGTGAGCCACATCGGGAAGATGGAAGGGCCTTACCCGTTTGCATGAGGCAGAAGCTCAGGAACTCTTCAGGCAAGGCGGACAGAATCCCGCCATTCAACGAGGAGATGTGATGCAAGAGCACCCCTACTGGTTTCCCGCCAAACGCTACGGCTGGGGTTGGGGCCTGCCCACATGCTGGCAAGGCTGGGTGGTGGCGGCCGTGTACGTTGTGCTGCTGGTGACGGCGGTGTGGTCCATCCACCCCGGGCAGGAACCCCTGCTGTTCTTCACGGCCGTCGCAAGCCTGACCATCGCGTTTGCCGCAGTCTGCTGGATCAAGGGCGAGCCGCCGCGCTGGCGCTGGGGCGACGAGTAATCGGCGGCTGTCCAATCATGCGCGCGCGCAGAATGCCGCCATGCCCCAGGAACGCACCCTCCTCTACGCCGGACACGAGTTCACCGTGGAGCACGTGCGCTCCCACACGCATCAGGGGCCCGAATGGAGCAGGCCCTACACGCTGGAATCGCGGCGCATCATCTTCCCGGTAGGCCGCACAGTGCTCGATGTGCGCTCAGGCGACGGCACCTGGCTGGTCGACGGACTGACCGCCATGCAGTTCTGCGACGCCATGGTCTATCAGCTGCGGCCGGTGGCGCACGCGGCCCGGCACAGCATGGTCGTGAGCCGGCACCGGCCGTCTCGCGCCGATGCAGCACCTGTGTTCTGCCTCCTGTCGCCACGGTCGCTGTACCGGGTTCATGCGGCGCAGCAGCAACTGCGCGCAGGCGATGCCGGTGCAAGTGCCATCGCTTCACTGGTCGATGAACTTGGCATGTCGCGCCGGCAGTTGCCATTGACGGGCGCAGTCATGCGCGCGAAGCGGCTGCTCGCGGAAACCGCCGACCGGAACGCGAAGCTTTCGATGCACGAAGTGGCCGATGCGGTCTCGCGCTCGCCGTTCCATCTGGCGCGCAGCTTCCGGCAGCAGACTGGCCTCAGCCTTCATCAGTACCGCCAGCATCTTCGGCTCGCAGCAGCCATGGAGCGGCTCGTCGATGGCGACAGCGACCTCGCGGGCATCGCGCACGATTTCGGCTATTGCAGCCAGAGCCACCTGGGCGCGGTGTTCCGCCGCGAAGTGGGCGTGACGCTGGGCGAAGCCCGCCGCATGCTCGTCGGCAGCGCACGAATTTGATAGCCGCCGCGCGGCGCGGTCGCGAGACTCGCCGCGATGATGGATCGCAATCTCTCCGCCGGCCTGCTCGCCGCGCTGGCCGCAGCCTTCATCGGCAGCGCCTGGCAACTCGTCTCGCGCCACGGCGTGACCACCACGCTCGGGCCGATGGAGCTGGCGCTGATGCGCTACGGCATTCCCGCACTGCTGCTCGCGCCGCTTTGGTTCGGCAGCAAGCGCATCGCACCGAAGGCCTCGCTGCTGGTGCTCGCGCTGCTCGTCATCGGCGGCGGCCTGCCCTTCGGGCTGCTGGTGCTGGCCGGCGCGCAATGGGCGCCCGCGAGCCACATGGGCATCTTCATGGCGGGCAGCCTGCCGCTCTTCACAGCCATCGGCGCGTGGCTTCACAAGGGGCACAAGGTCGAGGGCCTCAGGCTTGTTGGGCTGGCCTGCATCGCCATCGGCATGGCGCTGTTCGCTGCGGGGAGCTTTCGCGGCGGCTCGCTCGACTGGCGTGGTGATCTGCTCTTTCTTGCGGCGGCCATGTTGTGGGCCGTGCACTCTCTCGCGTTCGCGCACTGCGGGCTCACGCCGTGGCAGGGCGCGGCGTTCGTGAACGGATGGTCGGCGCTGCTGCTGTTGCCTGTGCTGTCGATCGCCGGCGCGCCGCGATTGCTGCTCAGCGCGCCATGGTCCGATGTCGCGCTGCAGGCCACGACGCAAGGCGTGGCCGCGGGAGTGCTCGGGCTGGTGGTCTACATGGTGGCCGTCTCGCGGCTCGGCGCGCCTCGCGCGTCGCTCTCGGCAGCGCTGGTGCCGGTGCTGACCACGCTGGGCGCGGCGGTCTGGATGAACGAGCCTGTGACCGGTGCGGTGCTTCTGGCCCTGGCGCTGGTGGTGCCGGGAATCGTGCTGGCGAGCGGCGCGGTGCGGCGCTGACAACAACCCTCAGGCCGCAGCAATCACCTGATCCCGCCCCATCGCCTTCGCGCGATACAGCGCGGCATCGGCCAGCGCCAGCACATCGTCAACGCCTGTGCTACCCGTGCCGCTCTCGCTGGCCGCCACGCCGATGCTCACCGCCATCGAGCCGACAGCGGCCATCGGTGAATCGGCCGGGAACGGCTCGTCGATGTTCTGCTTGAGGCGCGCGGCGATCTCCATCGCCTCGGTCTTGCCAACATCGGGCAGCAGCACCACGAATTCTTCGCCGCCATAACGCCCGAGCAGGCCCTTGTCGCCGATGGCGCGCTGCATGCGGCCGACGGCCTCGCGCAGCACCGCGTCGCCCATCTGGTGGCCGAAGCGGTCGTTGATGTCCTTGAAGTGGTCCAGGTCCACCATCAGCAGCGCCATGCGCCGACGGCCCGAGGCGAACACGGCGCCGCAGGCGTCCAGCAGCGCACGCCGGTTGAGCGCGCCGGTAAGCGGGTCGCGCGTGGCCAGGTATTCGAACTCGGTGTGCACCCGGTCTGTGGCCATGAGGATGACGGCGATGGACAGTAGCAGCACGGTGAACGAGTACATGCTGATGTAGAGCGCCTGGATCCACGTCCCGTCCATCAGGCTGCTGCCCGCGAGCCCCGCCACTGCCGACACGAAACGCAGGCCGGCCACCAGCGCCTGCGCCAGCAGCAGGCCGATCATCAGCTGCTTGCCGAACACCCGGCCCTTGTGGCGCATGTACAGCTGGGCGTGGAAGAAGAACAGCGCCGACACCGCCAGGGTAATGAGCAGCAGGCGGGTCTCGAAGTCGGGCTTCACGCTGCTGAACCAGAACATGGCCAGCGCCAGGAAACCGTTCAACAGCGTCCAGCCCCGGGTGTCGCGGCGCCCGAGCAAGAATTTCTGGCTGCCCGCGTAGTACAGGATGCAAGCCTGGTACAGCACGAAGTTGGCGACGACGATCGTGAGGAAGTCCGGAAAGAAGCCGCGCGCTGCAAACAGCATGGTGCTCACGAACGCCATGAGCGGCGCCTGGGACCACTCGTCCAGCCCCTTGATAGTGGGCGGGTAGCTGCGCCGCATGAAGAACAGCACGAGCGCCATCACGGCGCCCATGACCCCGGCCAGCAGGATGACGGAGCGGGGATCGAGGATGGATGGCGACGGGCCCATGGGGGCCGATTATGTTGGCATCGGCAATCCCCGCCAGGAGCGCGGGCGCGCCGCGCTCAGAGCCGCTCGACGATGGTCACGTTGGCCATGCCGCCGCCTTCGCACATGGTCTGCAGGCCGTAGCGCTTGCCGCGCTGGCCGAGCGCGTGGACCAGCGTGGTCATCAGCTTGGTGCCCGAGGCGCCCAGCGGGTGGCCCAGCGCGATGGCGCCGCCGTTCACGTTCAGCCGGGCCGGGTCGGCGCCCAGCGTCTGCAGCCAGGCCAGCGGCACCGGTGCAAAGGCCTCGTTGACTTCGTACAGGTCGATGTCCTCGATCTTCATGCCCGCCTTCTTCAGTGCGCGCTGCGTGGCGGGCAGCGGCGCCTCCAGCATGATCACCGGGTCGTGCCCCATCACGCTCATGTGATGGATGCGTGCGAGCGGCTTCACGCCCAGCGTCTTCAGGCCGCGCTCGTTCACAACCATCAGGCCGCTCGCGCCGTCGCAGATCTGGCTGGCGGTGGCGGCCGTGCAGCGCCCGCCTTCGGCAATGAGCTTGACGGCCGCGATGCTCTCCAGCGTGGCGTCGTAGCGAATGCCCTCGTCAGTGGTGTGCAGCTCGCCGGGCTCCGTGCCGTCGGCCATGCGCACCGCAATCGGCACGATCTCGCGTTCGAAAAGGCCGGCCTGGGTGGCGGCAATGGCGCGCCTGTGGCTTTCGAGCGCGTAGCGGTCGAGCTCGTCCTTCTCGATGCCGTAGTTCTTCGCGATCATCTCGGCGCCGGTGAACTGACTGAACTGCACGTCGGGATAACGCTGCGCCATGAGCGGGCTCACGTAGAAGCCCAGGCCGTTCTTCAGCGGCAGCGTGACGGGCATGCCCATCGGCACGCGCGTCATGCTTTCAACGCCGGCGGCGATGACGATGTCCATGCTGCCCGACATCACGGCCTGCGCCGCGAAATGCAGCGCCTGCTGCGAAGAGCCGCACTGGCGGTCGACCGACGTGGCCGGCACCGATTCGGGCAGCTTCGACGCCAGCACCGCGTTGCGCGCGATGTTGGAAGACTGCTCGCCGGCCTGGTCGACGCAACCCATGATGACGTCCTCGACCAGTGCCGGGTCGGCATCGGTGCGTTCCACCAGGGCGTTGAGCACCTGCGCGGCGAGGTCGGCCGGGTGCCAGCCGGCGAGGCGGCCGTTGCGGCGGCCTCCGGCGGTGCGTGCGGCGGCGACGATGAATGCTTCGGGCATGGAAATTCTCCGGTTGCGTGATCACAGTACGGCAGATCGGAGCATTGTTGATGCCGCGCCGCGGCGCGGCGTCGTCGGAACGGACGGTTTTGGGTACCCCTACTTCGCGGGCAATGACGCCGAGGTCGGAATCCAGACCTCGATGGTGCGATTGCTCGGCTTGAGTCGGGGGGACAGCTGTTCCACGAGCCAATTGGGGTAGCCCACCTCGCGAAGCAGCGCGTAGGCGCAACCGATCGACGCCTTGTCGTGATAGCGCACCGTGGGCTGGCTCACCTGCCTCGGCGGCGGGAGGTTGTTCTTGCGCGCCGACTCCGTGACGTCTTCGATCGGCGGCACGCTGGCGCCTATTTGCTGCCAACGCTCACGATAGGTACGTACGCTGTCTCTCTGGCTGCCGTCGTAAATCTGGATGTAGACCCTCTCGCCCTTGCAGGACTCGCTCCTCGCGGCCTCGCTGCCAGGCGTCGCAGCGGGAGCGACTGGCGCTGGTGGTGCAACAGAAGGCGACGATGCGGCAGGTGCGGGCGACGACGCAGCTGGTGCTGGTGGAATCGCGGCAGGAGAAACCGCCGGCGGCGGGGCCCCGGCTGGCGTCGCCTCTACCTTGGGACATGCGCGTCGCGCGCCAAGGTCGTTCGATTCCGACGCTCCTGCATCCTTCCCGGACGGTGAAGCGCTCTGATCGTCGGCCTCTCCGTAATCCGCCAGATACCGATTGCGGGCTTTAAGCAATTCGGCGCGGAATGGGCTGCAAAGGTGCATGCCATCGAGCGGCGCCGCGGCCGAATAGTCATAGCCCCAATAGCGCGGCAGCGGCTCCTTGGAAGTCTTGCCCGGCTCCTGTTTGAGGCAGACGGCAAGCCTGCTCTGCGCCTCCGGATGCTCTGCCTCCACAAGCCCCTTGCAAGCGCGAGAAAAGACATAGGGCACCACCTTGCGGCACTCGCTGAGGGTGTCCGCGTAGATGCGCCTGGCCAGCTCGGAGCGCTTGAACCAATCCACCTCGCCGACCGGGCACAGCGTGTCCGCGGTCTTGAGGAGTTCGCTGGCCAGCGCCTCGAGCTGGGGAGCGACCTGCGTCGGCCTGGCATTCGCAGGAAGAGCCGCAGGCAGCTTGCTCCAGAGATCGCTCAGTTCATCGAGCGCCTTGCGCTCCCTGTCCACGCGGCTGGCGCTCCCCACCTTCACACTGTCGATCGCCTGCCACGCGGACACACCCAGCGTCGCCGCCGCGCCCAACCCGATCGACGCGCCCACCGCCGTAGCGCCCACGCTGCCGATGATGCGCCCGCGCGCCGTTTTTTCGTCGCCGTTCAGCGCAGCGCTCGACAGAGCCACCGAGCAGTCGTCCGGCACGAAATGCGCTGGCTCGTTCTTGACGCAGTCCGCGCGCAGAGCTTCGATGAATGCCGGGCTCAGGTCATGCGCCAGGACCTGCCCGAGCCGGAAGTAGCTCTCCCATTGCGCCTCCGAGAAGAACTGGTCGGCGGTCGTTTCCTGGGGAAAGGTTGGCGCCGCCCGCTTGAAGTTCTGAAGATCGATGGGCAGGCCCTTGCACATGTTCGGCTTGACGATCAGCAGGATTCCGCGCTCGCGCTTGAGCTTCGGCCCCACCTCCACAACCCCGTCCCTGTCGGAGTAGTTGATCCGGGCCACTGCCAGGCAGGCATTGCTCGCGTTCGAGGCCAGCTCCTGCAGCGAGCCAAATGCGTGCAGCGCACCGTAGAAGCCCGAGGGCTCCGACGCCAGCCCGCGCGGAACCTCGCCCGGCAGTGCCCGCCGGGGCCGCAGGAACTCGATGTCGGCCTGCAAGTCGATGCGCGCCTTGCGCACCAGGTTTTCGACATCGCCAAAGGTGTAGTCGGGGTCGGCTCCGCAATCCACTACGACGATGACTTCCGCGCGCTCCGAGAGCAACGCGTAGGCGCCGGTGTTCTCGAAATGCCCGCCATCGGTCATGAACCAGTCGCGGCCTTCCTTGCCCTCGAAGATCGCCAGCGTCTCGCGCATCAGGCCCCACGACTTGGTCAGGAAATCCGACCAATGCTTCTTGTCTTTCTCCGGCTGGCGCCACCAGTAGCCCAGCCGCACGCCCGCGAACACGAGCAGTGCAGCCACCCCGCCGCGCGTGAGCTTGCCCAGGCCCGGTGCCACGGCGGCACCCGACACCGCCATCCAGCTGCCGAGCGTCATCGGCGTGTCGCTGCCTTTCAGCTCTTTCCACTCTTCCTGCCCCACCCGCATGAAGCCGCCCGATGCCACGGTCAACGACAGGCCACGGCGGTCCTGGTTGAAGAGCTGCCCCCTCGGGTCCTTGGTCTGGTTGAGGCACACATTGAGCAGGTGGACCGGCCCTCCAGGGGCCTGCGGCTTGTAGTGCGCAAGATCGGCGTCATCGTCCGCAACGATGGTGTTGACCGAAGCGGTGTCCAGGTTTGGCGGGAACACGGCCGGCACGGAGTCCAACGCCCCCAGAACCCCGTACGCGCCCTGCGCCGAAGGCTGGCCGAAACGCTGCGCGTTGGCCGCACCCAGATAGCTGCGGATCAGCCGTGCCCGGTAGAAGGCATGCAGCGACGAGAGGTTCAGGAACGCCGGCGTCTTGCCCGTGAACCAGAGATAGCTCACGGCCGGCACCAGCAGCAGCCCCCAGATGCGCCATGCATCGGAAAACGCCAGGTCCTGGCGCGGCACGAACAGCCCGCCCAGCACGGCCTTGTACACCAGCGACACCCACCACGCGAACAGCAGGAAGGCCATCACATAGCCCAGCAGATGCGCAATGGCCATGAGGCCCTTCGACGTCGACCGCCCCGGCACCAGGCTCGACGCCAGCGGCAGCACCGCACGCAACACTGCCGCTGCCATCGCGAGATAAATGCCCGCGCTCGCCAGCCCGATCTGCTGGAACGCCACATGCCACGCGAGCCGGTCGGCCAGGCCGACCGCCAGCACGACGATCAGCACACGAAAACTGATGGCGAGCTTGTTCGTCAAGAGGTTCCGCGCCTTGTCGGACTGCGGCTGGTGGGTGCCGCGGTCTTCGGACTCCGTCAACACGCCATCCGCCATGCGCACGGCAAAGAACCAGACGGCGATCAGCACGCCGAAACCGCCCCAGAGAAAGTTCCTGAGATCGTCGCCGGTCTCGCTACGGATATCTCCGAATTTCAGGCCCAGCCCGAGCAGCAGGGCACTCGCGACCAGCGCGCCCAGGCAGATCCTCCAGACATTGCCGTTCTTGCGCGTGGCCGCCACCCACGGCACCGCCCAATAAGCCGACGTATGGACCAGCACGAAAGCCCCTATCACCGGCAGCGCCAGCCAGACCACCGGGGTCCACGACGGCAGCCACTCGGCCAGCCACTGGAAGTAGCCCGCAATGCCGGGCAGGTACCCCACTTCCGCCATGCCCCACCAGACCACCAGATTCACAAAGGCCAGCGCGAGCCCGGCCAGCACGGACACCAGGCCCAGCTCCACGTGCACGCCGAGCAGATTGCGCAGGTACAGCGCCACCGCGAAGGTGCGGTCGAGCGGCCCGCGGGGAATCAGGTAGCGGCCGTTGGCGCGCAGCCACCAGATGAACCAGCTCGACCCGGCCTTTCCGACTTCGTCCTGGATGCGCTCGAGGTCCGCGCGATTGCGCGCCCGGCTGAAGAGCCGCCCGAGCATGGAGGCTGCATAGCCGCCGCCCGACACCGAGGACATCAGGTCGAAGCGCAGCAACGCCCCTCGCCGCGCGAGCGCGCTGAAGACGCCGAGGCAGAAGGTTGCGCTGCGAATGCCCCCACCCGAAAGCGCGAGCCCCCACTTGCGTTCCGCCCCCTCCAAGGCGGGATCACCCAGCGCGGCACGGCGCTTGGTCACCTCTTCGTCGATAGCGCTCATCGAATTCCCCTCCAGTGACACCTGGTACGGCCGATGCGTCGCCCGACCGTGCTGCCTCTGGCTGCGAATTCAATCGGAAGGTGCGCGCCTGCGCATCCCCCATTAGAGGTATGTCCGTGCGCGAGCGTGCGGAGGGTCGAACCGCTCAGCGCGGCGCCATGCGGATAGCGCCGTCGAGCCGCACGCTTTCGCCGTTGAAATAGCCGTTGGTGATCATCAGCTCCGCCAGCGTCGCGTATTCCGCCGGGTTGCCCAGCCGTTTCGGAAACGGCACCGACGCCGCCAACGCGGCCTTCACGTTGTCGGGCGCGCCCTGCAGCAGCGGCGTGTCGAAGATGCCCGGCAGGATGGTGTTCACGCGGATGCCCTCGCTCATGAGGTCGCGCGCAATCGGCAGCGTCATGCCGACGATGCCTGCCTTCGACGCGGTATAGGCCGCCTGGCCCATCTGGCCATCCTGCGCCGCCACCGAGGCGGTGTTGACGATGGCGCCGCGCTCGCCGTCCTGCAGCATGTCGAGCGTGAGCATGCCGGCCGCCGACTTGGCAATGCAGCGGAAGGTGCCGACCAGGTTGATCTGGATGATGCGGTCGAAATTAGCGAGCGGAAAGTGCTTGATCTCGCCCGTGGCCTTGTCGCGGCTCGCGGTCTTCACCGCGTTGCCGGTGCCGGCGCAGTTGACGAGCACGCGCTCTTGCCCATGCGCCGCGCGTGCCTTGGCGAAGGCCGCGTCGACCTGTTCTTCGGAGGTGACGTCGACCTTGCAGAAGACGCCGCCCAGTTCTTTCGCCAGGGCCTCGCCCTGCTCGGCGTTGAGGTCGAACAGCGCGACCTTCACGCCGTGGCTGGCGAGGCGGCGCGCGGTGGCGGCGCCAAGCCCCGAGGCGCCGCCGGTGACGACGGCTGCAATGCTGGAATCGAGTTGCATCTGCTGGTGTCCTTCAGGTGTCTTGACGGGTTTGTCCACAGCCAGTTTAGGAAGCAGAATCAGCCGCACACATCGTCGGAAACGACGGGATTTCAGCAGCACCGCATGCAGTCCCCCACACCCCGGATTCTCGAAACCAAGCTCAACCCCCCGGCCTTCGTTGCCACGCAGGTGCTGCGCACCGCGATCAGCGAGGAGACCGCCTCGGCAGCCGTGAAGCTGGTGCTCGTGCGAGCGCCGGCCGGCTTCGGCAAGACGACGGCCATGGCGCAGATCCGCGAGCGCATGGAGGCGCAAGGCATCGCCACCGCATGGCTCACGCTGGACCGCGCCGACAACGACGTCTCGCGCTTTCTCGCCTGCCTGGCCGAGGCCGTGCAGCGCCTGGGCGTGGAAGAGCCACTCGCCAATGCGCCCTTCGATGCTGTGGCCGCGCTGGCCGCGCACGACTCGCCCTTCACGCTGTTTCTCGACGATTTCGAACGGGTGCAGGAGCCGGCCGTGCTGGGGCTGGTACGCGAAATCATCGAGCACCTGCCGCGGCGCGGGCAGATCGTGATCGGCTCGCGCAGCCTGCCCGACCTGAGCCTGGGGCGACTGCGCGCGCGCGGCCAACTGATGGAGATCGACACCGACCGCCTTCGCTTCAGCCTGGAAGAAACCAGCGCCTTCTTCAGCCTGCGCCAGGCGCAGGCAGCCCAGGCAACCCAGGCGTTGCCGGCCGACATGCTGTCGCAGCTGCACCGCAAGACCGAAGGCTGGGTGGCCGCGATCTGGCTTGCGTCGATGGCGCTGGAGCGGCATGGCACCGCAAGCGGTTTTGTCGAACGCTTCTCAGGCTCCGACCGCGCCGTGGCCGACTACCTGGCCGAAGACGTGCTCGCGCACCAGCCGCAGGAGATACGCGACTTTCTGCTGCGCACCAGCATCCTGCGGCAGCTCGACGCCTCGGTGTGCCAGGCGCTTTGCCCGCGCGTGGACTGCGCGGCCATCCTTGAACAGCTGGCCGCGTCGAACCTGTTCGTCACGCCCGTGAGCGGCGACGGCGATGCATGGCGCTATCACAGCCTGTTTGCCGACTTCCTGCGCGCGCAACTGGCGCGCGAGCAACCCGGCGAGCTGGAGCGCCTGCACCTCGCGGCCGCGGGCTGGTACGAAGCGCACGACCGCCCCGTGCCCGCCATCGACCATGCCATCGAAGGCGGCGACCATCCGTATGCGCTGACCCTGCTCGACAGCTACGCGGCGCAGTTCCTCGAACAGGGCCGCATGCGCATGCTGGCGCGCTGGTTCTCGGCCATTCCTGAACACCAGCTGCGCGAACACCCGTTCCTGCAACCCATCTCGCTGTGGGCCACCTGCTTCACGCACGGCCCGTGGGACGCGATGCGGCAGCTGGAGCAGTCGGGCTGCCTCGACAGCCCCATTGCCGAAGTGCGCGCCAGCGCCCACACGCTCGTGCCCCTGCTGCTGGCCATGCAAGACCGGCACGACGAGGCCTACGAAGCCGGCCGCCCGAGCCTGGCACGCCTGCCCACCGGCCTGGCCTTTGCCGACAGCGTGCTGCTCAACGCCATGTCCCACATCCTGGCCGTGCGCGGCGACCAGCAGGAGGCGCGGCGCCTGCTCGACGTGGCTCGGCGCGAGCAGGGCAACAGCACCTTCAATCGCATGTACACCGAGTCGCTGGCGGGCCTGTTCGACCTGCATGAAGGCCGGCTGCGACAGGCCACCGCGCGGCTGCGCATGGCGGTCGATTCGACGCATGCGGTGTCGTACAACCACAGCCACGGCAATGCATGGGCCGGCGTGCTGTACGCAGGCGCCGTGTACGAGACCAACCAGCTCGTGCAGGCCGAGCACCTGCTGAACGTGTACCTGCCGCTGGCGCGCGACGTGGGCCTGCCCGACCACATGATCCTGAGCCACGTGATGCGCTCTCGGCTCGCCTTCCATGCGGGCGACATCGACGCGGCCTTCCAGGCCCTGACCGAGCTCGAATACCTGGGCCACCACCGCCAGTTGCCGCGCGTGGTGGCGGGCGCCAAGCTGGAACGCTCGCGCATGCTGCTGCTGCAGGGCAACGGGCCCGCATCGCACGACGAACTGCTGCGCGCCGACGACCCCGCGCTGTGGGAACGCGAGCAGCGGCAGCGCCTTCCGGCGCACGACTTGGACTACCTCGCGCTGGCCAAGGCACGCTGGGAGATCGCCTTCGGCGACGCACGCGGCGCGCTGGGCGTGCTCGACGCGGAGTTGCACGCCGCGTTGGCCTCGGCCCGCAACCGGCGCGTGCTCAAGCTCAAGGTGCTGCGCGCGCTGGCACTGCAGCGTGTGGGCGACGTGGCCGCCGCTGTCGATGAATTCGGCGAAGTGCTGCAGACGGCGAGCCAGGAAGGGTTCATGCGGCTGATCCTCGACGAAGGGCCGGCCGTGGGAATGCTGGTGCATCGGTATGCGGCGGCGCAGCATGAGAGCGCGCGCAGCGGCAGCACCAACGACCCGATCCTGGCGGACCATCTGCAGCGGCTGCTGCAAGCCGTGGGACCGGCGGCAACAGGCGAAGCAGAGGCGCCGGCCGGTGACGCCATGAAGGAGCCGCTGACGCGCAAGGAAATCCGCGTGCTGCAGTTGCTTGCCGAGGGCTACTCGAACAACGCAATGGCGGAGAAGCTGTTCGTGTCGGACAGCACGGTGCGCACGCACCTGCGCAACATCAACATGAAGCTGGACGCAAAGAGCCGGACGCAGGCGGTGGCAATCGCGCGCAGGCTCGGGGTGATCAGGTAGCAGCCTGCCTCGGCCCTCGATGTAGAACTTTGTTATTCAGCAGTGACTTCGGCAGTCACGATTACTACGGATTCCGGTGATACCCCGGCCGCCTCGCAATCCCTAGCATCCCTCTCAGGAACCGCGCCTTCCGAATGCTGCGGTACCGCAAGCAACAGAGAGCGACGCAAGCCGAAGCCACCATGCCCAAAGGTATTCCCAACCCCGCCGCCATGTATGGCATCTACCCTCGTGCCTGGGGCTTCGAGGTGTCGATCGTGCGCAATGGCACGCGCTACTACAAGCAGTTCGGCCGCGCCAGCTACGGCGGCGAAGAGCAGGCGCTGCTGCAGGCGCAGGACTGGCGCGACGGCGTGGTGCGCAGCGTGCCACCAGTGCCGCGGCGCACCCGGGCCGAGAAGCTGCGGATCAACAACACCACCGGCGTGTCCGGCGTGTTCTGCCAGGTCGCCTCGGGCGGCAGGGTGCGTGCCTGGGTCGCCAAGACCTATATCGGACAGGACGAGATCCTGCGCACCGACTTTCCCGTGAATCTGGTGGGCGAGGCCGCGCAGGCGCTGGCCATCGAGGAGCGCGAGCGGCAGCTGGAGCGCATGGCCGGGCTGGCGAAGCTGCATCCGGCTGAGGAAACGATCCGCAAGAGCCCGCCGGCCAGCCACTCCGAACTGCTGGCACCCAAGCGCTCGAAGTCCGAGATCAGGCGCAGCACCAATTCCAGCGGCGTGAGCGGTGTGCATTTCAAGGCGCCCAATCCGGGCCACCCGGGTTATTGGCTCGCCATTACCTACACCGCGGGCAAGGGCAGTGTGAGCAAGGCTTTCTCCATCAAGGAGCACGGGCCCGAGAAGGCCAAGCTGCTGGCCATCGAGGAGCGCGAGCGCCAGCTCGAGCAGAAGCTGGTGTCGGGCACCGCCCCCGCCAACGACTCGCTCACCATTTCCTTCCGGCAGGGCGCCCAGCAAGGCGCTCGCCAGCACGGCATGGCCACCGCCGAGGCGAGGCCGCCGCAGTGAAAGTGCCGTCTCCCGGAACCGGCCTCGTTCGCGTGAGGGCCGGTGAAAACGCACGCCCTGTCCCCGACATTGCCCCGGGCATGACCGCTTCCGCGGAATCGTCATGGCGCTTGAGCCAAAATAGCTGCGAAATGCGCGCGCCGATGAGCGACGAGCGAATCGGGGAGCCCATCAGACTCAGCAAAACTGAGTGCAAAAGCAGCAGCATCACGTCGAGAATGCCCAAAGGTATCCCCAACCCGGCAGCCATGTACGGCATCTACTCCAGGTCCTGGGGTTTCGAGGTTTCCATAGTTCGCAACGGCGTTCGCCATCACAGGCTGTTCGGCAAGGCCAGCTACGGCGGCGCGGAACAGGCCCTGCTCCACGCGCAGGACTGGCGCGACTTCATCGTTCGCAGCGTACCGCCGCAGGCGCGCCGCGAACGGGCCGAGAAACACCGCACCAACAACAGCACCGGCGTGCCGGGCGTGTTCCACCATCTCGCACCGGGCGGCCGGGTGCGGGCGTGGATGGCCAAGACCTACATCGCACCCGACGAAATTCTTCGCACCGACTTCTCCGTCGCGGATCTGGGCGACGACGCGCAGGCGCTGGCGATCCAGGAGCGCGCGCAGCAGCTCAAGCGCATGACGGGCTTGGCGCGCATACACCCGGCCGAGGAGGCGATCCGCATGGGGCTGTCGGCCCATCCGCCCGGGCCGCGCACGGCCAAGCGCTCCAAATCGGAAATCACCCGGCGCAACAACACCAGCGGTGTGAGCGGCGTTCACTTCAAGACGCCCAACCCCAGCCATCCCGGCTATTGGCTGGCCATTACCTACAGCACGGGCAAGGGCAGCGTGAGCAAGGCGTTCTCGGTGAAGGTGCACGGCGCCGAAATGGCCAAGAGCCTGGCCATCGCCGAGCGGGCAAGCCAGCTCGGCGAGAAGCTGCGTTCCGAGGAAGAAGCCGCAACCCAGGCGACAGAGCCAGCCTCGCAGCGCAAGCCGCGCGCACGGGCGGCGGCATCCAGCGCCAAGCGGAACAACGGATGAGGGCCCCGCACGAAACCGGCTTCGCCGAAGCGGCGAAGCCCGAAAGCTGCTGCGTGCGCGGAGCGGCCCACCCAT
Source organism: Variovorax nivicola (assembly GCF_051216475.1). Classification (NCBI taxonomy): domain Bacteria; kingdom Pseudomonadati; phylum Pseudomonadota; class Betaproteobacteria; order Burkholderiales; family Comamonadaceae; genus Variovorax; species Variovorax nivicola. The sequence continues at coordinate 41,318 of NZ_JBPJZK010000002.1, read as the reverse complement.
GACGCACAAGCAGCTCCACCAGTTGCTGCGCGTGGCCTCGCACCTGCTGGACCAGGCCGCAGCGGATGTGCGGGCCACCGGCCTCGACCCCGTGGACGAGAACATCCAGCGCATCGGCCGCGCACTGATCGAGGTGATCGAAGTGCAGCGGCAGATCTACGCCGCGCAGCCTGAACTGCAGCCCAAGTCGCTGGCCGCGTCGGCGCGCGAGAACGATGCCAACCGGCTCTTCACCCAGTTCACGCTGGAAGCGCTGGAGCTGGAAGACGCGGGCCACACCGACGCGGCGCGCGAGAAGTACACGCAGTTCATCGGCCTCTCGCCGTCGTACCCCCACCGCGAGATTGCGCGGGCGGAGATCCGGCGGTTGTCGTGACTGAACACGCCAAGGCTCACAGCGCCCTGGCGATCACTTCCTTCATGATCTCGTTGGTGCCGCCGTAGATGCGCTGCACCCGGGCGTCGGCGTACATGCGCGCCACCATGTACTCGTTCATGAAGCCGTAGCCGCCGAAGAGCTGCAGGCACTCGTCGATCACGCGGCCCTGCGCCTCCGAGCCCCAGAGCTTGGCCATCGAGGCGGTGGCGGTGTCGAGCTTGCCGGCCACGAGGTCTTCCACGCAGCGGTCGATGAAAGCGCGGCCCACCTTGATCTGCGTGGCGATCTCGGCCAGCTTGAACTTCGTGTTCTGGAACTCGGCAATCGGCTTGCCGAAGGCCTTGCGGTCGCGCACGTAGTCGAGCGTGGCCTGGTAGGCGCCTTCCATGGTGGCCAGCGCACTCAGGCCGATGATGGTGCGCTCGTAAGGCAGATCACTCATGAGCTGGAAGAAGCCCTGCCCTTCCACACCGCCCAGCAAAGCATCGGCGCTCACACGCACGTCGTCGAAGAAGAGCTCGGAGGTGTCCTGCGCCTTCATGCCGATCTTGTCGAGCACGCGGCCCACGCGAAAGCCCTTGCAGCCCTCGGTCTCGACGATGAGGATCGACGTGCCCTTGGCGCCCTGCGTGGGATCGGTCTTGCACACCACCAGCACCACGCCAGCGAGGTAGCCATTGGTGATGAAGGTCTTGGAGCCGTTGATGAGGTAGCCGCCGTCCTTCCCATCCTTCGTCTTCTCGGCGCGGGTGCGCACGCCCTGCAGGTCGGAGCCCGCGCCGGGCTCCGTCATGGCGATGGCGCCCACCAGCTCGCCGCGCGCCATGCGCGGCAGGTAATGGAGCTTCTGCGCCTCGGTGCCGTGGTTGAGGAAGTAGTGCGCCACGATGGCGTGCACCGAAGTCGCCATGCCGGTGAGGGCGCGGCGCGACATCTCTTCGTAGACCACGGCTTCGTGGCGGAAGTCGCCACCCGCGCCGCCGTATTCCTCGGGAATGTCGGCGCACAGCAGGCCGAGGGCACCGGCCTTGCGCCACACCTCGTGCCCCACGTGGCCGCGCTTGCGGGCCTCCTCGTCGTACGGGAGCACTTCGGTCTCGACGAAGCGCACCACGTTGTCGCGGTACAGCTCCAGGTCTTCGTCGCTCCAGGAGCGGCGGAAATCGATGGGCATGTTGTCTTCCTTTGTTGTCTTGCGGTCTTGAGGGGGAGGTCAGCCGCCGCGGGCCATGGCGATGGCATCCGCCGCCACGCCCCAGCGGCACAGCACGGTGGAGCCGTCGTCGCGCGCAACGGCCGGCGGCACCACGGGCGCGGTGCGGCTGAAGCGCGGCGCGGGCGCGGGCTGCACCACGCCGCCCACGTTGGCGAAGGTGCCGCGCGCCACGTTGTGCGGGTGCTCCGGGGCCTCGTCCCAGTCGAGCACGGGCGCGAAACAGGCGTCACTGCCTTCGAGCAGCACGCACCACTCGTCGCGCGTGCGGGTGCGGAACACGTCGGCCATGCGCAGCTTGAGCAGCGGCCAGCGGTCGGCGTCCATCTGCGCGTCGAAGGTGGTGTCGTCGGCGATGCCGCAGCGCTCGCGCATGAGCGCGTAGAACTGCGGCTCGATGGCGCCCACGGCCACGTACTTGCCGTCGGCGCAGGCGTAGGTGTCGTAGAAGTGCGCGCCGCCGTCGAGCATGTTTTCGCCGCGCTGGTTGCTCCACTGGCCGGCCGACTTGAAGCCGTACATCATGGCCGACAGCAGCGCCGCGCCATCGGTCATGGCTGCATCGACCACCTGGCCCTGGCCCGAGTTCTTCGCCTCGTGCAGCGCGGCGAGGATGCCGAAGGCCAGCAGCATCGCGCCGCCGCCGAAGTCGCCCACGTAGTTCAGCGGCGGCACCGGCGGCTCGCCCGCACGGCCGATGGCGTGCAGCGCGCCGCTGATGGCGATGTAGTTGATGTCGTGTCCTGCCGCGTGCGCCAGCGGCCCGTGCTGGCCCCAGCCGGTCATGCGGCCATAGACCAGGCGCGGGTTGCGCGCATGGCATTCGGCGGGGCCGAGGCCCAGGCGCTCCATCACGCCGGGGCGAAAGCCCTCGATGAGCACGTCGGCTTTCTCGATGGCGTCGAGCACGCGTTGCGCCGCGCCTTCCGCGCGCAGGTCGACCTGCAGCGTGCTGCGCCCGCGCGCGAGGATGTCGTGCGGCGCGGTGCGCGTGCCGGGGCGCTCGATGCGGACAACCTCCGCGCCCATGTCGGCGAACAGCATCGCGCAGAAGGGCCCGGGGCCGATGCCCGCCATCTCGATCACCCGAAGGCCTTGCAGTGGACCTGCCATGGTCTGTCTCCTGTGTGTGGAGGCATCTTGGCGCGAGGGCGGCGGGGCTGCATCGTCCAAAGCGACGAATGCGGGCCGCTATATCTACATTGCCATCTACGTTGCGGCGGCGCGCAGCTTCGCCACGCGGCGCAGGTGCCACGATGGCGGGCCGAACTGGCCCTCGATGAGCGTGGCGCGGCGCACGTAGTGGCCGACCGCCAGTTCCTCCGTCATGCCCATGCCGCCGTGCAGTTGCACCGCGCCCTGCCCCACGGCCCTGCAGGCCTTGGCGGCGGCGACCTTGGCGGAAGACACCGCGCGGGCTCGTTCGTCATCGCCGGCCGTGTCGATGTGCTCGCCGACGCTCGCGGTGAGCGCCGCTGCCTGCTCCAGCGCCATGTGCATGTCGGCCAGCCGGTGCTGCAGCACCTGGAAGCTGGAGATCGGCACGCCGAACTGCTTGCGCTGGCGCACGTAGTCGAGTGTGTCGCGCATCAGGCGGCGCATGACGCCGATGGATTCGGCGCAGATGGCGAGCGTGGCTTCGTCGAGCGCACGCTCGATCTGCGGCAGCGCGCTGCCTTCGGCACCGAGCAGTGCATCAGCGGGCAAGCGGACGCTGTCGAAGGCGATGTCGGCGGCGCGGCCACCGTCGTGGGTGGGGTAGGCGCGCAGGCGCACGCCGGCTGTTTCCTTGGGCACGACGAGCAGCGAAAGCCCGGCGCCGCTGCGCGCGCTCACGATGAAGTGGCTGGCCCACGGCGCGGCGTGCACCACGGCCTTGCGGCCATTCAGGCGAAAGCCGTTTCCGTCACGCGCGAGTTCGGTCTGCACGTCCGCGCGGTCATGCCGGCTCTGCGGCTCGCCGTGCGCGAATGCGAGCACGGCCTGCCCCGTGACGATGCGCTTCAGCAGCGCATCGGCCTGCGCGCCGGGGTGGCGCTGCAGCAGGCCCGCGCCGATCACCATCGTCGACAGATACGGCTCGGCAGCGAGCGCGCCGCCCAGTGTTTCCATCATCGCGAGGTGCGCGGCCATGCCGCCGCCGAGACCGCCTTGCGACTCGGGAAGCGCCGCGCCCAGCAGGTCGAGCTCGCTGGCCAGGCCCTGCCAGAACGGCGGAGGCGCATCGTCAGCCTTGCGCAGCGCGTACAGCCGCTGCTCGAAGCCGTGGTTGTCGTCGAGGTAGCGCGCGAGGCTGTCGCGCAGCATCGCGAGGGTGTCGTCGCGTTCGGTGAGGGTGCTCATGGACAGGCCTCAGTTCGCGAGCAGATGCGCCGCGACGATGTTGCGCTGCACTTCGTTGGAGCCCGCGTAGATGGAAGCCGCGCGGTCGTTGAGGTAGGCCGACATCGAGAACACGGCGTCTTCGGGAATCGGCAGCTCGCCCGAATGCAGGCCGTCGTCCAGCGGCAGGTCGGCGGCGGCGTAGTGGGCGGCGATTTCCACGCCGAGCTCGGTCAGCCGCTGGCGCAGCTCGGAGCCGAGCACCTTGCCCATCGATGGGCGGATGCCCGGCTGCTCACCGCGAGCCTGCGCGCGCAGCGATTGCAGTTCGGTGGCTTCGAGGGCGTCGATGGCGCACTCGGCTTCGGCGAGGCGCAAGGCCATGTCGTCGGCTTCGTGCGCATCGCCGCCGGAAGCTGCAAAGGCTGCATCCGCCGCGGCGCTCAGCCGGCGCAGGCGCGCGCGCAGCATCGGCGCCCATGCGCCGCCGCGCTCATGCTGCAGCAGGTATTTGGCGATGGTCCAGCCCTGGTTCTCCTCGCCGATGAGTCCGTCGGCCGGCACGCGCACGTCGTCGAAGAACACCTGGTTCAGCTCGTGGTCGCCCGAGATGCTGATGATCGGCCGGATGGTGATGCCCGGAGCGGGAATGTCGAAGCACAGAAAGCTGATGCCCTGCTGCGGCTTGCCGCCCGAGGTGGTGCGCACGAGGCAGAACATGCGGTTGGCGTACTGCGCGTGGGTGGTCCAGATCTTGGTGCCGTTGATGACGTAGTGATCTCCGTCGCGTACCGCCTTGCACTGCAGCGAGGCCAGGTCGGAGCCCGACTGCGGCTCCGAGTAGCCCTGGCACCAGTAGTCCTCGCCCGAGCGGATGCCGGGCAGCCACGTGCGCTTCTGCGCCTCGGTGCCGAAGGCGATGATCACCGGCGCGACCATGCCCGGGCCCATGGGTGCGCGCGGCGGCGCATCGGCGGCTGCAAGCTCGGCCGCGAAGATGTAGTGCTGCATCGGCGTCCAGCCGGTACCGCCGTGCTCGACCGGCCAGTGCGGCACGCTCCAGCCGCGCTTGGCAAGAACGCGGTGCCAGCGGTTGCCGTATTCGTAGTCGGTGAAGATGCCGGAGCAGCGCCGGCCCGCCGCGCGCAGTTCGGGCGTCAGCTCACGCGCCAGGAAATCTCGAACCTCGTCGCGGAATGCGGTCTCCGCCGCCGTGAGTGCCCAGGCCATGGTGTTTGTCGTCTCCTGTCGAAGAAATGCACCGGCCGAGTGTGATGCCCGCGGGGGCGTGCGGCATCGTCGGATCGGACGAACGTGGCCGCGTGTGGCATGGCACCCGGAAAGTTACGGCTTTCCGTGGACTTTTGTTTTCATTCGGGATAATCCGATACGTCGGCGTTCCGGTTCCTGCTCCAATGCGTGCGGGAGTTGTTCCGGGCGCCCGAGAACGCGCCGCCCTCGAAGGAGCACCGCAGTGAATCCTGTTATTCCCGGCTTCCCGCACAGCAGCGTCGAACGGCTGTGCGACTACGAACTGCCGGAACCGCCCGCCACCCTTTTCCAGAATCCACTGGAACCCGACGGCCCCGAGAACCTCGCGTTGGACTGGTGGCTATGGATGGACGAGGTGGGCAAGAGCATGCTTCGGCATTACGACGCCTGGCGCGAGCAGCTCGGCCATACGACGAACGACCCCGGCCGCAAGGGCTGACCGGCCTGCTCGGACAGGCTCAGGCGGCGACGGCTTCGCGCTGCGGCGTAGCCTTTGTCGGCACGGGCATGTGCTGCGCCCAGTCGATGATTTCCAGCGTGCCGTCGGCATGCTCGGCCAGCGCCGTCAGGCTCTCGACCCAGTCGCCGTCGTTGCAGTAGAGGATGCCGTCGATGTCGCGCATCTCGGCATGGTGGATGTGGCCGCAGACCACGCCCTGTGCGCCGCGCTTGCGGGCTTCGCGGGCCACGGCCACTTCGAAGTCGCCCACGTAGCTCACCGCGCGCTTGACCTTGCCCTTGAGGTACTTGGACAGCGACCAGTACGGCAGCCCCATGCGCGCGCGCAGCGAGTTGAGGTGGCGGTTGAGCTTGAGCGTGAACTCGTAGAGCGAATCGCCCACGTAGGCGAGCCACTTGGCGCACTGGATGACGCCATCGAACAGGTCGCCGTGGATGATCCAGAGCTTGCGGCCGTCGGCCGTCTCGTGGATCCACTCTTCGGCCACGTCGATGCCGCCGAAGTTGTGATGCAGGTACTTGCGGGCGAACTCATCGTGGTTGCCCGGAATGAAGATCACGCGCGTGCCCTTGCGCGCCTTGCGCAGCAGCTTCTGGATCACGTCGTTGTGCGCCTGCGGCCAGTACCAGTGGCGCTTGAGCTGCCAGCCGTCGATGATGTCGCCGACCAGGAACAGGGTCTCGCACTCGGTGTGCTTGAGGAAGTCGAGCAGTGCACGCGCCTGGCAGCCGGGTGTGCCCAGGTGCAGGTCGGAGATCCAGAGGGTGCGGAATTGCAGGGGTGGACGCACGCGATCTTCGTCCTCGGGGTCGAGGGCCCGGGTCGCGGTGTCGTGCCATGCACGAAGGAAGGCGTCGTCGCGTTGCATGGACGGGTAGGCTCCCACTGCCGCATGACCATACGATGGCACCTCCGTGACATCCCGATGACTTATGGCCCGACGGCAACGCCACAATCGCGCGATGCGCCCCGGCCAGATCATCGTTCTCGCAACTCCCGTTTTCTTCCTGCTCATCGCGATTGAATTCGCGGTCGGTCGCGTGCGCGCACGACGCGGCACGGGGCACGACACCTACCGCCTCGCCGACGCCGTGAACAGCATCGGCCTGGGCATGCTGAGCCAGATCAGCGCGGTGCTCACGGGGCTGCTGCGCATCGGCATCTACACGGCCGTGTATTCGGCGATGGCGCTGTTTCCGCAGGAGGCCGCGCGCGACTTCTGGACGACGTGGTACGGCTGGCTGCTGGCGCTGGTGTTCTACGACTTCTGCTACTACTGGCTGCACCGCATGGGCCACGAGTCGGCCATCCTGTGGGCGGCGCACGTGGTGCATCACCAGAGCCAGCACTACAACCTGTCGACCGCGCTGCGGCAGACCTCGAGCGGCGCGCTGCTGGGTTGGGTGTTCTACCTGCCGATGGCGGTGGCGGGCGTGCCGCCGCTGGTGTTCGGCGTGGTGGCGCTGGTCGATCTGCTCTACCAGTTCTAGGTGCACACCGAGCAGGTGGGCAAGCTGGGCTGGTTCGACCACTGGTTCTGCTCGCCCTCGAACCACCGCGTGCACCACGCGGTGAACGACAACTACCTCGACCGCAACTACGGCGGCATCCTGATCGTGTGGGACCGCATGTTCGGCAGCTTCCGCAAGGAAGACGAGCGCTGCGTGTACGGCACGCGCGGCGAGCTGCGCAGCTGGGACCCGCTGTGGGCCAACGCCGAGGTGTACTGGGGGCTGGCGAAGGATTCATGGCACGCGCGCAGCTGGGCCGACAAGCTGCGCGTGTGGTTCAAGCCGCCGGGCTGGCGACCGGCCGACGTGGCGGCGCGGTTTCCGAAGCCGGCCTTCGACATTTCGAAGGTGACGCGCTACGAACCGGCGGTGAGCCGGGGCGTGCAGTGGTTCGCTGGCGCGCAGTTCGTGCTGATGCTGGCGGGGGTCGCGCGCTTTCTGTGGGTGTCCGACGGCATGCCGCTGCCGCAGGCCGCCATCTGGCTGGCCGCGCTGACGGCGAGCCTGTGGGCCATTGGCGGTGTGCTGCAGGGGCGGTTGTCCATAACCGAAGTGCTGTTGATCGAGGCAGCGGCCCTGGCCACGGCGAGCGCGGCGCTGGGCATTGGCTGGCTGCACATCGTCTTCAAGCCGCTGGCGCTGTCGATCGCAATCTTCCTCGCGGCGCGACGGGCGATGGCGGCGGGCGCCGTGACGACTTTCGACGGACTGCTGCTGACGGGCCTGGTGGCATCGCTGGCAGGCGACGTACTGCTGATGGGGCCGGCCAAGCTGTTCGTGCCCGGGCTCGTGTGCTTCCTGCTCGCGCACCTGGCGTACATCGCGCTGTTCCGCATCGGGGTCGGCCTGTTCCCGCGCCGCGGCGCGCTGGCGGCGACGCTGCTGATCGGTGCGGGGATGTACGCGTTTCTCTGGCAAGGCGGGCTACCCGTCGCCCTGCGGGTGCCGGTCGGCGTCTATGTGATCGTGATCGCCTGCATGGCGGCGCAGGCCATCGGACGGGCCGCCGTGCTGCGCAGTGCGGACCCGACAGCGCTGTGGGTGGCGGTGGGCGCCTGCTTCTTCATGCTGAGCGATTCGCTGCTGGCAACGGACCGGTTCGTGTCACCGCTGCCGCTGGCGGCGCTGTGGGTGCTGGCTACTTACTACGCGGCGCAGATTCTGATCGTGCGCCACACGCGGCCTGCAGGAAGGACAAGGAGCTAATCGACGCAGCGCTGGATTTCCACCGTGGAGTGGCGAATCTCCTCGTGCATCGAGAAGCACGCCCGCACCTCGTCGGCCGTCAGCACCGGCGAGTGCGTCACCACCGTGAGCGCACAGGCGTACGCACCGCGCCCCACGCGCCACACGTGCAGATCGGCCACGCGGGTTTCCGAATCGGCCAGCGTCGTCTCGACACCTTCGCGGATCTCTTGCGTTACCGGGTGATCCATCTCGCGGTCGAGCAGCACCTTGCCGGTTTCCTTCAGCAGCCCCTTGGCCCAGACCGCCACCAGCACCGCGCCGACGATGCCCATCGCCGGATCGAGCCAGGCCCAGCCGTAGAACCAGCCGCCCAGCAGCGCCGCAATGGCCAGCACCGAGGTGGCGGCGTCGGCCACGACGTGCATGTAGGCCGAGCGCAGGTTCAGGTCGTGACCGTGATCGTCATGCGCGTGGTGATCGTCGTGTCCATGGGCGTGCCCGTGGTCATGCCCGTGATGATGGTGATGCGCACCACCCAGCAGCCGCGCACAGACGAGGTTGACCACCAGCCCCAGCACCGCGACCGAGATGGCTTCAGGGTAGTGAATGGCCGAGGGCGACCACAGCCGCTCCAGCGAGCCCACCACCATCAGCGCCGCGATGCCCAGCAGCACCAGCGCACTGGCGAAACCGCCGAGCACTTCGATCTTCCAGGTGCCGAAGGCAAAGCGCGGGTCGCGCGCGTAGCGCCGTGCGGCCGCATAGGCGAAGGCGCTCAGGCCGATGGCCAGCGCGTGCGAGCTCATGTGCCAACCATCGGCCAGCAACGCCATCGAGTTGAACCACCAGCCGGCGCCGATCTCGACGACCATCATCGCGGCGGTGATCCACATCACGAGGCGCGTGCTGCGCTCGGCGGAGGCGGTGTCAGCGCCGAAATGGTGGTCGTGCTGCCAGGCGCTCAGGTCATGGGTGTGCATGTGTCTTCAGGCTCCAAAGAGGTCTTGTCCGTCGGAACGGCTCGAAGGCGGCGTCACGCCCAGGTGCCGGTACGCCGCCAGCGTGGCGATGCGCCCGCGTGGCGTGCGCTGCAGGTAGCCCTGCTGGATGAGGTAGGGCTCGATCACGTCCTCGATGGTGTCGCGCTCCTCGCCGATGCTGGCCGCCACGTTGTCGAGGCCCACCGGGCCGCCGTCGAAACGGTGGATCACGGCCTCGAGCAGCTTGCGGTCCATCAGGTCGAAGCCCTGCGGATCGACGTCGAGCATGGCCAGTGCCTTGTGCGCGATATCGACGGTGATGCGGCCGTCGCCCTTCACATCGGCGTAGTCGCGCACGCGGCGCAGCAGGCGGTTGGCAATGCGGGGCGTGCCGCGCGAGCGGCGGGCGATCTCGAAGCCGCCGGCCGCGTCGGTCTCGACCTTGAGCAAGCGGGCGCTGCGGGTCACGATCAGCGCCAGCTCTTCGGGCGTGTAGAACTCCAGCCGCGCGACGATGCCAAAGCGGTCGCGCAGCGGGTTGGTCAGCATGCCGGCGCGGGTGGTGGCGCCCACCAGCGTGAAGGGCTGCAGGTCGAGCTTGATGCTGCGCGCCGCGGGGCCCTCGCCGATCATGATGTCGATCTGGTAGTCCTCCAGCGCGGGGTACAGGATTTCCTCGACGACCGGACTCAGGCGGTGGATCTCGTCGATGAAGAGCACGTCGTTCGGCTCCAGGTTGGTCAGGAGCGCCGCCAGGTCCTTGGGCTTTTCGAGCACGGGGCCGGAGGTCTGGCGCAGGTTGACGCCCAGCTCGGCCGCGATGATGTGCGACAGCGTGGTCTTGCCCAAGCCCGGCGGGCCGAACAGCAGCACGTGGTCGAGCGCCTCTTTGCGCTTGCGCGCGGCGCCGATGAAGATTTCGAGCTGCTCGCGCACCTTGGCCTGGCCGACGTACTCGTCGAGCAGCTTGGGGCGCAAGGCCCGTTCGATCGCCTCTTCGTTGGGCGATGCGGGGGCTGCGGACACCACGCGTTGGGGGGCGGGCGCGAAGTCGTCTGTCTGGATGGTCATGGGAGGGGGTTTTGCGTTTGCGAGTTTAGTCCGAGCGCTGCGCCGGGCCGCCCCAAGCAAGCGAGCGGCCCCCTCGGGGGGCAGCGAGGACACGAAGTGCCGAGCGTGGGGGCCATTCTTCACTGGCAGAATGCTCCGGCCATATAACAAACGAGGGGAAGCCAGCACGTGTCGATCTACGAACTGAAGCCGCGTTTCCAGGCCCTGCTGCGGCCGCTGGTGGTCCGCCTGCATGCGATGGGCGTCACCGCCAACCAGGTCACGATGGCGGCATGCGTCGTTTCGGTCGCACTCGGGCTCTGGCTCTTCTTCGCGGCGCCCTCGCTCGCGGCCTTAGGGCTCATTCCTTTGTGGATGTTCCTTCGCATGGCCTTCAACGCCATCGACGGCATGCTGGCGCGCGAGCACAACCAGCAGAGCAAGATGGGCGCTTTTCTCAACGAACTGACCGACGTGGTCTCCGACGCGGCGCTGTACCTGCCCTTTGCGCTGGTGCTGCCTTTCAGCGGCTTCTGGGTCGGCACGGTGATCGTGCTGGCCGGGTTGAGCGAGTTCGCCGGCGCTCTGGGCCCCACGGTGGGCGCCTCGCGCCGCTACGACGGCCCGCTGGGCAAGAGCGACCGGGCCTTCGTGTTCGGCGCGCTCGGCCTCTACGTGGCGCTGGGCCTGCCGCTGCCGGGCTGGACGGCCTGGCTGATGCCGCTGCTGGCGGCGCTGGTGGCCTGGACCACCGTCAACCGCATCCGCTGCGCGCTGGCTGAAGCCGACGCCGCCGGCCGCCACTGAACAAGCTCCTACAAGATTTCACAGGGATTCAATGAACGACACCACCCCACGCGCTCCGAACGAACTGCACTTCCAGACGCACGACGGCGAATCGCTTTTCTACCGCCACTGGCCGGCCACCGGTGCCACGCGGCGCGGCGCCATCGTGCTGTTCCATCGCGGCCATGAGCACGGTGCGCGCATGGCGCACCTGGTCGACGAGCTGAACCTGCCCGAGTTCGACTTCTTCGCCTGGGACGCCCGCGGCCATGGCCGCTCGCCCGGGCAGCGCGGCTACAGCCCGAGCTTCGGTACCTCGGTGCGCGACGTGCAGACATTCGTGCAGCACATCGGAACGGCGCACGGCGTGGCCGAGCAGGACATCCACGTGGTCGCGCAGAGCGTGGGCGCGGTGCTGATCTCCACCTGGGCGCACGACTACGCACCCAAGGTGCGCGGGCTCACGCTCGCCTCGCCGGCCTTCAAGGTCAAGCTCTACGTGCCGTTCGCACGCGCCGGGCTCGGGCTGATGCACAAGATGCGCGGCCTGTTCTTCGTCAACAGCTACGTGAAGGCGAAGTTCCTCACGCACGACCCGGAGCGCATCGCCAGCTACGAGAGCGATCCGCTGATCTCGCGGCCCATCGCGGTCAACATCCTGCTGGGTTTGTACGAAGCCGCCGACCGTGTGGTGGCCGACGCCAACGCGATCACGCTGCCGGTGCAGCTGCTCATTTCGGGCGCCGACTGGGTGGTGCACCACAAGCCGCAGCACCAGTTCTTCGAGCGGCTGGGCAGCGCGGTCAAGACCAAGACGGAATTGCCGGGCTTCTTCCACGACACCCTGGGCGAGAAAGACCGCGCGCCAGCCGTGGCGCAGATCCGCGAATTCATCCTGCAGCGCTTCGACGAACCGGCCGTGCCAGTGGACCGCCGCGAGGCGCACCTGAGCGGCGACACGGCTGACGAGTCGCGTGCGCTGGCCGAGCCGCTGTCGCCCCTGTCGCCGCGCGGCGCCTACTGGGCCATGACCCGCGCGAGCCTGAAGCTGGGCGGCACGATGTCCGAAGGCATCAAGCTCGGCCACGCCACCGGCTTCGACTCGGGCAGCACGCTCGACTACGTGTACCGCAACCATCCGCAGGGCAGCTCGGCCATCGGCCGCTCCATCGACAAGACGTACCTGGACTCGATCGGCTGGCGCGGCATCCGCCAGCGCAAGATCCACGTCGAGGAGCTGCTGCGCATCGCAATGGAGCGCCTGGCCGACATGCACCGCGAGGTGCGCGTGATGGACATCGCCGCCGGCCATGGCCGCTACGTGCTCGACGCGGTGCTGGCCAGCCCCATCAAGGCCAGTTCCATCTTGCTGCGCGACTACAGCGACATCAACGTGCGTGACGGCCGGGCGCTCATCGCCGAGAAGGGCCTGGAAGACGTCGCGCAGTTCGTGCAGGCCGACGCCTTCGACCGCATGAGCCTCGCGAGCGTATTGCCGCGGCCCACGTTGGCCGTGGTGTCGGGCCTGTACGAGCTGTTCCCCGACAACGAGATGGTGCGCCGCTCGCTCGCGGGCGTGGGCGACGCGGTGGAAGACCGCGGCTACCTCGTCTACACCGGCCAGCCCTGGCACCCGCAGCTCGAGATGATCGCGCGCGCCCTCACCAGCCACCGCCAGGGCGAGGCCTGGGTGATGCGACGCCGCACCCAGTACGAGATGGACCAGCTGGTGGAAGAAGCGGGCTTCCGCAAGATCGACCAGCGGGTCGACGAGTGGGGCATCTTCACGGTGTCGCTGGCAGTGCGCGTCACGCAATGACCGCCTGGCTGGCACAACGGCCCTGGAAGCGCGCCGCTGCATGGCTGGTGTTTCTGGGGCCGCTGTTCTATGCGACCTACGGCTTCGCCAACTGGTGGGCGACCACGCGGGCGAACGTGCCGTCGATGGCGTTCGAGTGGGAACGGCAGGTGCCGTTCTGGCCGTGGACGATCTTTCCGTACTGGACGATCAACGTCTTCTACGCGCTGTCGCTGTTCTTGGCGCGCAGCCGGCACACGCTGGACCGGCATGCGCTGCGGCTGGTGACGGCCACGCTCATCGCCTGCAGCTGCTTCATTCTCTGGCCGCTGCATTTCAGCTTCGGGCAGCCGCCGGTCAACGGGGCGCCGGCCTTTCTGTTCAACGCGCTGCGCGGGTTCGACCAGCCGTTCAACCAGGCGCCGTCGCTGCACATCGCGCTGGCCGTGATCCTGTGGGACTGGTATCGGCAGTTCATCCGGCCCCTCTGGGCTCGGCTGGTGCTGCACGTGTGGGCCTTCGCCATCTGCGCGTCGGTGCTCACGACGTGGCAGCACCACTTCATCGACATTCCGACTGGCGCGCTGCTCGGCCTGTTCTGCGTGTGGCTGTGGCCACTGGAGCGCGTGGTGTCGATGCCGCGCGCGTGGCACATCACCCGCGACCCGCAGCGCTGGAAGCTGGCGGGCTTCTATGCAGTGGGCGCGGCGCTGTTCCTGGCGGCCGCGCTGTACGGCGGCGGCGTCGTGCTGTGGCTCGCATGGCCGTCCGCGTCGCTCGCGCTGGTGGCGTTGAACTACATCGGCTTCGGCGCACGCGGCTTCCAGATGGACGGCCACGGCCACATGGGCTGGGCGGCGCGCTGGATGCTGGCGCCCTACCGGCTCTGCGCCGCCGCAAACGCCTGGCTCTGGACGCGCAGGCTCCCCGCCTCGGTCGAAGTGGTGCCGGGCCTGCGGCTGGGCCGCCGGCCGACGCATGCCGAATGGCTGGCCGCCGGTCAGCCCCGGCTGGTGAGCCTGTGCGCCGAGCTGCAGATGCCGGCCGGCGTGGCGCATGCGCGCTGCGTGCCGTTGCTCGACCTGACGGTGCCGCCCACCATGCGCCTGCAGCGCGCGGCCGCCGTCATCGAAGGCCAGCGCCGGAATGCGGACGGTGCCACAGTGTGGGTCTGCTGCGCGCTCGGCTTCTCGCGCAGCGCTGCGGCGGTGATCGCCTGGCTGGGCCGCTACGGCCCGGCCGGAGGCGTCGCCCAGGCCGAAGACACGGTGCGCCGCGCACGGCCGCAGATCGTGCTGCGGGGTGCCTGGCGGGTGTCGCTGGAGCCGTTCAAACCTTTGCCGGAGGTACCGCCCCATGACCGATGACAATGACCGAACCACCTGCGCCGCGCTGGCCGGCCTGCTGCGCGCCATTGCGCTGCTGGCCCTCTGGGGCTTCGCGCTCACCTGCATCTCAGCGCTGGTGCTCGCGCTGACGCTGCGCTCGCTCTCGACCACGGCAACCATGAGCTTCGGCGCGGTCGTGATCCTCGGCGCGCTGGAGCGCTACTTCGCATTCCGGCTGCGCTTCGACGAGGCGCTGTTCGACGGCCTCGCGCGCAACACCGTCGCTTCGCTGGATGCGCTCGACAAGGCGCTCGCCGCCCTCGGGCTGCGCGAGCCGCCGTCGTCGTCGCAGCACACCACCACGCGCCCGCTCGACGACCGCGTGCAGGGCACCCGCCAGCTCATGCAGCGCCACGCCATCGTCGTGGCCTGCCAGAGCGCCTTGTTCCTCCTTGCCTTGATGACACAGGACCTCTCTTGACCGAAGAAGACAACAAGAACAACGACAAGCCAGAAAGCACCGTGCTGCGGCGCGGGCTCGCCATCGTGGCGGGCAAGCTGATCATCGGCGCGGCCGGGCTGCTGACCGGGGTGCGCGCCATCTGGTCGGGCACCACGCCGAAGGCCGAGCAGACGCTGTACTTCGCCAACCACACCAGCCACGGCGACTTCGTGCTGCTGTGGGCCACGCTGCCACCCGACCTGCGCGCGCTCACACGGCCGGTGGCCGGGCAGGACTACTGGATGGCCTCGAAGACGCGCCAGTTCATCGGCGCCGACGTGTTCAATGCGCTGATGATCCGCCGCGACGGCTCGGGCCAGGGCGAGAACCCGGTCGAGCAAATGAAGGAGGCGCTGGATGGCGGCGACTCGCTCATCATGTTCCCCGAGGGCACGCGCAACACGGGCGACGAGATCCTGCTGCCGCTGAAGAGCGGGCTCTTCCACCTGGCGCGCGCCTGTCCCAACGTGCGGCTGGTGCCGGTGTGGATCGAGAACCTGAAACGCGTGCTGCCCAAGGGCACGCTGGTGCCGATTCCGCTGGCCTGCACAGTGCGCTACGGCGCGCCGATCTCGCTGGCCGAGGGGGAAGACAAGAACACCTTCATCGCTCGCGCGCGCACGGCGATGCTCGACCTGCGGCCCGAATACGACCGCATCGAACAACAAAACGAACAAAGCAACGGAGGGAGCGCCTCGTGATCGAACTCTCTCCCTTCGCATGGACCACGCTCAAGCTCTTCGGCGGCGTGGCCGGCGTGCTGATATTGGCCTCGGCCATCGGCGCGCTACTCAAGTGGCGCGTGGCGCACGGCCAGCCGCATTCGGTGATCGACAACCTCAACTCGCGCGTCAACGCGTGGTGGGTGATGGTGGCGGTCATCGGCATTGCCTTCGCCTTCGGCAAGGGCGGCGTGATCGTGTTGTTCTATTTGATCTCGTTCTATGCGCTGCGCGAGTTCATCAGCCTGGCCTACACGCGGCGCGGCGACCACGCGCCGATCGCGCTGGCTTTCTACCTCGCGCTGCCAGGGCAGTATTTCCTGATCTGGATCGACTGGTACGGGCTCTACGCGATCTACATCCCGGTCTATGCCTTCCTGCTGCTGCCTATCCTGGCGGCGGTCGGCGGCGACACACGCCGCTTCCTGGAGCGCACCTCGAAGATCCAGTGGGGGCTGATGGTGTGCGTGTTCTGCATCAGCCACGTGCCGGCGCTGCTCACGCTGCAGATTCCCGGCTTCGAGGGTCGCAACCTGCTGCTGATCGCGTTCCTGGTGATCGTGGTGCAGGGCAGCGACGTGCTGCAGTACGTGTGGGGCAAGCTCTTCGGCAAGCACAAGGTGGCGCCGGAGCTGTCGCCCTCCAAGACCTGGGAAGGCCTGATCGGCGGCGTGGCGAGCGCCACCGCGCTGGGCGCGGCGCTGTACTGGGCCACGCCGTTCAACCCGTGGCAGGCGGCGCTGATGGCGCTCACGATCTGCCTGATGGGTTTCTTCGGCGGCCTCGTGATGTCGGCCATCAAGCGCGACCGCGGCGTGAAGGACTGGGGCTCGATGATCGAAGGCCATGGCGGCATGCTCGATCGACTGGATTCGGTGATCTTCGCGGCGCCCATCTACTTCCACGCGCTGCGCTACTGGTGGGTGCCATGAGCACGAAGACGACCGAACGTATTCCGCACGACACGCCAGTCGAGTGCACCAACGCCGCGTCGTGGACGCGCTGGCTCAAGCGCCACCACGCTACAGCCGCCGGCGTGTGGCTGCGCATTGCGAAGAAGGACAGCGGCATCGCCTCCATCGACCACCCCGCCGCACTCGAGGAAGCACTGTGCTACGGCTGGATCGACGGCCAGCGCAAGAGCGAGGACGCGCAGTATTTCCTACAGCGCTTCACGCCGCGCACCAAGCGCAGCATCTGGTCGCAGATCAACCGTACCAAGGTGCTGAAGCTCATCGACGAAGGCCGCATGCAGCCGGCCGGACTGGCCGAGATCGAGCGCGCGAAGGCCGATGGTCGCTGGGACGCGGCCTACGCAGCCGCGAGCGTGGCGACAGTGCCGCCCGATCTGCAGGCGGCGCTGGATGCGAACAAGAAAGCCGCAAAGTTCTTCGCGACGCTGAATGCGCAGAACCGCTACGCTGTGCTGTTCCGCACCCAGGGCGCGAAGAAGCCCGAGACCCGGGCGCGCCGCATAGAGAAGTTCGTGGAGATGCTGGCGAAGGGCGAGAAAATTCATCCCTGAGCGGCGAGAGTTTCGTCCCGGGGTGCGGGCCGATCAACCAGTGCGCTGAACGATCACGTCGATGGTGTGCTCTGCGCAGCGAAATAAAGGAGGAGGCCGCAGGCCGGGGGACATTCGCGGAGCAGAGCACACCGTCGGCGTGAGCGCGCCCCGAACCACCCTTACTTCGCGAGCGACTTGAGAGCCATCTTGATGCCTTCGCTCACCGTCGCATCCTTCGGCAGCGCCTTCAGCGCGAGAGCAGCCTCCTTGTCGCTGTACCCCAGCGCGACCAGCGCCTGAAGAATGTCCGCCTGCGCATCGGAAGCCGCATGCGCCGGCAGGCCGATGTCAGCGCCCAGCTTGCCCTTGAGTTCCAGCAACAGCCGCTCGGCAGTCTTCTTGCCAATGCCCGGAATCTTCACGAGCCGCCCGAGTTCCTGCGTCGTGATCGCCTGCGAAAGCTCGCCCACGCTCATGCCCGACAGCAGGCCCAGCGCGGTGCGCGGCCCCACGCCGGTGATCTTGATGAGCTGGCGAAAGGCCGCCCGCTCCTCGGCGGTGCCGAAGCCGTAGAGAATCTGCGCGTCCTCGCGCACGACGAAGTGCGTGAGCAGCGAGACCTTCGCGCCGAGGTTCGGCAGGTTGTAGAACGTGCTCATCGGCACGTCGACCTCATAGCCGACTCCGTTGCAGTCCACAACCACCTGCGGTGGGTTGCGTTCGGCCAGCGTGCCAGTCAGTTTGCCTATCATGGGTGCCCTTTTTCCTTGAAATGTCCGGCGTGATTCTGCGACACACCTTTACCCCCCTGAACAATTCGCGCCTCGGCCACCTGTGCGGACCTCTGGACGCCCACCTGCGCCGCATCGAGGAAGCGCTGGGCGTGAAGATCGCGCACCGCCACGAACAGTTCAAGGTCGACGGCCCCAAGGCCTCCGCGCAGCGCGCAATGGACGTGCTGCAAGCGCTGTACGAAATTGCCCAACGCCCTATCGACGCCGCCGTGGTGCAGCTCACGCTGGCCGGCGACGGCGGAATGCTCGAGGGCGACGACGACATCGCGATGCTGGTCACCCGTCGCACCGACCTGCGCGCGCGCACGCCCACGCAGGCGGTGTACCTCGACAACATCGCCAAGCACGACATCACCTTCGGCATCGGTCCGGCCGGCACCGGCAAGACGTATCTCGCTGTGGCCTGCGCGGTCGATGCGCTGGAGCGCGCCGCCGTGCAGCGCATCGTGCTGACGCGGCCCGCGGTGGAAGCGGGCGAGCGGCTGGGCTTTCTGCCGGGCGACCTGACGCAGAAGGTCGACCCGTACCTGCGCCCCCTATACGACGCGCTGTACGACCTGATGGGCTACGAGAAGGTGCAGAAGGCCTTCGAGCGCAACGCGCTGGAGATCGCGCCGCTGGCCTTCATGCGCGGGCGCACGCTGAACAACGCCTTCGTGATCCTCGACGAGGCGCAGAACACCACGCCCGAGCAGATGAAGATGTTCCTCACGCGCATCGGCTTCGGCGCGCGCGCGGTGGTGACGGGCGACGTGAGCCAGATCGATCTGCCCAAGCAGCAGTTGAGCGGGCTGATCGACGCCGAACGCGTGCTCAAGCGCGTAAACGGCATCGCCATGACGCACTTCACGAGCGTGGACGTGGTTCGCCATCCGTTGGTGGCGAAGATCGTCGATGCCTACGACGGCCAGCGCAAGCGCGCCGGAGCCCACTGAGATGGCCGCATCCGCACTTCCCGCACTTTCGCTCTCGCTGCAGTTCGGCCGCTTCAAGGGCGTGGAGCGCCATCGCGTCGCGCTGCCGCGCCACAGCGTGACGCGCTGGATTCGTCATGCGCTGGACATCGACGGCGAGATCACCGTGCGCATCGTCGACGCCGACGAAGGTCAGCGCCTGAACCGCGAGTTTCGCGGCAAGGACTACGCGACCAACGTGCTGACCTTCGACTACGCGCAAAGCCCGCTGGTGATGGCCGACCTGGTGCTGTGCGCGCCGGTGGTGGCGCGCGAGGCGAAGGAAAACCGCAAGACGCTGGCCGATCACTACGCGCACCTGCTGGTGCACGGGACGCTGCATGCGCAGGGCTGGGACCACGAGACCAGCGAGGCCGATGCCGATGAGATGGAGGCTTACGAGATAGAGATTCTTGCGGGGCTGGGCATTCGCAGCCCGTACGGCAAATAGACCGCAGCCTCCGCGCTGCTACGCCGTCATCTGCAGCGGGATGGTGACGGGCCCGTCGTTCAGCAGGTGCACCTGCATGTCCGCGCCGAATTCGCCGGTGGCCACCACCGGATGCGCTGCACGCGCCTGCGCCACGAAGTATTCGTAGAGCCGGCGGCCTTCGTCGGGCGGCGCTGCCTGGGTGAAGCTGGGGCGGTTGCCGCCGCTCGCGTCGGCCGCCAGCGTGAACTGGCTCACCACCAGCAGGCCACCGCCGATGTCCTGCACGCTGCGGTTCATCTTGCCGGCATCGTCCGAGAAGATGCGCAGCTTGAGGATCTTGGCGAGCATGCGGTCGGCGAGCGCATCGATGTCACCGCGCTCCGCGCACAGCAGCACGAGCAGGCCCGCGTCGATGGCGCCGACGGTGCGGCCGGCAATGTCGACGCGCGCATTTGCCACGCGTTGGAGAACAGCTTTCATAAGGCGTGATGCTCACCGGCCTGGGTGGCGCGGGCTTCCATGGTCAGGGGCAGGAGCTGGATCGTCACGCGCAGGCCAGGCACGGCATCCATCAGGGCCTGCTCCAATTGGTCGCGCATGTTGGCGGCGTGCTGCAGGGTCCAGTCGCCGGGCACGTGCATATGCAGGTCGGCAAAGCGGCGCTGGCCGGCGCTGCGGGTCACCATGTCGTCGAAACGCAGTCGCGTGCCTTCGGGCATGCGGGCGGCAAAGGCGTCGAGGGTGGCGCGCACGGTGGCGAGGGTTTCGGGGTCGAGGGCTTCGTCCATCAGGCCCTGCGACGAGCGCCACACCAGCTTGACGCCCTCGCGCACGATGTTGAGCGCCACGCCGATGGCCAGCAGCGGGTCGAGCCAGAGCCAGCCGCTGAGCTGCACGCCGACGATGCCGATCACCACGGCGGCGGAAGTCCACACGTCGGTCATCAGATGGCGGCCGTCGGCCTCCAGCGCGATCGAACGGTGCGTGCGTGCCGCGCGGAAGAGCACGAAAGCCAGCCCCGCGTTGAAGCCCGAGCTGAGCACCGACAGTGCCAGGCCCCAGCCCAGCTGCTCCAGCGGTTGCGGCGACAGCAGGCGCTGGATGGACACCCAGAGGATCGCAATGGCCGCGCCAACGATCAGGATGCCTTCGAAGCCCGAGGAAAAGTACTCGGCCTTGTGGTGGCCGTAGGGATGGTCGTCGTCAGCCGGCCGCTCGGCGATGGTCACCATGGCCAGCGCGAACATGGCGCTCGCCAAGTTCACGAAGGATTCCATGGCGTCCGAGATCAGGCCCATCGAATTCGTCATGTAGCCGGCCAGGCCCTTGAGCACGATCGTGATCAAAGCCACGGCAACAGACACGCGCAGCAGCGTCTTGGGGGTCAACGTCATGCAAAAACCATGGGAATTGGGCAGAAGGCAACGCAAAAAGCGGTAAAAGGCCGCAAGAACTGCCTGAATTATCGGCTCCGTGTCTACATGTAACGCCTTCGCATTAATAATTTGCGACCAACGCGAAACAGTCCTTCGCAGAGAGCCCAGATGATGAAAAACCTCGTGATCGCCTTGGGCGGCCTCGCCATTGTGGCCTCGGCCGCGCTGGCACAAGCCCAGACGCCGTCGGCCGCTCCCGTGGCGGCGCCACCTGCCGCAGCCGCGTCCGCACCCACTGCTGCTACCGCCGCGCCAGCCGCCAAGGCGGATCCCCAGGCGGGCTTCGTGAAGTTCGTGCGCGGCAACGTGCAACTGCTCAACGGCGCCGGCACCACCCGTGCCGCAAGCCCCGGCGACGCGCTGGGCGCAGTGGACCGCATCGTGACCGGCCCCGACTCCTCGGCCTCCGTGGTGCTGCGCGACGACACGACGCTGGTGGTCGGCCCTTCGTCGCGGCTCGACCTGAAGGAATTCCACTTCGACGGCACGACGCACGAAGGCGGCATGCTGGTCTCGTTGCTGCGAGGCTCCATGCGCATGATCACCGGCCTGATCGGCAAGACCAACCCCGACGCGGTGCGTGTCGAGACGCAGACGGCCACCATCGGCATTCGCGGCACCGACTTCATCGTGCAAGCCGACGGCCAGCCATGATGAAGACCCTCAAACCCCAACAGTCCCGCCTCGCATTCCTTCTTCCGGCCACGCTGGCCGCCTTGCTGCTGGCCGCATGCTCGACGCCGGGCACGCGGGTGGTGCTGCTGCCGCAGGCAGACGGCAAGCCATCGGCAGTGGTGGTGCGCGCCAAGGACGGAGAAGAAGTGCTTTCCACTCCCTACCAGCGCGCCACGACCGCAGTGGGTGCAAAGGGCGCACCAGTGGTAGACCAGGCCGATCCGGCCAAGGTGCAGGCAGAGAACAAGCCGCTGTTCGACATGCGCCCGCCTCCGCCGCAGCGCTACACGGTGTATTTCGAGCTCGGCGGCACCACGTTGACGCCGGCTTCGCAGCAGATCATGACCGAGGCGCTGGCTGCGGCGTTGGCGCGCAGCGGCGGCGACATCGTGGTCACGGGCCACACCGACACCAAGGGCAGTGGTGAACAGAACGACCAGCTGTCACGTCGCCGGGCACAGGAAGTGGTTCAGCTTTTCGTGGAGCGCCAGTTCCCGGCCAACCGCATCGAGGCCGTGGGCCGCGGCGAGCGCGACCTGGCCGTTCCGACTGCCGACGAGGTGGACGAGCCGCGGAACCGGCGCGTCACTATCGAGGTTCGCTGAAAAACCCTCAGCTCAGGGTCACGCGGGCGAATTTGCGCTTGCCGACCTGCACCACGTAGCTGCCTGCGGGCAGCTTCAGCGCCTTGTCGCTGACCACGGCCGAATCGATCCGCACGCCGCCACCGTCGATCAGGCGGTTGCCCTCCCCGGCCGAAGACGCGAGGTTCGCCTGCTTGAGCAACTGGGCGATGCCCAGCGGAGCACCCGACAGCGACACCTCCGGAATCTCGTCCGGCACCCCGCCCTTGCTGCGGTTGATGAAGTCCTGCTCGGCCGCATCCGCCGCCGCCGCGCTGTGGAAGCGCGTGGTGATTTCCTTGGCCAGCGCGACCTTGGCGTCTTTCGGGTTGCGACCGCCCTCGATCTCGGCCTTCAGCGCCGCAATCTGCTCGAGCGACTGGAAGCTCAGCAGCGTGTACCAGCGCCACATCAGGTCATCGGAAATCGACAGCACCTTGGCGAACATGGTGTTGGCGTCTTCGCTGATGCCGATGTAGTTGTTCTTGCTTTTCGACATCTTTTCGACGCCGTCGAGCCCCTCCAGCAGCGGCATAGTGAGTATGCACTGCGGTTCCTGGCCGTATTCCTGCTGGAGATGGCGACCGACGAGCAGGTTGAACTTCTGGTCGGTGCCGCCCAGCTCCAGGTCGCTCTTGAGCGCGACCGAGTCGTAACCCTGCATCAGCGGGTAGAGGAATTCGTGCACCGAGATCGACTGGCCGGACTTAAACCGCTTGTTGAAGTCGTCGCGCTCCATCATCCGGGCCACCGTGTACTTGGCGGCGAGCTGGATCATGCCGCGGGCGCCCAAAGGGTCGCTCCACTCGGAGTTGTAGCGGACTTCGGCGATATCGACGTTCAGCACCAGGCGCAACTGGTCGAAGTAGGTCGCCGCATTGGCCTCGATCTGCTCGCGGGTCAGCGGCGGCCGGGTGCTGTTGCGCCCGGAAGGGTCGCCAATGGTGGTGGTGAAGTCGCCGATCAGCGGGATCACCGTGTGGCCCAGGTCTTGCAACTGGCGCATCTTGTTGAAAACCACCGTGTGACCCAGATGAATATCCGGCGCCGTCGGGTCAAGGCCGAATTTGATGCGCAGGGGGGTCCCGGTGGCTTCGGAGCGCTGGAGCTTGCGCACCCACTCGTCCTGCGGCAGCAGCTCGTCAGCGCCGCGGAGGGATATTTCTAGCGCGCGTCCTACACTATTTGAGAGGCTCATGGATGTAACAGATTCGGCCTTTACGGGCTTTTTTAGCTGACTTTTGGGGTGCCGAAGCTATACTCAGCCCGACTTTTCAAGCGCCGAATTCTAAGCGGCGCTTTTTTCCGCACCGTCTGCTGCCGCCCTGAACGTTACTGGGCCTTGCAGCACGGATTTGCAGAACCTGAGCTGGAATTCACAGTTTGATCAACGGCATTCTTGCCGCCGAGGAGCTACTTGCTTCTCGCGTGGCCTATACATTCCGGACGTACCCCAAGCAGATCACCGCGGTCATTGCTGCCGCGCTGCTGAGCGCCGGCACCCTCGCGGTGGCATCGCTCGGTCCTGACGCATCCGACCTCCCGGTCCACCAGATCCTCGAAGCCACGGCGCCCGTCTCGTTCGCCGACCAGAGCGAATCGCTCGAAAACTTCAGCTTCACCCTGTTCCGCACCGACGTCACCCGTTCGAGCGACACGGCCGAGGCCCTTATGAAGCGCCTGGGCATCTCCGACCCAGCCGCCACCGCCTTCGTGCGCGGCAGCGTGGAAGCCCGCAATGCGCTGTTCTCGCGCGCCGGCCGCACCGTGACGGCCGAGGCCACGCAAGAAAACCAACTCAAGAAGCTCAGCGCCCGCTGGATTCCCGACGGCGACGGCGGCTTCAAGCGCTTCGTCATCGAACGCACGCCCACCGGCTTTGCCGGCGTGACCGAGCGCGACATGCTCACGCCGGGCACGCGCCTGGCAAGCGGCACCATCCGCACCTCGCTGTTCGCCGCCACCGACGACTCGCGCATTCCCGACGCGGTGGCGAGCCAGCTGGCCGACATCTTCGCGGGCGACGTCGACGTGCGCGCGCTGCGCAAGGGCGACCGCTTCGCTGTGGTGTACGAAACCTTCGAAGCCGACGGGCAGGCGTTGCGCAGCGGCCGTGTGCTGTCGGCCGAATTCGAGAACAACGGCAAGATTCACCAGGCTGTCTGGTTCCAGCCCCCGGGCGCCGGCCAGAAGGGCAGTTACTACCGCCCGAACGGCGACAGCCTGCGCAAGGCCTACCTGGCGACGCCGGTCGAGTTCTCGCGCGTGTCCAGCGGTTTCGCGATGCGCATGCACCCGATCCTGAACAGCTGGCGCCAGCACAACGGCATCGACTACGCAGCGCCCACGGGCACCTCGGTGCGTTCGGTCGGCGACGGCACGGTCGATTTCGCGGGCACGCAGAACGGCTACGGCAACATCGTCATCATCAATCACCGCAACAACCAGCAAACGGCGTACGCGCACCTGAGCCGTATCGACGTCAAGGCAGGCCAGGCAGTGAGCCAGGGCCAGACGGTCGGCGCGGTGGGCTCCACCGGCTGGGCTACCGGCCCGCACCTGCACTTCGAATTCCGCGTGGGCGGCGTCTATCAAGACCCGGCCTCCATCGCACAGGAGGGCGGCGCGCCGATCACCGCCGCCATGCGCCCGGCCTTCGAACGCGTTGCCGTGGGCGCGCGCACCGAGCTGGCGGCTGCTTTCTCGGTCATCCAAGCCAGCGCCGACTGATTCCGTCGCGCGGCCGGCTTCTCCAGCCTTGATCCAAAGATGGCCGCCGAACTTTTCATCGGCCTGATGTCGGGCACCTCGCTCGATGGCGTCGACGGCGTGCTCGCCGACTTTTCCGGTGGCCGCATCGCGGTGCAGGCCTACGCCACGGCGCAGTTTCCCGTGGCTTTGCGCGGCGAACTGCTCGCGCTGAACACTCCCGGCGACAACGAACTGCATCGTGCGGCACTGGCCGGCAACGGGCTGGCGCGTGCGTATGCCGGTGTCGTCGCCCTGTTGCTGGCGGACAGCGGCACCAATGCCAAGGCAGTCACCGCCATCGGCGCGCACGGCCAGACCGTGCGCCACCGGCCGCTCGAGTTCGACGAGACCGGCTACACCCTGCAAGTCAACAACCCCTCGCTGCTGGCTGAGCTGACCGGCATCGACGTGGTTGGCGATTTCCGCAGCCGCGACCTTGCGGCCGGCGGCCAGGGTGCGCCGCTGGTGCCGGCCTTTCATCGCGCGCTGTTCGCTCGGGCCGGCGAGACGGTCGCGGTGCTGAACATTGGCGGCATTTCCAACCTGAGCCTACTGCCGGCCACGAATACGACTGGCGGCGCCACCGTGCTCGGCTTCGACTGCGGCCCTGGCAATGCGCTGATGGATCACTGGTGCCAGACCTACCAGGGCCAACCCTTCGACCGTGGCGGCCAATGGGCGGCCAGCGGGCAGGTGCTGCCCGGCCTGCTCGCGCAACTGCTGGCGGACCCGTACTTCGCCAAGACGCCGCCGAAGAGCACCGGGCGCGACCTGTTCAACGCGACCTGGCTCGCAGCGCAGCTCGGCACCACGGCGATGGCACCTGCCGATGTGCAAGCGACACTGGCCGAATTGACCGCGCAGGTCTGTGCGACGGACGTGAAGAGCTATGGAAAAGATAGCAAACTGCTGATCGTCTGCGGTGGCGGCGCCCTGAACGACCACCTGCTCGACCGCCTGCGCGCCCTGCTGCCCGGCATAACCGTGGCGGCTTCGACCGATCACGGCCTGCCGCCCCAGCAAGTCGAGGCGGCGGCGTTTGCATGGCTTGCCCGCGCCACCGTCCGACGCGAGGCCGGCAATCTGGCCAGCGTGACTGGCGCGCGCGGGGCACGGGTGCTCGGCGCGATCTATCCCGCCTGATTGGCCCCATCAGCCCTGGCCGGAAACCTCCGGCTGCGCGGGGTGCGGCGCCCGCACTTCTGAAGGCAGATGCCAGAAGATCATCGCTGAAGCCACTGTGATCAGCCCCATACTCGCAAAAGTGGCCTGAAAGGCATCCAGCGTGTGCGCAGGCGTCTCGGTGCCGAAGATGCCGTTGTAGCCCGCCAGCACGGCACCCGCAGCGGCCACGCCCAGGCTCATTGCCAGCATCTGCACCATCGACAACAGGCTGTTGCCGCTGCTGGCCATGCTGCCGTCCAGGTCCTTCAGCGTGATCGTGTTCATTGCGGTGAACTGCAGCGAATTGACCGCGCCGAAAGCCAGCAGCTGCAGCACATGCAGCGCCATCGGCTGGCCCGGCGCCGTCAGCCCGAAGCTGGCCATGGTGCAGCCCACGAGCATGGTGTTGACCACCAGCACCCTGCGGTAGCCGTGGCGCGTGATCAGCGGCGTGGCGAAGCGCTTCATGGCCATACCGGCCAGCGCGATCGGCAGCATCATCAGCCCGGCACGCACCGGCGTATAGCCCATGGACACCTGCAGCAGCAGCGGCACCAGGAAAGGCATGCAACTACTGCCCAACCGCGAGAACAGATTGCCGATCAGGCCAATGCTGAGCGTCGGCACATGAAACAGCGACGGCGCGAACAGAGGCTCGGGCGTGCGCGAAGCGCGCAGCCAATAGGCGACGATGCTCGCGAAGCCGAAGATCAGCACGACCATCACGCCGCCCTGGCGCAGGCCCACGCCGTCGAGCGAGAGCGAAATCGCCACCATGCCGAAGGCCAGCATCGCGTAGCCCACGCTGTCGAAGCGTTTCTGCACCACGCCGCGCAGGTCGGGCATGTACTTGAGCGTGGCGATGCAGCCCAGCAGCCCCACGGGCACGTTGATCAGGAAGATCCAGTGCCACGAGGCGTACTGCACCAGCCAGCCGCCCAGCGTGGGGCCCAGCAAGGGCCCTATGAGGCCCGGAATGGCGACAAAGCTCATCGCCTGCAGGAACTCCCCACGCGGCACCGTGCGCAGCAGCGCAAGGCGCCCCACGGGCAGCAGCAGCGCACCGCCCAGGCCCTGCACCACCCGCGCAGCCACCAGCTGGCCCAGCCCGTGCGAGAGCGCGCACAGCACCGATCCGGCGGCAAACAGCACGATGGCCGAGAAGAAGATGCGCCGCGTGCCGAAGCGGTCGGCAATCCAGCCCGAGGCGGGAATCAGCATCGCCATGGTGAGCGCGTAAGCCACCACCACCGACTGCATGCGCAGCGGGCTCTCGCCGAGGCTCGCGGCCATCGCCGGCAACGCGGTGTTGATGATGGTGGCATCGAGCGTCTGCATGAAGAAGCCGACGGCGACGAGCCACAGCAGGCTCTTGCGGACGGGATTGACGGCGACGGCTTCAGCCTCGGAGTTCATAGGCAGCGAAAGAGAAACAGGAACGAAAAAGCCGCCCGGAGGCGGCTTATTGGGGAAGCTGGGTCAGCAGCATCCGGGCATCAGGCCGAGAAGCTCGATCCGCAGCCGCAGGTACTGGTGGCGTTCGGGTTCTTGATCACGAACTGGGCGCCTTGCAGGTCTTCCTTGTAGTCGATCTCGGCGCCGACCAGGTACTGGTAGCTCATGGCGTCGATCAGCAGCGACACACCGTTCTTGGTCATGGTGGTGTCGTCTTCGTTGGTGATTTCATCGAAGGTGAAACCGTACTGGAAGCCGGAGCAGCCGCCACCCTGCACGAACACGCGCAGCTTCAGGTCGGGATTGCCTTCCTCGGCGATCAGGTCGGCCACCTTGGCGGCCGCGCTGTCGGTGAAGACGATCGGCTCGGGCATCTGGGTCTGGATGTTTTCGGCAACGGCGCTCATGGGGGGATAACTCCTTGGGGGCCGGACATGCGGCCAATGGAACGAATGCTACTGCAATGCCGCATTCTCGGCAGGCTGGGTGTGGCGTGCACCCCAATGCAAGTGGGGTTGGAGGCCCTTCCACCAAGAGGGCTTCCAATGAAAAAGCCGCCCGAAGGCGGCTTCTCTTGTTCGCAGCGAACAGTGGATCAGCGCTTGCTGAACTGCTTGCGACGACGGGCGGAGTGCAGACCGACCTTCTTACGTTCGACTTCACGTGCATCGCGCGTCACGAAGCCGGCTTGGCTCAGGACGGGCTTGAGCGACGCGTCGTAGTCGATCAGCGCACGGGTGATGCCGTGGCGCGTGGCGCCGGCTTGACCCGATTCGCCGCCACCGTTCACGTTCACCATCACGTCGAAAGCTTCGAGGTTGTTGGTCAGCGCGAGGGGCTGCTTGGCAATCATGATCGAGGTTTCGCGGCCGAAGAACTCTTGGATGTCCTTGCCGTTGACCGTGATCTTGCCGGTGCCTTTTTTCAGAAACACGCGGGCGACGCTCGATTTGCGACGGCCGGTGCCATTGTTCCATTCACCAATCATTCTCAAGGCTCCTTACAGTTCCAGCACTTTGGGCTGTTGGGCGGTATGCGGGTGCTCAGCGCCACCGTACACCTTGAGTTTCTTGATCATCGCGTAACCGAGCGGGCCCTTGGGCAGCATGCCCTTGACAGCCTTTTCCAGGGCGCGGCCCGGGTGCTTGGATTGCATGTCGCGGAAGTTCGTCGCCGTGATACCGCCCGGGTAGCCCGAGTGACGGTAGTACACCTTGTCGATCGACTTGGCGCCGGTGACGCGCAGTTGCGCGGCGTTGATGATGACGATGAAGTCACCGGTATCGACGTGAGGCGTGTAAATGGCCTTGTGTTTGCCGCGCAAACGGAGAGCAACTTCGCTGGCTACTCGTCCGAGGACCTTGTCGGTCGCGTCAATCACAAACCACTCGTGCGTCACGTCAGCGGGCTTGGCGCTGAACGTTTTGGTCATGAGTTTTCTCTTGAAAAGAGGGTTTGGCGGGCCCTTTTCCACGGTCGGCGTTCCTCTGACGGGAATCTCTTAGGTGGGAAGGTAGTCTTCGCCGCGGGGCCACAAAAACGCTGCGAAGCCCGCGATTATATAAAGAATGGCCCTGTGCTGGCAAATTCGCATATGTGCGGCCCAACACCGTTACCATCCTCCCCCTATGTTCAGTTACCGCCACGCCTTCCATGCCGGCAACCACGCCGACGTGCTCAAGCACACGGTGCTGATTGCCACGCTCGACCATCTGCTTGAAAAAGAGGCAGCCCTCACGGTCGTCGACACCCATGCCGGCGCCGGCCTGTATCGGCTCGACGGCGACTATGCCGGCACCAGCGGCGAAGCGGCCGACGGCATCCTGCGCCTTCTTTCAGACAAGAAAGAGCCCACAACACCCGCCCCCATAGCGAAGTCTGCTAGCAAAAAGGTAGCGCCCGAAGCCGAAGCCCCACTGGCCGACGCTATCGTCCGCTACCTGAGCGTGATCCACGACTTCAACCCCAAGGGCGGCGCCCGCGTCTACCCCGGTTCGCCGTTCATCGTGCAGCACCTGCTGCGCGACCACGACAAGCTCAAGCTGTTCGAACTGCACCCAACCGACGCCCGCACGCTGGACGCCAACATTGCCCAGCTCGAAGCCGGCCGCCAGATCGCGGTGCTGCGCGAAGACGGCTTCGGCAGCGCCACCAAGTTCCTGCCGCCGCCGTCGCGCCGCGCGCTGGTGCTGATGGACCCCAGCTACGAGATGAAGACCG
This sequence comes from Variovorax nivicola, assembly GCF_051216475.1. NCBI lineage: Bacteria > Pseudomonadati > Pseudomonadota > Betaproteobacteria > Burkholderiales > Comamonadaceae > Variovorax > Variovorax nivicola. The sequence goes on along the minus strand of NZ_JBPJZK010000002.1, from coordinate 11,796 downwards.
ACTACGGCCGCGTGCTCGATTTCGCGGCCGAGGCGCTCAAGCGCTTTGCCACCGGCACCTACGCGATCTGGTATCCGATCATTCCGCGCCCCGAGGCGCACGACCTGCCGCGCCGACTCAAGACGATGGCGACCAAGGCCGGCAAGTCGTGGCTGCACGCCACGCTGACGGTCAAGTCCAGCAAGATCACGACAGACGCATCGGGCGAAACGCACCGGCCGGGGCTGCCGGCCAGCGGCATGTTCCTGATCAATCCGCCGTACACGCTGAAGCCGCTGCTGGCGGAAGCGCTGCCGCAGTTGGTGGAGCGCCTGGCGCAAGACCGGCACGCCGCTTTCTCGCTCGATTCGGGCGGCTGAGCCCCGCCTTTTCGTTTCTTATTTACGGCGACGGGGCGGCACGACCACCTTGCGCCGCGCGAGCACCGGCGACTTGGCTCGCTGCTGCACGGCCGCAGCCGCCACTGGCGCCGACGCATCGCCAGCCTCCACCGGCAAACCGCCGCAACGCATCCCTTCACGGTCGACGATCGACAGCGCCACCTGCTTGATGCCCAGGCCCGTCAGGCCGATGCGGTCGGCCGCCGCACGGCTCAGGTCGATCACACGGCCCGCCGCATAAGGTCCGCGATCGTTGATGCGCACCAACACCTCGCTGCCGTTGACGAGGCTGCGCACGCACACGCGCGTGTTGAAAGGCAGGGTCTTGTGGGCCGCCGTCAGGGCGGTCATGTCGAAACGCTCGCCGCTGGCGGTCTTGCGCTGATGAAACTGGATGCCGTACCAGGAGGCGCCGCCGCGCTCGAAGATTTCGCGCGGCCCGTCGTCGCCGGGCACGCCGTCGTCCGGCGTCTGTTCGCCCGCGCCGGACACCGCGAGGTCATAGCGCACCGACGGCACGCTCGAACGCGGCGCCGCGCCCGGCGGCACCGCAATGGCGCGGGGCAAGGGCAGCAGCTTCGCCGCCCCGCCTTCGGCGTCCGTGGCCGGCGGCATGGCGCAACCGACGAGCACGCAGGTCGCGGCGACCAGGACTGCACGAAGCCCTGCGCGCCCTCTCAATCGAGGCGCTCCAGTACAGCCAGCGTGGCCGCCGACTGGTTCATCGTGTAGAAGTGCAGCGCCGGGGCGCCACCGTCGCGCAGGCGCGCGCACAGGTCGGTCACCACGTCGAGGCCGAAGGCCTTGATCGACGCCGTGTCGTCGCCGAAGCTTTGCAGACGCAGGCGGATCCAGCGCGGAATCTCGGCGCCGCAGGCGTCAGAGAAGCGCATGAGCTGCGTCGAGCTCGTGATCGGCATGATGCCCGGCACGACCGGCGTGTCGAGCCCCAGCCTGCGCACGTCGTCGACGAAGCGAAAATAGGCCTCGGGGCTGAAGAAGTACTGCGTGATCGCCGAGTCGGCACCCGCCTTCACCTTCGCGGCAAAGGCCTGCAGATCAGCTTCGGGCGAACGGGCCTGCGGATGGATCTCGGGGTAGCAGGCCACCTCGATGTGAAAGTCGCGGCCGGTCTCTTCGCGGATGAAGGCGACGAGGTCGCTTGCATACAGAAACTCGCCACCGATGCCGTAGCCGCTCGGCAGGTCGCCGCGCAGGGCCACCAGGCGCTTGACGCCCATGGCCTTCAGCTCGGCGAGCTGCTCGCGCACCGTGGCGCGCGTGGCGCCGATGCACGAGAAGTGACTCGCGGCGTCCACGCCTTCGGACAGGATCTCCTGCACCGCACCGAAGGTGCCCTGGTGCGTGGAGCCGCCCGCGCCATACGTGACCGAGCAGAACTGCGGCTTGCGCACATACAGCTGCTGGCGCACAGCGCGCAGCTTGACCGCGCCTTCAGGCGTCTTGGTCGGAAAGAATTCGAAACTCAGCGGAAGGCGCACCTGCGTCTCCTTAGGAACCGTCGTTCGCGTCCTGGACGGCACGAACGGCATGAATGAAAAACTCGCGGTTGCCGTCGCCTCCGGCGATCGGGCTGTCGAACCACTGCAGCACCCGAAGGCCGAGCGCCTCGCAGGCGTCGTGCAGGCGCTTCTCGACCACCGCATACATCGACTCGTCGCGCACGATGCCGCCCTTGCCGACCTGGCCCGGCTGCAGTTCGAACTGCGGCTTGACCAGCATCAGCAGGCGCCCGTCGTCGGCCAGGAATTCGACCACCGCCGGCAGCACCAGCGTGAGCGAAATGAACGACAGGTCGCCAACGATCAGGTCGAAGCGCGACTCGCCTTCTTCTTCCAGATCATCGGGCGACAGCGCACGCGCATTGACGCCCTCGATGGCGACCACGCGTTCGTCCTCGCGCAGCCGCGCATGCAACTGCCCGTGGCCGACATCGACGCCAACCACCTTCGCAGCACCGCGCTGCAGCAGGCAATCGGTAAACCCGCCGGTCGACTGGCCCACGTCGAGGCACAGCTTGCCGGAGGGATCGATGCCGCTCTCGGCCAGCGCGCCTTCGAGCTTCAGTCCGCCGCGCGACACGTAGCGCGCCTCGGCCGCATCGACCAGATCGAGCTCGGCCGATTCGGGCACGTCGTCTTTGTTCTTGACGACTGAGCGCCACGCGTCGCTCGTGCCCGCGTCGCGCCAGCGCAAGCCGCCGGCAATGAGCCGCACGGCCTGCGAACGCGACGCGGCCAGGCCGCGCTCCACCAACAGTTGATCAGCGCGCATCCGTTGTCGATCAGTAGCGGTACGTGTCCGGCTTGTACGGACCGTTCTTGCTCACGCCGATGTAGGCGGCCTGCGCGTCGGTCAGCTCGGTGAGCATGGCGCCGACCTTCTTCAGGTGCAGGCGCGCGACCTTCTCGTCGAGGTGCTTGGGCAGCACGTAGACCTTGCCGGCTTGGTAGGCGTCGGGCTTGGTGAACAGCTCGATCTGGGCGATGGTCTGGTTCGCGAACGAAGACGACATCACGAAGCTCGGGTGGCCCGTGCCGCAGCCCAGGTTCACGAGGCGGCCCTTGGCCAGCAGGATGATCTTCTTGCCGTCCGGGAAGGTGATGTGGTCGACCTGCGGCTTGATCTCTTCCCATTCGTACTTCTCGATCGAAGCAACGTCGATCTCGTTGTCGAAGTGGCCGATGTTGCAGACGATGGCCTGGTCCTTCATCTTGGCCATCGTGTCGTGCGTGATGACGTCCTTGTTGCCGGTGGTCGTCACGAAGATGTCGGCCTTGTCGGCGGCATATTCCATCGTCACGACCTTGTAGCCTTCCATCGCGGCCTGCAGGGCGTTGATCGGGTCGATCTCGGTCACCCACACTTGCGCCGACAGTGCGCGCAGTGCCTGTGCCGAGCCCTTGCCCACGTCGCCGTAGCCGGCCACGCAGGCCACCTTGCCGGCGATCATCACGTCGGTGGCGCGCTTGATGCCGTCTACCAGCGATTCGCGGCAGCCGTACAGGTTGTCGAACTTGCTCTTGGTGACCGAGTCGTTCACGTTGATGGCGCGGAACAGCAGCGTGCCCTTGGCGCTCATCTCGTTCAGGCGATGCACGCCGGTGGTCGTTTCTTCCGTCACGCCGATGATCTCGGCCGACTTGCGGGTGTACCAGGTCGAATCGACGGCCAGCTTGGCCTTGATGGCGGCGAAGAGAATGCGCTCTTCCTCGCTGCCCGGATTGGCGAGCACGCCCAGGTCCTTTTCGGCGCGCTGGCCCAGGTGCATCAGCAGCGTGGCGTCGCCGCCATCGTCCAGGATCATGTTCGGGCCTTCGCCCTTCGAGTCCTTGGGGCCGAAGTCGAAAATGGCGTGGGTGTAGTCCCAGTAGTCCTTCAGCGACTCGCCCTTGATGGCAAACACCGGCGTGCCGGCGGCGGCGATGGCGGCTGCGGCGTGGTCCTGCGTCGAGAAGATGTTGCACGAGGCCCAGCGCACGGTCGCGCCCAGGGCTTGCAGCGTCTCGATCAGCACGGCCGTTTGAATGGTCATGTGCAGCGAGCCGGTGATGCGCGCGCCTTTTAGCGCCTGGCCCTTCGAGAACTCTTCGCGGATGGCCATCAGGCCGGGCATCTCGGTTTCCGCGATCTTGATTTCCTTGCGGCCCCAGGCGGCGAGGGACAAGTCGGCGATCGCCTGGTCGGCGGTCGAAACGGGGGTGGGCTTGAGAACAGCGCTCATGGGAACTCCAACAAAACTGGTTTGAAAGATGCCGCTGCGTACGGGGAACGGACTCACCGCAAGAACAGCGGGTGAGCGTGGTTGCGATGTGTGGTCCGAGCCTCACGCCTGACGGCGCTGCAACGCTCCTCGGAACGGCGGATTGTAGACGGGGCGACAGCCTGCGCCAATGCTCGGGGCTTGGCTGACATTTGTCACCCTCAACGTGACATTGACCTCTGGTTACGATTTCTGCGGGTTTGGTTCAGCAGCCAACCGGCCTGTTGTCGAGCCTATCTGAAAACAAAAGGGCACAAAAATGAGGATAACGAGGAATCTCGCGAGTTGGTGCATGGTCGCCTTGCTGGCGGCTTGCGGGGGAGGAGGCGGCGGCTCCGGCGGCCTTTCGCTGTCGTCGGGCGGCAGCAGCAAGCCGGAGGTCGCGGCCGGCAAGACACTGGGCGTGGACGCGCGCAACGGCAGCTATCGCGTCTACGCGGCCAATGGCACGCAACAGCAGCTGGCGGTCGATTTCGACGCCGGCAGCTACACGATGACGGACAACCTTGGCCTGGCCGAGTCCGGCACTTTCAGCGAAGACTTCACCGAACCCGGCACCTACGTCTTTGCCAGCAGCCGCATCACGACCGCGGCCAATACGTCGCGCTTCCGGGTGACGACGGACGCCATCGTCGGTGCCTTCCCGTTCCAGACCGCGTACTCGAGCCCCGCCACGTATGCCGCGCAGCCCTTCGTGGCCGCGCGCGACTTCGTGGCCACCGCGGCGCTGCTGGACGGCACCTACAACCGCTTCAGCGTCACGCGCAGCCCCGGCAGCGTGCAGGACTCGACGATCCTGTCGATGCGCCTGTCGGGCAGCGGCACCGTGCTGGAGATCTGCAACGACGCGATCGTCTACAAGATCGACCTCTGTCCCGCTTCGTCGAAGCGCACGTACGCGGTCGCGGCCGGCACCGACGACATCTGGGTCGGCACAAACGTGGCCAACTCCGCTGACGTCGCCAACTTCCGCGTTGCGCGCATCGGCGGCCAGAACGTCTACCTTGCCGGAGGCGTCAGCACCACGCCGGCGGTGCAGTTCCTGCGCATCGGCCTGCCCGAGTCGTCGAGCTGGCCCGCCACCCGCGGCGTCGGCGCATCGACCACGGGCAGCTGGGGCAGCAACCTGATCGACACCACGAACTCGGTACGCACGGCCACCAGCACGGACGGCACCTACGGCAGCCTGACGATGCCGGTGGACAGCACCGCCTACACGAACCAGCCCCAGGGCATCCGTGGCGTCAACCCGAGCGGCGCGAGCAAGTACTTCGCGATGCAGGGCGGCGCGCTTTCGGTGCTGGTCGGCTCGCGCAACCCGAGCACGCAGGGCTACATCCAGATCAACCTGATCGACACCGGCACCGCGCCCGATGCGCGCAACGGCCGCTACAAGGTCTACGCCACCAATGGCACGCGGCAGACGCTGGCGCTGAACCTGGACAGCAAGCGCTACGAGATGACCGACGAGACCGGCACCGTCGCCTCGGGCAGCTTCGCCGAAGACACGGCGGAGGCCGGCAGCTTCGTCTTCGACAGCAGCCGCATCACGAGCCCGGTGAACACGGCGCGCTTCCGCCTCGCGACGGACACGGTGGTCGGATCGTTCCCGTTCGCGGTCGCGCAGGTCACGCCGGTGAGCTATGGCGTGCGGCCTTTCGTGGCATCGCGTGCGCTGGTGAAGACGCAGGCTGCGCTGGACGGCACCTACAACCGGCTGGGCGTCAACCTGACGGCCACCACCGGCGATTCGTCGATCACGCAGATCCAGATCGCCAACGGCGGCGCCACGCTCTACCTGTGCAACGACAACACGATCTACCGCATCGACAACTGCCCGGCGGCCTCCCTGCGGACCTACACCGTGTCGGCCGGCCCGACCGTCGACACCTGGCACATCGTGAGCGTGACCAATCCGTCGGACAACGGCAACTTCGGGATCGCGCGCATCGGCGGCGAGAACGTCTACCTCGGGGCTGGCGTCAATTCCTCGACGCCCACGATCTCGCAGTTCCGCATCGGCCTGCCGGAGCGCGCGACCTGGCCCACCATCGCCGCGCGCGGCGGCGCCGCCAACGGCAGCTGGGGAAGCACGGCCATCGACGCTTCCAGCTATGCACGTATGCAGGCGCTCCCCGATGGCACAACGGCCACGCTCAATGCAACGCTGGGCTCCATGGGCACGATCGGTCCGCTCAACATGCGCGCCGCAACGTTCGGCGGCACCGCGTTCCACTTCGCGAGCCAGAGCAGCAAGCTCTTCGCGATGGTCGGCTCGCGCAACCCGGCCACGGCCGGCGCGCTTGAAATCGACCTGATCGACTGACGCTCCAGGCTCTTCGTAAAAAGGCCGCACACCGCATCGCGCGGTGTGCGGCCTTTTTTCTTGCTCATTCAGGCCTAAGTCGGCGGCCTGCACGATTTGCCGCCGCGACGTACATTGGCCGGCCCTCCATCAGCCACCACATCCCATGCCAATTTTTCCATCCAGAGCCCTGCTCGCCGCCACCGCCCTTTGCCTGACCGCCGCCGTGCTGCCAACCGCCGCATCGGCGCAAAGCTCCGACACCGTACGCATCCGCGGCACCATCGTGCGCGTCGATGCCAACACCCTCGTCGTGCAGGACCGCGGCGGCGAAGTCGTCTCGCTCGCGCGCCCGGCCGACCTGGCCGTGTCCGAGGTCTACCGCATCAAGCTGTCCGACATCAAGCGCGGCAGCTTCATCGGTACCGCCGCCATGCCGCAGGCCGACGGCACGCAGAAGGCGCTCGAAGTGGTGGTGTTCCCCGAAGCCGCGCGCGGCACCGGCGAAGGCCATCGCCCATGGGACCTGCTGCCCCAGAGCACCATGACCAACGCCACGGTCGCCGACCTGGCCGCGGCGCCGAAGTCGGTGCGCGGCGGCCAGCAGCTGCGGCTGACCTACAAGGGCGGTGAGAAAACCGTCATCGTGCCGCCCGACGTGCCCGTGGTCACCTTCCGTCCCGGCACCGACGCGCTGCTGGTGCCCGGCGCCCACGTGCTGGTCAACGCGCAGGAAAAGAACGGCACGCCCACGGCGCTGCGCGTCACGGCCGGCCGCAACGGCTTCGCGCCGCCGATGTAAGAAGAAGCCCGGCACCCAAGGGAAATCCCGCAGGCATTTTTGTCGCTGCGGCGACCTCCGGTGCATCTGTGCGGCGTATCGTGGCGAGGGACTTTTGCCGCCAGGCTGGTCCCTGCCATCCAACCGTTCACCGTCACAGGAGATTCCGCACCATGGCCACTGCCAAGAAAGCCGCCGCCAAGAAGACCACTGCCAGCAGCAGCACCGCCAGCGCGAAGAAGGCGATGCCGACCGCCGCGGACATGCTCAATCCGCTGAAGGGCATGGCCGACAAGCTGCAGAACCTCAACCTGACCGGCGGCGCCGGCAAGCTGCTGGAGAGCGGCCGCAAGGACCTGGCGGCGCTGATGCAGGCCAACGAGAAGTCCTACCAGGGCCTGCAGACCGTCGTGCAGCGGCAGACCGAGATGATCAAGAGCGCGATTGCCGAATGGCAGACCGCCGCCAAAGAGATGCCGGGCAAGGACCCGAAGGAAAACCTGGCCAAGCTCGACGAACTCGGCCGCCAGTCTTTCCAGCGCGCCATCGACGACATCAAGGAGCTGGCCAACCTCGCCGCCAAGTCGCAGGCCGACGCCTTCGACGTGGTGCGCCAGCGCATCCAGGCCAACGTGGACGAAGTAACGAAGCTGCTGCAGCGCAAGTAACAAGCCGGGCGCCGCAGCCATGACCGCAGTCCCGCCCCGCGTCGAGCGGCGCAGCAGCGCCAATGGCATCGAGCTCGCCTGGGACAGCTTCGGCGACGCCAATGCGCCGCCGCTGCTGCTGGTCATGGGCCTCGGCGCGCAGATGGTCGCGTGGGACGACGCGTTCTGCGCCCGGCTCGCCGAAGCCGGCGGGCACCGCGTGATCCGCTTCGACAACCGCGACATCGGCCATTCGACGCACCTCTCGCACCTCGGCGTGCCCGACATCCAGGCGCTGATGGCGCAGGCGATGGCGGGCCGGCCGCTGCGAACGCCCTACAACCTGCGCGACATGGCGGCCGACTGCGTCGGGCTGCTCGACGCGCTCGGCATCGCGCGTGCCCACATCGTGGGCGCCTCGATGGGCGGCGCCATCGGGCAGGAGCTGTGCGTTCACCATCCGCATCGCATGCTGTCGTTCACCAGCATCATGTCGACCACCGGCGCTCCGGGCCTGCCGCCACCCACGCCCGAGGCAATGGCCGTGCTGTTCACGCCTTCGCCGACCACCTTCGAGGCCTACCTGCCGCACTACGCCAAGGTGTGGCGCGTGCTGCGCGGCCCGTCCGACTTTCCGCTCGACGAGGCGCGCGACGCCGAAAAGGCCCAGCTCGTGTTCCTGCGCGGACTCAACCCGGCCGGCGTGGCGCGGCAGCTCGCGGCCATCCTGGCCTCGGGCAATCGCAAACCCGCGCTGCGCGACGTGCGCGTGCCCACGCTGGTGATCCACGGCGACGCCGATCCGCTGGTGCCGGTGGCCTGCGGCGTGGACGTGGCCGATGCCATTCCGGGCGCGCAGCTGCTGCGCATTCCGCGCATGGGCCACGCACTGCCCATTCCGATGTGGCCGCAGATCGTCGATGCCATTGCCGCGCACACGGCGCACACGGCGCACACGACGCGACACTCGAACACCTGAGACGACAACGACAAACAAGGGAGCACCAGCCATGAACAAGTTCTCCCCGCTCGACCCGATGGCGATGTGGCGCGAGCTCACTGCCCAGTGGGAAAAGAGCACCAACGAATTCGCCAACGAAGCCATGTCCTCGGACCCGTTCCGCCAGGGCATGCACGGCGGCATGAACGCCTCGCTCACCGCGCAGAAAGCGCTGGGCGACGTGATGGCGCGCTACCTGACGCTGCTGAACCTGCCCACGCGCGCCGACCTCCAGGTGCTGGGCGAGCAACTGCAACGCATCGACGACCATCTCGCGCGCATCGCCCGCGCGGTGGAAGGCGGTGCCGGCCCCGCGCCGACCGCGCAAGCCGCTGCGCCGAAGCCGCGACGCACGCGCCAGCCGCCGAGCCCGCCGCCGGCCGCAACGGCGAAGCCGGCCCGCACGCGCAAGCCAGCAGCAGGAAAGCGCCCCACATGACCACCGCCCTCGATGCCTTCGCCCTGCCCGACATCGGCGCAGAGATCGAGCGCGCGATCCAGCGAAACATCAAGGGCCTGGACTTCCTCACCTCGGCCACGCCCACCGTCGGCCAGACGCCGAAGGACGAGATCCATCGGCACGGCACGCTGAGCCTGTACCACTACCGCCCGATGGTCGACGAGATCTACCGCGTGCCGGTGCTGATCGTCATGGCAACCACCAACCGCGGCTACATCCTCGACCTTGCGCCGGGCCAGAGCATGGTCGAGCACCTGCTGCTGCAGGGCTACGACGTCTACATGATGGACTGGAACGCGCCGCGCCCCGACGAGAAGCGCCTGCGCATCGAGGACTACGTGCTCGACTTCATCCCCGACTCGCTGCGGCGCGTGCAGGAGCGCTCGGGCGAGGAAGACGTCACGCTCATCGGGTACTGCATGGGCGGTGTGCTCTCCACGCTCTATGCGGCGCTGCACCCCGGCGGGCCCATGAAGAACCTCGCGCTCTTCACCACGCCGATCGACTTCAGCCACATGAAGATGTTCCACGCCTGGTCGGACAAGCGCTACTTCGACGTCGACCGGCTGGTCGACACCGTGGGCAACGTGCCACCCGAGATGCTGTTCGCCTCCTTCGACATGCTGCGCCCGGCAGGCCGCAGCGCGGGCGTAGTGCAGCTGTGGGACAACATGGACAACGACGAGTTCGTCAAGTCGTACCGCATGTTCGACCGCTGGGGCACCGACATGCTGCCGCTGGCCGGCGAGTATTTCCGCCAGACCGTGAAGGAGCTCATGTGGGGCAACAAGCTGCACAAGGGCGAATTGACGCTCGGCGGGCGCAAGGTGCTGCTGAAGAACATCAAGGTGCCGGTGCTGCACGCTCTCGCGCAGCACGACCACATCGTCCCCTACGAAGCGGGGCAGCCGCTGATCGCCGGCATCGGCTCGGCCGACAAGGAAGAAGTGGTGCTCAAGGGCGGCCACGTCAGCCTTGCCGCCGGCCCCAACGCAGTGCGCAGGCTGTGGCCCAAACTCGACGAATGGCTTGGAGTGCGATCGACATGACCATCACCGCCGTTTCCGATTCTTTTTCGCGGACCTATCCGCGCACCGTGACGAGCAGCGAAGGCAACATCGTCCTGCGCCTGATGACCGCGGACGACGCGCCCGCCGTGCTGGCCTTTGCACAGGCACTGCCCGCGCACGACCTGCTCTTCTTGCCGCGCGACATCACCCAGCCCAAGGTGATGAACGCCTGGGTCCGTGCCATCGAGCGCGGCGACATCGACAGCGTGCTTGCGGTGCGCGACGCCGCGGTGCTCGGCTGCGCGGCGGTGATCCGCGATCCGCACTCGTGGTCCAGCCACGTGGCCGAGCTGCGCGTGCTGGCCGCGCCCGAGCAGCGCGGCAGCGGCCTGGGCCAGCGGCTTGCACGGGAGGCCTGCGCGCTGGCCATCGAACGCGGAGCGGAAAAGCTCGTCGCCCGTATGACCGTCGACCAACGCAGCGCCATCGCCGTCTTCCAGGCCCTGGGCTTCCGCCCCGAGGCGCTGCTGAGCAAGCACGTGAAAGACTGGCAAGGCGTGACGCACGACCTCGTGGTGCTGAGCCACGACGTGGCGCGGTTCGAGGCGCAGATGCGGGCGTATGGGATGACGGAGGCGTTCTAGGGGATTTCTGCGTCTTCCAGTCTTGCCCCGGCCAGATCCTTGGGCGAGAGTTGCGGGCTGACGCCGGTATCCGGCCACGCGATCGCCAGCCCGGGGTCGTTCCATGCGATGCAGCGCTCGTGTGCCGGCGCGTAGTAGTCGGTGGTCTTGTAGAGAAACTCCGCCGTATCGCTCAGCACTAGGAAACCATGCGCAAACCCTGCGGGCACCCACAGTTGCTTGTGATTGTCCTCCGTCAGTTCGACGCCTACCCATTGGCCGAACGTCGACGACGACTTGCGAATGTCGACCGCCACATCAAACACCGCACCCCTCACCACGCGCACCAACTTGCCTTGCGGCTGTTGAACTTGGTAGTGCAGGCCTCTCAGCACGCCCTTGACCGAGCGCGAATGATTGTCCTGCACGAAATCGACATGCTTGCCCACGGCCTCGTCGAACGCCTTCTGGTTGAAGCTCTCGAAGAAGAAGCCGCGTGCGTCGCCGAAGACCCTGGGCTCGATCACCAGCACGTCGGGAATGGCTGTTGGGGTGGCCTTCATGAGCGAACCTCTTCAGCCAACAAGTGACTCAGGTACTTGCCATAGCCGTTCTTCTGCAGCGGTGCGGCCAGTCTGGCGAGCACTTCGCTGTCGATGTATCCGTTGCGCCATGCGATTTCTTCAGGGCAAGCGATCTTCAGCCCCTGCCGATGCTCCAGCGTCGCGATGAACTGCCCCGCCTCCAACAGGCTGTCGTGCGTGCCTGTATCCAGCCATGCGTAGCCGCGCTGCATGATCTGCACA
>NZ_JBPJZK010000029.1:0-5182 GCF_051216475.1 Variovorax nivicola | reverse complement strand
CCGCAAGGGCCTCTCAAACGCATGGGGATGCTCGGTGAGACGAGCTTGCGAGCGCAACGACAAGCACACGCGCTCGCCATCAAGCCAATTTACGACTTGATCAGACCTTCCCTAGCGCTGCGGCACGGGATCAACGCCAATCAGTTGCGCCGATGGATGTCGGTGGTGGCGGTCACTGCACCACCGCCGCCGCAGGGCCACATTGAACTGGAGGTCTTCGGCGCGCGACTGAAGCTGCACGGGGCGGTTGACGGCCAACGCCTGCGCGTCGTACTCCACGCATTGGCGCGGCGCTCATGATTGGACTGCCGGCCAACACCCGTGTGTGGATCGTGGCGGGTCACACGGATATGCGCAAAGGATTCAACGGCCTCGCGGCGATGGCGCAGACAGCGCTGGAGGCCAATCCGTTGCCCGGCGTCAACTATTCTGAGCGGCGGCTCAAGATAATTGTCGCTGGCCAGGATGGGAAGTTGCGCAGGAACGGATCACGCACCAGCCCCAATTGCCCATCGGCCAAGTGCCATGTGTCGATGATCTTTTCGAAACCGTACGCGTTGACACCACCCGCGAAGCCGAGAGTCTTCTTCTCGCGCACGCCGCGCATAGCCTCTTCGAAAATCTGTGCGTTCGTGCGGGCAATCACGGCATGCCGCGGCGCCTCGGGCGGCAGGCGCCGAACCACAGTGTCCGGCCGACCCCGGAGAGTGGGAGCGTCTCGTCGAAGAAGCCCCACAACAGTGCGTTGGCGATGCGGGCGACCTTCGGTCCGAAGCGAAAGCTCTGGGTCAGAGTCAGGGTTCGGCTCGCCCGCGCCGCATCCATCGCGTTCACGGCGCCGCGGAACTGGTAAATCGATTGATAGCCATCGCTCACCAGCACCACGGGACAGACCTGCCGGCCCACGATGTCCCAGGTCACTGGATTGGTGTCCTGGCCCTCGTCCAGCATCAGGTAGTCGCAGGGAAGGGCAGGGTGCTGCAGTTGGAACAACTTGAGGTAGCCATCGATGCGTCATCGGCGCTTCGTCACGTGGATCGCACATGCGCGTCCAGAGTTGGCTGGCCACATCCGCGGCATAGCGCAGGAGGTGCTCCGGACCCGTTGGCGCAGGCCCCACGGCGATCGCCCAGTTGGGCCCTGAGGTCGCTCACGCACCAGGCCGTGATGGTGTCGACCACCAGCCCGGCGAAGCTCCAGTCTCATGCGAGTCCCATGAGCTTGATCGCATTCACTGGCCACAGGTTTCCGAGCTTGTGCGAATAGGCCTTGCCAGTCGAGCCGAAGGCTAAGGCATTGACCGTCTTGCACTGCACTGAGCGCGAGAAGCGTGGCCGGGCGTCCAGTTCGGCCGACTTGTTGAAAGCCTGGTACAGCCCACGAAAGTGGCGGTTCCGGTGCGCCAGGGCCACGAGGGCGGTTGTTTTGCCAGTACCCGCGTAGGCGATGACCTTCGTCACCCCCGACAGAGGGGCGTCGGCGACGGCGCTTTGCTCGGCTGTCGTTTGCATAGGGAGACCTGATTGCATCGCTCAGTCCGCGAGCGCGCGTGAGAGTGCCTGGGCCCTCGGCATTGGCTTCATCGAGGGTTGAAACGATCGCACCTCGGTGACGCCGCCGTCGCAAAGAGCAGCACGGAAGTGTGGGTGAGCGAGAGGGGATTGCGCATGGTGGACCGTCATGCGTTCGACGGTACCGATGCCTTGAACTGGTGTAACGCTGATTGCGGGGCGGGGCGGGGCGGGGCGGGGCGGGGCGGGGCGGGGCGGGGCGGGGCGCCGCCTCAATCGTCCCCGTTTCTGTGCCAAGGCGATGCGATGGGTGCGTGGAGAAACTGTTCGCGGTAGCTCGCCTGTTGCTCGGCAATGTGCTCGAGTTCGTCGAGATTCGGGCCGGCGAGCAGTCCCTTGCTCTCGGGACTCCACAAGATGAGGGCACCGGTCATCGGTCCCTCTGTCTCGAGCTCGATCTCGCAGCCTGTGGCGTCGAGCGCCAGGCAAATGCCCGGCAGGGAATGCCAGAGGTGACGCGCGCTTCGCGCGTCTGGCAGACTCGGTTCGTTCGGTGCATCGTCCGCATCCAGCGGGGCGATCTGGCCGGCGTCACCGGTTCGTTCTGCGTGACGGTTCGACGCATCGCTCGTTTGCCTCAGCGAGGGCCATTCTTTCGGGCGGGAGCAGGGCGATGCGCGGCGGCACTTGCATCCGCGACGACGGTTGCGAATCACGGGCGCTCGACGCCGTCACAGCTTGTGGTGATGTCATCCCAGGCAGGTTGCGCAGGCACAGAGAACCCCAAAACGTGAACAGGATGGGGACCATGGTGAAGGCCGTGCCGCGAGAACCTGAAACAGATTGATGTTGGTTATCAGAAGGTCTCCGGGTAGGTGCTATACGCTCCGACCTGTCACGAATTTGCGATGTCATCTGGGTTCCGGGGGCAAGGCCGAAGTTTGTTGGAGCCGTTCTTGAAATCGCTGCGTCTGCCAGAAGCGGCGCGTGCGCTCGACGATGGCTCGGGCGGACGGCGGGAGTTTGGACGACGTGGGGTCCGGCGCTTGTCGCGCCCATTCGGGGTGCGTCTTCTTGTGGGTGACGGTCATTGGAGTCGTTAGGAGGATGCCGTGAGAATCCTTGCATACCAGTGTGTCGCCACGAGGACAAAAGACGCTCTGGGAGGGCAGCAATCCTTTCGGGAGATGGCGACATCGGTAAGAGACTGTCCGGGCTCACGTAGCAGCAACGCGAGCCACCGAATAGCTCATGACTGACCATCAGATCCGATGAACCTCGCAAGCATTCCCAAGCACCCTGTTGACAAGGACTCGTCGCACGCCCTGACCCCACTTGACTACTTGAACGCTTCGGCGTTGGCATCGGATCACGACCGAGTGCTTGCGCTGCTTGATCGTCTACACGCAGGCCGTGCTTGGCTTGTCTGTGGCTGCACGGGCAATCGAGGCAACCCACCTCTTCTAGCTGTCGCGCGCCGTACGCCTGGACATGGCGGGGGCTGTCGCTTCGAAGACCGATGGACCGCGCTGCGCGCCGACCCGGCTGCCGATTTGCTTTCGAGCAGCGCGAGCCTGTCGAGGCCGATGCGGAAGAGGCTGATGGAGATGACGTCGACGACGCAGGCGGGCCGGTTCGGCCGGATTTTCCTTTCGAGCGGGCAACGCGCATGTGGGTACCGCGAACAGACGAAGTGGCAGAGCACGGTGCCTCGGAACGCTGCACTAGATGTGAAGGCTCAATAGGCTGTTGCGGGTGGTTCTCCCGGAGAAGTCTTGAGAGACTGGAAATCGCCGAACCCCAATCCACTCAAAACCGCGAACCGGATGAACATGCATGAGAATGCCCAATTGACGTACCTGCTGCCTTTCGACAGCGGTTCGGCGCTGGCAGGGACGAGGGAGAAAAAGGCCGCTGAGGGCGCCGCCTCGATGCCGACCACTGTCGCCTTTCTTATTCAGGCTTGCGGACCCAACGACAGTCGGGCTAGAACAACGCACAAATCCTGGTGTCTATCGACGTTGCTCACTTGCCGGCTTGTGGCGCAATGACGCCGTGCTCAGGGCGCCACATCACGTCGATTTCGCGCAATTTCTGGCAGCCTTGTCCGAAACGCGTCATCGATAGGGGTTGTTCGGTGCGCGGTCGTAGCGGTCGGGAATACCGTCACCATCCCGGTCGCGGTCATAGCGGTCCGGCACACCGTCGCGGACCCGATCACCGTGACCGCGCCGTGCGAGTGAGGGGCGATCCCGTTCGGATGGGACGACCACACAGCCGGAAAGGACAGCTGAAACTACAAATAGAAGTACGAGTCTTTTCATGGGATTTCCTTGTCAGATAAATGTCCAGCGTTCAGCCAGATCCAAGATAGTGGTCATTGCGAATTTCCAGAACATACCCCTTGCGATGCACTGTATGAATCAGCTTCAGATCGAACGGATCATCCAGCCTCTGACGAAGTCTCAGGATGGCGAGCGTGACCAGGTTGTCGTGCTGATGACTGGCGCGTGCCCCCCAAACGGCGCTGATGAGCCTGGCGCGTGACATCACATGGCCTCTGTGGGCCATGAGCACATCCAGAAGTTCGAACAGGGTGGCACTGAGGCTGAGGTCCATGCCCTGGCGAATTGCCTTGCCGCGCTTCCGGTCGATGGCTAGGTCCGCCAGGCGGAGCAAGGCGGCGTCAGGACTCTCATCGCGGGATGTCAGCGCCCAGGCCCGCGTCAGCAGATCCTCGATGGCGTAAGGCCCGGCCAGGTACTCGGTGGCATCCAGCGCAAGTCCTTCGAAGTGGTCCGCCAGCCGGTCTCGTTCAGTCAGCACCAGCAACGGGGCGCTGGTCATGCGCCGAACGGCACCGATCGCAGCGCGGGTTGCCGTCGGCGGCGCGGCGTCGAGAAGAACCAATGCATACGGCTTGCCGGCGGAAAGCCGCGACTCGGCATCGCCGGGGCCGGCCACGTCGACTGTGAAGCCGGATCGCCCGAGCGCACTGCCGAGTTTGTTGCGCGTTTGAGTTTCGGCCCCGAGCAGCAGGACGTTCATATTCAGGCGCCTCTTGCCGGTGGCACTTTTCGTTGAATATCGAGAGGTTTTGAAGTCGGTCCCGGTTGGACATCTGGCGCTGTCAGCGTCGAGAAGCGATCGGTCCTGTTCACGCAGCCGTCCACCAGAAAGACTCCCAGGATCAGCGCGAGCACCGCAGCGTGTGCAATTGGAAAGTTGGAGGGGTGTTTCACTTCTTGTCGTCCGGTTTGCCGCGCAGCAGCGACTCGGGGTGGCGTTCGAGGTAGTCGGTCAGCATGCGCACCGACGCGGCGGTGCGCGTGAGCTCCTGCAGCGTCTGTCGCGCGTCCTGCTGCAGCGGCGAGTCCTGCGCGAGCGTGCGTTCGACCGCGCTCATGGTCTTGCGCGCGTCCTTCATCGCCGCGATGGCTTCCGGCGCTACGTCGTTGTTCAGCGTCGTCGTCAGTTGCTCGGCGCTGGTCAGCGTCTTGTCGAGGCTCGCGAGCGTGGTGCGCAGGTCGTTGCCGATCTGCGCGAAGGGCGCTTTGTTGACCTTGGACACGATCTCTTCCACCTGCGACTGCAGCGTATCGAGGCCGTTGGGAATGGTCGGCAGCTCGAGCGGTTCCCTGGTCACATCGATCGTGACGGCCGGCGCCTTC
>NZ_JBPJZK010000028.1:0-5610 GCF_051216475.1 Variovorax nivicola | reverse complement strand
GCGCCGATGGCCTTCACCTCGCCGATCACGACACCGCGAAAGTCCACCGCCGCGCCCGGCGACAGGCCGCGCAGCGACTGGTTGAAGTACAGCAGCAGGGTCTGCGCCGGGCCGTCCTGAGTTTTCATCGCAGTCGACTCGTCGCCGGCCAGCGCGAAGGCTGCGCCCTCAGGGGCCGCCGGTCCGCGGGCTTCGTCCGGCGCACCAAAGGCGATGCCCCCAAGAAGAATGGACGTGAGCGACTGGGTGCGCAGCGTCGCGCCGCTCGCGCTGAGCCGCAGACCGAACCCGCTGGCATGCCAGAAGCGCGTGTTGACGCCGACGAAGCTGTCGTAGGGCGCGTTCACGAAGATCCGCAACAAGACACCGTGGCCGTCGCGTTCGAGCTCATAGGCGGCGACCTGGCCGACCTTGATGCGCCGCAGGAACACCGGCGAGCCCACGCCGAGCGAGCCTGCGTCCTCAGCACGCAGCAGAAACTGCGTGCCCGACGCGTCGTGCGTCACGACGGGAGGCGCTTCGAGGCCGACGAACATCTTGCTGTTCTCGCTCGACGTGCCTGCATCGCCCCCGATGTAGGCGCCGGACAGCAAGGTGCCCAGGCCCGAGATGCCCGTGGTGTCGAGTCGCGGTCGTACCACCCAGAAGCGCGTGTCCCGTGCAGCGAAGCCCTCGGCGTCCTGGTTCAGCTGCAGCACCACGCGCACCTGCGAGCGGTCGCCGGACAGTCGCAGACTCTTCACCACGCCAATCTGCACGTCCTTGTACTTCACGACCGTCTTGCCGGCTTCCAGACCTTCGGCCGTTCTGAAGCTCACCTCGACCGTGGGGCCGCGCTCGAGCAGGACCCGGGCTACCAGAGTGATACTGATCAATGCCGCGAGCACTGGGATAAGCCAAATCAGCGAGGACATTCGGACGCGATGGCGGGTCACGCCAGACGGGCGGCCAGGTCGTCGGCTGCCTTGTCGATACCGGCCTTTGAGGCATCCGGGCGCGCTACCAAGCCGAATCTTGCGTTGAGCCTGTCGCTGAACCGGGCGTCCATGTGCTGAGCCAGTGCCCCCTGGTCCTCTTCAGTCGACCGGGAGCCGGGATAAGGGCGCGGTTGCGCCCCCGTACAGCCTGCCAAGGCGAAGGCGGTGGCGCGAATCATGGTGTGCATCGACGGGCGCATTCGTGTTTCCTTCGTCTGCAAGGTGTGGGTGGTGCGTTGGCTAGTCGAGCTGCAAGACACGATCGCCGTCGCCCGGCCGGCAGCCATCGGCGATGGGTGTCCAGCCGCGATGCACGACGACCTGCTTGCCGTCATGGCACAGCTCGATGCGCTCGCTCCCGGGCAGCTGTTCGCGCACGAAGGCCTCGACGGTCGAGGGCAGGCTGACTCGCAGCTTCAGCGCGTAGCGGTCTTCTTCCGGGTGGTCGTCCAAATGCAGCAGGGGCACGAAGCTCGATGCGAAGATCAGCGCATGCGAGCCAACGTCGACCGGTTCGGGTTCGTAGGGCGCCTGCCGCAGCCAGGCCTGGGCGCGTTCGCGCAGGTCGTCTCCGTCGGCCAGGTTGCCCCACGCGACGGCGAGCAGCTCCATGACCCACTGGTTGCAGTTCTGGTAGCGCAGGCTGAACGGATAGGCATTGGCGCTGTAGGTTGCGGCCAGCAGGTGCAGCGCGCGCGGCGTGTCGAGCGCCGCGCGTCGCAGCGTCCGAGCCGCGTCGGCGGGGAGTCGCACGATCGAGATGTAGCTCAGCGCGGGATCGTCGATGCCCATCGCGAACCCCGTCAGGCCCTGGTCGTAGATCCGCGGGCGGCCTTCGTCGCAGGCGTAGTACAGCTGGCGGGCAGACCAGGCGTCTTTCTCGTCGCGCCACGCGATGGCAGCGTGGGAGTACCGGATTCGGAATCGCGAAAGATCGAGCCCGGAACGGCTGATCAGCACGGCACCGTCGCCGGAGGCGGAGAGCTCGTCGCGCACGACGGCGGCAAGGCGCAGCAATCGATCCTGCTGGTCTGCGGTCAGTGGCTTCGTGTGATCGCAGAACTGCGAGGAAGCCAGCGGTCCGGTCCCACCTGGCGCCGCTTGCGCCGTGCCCCAGGCGAGAGCGAGGACCGCCGCGAGCCCCAGCGCGAGCCGGCGCACGACGCTCAAAGGCTGACGGGGCGGGCGGCCAGCTCCCCGTACAGATCGTCGGCGAGCACCAGGTAGAACGCCTGGCGGTTGTCGCTGCGCGCGAATGCCGTTCCGTAGGCTCGCGGTTGCGCATGCACGATGTCGCCAGGGCCTAGGCGTTCCTTCGCGAAGGTGGCTTGCGGCAGCTCGAGCACGATGCGCTGCTGCGTGTCGTCGCTTTGCATTGCGACGCGCGTGAAGCCGGCGCGGTCGGTGGCTTGCGCCACTTCGGTGATGCGGTAGTCGCCCTCGGCCACCTTGTCGCCGTCGAACGAGCTCTTGCTCGAACCGCGCAGCGATGCGGACGCGCTGCCGCTGGAGGCAGAGCCTGCACTGGAAGCCAGGGAGGTGAAGAGTTCAGCCTTCGCGTTGAAGGCGAGTGCAAGGCAGGCGGCCATGCATGCGAGGCGGAAATTCCGGGTGAAGGTCATGGAGTGCTCCTGCAGTGGGTGATGATTCATTTGGCGTGGAAGATGCCGCGCCTGGACCGGGCGACCCTTGCGAAGGCGCACTGAAGCTGGATGCAGGACCTTCGCAGTCGCCGCGCGAGCGTCCTCCTCGTCGCCTCGGCGGCCTGGCGTATCCGGTGAATGGCGTCCATGTGGGTCAGTCCTCGAGGCCCGCGTCACTGAAGGTAGGCGACCAGTTGGTCGGCGCCTTTTTCAATGCCTACGACGGACGCACTTCTGGCGCCGATACCGGCCTTGAGGTTCCATGCATTGGGGTACTGCTTGGCGACGTAGGCCCCGAGCAGCTCGTTGGTCGAGGCGTCGTAGATCTCGACCGCAAAGCTGACCGAGCCCGTCATGGCGCCTTCCCTGCCGCGGACGGCCTGCACGGCGTTGTAGGGGCCGCCCATGAGGTCGAACCGGGAGAAGGTGCTGAGCACGGCCGTGTTCGTCTTTGCGCCAGTGAGCGTCAGTTTGATCCGCAATGCATTTGCATTGCGGCCTGGAGCGCCCCTGAAGCGGGCATTCAGCTTTTCGGCGAACTGGTCCCGCATGTTGCGGGCGAGGAATGCCTTGTCGTCTTCCGACACATCGTCGAACTGGGCGTCGCTGCCGCGATAGATAGCGACCGGATCGAGGACGAAGGCCGAATACCTGCGCCAGTCGACCTGGGTCTTGTATTCGAACGGGATGCGGCCGGAGTCATCGTTCTGACTGGGGCGCAACTGGCTGGACGACGGGATGCCCGCGTAAGGAATAGGCTGCGTACTGCTGCACGCACCAAGGACCAGGCAGACCGCAAGTGAGGCAACCGTTGAAGTTTTGAGAAGGGCGGGCATGGATTCCTTTGGTTGATCGGGGTGCCGAAGTTGGCCGCAACTGTACGTTACGGTACATTATTGATTTCGAGAATCCACGCTGTCAAGAAAAATGTACAGTTGGGTATTCTTTCGAAGGAGACGTGATGAAGGTAAGAACGGAGATCCGCCGCAACGCCATCCTTGAGGCGGCACTAGCACTGTTTAGAGAGCAGGGATACGAACGGGCATCGATGAACGAACTTGCCAAGCGTCTTGGCGGATCGAAGGCCACGCTTTACGGATACTTCCCCTCGAAGGAGGAACTATTCACGGCGGTAGTGCAGAGCGTTGCCACATCGCACCTGGCGGCGGCGCCGGCGGAGTTGCTGGAAGTGAGTGGTGATGCCACGCTCGAGTCACTGTTGACGAGCTTCGGCGAGCGAATGCTGTCTGTGCTGAGCAACGATGCCGATGCGCTCGCGGTCTATCGGATGGTCATTGCCGAAGCCGGGCACTCCAATGTGGGGCAGTTGTTCTACGAATCGGGTCCGACCGAGTTCATTCAGACGCTCGCCGGGCTCATGGCGTCTGCCATGGAATACGGCGAACTGCGGCGTGCAGATCCCGTCGTGACTGCGATGCAGTTCTCCGCACTGGTGACGGCGGAGACTCAGATTCGTCTGTACCAGGCCGATCCTTCACCGCTGTCGGCGGATCAGATTCAAGCAATGGTTCAGCGCGCTGTGGAGACATTCCTCGCTGGCGCCGTGCACCGCTCTATTTCGACGGCCTGACAGCCGCGTGCCTTGCCCACGGCTTGTCGCCCAGGGTGGTCCACGAGACTCGCAGCGTCGCTTCGCAGGTTGCGTTCGTCGGATGCGGGCAAGGGATTGCGCTCGTGCCTGCATCGATGAAAAAAACTCGCACCTCAGAACGTGGTGCTCCACCCGCTCAAGGAGAACCTGCAGGTGGTGACGACGGCCGTGGCCTGGAGCAAGACAAGGAATGCGCCGCTCGTGCAGGAGGTCGTGGCCCTGCTCGGCGGCGCGCGTCAGCCGGCGTCCACCAGTGCCCAGTGATTCGCTAGGTGCATGAGGTGGGCGCGCGCGTACTCGGATTTATCCAGTGCGCCGTAGGCGAAGTGAGGGGCGAGCGTCCCGCTGTGTCGTTCGAAACGATTCAAGGCGTTCATCAGGTGCTCCACCGCAGCGTTCAGCGGCTGGCCCGGAGCAATCGCCGGTGCGCCGGGTATCGGCTCTTCCAGTCCATGGCTCATCTTGCCGCGCGCCGAGAACACCGCAAATGCCATGCGCCCCAACGAGGCGCGAAACCAGGCAGGTTTCGGCTGTGGAAAGCCGTCCAGGGAGTATTCGATGCTTTGCGCAGAGTGGTGCAGCACATGGGCCAGGTCCCAGCCCGAGCGGGTATGCAGCGGCGCCTCGCGAAGGCGCTCGAGCGTGCTCATGGCGTGGGCAAGGTCGGAAAATTCATTCATGGCGATCGGCGAGTTGGAGTGCGTGGCGACGTATCCGACGCCTGCGGCGGCGGTGCTCGCCAGCAGCACGCCGCCAGCCAGCAGGGCGCGTCGGCGACGCGAGACAGGGCGGACATCCGCGATGTGAGTGTTCATGTGGTGGGGGATGATATGTCTGGCGCCGCGTCGAAACTGTCAAATTTGCGACGATCTTCGATCGTGCCGCGACCATGAGCGCGCCGGCGACTGCCCCGCACCGTGGTGCAGTGCCACATGAGCTGTGTGTGTCGAAGGTTGCACGCATCGCCGACCTGAACATCCCGATCCCCGGCGCAGCATGGTCAATACGCCCATTTGAGCGACATGCACTTCATTCCGACCTACAGCTCCTGGTTGAACCAGGTCGAGCGCTTCTTTGCCCTGATCACGGACAAAGCAATCCGCCGCGGATCCTTCACCAGCGTCAAGCAACTGGTGCAGCGCATCGATCACTTCGTGACCTCTCACAACCAGAACGCCCAGCCGTTTCGCTGGACTGCAACTGCCGACTCGATCCTGGAAAAGCTCCATCGACTTTGCTCACGTATCACTGGGACAGGACACTAGGGAACATCTGATCAAGTCCACGGATGGCCGCTCTGAACGTTGATTACGCATGCTGAATGAAGGAGCGCCAACGATGAGCCAGATCAGTTTTTCGGATGCCGAGCATGCAGGCA
>NZ_JBPJZK010000027.1:2500-5896 GCF_051216475.1 Variovorax nivicola | reverse complement strand
CCCTCAAAAGCAAAAACCCCCAGTCAATGTTGACTGGGGGTTTCTGGGCTGTAAGAGCCTGACGATGACCTACTTTCACACGGGAACCCGCACTATCATCGGCGCTGACGCGTTTCACTGTCCTGTTCGGGATGGGAAGGAGTGGTACCACGTCGCTATGGTCATCAGGCATAAAGGGTTGTCTGACTGATCACGTGATCAATCAAACGAATTCATAGAGTTTGGAATCAGCTTTTGGCGAATTGTTTTGAATGCGTCAACTTGGCATAACACCTTGATCAGACTGATCAAAGTTATAGGGTCAAGCCGCACGAGCAATTAGTATCAGTTAGCTTAACGCATTACTGCGCTTCCACACCTGACCTATCAACGTCCTGGTCTTGAACGACTCTTTAGGGGGCTCAAGGCCCCGGCAGATCTCATCTTGAAACGAGTTTCCCGCTTAGATGCTTTCAGCGGTTATCTCTTCCACACTTAGCTACTCGGCAATGCCACTGGCGTGACAACCGATACACCAGAGGTGTGTCCACTCCGGTCCTCTCGTACTAGGAGCAGGCTTCCTCAAATCTGCAGCGCCCACGGAAGATAGGGACCAAACTGTCTCACGACGTTTTAAACCCAGCTCACGTACCTCTTTAAATGGCGAACAGCCATACCCTTGGGACCGGCTACAGCCCCAGGATGAGATGAGCCGACATCGAGGTGCCAAACACCGCCGTCGATATGAACTCTTGGGCGGTATCAGCCTGTTATCCCCAGAGTACCTTTTATCCGTTGAGCGATGGCCCTTCCATACAGAACCACCGGATCACTATGTCCTGCTTTCGCATCTGCTCGACTTGTCAGTCTCGCAGTTAAGCACGCTTATGCCATTGCACTATCGTCACGATGTCCGACCGTAACTAGCGTACCTTCGAACTCCTCCGTTACGCTTTGGGAGGAGACCGCCCCAGTCAAACTGCCTACCATGCACTGTCCCCGATCCAGATAATGGACCTAGGTTAGAACCTCAAACACACCAGGGTGGTATTTCAACGTTGGCTCCACAAGATCTAGCGACCCTGCTTCAAAGCCTCCCACCTATCCTACACAGATCTGTTCAAAGTCCAATACAAAGCTACAGTAAAGGTTCATGGGGTCTTTCCGTCTTTCCGCGGGGAGATTGCATCATCACAAACATTTCAACTTCGCTGAGTCTCAGGAGGAGACAGTGTGGCCATCGTTACGCCATTCGTGCAGGTCGGAACTTACCCGACAAGGAATTTCGCTACCTTAGGACCGTTATAGTTACGGCCGCCGTTTACTGGGACTTCAATCAAGAGCTTGCACCCCATCATTTAATCTTCCAGCACCGGGCAGGCGTCACACCCTATACGTCCACTTTCGTGTTTGCAGAGTGCTGTGTTTTTAATAAACAGTCGCAGCCACCGATTTTTTGCAACCCATTCATGCTCCGTTGTTCACTTCACACTAATAGGGCACACCTTCTTCCGAAGTTACGGTGTCAATTTGCCGAGTTCCTTCTCCTGAGTTCTCTCAAGCGCCTTAGAATACTCATCTCGCGCACCAGTGTCGGTTTGCGGTACGGTCGTATATAGCTGAAGCTTAGTGGCTTTTCCTGGAACCTCGTTCAGTCACTTCACCAGCAAGCTGGCTCGATCATTGGCCTCGGTATATGTACGCCGGATTTGCCTAACGTACGCCTACATCCAATTAAACCGGGATATCCAACACCCGGATGACCTATTAAGATCCGTCCCCACATCGCACTATATATCGGTACAGGAATATTGACCTGTTTCCCATCAGCTACGCATCTCTGCCTCGCCTTAGGGGCCGACTCACTCTACGCCGATGAACGTTGCGTAGAAAACCTTGCGCTTACGGCGAGGGGGCTTTTCACCCCCTTTAACGCTACTCATGTCAGCATTCGCACTTCTGATACCTCCAGCACGCTTTACAACGCACCTTCACAGGCTTACAGAACGCTCTCCTACCACTTGCAATAAATTGCAAATCCGCAGCTTCGGTAACTGGCTTAGCCCCGTTACATCTTCCGCGCAGGACGACTCGATCAGTGAGCTATTACGCTTTCTTTAAATGATGGCTGCTTCTAAGCCAACATCCTGACTGTTTTAGCCTTCCCACTTCGTTTCCCACTTAGCCAATTTTAGGGACCTTAGCTGGCGGTCTGGGTTGTTTCCCTCTTGAGTCCGGACGTTAGCACCCGGTGCTCTGTCTCCCAAGCTGTACTCATCGGTATTCGGAGTTTGCCTTGGTTTGGTAAGTCGCCATGACCCCCTAGCCAAAACAGTGCTCTACCCCCGATGGTAATACTTGAGGCACTACCTAAATAGTTTTCGGAGAGAACCAGCTATTTCCAAGTTTGTTTAGCCTTTCACCCCTATCCACAGCTCATCCGCTAGTTTTGCAACACTAGTCGGTTCGGACCTCCAGTACCTGTTACGGCACCTTCATCCTGGCCATGGATAGATCACTTGGTTTCGGGTCTACACCCAGCGACTGATCGCCCTATTCGGACTCGATTTCTCTACGGCTTCCCTATTCGGTTAACCTTGCCACTGAATGTAAGTCGCTGACCCATTATACAAAAGGTACGCAGTCACCCCTTACGAGGCTCCTACTTTTTGTAAGCACGCGGTTTCAGGATCTATTTCACTCCCCTCCCGGGGTTCTTTTCGCCTTTCCCTCACGGTACTAGTTCACTATCGGTCAATGATGAGTATTTAGCCTTGGAGGATGGTCCCCCCATATTCAGACAGGATTTCTCGTGTCCCGCCCTACTTGTCGTTAGCTCAGTACCACACAGGTCATTTCACGTACGGGGCTATCACCCGCTATGGCCAGCCTTTCCAAGCTGTTCCGTTATGTCTTGTGCTATCACTAACAGGCTTCTCCGATTTCGCTCGCCACTACTTTCGGAATCTCGGTTGATGTCTTTTCCTCGAGCTACTGAGATGTTTCAGTTCACCCGGTTCGCCTCGCATGACTATGTATTCATCATGCGATACCTTTCGGTGGGTTTCCCCATTCGGAAATCTCCGGATCAAAGCTAATTTGCCAGCTCCCCGAAGCTTATCGCAGGCTATCACGTCCTTCGTCGCCTATCATTGCCAAGGCATCCACCACGTGCTCTTATTCACTTGACCCTATAACTTTGACGTTTCCTCACGGAAACCAAAGTCAATCAAGGAATTGCCAGGTCTTTCACCTGGCGCGTTATGCCGTCTTCATAAATCGATTTGACTCGAAATTGAAGTTCATTTGACGCAATCAAAAATTCTTGCTGCTGATGGCACGGTCTGCACTAAACCTTTACGAATGTGCAGTTTCCATCAGCAGCGCTGATTCGACTCTATGAATTTTTAAAGAACA
>NZ_JBPJZK010000026.1:0-10487 GCF_051216475.1 Variovorax nivicola | reverse complement strand
GCAGGTTGCCCCGTAGCGCAGCGAAGGGGTCGCAGACAGTGGGGTCGCCTTTCTTTTGCCTACGTTTCTTTGGCGAAGCAAAGAAAAGTAGGTCGGCCGCCGGGCCGAGACCCGGCCCCGGCCCAAAAATCCAAAGTCATAAGCTAGCAACAAAGAGTTCGTTGGGGAACGCGACACCCGCCTCTACATTCGCGGCATGACTGCCGTTCCTGCCCCCGAGGCCGCCGCACAGGCCTTCGAAGTCCGCCCCTTCGACGCCCCGGTCGGCGCCGAAATCATCGGCCTAGACATCTCGACGCCAATCAGCGCCAAAGACTTCGCCCGAATCCATAAAGCCCACCTCGACCACCACGTCCTGGTGTTCCGCAACCAACAGATCACCCCCCAGGAACACATCGATTTCAGCCGCCGCTTCGGCCCGCTCGAAATCCACGTCCTGCACCAATTCCAGCTGAAGAATCACCCCGAGATCCTCATCGTCTCCAACATCAAGGAGAACGGCGAGCCCATCGGCTTAGGCGATGCGGGCGTCTACTGGCATTCCGACATTTCGTACAAGCCCAATCCCAGCCTGGGCTCCCTGCTGCATGCGCAGGAGCTGCCGAGCGAAGGCGGCGACACGCTGTTCGCCGACCAGCACCTCGCATGGGAATCGCTGAGCCCCGAGCTGCAGCAGCGTGTCCTGCCGCTGAAGGCTGAGCACAGCTACCTCGCCAAGTACGAAGAACTGCGCGCGAAGAACCCGTGGCGACCCAAGCTCTCGCAAGCGCAGATCGACCAGGTCGCCCCAGCCGTCCAGCCCGTGGTGCGCACGCATCCCGAGACGGGCCGTAAGGCGCTGTTCGTCAGCGAGCACTTCACGACGCGCATCGTCGGCCTGCCGCAGGAAGAAAGCGATGCACTGCTCGCCGAGCTGTTCGTGCACAGCGTGAAGCCCGAGTTCGTGTACCGACACCAGTGGGCGCCGCACGACCTCGTGTTCTGGGACAACCGCTCGCTGATGCACCTCGCAGCCGGTACGCCCGACCACCTGCGCCGCAGGCTCAACCGCACCACCATCGTCGGCGACACGCCTTTCTGATTTTTCTTCCGGACTCCAGTCAATGAACCGCTTCACCCGCAAAGCCGCCGCGCTCGTCGCCGGCCTCGGCCTCCTGGCCGGCAGCCTCGCCGCACACGCCGAAGGCCAGATCCGCATCGCCGAACAGTTCGGCATCGTCTATCTGCTGCTCAACGTCGCGCAGGAGCAGAAGCTCATCGAGAAGCACGCGAAGGCCGCGGGCGTCGACGCCAAGGTCGAATGGGTCAAGCTCTCGGGCGGCTCGGCCGTCAACGATGCGCTGCTGTCGGGCAACATCGAGATCGCGGGCGCCGGCGTGGGCCCGCTGCTCACGCTGTGGGACCGCACCAAGGGCAAGCAGAACGTGAAGGGTGTGGCCTCGCTGGGCAACTTCCCGTACTACCTGGTGAGCAACAACCCGAACGTGAAGACGATTGCCGACTTCACCGACAAGGACCGCATCGCGTTGCCCGCCGTGGGTGTGTCGGTGCAGTCGCGCGTGCTGCAGTTCGCCTCGGCCAAGCTGTGGGGCGACAAGGAGTTCAACCGGCTCGACAAGATCAGCGTGGCGCTGCCGCACCCCGATGCAGCCGCGGCCATCATCAAGGGCGGCACGGAGATCACGGGGCACTTCGGCAATCCGCCGTTCCAGGAACAGGAGCTCGCGGGCAATCCGAATGCGCACATCGTGCTCAACTCTTACCAAGTGCTGGGCGGTCCGTCGTCGGCGACGGTGCTCTATGCGACAGAGAAATTCCGCAGCGAGAACCCGAAGACGTACAAGGCGTTCGTCGATGCACTCGACGAGGCTGCGAAGTTCGTCACGGCCAACCCGGAGAAGGCTGCCGACATCTACCTGAAGGTAAGCAACGCGAAGCTCGACCGCGATCTACTGCTGAAGATCATCAAGAACCCCGAAGTGCAGTTCAAGACCACGCCGCAGAACACGTATCCGCTGGCGGAGTTCATGCACCGTGTGGGCGCTATCAAGAACAAGCCGGCTTCGGTGAAGGATTATTTCTTCGACGATGCGCAGAACACGTCGGGGAATTGATGAGCAGCACCGCAGCGGCTTTGCCTTCGCGGGGTGACTCCCTCTCCCATCGGGAGAGGGCGGGGGTGAGGGGGGAGCCTTTGGCATCGCCGCCGGCCCTCACCCCAACCCTCTCCCGCGAGCGGGAGAGGGGGCAAGAAAGCGCACCGCTGCTACAGGTGGATGGCGTCAGCCTCGAATACCGCACCCGCGAACGCGTCGTCCGCGCCACACACCGCGTGAGCTTCGACGTCCACGCCGCCGACCGCTTCGTGCTGCTCGGCCCATCGGGCTGCGGCAAGTCCACGCTGCTGAAGGCCGTAGCTGGCTTCATTCCGCCGGTCGAAGGCGAGATTCGCCTCGAAGGCCAGCGCGTGACGCAGCCCGGCCCCGACCGCATCGTCGTGTTCCAGGAGTTCGACCAGCTGCCGCCATGGAAGACGGTGAAGCAGAACGTGATGTTCCCGCTGCTGGCTTCGCGCACGCTCGGCAAGAAGGAAGCTGCCGAACGCGCACTGCACTACCTCGACAAGGTCGGCCTCGCCAAGTTCGCCGACGTGCATCCGCACCAGCTTTCCGGCGGCATGAAGCAGCGCGTGGCGATTGCCCGTGCGCTCGCGATGCAGCCGCGCGTGCTGCTGATGGACGAGCCCTTCGCCGCACTCGACGCGCTCACGCGCCGCAAGATGCAGCAGGAGCTGCTCGAGCTGTGGGACGAGGTGCGCTTCACGCTGCTGTTCGTCACGCACTCCATCGAAGAGGCGCTGGTGGTGGGCAACCGCATCGCGCTGCTGTCGCCGCACCCGGGGCGCATGCGCGCCGAGATCAACAGCCACGGCTTTTCGCTCGCCAGCCTCGGCGGTGCCGAGTTCCAGAGCACAGCGCAGCGCATCCACGACATGCTGTTCGAAGAAGAACATGAGGAGGCCGCGGCATGAGCGCCATCGTTCCTCCCATCCGCCCCGAGTACGAACGCACGCTCGAGCCCTTTACCGAGCTGCCGGTCGAACGCACGCTGCCTTTGGGCGCGCGCATCTGGTCCCAAGCCTGGCTGCGCAAGGGCCTGATCCTCGCCGTCATCGCCGTGCTGTGGGAGCTCGCGGCCCGCTGGCAGGACAACGACCTGCTGCTACCCACCTTCACCGCCACGGCGAGCGCGCTGTTCGAAGGGCTTGCCAGCGGCGAGTTGATCGAGAAGGTGCGCATCTCGCTGGCCGTGCTGCTGCAGGGCTACCTTGCCGGCGTGCTGCTGGCCTTCGCACTCACCACGCTCGCGGTGTCGACGCAGATCGGCCGAGACCTGCTGGACACGCTCACGTCCATGTTCAACCCGCTACCCGCCATCGCGCTGCTGCCGCTGGCGCTGCTGTGGTTCGGGCTGGGCAGGGGCAGCCTCGTGTTCGTGCTGATCCATTCGGTGCTGTGGCCGCTGGCGCTCAACACCTATGCAGGCTTCCAGGGCGTGCCCGAGACGCTGCGCATGGCGGGGCGCAACTACGGGCTCAAGGGCCTGCGCTACGTGCTGCAGATCCTGGTGCCGGCCGCGCTACCGTCGATTTTGTCGGGTCTGAAGATCGGCTGGGCCTTTGCATGGCGCACGCTGATCGCGGCCGAACTGGTGTTCGGCGCCTCGTCGGGCAAGGGCGGGCTGGGTTGGTACATCTTCCAGAACCGCAACGAGCTTTACACCGACCGCGTGTTCGCTGGCCTTGCGATGGTGGTGCTGATCGGCCTGCTGGTCGAGAGCCTGGGCTTCAAGACGCTGGAGCGGCTCACGGTGCGCCGCTGGGGCCAGCAGCGCTAGCTAGCCGCTGGTGGGTTTCTTCGCGGCCTGCCGCATCGCGCGCAGCTCGCTGTTGAGGAATTCGTTGGCGTCGCGCACCGTGCCGTTGTTGAGCTTCACCTTGTAGGCCTGCCCCGTCATCTCCGAGCGCGAGGCGCAGCGCTCGATGAAGTCTTCGGCCGTCGCCAGCTCCTTTTTGAAGTAGTCGTACTTCGCCTGCATGTGCTTGGCGGCGTCGGCGGCGGTGTATTCATTGCCGTTGCGCAGGAAGACCATGGCCGACATCTTCGAGACGCGCTGGATCAGCGTGTCGATCAGCTTGTCCTCGACGTCGGAAGGGGTGGCGTGCGCCAGCAGGGCCGAGGCGCCGAGCAGGAGGGCGAGCAGTGCGGTGCGCAGGAATTTGAACGAAGCCATTTGTTATGTCCCCTGGCAATTTTCGGGCCATGCTAGGGCTGGGGGCCCCGCCGTGTCAAACCCGGCCCGGCTCGGGTCTAATCGCAGGTTTTGGCATGTGTTAACCACTCTCCCATGAGCTCCTCGACCCCCGATCTTTCGTCGATTGCCCAGGCGCTGGCCGATGCCGCCGCAGCGCAGTCGATGCACTACTTCCGTACGCCGCTGGACATCATCACCAAGGCCGACGAAAGCCCGGTCACGCTGGCCGACCGCGCTGCCGAGACGGCCATGCGCGAGATCCTCGGCGCGCGCGTGCCGGCCGACGGCATCTACGGCGAGGAGCACGGCCCCGAGCGGCTCGACGCAGAGCGCGTCTGGGTGCTCGACCCCATCGACGGCACGCGCAGCTTCATCACCGGCTCACCGCTGTGGGGCACGCTGATCGGCGTACTGCAGGGCGGCCGCGTCGTGCTGGGCGTGGTCGACATGCCGGTGCTCAAGGAGCGCTGGATCGGTGAGGCCGGCAAGGGCGCTACGCGCGATGGCCAGCCCGTGCGCGCAAGCAGCTGCACTGATGTGGCCAAGGCCCGCATCGTCACCACCTCGCCCGACATCTTCGCGCCGGCCGACTGGACTGCCTTCGACCGGCTCAGCCGCCAGTGCGCCATGCGCCGCTTCGGCGGCGACTGCTACGGCTACGCCCAACTGGCGGGCGGCACCATCGACCTCGTGGTCGAGACCGGCCTGCAGCCCTACGACTACCTCGGCCCCGCCGGGCTGATCGAAGCGGCGGGCGGCGTCATCACCGACTGGCAGGGCCAGCCGCTGGGGCTCAAGTCGGACGGGCGGGTGATCGCGGCGGCAACGCCCGAACTCCACCGGCAAGCCATGGCCATCCTCTCGGCCTAGACTGTCGAACATGTTCCGCTGGCTGATCGTCGTCGTCCTCGCACTGGTGCTCATGAGCGGCCTGACCGCCTGGCTGCGCCGCTTCGGCTTCGGACGGCTGCCCGGCGACTTCGAGTTCCGCGCCTTCGGCCGCGAGTGGCAGCTGCCGATTGCCAGCACGGTGGTGCTCAGCATGATCGCGGCGCTGGTCGCGCGTCTTCTGTAGAGAAAAGACAAACAGCAATGAGAGCTTGCGTAGACATCGGCGGCACCAAGGTGGCCGTAAGCCTTTCCGCTTCGAGCGACGCGCCGCTGATCGGCCGCCGCAGCGAGCCCACGGCCAAGACCGGCGACAACGACGCGGTGGCGGTGCAGATCATGCGGATGATCGACGAGGTCTGCGCGGAGCAAGGCATCGATGCCGCCACCATCGACCGCGTGGGCGTGTCGTCGACCGGGCCTTTCGAACTGCGTGACGGCAAGGTCGAGCTGGCCACGCCCAACATCTGCGGCGGCATCGCCGGCCCGGCGCGAGGCCTGCCCAACAACTGGATGACCGCGCTGGTCGAGGCGCCGCTGGCAAAGCGCTTCGCCCGCGTGCGGGTCGAGAACGACGCGGTGGCCGCGCTGGAGGCCGAGCGCCACTGGGGCGCGCTCAAGGGCCTGGACGATTGCGCCTACGTCACCTGGAGCACCGGCGTCGGCGTCGGCCTGTGCGTGGACGGCCGTGCGCTGCGCGGCAAGAACGGCAACGCCGGCCATGCGGGCCACAGCTTTGTGGTGGACGACGCCAGCGGCGCGCTGTGCGGCTGCGGTAATGTGGGCGATGTCGAAGGGTTGATTGCCGGCAACTCGATCGCCCGGCGCTTCGGCCAGCCCGCGGCCGATCTGTTCAGCTCGGCCGTAGCCGGCGAGCCGCATTCACTGGAAATCGTCGACGCGCTGTGCCGGGTGATGGGCCGCATGCTCTACAACCTGATCGCCACGCTCGACCTGCAGCGCATCAGCCTGGGCGGCAGCGTGTTCTGGCACCACCGCGACTTTCTGTTGCCGAGGCTGCAGGCGCATGTCGACGGCAAGCTGCCGCCGCTTACGCTAGGCGTGCGCCTGGTGCCTGTCGGCCTGGGCGACAAGGTCGGCGACTACGCTGCGCTGGCGCTGCTCGACTGAACGGCCTCCACCAGCACCACCATCCGGCGAACCATGACTCCGCTGCCTCGCCGTCGCTCCTATGCCTACCTGCTGTGGCTGGTGGGCGGCTTCATCGGGGCGCATCGCTTCTATCTCGGGAGCTACCTGGGCGGCGCGGCGCAACTGGCGCTGCTGCTGTATGGCGTCGCCGGCCTGCCGGGATCGCGCTTCGGCCTGGCGCTTCTGCTGCCGTGGATGCTGTTCGACGTCTACTGGATCTACCGGCGGCTGAAGCAGCAGGACGCGGCCGCAGTCGAAGATGGTGAAGAAGCTCCGATCCGCCAGCGCACCCGCCGCGCCGGGACACGGGAAGCCAAGGAATACGACCTTGCCGCCCTCGCCGAAGCCAACAAGCTGCAGGAGCGTTTCGTGGCCGCCGCCGAGGCTGAAGACTGGGCCGGAGCCGTCGCCATTGCCGAGCAGATCGTCGCCACCGCGCGCCGCGTGTTCAAGGGCCCGCACCAGAACCTTGCGATGACGCTGTGCATGCTCGGCCAGGCCTGCTACCAGTTCAAGGCCTTCGACAGGGCCCGGGCCAGCCTGGAAGAAAGCCTCTCCATCGGGCGCAAGATCGGCATGCCGGCGGAAGACATGGACATCGCCCGCAAGGCGCTGGACCTGACCCTGACCGGCATCGCCGAACGCAAGGCCCACGGTGCCGCGTCCGACGAAGAAGGCGCGCTGCTGAACCTGCTCGAAGACCGCGACGCGCGCTACCGCGACGCGCTGGCCCAGGGCGACTTGCCCCGTGCCGAGAAGTTCTGCGCCGAGGCCGTCGCCGCCAGCCGCCGGCTGTACGGCGGCGCGGACAGGGCCGTGGTGCTCCAGCTGGCCAGCTACGCCGAACTGTGCCGCCGGCTGCAGTGGTACGACAAGGCACAGGCCTCGGCGGACGAAGCCCTGGCCATGATCGGGCTGCTCGGCCTCGACGACAGCTGGCGGCGCGGGCCGACCAACACCTTGGCGCTGCTGCATGCCGCGGCCGGGCGGGCCGACGAGGCTGAAGCGCTCTACAAGAAGACCATCGCCATGGCAGTGGCCGAAGCCCGGGGCGGCTCCAGCGATGGCGTGGTGCGCGCCTTCAACAACCTGGCGTTTCTCTATGCCGAGTCCAGTCAGGACGCGAAGGCCGAGCTTTGCTATGCGCGCGCCCTCGTGCATCTGGACAAGCTCCCGCCGGGCGAGGGCGACACCGAACTGCACTCCGACATGCTCAACAACTTCGCCAGCCTGTTCATGGCGCGCCGCGAATTCGACAAGGCCAGGCCGCTGTTCGAGCGTTCGCTCGACATCCAGCAGGGCAGCTGCAGGGGCATCTCGCAGGCGGCCGCAACCGCCCATAACGACCTGGGCCTGATCGCGCAGGAAGAGGGCGACTTGCGCCAGGCGCTGATGCATTTCAAGCGCACGCTGCTGCTCAACCAGATCTGCGCGCCCGACCACTTCAGGAACATCGACAACGCGCAGCGCAACATCGACAGCGTGAGCATGGTGCTCGCCACCGTGGCCCGCGCCGCACGCATGGAGCCCAGTACATGAGCATCGGCGGTGCCTTCTATGCCCTTGACCGCTACCGGCTGCGCGCGCTGGTGATCGATCCTTCCACCGTGTCGGGCTTCCTGCATTCGCCGGCCGCGCAAGGCGGCCCGCACGACAGCCAGACGGTGGAGCAGGCCTGGGACGTGGTGCGCACGCTGCTGCCCGAGGCGGTCGACGGCGAAGAGCTCGACGGCACCGACGGGCTGGGCTGCATCTACCTCACGGCCGCCCATGTCGAGCGCACGGCGGCCCGGCTCGCGCAGCGCGACGTGGCGGAGCTGGTGGGCCGCTTCACGGGCGAGCCGGCGAAGTTCGGCGAACTTTACTGGGCCAAGGTCTGGCAGGACGGCGCGCGGGATCTCGCGGGCTTCATGGACGGCGTGAAGCGCTTCTTCGCCGGCGCGGCCGAAAGGCGCGACGCCGTCGTGTTCTACATCGTCTGAATCGCCGGCTGGCTGCTAGTGCGGTGGCCGCACGGCCGACACGATCTCGCCCAGCCGCCGCAGCCCCGCATCCACTGCCTTCGAATACGGCCAGCCGCAGTTGATGCGCAGGTAGTTGTCGAAGCGCCCCGAGTTCGAAAACTGCGCGCCCGGCGCCACCAGCATGTGTTCGCGCAGCGCCGCGTCGAACACGTCCACCGACGAGCGCTGCTCCGGCAGCTCGACCCACAGCTGCAACCCGCCGCGCGGCAGGTTCAGCCGTGTGCCCGCCGGAAAGTACTTGGCGATGGCGTCCGCCGTCTGGTCGCGCTGCACGTGCAGCCGCTCGCGCAGCCGGCGCAGGTGGCGGTCGTAGCCGCCGCTCGCGACGAACTCGCCCGC
Organism: Variovorax nivicola; assembly: GCF_051216475.1. Classification (NCBI taxonomy): domain Bacteria; kingdom Pseudomonadati; phylum Pseudomonadota; class Betaproteobacteria; order Burkholderiales; family Comamonadaceae; genus Variovorax; species Variovorax nivicola. Next base: position 1,770 of record NZ_JBPJZK010000026.1, on the reverse strand, counting down.
GGCAATCTGCGCCAGCGCCTCGTTGTTGCGGGTCTGCGCGTACTTGAGCATTTCCACCTGCGCGTGCCAGCGCCCGGCGGTGATCCAGCCCAGCCGCAGCCCCGGTGCCAGCACCTTGTGCAGCGAGGCGCAATAGATCACGTTGCCCGTGCGGTCCCACGACTTCACCGCGCGCAGCGGCGCGTCGCTCTCCACGAGGTCGCTGTAGGTGTCGTCTTCGACGAGCGCGATGCCGTGGCTTTCGCACAGGTGCACCAGCCGCTGCTTGTGGGCGTCGGGCATCACGCTGCCGATGGGGTTCTGCAGGTGCGGCACCACCACCACGGCCTTGATGTCGTCGTAGGTGTGGATGGCGAGGTCGAGCGCTTCCAGGGAGATGCCGGTCTGCGGGCTGGTCGGGATCTCCAGCGCGCGCAGCCCCAGGCTTTCGAGCACCTGCAGCAGGCCGTAGAAGGTGGGTGACTCCACGGCCACGGTGTCGCCGGGCTTGGCGATGGCGCGCAGCGCGAGGTTCAGCGCCTCGATGCAGCCGTTGGTGACGAGCACTTCGTCGGGCGGCACCGTCATGCCCACGCGCAGGCTGCGCTGTGCCAGCGCTTCACGGAACTGCTCGTGGCCTTTCTGCGACGAGGCGGTGGTGAGCAGCTCGGGCCGCTGGCGCAGGGCGCGCGTCATCGAGTTGCGCAGGGCCTCGGCGGGATACAGCTCGGGCGCCGCGCGGGCGATCGCGAAGTTGAGCTTCACGCCCGTGTGCCGGCCACGCGCCATGAAGTTAGCCATGCGCTCGCGCATGCTGACGAACTGCGCGGGGTCGGGCGGCACGTCGGCCGCCGGCTCTTCCATCGGCGCGATGGCCATCCGCTGTGGCCGCCGCACGAAATACCCCGAGCGGTCGCGCGCCTCGACCCAGCCGTCGCTTTCCATGGCGCGGCAGACCTGCAGCGCGGTCGACAGGCTGATGTCGTGCAGCCGCATGAGGCTGCGCAGCGAGGGCAGCTTGTCGCCCTGCTTGAGCGAGCCGGTGTGGATCGCGTCCACGTAGTGCGCGGAGAGCTGGCGGTAGAGCGGTAGCGAGTCCATGGGGTCGATGTTCCCCGTATCGGGCATCCGAAAACAGATGCAGTTGCTAGGGAAAACGACCATAACAGATGCGTTGGCGACCCGGCTGTTCCGGTTCCGATAGCCATGTTGTGTGCCTGTTTTTTGGGCGGTCAAATTCCTACGATGAACCCTCATCCATCTGAGGTTTCGCCATGATCACCACCCTCTCCCAAGCGCCTGATTCCATCGTTCTCGAACCCGGCCAGTCCCTGCGCACCTCGGTCGATGCCGGGGCCTGGCTCCAGTTGGCCGAGGGCCGCGCCCGCGTGGTTTCGCCGCCCGGATGGTTCGGCGAGACCGTGTTCATGGCCGAGACACTGCTCGAAGAAGGCGACGTACATCGGCTGCCGCACGGCGGCTGGATCGAAGTGTCGGCGCTGACGCCGGTGCATTTGCGGGTGCATGCGCCGATGGCTGTGCAGGCTTCTGTGCTCGTGGAAGCGCGGCCTGTGATGCGCTTTGTGCGTCTGCTTACTGGCTGGTAGGGGACTGGTTCGGGGTGCGTGCGAATGACACCGGGTACTCCCCTCCGCGAATGTCCCCCGCCTTCGGCTCCTCCTTTATTTCGCTGCGGGGAGCACCCGATGCCATTCGCACATGGGCGCTGCCGTTGTGCCGGCCGATCAACCGCTGCGCTGAACGATCACGTCGATGGGGTGCCTTGCGCAG
>NZ_JBPJZK010000025.1:0-20156 GCF_051216475.1 Variovorax nivicola | reverse complement strand
GAAGGCGCCGGCCGTCACGATCGATGTGACCAGGGAACCGCTCGAGCTGCCGACCATTCCCAACGGCCTCGATACGCTGCAGTCGCAGGTGGAAGAGATCGTGTCCAAGGTCAACAAGGTGCCCTTCGCGCAGATCGGCAACGACCTGCGCACCACGCTCGCGAGCCTCGACAAGACGCTGACCAGCGCCGAGCAACTGACAACGACGCTGAACAACGACGTAGCGCCGGAAGCCATCGCGGCGATGAAGGATGCGCGCAAGACTATGAGCGCGGTCGAACGCACGCTCGCGCAGGACTCGCCGCTGCAGCAGGACGCGCGACAGACGCTGCAGGAGCTCACGCGCGCAGCCGCGTCGGTGCACGTGCTGACCGACTACCTCGAACGCCACCCCGAGTCGCTGCTGCGCGGCAAACCGGACGACAAGAAGTGAAACACCTCTCCAGCTTTCCGATTGCACACGCTGCCGTGCTCGCGCTTGTGGTTGGCGCCTTTCTGATCGACGGCCACGTGAACAGGACCGATCGCCGCTGCACGCTGGCGGCGCCGGATGTTCCGTCGGCGCCGTCTTCGACGCTTCTCGACGTCCAACGGAGAGCGCCGACGGCAAGGAGCGCCTGCTGATGAACATCCTGCTTCTCGGGGCTGAAAATCAAACGCGCAGCAAACTCGGCAGTGCGCTCTGGCGATCCGGCTTTGCAGTCGACGTGGCCGACCCCGGCGATGCCGAATTGCGGCTTTCCACCGGCAAACCGTACGCGTTGATTCTTCTCGACGTTGCACCACCAGAAGCAACCCAGGCGACGATAGGTTCGGTTCGGCGCATGACCAGCGCCCCCTTGCTGGTGCTGACCGGGCGAGGCCAGTTGGCGGACCGCGTCGAAGGACTTGCGCCGGGCGCCATCGAGTACCTGGCCGGGCCTTGCGCATGGACGATTTGCTGACGCGCGCCTGGGCGCTGACATCCCGCGACGAGAGTCCGGACGCCGCATTGCTCCGCCTGGCGGACCTGGCCATCGACCGGAAGCGCGGCAAGGCAATTCGTCAAGGCATGGACCTCCGCCTCAGTGCCACGCTGTTCGAGCTTCTGGATGTGCTGGTGGCTCACAGGGGCCAGGTGATGTCGCGCGCAAGGCTCATCAAGGCTGTCTGGGGATCGGGTGCCAATCATCGGCACGACAACATTGTCACCGTCGCCATCCTGAGACTTCGCCAGAGGCTGGATGATCCGTTCGATCTGAAGCTGATTCACACGGTGCACCGCCAGGGGTACGTCCTGGAGTTCCGCAATGACCGATAGCCTCGCGTGTCAGGCTATGAGCATCATGCAGTCGTATTTCTTCATTCTGATGTCGGAGCGCAATTCGAACGCGAATCTTGCAGGGGCAGCTTGAACTGAACGGTGCGTCCCGTCTCCTGCTGGCCACTTGAGCGTCACGCCCATGGCCGTCAGTGCCTGCACTTGTTGACGCGGGTTACCGCGTCAACATGGCATCCCACACGTGCGAGGATCGTACGCGCCAAGGCAAGGATCGAAATCCGTAGGTGTCGAGAACGCCCCAGTTCAGCACAGGCAGCCCATGCATCCGGGGTATTTGCGTAAGCAATCCCACAGCATTCCCAGTCTGGAGATTGCTACGCCACCCTCGAGATCCTCCAATGAACGGGCGGTCTACGTCGACGCGAACATCGGGGAAGAGTTGAGCGTTGAGATTGAGAAGATGGCACACGCCCTCAGTTCGAAAATACCGTGACGAGTACTGACTCGCAGTCGCTCTAACTTGAACCTGTCAAACAGCCGCACACAGCGAAGACGCCATTCTCTCGCGCCGCGGTGAGTTGCAGTAGGCGCGGAATCTCTCTCATCCACAGCCATGAGATGAAGTTTCAACGGTGCAAGGGTTACCAGAACTCGCCCGATCCGATCGGATGCCGTATTGCCCCTGCAGTCAGCAGGCATTGGGTGACCCATGTTCCGGCAGCATGAGCGCAAACAACTGGTTGCGGAAGTGGATCCCGAGCCGCCCGAAAGCGCGGTTCCTATAGGTCTTGACGGTGGGCAACGCGAGGCCCATGTCCGAGGCGATCCCATCCTGGGTCATGCCGCGCAGCAGCCGCAGGCACACGTTGAGTTCCTGCGCAGTCAGCGCCGGACAGCACGCCAGCAACCGGGCGCCGAGGTCGTCCGCCATGTCGACGTTCGTGAGCGCCACGTGCTTGCGCGCAAGCGCCATCAGCAAGCGCCCGGCGGAGCCGAAGTCGGCCAGTTGCGCATCGCTCAGCGGGCGCTGATGGGTGTGCCTATAGAAATTGACCGCGAACAGCGCGTCGTCGCAAGCAGAAGGCTCCTCTTCAACCACAGACACACGCTCCATCACGCCATGGGCGTCGTACACCTTGGCACGGTGTTCCGGCGGCACCTCCCGCGCAGTGATGTGGCACACACGCAGCTGCGGCGCGCTCGCTTCGCGCAAGGTGTGGTCCCCTTGGATCGGACCCGAGAGGTAAGCGCGCCAACAGTCACGGGTGGTGTCGGGCATGCCCCGGCTGCCGCTCAGAAAGATGGCCGGTCGCGACCCCGTGCGGTAGACCGAGAACGACCCCACCGGCAGGGCCGACGCCATGGCCTTGAGCAGGCAAACGCCAAACGTCGGCTCGCCCAGCGCACGCACCACCACCGGCAGGCATTGCGCCAATGACGCTTCGGCACTCTCGGCGGGCAGATCGGGAATCCAGGTGTGCATGGGGCAATACGGGGAATCCCGTCATCTTCCAGGATGACAGCGTCGCCCCGCCACCGGACTTACGCTAAGGCATGACTTCCACCCTTCAAGAGAACGATCCGCTTGCCGCGCCGCGCCTGACCTGGTTTGCCGATGTATCCGTCGAAGTCGGCGAGCCGCTGGTGCTGGGCGACGGCGCCCAGGGACTACGCCGCGTGGTGCCCATCGTGGGCGGCCATGTCAAGGGCGATGGCTGGAGCGGGCGGGTGCTGCCGGGTGGTGCCGATTTCCAGCGCATCGCAAGCGACACGGTCTCGCAGCTCGACGCCCGCTACGGTCTGGAGACAGATGCCGGCGACCGCATCTACGTGCGCAACCGTGCGATGCGCACCGCGCCTGCCGACGTGATGGCGCAGTTGCTGCGCGGCGCCCCCGTTGACCCGGCGCAGGTCTATTTTCGTTGTGCACCCTCTTTCGAGACGCGCAGCGAGGCTCTGCACTGGATCACCGAGCGCCTGTTCGTCGGGGTCGGCGTGCGCCACCCCGCCCAGGTCGTGATGCGCTTCTTCGCGCTGCAGTGATCCATGGCGCCAGCGCCGCGCCCCCCGTTTCAACACCGACAGGAGACCTCCATGACGACCGCCCAAACCACCGCCACGCGCCGCCGCGCGCTCATCGCCGCCACTGCGCTGGTCGGACCCGGGAGCATGTCCTGGGCGTCCCAGGCGCCCGCCCAGGCGGCCTCCGCCTATCCCAGCCGGCCTGTACGCCTCGTCGTCGGGTTCCCGGCTGGCAGCGGCCCGGACATCGTGGCGCGCCTGCTGGCCCAGAAGCTGTCCGAGGGGTGGGGGAATCTCGGCGCCATCGTCGACAACAAGCCGGGCGCCGGGGGGCTGATCGCCGCGTCGGAAGTGGCCCGTGCACAGCCCGACGGCTACACGCTCATGCTGGGTGAGACAGGCCAATTGGCCATCGCGCCCAGCAGCTACAACAAGCTGCCCTACGACCCGAGGAAGGACTTCGTGCCCGTGAGCCAGGTGGTCACGTCCAACTTCATGCTGGTGATCAACCCCGCGAAGGTGCCGGCGCGTGACATGAAGCAATTCGTGGATTGGAGTCGCGGGCAAAAAGACCTGTTCATGGGCACTTTCGGTGCCGGCACGCCAGGCCACTTCGGTGCCTTCCTGTTCGGCGATGCCGTCGGCCTCAAACCGGAGCCGGTGCACTACAAGACCACCGGCGATGCGCTGGGCGGCTTGTTCAGCGGCGACGTGGCGGGCGCCTTCGCGAGTGTGGGTCTGACTGCCGCCAACGTGAAAGCGGGCAAACTGCTGGCGCTGGCCTCCAGCGGGGATACGCGCAGCGCCAGTCTGCCCGACGTCCCGACCTTCCGCGAACAGGGCTACCCACAGTTGGCCTTTAACTCGTGGTTCGGCATCGTCGCGCCAGCCCGCACACCGCCCGAGGTCATCGCTCGGCTGGAGACCGACATCCGTAAGGCCGTGCAGTCGGCCGAAGGCAAGGCGAAACTGGAGGATGCGGGCTTCGGCGTCACGGGCACCACGTCCCAGGAATTCACTCGCGTGATCGCTGCCGACACTGCGAGCTGGGGCAAGGTGGTCGCTGCCACCGGCTTCAAGGCGGATTGAGCCATGGACGGGCGCGCCTCCGATGCACCGGTGCTGGCGGCATGTGCCGTCCTGGCATCGGGTCGGGCCGTGCCTGATAATCGAACGCATACGCCATCCACTGCGTCGTAGCCCCCCCCCGAGCGTGACGCTCAGCACCACCATGATTTGTCCGAACAGCTGGCGCTTGCTCCTCTCGGTATAGACCACTTCCGCGTTCTTTTTACGCGCGTACCGATCTGGCACCGCTCCTTTGAGTCTGAAATCGACGCTCAGCAGCGCGCACACTCATCGGAGCTTGGCGTGGCGCATGCAGGCGGACGTGTAGTGGCTTCAGGCTTGGCAGAAGCTGCGCGCGAAGGATCGCGGCCCCGTCAGGCGGCGATCAGCATCCCAAGAGATGCGAGGCCTGTCTATGGCCGGTGGCGCGAGGCAGGACCGCGCCGCGCACGAATAGCAATCAGTGCAAGGTTTTGGTGTGAACGAGAAAGCGTCGCAGCGCGTCTTTCAAGCCGCGCACCTGGCGCTTGTGCAGCACGTATGTCGTGATACCGATGTCCTCAGCCAGCGGCATGGCTACCACGTCAGTGCGACACAGGGTCTCCATGTGCCCTGCGTCAGCCACCCCAACACCCAAGCCAGCCGCGACACGGGTGACGTAGCCCGCCAGAGTGCAAGCTTCGCCGGCGATGACGGGTCTCGGCGCATACTGCTGGCGCATGGCATCCATCTGCTTGCGCAGCCCCGGAAGATGGCCGAGGTGGCAGGCAATAATGGGGAAGGCGAGAAGTTCGGACACTGACAGTACGTCGCGTGTTGTCAGTTCGTGATCCGGCGAGAGAAGCGCCACCAGCGGATAGGTCCAAGCCATTTCCCGAACAATAGTCTCGTCGTCTGGCACTCCGAAAGAGAAACCAACATCCACCTCCTCGCGTCGCAGCGCGGCCAATAACTCGATCGCACGCATCTCCGTGACTTCCAGCGGGATGTCGGGTGCCAGTACACGCCAGCGGACGAGGCATTCGGAAAGCCGGGGCTGAGCGATACCGTCGGCCACGCCGACGCGAAGCGGCTCTCGATAGCGGGCATCTGTTTCGCGCACCACGCGATTGATGCGCCGCAGCCGGACAAAGAGGCCGTGAGCCTGTTCCAGCAGCTTGGCACCGGCAGGCGTTAGCTGTAGCTTCCGCGACGATCGCACGAACAGCACGACGCCAAGCTTGTCTTCTAGGTCGCGGATGGTGCGTGAAAGCGGCGTTTGGTCGACGTGCACGCGCTCTGAGGCGCGGCGAAAGTTCAGCTCCTCTGCGACGGCGACGAAGTAGCGTAAGTGGCGCAATTCGATCATCTTCGCGGTCAATATGGAAATGAGAATACGTTTCAGGCTGCAGTTGCACGCGATTTAAAGCAACACATCAAGGCGCCCGTCCGAACGCATCATCCCGGTGCCGAGCGAGGACTCAGTCGCCGCTCGATCACGTTCGCCCCCTGAAGCAAGGCGCTTATGCCGGAGCCTCACAAGGCGTTGATTCGAACGGTCGCAATCCGGTTCAGAACGGCACGATGAGCAGCAGCTGTGCGTACACATTGGTGCCCTTGCCACTCTGCGTGCCACCGTTGCCCGCATGTGCGCTCGGCCTGTAGATGCCGATCAGCGGCGACACAATCAGGTGCTTGTGCGCGGCCCATTCGACGTACAGATCGAGTTCGCGCCCGTCGCGATTGAGCAATGCACGGTCGTGCAGCGTCTTGAAGTCGAAAAAGAGAGCACCCACTGTCACTGTTTCGATAGGCTTAGCGGTCAGCGCGACGTGATGGATGCGCGTATTGGTGTTAAAGGGACCGGCATAGTTGCTCGCCACCTCCCCTTGCAGCCAGCCCATGTAGCCGCCTGTGAAGAGCGAATCCCAGTTCTTTCCATAGCGAACATGCCGATAGGTGAGTTTGGGCGACCATGACACATCGGGAAACTCATAGCTCGCCTGGACATGCCAGGCAGTATCCGTCCCCGAGCTCTTGCGCTGGCTTGCATACTCGAAAGCGAAATCCGCATTCTGGATGCCTGCGTTGCCTTCGCCGCGTAGGCTATACACGTCCATGCCTTTGCGCAAAGCCTGCGCCGGACTGGCGTAGCGCGCATCCACGTCGAGCCCACGGATGTAGGTCAGGCCTAGAGTGCCTGCAGCACCGGTGTAGTCCAATGTGCCGACAGCCAGTTCCGTCTTTGCCTGGGCGAGGTTGTCCGACCTGAGCCACATCGCACTGCCATGCAAGCCCTGCTGGCCGCCTAGTCGCACCACTGCCGTGCGGGCAAAGGCATGGCGCGCGCCGATGTAGTAGGCCCCGCCCCGGCTCAAGCCTCCGCCGCCCAAGGCATTGCCGGAGTTGAGTCCGTCGTCGGTGATTAGAAAGCCACGGCCAACCTTGATCACTTGACGCCCCGCCGAGAGGTCCACGCCGTCACTGCCCAGCGCCGGGAACAGGTCGCCCGAGCGCCAGCCCAGATAGGCCTCCTCCATGTTGGTCCGGCGTTCGCTGCCATCCGTCATGCCGCCGGGATCACCATCGCCCCAGGTGCCCGAACTCACCACGGAGAAGCCTCCATAAGCCGTGCCTGCGCCTAGCCGGCCCGTCTGTCCGCTCAGGCCATACTTTGCGAAACCCTCTCGCCAGTGGGAGCCTCCAGAAGCGCCGTCGTAGTTGTACCGGCTGCGCATCAGCCCAAAAACCGCCGTCACATCGGCGTTCAGTTGCGCATTGCCCTCGTTGTATAGCTCATAGGCACCGGCCGGTACGGCCAGCACGATCGCCGCGGCTGAAGCGATCAAAGACAGGAAACCGTTGGAATGTCGCATGGTGAGGAGACTCTTTGTTGTCAGTGCTTGTGAAAAGCCCGGTGATCATGCCCAGCGGGCTAGCCGCCGGGATGGCGAAGAGGATGATGAAGCCCACGCCGACAGCTTCTTTTCGCAGCGCCGTGGAGCGGCCCCGTTGTGCAAGATCGCACTCATTCATTTCTCCAGTCAGATTTGGTGAGCCGGAGCGATGCTAAGAAGATGCCTTAAGCCGGAGGTAGCCCAAATCGGCAGCTTGTTCCCGATCGCGGGAACGTCGTATGCGCATTTGCCAAAACGGGATACTGGAGTGACTTGAGTGAGCAGGCGTTGCCGGCCCAAAGCCTGTGCAGGCACACGGCGCTAGGGCAGCGATGGCTTGGCCCAGCGGGTAGAAAGTCGGGCGGCGCGTGCCAGGCTCCACCAGTCAACTGCGGTCCATGCGGCAGCGGACGGTGCCATCGGCCCTTCGGCCTGCTGCGACAGTTCGGCCGAGCAGATCGCTCATCTTCCGGTCGAACGTGCATGTCGTTCATTCGCGCTGGGTGATAAGGACCATATTTCCATCCACCAGGAAGGCCGAATCTGCGCGGGCAAAGGACTTGAGTGTCGCTCTGCGCCTGCATGCGGGGTCGCGGCAGTGCGATCAGCACCCGGTGCAGGTGTGAGCTGCGCGGCGCTGCCCGAGACGCTAGCCGACAGCAAGTTCTCGGCCGCATGCGTGGCACGATCACCGTCGCGATGCAGGACAGGAACGGCAAGTTCGAGATCGCAGAGGGGGCACGCTCTTCGTTATGTACGAAGTCGGGGAACTGGGCAGGCTGCGCGCCTGCGGCGTTCTGCAGAGCGGCGATATGCAACGGCCCCGGAAGAACCATCTACCAGAAGGTCGCCGAAGTGCAGTCAAGGGCAACGAACTTGATCTTCAATGTCCCGATAGTATTCGTGTGGAAGAGAAACGGCGGCACAGCGCGGCAGGAAGACCTCCGACACGGGGACGCTGCGGTGGTTGCCGGCAAGGATTCGTCACTAAGGGCATGTTGCCTGTCAATCAGCTTCGATCGACGAGATCGGATCAATCAGTGTCATAGCCAGGCCTCCTGGGCGAATGCACTGTGCGCAGGTAAGAACGAGGGGTTGCGCCTCCCGGTAGCTGCACTGAGCCGACTTTGCTCCTGATCGCCGTACTTGGAGATCGCGCGCCGCGCGTAGCCAAGAGCGTTGAACCGCATCGTCGATGCGCCGTGCTCGCGTCCCTTCAAACGCAGTGGCGCTCCAAGGCCTTCGCAGCGCTTCCCGTTCCATGACGTGGCAAGAACTGCCATTGCCGCTCCCTGCTTCCGGGACCACCCGAAGCCTGCTGCGAACTCGAACTCCTACGCAAGCGTTGCCGATTCGGGCTACCGCGCCGTGCTGCATCGCCCATACAGTCGCCTCTCTGATCTGGCCCGAAGGATCTTCCGATCCAGAGAAATTGCGCTCCCGCATCGTGCAGCCCGATCGAGTCGCCACACTAGGAAAGAATAATGAGTTCCGTTTTGCCAACCGCCAACTCGACGTCTCTCAGGCGCAATGCGCTGGGTGTCTACTTCATCATCTTCTTCGTGGTCTCGGCGGCAAGCCCACTGAGTGTGATCGCCGGAGGCTTTCCGATCGGGATCATGCTTGGCAACGGCGCAGGCATGCCCGCGCTGCTGCTTGCAGCGCTCGTTGTCCTACTTTGCTTCTCCGTTGGCTATACCACGATGGCCCGCCACGTGACGAACGCCGGGGGCTTCTACGCCTTTTCTGCGGCAGGCCTCGGAGGGCTCGCCGGTGGGGCCGCTGGTGTCTTGGCCATGTTTGCCTACAACATCCTGCAGATCGGCCTCTACGGAATGTTTGGCGCGGTGATGGCTGCCACCGTGGCAGATACTTTCGGCATTCAGGCACCCTGGTGGGTCTATTCGATGCTCGCCATGTTGAGCATCGCGATCCTTGGCTACCGCAACATCGACCTCTCCGCGCGATTGCTTTCGTTCATGGTGATTGCTGAATACTTGGTCATTTTCGCCCTGGATATAGCGATCCTCAAGACCGGTGGCGACAGCGGTATCAACCTCGATTCCTTCAAACCATCGAACGTTTTCAGCGGCACGCCATCGATCGGACTGCTGTTCTGCTTCGCGGCATTCATCGGCTTCGAGGCGACAACGATCTATGGAGAGGAGGCAAGGAATCCCGAACGCACCATCCCGCTGGCCACCTACGTCTCGGTGCTGCTCATCGGTGGGTTCTATGCCCTGACGTTATGGTCGCTGATCATCGGGGTTGGAGCCGACAAGATCGTTCCGCTCCTGCAATCTCTGAAGGACCCGACGACCTTCATTTATGGGGTGTCCGACCATTTCGCCGGACCAAGGCTGACCGCAGCGATCCGGTTTCTGTTCGTCGTCAGTACCTATGCAGGGCTGCTGGCCTTCCACAACGCTGCGGCGCGCTACTTTTACGCCATCGGTCGAGATGGGCTTTTGCTCGCTTGGCTTGGCACAACGCATCGCGTGCATCAGAGCCCACACGCTGGATCAGCAACACAAAGTCTGATTGCTGCGGTCGTCGTCCTGACCTTCGCAGCTTTCGACGCCGATCCGATCTTGCAGCTTTTCTCGTGGCTTTCGAACTTGGCAACGCTCTGCGTGATTCTGCTGATGGCGCTGACTTCGTTGGCAGTTCTTGCGTACTACCACCGTCGTCCGGATCTCGGCAAAAGAATGGGAATCTGGCGTGTACGAATACTGCCGGCCTTTGCAAGCGCTGCGCTCCTGTTTGTCTTATGCATTGCGATGTTGAACTTCGAAGTTCTAACTGGAGCAAGCAAGGCCCTTTCTTATGGACTGTGCTCGATCATCTTGCTGGCTGTGATCACCGGTGTCGTTTGCGCTTCCCGCTTGCGACGGACATCACCACAGCGATTCCTCACCCTCGGCAGCAACAAGATCTGACGTTCAGGCGCTGACGTTGTCGAAAACTTATCAAGGATCACAAAACCATGTACAGAAAATACAAGACTGCCGAGAAGAAGTTCTGGCACCCGATGCGGTCGGCCAATCCGCTCAATACGTCCAGCACCTTGATCATCGCGAGCGGTGATGGCAACTACATCACTGACGTTGACGGGCATCGCATGATCGATGGCGTTGGCGGACTCTGGAACGTCAACGTCGGTCACAACCGCGCCGAGGTCAAGGCGGCGATCGCCAGGCAACTGGACGAGTTGGCCTACTACCAGACCTTCGACGGCATCGCACACCCGCGGGTCTACGATCTGTCGGAACGTTTGACAAGCATGTTCGCCTCAGAAGACATGCAGCGCGTTCTGTTCAGCAGCGGCGGCTCCGACGCCGTCGAAACCGCCCTGAAAATGGCGCGGCAGTACTGGATCACCGAGGGCCATCCCAGCCGCACGAGATTTCTCTCGCTGCGCAGCGGGTATCACGGCGTCCATGTGGGTGGCACCTCCGTCGGTGGCAACGGGGTCTACCACCACAATCATGGCCCACTGCTCGACGGCTGCTACCTCCTCGATACGCCCTGGCTTTATCGCAACCCCTGGGATTGCCGTGACCCGGGCCAGTTGGTCGATCATTGCATCCGCCAGATGGAAGACCAGATCGCCTTTCTCGGCGCAGACACGATTGCAGCCATGATTGCCGAGCCGGTGCAAGGCGCGGGGGGGGTCATCGTTCCCCCAGACACTTACTGGAAACGGCTCAGGGAGGTTTGTGACCGCCACGGTATCCTTCTGATTGCCGACGAGGTCGTCACGGGATTTGGTCGTTCGGGTTCGATGCTGGGCAGTCGCGGCTGGGGGGTCGCACCGGACATTCTGTGTCTTGCCAAAGGGATTTCCGCGGGGTACATCCCTTTGGGCGCGACGATGTTCAACGAACGCGTGGTACGGTCAATCGAGAACGCGTCAGGATTTTCGAGCGTGGTCATGCACGGGTACACCTACAGTGGGCATCCCACTGCATGTGCCGCCTCCCTGGCCGTATTGGACATCGTCGAGAAGGAAGACCTGCCTGGCAATGCCGCCAGCGTGGGAGCGGCCCTGATCGAGAGCCTTCGCCCGCTGAGCGAGCAGTTCGATGTCGTCGGTGAAGTTCGTGGCAAGGGGCTGATGGTCGCGCTCGACCTCGTTGCGGACAAGGAGACTCGCCAGCCCCTCGACCCGCAACTTGGTCAGCCAGCGCGTATCGCGGAGGCAGCCCGCCTTGCCGGCGTATTGGTGCGACCAGTCGGCAACAAGATCATCCTGTCCCCACCGTTGACGCTGACGCTCGAGGAGGCGGGCGTGATCGCACGGGTCCTGCGCGAAGCCATCGCATCGACTCGCTGACGCTTGTCGCATCAGGCGCCCCCCCTGCATGTCACCATTCAAGCGTATTCGCGCAATGAGGCCTTGTCGCTAGGCGACTCGTGATTCCATTCTTTCAGTGCGCCGGTCGCAATGCAGTCGCGCCGGGTCTGTGAGGGCAATTCTCCGAACAACTCTTTGTACTCAGAGGCGAAGTGGCTCAACTGTGTAAAACCCCATCCCGCGGCGGCGTCCGCGATCGTGACCGTGCGCACGTCCGTCGACATCAGCTGTCGACGGACGCCGTTCAGGCGAAGGCAACGGATGTAGTTCACCGGCGTCATGTGCGCCACGCTTCGAAAGCTGTTCTGCAGCGTACGGCGACTGATACGCAGTTGGGTGCAAAGGTCCAGCACATCCGGCTTTCGACCCATGTCGCTCACCGTACGGTTGTGGCACTTCTCGACGATAAAACTGTGCGGCGAGCTGCTCAGCCGATTACGAGGATTGCAGTCTGTGCTCGACAACAACGTCAGAAGAGCATCCAACAGACAGGCCTCCAGTGCCCGTGCGGTGTCGGCACACTCGTACAAGTGCGGCGTCGTGATCGCGTTGCAGAAGACAGCCATCAGAGCGGCGCGAAATTCGCCAAGCTTGCCGGGCTCCACCCGCAGCACCGGCTGCTTGAACACAATGCTCAGCGTATAAGCCGCCCCGACGCGATCGAACATCTGTTCGACTCTGTCAGCGTCGAAAGTCAGGACCAGCATGTCTGTGCCTTGCGGCATATGGAACATGAACTCCTCGCCGCCCCGCAACGGAAAGATGCTATTGCCGTCGGTCTCACGCCCTTGCATGCATGCCGTACCCGGCAAAGTGAGCGGAACAGCAAAGCACACCTTGCCACGCGGCGAACCGCCCTGCTGGACGACCCTTTGGTTGATGTACTCCCGAAAGACGTGGAAGGCACCGACGGAGAACTGCATGAGCGAACTGCACAGCGGCCCTGGCGACAGCTGGTTGTACGTCTGTTTCCAATCACGCACCGACGCCGCGTGCAAGTGAATGTCTTTGAACCGATCGATGGACGTCAGCATCTTGCACTCCTTGCGCCATTCCCTTCCGGGCGGCTCCACAGACCCGGGTCCCGATCATCAAATGAGCATTTCATCTTGATACCAAGTAACTTCATCTGAAGATGATTGCAGCTTTTCCCCGGAAAGGAATCCATGCAATCCCTATACGCGCCCGCCCGCTTGGTGCATCGGCGCTCGGCTTCCCCTCAATCCAAGGAGCATCTCTTTGTCCCAATCGAATCCACCCATCCAACTCGTAGAGAATTTTGTCGATGGCCAGCTTACGAGCGCGCAGGACGACGCACGCTTTGACAAGCTGGCACCCGCCACCGGTGCACTCCTCGCGCGGGTAGCAAACTCCACCGTTCAAGATGTAAGTGCGGCGGTCGAGGCGGCCGCCAGGGCCTTCGAACATGTCTGGCGAGACACGCCGGGTGCGCAGCGGGCACGCCTTCTGCAGCGCTTGGCAGACCTGCTGGAGCGTGACGCACACCTGTTCGTCCACATCTTGGCCGAAGAGCAAGGACGTCCCAAACATGAGATGGCGATGATGGACCTGCCCATGTGCGCCGACACGCTGCGTTATTTCGCCGGCTGGGCCGACAAGCTCGAGGGACGCCTGATCCCCACGAGCGGCTTCATGGGCAGGGCAACCTTGAACTATTCCAGTCGCACTCCGATCGGCGTGGCGGCATTGATCATTCCGTGGAATGCGCCACTGATGATCTGCATCTGGAAGCTCGCGCCTGCGCTTGCAGCAGGATGTAGTGTTGTCATCAAGACGCCGGAGGATGCACCCCTCGCAATATCGAGACTGGCGAGCCTGTTAAACGAGGCGGGTTTCCCCGCCGGCGTCGTCAACATCATCAATGGCGGTGCGGTCGCCGGCGAAGCGCTTGTCGGCCACCCTCTGGTACGCAAAATCAGCTTTACCGGCAGTACCGGGGTCGGTCGCACCATTGCGATACAGGCGGCGACGACTTTCAAGCGCGTCACTCTGGAACTCGGTGGAAAGGCCGCGCAACTCGTCTTCGCCGACGCAGACATCGATCAAGCAGTCATGGGCGTGACTATGGGACTGTTCGTCAATCAGGGGCAGACCTGCGCGGCGGGCTCACGCGTCCTGGTACATCGATCCATCCTAACGCGATTCGAGCAGGCCCTCACAAATGCAGCCAAATCGATGCAGCTTGGGCCCCCCTCTGAACCAGGAATGCAGATGGGTGCGCTGATCAATCACCGTCATATGGAGAGAGTCCGCAGCTACATTGCACTTGGCATGTCAGAAGGCGCTGTGATGCTCGCGGGCGACGAGCCCTTGCCGGCCGAAGGCTATTTCGTTCGGCCGACGGTTTTCTCGAATGTACGCAATGACATGCGTATCGCACAGGAGGAGATCTTTGGGCCGGTTGGCATGCTTATCCCGTTCGACAGCGAACAAGAAGCGATCCGACTATGCAACCAGAGCAACTTCGGATTGTCGGCGTCCATCTGGACTCAGGACCTGTCCACGGCGCACCGCGTGGCCGCCCGACTCGACGTGGGAGCCGTGGCGATCAACTGCTGGAGCCCATTGGACGCACGGCTGCCGTGGGGAGGCTTGAAGGATAGCGGCCTTGGCCGGGATCTCTCAAGCAAGGCGCTAGACGCGTACTTGGAGGAAAAGGCCGTTACGGTCGCGTTGTAGGGTCCGAGACTCAGCATGATTGGTACGTCCAGTCCTAGGCCGTCTCGGAGATCCGAAGCGATGACACTTAGTTTGCGCGCAAATGTTCGGTGAGATGCGACTCGAGCTTCAGCTCTATGGGGCAGTGCGCTTGGCATCCGCCCAGATCGCCAATTGATCGAGTATCAGCAACAAGTCGCTCCCCTCGCTGGTCAACGCGTAGCTGACCCGCGTGGGGAATCCAGCAATCCTGCTCCGAGAGATCAGGCCCTGTGCCGTCAACGCGATCAACCGCTCGACGAGCGCCTTCGGTCGGATTCCCGGCAAGCGGAGGATCAACTCTGAGTGATGGAGTGCGCCATCACCCAAATGCCACAAGATAACTGCGTTCCAGCGGTGCCCGAGAAATCCGAGCCACTGCTCGACAGGGCAGGCTGTGGCGTGAACGACTGACGTTACTTGCCCTTCCCTGCGCGGACCGCCCGACGTGTCATGGTGCGCTGCACCTTTCCGTTTGGAGATCTTCGAAGATGTCGGTTCCACTATTCCATCCCCGTAGAGAAAAAGGATTCAAATGCCGCGAATCTCAGACCCGCAAACGATGAATGAAACCTTCGGCGCACTGTTCAACGCGCGCGATTTGGAAGGCCTCCTCAGCCTGTACGAGCCGCAGGCCATGCACCAGAACACCGTCACCGGCGAAGCCGATGACGGAATCCTTGCTATTGAGCGATCACTTCGCGAACTCCTCAAGATCCAGGGCACGATGGAATCAGTGAACAATTTCACTCTGGCGGCGTCCGGCCTAGCTCTGCTGCGCGCCGATTGGCGCATTCTCGACAACAACAACGGAACCGTCCTGGCCGAAGGCTCTTCAGCCGAGGTTCTTCGGCAGCAGGCAGATGGTAGTTGGTTGTACTTGATCGACCACGCCGTTGGGTCGAGCATGCCCAGAGTCGACCAGTAACAGCTCGCTCGAACCTTCGCCGGTGCTGGATAACGTTACCTGCCGATCGGCAACCCTTGCCATCCATCGTGATATATCTTATCATATATCTTTTGCCGTGACATCCCCCATCACACCGAGGCTTTCGTGTTCACCACCGCTGTCGCCCAACGTCGCCGCACCTTTATTGAAGAGGATCGATCTACCGCATCGCGGCGCGGCGTCATGAACCTCGATAAGTCCCACGTGCGTCAGATTGGAGCGCAAATGCAGCGCGTGGTCCGGCAATGGCTCAGCGGCCTCGTCCTCATCGCTCTGGTGATTCCGCTTGCATCCACGGCGCAAGGTCCAGCTAAGACTGCGATCACAATCATCGTGCCCTTTGCCCCGGGAGGAACGAGCGACGCGCTCGCCAGGGCCTTGGCCGAGCCGGTCCACCGTGCGATGAATCAACCTGTCATCGTAGACAACCGCGCGGGAGCAAGCACGACGATCGGGACACAGGCAGTCTTTGCCGCGCCTGCCAGCGGGCAGACCTTGGTGATGAACACTGCGAGTTCTGTCATCAATCCGCATCTGATGCCTCGTCTCGCGTACGACATCCACAAGGATTTCGCTCCGGTGACCCTGCTCGCGTCGAACCCCCACATTCTTGTTGTTCGTCCGAACCTATCCGTGCAGGATCTGAACGGTTTCATCGCCTGGGCGCGCGCGAAGAACGGCGCGGCCAGCTATGCGTCCTTCGGCAATGGATCATCCGGTCATCTCGGATTCGAGTTGTTCAAGAAGGCGGCTCAACTCAACATGCTGCACGTGCCGTACAAGGGCGTCGCTCCGGCAACGAACGATCTGCTCGGTGGTCAAGTTGATGCCATGTTGACGGACCTCGCGCAAGTCGTTCCATTGATCCGCGCTGGAAAACTGAAGGCCATCGCGGTTGCTAGCGAGGGCAGGACACCCCTTCTGGAGGAGGTACCGACGTTTACGGAAGCGGGCTTACCAGGCTTCACGTCCAAATCCTGGTTCGGGCTGCTCGTACGCGCCGGCACACCGCCCGATGCAGTGGCGAGGCTCAACGCAGTGTTCGTGAGCGCGCTGCACGAGCCAGCGGTCCGGCTCAAGCTGGCAGAAGCCGGCATGGAGCCAATTGGCTCGAGCAGCACCGAGTTCGCAGCCTTCATGGCTGCCGAATCACAAAGATATGCGGAGGCCGTGAAATTCTCGGGTGCCAAACTAGATTGAACGCACCGCGCGCGCGCCAGACCTCCCAAATCCTCTGATACTTCCATGCCCGAAAACACAGTCTCTGCCTTCCCCTCGCCCTTCACACGTCGGCAGCTTGTCCTAGGACTGGGTGTGAGCGCGTTCACCGCGGCACTGCATGCCCAGCCGAAGTCTGCACTTCCCGCCTTCCCCACCCGAAGCCTCAGGTTGATCGTCAGCTATCCGCCGGGAGGCACCGCGGATTTGTTGGCACGTCTGGTCGCAAATGATCTGTCCAAGCGCTTCTCTCAGCCTGTCGTTGTCGAAAACCGTCCCGGGGCCAATGGCAACATCGGCGCTGATATCGTGGCCAAGAGCGCATCCGACGGACACACATTGCTCATCACTGCGCCCGGTCCACTTGCCGTCAATGCGAGTTTGTATGCCTCGCTTCCCTTCGACCCCGCGAAGGCCTTCGCACCGATCATTCGGGTAGCAGTCGCCCCATTGCTGCTCGTGGTTCCGTCAGCCCTTCCGATCCACAACCTTGCCGAACTGTTGGCGTATGCCAAGGCCCATCCGACGGCGATTTCGTATGGTTCCCAGGGGAATGGATCCAGTGGTCATCTGGCCATGGAGTTGCTCAAATCTCGAACCGGACTGTCGGCGGTACACGTGCCTTACAAGGGCAGCACGCCTGCGCTCAACGATCTGCTCGCCGGTCATGTCACGATGATGTTCGACAACATCTCGTCGAGCTATCCGCACGTGCAGAGCGGCGCGCTACGCGCACTCGCCGTCGCGGAAACGAAGCGCGTCGGCAGTATGCCGGGCATCCCGACCATTTCTGAGTCTGGCGTGCAGGGCTTTGAAGCGACCCCTTGGTTTGGCCTCGTCACGACGGCGGGAACTCCGGCCAGCGTTGTGAACGAGATCTACCGTGCGGTCAAAGACATTCTCGACGCGCCAGCGACGCAGGCTCGGTTCGCGCAGATGGGTGTGGAACGAGCGAGCGAATCGCCAGACGCATTTGCCCGACTTATTCAAACTGAAACGATCAGATGGCGCGATGTGGTACAGCGCTCGGGGGCACGGGCGGAATGACTTCCTTCCACCAGACCGGGGCGTTGCCTGCTGTGCACCATGTCGAGAGAGAGAGAGAAGAGCTGAGCGCTAAACCCGCCTTGTCTTGAGTGATCGAGATGAGCCACACGGCAGCATCCTCCTCGCTCGATACTCTCATTGTTGTTTGCTGCCGTGAGTCCACGGTGGGATGACTGCCTCTTGGTCACCGGCGTGATGTAAGCCGTCAATTAACCACGCCCTTGTTCAGGGAGCGATGAGCTGTGAGGCTACGTGCCCATGTATAGCAACATGGACACGTAGACATGACAGAGCAGTACGCAGAGTTGCGAGGCCGGTTGGTTGTGGGGCGTAAGAGTGACGGTCGCGGCGTCTACGACGAAGCCGCCAAGAGGGAGTTGATCGTTGCGTGCCTCAAGCAAGGAGTGTCGGTGGCACGAATGGCGATGGAGCACGGTGTCAACACGAACCTGCTGAGGACGTGGATCGCGGCTTACCAGCGGCGAAGCGCCCAGGTGCCAGCGGGCGACATCGCGCGAATGCAAGATGCGGCATTCGTTGCCGTGCGCGTAGAGGGTGAACAAGATCAGCCTCAGCGAATGCCTCAGCGCGAGTGTGCGGTGGCGGCGCCCGCGATGGCCCATGCACCTGCTACGGCAGTGGCGGTGATCCCGAATGAGAACTCCTTGACGGCACCGACCCCGATGGTCGGGTTGCAGGTGCGCCTGCCCAACGGCGTGCAGCTCGATCTAGGCGAGACGAGCTTGCAGCAATTGCCGACGCTGGTGCAGATGTTGAGCCGACTTCCATGTTCCGCTTCGACGAAGGGCTGAAGGTCTACCTGCACCGCGAGCCGGTGGACTTCCGGTTGAACATCAACGGCCTGGCCGTGCTGGTGGAGCAGGCGCTGGGCCTGGACCCGTTCGCCTCGTGCGCGTACGTGTTCAGCAACCGCCGGCGCGACCGGGTGAAGATCCTGGGTTGGGAGCGCAACGGCTTCTGGCTGTTGCTCAAGCGGCTGGAGAAGGACAGGTTCATCTGGCCCTCGGCCGATGCGGTTCCCACGCTGACGGCCGAACAGCTGCACTGGTTGCTGGAGGGCATCGACATCGCGGTGGTGCAACGCCACTCGCGCCTGCGCTACTCCAGCGTGGCCTGAAGGAACAATGATGGCGCATGCCGATCCAAGCGGGCGTGTCGTCGCCCGCCACCATCACCGCTGAAGAACTCGCCGCGCTCATCGCCGAGCGCGATGCGCTGGCCGGCGCGCTTCGAGTAGCGACCACCGAGCGGGACCTCGCACTGGAGCGGCTGAAGGCGCTGCAGCGCCAGCTGTTTGCGGCCAAGAGCGAAGCCCGCGGCACCGATCAGAAGGACCTGTTCCTCAACGAGGCCGAGGCGCTCGCGCCCACAGATCAGACGCCGCAAGCCGAGACCGACGAAGAGGAGTCGACACCGGTCGCGGGCCATCAACGCAAGAAACGCGGACGCAAGCCGCTGGACCCTGCGCTGCCGCGCGAGATCGTGCGCCACGAACTGCCCGAGGCCGAGCGTGTGTGCGCGCATGACGGGCACGCGCTGGTGGAGATCGGCGCCGAGGTCAGCGAGCAGATGGATGTCATCCCCGAACAGGTGCGCGTGCTGCAGCACCACCGCATCAAGTACGCCTGTCCCTGCTGCGATCAGAGCCTGAAGGTTGCACCGACGCCGGCGCGCATCATCCCGCGCGGGCTGCTCACCGAGCAGGCCCAGGCCTGGGTCATCACCGGCAAGTACCAGTTCGGCATGCCGCTGTACCGAACGGCCGTATTGCTGCGCCGCTTCGGTGGCGACATCGCGAGCAATACGCTGGCTTCCGGCATCGTGCGCATCGGCCAGGCTGTACAGCCGGTCATCAACCTGCTGCGCGACCACTTGCTGGACTCGGACCTGATCTACGGCGACGAGACCACGGTTCAGGTGCTCAAGGAACCGGGACGCAAGGCGCAGACCAAGAACTACATGTGGGCGCAAATGAACGGCACCGGTGCGGCTGTTCGCCTATGCGCCAGGACGTGGCGCCGTGCACGCCGAGAAGCTGTATGCCGGCATCCGCCCCGGCACCACGCTCATGAGCGACGGCTACGAGGTCTACAACGGCATTGCGAGGGCCGGCAGCCTCACGCATCTCGGGTGCTGGGTTCACGCGCGTCGACCGTTCATCAAGGCCGAGGAGGCCATCCCGAAGGCAGCCCGCTCGCCCGATCAGATCGCGCCCCGGTTCGTGCGGCTCATTGGCAAGCTGTACCGCGCAGAAGCACTGGCCAGGGACTGGGCGCCCGCGCGCCGGCTGCGGCTGCGTTCGCGCTACAGCGCCGCAGTCGTGCGCGAGATCGAGCAACTGTTGCTCACGCACCTGCACGCCGTTGCACCATCGAGCTTGCTGGGCGAGGCACTGCACTACCTGCATGGGCAATGGCCCAAACTCGTGCGGTTCGTGGACAACGGCTCCTGGCCGTTGGACTCCAACCCGGTGGAGAACGCGATCCGGCCCTTCGTCGTCGGGCGGCGTAATGCGAAGTGCGCTTTTATGCGAAGTCGCGCATGACGAAATCGGCGAAAGGGCAGATCCCGGCGGTCTGAGGCGCATCCGGATGGCTCTGGACTTCGCATAAAAGTAAG
>NZ_JBPJZK010000024.1:0-33063 GCF_051216475.1 Variovorax nivicola | reverse complement strand
CTTCTGCCACCACCCGTTCATGCGGCTGGACTTGAACTCCTTGCTTGTAAAGCGCTAACCTGCCAACGTGTTTCCTATGTCCGCGCACACCTGTTTCCAAGGTCCCCGGTCCATACACTTCGCCAAAAGAAAGTAAGCAAAGAAAAGGCGACCCTACTGTCTGCGTCCCTTCGCTTCGCTACGGGCAACCTGCGGTGCTCGACTACGGAGGGGGTCCGCAGAACTCGCTTCGCTCAAACAGCTGCGGCCCTGATCCCTCCTACGTCTGCGCTCCTCGGCGCAGCCAGAAGGGATTGGGGAGCCGGGCGGGCCTTCGCTGCGCTCGGCCCGGTAACAGCCAACAGCCAGTACCAACCACCGCAGGCGCTACGCGCCTGCGGTGGCCTGGTGGCCGAGCGAAGCAAAGGCCCGAGTTGTCTCCAGCCCCTCTGGCTGCGCCGAGGAGCGCAGCGTTTCGCGGATCAGGGCTCGCCCTTGTCTGAGCGAAGCGAGTTTGGGCGAGACCCCGCGAAACGCGAGCACCGCAGGTTGCCCGCAGCGAAGCGGAGGGACGCAGACAGTGGGGTCGCCTTTCTTTTGCCTACTTTTCTTTGGCGAAGCAAAGAAAAGTAGGTCGCCCGCCGGGGCGAGTCCCGGCCCCGGAAAGCAAACCCATACCAACGACAAATTCAGCCCCAGCGAGGAACAGCCTCATCCTTCAACTGCCGCCGCAGCAAGTCGTAGTCAGGCACAACACTCTCAACGGTTTCCCAGAACCGATGCGAGTGATCCATAACCCGCAGATGCGCCAGCTCGTGCGCAACAACATAGTCGATCACCGACAGCCGAAAGTGAATCAACCGCCAATTCAGCCGAATCGACCCATCCGCACTGGCACTCCCCCAGCGCGTAGAAGCATTCGACAGCGACAACTTCTGCCACTGCACCCCAAGCAACGGCGCAAAGTGATCCAGCCGCTCGATGAACAGCTTGCGCGCCTGCCGCATCAGCCAAGCCTGCGCCGCATCACGAATCTGCGAGGGCTCAGCGTTCTGCGCCACAGCCAGTCGCAGCACCCGCGGCCCACCTTCTTCAACAGCGTCGTCAAGCGTGCCGCCAACACTCGCAAAGCCATGCTTCGGATCAAGCCGCATCACAACCGGCTCACCCAGGAACGGAAACCCAGCCCCATCCTTCCACTCGATGCGAGTGGCCTCGACCCGCGCATGGCGCTGCTGCGTTTCCGTCAGCTTGCGCAAAATCCAGTCCGACTTCTCCTGAATGGCCGCATCGACATCGCGCAACGCCACCCATCGCGGCGCGCGCACCGACAGCCCCTCGGCCCCGACGAGGAAGCCGATCGTCTTTCGCTTGCCGCGCTTGAATTCATAGGCCACGCGCGCCGAGCCGAGCACCACTTCACGCGTGGCCTGGGGATGCGCGAAGTTCGCAAGCGTCAGCGTGTCGGCCAACGGCACCGCGGGTGGCGCATGCGGGTCCAGGGGTGCGGGCGGAGCCAAAGGCACGGCCGGCGGTGCCACCAGCTTCGGCTTCTTCACCCTGCGCGGCCGCGCCGGTGCGGGCGCTGGCGGCGCAAACTCGCTGCCCAGCCCCTCGAAAAGATCCATCGTGAACCGAAGCAATCCCATGACGGGCTCTCTTTTCCTCTTCAGCTCACCGCTTCTTGCGTGGGCTGCAGAGGGCTGTCGACATACGCCTCGGGGTCG
Organism: Variovorax nivicola; assembly: GCF_051216475.1. Classification (NCBI taxonomy): domain Bacteria; kingdom Pseudomonadati; phylum Pseudomonadota; class Betaproteobacteria; order Burkholderiales; family Comamonadaceae; genus Variovorax; species Variovorax nivicola. The sequence continues at coordinate 31,357 of NZ_JBPJZK010000024.1, read as the reverse complement.
AGGCGGCGCATCTCGGCCTCGATCCAGGCCTCGACCTCACGCATCAACTCATCAGGCTTGCGGCCCACGCTCGGAATCGCCGGGCCGATGGACACATCGACCACGCCCGGGCGCTTGATGAAGGCCTTGCGCGGCCACACCTTGGCTGATGTCACGGCAATGGGGATCACCGGCACGCCGGTCTCGCAGGCGAGCCTCGTACCGCCGCTCTTGTACGTGCCCTTCTGCCCGCGCGGAATGCGCGTGCCCTCGGGGAACATGATGATCCAGATGCCCTGCGCAAGCAGCTTGCGGCCCTGGTTGACCACCTTGTTGAAGGCCTGCGCACGCTGGCTGCGGTCGATGTGGATCATGTCCAGCCGCGCCATTGCCCAGCCGAAGAAGGGGATGTAGATCAGCTCCTTCTTGAACACGTATGCCAGCGGGTGCGGCATCAGCGTGGGCATCAGGAAGGTCTCGAGCGTGGACTGGTGCTTCACCAGCAGCACCGCGCCGGCGAGCTTGTCGGTCGGCAGGTTCTCCATGCCGCTCACGCGGGTCTTGATGCCCAGCAGCACGCGCGCGCCGCCGATGGCCCAGCTGAGCCATTGCTCGGCCATCCAGTAGAGCGGAATGCCGCGCTTCCAGAGCGAGCTGACGCACATGATGATGCCCCAGGGGATCACGGTGACGAGCATCCACAGGGCGTGGAGAACGGAACGGAAAAACGCCATCAGACAGCCACCTGCAGTGCGGCCCGCGCTTCGCGCGCGAGCAGAAAGTCGACAAAGGCGGCGAGATCGTCGTGGACCAACGTGTTCGCCGGATATTCGGAAGGCAGCGGATCGACGCCGCGGCAGGCCGCGCCCATGCCCGTGAGCAACAAGTGCGGCTCGCAGCCTGCAGCCGCGCCCGCCTGCAGGTCGCGCAGGCTGTCGCCGCAGGTCGGGGTGCCCTTGAGGTCGATGCCGTAGCGGTCACCGATCTGCAGGAACAGGCCGGGCCTGGGCTTGCGGCACTCGCAGCCCTCGTCGGGGCTGTGCGGGCAATAGAACACCGCATCGACCTTGCCGCCCACGGCCGCGAGCATCTTGTGCATCTTGGCGTGCATGGCGTTGAGCGAAGCCATGTCGAACAGGCCGCGGCCCAGGCCCGACTGATTGGATGCAATCACCACGTGCCAGCCCGCATGGTTGAGCCGCGCCACGGCCTCGAGCGCACCGGGCAGCGGCGTCCACTCGATGTCGCTCTTCACGAAGTCTTCGCGGTGCACGTTGATCGTGCCGTTGCGGTCGAGGATGACGAGTTTCATGGCGGTGCCACTCCTGGGGGAGGCGTCGTGAATGAGCTCAGACAGCCAGCCGTTCGAGCTGTGCCACGCGGTTCATCGCAGTGTGCAGCGACATCAGCAGGCCCAGGCGGTTGAGCCGCAGGTCGGCCTGTTCGGCGTTGACCATCACGTCGTCGAAGAAGGCGTCGACCGGCTCGCGCAGCGCGGCCAGCGTCTGCAGCGAGGCGGTGTAGTCGCCGGCTTCGAACTGGGCGTTGGCGGCGGGCACGACTTGCGCCATGGCGGCGTGCAGCGCCTTCTCGGCTGGCTCTTGCAGCAGCAGCTCGCTGACGTGCGCGTCGGCCTCGGGGGCCTTCTTGAGGATGTTGCCGATGCGCTTGTTCGCAGCGGCCAGCGCGGCGGCGGCGGGCAAGGCGGCAAAGGCGCGCACAGCGGCCAGCAGCTTGGGCACTTCGCCCAGGCGCTGCGGGCGCGGAGCCAGCACGGCGTCGACTTCCTGTGCGCTGGCGCCCTGCTCGCGCAGGCTGCCGGCGAGGCGGTCGAGAATGAAGTCCTGCAGCTCGCCCGTGGCGCGGCTGCTTTCGAAACCGGCGATGCCGCTGAACTGCGCGGCCGTGTCCTGCAGCAGCGCGTCGAGGCCCAGCGGCAGGTCTTTCTCGATCAGCATGCGGATCACGCCCAGCGCGTGGCGGCGCAGCGCGAAGGGGTCGCGGTCGCCGGTCGGCAGGTTGCCGATGCCGAACATGCCGACCAGCGTTTCGAGCTTGTCGGCCAGCGCGACCACGAGGCCCACGCTGTTGCGCGGCAGTTCGTCGCCGGCAAAGCGCGGCTTGTAGTGGTCTTCGATGGCGTCGGCCACCGATGCATCGAGGCCGTCGTGCAGCGCGTAGTAGCGGCCCATGGTGCCCTGCAGCTCGGGGAACTCGCCGACCATGTCGGTCACGAGGTCGGCCTTGGCGAGTTGGGCGGCCTGCGTGGCGTGCGCGGCCAGCGCAGCGTCGCCGATTTTCTCGGCAATGCCGCGCGCGATGCGCATCACGCGTTCGACGCGCTCGCCCTGCGTGCCCAGCTTGTTGTGATAGACCACTTTGCCCAGCGACTCGACGCGCGAGGCCAGCGACTTCTTGCGGTCCTGGTCGAAGAAGAACTTGGCATCGGCAAGGCGCGGGCGCACCACGCGCTCGTTGCCTTCGATGACCGCGCTCGCGTCAGCGGGGCTGATGTTGCTGACGACCAGGAACTTGTTGGTGAGCCTGCTCGACGCGTCGAGCAGCGGAAAGTACTTCTGGTTGGCCTTCATCGTGAGGATCAGGCATTCCTGCGGCACTTCGAGGAACTCGCGCTCGAAGCTGCAGACCAGCACGTTGGGTCGCTCGACCAGCGCGGTTACTTCGTCGAGCAGCGCGTCGTCGTGGATGGGCACCGAGCCGCCGCCGACCTTCACCGCAGCCGCTGCAAGCTGGCGCGCGATTTCGGCGCGGCGCGCCTCGAAGCTCGCAATGACGGCGCCGTCTTCCTGCATCTGCAGCGCATAGCTGTTGGCGTCGCGCAGCGCGACCGGATCGACCGCCGCTTCGAAGCGATGGCCGTGCGTTTCGCGGCCGGCCTTCAGGCCCAGCGCCTCGATGGGCACCACGGTGTCGCCATACAGCGCCACGAGGCCGTGCGCGGGACGCACGAAGCTCACGCTGCTCCAGCCCGGCAGCTCGCAGCCGCTTTCGAGCTGGTAGCTCATGACCTTGGGAATCGGCAGCTTGGCAATCGCCTCGGCCAGCGCCTTCTGCAGGCCTTCGGCCAGCGTGGCGCCCTTGGCGGTGCTTTCGTAGAACAGGGCTTCGGCCTTGCCGTCCATGGCGCGCTTCAGGCCGGGCACGGCGGAGGCGTCGGCGCCCAGCGCACCCAGGCGCTTGAGCAGCGCGGGCGTGGGCTGGCCGGAGGCGTCGATGCCCACGGCCACGGGCATGAGCTTTTGCGACACGGCCTTGTCGGCGGCGCGCTCGGCCACGTGCGTGAGGTGCGCAGCCAGGCGGCGCGGCGAGGCGTAGGCGGTGAGCACCGAGCCGGCTTCGGCCAAGCCTTGCGCCACGAGTTGGTCGCGCAGCACGCCCGCGAAAGCATCGCCGAGCTTCTTCAGTGCCTTCGGCGGCAGTTCTTCGACAAACAGTTCGACCAGCAGGGAGTTCTTGTTCATGGGGGTCGTCATCGCTCAGGCGGCCTTCTTCGGGGGGATCTGCGCGACCCATTCGCGCGGCGCCATCGGGAAGCCCAGTCGCTCGCGGCTGTCGTAGTAGCTCTGCGCCACGCTGCGCGCGAGGTTGCGGATGCGGCCGATGTAGGCCGCGCGCTCGGTCACGCTGATTGCGCCGCGCGCGTCCAGCAGATTGAAGCTGTGCGCGGCCTTCAGCACCTGCTCGTAGGCCGGCAGCGCGAGCTGCTCGGTCATGAGGTGCTTGGCCTGCTTTTCGTGCGCGTTGAAGGCGGTGAACAGGAACTCGGCGTCGCTGTGCTCGAAGTTGTAGGTCGACTGCTCGACCTCGTTCTGCTTGAACACGTCGCCATAGGTGAGCTTGTTGCCACCGTGGCCTTCGGTCCACACCAGGTCGTACATGTTTTCCACGCCCTGCAGGTACATGGCCAGCCGCTCGAGGCCGTAGGTGATCTCGCCGGTGATCGGCTTGCAGTCGAGGCCGCCCACCTGCTGGAAATAGGTGAACTGGGTCACTTCCATACCGTTGAGCCAGACCTCCCAGCCCAGGCCCCAGGCGCCGAGCGTGGGGTTCTCCCAGTCGTCTTCCACGAAGCGGATGTCGTTCTTCTTCAGGTCGAAGCCCAGGGCTTCGAGGCTGCCGAGGTAGAGCTCGAGGATGTTCGAGGGCGCCGGCTTGAGCACCACTTGGTACTGGTAGTAGTGCTGGCCACGATTGGGGTTCTCGCCATAGCGACCGTCCTTGGGGCGGCGGCTGGGCTGCACGTAGGCGGCCTTCCAGGGTTCGGGGCCGAGCGCGCGCAGGAAGGTGGCGGTGTGCGAGGTGCCCGCGCCCACTTCCATGTCGTACGGTTGCAGCAGCGCACAGCCCTTGTCGGCCCAGTACGACTGCAGTTTGAGAATGATTTGTTGGAAGGTCAGCATGGCTCTGCGTGAAGTCGGCCGCCCGGTGGGAGAAGAACCCGCGGCGCAACGAACCGGCTATTTTACGAGGCAGCGGGCGGTCAGGAACGGGCCGCTATGCTCGGCCTCCCCTTTTGGAACTCCTGCCGACACGCCGTGATTCGCCTGCCCCTGCCGTCCGCCCGCCTCGCCCATGCCCGTTGAAGATGCCGCATTGATCGCCCTGGGAGAGCGCCTCGGCGCCCAGGCCTGGCCCGGATTCCTGATTCTTCTTGTTGCGCTGACCGTGGCCGCCGGCCTCGCGGCCCGGGGCTTCGAGCACCTGCGGCGCCGGCACGCAGAGCAGCCGGAGCCGGGCGCCGGCCTGCTGTTCGGCGGACTGGCCATCGGCGCGGCGTCGGTGATGGCGCTGGCCTGGGTGTTCGCCGAAGTGGCGGAAGGCCTGGGCAACGGCCGGCCGATGGGCCTGCTGGACGAGACGATCAGCCGCGCCGTGGGCACGCACACGCCGCCGGGCGTGCGCGAGGTGTTCTCGTGGCTCACCCACATGGCCGACCCGATCGTCGTGGTGCTGCTGTGTGCCGGCGTGGCGGTGGCGCTGTGGTTGCGTGGGCACCGCGGCTTCGCGGCCGGCTGGGTCGCGGCCACCGCCGGCAACGCGGTGCTGAACCACATGCTCAAGCTCATCTTCGAACGCGCGCGGCCGGTGCACGACTTCGGCTTCGCGCAGGTGTCGGGCTATTCCTTTCCGAGCGGCCACAGTTCGGGCTCGATGGTGCTCTACGGCATGCTGGGCTACCTGGGGCTGCGCATGCTGCCGCCGCGCTGGCGGGTGCCTTCGGTGATGGCGGCGACGGCCGTGGTCGTCACCGTGGCCTGCAGCCGCATCTTCGTGCGGGCGCACTTTCCGAGCGACGTGCTCGCAGGGCTGTGCTCGGGCGGTGCCTGGCTGGCGATCTGCATCGCGAGCATCGAGTACGCGCGGCACCATCGCGGTACAGGCCGCCCATGAAAAAGGCCGCAGCAGCTTTCACCGTTGCGGCCTGATCCGGAAAGGGCACTGAATGCGCCCCAAGGGAGATCAGTACTCCCAGAAGATGCGCTGCAGTTCCTTGGTGTTGTTGGTCTTGGTGAGAGCAACCATCGCCAGGATGCGCGCCTTCTGCGGGCGCAGGTCATGCGCTACCACCCAGTCGTACTTGTCGTCGGGCTGCTCGGCATTGCGAATGACGAAGCCGTCGGGCACGCGCGCGCTGCGGATCACGATCACGCCGTCGGCGCGGGCCTTCTGCAGGTTCGGAACGATGCGGTCGGCCACCGAGCCATTGCCCGTGCCGCCGTGGATCAGCGCCTTGGCGCCGCTCTTGGCAATGGCGTCGATGGCCACCGACGAAACGCCCTCGTAGCCCATTGCGATCTCGACCGGCGGCAGCGTGGTGATGCTGTCGATGTCGAATTCGGAGTTCATGGTGTGGCGCTTGACCGGCGCGCGGAACCAGTAGTTGCGGCCCTCGACGATCATGCCCAGCGGACCCCACTGGCTGGAGAACGCGCTGGTCTTGATGTTGACGTTCTTGCTCACGTCGCGGCCACTGTCGATGTTGTCGTTCATCGTCACCAGCACGCCCTTGCCCATCGCGTCCTTGCTGCCCGCCACGTTCACGGCGTCGTACAGGTTGAGCGCGCCGTCGGCCGACAGCGCGGTGCCCGGACGCATCGAACCGACCACGACGATCGGCTTGTTCGTGTGCACAGTCAGGGTCAGGAAGTAGGCGGTTTCTTCCAGCGTGTCGGTGCCGTGGGTGATGACGATGCCGTCAACGTCCGCTTGCTTCGACAGCGCCGACACGCGCTTGGCCAGCGTCAGCAGGTTGTCGTTGGTGAGGCTTTCCGATGCGACCTGGAACACCTGTTCGCCGCGCACATTAGCCACTTTGGAGAGCTCCGGCAGGCCAGCGATCAGCTTCTCGACACCGACCTTGGCGGCCGCGTAGGTCGCGCTGTTGACGGCCGAGGCGCCGGCCCCGGCGATGGTGCCGCCGGTGGCGAGGATCACCACGTTGGGCAGTGCCTGCTGCGCCTGCGCGAGCGCGCTGGCCGCCAGCAAAGCGGCGCCAGCCGCGAAGGCACGGAAACGGGGAGAGAGGTACATGGAGAACTCCTTTGTTGAGGTGGAATTTTTCGAGGCGGCGAGGAAGATACATGAACCGTGCCTGCATGCCCTGCCTGCCCATGCCGGCATGGCATGCGGTCATGCACAAGCGGACAGGCTGGGGCGAGGTATTACCATCGACCGCGCGCACTGCCGCTCACCCGCCATCATGAACGCCGATCCCGCCGCCCTCCCCGTTTCGACCGCCCAGGAAATGCCCGCCCCCGACGGCCCGCTGTCGCGCGCGCGGCCCGGGCGCGAACGCATCATGGCGGCGATCCGCACCGCGGCGGTCGCCGAGTTCAGCCTGCACGGCCTGAAGGGCACCTCGACCCAGGCCATCGCGGCGCGCGCGGGCCTCACCAAGCCCCAGCTGCACTACTACATCGCCGGCAAGGAAGAGCTCTACGAAGAGCTGCTGATGCAGGTGCTGCATGCGTGGAAGGTGGTGTTCTCGTTCGAAGACGCGAGCGACCCGGCCACGGTGCTGGGCGACTACATCCGCAAGAAGCTCGACCACGCCATCGACAGCCCCGAGATGTCGCGCATCTTCACGCGCGAGATCCTCGATGGCGGGCGCAACCTCGACCGCTACTGGCCCAACGCGCGGGCCTGGACGCAGAAGAAGGTGGACATCATCAACGGCTGGATCGCGCGCGGGCTGATGCGCCCGCTCGACGCGCGCATTCTGCTGATGCATATCTGGGCCATGACCCAGAGCTACGCCGACTACGCGATCCAGACGCGCGTGATGCTCGGCCTGCCGCCCGACGCGCCCATCGATCGCGAACCGATCGCGCGCGAGCTCGTGACTTTTGTGCTCAACGGCTGCGGCATCAAGGCCTAGTTTTCCGCCCTGCTTGCCCGCACCCAGTGCGCGCACCTGTTTCGCCGTGTGACTTTTGGCACTGGTGACGCCAGCGCCACGCCTCTACCTTCGCACCCTTCGCTGCCGGGCTCTTCCGGCATGGCGAATACCGAAAACAGGAGGTCGAGGATCATGAGGACAAGATTGCTTTTCGTCGCGCTGACCACAGCGGCACTGGTCGCTTGCGGCGGCGGCGGCGGTGGTGGTGGCGGCGGCAACTTCGGGAGTCTCCCGGTCGGCTGGGTGCCTCCGGCGCCCGGACCGGGCGGCCCCAGCCCCGAGCCGCCGCCTGAACCCGGCCCCGGAACCAATCCGGCCCCCACGCCGATCACGGCCAGCTACAAGTTCCTGAAATTCGAGCAGGACCGCGACCCGGACACCGAAACGGCCGAAAAGCGCTTCACCGACTACATTGCCCTGCTGAACCGGGAAGGCGCCGCCGGCTACCGCTACCTCGAGGGCGAGGCCGGGGGCACCATCGTGCGGCTGCAGGACACCTTCATGATGGTCAAGGACACCGAGACCACCTACAGCTACGAGTACAAGCGCCTGACCTACGACATCCTGCAGACCACCGCGCTGCAGGCGCTGCTGCAGCAGGCGAAGGATCAGGGGGCCAAGGGCATGGTGCTGCTCAAGATCCTGGCGCCCATCGACCTCAACAGCAACCTCGACCCCGAGTTCGCCGTGCTCTACCGCAAGGACCTCGGCTCGTCTGCCACCTATGACGTGACGGCCGAGCTGTATGCAGAGAACGTCGCCGACTACGCGAATCGCGCGAACGCGCAAGGCGCGAACGGCTACCGGCCTTGGGCCACGCCCTTCCTGGTCAACCAGGGCGGCTATCAGTTCTTCCTGAAAGACTTGAGCAGCCCGGCGCGCTACAGCTTCAAGGCGGTGATCAGCCCGCTGAGCGTCGTCGGCGGCGAGGTGAAGGACGTCAAGGCGCAGATCCGCGAACAGGGCGCGCAAGGCTACCGACTGCTGAAAGACCGCTTCCTGAAGGACGAGAACGGCGAGTCCAAGGACTACATCTACTACGTCAAGGACACGACGCAGTCGAGCAGCTTCGAGTACGAGTTCCTGGACAACCCGGACCCGGTGTTCGGCCTGCAGGAGGCCAATGCCGCACAGGCGAATGCGCAGACGGCCAACGGGCTGCGCTACTTCGGCGTACCCGACTCGCCGATTTTCTTCAGATCGTCGGCCTGCACCGGCCCGCTGTGCCTGTCGCCGGACCGGACCGAGACCAGCAACCAGAACTGACTCGCGAGCCCGCCACGCGCGGGTCTCTTTCTTGGCGCAAGCGGCCTACAGCCCGTGAACGATCCAGGTGTCGCCCGGCGCTGTAGGCACGCGCACCGTGTTCTCGCCGACGCGCGCAAAGCGGTACTCGTGCCCGCCGAGCACGACCGACTTCATGTTGGTCCAGACGCGGTAGTCATACCCCTCGGCGGTCGGCGTGACCTGCAGCACGCGGAACACGGGCAGCACGACCACTGTGATGCGCACCCGCGCCGTCGCGGCGTTGCTGCCGAAGCCGCTCTCCGCCACGCACAGCATCGGCGCGAGCAGCAACACAGCCAGCGCGCAGCGCGCCGATTGAAGCCAATTTCCCGTCATAAGGCCCGATCCGTCCGAAGAACATGAGCTTCGGGCGCTGCATCGGCGCCCGACCTCCGGATATCGGCGGCAACGGGAAGAAGTGCAGGGCTCAGGCGGCTTTTTTCTCGGCGGTCCTTCCGGACCCCGCAGGCAACATCCAGGGCAAGACCCCCTAGTAAGTCACCGTCACCCGCGTCGCGTTGCTGCCGTCGCCGGCCGGAGCGGTTGCGGCCTGCGGCGCAGCGCCGCCCGTAGTCGCCGCCATCGCACCGCGCCAGGCGGGGGCGAGGCTGTCGCGGCCATCGGCATCGGTGCCAGCCACCATGAACGTCGTTTCTCCGATCTTGTCGAACCGGTACTCGCGCCCTTTGATGAGCACCGACGCCATGTTGGTCCAGACGCGGTACTCATGCCCGCCCTTCACGGGCGTGACTTCGAGCACCTTGAAGGTCGGAAGAACGACCATCGTCAGGTTGAACCAGCCCGTGGCGCTGTTCGTGCCGCGCGTCGGCTCCGCGGAACTGAGCTGCAGCGGCAGTGGCAGCAAGAGCAGCAGCACGCCGACGGCGGCCAGCGGTGGCACCGTTCGCGGTGATTGCAGCGCAGCCGCCCTTGCAAAGCGCCTGTTTCCGGACATGGGAACTCCTCCTCGCAACCTGGATGGGAGGCATCGCATCGATGCCCAACCCGGTTTATCGGCAGAGTCTCGGGAAAATGAAGGTAGTCCGGGCGCTATTCTTCGCGCATTGCCTGCAATTTGCCAGCAGGCTTTTCCGTGTCGGTACAGCCGCCGGCGCAGCTCAGTAGGTCACGCCGACCGTCACGACGTCCCGGTAGCTGTCCGGCCGCACGTTGGCGCTGGCACCGAGAACGCGGCCATACAAGGTCAGCGCCTGGACCTGGCCAGTGCCCGTGCCTGCGACAGTGTTGGTTCCCGTGACGCTGCCCCAGGCAATCGTGCGACCGGCATTGCTGTAGAGCTGGTAGGCCACCGTGTCGGTGTTGCCGGGCACGCCTCCCGTCGGGGTCATCGCCCCTGCACCGGTGGTCAGGTTGTTGGATGGCGTCAGCGCGACCGTGTAGGCGGTAGGCGTCGTGCAGGTGACGTTGATCGTGCTGCTCTGGTCGATGTTGGCCCCGCCCGGGAGGCCCGCGACGGAGCCGAAGTTCAGCGGATCGGCCGTGACCAGGCAGCTCTTGGCGATGGTCGCGCTGACTATGAAGGCGAACTGGTCCGCCACCGCCGTGCCGCATGTCGTCGGTGCGCCGGCCGTGCTCGACGTGAGCGTGATCGATGTGTGGATTCCGGCAAAGTTGTCCTGGTACGTGCCCGGAGGCACGGTGGTCTGCAGGGCAATCAGCTCCCCGCGCATCGTGGTGCTTCCCGAGGAGGTGGTAGACCGGGCAGGAATGCTTATGTTGACGAAAAATGGGTTCGGCACCGCGGCGTTGCCGCTGGAGCCCCAGATCGTGCTGGTCGTCCCCTGGTAGAGCTGGAACCTCAAGATGTCGCCCGCGCCGCTCTTCATGACGCGCGGATTGAAGTTCGTGAGACCTTCGTTGCCATCGCCGATGTTGAAGCAGACCCTGGCGAACTCGGTGGTGTTGGTGTTGCCGGTCTTGGTGCAGGTGTAGCTCAGCGTGGCGGTGGCGGGCGTGGGCGTGCCGCCGGCGACCAGGTCGACCGTGCCGAAAGCCACGGCCGTCATCGACGCGGTGCAATTGATTGACGCCTGCGCGCTGCCGGCCGACATCAGCCACAGCAGTGCGCAGAACAAGGGCAGGCGCAGGACGCGCAAAGTACTGGTCAGAAGACTCATGGCGTCTTGGCCTCCCTGGCGCAGCGCAGCGGCCCGATCTGCGGGATTCCTGCGCCGTCCTTGCGATAGTCGAAGCTGGTCCGGCAGGCGCCGCCGGGCGTCTGCACATCGAGCGTGTTGTGGGCCTGGAGCGATTCGAGATACACCGCGCCATCGAAGCCGACCAGCGCCGGCTCGCCATCCTGCCCATTGGCGCGCACGCGGCTGCCCAGCGGCAGGGGCTTGCCCGCCTCGTCCACCAGCAGCAGCGCGGCCGCGCTGACCGGCGTGATGCCGAACCGCACCAGCGTGCCGGCGCGGTCGCTCGGCGTGGCGACCGTTTTCACGCGCTCGATCTTCACGTCGGCGGGCAACTGCATCGGATCGATGGACAGCTGGTTGCTCTGGTAGGACCGCAGCGGCGCCACCAGCAGCATGCCCTTGTCGTCCGTGGTGCCGATGTCCCGGTTCTCCAGCCTCACGGGCACGCCGGCAATGCCGTCGGTGGAGACCACCGCGAAGGCATCGTCGATGCGCCGGGCCGCGAAGGGCTGGCCGCCCATGAACGCGATCGAACCGGTGGCGCCGGCGTAGGCGTAACGGTTGTCGCCGAGCACGCTGATGCCGGCCATGGCGCGGCCGTAGCGGCCCAGGTAGTCGATCTCGGCCTGTCCGCCGTTCTGGCCGCCGCCCTGGCGCAGGCCGGCGCGCCAGCCGATGCCGCCGTCGCCCGGCATGGAGCTCTGCGCATCGGCGGTGTAGACGGTCTGGCCGCGGTCGCGCTGGATGCCGGCGCTGGCCGTGACCTTGCCGTCCAACGCCCAGGTAAAGCCGACGAAAAGACTGCGTTCCCGGCGGTTGTCCAGATTCTGGTTGAGGCTCACGTTCATCGAGGCACTGGATCCGATCGCCCTGAACCAATAGACACTGGCCAAGCGCGTCGCCTCCTGCGCCGGATAGCGCAGATAGAGGTAGCTGAGGCCGAAGCTGCCGAAGTCCTTCGTGGTGTAGCCGATCGACGCCCGGCCCGAACCGCTCGGCGGCGCGCTGCCGTACAGGGATGCGACGTCGCGGTACTCGCCGCGCGTGCGCGTGCCCTCGACCGCGAAATTGAACTGGTTGTCGCGCCAGCTGTAGCCCATGCTGAGCAGCGAGCCCCCCTCCCCGCGATAGCTGCTGCGCGCCACGGCGCCAGTGAACACGCCGCTCTGCCCGAGCAGCCATGCGCCGCCGACGCCGCCCTTGACCAGCCCTCTGGTGGCCTCGCCGTGCGCCTCCAGCGTGAAGCTGTTGCTCACGCCGTAGCGCCAGACGCCGGTGGTGGCGGGGTCGCTGCCGTAGTCGTTCGAGCGCAGGCCGTAGTTCTTGCGCACCACGCCGAGATCGACGGACCAGTCGGACAGGCCCTCCTGCAGCAGCCGCTGCGTGTCGTACAGCGAGAAGTCGAGCGTCGTGGCACGGCCAAAGGCGTCGGTGAGAACCACCTGGGCGTTGCCCGCGCCGTTGATGCTCGGAACCGTGTTGAGCTGGAAGGGCCCCGCCGGGACCTGGCCCGTGTACTGGCGCAGGCCGTTGATGTAGAGCTCCACCTGCGAGGGCAGCGCGGCCGCCCCCAGGAACGCCGGCAGCGGGGTGGTGGTGCGATAGGGCTGCAGCGAGAAGTTGCGCGAGAGCTGGATGCCGCCGATCCGGGTGGAACGCGACCACGGCAGCGATGCGGTGGTGGTGTCACCCACACGCAGCGTCAGCATGTCGTCGGGGAACGACTGGCTCCAGGTGGTGTCGAGCCGGACCGACTCGTGCTGCCAGTCTTCGTTGTCGACGCGGGACGCGCGCGACATCATCGTGCTGCTGAACACGCTGGTTCCGCTGAACGCGCGCACTTCGGCGAGCGCGTTGAGGCTGGAGCTGTTGCCCCGGCCCTGCGTGCCATAGAGGTCGTAGTTGAGCAGCAGGCCGGGCGAGGCGCTGGCCTTCGGCGAGACGACCGTCGACGTGTTGACCACAGTCCTGGGCAGGCGCAGCACGTCGTCGGAGGCATTGATTGAAAGGCTCTGCCTTGCGGTGTCGTACGACACCTGGACCCCGGGAAGGCTCTTGAGCCGCACAGGATCGGACACGTCCGCCGGCAGGATGAAGCCCAGTTGCCGCAGCGTGGTGGCGCTGGCCCAGAGCTCCTGGCCGCGCAGGCCGAAATGCACCAGCCCCTGGGGGTTGCCGTTGAGGCTCAGCTCCAGATAGAGGTCGCTGCCGGTCGGGCCGGTGAGGTCGCTTTCCGCGGCGGACGCGACCAGCCATGAGCTCGAGCCGGCTGCGGCGCTCTCGGCCTGAGCAGCAAACGGCATCAGACCGGGAAGCAGCAGCAGTGGCAACAGGCGCTCAGCGGACGCGTTGAAGCGGCGGGATTTTTTCCTGCGTCGCGTTGCCATTGATCTTCGTTTCCAGAACGCCGCCGGGAGCAAAGGCTTCCGCGGGTGTCTTCAGGGGCCAACGCATGGTCACCCCCGGCAGGACGTAGCCCATCAGGCCGGCGTGCACTGCGGTGCGCTTGCCGGCGGTATCGACGAAATCCAGATCGGCAAGCTGGGCGTGCATGCCGCCGCCGTTGGCGACTTCGAGCACCGCCTGGCTGCCTTCGCGGCGCAGCGACCACGTGAGCTGGGGCGCGGTCGGCTGCGCGCCAGCGGCTGCGATGAAAATGGGCACCGAATAGCGCAGCACGAGCTGCAGGCCCTTCTTTTCCTTCATCTCGACCGGCAGCTCATCGATGATGACCCGGTACGAGTTCTCGGCCGCGCCGGCCGGAACCCCGGTGCGGATGACGCGGATCAACTGCCGCTCGGACGGTGCGAGCTGCACCATCGGCGGGCTCACGAGGAGCTCGCGCGAGGGCGTCAGCTTTTCGCCACCATTCTCCTGCGACCACTGATAGACCCGCACCTGTGCGTGCACCACGTCTTCACCAGTGTTGCTGAGCCAGAGGCCATCCGCATTCTGGGTGGCCTGGAGGGTCAGCGTGACAGGAGAAACCTGCAGCCCGCTCGCCGAAGCGGCCGCGTGCGCCAGCAAGGCGAACGCGAGGACAAGGGTGCGGCGCAGCAAGCGGTGCACAGTCGGCAATCGATCAGTAGTTGACCTGGACGGTCACGGTGTCGCGGTAGTCGCCAGGCGTCACGTTGACGCTCGCGACCGTCGCAAACACGGGAATCGACTGGGCCGCGCCGGTGCCGGTGCCGGCCACACCATTGCCAACCGAAGTGGGCGTGGCGGTGTTGCCCCAGATGGGACCTGTCGCGCTCATCGAGCGAAGCTGGTAGGCAATGGTGTCCGGGCCAGCCACGACGGGACTCATAAAGCCGGCGCCGGAGGTGCCGGTGGCGGCGGTGCTCGCGGGCAGCAGGCCGATGTTGTAGGGCGTCGACTTGGAGCAGGTCACGCTGATGTTGCTGCTGGCCGACAGGGCGGTGGCGGAGGAAAGCTGCGAGCCGAAGTCGATGTTCGATGCCGTACCTGCCGTGACCGAGCAGGCCTTGGTCACGGTGATGAGGACCTGGAACGTGGAGGTGGCCGTTGCGGCTACCGCCGCGCTGGTGGCCATGGCGGCAAGGACGGCTGCAACGATGAGGGAAGGTTTTTTCATGAGGAATGCCTACAGGTGTAAGTAAGACGAAGCTCTTGGTGAATCGAACAGAAAATGAAGTCCAAAGTTCACAACCTTGGAAGTGTGAATTTTAGTTAACAATTAGAAGAAAGGGTGTGTGAGTGTTACGTAAAGCGTAGGAACTACGCCCTTCTCGTTGCGTTTTTGCAGATTTCCGTGACTTTTGTTACGGAATTCAGTCGAGCCAGGGCGAGCTTTTCAGCCGCCGTGTCGCCCCACAACCACGTAGACCCAAACCGGTGCACCCGCACTGGCACGTCGCTTGCATAACCTGACCACTTGCTCTGATTAAGCGGTCAAACACACCATGCGCGTGCTCGTCGTCTACTGCCACCCGGTCGAAACCAGCTTCCACGCCGCCCTGCATCAGGAGGTGCTGAAGAACCTGCGCGCCGCCGGGCACGAGGTGGACGACTGCGACCTTTACGCCGAGGGCTTCAACCCGGTGCTGTCGCGCGAGGAACGGCTGGGCTACCACGACGTGCCGGCCAACCAGTTGCCGCTGAAGCCTTACGTGGATCGGCTGCAATGGGCCGAGGGCATCGTGTTCTGCTTTCCGACCTGGTGCTTCGGCCTGCCGGCGATGCTCAAGGGCTACTTCGACCGGCTCTTCATGCCGGGCGTGGCCTTCGACATCAGCGACCCGGCGAACGTGAAGCCGATGCTCACGCACATCAAACGCATCAGCGCCGTCGTCACCTACGGCCGGCCGCGCTGGATGGCGATGTACATGGGCGATCCGCCGCGCAAGATCGTCACGCGATACATGCTGCGGCTCACGGGCAGGCGCGCCAAGGTGGACTACCACGCCCACTACCACATGAACATCGCGACCGAGCCCCAGCTCAAGCGCTTCATGGCGCGCGTGGGGCAAGCCATGGCGCGTTTCGCATGAACGCGCCCTCGCTCCTCGACAACGTGCGGCTGCCACGCTGGCTGCTGCCCACGGACTGGCCGCAGCGCGACGGCGCGCCCGAGCTGGCGCGCATTGCGCTCGAAGCCGGCCGCGTGCAATCGGTGCAACCCGCCACGGTCGCTCCGCCACCACCGCCGTCAGCCTGGAACCTCGCCGGCACCCTGGCCCTGCCCGGCTTCGTCGATGCCCACACCCACCTCGACAAAGCCTTCACCCTGCCGCGCATGAAGCAGGTGCAGCCCGGCCTGCTAGGCGCCATCGACGCGATGCTGAACGACCGCGTGCACTGGACGCCCGCCGACGTGCGCGAGCGCGCCGCACGCGGCCTGCAGTGGGCATGGGAATGCGGCACCACTCACGTGCGCACGCACGTCGACTGGTGGGAGCCCGATGCCGTGCCGATGGCTTGGCCCGTGATGGCCGAGCTGGCGCAGGAGTGGGCGGGCAGGGTGCGGCTCGAACAGGTGAGCCTCATCAAGCTGCCGCTGTTCGAAGACGCGGCGCAGGCGATGCGCCTCGCGAAGCAGGTGAAGGCCACGGGGCCGCATGCGCTGCTCGGCGGCTTTGTGCACTCCACCAACTGGAGCGAGAACGCGCTGCGCAACCTGCTGGTGTCGGCGCAGGCCTGCGACCTCGACATCGACCTGCACGTCGACGAAGAACTCAACGCCTCGGCAGTCGGCCTGCAGACCACGGCGCGCATCCTGCGTGAGATCGGCTACGAAGGCCGCGTGGTCTGCGGCCACATCTGCGCGCTCGCGGCCCAGCCCGAGGCGCAGGCCTTCGCCACGCTCGATGCGGTGGCGCGTGCGCCGATCACGGTTGTCTCGCTGCCCGCCACCAACCTGCTGCTGCAGGACGCCGTCACCGGCCGCACGCCGCGCCAGCGCGGCATCACGCTGGTAAAGGAAGCCCGCGAGCGCGGCATTCCGCTGCTGTTCGCCAGCGACAACGTGCAAGACCCCTTCTGCCGCCTCGGCAGCTTCGACCCCGTGGAGGCACTGAGCACAGCCGCACTGGTGGCGCAGCTCGACGAGCCCTTCGACACCTGGTCGCAGGCGCTGTGCCGCAGCGACTGGCTGCAGCGCGCCCCCGCGCCCGCCACGCCCACGCTGGTCGGCCGTGCCGCCGACCTGGTGCTGTTCACGCAGGCCGACCGCCATGGCTGGCCCTCGCGCACCGCCACCCGCGTGGTGCTGCGCGACGGCCGCGTGACGCACGGCGACGCAACGCCCTTCCTTCCCCGGTAACGAACGAACGCACAAGGATTCCCATGCTCCACGGCTACATCCCGCCCCACCGCTTCCTGCCCTACCTGAGCTGGACCGAAATCGCCGCGCTGCCCGACCGAGAGAACACCGTCATCGTGCTGCCCTGCGGCGCCATCGAGCAGCACGGGCCGCACCTGCCGTGCTCGGTCGACAGCGTGATCTGCTCGGGCGTGATGGGCAAGGCACTGGAGAAGCTGCCCGCCGAGGTGCGCGCCTTCGCGCTGCCGACCATCACGTATGGCAAGTCGGAAGAGCATTTGCACTTTCCCGGCACCATGACGCTCACGGGCACCACGCTGCTGTCGACGGTGATCGAGATCGGCGAGTCTGTGTACCGCTCGGGCTTTCGCAAGCTGCTGTTCGCCAACGGCCACGGCGGCCAGCCGCAGGTGCTGGAGATGGCGGCGCGCGAGCTGCGCCTGCGTCACGGCGACTTCGTGATCGTGCCGCATGGCGTGTCGCGACTGCCGAGCGCGGCGAGCAAGCAGGTGAGCGAGCAGGAGAAAAAACTCGCGATGCACGCCGGCCATTCCGAAACCGCGCTGATGCTCGCGCTCGCGCCCGACACGGTGCATATGGAGCGCGCGGTCGCCAACTTTCCGCCGCCCTTCCCGATCAAGCTGCTGTCGGCCGACGGCCGCCCGGCCTGCGCATGGACAGCGCGCGACTTCGGCCCCAGCGGCGTGATCGGTGACCCGACCACCGCCACGCGCGAACAGGGCGAAGCCATTCTCGACACGCTCTCCGACAGCTGGGTGCAGGCGCTGACCGAGCTGTACGCGCTGCGCTGGGTCGTGCGCGAAGAAGCGACCTGGGAGCGCGGCCATCAGCAGGGGTTCATCCAGCAGAGCTTCGAGCCGGCCTGAGATCGGCCTGAGCCTGCTTCTTGCATCGACTACTTCGCCTTTTCTTCATTTCACTCAGCCTACGAGAGGTTCCCACCATGCGCTCCTTCGCACTGTCCCTGGCCGGCGCCGCCGCCATCGCCCTCCTCGCCGCCGCGCCCGCGCAGGCCGAGGACAAGTTCACCTACATGACCAACTGGTACGCGCAGGCCGAGCACGGCGGCTTCTACCAGGCCGTGGCGCAGGGCATCTACAAGAAGTACGGCCTCGACGTGACCATCAAGATGGGCGGCCCGCAGGTCAACATCACGCAGATGATGGCTGCCGGGCAGGCCGACTGCATCATGGGTTCGAGCGACATCCAGATGATGCAGGTGCGCGAAGGCGGCGTGCCGGTGGTCAACGTGGCGGCCTTCTTCCAGAAAGACCCGCAGGTGCTGATCGCGCACGACGACGTGAAGAAGTTCGAAGACCTGAAGGGCAAGACGCTGCTGATCGGCGCCCAGGCGCAGCGCGGCTACTGGCCGTGGCTGAAGGCCAAGTTCGGCTTCACCGACGAACAGACGCGGCCCTACACCTTCAACATCCAGCCTTTCGTGGCGGACAAGAACACCGCGCAGCAGGGCTACCTGACCTCCGAGCCCTACGCCATCCAGAAGGCCGGCGTGAAGAGCACGGTGCTGATGTTCAGCGACCACGGCTTCCCTGCGTACGCAACCACCGTGTCGTGCATGGAGAAGACGGTGAAGGAGCGCAGCAAGCAGGTCGCCGCCTTCGTGAAGGCCTCGGCCGAGGGCTGGAAGAGCTACCTCGCCGACCCTGCGCCCGCCAACGCGCTGATCAAGAAAGACAACCCCAACATGACCGACGACCAGCTGGCCTACAGCGTGGCCAAGCTCAAGGAGATGGGCATGGTCACCGGCGGTGACGCGGCCAAGCTCGGCATCGGCGTGATGACGGATGCACGCTCCAAGGCGAGCTACGACTTCCTCGTGACCGCGAAGCTGCTCGACCCGGCCAAGGTGGAGCTTGCGAAGACCTACACGACCGAGTTCGTGAAAGACGCCAAGGTCCTGCCCTGACGAGCCTCAGCCTTTCATGAATCGCATCGAACCCCACACCCTCGCGCCACCGACGGCGCCTGCCGTGCCCGCGGTGGAAGTGCTCTCGGCCGAGAAGACGTACCCCAACGGCACGCAGGCGCTGCTGCCGGTGGACCTGTCGATAGCCGAGGGCGAGTTCGTCACGCTGCTCGGCCCTTCCGGCTGCGGCAAGAGCACGCTGCTGAAGATGGTGGCGGGCATGCTCGAACCCAGCGACGGCCGGCTGCTGGTGTGGCGCAGGCCCGTGGCGCAGCTGCACAGCTGCCCGCACAAGCTGTCGTTCGTGTTCCAGTCGCCCACGCTGATGCCGTGGGCCAGCGTGCGGACCAACGTGCGCCTGCCGCTGGACCTGGCCGGCGTGCCGCGCAAGGAGGCCGATGCGCGGGTGATGGAATCGCTCGCGCTCGTGGGGCTCGAGAAGTTCGCCGATGCGCTGCCGCGCGCGCTCTCTGGCGGCATGCAGATGCGCGTGTCGATTGCGCGTGGCCTCGTCACGCAGCCCGACCTGCTGCTGATGGACGAGCCCTTCGGCGCACTCGACGAAATCACGCGCCACAAGCTCGACGCCGACCTGCTGGAGCTGTGGCGCAAGAAGAAGCTCACGGTGATCTTCGTGACGCACTCGATCCACGAGGCGGTGTTCCTGTCGAGCCGCGTGGTGATGATGGCCGCGCGGCCGGGCCGCGTGGTGGAAGAGTTCCGCATCGACGAGCCCTATCCGCGCAGCGCCGACTTCATGGTGACGCCCGAGTTCGCACGCTACGCCAAGCGGCTGCAGGACAGTCTGCTGCGCGCCAGCAGCGCCGACGAGGAGACCTCGCGATGACGAAATTGAAAGCCACACCCCTGCTGAACCAGCCACGCGTGCAGCGCGTGCTCTACCCGGTGCTGATCGGCGTGGTGCTGGTCGCTTTGTGGCAATGGATGGTGGTGGCGATGGAGCTACCGCCTTACCTCGTGCCTTCGCCCTACCTGATGATGCAGACGCTGGTGACCGACTGGGCGCCGCTGGGCAATGCGCTGCTGGTCACGCTGAAGATCACGGTACTGTCGTTCCTGCTGGCCACGGTGGCGGGCGTGCTGATCTCGTTCCTGTTCGTGCAGAGCAAGCGCATCGAGACGGCGCTCTTTCCGTACGCGGTGCTGCTGCAGGTAACGCCCATCGTGGCGGTGGCGCCGCTGATCATCATCTGGGTGAAGAACCCGGTGGCCGCGATGACGGTGTGCGCGGCGCTGGTGGCGCTGTTCCCCATCATCAGCAACACCACGCTCGGGCTGCGCAGCATCGACCCCGATCTGCAGAGCTACTTCAAGCTGAACCGCGCGACGCGCTGGCAGCAGCTGGTGCGCTTGCGCATTCCGAGCGCGCTGCCGTACTTCTTCGGCGGGCTGCGCATTTCGAGCGGCCTCGCGCTGATCGGCGCGGTGGTGGCGGAGTTCGTGGCCGGCACAGGCGGCTCGGGCGCGGGGCTGGCGTACCAGATTTTGCAGGCGGGCTTCCAGCTGAACATTCCGCGCATGTTCGCAGCCCTGCTGCTGATCTCTTTGACCGGTGTCGCGCTCTTCGTGCTGATGGCCTGGCTGACCAAGCTGGCGCTGGGCTCGTGGCATGCGAGCGAACTTTCCCAGGATTGAACCTTGACCATGAATGCTCCCGTTTCCGCTATCGAGCAGTTGTTGCTCGAACTGCCCGACCTCGACTGGGTCACCGACGAAAGCCGCGTCACACGGCTATCGCAAGACTTCTCGTGGTTCAGCCCCGTACTCACACGCCAGCTGAAAGACAAGCGCGCCGACGTGGTCGTGCGCCCGCGCACCGAGGAAGAAATCCGCTCGGTAGTCGGTGCCTGCGCGCGCCGCTGCGTGCCGATCACCATCCGCGGCAGCGGCACCGGCAACTACGGCCAAACGACGCCATTGGCCGGTGGCGTGGTGCTCGACATGACGGGCTACAACACCTGTCTGTGGGTGCGGCCTGGCGTGGCGCGCGCGCAGGCAGGCATCCGCCTGGGCGAGCTGGAAAAGCAGACGAAGCCCACCGGGCAGGAGATGCGCTGCGTACCCTCGACCTACCGCAGCGCGACGCTGGGCGGCCTGTTCGGCGGCGGCTTCGGCGGCGTGGGCTCGATCAACTACGGGCCGCTGGGCGCGTCCGGCAATGTGCTCGGCATTCGCGCGATGACCATCGAGGCCGAGCCGCAGGTGGTCGAGCTGCGCGGTGCCGAGGCGATGCGCATGCACCACCTGTGGGGCACCAACGGCCTAGTACTGGAGCTGGAGATCGCGCTGGCGCCCGCACATCCGTGGCTCGAAACGCTGGTGACCTTCGACGACTTCGAGAACGCGCTGAACTTCGCGGACAAGCTGGCGAACGCGCCGGGCATCGTGAAGCGCGGCATCTCGTTCTTTGCGGCACCGATTTCCGACCACCTCGCGCAGCTGGCCGCGCACCTGCCGAAGGGTTGTCACACGGTGCTGTCGCTGGTGGCCGAGTCGAGCGAGCCGGCGATGATGCTTCTTGTAGAAGCCCACGGCGGCACTGTGAGCTATCGCAAGACGGCGGACGAGGTGCAGAAGAGCAACCGCACGCTGATGGAGTTCACCTGGAACCACACGACGCTGCACGCGCTGAAGATCGACCCGACACTGACCTACCTGCAGAGCGGGTTCATCCCGGGCAAGCATGTCGAACAGGTCATTGAGATGGAAAAGCTGCTGGGCGGCGAGGTGATGATGCACATCGAGTTCCTGCGCAACGTGGCGGGGCTCATGACCTGCAGCGGGCTGCAGCTGGTGCGCTTCAGCACTGAAGAGCGGTTGAACGAAATCATCGACATCCACCGCGCGCACCAGGTGCACATCAACAATCCGCACGTGAACATCGTGGAAGACGGCAAGGCCGGCGGGCCGTTGCCGCCCGAGGTCATCGCGGTGAAGAAGCGCTTCGATCCGATGGGTTTGCTGAACCCGGGCAAGCTGCGCGACTGGCCGGTGAAGGCCGCGCCGGCTGCCTGAAATTCAGCGCTGGCGGCGGCCTCGCACGAAGGCTGCAGCCACGATGGCGATGGTCAGTATCCACAGCGGCCAGAGGCCGAACGGCGCCACCCAGCGCGCATAGGGCGTGAGGCCCCGCCGGCCTTCGACGCTGGCTTCGAGCACGCCGCGCGTGAGGCGCGGCAGCTCGTGCGTCACGCGGCCTTCGGCATCGATTACGACCGTTGCGCCGGTGTTGGTAGAGCGCACCATCGGCCGCGCGAATTCGAGTGCGCGCATGCGCGAGATCGACAGGTGCTCGTCGATGGCAACCGAGTCGCCGAACCACGCGATGTTGCTCACGTTGAGCAGGATGGTGGGCGCAGTGGCCTCGTCGCGGAAGTTCGCGCCGATCTCGTCACCGAACAAGTCTTCGTAGCAGATGTTCGGCGCGATGCGCTGGCCCTGCCAGACGAAAGGCGCCTGCGCGAGCCCGCCGCGCTCGAAGTCGCCGAGCGGGATGTTCATCATCTGGATGAACCAGCGGAAGCCCAGCGGAATGAACTCGCCGAAAGGCACCAGGTGGTGCTTGCTGTACGTGTAGGGCTGCGCTGCGCCGGGCTGGAAGCCGAGCACCGAGTTGCTGTAGCTGCCCTGGCCACCCATCGGCAGGCCGACGATGGCGGCCTGTGTGCCCTGGCTGTAGCGCGCCCGGATCGCATCGAGGTAGCCGGCCGGCAACTGCTGCGGCAGCAGCGGCAAGGCGGTCTCGGGCGTCACGACGAGCGAGGCCTTGGCATCGCGCAGCTGTTCGCCGTACCAGCGCAGCGCGGTCTCGATGCCGCCGCCGGGAATGAATTTCTCGTCCTGCGGGATGTTGCCCTGCAGAAGCGCGACCTGGAGCTTGCCGGTCGAACCCTTGGTGCCCTGAACGTCGCCATTCAGCGGTGGCACTAGGTGCGGCGCCGCGAACACCAGCGCGATCAGCACCAGTCCCTGCACAAGCTCCAGCCCGCGAACGGACCGATGCAGCGCGACCAGCGCAACGACCAGCGCCGCTGCGGCGCCGATACCGTAGACACCGACCCAGGGCGCGAGCGCTGCCAGCGGACCTTCGACATGCGCATAGCCGCCAGCGCCCCACGGAAAGCCCGTGAACCAGCTGCCGCGCACGAGTTCGGCCAGCGTCCACAGCGCCGCGAAGACGAGCGCACCAGTCACCCACCCTTTTGGCCCGCGCACTACAAACCAGGCAGCAGCCGCGGCGTAGTACAACCCGAGCGCTGCAGCCAGTGCCAATACGGCGATGGCCGCGAGCGGCGCCGGCAGTCCGCCGTAGGTGTGCATCGAAATGAAGAGCCACCAGAAGCTGCCGGTGAGCCAGGCGGTAGAGAACAGCCAGCCATGCAGGCCGGCGCGGCGCCAGCCCGCGCCATGCGCACGCAAGCCGTCGAGCAGCCAGACGAACGCACCGAGCGACAGCAGTTGCAGCCACCACAGCGGCTTGCCGCCCACGGGCGAAGCCATCGAAAGCGCCTGCGCGAGCCCGGCGACACCAAAGCCGAGCAGGCGGAACAGGTTGGCGGAAGAGGAGGTCGGCGCGCCGCGCATCAGTCGGCCGCGTCGCCGCCGCGTGCCGGGGACACCTTGAACCAGCGCACCGCGCCGCCCTTGGTGTGCAGCACCACGAAGTCGAAGCCACCGATCGCATGGTGCTCGCCGCGCTTGGGCACGTGGCCCATCTCGTGCGCGATCAGGCCGCCGATGATGTCGAAGTCTTCGCTGAGCTGTTCTTCGTCGAACACGATGCCGAAGGCCTCGGCCACGCGCTCGATAGGCGTGTCGCCCGAGACGCGGTAGGTGTGGTCGGCGAGGCCGAAGATGTCGCCCTCGTCTTCCGCAATGTCGAACTCGTCCTCGATCTCGCCGACGATCTGTTCGAGCACGTCCTCGATGGTGATGAGGCCCGCGACGCGGCCGAACTCGTCGATGACGATGGCCAGGTGGTTGCGGTTGCCGCGGAATTCGCGCAGCAGATCATTCAGGCCCTTGCTCTCGGGCACGAAGGTGGCCGGACGCAGCAGCGCGCGGATGTTCAGGCCCGGCGCGCGCTGCAGCTTGAGCAGGTCTTTCGCGAGCAGGATGCCGATGATGTTTTCTTTTTCGCCCTCGTACACCGGGAAGCGCGAGTGCGCGGTGTCGATGATGAGGTGCAGCAGCGCATCGAACGGCGCATCGATGTTCACCAGGTCCATGCGCGGCGCGGCGACCATGACGTCGCCGGCGGTCATGTCGGCCATGCGCAGCACGCCTTCGAGCATCACGCGCGACTCTGCGCCGATCACCTCGTTGTCCTCGGCGTCCGCCAGGGTTTCGATCAGCTCGTCGCGCGAGTCGGGACCGGGGTGGATGAATTCGGCGAGCTTCTGGAGAAAGCCGCGCTTGTCTTCCCGTTCAACGGGAGCGCGTTCAGGGTGAGGGTCGGCCACTGCGGGAGGGCTTAGTTGAGGAGGGACAAGGATACCGGATTGCGTGTGACACGCTCTACCCCACGGCCGGCATAAGCCGGTTGGGGGCGCCGCGTTCCCTCAGGGGGCCGATTTTTTTCGAGCGTCGCGCATGCCGCTGCGCACTTCCTGCAGGCTGGCCAGGAAGGCCCAGAACTGCTTGGCGCGGCTCTTGAGCGCGAAGTCGACCGCGGCGTAGTGCTCCAGGGCGATCTCGCTCATGCGGCTGTCGAAGGTGGCGCTGGGCAGCTCGAGGTGGGCTTCGGCTTCGGAGCCGCTGCGAACCACGGTGGCGCCGGCATTGCGGGCGATTTTCAGCATGGCGGCGTTTTCGCTCAGCGCATGAATAAAGAGCATGCCCACGCCTTCGTTGCGGGCCACGACCACGGCGCGCTCGAACAGGCGGGCGCCATAGCCACGGCCGCGGGCGTGCGCCGAGACAGACACGCCGAATTCGGCACAGTCGCTGTGCTCGTCACCGGGCGCGAAGGCCAGGTGCGCCATCGCGATCAGGTCGAGGCGGCGGTTGTAGATGCCGAAGAGCTCGTCGCGCTCAAAGTCGAGGCTGTCGACGTAGCGCTGGACCTGTTCGTCGGCCGCCGCATAGCCGAAGCGCAGATAGCGATCGTGCGGGGTGAGTTCGAGCAGGTGGCGAGCGATGCGCTCACGTTCGCGCGGGCCGATCGAGCGGATCGGCACCATGACGGGTTGAGGCGCACTGACGGCGCGTGGCTGCGCTTCAACCATCGGCGCTTTCAGGAAAGAGCCGAGGCCGAGAGACGCTTTGAGAAGGGTCTTGGCGGTAAGCATGGCTCAAATGTAAGGGTTTTCCCTTAAACAACAAGTCCACAAGGTCAATTGCGGGACACATTCGTGACCCATTACCAAGTGGCGTGGCGCTTGCGCAACCGGGTGTGGCTAAACCGGCACAGCTGTTGTGGCCTTGACACGGTCCAGCACGAAGCTGGTCTTGCAGTCTTCCACGCTGGGGTGCTTGAGCAGGGTGTCCATGATGAAGCGGCTGTAGTGGGCCATGTCGGCCACCACGACGCGCAGCAGGTAGTCCATGTCGCCGGTGAGCGCGGCGCACTCGACCACTTCTGGCCAGGTCTGCACGCTGGCGCGGAACAGGTCCATCGGATTGCGCTTATGGGTCTCGGTGTGCTTTTCGAGCCGCACGTTGAGGTAGGCGGTCAGCCCGAGGCCGATGGCTTCGGGCTGGACCAAGGCCACGTAGCGATCGATCACGCGGTGCTCTTCCAGCCGCTTGACCCGCCGCAGCACGGCGCTGGGCGACAGGCTCACCTGCTCCGCGATCTGGTCGTAGGTAGCGCGGCCGTCTGCTTGCAGCGTGCGCAGAATCATCCTATCAATCTTGTCCAGAGCTTCCATTTCATCATTCTTGCAGTTTTACTGCGCAAGAGCCACCATGAGCGCCCGGAAACGCAGAAAACCTGAGAGGCATCCACCCTACATTGCATGACCGGCCGATTTCGCGCCTTATTCATTCAATCCCCACCCACCGGAGACCGCACATGAGCCAAGCCGACGCACCCGCCTTCACGCCCTGGGAGAACCCCATGGGCACCGACGGCTTCGAATTCATCGAGTACGCGGCACCCGATCCGGCTGCCATGGGCAAGGTGTTCGAGCGCATGGGCTTCAAGGCCGTGGCCAAGCACCGCCACAAGAACGTGCTGCTGTACCGCCAGGGCACGATCAACTTCATTCTGAATGCGGAGCCCGATTCGTTCGCGCAGAAATTCGCACGCGAGCACGGCCCGAGCGTGTGCGCCATCGCCTTCCGCGTGCAGGATGCCAAGCAAGCCTACGAACGCGCCACGGCACTCGGCGCATGGGGCTTCGCCGACAAGGCCGGCCCCGGAGAACTGAACATTCCCGCCATCAAGGGCATTGGCGACAGCCTGATCTACCTGGTGGACCGCTGGCCCGGCAAGAACGGGGCGAAGCCCGGGGACATCGGCAACATCGGCTTCTACGACGTCGACTTCGAGGCGCTGCCCGGCGTTGCACCGGAGCAAGCGCTTTCGCCGTTCGGCAACGGCCTGACCTACATCGACCATCTGACGCACAACGTGTACCGCGGCCGGATGAACGTCTGGGCCGGCTTCTACGAAAAGCTCTTCAACTTCCGCGAAGTGAAGTACTTCGACATCGAAGGCCAGGTGACGGGCGTGAAGAGCAAGGCCATGACCAGCCCCTGCGGCAAGATCCGCATCCCGATCAACGAAGAGGGCAAGGAGCAGGCCGGCCAGATCCAGGAGTATCTGGACATGTACCGTGGTGAAGGCATCCAGCACATCGCCATGGGCTCGGACGACCTGTACACCACCGTCGACGCGCTGCGCGCCAACGGCGTGACGCTGCTGGACACCATCGACACGTACTACGAGTTGGTCGACAAGCGCATCCCCGGCCATGGCGAGAGCGTGGAAGCGCTGCAGAAGCGCAAGATCCTGATCGACGGCAAGAAAGACGCGCTGCTGCTGCAGATCTTCAGCGAGAACCAGCTCGGCCCGATCTTCTTCGAGTTCATCCAGCGCAAGGGCGATGACGGCTTCGGCAACGGCAACTTCAAGGCGCTGTTCGAGAGCATCGAGCTCGACCAGATGCGCCGTGGCGTGCTGAGCGCCGCAAAATAAGGCCCCTTCCCTTATTGCTTCTGGAGCCCGCATGCGCAGTTGTACGTCTTCGATCGGTTTGACCTTCATCGCGGCAGCTGCCGCCGTTCTCTCGGGTTGTGCCATGACACCGGCGGCCGCGCCGGTGGCCGGCTCGCACCTGGACACGGTGCAGAAGGCCGCGGTGCTGCGCATCTGCACGCCGGGCGACTACAAGCCCTTCAGCTTCCAGAAGACGGATGGCGCCTTCGAAGGCATCGACGTCGACCTGATGACGGGCTTCAGCGCCAGCCTCGGCGCGAAGCCCGAGTGGGTCAAGACAACCTGGGCCAACCTGCTGCCCGACCTGGCCGCCGGCAAGTGCGACATCGCTGTGGGCGGTGTGTCCGTCACCACCGACCGGCAGAAGCGCGCTTTCTTCAGCGCACCCTACATGGTCAACGGCAAGACGCCCATTGCGCGCTGCGCCGACGTGGCCAAGTACCAGAGCGTGGCCGCCATCGACAAGCCCTCGGTGCGCGTGATCTTCAACCCGGGCGGCAGCAACGAACGCTTCGCCAGGACCAATTTCAAGCAGGCCAAGCTCACGCTGCACGGCGAGAACGTGACGATCTTCGACGAGATCCTCGCCAACCGCGCCGACGTGTTCGTGACCGAGGCGGCCGAGGCCATCACGCAGCAGAAGCTCAAGCCGGGCCTGTGCGCGATCAACCCCGACAAGCCGCTGCAGTACGGCGAAATGGCCTGGATGCTGCCGCGCGACGACGTGGCCTTCAAGGCGTACGTCGACCAATGGCTGCACTTGCAGCAAGCCGGCGGCGACTTCCAGCGCACGATGGACCGCTGGCTCAAGTAACTCTAGACCGATCTCATGGAAACCCCTGCCGCTGTTGTCACCCCTGCCGTCTACGGCGCCTCGGACCGCCCGCCCCGCGGCGACTACTCGCGCGGCGGCGCAGTGCTGGCCGACTACACGTGCCCGCAGGACTGGGCCAGCTATACGGAGGCCGATCACGACACGTACCGCCGGCTCTACGAGCGCCAGGCGGCGCAGCTGCCGGGGCTGGCCTGCGACGCCTTCATCAAGGCACTGCCTTCGCTCGGCGTTAAAGACCGCATCCCGCGCTTCGAGGAGCTCAACGAGCGGCTGTATCGCGCAACGGGCTGGGAGATCGTGGCGGTGCCCGGGCTGATTCCGGAGTTGCCGTTCTTCACCCTGCTCGCGAACCGCAAGTTTCCGGTGACGGACTGGATCCGCAAGCCCGAGGAGTTCGACTACATCGTCGAGCCCGACGTGTTTCACGACCTGTTCGGCCACGTGCCCATGCTGTTCGACCCGACTTTCGCCGACTACGTGCAGCGCTACGGCGCGGGCGGCATCAAAGCGCACGAGCTGGGCGCCGGCGAGAAGCTCGCGCGGCTCTACTGGTACACGGTGGAGTTCGGGCTGATCCGCCAGCCGGACGGCCTGCGCGCTTACGGTGCCGGCATCCTGAGCTCGGTGGGCGAGCTGAAGCACGCGGTGCTCAGCGACGAACCGCGCCGGCTGCCGCTGGACCTGCTGCGCACCATGCGCACGCGCTACAAGATCGACACCTACCAGGCCAACTACTTCGTGATCGACAGCTTTGCGCAGCTGTTCGATTTCACGGCGCCCGACTTCACGCCGTTGTATGAGTCGCTGAAGGTCGAGTGCGACATCGAGGCTGGGGTACTGCTGCCGGGCGAATCGGGCAAGGCCTGAATTTTCGAAGGGTTGTTAGTCGCCGCGCAGCTATCGCGCGTGCGACAGCACACGCCCGCTCCCTAGGACAAGCCCGCTGGCGGCGGAGGCGCACTGCCTCCCACAATCCGCGCCAAAGGAGCTTGCATGCAGACAACATCCGCGCGACAGAACTATCCGGCCGGCGTACCGCACGAAATCAATCCCGAGCAGTACCGTTCATTGCCTCACATGTTCGACGAGGCCTTCGGCCGCTATGCCGACCGGCCGTTCTCGGTCTGCATGGAGCGCTGGATGTCCTACGGGGAGCTCGACACGCTGTCGAAGGCGATGGGCGCCTGGCTGCAGTCGCGCGGGCTCGAGCCCGGTGCTCGCGTGGCGATCATGCTGCCCAACATTCCGCAGTTCGCGGTCACCATGTGCGGCGTGCTGCGCGCGGGCTATACCTGCGTCAACGTCAATCCGCTGTACACGGCTCGGGAGCTGGAACACCAGCTGAAGGACTCCGGGGCGACGGCCATCGTCATCCTCGAGAACTTTGCAGCGACGCTTGAAAAGGTGATCGAGCGCACGCCCGTGAAGCACGTGGTCATGACCTCGATGGGCGACCTGCTGGGTGGGTTGTATGGCGCGTGGATCACTGTGGCGGTGCGCCACCTGGCGAAGCTCGTGCCGGCCTACAAGTTGCCGTTGAGCGATGGGCGCACGGTGACGCCGTTCACCCAGGCAATCTCCGAGGGGCGCGGCCGCACGCTGGGCCCCGATCAGAGCACGCTCGATTCGATCGCATTCCTGCAGTACACGGGCGGCACGACCGGCCTGTCGAAGGGCGCGGTGCTGACTCATCGCAACATCGTCGCGGCAACGCTGCAGGCCGAGGCCTGGTTCACGCCGGCGCTGTCGCGCGCCGGCGACTTCGCGAAGGTCAACAGCATTGCGGCGCTGCCGCTGTATCACATCTTCGCGCTGACGCTGTGCCTGCTGGTGATCCGCCAGGGCTCGCACATGACGCTGATCCCGAACCCGCGGGACTTCAACAAGTTCATCGCAGTGCTGAAGAAGCGGCCGTTCCACATGCTGCCTGCGGTGAACACGCTGTTCAATGCGCTGCTGATGCACCCGGAATTCAAGTCGATCGACTTCTCGACGCTGTTCGTTTCGCAGGCAGGCGGCATGGCGGCCTCGGAAGGCACGGCGCGCAAGTGGTTCGAGGCCACTGGCTGTCCGATGATCGAAGGCTGGGGCATGAGCGAGACCTGCGCGATCGGGACCAACAATCCGGTGTCGAACACCAAGTTCACCGGGACGATCGGGCTGCCGTTGCCCAGCATAGAAATCGCGATCAAGGACGATGACGGGAATTCACTGCCGATAGGTCAGTCTGGCGAACTCTGCATCAAGGGGCCGAACGTGATGACGGGTTACTACAACCAGCCTGCGGAGACCGCCGCGGCCTTCACCGCCGACGGCTTCATGCGCACTGGCGATATAGCCGTGATGCAGGAGGACGGCTACAGCCGCATCGTCGACCGAAAGAAGGACATGATTCTGGTGAGCGGCTTCAACGTGTTTCCGAACGAGCTCGAGAACGTGATCTCGTTGTGCCCCGGCGTCGTGGAATGCGCGGCGGTGGGCGTGCCTGATGAGAAGCAGGGCGAGGCCATCAAGGTTTTCGTGGTCCGCAGGGATCCGACGCTGACTGAAGATGCCGTGCTCCAGTACTGCAATTCGCAGCTCACGGGCTACAAGCGGCCAAAGCACATCGAGTTCCGGGAATCGCTGCCGAAAACCAATGTGGGGAAGATCCTGCGCCGCGAGCTTCGCACTGCTGCGGTCACCTGAATGAGTCATTCGTCGGCGAGCGCCGGGCTGCCGGCGAATGTCATTGTGTTCGAGCGAGGGTGGTTGTCTTCGAACAATGTCCTGTTCGTGGGCGATGAAGAGACGGCTGTGGTCGATACGGGGTATGCGACGCATGCCGATCAGACCTTGGCCTTGGCCGAATCGGTGCTGGGAACGCGACCGCTTGATCGCATCCTGAATACGCATCTCCATAGCGACCATTGCGGCGGGAACGCTGCACTGCAGGCGCGCTACCCGTTGGCTCGCACGGACATTCCGCCAGGCGAGGCTGCATTGGTGGAGCACTGGGATCAGCGCGGCTTGAGTTTCCTGGCAACGGGGCAGACATGCCCGCGGTTTCGCTTTACGGGGTTGCTGCAGCCTGGGACGGAATGCGTGCTTGGCGGCAGGCCGTGGCAGGTGCATGCCGCACCAGGCCACGATCCTCATTCGGTCATTCTGTTCGACACGGAATCACGGACGCTGATTTCAGCGGATGCCTTGTGGGAGAACGGATTTGGCATTGCGTTTCCCGAGCTGGCCGGCGAACCGTCGTTCGAAGACTTGGGCGCTACATTGGATCTGATCGGGGAGCTTGCACCAAGGCAGGTGATTCCAGGGCATGGCGCTGTCTTCGATGACGTCGACAAGGCCTTGTCCGTCGCGCGTCGGCGGCTCGATGGCTTGCAGCGCGATCCAGGGAAACACGCACGTCACGCCATCAAGGTGTTGATGAAGTTCAAGCTATTGGAGGTGCAATCGATCTCTGTCAAGGATTGGGATGCCTGGTTGCAGAGCACCGCTTATCTCGAAGCCATTCGGTTGCGCTTTTTTGACGCTATCGATTTGGATCAATTGACCAGGGATATCTTGGCGGAATTGGTTGCCGCGGGCGCAGCAGAGATCAGCATTTCAGGTATTCGCAATACCTAGTTCGCTTCCTGATTGCACGCGCCCTCAAAAGCAAAAACCCCCAGTCAATGTTGACTGGGGGTTTCTGGGCTGTAAGAGCCTGACGATGACCTACTTTCACACGGGAACCCGCACTATCATCGGCGCTGACGCGTTTCA
>NZ_JBPJZK010000023.1:0-34386 GCF_051216475.1 Variovorax nivicola | reverse complement strand
CACCGTTCACTGCGATGGCCGCGCATGGCGCGTGGCGTTCGCTCTGCTTCAGAACGTCACCGACATCACGCCCTAAACCATCCAGCCGTCAACAACGGCCTCGAGCGGACTATTACGATGGACAGGGCCAGATCGACCGAATCAAAAGATCATTCACTCCTGTGATCGTGCTAGTCTAGGGCCCGTGATTGACCGCTGCTCGAATCTGAGGAAGAACCCCCTGCGGGGTCCCCTTGTCTGAGAATGCGTTGAACAGTATTTCACGGAGCCAGCGGATCGCGGGGTCGTTATGAACTCTCTTGCTCCAATGAAGGTGCGTCTCAAACACAGGTGATCTAAATGGCAAATCGAGCCGGATCAACTGCTTCTTCTCCGAAAACGATTCCGCCAATGCCTTCGGGACGGAGGCCAGCATATCGGTCTGCGAAATGAGTTCAGCGATGCACATGAAGTGGGGGGTGGTAAAAACAATGTGCCGCTCAATTCCTCGCTGCTGCATGTAGCGCTCCAAAAGCCCCTGTGTTCGCCCTGGCGCCTCGACCACAACATGTCGAGCCGCGCAGTACGTCTTGAGGTTGAACGCGTTTATTA
Organism: Variovorax nivicola; assembly: GCF_051216475.1. Classification (NCBI taxonomy): domain Bacteria; kingdom Pseudomonadati; phylum Pseudomonadota; class Betaproteobacteria; order Burkholderiales; family Comamonadaceae; genus Variovorax; species Variovorax nivicola. Next base: position 33,795 of record NZ_JBPJZK010000023.1, on the reverse strand, counting down.
GACGCTTGTTGTCTGCACTGCAAATGCAGACAAAAGAATGTTGTCCAACTTTGCGACGAACAAATTCACTGGCGACCAGATCTGGCAGATAGCCGAGAGCCAGATCGACTTGGCCTTCAGACAAGGCTCGTTGAAGCTGAAGTTGGGGGAGTTCCACGGATCGCAGCCGAACGTGCGGGGCAGCAAGGTTCACAGCGTTCAACACGCGCGGCATATAGATCGCTTCAGCCACATCAGACAGTGCGATTGTGAATTCACGTGTGGCAGTCCATGGATCGAAATCGGACCTACCAAGAATTCGTCGATCAATGCATACGATCATTTCGCGTACGGGGTCGATCAGCTCCCGTGCACGGGCCGTCGGTTGCATACCCGTGCTGGTGCTAATGAAAAGTTGGTCGTCCAGTATCACCCGCAGTTTGGCGAGGGTTGTGCTGACACCCGATTGACTCATGCGCAGAGTGCGTGCTGCCAGAACGACACTCCCTAGGTCGTACACCGCTGCAAAAATTTTCATCATCACGAGGCTGAAATTGGCTGGCATATGCGATCCCACACGATGGCTTGAGTGTTGACCGAGCGGTGATCAGAGCTGCCTAGGGTTACCTCTTAGAAATCAGAAATTGAGATTTTGCTTATCGTGTTTTACGAGACAAGGCGACCTTAGAGTCATGGCAACGAAGATGAAAACCGTCGAATGCCAAGGGGTGGTAGTCCGAAAGCAGACCCCTGCTATGGCCCCGCTAGCACGCCAATCAGCGCTACGGCGCGGTCGGCAGGTCGCGCGGACTACTCGGTGAGTAGAACCCCGTCTGCTCTCGGACGTCGGGGAGCGAGGTAGAGCAAACCGCTTGTATCGAGAAAGTCTGTCTCGTGAGGCTTTGCGAACCGGCTGAAAGACAGAGGATGTAGCGAGATTCCACCTCAGAGGTTTGACCTCATTTCTGCACAGGAGACGCAGTGGATACCAGAACCAAGAATGCTTCGCAGGACATGGATGCCAACGAGTACAAGCTCATCAAGGTCGAACCCCTGACCGGCGTTATGGGCGCTCAGATCGGGGGCGTTGATCTCCGGTCACCGATCGAACCCAAGGTGTGGAGAGAGATCAGGCAGGCATTCGGGACGTATCAGGTCATCTTTTTCCGCGACCAGAAGATCTCGGACGAGGAACATCTCGCCTTCAGCAGGAATTTCGGCTCTATCCTGCGCGTGCCGCAGTTGCACGGTGTTGAAGGGCAGCCTGATGTTCAGATCATTCGTCGCCTGGCCAGCGACACCGGCCGAGTGGTCGGCGAGAACTGGCACGCGGACAGTACCTATCTCGAGGAACCACCAGCGGCTGTCGTGATGCGCGCAGTCGATGTTCCGGCTTTCGGGGGCGACACCGGATTTCTGAGCATGTATGCGGCATATGAGGCACTGTCGCCTGGCCTGAAGGAAATGATCGACCAGATGCAAACGGTCCACAGCGCGACGCGCATCTTTGGCTCGGCATACCTTGCTCAGGGAAGAAAGTTCAGTTCCGTCAGCGCGAAAACCGATCTGGGAGTCGAATTGGGTGATCGTGAGCAACTACATCCATTGGTCTGCACCCACGAATTCACCGGGCGCAAGTTCCTGTATGTGAACAAGACTTATGTCCAGAGGATCCATGGACTTACAACAGAGGAAAGTTCCCCAATCCTCGCTTATCTATACGACCACTGTGCACGGTTTGATTTCACCAGTCGCGTCCGATGGGAGAACGATCAAGTCCTTGTTTGGGACAACCGGTCCACCATGCATCGTGCCATACCTGACTACGCAGGCAAGGACCGGTATCTCACGCGTGTGACCATCGCGGGCAACCGGCCCGTTCGCTGAGTGAAGGAGAAAACAATGAAGCGACGAAGCTTGTTGAAGGTGCTCTCGCTAGGTGGCTTACTCGGTCAAACGGTGGCCCGTGCACAGGAATTCCCCAGGACGGGGAGACCGATCAAGGTGTTGGTCGGCTTCGCCGCTGGCGGGCCGACTGATCTCCAGGCACGATCCATTGTTCTGGAGTTGGCGAAGGTTTTGGACACCGTCGTGATCGTGGCGAACAAGCCGGGAGCCAGCGGCGCGCTCGCAGCCGCGGAGGTTGCTCGAGCTGAAGCCGATGGCCACACGCTGCTCTATACGGTGGATGGGCCACTAACGCAAACGCCTCATTTGCTCAAGCAGTTGCCCTATGACGCCTTAAGGGACTACAAGCCAGTTATCCGTTCCGCTGTTGGAGGCGTGGTTCTCGTCGTGCATCCGTCGATTGGCGTGAACAACGTCAAGGATCTGATCGCATACGGCCGTGCCAATCCCGGCAGGCTGAGCTATGGCTCATTTGGGGCCGGCACGGTGTCGCACATTTACGGCGCAGTGCTTGCGCAGAAGACCGGCATCGACCTGGTGCACATTCCCTACAAGGGCTCGTCGGATGCAATGCGCGACCTGATCGCCGGCCGTGTTCAGATCATGTTCGATGCGCCATCGGTCGTGTCTCAATATGCAAGCGATGGCAGGCTGAAGCTGCGTGGAGCGACAGGTGCGACGCGCCGCTCGACCATGCCCGAGGTGCCCACGCTGCTCGAACAAGGATTGGTGGGTTTCGAGTTGCGCAGCTGGAACGGATTTTTCGCGCCTGCCGCCATCCGCCCGGACACACTGCAAAGGCTTCACGATGCCATTCGCACGGCGCAGCGGACAAGCTCTGTTGCGGACGTCTACCGAAATCTCGGCTTCGAAGTGCCGGAAGAATCGCAGAAGCAGTTCGCCGACCTCGTGCGCCGCGATTACGAGGCTTGGGGAAAATATGTCGATGCCCTAGCCATCAAGATCGAATGAGCATCCATACGAGGATCAACAAAATGCGAGAGTTCAAGCTTCTGATCGATGGTGTCCTGGTTCCCGGTACCTCGGTGATGGCAGTATTGAATCCTGCAACGGGAGCGGTCATCGCTGAGTCGCCGGTTGCTGACGAGGCGCAGCTAGACGGCGCCGTGTCAGCGGCTGGGCGGGCTTTCAGGACCTGGGCTGCGACCTCGTGGGCGCATCGTCAGCGGTTGCTCGGATCGCTCGCGGATGCACTCGATGGACGGGCCTTGGAGTTCGCGGAACTGCTCACCTCCGAGCAGGGCAAGCCGCTCCGGAATGCCAAGGCTGAAGTAGCGGGAAGTGCGAAGCGCATTCGCGAACTTGCAGGCCTCGAGATTCTTGAGCAAGTACGTGAAGCCACGTCGGCATCGCGCATCATGGACCAGGTTCTTCCGCTCGGTGTGGTTGCGGTCATCACACCGTGGAATTTCCCTCTCGCTCTGCTCGTCAACAAGCTGGCGCCGGCCCTGGTCGCAGGTAACTGCGTGGTGATAAAGCCAGCCCCAACGACGCCGCTCACAACGCTGCTGTTGGGGGAACTCTGCAGCGCGATTTTTCCTGCTGGCGTGGTGAACGTTATTGCGGACCGAAACGACCTAGGCCAGCGGATGACGGAGCATCCCGACATTGCCAAGGTGAGCTTCACTGGCTCGACGGCGACCGGCCGTCGCGTCATGGCAGGTGCTGCGGGGTCGATCAAGCGCATCACGCTGGAACTCGGCGGCAACGACGCCGCGCTGGTGCTGGAGGATGCGGATGCCAAGGATGCGGCGGGCAAGGTGTTCGCCGGTGCCATGGTGAATTCCGGTCAGGTCTGTGTGGCGATAAAGCGCGTCTATGTTCCTGACAGCCTCTATGAGGAGTTCAACCTAGAGCTCACGCGGTTGGCCGATGCGACGGTGGTCGGCGACGGGATGGATCCGGCGTCGCAGTTGGGCCCGGTTCAGAATCGAGCCCAGTTCGAGCGCGTGAATGCCATGATCATTGCAGCTTCGAAGCATGGCCGAGTCCTCGCCGGTGGCGCGCCGCTGGATCGACCGGGCTACTTTATCCCGCCGACGATCGTTGCCGAACTGGATGACAGCTCTTCTCTTGTCTCCGAGGAGCAATTCGGCCCAGTCCTTCCCGTGCTTCGCTACGGCAAACTGGACGATGCGATTGACAGGATCAACAGCAGTCCTTACGCGCTGGGCGCCACCATCTGGACGACCGACCCTGCGTGGGGCGCAGAGGTCGCTTCCCGCGTGCACGCCGGCACCGTGTGGGTCAACCACCACATGGCGATGCGGCATGACGTGCCTTTCCGCGGGTTGAAGCAATCCGGCTTCGGCGCCGAGTTGGGTATGGAAGGGTTGGAGGAGTTCGTGCAGCACCGCATCGTGAACGTGCGGTTGTAGTGAATGCGGTCTACCGCAGCCGGACATCAGAAGCACACAACGGAGACTCTATGAAAAACAAGATCTATCTATTCGCCATCTGGATCTGCGCTGCGCTTGGTTCGTTTGCGGCGCATGCGCAGGACTTCCCTCTGCCGACAAAGCCGATCAAGATCATCGTCCCCTATCCGTCAGGCGGGCCTACTGACGCCCAGGCACGCGTGCTGGCCAAGGAACTGAGCTCGGCGATGAGTGCCGTCGTGATTGTGGACAACCGTCCGGGTGCTGGTGGCGCGATCGGCGCGGCGGAGGTCTCGCGAGCGCCAGCGGACGGCTATACGCTGCTGTACACGGTAGACGGCTTGGTCACGCAGACGCCGCATGTCATGAAGAGCTTCCCGATCGATGCCCTGAAAGGGCTCACGCCGATTGCGCGCGCGGCGAAAGGCTCGTTCGCATTGCTGGCGCGACCGGGTTTACCAGCCCAAAGCATGAGCGCATTCGCGACTTACGCCAAAGCCAATCCGCGCAAGCTGACCTATGCTTCAGCCGGCATCGGTACGGGGTCCCACATCTACGGTGAGGTGTTGAATCAGGTGGCTGGAATCGACCTGGTTCATGTCCCATACAAAGGCAGCGCGGCCGCCCTCTTGGATCTTCTCGGAGGACGCGTCGATATCATGTTCGATTCGCCAATGACGGCCATGAACTACGCCCGTGACGGGCGCCTGATGCTGCTGGCGGCCGCGGCACCCCAGCGTTTCTCTCAGTTTCCTGATGTGCCGACCCTGGGAGAAGTCGGCCTGAAGGGGCTCGACCAGGGCAGTTGGCTCGGCCTGTTTGGCCCGGAAAACCTCGATCCCAAGGCGCATGCCAAGTTACAACAGGGCGTAGGCAAAGTCACCCGAAGCACGGTCTGGAAAGAGACCGTTCAGGCGATGGCGCTCGAGGCCATTCCCGAGGAGCCGGCCAATGCGTTCGCAGCCGCGGTGAAGAGCGAGAACGAGCGCTGGCAAAGGTACATCATCAAGGCGAACATTCAGACGGACTAAGCCTGCCCAGAGGGCCAGCAACATTGGGCTCCTCGTAAGGGCCTCGCATCACAAATGAAGAAGAACGATGATCGAAACTACGCACCCTATGCTGATCGGCAACTATGGACCGATTCAGGAAGAGCTGAATGTGCCGGACCTGCGGGTTGTGGCTGGCGTGATCCCTAAGGGCCTCTCAGGCGCGCTCTATCGAAACGGGCCCAATCTGCTGTTTCCTCCCTTGGCCGACAAGCATCATTGGTTCATGGGGGAGGGCATGATTCATGCCATCCATATCGGCCGCGGCCGCGCGTCCTACACAAACCGCTGGGTGAGGACAGAGCAGTTCAAGGCACAAAAGGTCGCAGGGCGCCGTTTGGTGCCAACGTCCTACGAGGAAGTGTTCGATGCGGCAGTGGCGACGGTGATGCTGCAGGACAGGGGAAAGCCTGCCACCGAGAAGCCGCAGAAGCTGCCCATGCAGTGGGCCGGAACGAATGCCGTGTGGCACGGCGGCCGGCTCTATGCCTTGGGCGAGACCAACTTCCCGGTGCTGCTCGATGGTGATTCGCTCGAGACGCTCGGTACGACCGACTTCGACGGTCGCTACACGGGCCCCATGACAGCGCATCCCAAGATTGATCCCGAGAGCGGCGAGATGCTCGCGTTCGGGTACCAGGCGGCAGGACCGGGAACGCGAGAAATTTCCTACTCGGTCATCGATCGTGACGGGAACTTCGTTCGCCAGGAGAGATTCGAGGCTCCCTATTGCAGCGCAGTTCATGACTTCCTCGCGACCCGCGAGCACATCGTTTTTCCGGTCTTTCCCGCGACCATCGATCTGGAGCGCGCGGCTGGAGGTGGTCCCATTTGTGCTTGGGACCCACGTTTGCCTACTCGGATCGGCATCATGCGGCGCGATGCCGGCGTCGGGTCGATGCGATGGTTTAGCGGTCCCCCGTGCTTCGTCTTTCACCCGATGAATGCATACACGGCGAAACGCGACGGCCGCACCTTCGTAGTCGCCGACGTGATGAAATTCGAGAAGCTGCCACTCTTTCCGGATGTCTCCGGTGGCAACGTGCCACCTTGGATCAAGGACGGCATGGCCAAGCTCGTGCGCTGGACGTTCGATATGGATGCCGAAAGCGAAGGGTACGTCGAAAAATCTCTCTGCGGCGTCGAGGGAGAGTTTCCTCGAATCGACGAGCGATTCTCGGGCCTGGCTTACCGGCACGCCTTCTACGTCGCGCGGATCGGTGCCTACACCCCAGGCTGTTCGTTCGATACGCTGGTGCATGCGAATGTCGAGACCGGCGAGATTCGCACATGCACGCCGCCTGGCGATCTCGGCCTGCTCGAGCCGGTCTTTGTGCCGCGAACGCCTTCCAGTCCCGAAGGCGAGGGCTGGATTCTCACGATTGCGTTCGATCCCTCACGAAACGTCAGCGATCTGTTGATCTTCAATGCTCTCGATATCGAGAAAGGGCCTATAACGCGTGTTGAGTTGCCAACGCGGGTGCCTTACGGTTTTCACGGAGGATGGCGTTCGCATGCGCAATGATAAGAGGGGGCGGCGGTGCACGAAGGAGCATGAGCCGATTCTGGAAATGAACTGCTGACCAAGGCGCCGGCAAATTCATGGAGCCTCGATCTCGTGGTCGGAGGCCGGGTTTTGCGACAGAGGTCTCTCGCTGGACAAGATGGGCTGTTCGTCGCCTTTGTGCCGCGCTTGGCGATCTGCATCGTGATGTGTTCGCCCAGTGCAGCGGCGCGTAGAACACCTCATACAGGTTCACCGTCGTCGGCTTGTTGCGTCCGCCCACATCGCGCAGTGTTGGCTCGATCTCAGCAAGCATCTCTCGATGGATGTCACTGGCATATTCGTTCTCGTCATTTGGGCATTGCCTGTCCTCGAGAGATCGCATAGCCCCTTCAGCGTTTGGCGGCGCAGTGGATGCTCGTTATCGCCTGCATCGTTTTGCCAGTGACGGCGCGGGTGTTTCGGGCAGCACTGCCTCGTCAAGTAGCCAAGAGCGAAACGCCTGAACGATGGGCCGCTCTAGAGCCGGGAGTGTGCAGACGATGTGGTATTTGAAAGGGCATGGCATTGCGTGGTCCCAGGCAACCACAAGCTTTCCAGCATCGAGCGCCGTCTGTACTATCTGTTTACTGGCAAGCAAGACCCCCTGGCCGGTCATTGCAGCTTCGAGCGCGAGCAGTCCGTTTCCGAACCGTTGCTCACGCAATCCTTCAGGTATGGGAAGTCTTGCCTGGCGGAACCATTCGGTCCAACCGAACCGTTCCGGTGAGCGATATATCGTGCTGTCGCTCAACAGCGGTTGATTTAGCAAGGCCGAGGGCGCTCTGTCTGAAAGGGACTCGCACAGGCTCGGCGCGCACACAGGGACGAACGTCACCTCCAGGAGCTTTCGGCTGTCCAAGCCAACGTACTCTCCGTAGCCAAAACGCACCGCCAAATCGATGCCGGCGCGTCGAAACGTTGCGGCGCTTGCCGGGCCGCCTCTGACCGTGTCCACAGAATTGAGGCTGGCTTGCAGCCGAACCTCGGCGTCGGGGCAACCGGCATAGAACCGATGCAGGCGGGGAACTAGCCACTTGGTCGCGAACATCGGCTCTGCACAGACGGTGATGACCCACTTGGATTCGCTGTGCGAACGCAACTGTTCAACTGCATCGGCGAGTGCGGAGAATCCGTCCTGCAGTGTCGGCAGAACCATTTGCGCCGCCGGCGTCAGATTGACCTTGCGATGTTGGCGCACGAACAACTCCACCCCAAGAAGCTCTTCCAGTGATTTGATCTGATGGCTGACAGCTGCTGGAGTCACATGAAGTTCTTTGGCGGCAGCCACAAAGCTCTTGGTTCTGGCCGCGACTTCGAAATAGGAGAGCGCAATCAGCGATGGCAGGCGTCGTGCACCATCCGTCATGAGACGGGATCGCGCCGACGTTTCCGCGCAATGATCCATTCCGTCAATGGCAGATGGCGTGTTGCATGACGGCGGCGCTACCTGCTGTTCGACGGGCGGTGAAGGTAAGAGGGGTTGCTTGGCCATGTAAAGGCCTGCTAGTGTGCGTGGGCGACGGCGTGAACTTGCAGCATGCGGGCATAGCTTCGGAGCACTGGCTTTTCGATCAGCTTTCCCTCGAAGACCAGCAGCCCACCATCGCTCTTCGCAAAGGCGTCCAGCACTCGCCTCGCGTGCTCGACGCTGGCGTCATCTGGCGCGAAGCATGCGTTTATGTCAGGAATCTGTTTGGGGTGGATTGCGCCTTTGCCGGTGAAACCCAGTTCGGCGGACAGCGCGGCTTCGCGCAACATGCCTTCGCGATCGTTCAGGTCCAGGTACGGCACGTCGATCACATCCAACCCGGTGGCGGCTGCAGCGTGGACGATGCGTGATCGCGCGTACTGCAGGGCCATCCAGGTTGATTTGCAGCGTAGATCAGCGGCCATGTCGACACCTCCAAAGAACAGGGCCTCGATGCGCTCACTGGAGCGCGCAATCTCATGGGTCGCCTCCAGGGCTTCATTGGTTTCGATGATGACGTGCAGCCGAGTCGAAAGCTTGTATTCCGTGAGAAGGTCGCTGAGATTGCGGATCTCTTCCGGCCCCTTGACCTTCGGCAGCATGATTGCGGGGATGGGCTCTGCGGACGTGAGCAAGGCTTGTACATCTTTCATGCCGTCCACCGTGCGAAGGCAGTTGATCCGGATAATGCGTTCGACGCGGTCTGGACCCTCTGCTACGGGAAGTTGCGCGAACGCATGCTGTCGGGCCTGTTGCTTTTCCTGGGGCGCCACGGCGTCTTCCAGATCGACACAGACGATGTCGGTACCGCAGCACAGTGCCTTCGGGAACATGTCTGGACGCGTGCCGGGTGCAAAGATGAAGCTGCGCCGGGCGCGGATTTTTCGTTCAATCATGCTCAAGGGATTACCTCTAAAAAAACTATACAAAAGCCACATCTTGAGGAGTTCCTCCGGCCGCTGGCAGTTTTAGCTACCGCCACCTGTTGCGATCGGGAATTCTCATCGGTTCATGTCAAGTGGCGTGCAGTGGGTGAACACAAGCTGCCAGTCTCCGTCTTGCTAGTGCGACGTCGACTGGGCGGCTCCCAGGCCGGTTTGGGCGCGCACCCATTGGGCATCGAATGCCGCTCGTTCGCTTCGGGCCCGTGCACTTTCGTCGGACTTCGAGAATAGCCATGCGCAGATGAAAGCCAGGGGCATCGAGAACAGCGCCGGATGTTCGTAAGGAAAGATTGCCTGTGCGTGATGCAGGACATCAACCCACACGGCTTTCGAAAGTACAACCAGGAGCAGTGCCGACCCAAGGCCGGCTATGCCTCCCGCCAGAGCGCCGTGTGTTGTCAAGCCTCTCCAGTAGATCGCCAGCACCAACACGGGAAAATTGGAAGATGCCGCGATGCCGAAGGTCAGGCTGACCAAGAAGGCTACGTTCTGGTTCTCGAACAGAATCCCCAGCCCGACAGCGACGACACCTAGTGCGAGGGTCGCCCAGCGAGAGACTTTCATCTCTCTCTTCTCGTCGGCATTGCCGCCGCAGAGAATGTTGCCGTAGATGTCGTGCGCGATGGCGGATGCACCGGCCAGGGCCAATCCGGCCACGACGGCCAGGATTGTTGCGAAGGCCACTGCCGACAGGAAGCCGAGGAACAGACTTCCGCCCACCGCAGAGGCCAGATGCATCACCGGCATATTGCCTCCACCGAGCAGCTTCCCGCCGATGATCCCGTTTTCATAGAACCGGGCGTCGTTTCCCACAATCACGATGGCACAGAGTCCTAGCAGACACACGATCAGAAAGAAGAAGCCGATGAGCCCGCTGGCCACGAAGACACTCTTGCGGGCCTCTTTGGCGTCGGACACCGTGAAGAAGCGCATCAGAATGTGCGGCAGTGCCGCCGGGCCAAACAGAAGGCCTAAGGACATGGAGACGGCTGAAACGGGATCGGCCATCAGGCTGCCCGGCCCCATGATCGCGAGGCCATCGCGGTGAACGGCCACAGCCTGCCGGGCAAGTTCCTCAAAGTTGAAGCTGAACCTCGACATGGCCAGCAGCATGAGGGTGACTCCACCGGTCAGCAGGAGCGCCGCCTTGATGATCTGCACCCATGTGGTGGCGATCATCCCGCCGAACGTGACGTACACCACCATCAACACCCCGACGACCAGCACCGCATATTGGTAGTCCAGTCCGAACAGAAGCTTGATCAACTGGCCGGCGCCTACCATTTGAACTACCAGGTAGAAGCACACGGTAGTGAGCGAACCCAACGAGGCGAACAGACGTACCTGAGTCTTGTCGAGCCTCGACGAGACAATGTCGGCAAAGGTGTACCGTCCCAAGTTACGAACTGGTTCGGCGAGCAGGAATAGGATGATGGGCCAACCGACAAAGAAGCCGATCGTGTAGACGAATCCGTCAAAGCCCTTGGCAAAGACGAGGCTCGACAATCCGAGCAAGGTGGCGGCCGACATGTAGTCGCCCGCGATGGCCATGCCGTTCTGGCCTCCGGTGATGCCGCCGCCAGCGGTGTAGAAGTCCGACGTCGAGTGGGTGCGCTTTGCGGCCCACCATGTGATCCCCAGCGTCCCAGCGACGAACAGAAGGAACATGAAGATGGCGGGAAGATTGATGGGCTGGCGTTCCACCAAGCCGACAGTCGGGGCGGCGGTGGCGATCCCGGTGCCTGCCGTGGTGGCGAAAACCACGGCGGTCTTGAAGGTGTCGGCGTACTTCATGGCTTCACCTCGGCGAGCAGCCTGACGGTGATGCCATCGAAGTCCCGATTGGCGCGGTAGACGTAGAGCCCTGTCAACAGCCACGACAGCACGATCACGGATACTCCGATGGGCCACGCGATGGTGCTCACCCGACCGGCGTCGAGTGGGATGCGCAGCAGTCCGGGCAGCAATGCCACCGCCATCATGAATCCATAGTAGGTAACCAAAACAGTGCCGGAAAGCAGTAGCGCGAAGCGTGTTCGCCGTTTCACCAAGTCGCGGAACAGGGGGTGTGAAGCGATGCGGATGTGATGAGGGATCGTCATGTTGTCTCCAATTTTTGTGTTGTTCACGGCTCTTGGCGCGGCCGAGTCCGTGCGATCAATGGCCTGAGGCAGGGACTTTCTCCTTCAGTTGTCTGCGAAGGGCAAACTTCTGGACCTTTCCGGTCGAAGTCCGCGCCAAGGGGCCGAAGACGAATTTCTTGGGCACCTTGAAGCGCGCCAGGAGATCCTTGCAATAGGTGGCAAGGTCCGCTTCGCATAGAACCGCGTTGCCACGGAGTTCGACGAATGCAGCCGGAACCTCTCCCCACTTCTCGTCGGCCATGGCGACGACGGCGGCCGACTGGATTGCCGGATGACGCTGCAGAACTTCCTCTACCTCCAGCGACGAAATGTTCTCGCCCCCAGAGATGATCACGTCCTTTGATCGGTCCTTGATCTTCAGGTAGCCGTCCGGCTGCACCACAGCCAAGTCGCCAGAGTGAAACCAACCACCGGCAAAGGCTTCTTCCGTGGCTGCCGGGTTCTTCAGATAGCCCTTCATCACGATGTTCCCGCGGAACATCACTTCGCCGATGGTCTGGCCGTCGAACGGAGTGGGCTCCATCGTCAGGGGATCGAGTACTGCAACGGCTTCCTGCAGGTGATACCGTACCCCTTGGCGGCTGTTGCGCTCCACGCGGTTGCTCAGCGGCAGGTCGGCCCATTCAGGCTGCTTGGCGCACACGGTTGCTGGGCCATAAGTCTCTGTCAGACCATAAACATGGGTGAGATTGAAGCCGATGTGTTCCATGCGTTCAAATACGGCAGCAGGCGGAGCGGCACCGGCGATCAAACCGTTGACCTTGTGGGTGATCCCAGCTCGGCTCTCCTCGGGTGCGTCGGCCAGCATGGCGTGCACAATCGGAGCCCCGCAGTAGTGGGTCACGCGGTGCGTCCTGATCTGGTCGAAGATGAGTGCCGTGTCAATGCGCCGCAGACAGACGCTGGTTCCAGCGACCGCTGCCAGCGTCCAAGGGAAACACCAGCCGTTGCAGTGAAACATTGGTAGGGTCCACAGGTAGACGCAGTGCGACGGCATCCCCCAGGACAGCACATTGCTGACGGCGTTGAGATAGGCGCCCCGATGGTGGCTGACAACACCCTTGGGGTTGCCCGTGGTGCCTGAGGTGTAGCCCAGCGCAATCGCATCCCATTCATCCTCTGGCAACTGCCAGAGAAATTCGGGATCGCTCTCTACAAGAAGTTGCTCGTACTCCACTCCTTCAAGTGACTTTCGACCGGGGATGGTTGCGGCCGACACGAGGATGACGAAAGGCTTCGGCCCCTTCATGGCAGACAGCGCATGTGAGACCACATCGGCGAACTCGGGATCGGTCAGCAGTACCATCGTCTCGCTGTGATCGAGCATGAAGGCGATGGCTTCGGCATTCAATCGGACATTCATCGCGTTGAGAACGGCGCCAGTCATCGGCACACCAAAATGAGCCTCGTACATGGCGGGCACGTTGGGCAGCATGGTCGATACAGTGTCGCCTCTCCCCACGCCGACGCGGCGCAAGGCGGAGGCCAGGCGGCGGCATCGTTCGTACGTTTGTGTCCAGTTCCACTGGCGGTCGCCGTCAATGAGTGCGAGCTGGTTTGGATAAACTTCGGCGGCACGCTGCAGGAAGCTCAGCGGGGACAGCGCAGCGTGATTTGCTGCAGTCTTGCCGAGGCCCTGTCGGTAGGGGTTGGTTTCTTTCATTGTTTGGTCTCCTCTGTACGTATAGTGGGAACTACCAAGCACTCAGGCGTGCGTCAACGTCAGGAGCGCCATGTAGGCTGGCGCTTTTCCAGGAACGCGTCGATGCCCTCGCCAGCGTCCTCTTCCATCATGTTGCGGGCCATAGCGTCGCTGGCGTATTCGTACGCGTCAGCCAAGGCCATTTGACGTTGCCGATAGAACATCGACTTGCCATAGCGCACCGCAGTCGGACTCTTGGAAAGGATCTGGGAGACCTTCTGCGCGATGGCGGCATCAAGTTGGTCTTCGGGCACTGCCGAGTTGATCAATCCCCAATCCACGGCGGTGGCGGCGTCGATGAAGCGCGCTGTGACCAGCATGTCGAAGCTTCTTTTAGGCGAGACGTTTCGGGACAGCGCTACCGACGGTGTCGCGCAAAATAAGCCAACGTTGATGCCGGAGACCGCAAACTTTGCTGTTTCCGCACCGATGGCTAGGTCGCAGCTGGCGACCAATTGACAGCCTGCCGCCGTGGCGATACCTTGCACACGCGCAATGACTGGCACAGGCAAAGCCTGTAGACCTTGCATCACGCGGCTACATCGGGCGAACAGGGCCCTGTAGTACGCCAGACTTGGCTGCGCACGCATTTCTCGCAAGTCGTGGCCGGCACAGAAGGCCTTGCCGGCGCCGGCCAGAACGACACAGCGCACGGACGGATCCGCTGCGATGGCATCGAACTCGTGTTGCAGCGCATCCAGCATGGCTTCGGAAAGCGCATTGAATTGCAGCGGACGGTTCATGCGCAGGGTGGTCACGCCGTGGCTGTCTTCGCGCACTAGCAATGCCTCTTGGATGGAAGGTGGCGGCATCCCCCCAGCCTCGTCAATCGATGCGTGCATTGACATGGTTCACGCCGTGACCTCATCGGTCACCACGCTCACCTTGGCGGTGATCGAGTTGCCAATGAAGCAGTTCTTGTGCGCGCCGGCATGCAGCCGAGCCAGCGCAACTGCATCGGGGGTTTTGTCACCGCTGAACGTAATCTTGGGCGACAGATCGATGTGGGTGATGGCCATGCCGACGCCCTCGACTTTTTCAAGGTAGCCCACGGCATGGTCTTGATAGGTTTCCACCCGGTACTTCTGAAATTCCGCGATGGCCAGGAAAGTCAGCATGTGGCAGCTCGCCACTGCGCTGACCAGCATCTGCTCGGGATCCGCGCAGACCGGATCGCCTTTGAACTCCACGGAGGCTGAAACGTTGACGGATTGCTCACCTGCGAGCGATGCCACGTGGTTGCGCGAGTAGGTGCGTTCGTCTTGCGGGTGGGGCGACCGCTGCCATTGGATAGCGGCTGAGTGTTGGGTCATGAAGGCTCCTCTTTGGTGTCAAGAAAATCGATACTTGCCGGACGCAAAGAACTCACGTCTCAGTCCGGCAAATCGTAGAAGGAGGCGCTCCCTACGTAAAACGATGTTTTTTGAGCCCATGGCTTAGCCGAAGTAAGCCAAAGATCTTGGGTGACTCGGCTTCTACCGGAGTGCTTCTTACTGGCGAGCTCAGTTATGTTTGGCCACTTGTCCCAAACGGCTTTCATTTCGCAGCGAGCGCCTGCATTTCCGAAGCGCCATGGCTAGACGGTCTCGCCGCGCCGGTTGCTCCGCAACGGTGCCATGCATCACGCAGATGCGGCCCTGAAGCGCGCAATGCCCTTTTGCAGGTCGGCGATCAGGTCGACCGGATCCTCCAGGCCGATGTGCAGGCGGATCAGGTGGCCTGGCTCGTTCCAGACGGTGGCTGTGCGGATCTTGCGGGGATCCACCGTCAACGCGAGGCTTTCGAATCCACCCCAGGAGTATCCCAGCGAGAAGAAGGAGAGGCCATCGAGCATGGCCTGCACGGCCTTGAATGGGGCCGCCCTGGTCACGAAGGAGAACAGGCCGCTCGCCCCGGAAAAATCACGTTTCCACAAATTGTGACTGGGGTGCGAGGGCAGGGCTGGATGAAGCACGCGCGCGACTTCTTCTCGACTCTCAAGCCAACGCGCGATTTCAAGTGCGCTCTGCTGGTGCCGCGTCAGACGAACCTCCAGCGTGCGCAGGCCTCGCAGCGCGAGATTAACATCGTCCGGCCCTACGAACATGCCGAACTGGAAGTGAAATGCCTTGAGCTTTTCCCAGGCGCGGGGTCCGGCCGCGACCGTGCCGAGCATGGCGTCGGAATGACCCACGATGTACTTCGTGGCAGCCATCAGAGAAAGATCGACACCGGACGGTATGGCTTTGAAGAACAGGGGGGTAGCCCACGTGTTGTCCATGATGACGAGCGCCGCGTGTCGACGCGCCACTTCGGCGATCGCGGGAATGTCCTGGATCTCGAACGTGTGAGATCCCGGCGACTCGGTGAACACCGCTTTGGTGTTGGAGCGAAACAGGACTTCGATGCCTGCGCCAATCGACGGGTCGTAGTAGGTCGTTTCGATTCCGAATCGCTTGCCAGCGGTCTCACAGAAATGACGCGTGGGCGCGTAGACACTGTCAGGGACCAGGAGGTGGTCCCCGGCACCGGCGACGGCCAGGATCGCAGTGGTGCACGCCCCCAGACCTGAGGGGCAAAGCACCGTGCCCTCGGCGCCTTCCAGCGTCGTGATGGCTTCGGCCAGTGCGGCAGTCGTTGGATTGCCCCACCGACCGTAGCCAAAGCGCTGGGTGCCGCTCTGCATGGTAGCCACGTCAGGAAATACTACCGTCGATCCGCGGTAGCTCGGAGGATTTACGAAGCCGTGATGGTCTTCAGGGTGGATTCCGGCATGCGCGAGTACCGTGCCGGCACCTAGGCCGGAGTCGTCCAAGGTCATTTCAAATCTTTCAGAGGTTGGTTGTGAAATGCGTCGATCAGTTCAGCAAGGACCGACGTCGCGCATAGCTGAAATAGACCGCAAGACCGATGACCAGCCAGACTACAAATGCCACCCACGTCATGGCCTCCAGATATGTCATCAGGGTCACGCAGAAGGCGATTGCCAGCAAGGGCACGGCAGGTACCCAGGGACAGCGAAACCCGCGCTTCAGATCGGGACGCGTGCGGCGCAGGATCATCACGGCGATCGAGACGAGGGTGAACGCGGCCAGGGTGCCGATGTTGATCAACTCGGTCAGCACGCTCAGCGGGACCAGTGCCGCAATCAATCCGATCGTCAGGCCTACCGCCCAGGTGGTGAAAAAAGGAGTCCGATGCTTGACGTGGATCGAGGACAGCTTCAATGGCAGGAGACCATCCCGCGACATGGCGAACACGATGCGGGTCTGTCCATAGAGCATCACAAGGATCACTGTGGTCATTCCCAGAATGGCGCCCAGATCCACGAACCCAGCGACCCAGTTCTCGCCGGCGTGTTGCAAGGCCAAAGAAATGGGATGGTCCACGCCCAGGAACTTCTGATACGGAACGATGCCGGTCATAACCGCCGATACAACGACGTAAAGGACTGCGCATACGAACAGCGATCCGATGATGCCGACGGGCAGATCCCTCTCGGGACGTTTGACTTCCTCCGCCGCAGACGTGACCGCATCGAAGCCGATGAAAGCGAAGAAGACCAGCGCTGCAGCGCTGAGAACTCCCTGATGGCCGAACGGCATGAACGGCTGCCAGTTCTCGGGTCGCACATGACGCGCGCCAACCGCGATAAAGAGCAATACCACGCCGACCTTGATAGCAACCATCACGTTATTGATGCGGGCAGACTCCCGCATGCCGAGCGAGAGCATGGTTGTGAGCACCAGCACGATGAGCAGCGCGGGGAGGTTGAACCAAGTCTTCACGCCAGGCAAGGCGCCTGGGGCGGCTGTCAGTACGGTGGGCAGACTCGAGTCAAAGCCGGAGATCAATGACTGGAAGTATCCCGCCCAACCGACTGCGACGGCGGCAGCGGCCAGGCCGTATTCGAGCATCAGGTCCCAGCCGATCATCCAGGCCACCAGTTCTCCCAGCGTGGCATAACTGTATGTGTAGATCGATCCCGCGATCGGAACGGTCGAGGCAAACTCGGCGTAGCAAAGTGCGGCGAAACAGCAGGCCAGTGCCGCTATCACGAAAGAGATCGTGAGTGCAGGGCCGGCGGTGAGCGCACCCGTGCCGGTCAGAACGAAGATGCCGGTACCGACAATGGCTCCGATGCCCATCAAGACCAGATCGAAAGGGCCCAGGACCTTCTCGAGGCCCCCTGGAGCACGACTGGCTGCAACCATTGCATCCAGGTTTTTTGTTCTAAACATGCTCATGCGCGTCTCCGTTTTCTTATGAGAGTTGAGTGGCCGGTGCGAACCGTAAGGACCTCTTTGGCCGAACTTTGCTGATGGCTGGCGTTGGCGCGAAGATGCAAATCGCTGACCTCGGTAGTCGATAAGTATCATTGCCGGCGCGAAAAATAGGATTAACGTAGTTAGCCAATATCAGGGAGTCAAGGAAATATAATTAGTCAATTGGCCTTGTTTTTGTTGATCTGGAGAGCTTCTATGGAGCTAGACGAAATCGATCGCGCCATCCTGCAGATCCTGCAGACGGATGGCAGGTTGGCCAACGCGGAGATCGCGGGTCGGGTTTCGCTATCGCCACCTGCATGCTGGAAACGGCTGAAGCGATTGGAGGAGCACGTCATCCTTGGCTACCATGCCGCGCTCAATCCGCAGGCGTTGGGGTGGGGGTTGTTTGCGTTCATCAGCATCTCGCTCGATAGTCACTCGGAGAAGGCGATGCGAACTTTTGAAGCGGGGGTGATGGCCTTGCCCAGCGTCGTTGCCTGCCATAACGTGTCTGGCAAATACGATTACCTTCTGCAGGTTGTTGTCAGAGACATGGAGGCATTCCATGAACTGGCGATGTATCGCATTCGCACGCTCGGCAACGTCAAGGAGATGTACACCGGGTTTTCGCTCAAGGAAATCAAGCGCTCAGCGAATTTGCCGGTGTAGTGGGACGGAGAGCAATCAGGGCGTGCCGTATGCACGAGCGCTGGAGAACGGACTGCCCGCGCCTTCAACCGACTTCGGTGATCACCGAATACCAAGTTGCGACCACGCATCGCTGGGAAGTGGGGCTCAGAGGAGCGCAACCAGATTGGCACGTCCACGAAGTCGCTGTCGCGCACTGTGTGTCCATCGATCGGCGCCGGTGGGGCCGATGATTCGATCGGTCGGAGCCCGCGGTCACACGTTGAGGGTTTCAGAGGGGCCTTGCAGCCAGTAACCGGCCTCGTCACCCAACTGCTCGCGTGCCCATGGCCCCGAAGGAGTCCGCGGTGTGGCCCAGATGTGCGTGTCGTACGGGGCGCCGGCCAGTGCGCTGGTCAGGAGTTCAAGATCGATCACCCCAGAACCCTGCAATAACTGTTACGGCGTGCTATCGCCGCGCGATGCTGCCTCGCGCTAACGGCTTTGGACAGGCGCCGCATCCCTTGAGATGCTCTTCGTCGCCTGACATGCTTCGATCCTCCGTGCGCAGGTTCGGACAGGTCAAAAGCTAGAACAACACATTCACCCCACGTACGCCACGCCACGCCACGATGGGTGTGCCGTGCGGCGCCTCGATTCCAGAATCCTACATGTGCAGTGTCATCGTGGCATTCGCGTGCTGGAACCAATAGTCGAAAGAAGTGGGCGATGGCGAAGTCAGCGACAGGCATTTTGTTCGGTCAAATCATTGTGGTTCTCGGCGTTGCCGTGGGCGGCGTGTGGGCGGGAACACAGTGGACCGCGCGTGCGCTCGGCTACCAGACACGGTTGGGGTCTGCATGGTTCGAGATTTCCGGGGCACCTGTCTACGAGCCTTGGAAGCTTTTCGAGTGGTGGTACTTCTACGATGCCTACGCGCCGGAGGTGTTCCTGCGCGGAGGAGCCGTCGCCGCATCGGGCGGCATCGCCGCTGCTGGCGCCGCGATATCGATGGCCGTGTGGCGCGCACGCCATACGAAGCATGTCGTGACCTACGGTTCGGCGCGCTGGGCCGAGCCTGGAGAGATTGTCAAGGCCGGTCTGATGAACGCGGTGGGCGTTTTCTTGGGAAAGTTTAAGGGCAAGAAGAGCAGGGACGGTGACTACCTGCGTCACGACGGACCCGAGCACATCCTCGCCTTCGCGCCGACACGTTCGGGCAAGGGTGTTGGCCTGGTCATTCCAACCCTCTTGTCTTGGCTTGGCTCTGCCGTGATCCACGACATCAAGGGCGAGAACTGGAATCTCACTGCCGGCTGGCGCGCGCGTTTCTCGCATTGCCTGCTGTTCAACCCGACGGACGCGAGGTCGGCCGCGTACAACCCGTTGCTCGAGGTTCGCCGCGGCATGCACGAGGTGCGCGACGTGCAGAACATCGCGGATATCCTGGTAGACCCTGAAGGCGCGCTGGAACGTCGCAATCACTGGGAGAAGACCAGTCATGCCCTCCTGGTTGGCGCCATCCTGCATGTGCTGTATGCCTGCGAGGAAAAGACGCTGTGCGGTGTCGCCAACTTCCTGTCCGATCCGGCCTGCCCATTCGAGGTCACGCTGCACCGGATGATGTCCACGCGGCACCTGGGCGAATCAGTGCATCCGGTCGTCGCGTCCGCGGCGCGTGAAGTCCTCAACAAGAGCGACAACGAGCGCTCCGGAGTGCTCTCCACGGCCATGAGCTTTTTGGGCCTCTACCGCGATCCCACAGTGGCCAAAGTCACTTCTCGCTGCGACTGGCGCATCGCCGACCTGATTTCTGCGGAGCATCCGGTAGCGCTTTATCTCGTGGTACCGCCTTCCGACATCAGTCGCACCAAGCCGTTGGTCCGTCTGATCCTCAACCAGATCGGTCGTCGCTTGACCGAATCGCTCGACGGCTCGGACGGTATCGCACGCAAGCACAAGCTGCTCCTGATGCTCGACGAATTTCCGGCGTTGGGCCGACTGGACTTCTTCGAGTCAGCTTTGGCTTTCATGGCTGGCTACGGCTTACGTGCCTTTCTGATCGCACAGTCCCTGAATCAGATCGACAAGGCCTACGGCCAGAACCATTCGATCCTCGACAACTGCCATGTGCGCATCGCATTCGCGACCAACGACGAGCGAACGGCCAAGCGCATCTCGGAGGCGCTCGGTACTGCGACGGAGCTGCGCGCGCAGCGCAACTATGCAGGCCACCGGCTGGCGCCATGGCTCGGCCACCTGATGGTGTCGCGCCAGGAGACGGCACGACCGCTGCTCACGCCCGGCGAGGTGATGCAGCTGCCGCCCGATGACGCCGTGGTGATGGTCTCGGGCCATCCACCGATCAAGGCGAGGAAGCTGCGGTACTACCAGGATCGAAACTTCATCCCTCGCGTTCTGCCCGCACCGACTCTCGCTGCGAATGTCTACGCGGACCGACCCGCGGTGCGCCCGGACGACTGGGGCGGACTCGCTCCGCTGCTCGCCCCCGAGTCATCGCCTGCTCACGATGCCGGCGGCTTTGCCGACGAGGGTGGCCGTCAGCTGAAGCCTGAGCTGGATGCCACAGCCGACACGCTGGCATTGCCGGATGACGATGGGCTGCTGGTGCTCGACGACGATGACGACATACCCGTGCGTCCACAGGACGCCGACAGGCAGCTGATGCGCACCGCTCGGCTCGCGGCCCTGGACCCTGACGACGGGATTGCGCTATGACCCGTGCGCGCCTGAACATCTTCCTCGAGCCAGACCATGCGAAACGCCTGGACCGGGTCGCTGCGCACAAGGGTGTGTCGAAGTCCGCAGTGATCGCAGCGGCGCTGGCCTCATTCCTCTCGCCCGACGCCCAGGACCAGCGTGAGGCAGCGCTGGCGAAGCGCCTGGACCGCCTCTCGCGCCAGTTCGATCGACTCGAACGCGACCAGAACGTGTTGATCGAGACGCTCGCCCTGTACATCCGCTATTTCCTCACGGTCTCGCTGCCCGTGCCCGAGGGTCAGCAGGAGGCCGCTCGTGCGCAGGGGCGCGCCCGCTACGCGCAGTTCATCGAGCAACTCGCTCGCCACATCCAGCGCGGACGCAGCCTGGTGCGCGAAGTCCATGAAGACATCGCACCCGCTGCGTCCGAGGCGCCAGCTGCATATGCGGCTTCCCCAACCGAATCGCAGGAAATAGACCGTGAATCCGACGCCTGAACCGAATTCCGTGGACGCATCGTTGGCGCGGCGCATTCGCATGTTGCGCACGGCCATGGGGCAAGAGATCGCGAAGGCGCTTGAGGATCCGGAGGTCGTGGAGGTGCTGTTGAATCCGGACGGCTCGCTGTGGGTAGACCGGCTTGGAACTGGCCGGGAGCCCACTGGTACCGCAATCCCGCCACCCGTGGCCGAGCGGATCATCCGGCTGGTGGCAGCGCACGTGCGCACCGAGGTACATGCGGGGGCTCCAATCCTCTCGGCCGAATTGCCCGAGACCGGCGAGCGCTTCCTTGGCGTATTGCCACCCGTGGTTCGCGCGCCGTCCTTCGCCATCCGCAAGCGGGCGCTGCGGATCATGAATCTCGCGCGCTATGTGGCGGACGGCATCTTGACTGCAGATCAAGCCGAGTTTCTGCGGCGAGCTGTTCGCGAGCGCCAGAATATCGTGGTGGTCGGCGGCACCAGCACCGGCAAGACCACGCTCGCGAATGCGCTGCTCGACGAGATCGCCGAGACGCGCGACCGCGTGCTCATCCTCGAAGACACCGTGGAGCTGCAGTGCCGGTCCGATGACCATGTCGGCATGCGCACCGAGCCGGGTGTCAGCACCATGGCCGACTTGGTGCGCGCCACCCTGCGCTTGCGGCCTGATCGCATCGTGGTCGGGGAAGTGCGCGGCGCCGAGGCGCTGGACCTGCTCAAGGCCTGGGGCACCGGCCATCCAGGCGGCATCGCCACGGTGCACGCCGGCTCTGCGGCCGGCGCGTTGACGCGCCTCGAGCAGCTTGTGCAAGAGGTCTCGGTGACGGTGCCGCGCGCTCTCATTGCCGAGACGGTCAACGTCATCGTCTTCATTGCCGGCCGTGGTCGCGCCCGCCGCGTGCGCGAGATCGCACGCGTCATCGGCCACGACAGCCAAGGCTATCAGCTCGATACCTCGCTGGTGCCCGGGTTCCCTTTGTTCTCTTCATCCACCTCTGTTCCTTCATCCGATCCCGGAGCACCGTCATGACGCATCCACGCATTTCCGTAAAACCGGTTCTGTACCTTGTCACCCTAGCGGCGCTGCTGCTGGCCGTCGCCTCGCCTGCGCATGCGGCCGGCTCGAACATGCCCTGGGAAGCACCGCTGCAGTCGGTACTGGAGTCCATCCAGGGGCCGGTGGCCCGGATCATCGCGGTGATCATCATCATCGCGACAGGGCTGACGCTGGCTTTCGGCGACACGTCGGGTGGGTTTCGCAAGCTGGTGCAGATCGTGTTCGGCCTGTCGATCGCGTTCGCCGCCTCCAGTTTCTTCCTGACCTTCTTCAGCTTCTCGGGCGGGGCGGTGCTGGCATGAACGCGCTGAACGCCTTCTCGGCGAGCTCTTCGCCGGGCCTCGCGCCCGGCTTCGAGATTCCGCTGCACCGGTCCCTCACCGAACCGATCCTGCTGGGCGGCGCGCCGCGCACTGTGGCGATCGCCAACGGCACGCTGGCCGCTGCCGTGGGACTGGGACTGCAGCTCTGGCTGCCCGGCGTCGCGCTCTGGATCGTCGGCCACGCGCTGGCTGTCTGGGGTGCGAGGCTGGATCCGCAGTTCATGCAGGTCTTTGCGCGGCACATCAAGCAGCGTTCGCTGCTGGACGCGTAAGGCGGGAAGGGGAGACGCGATGCTGAATCTCGCCGAATACCGAAAGCGGCCGGCGCTGCTGGCCGACTGGCTGCCCTGGGCTGGCCTGGTCGCGCCCGGGGTCGTGCTCAACAAGGATGGATCGCTCCAGCGCACGGCGCGGTTCCGCGGGCCGGACCTGGACAGCGCGACGCAGGGCGAGTTCGTCGCCACCTCGGCGCGTTTGAACAACGCGCTACGGCGGCTCGGCTCGGGCTGGGCGCTGTTCGTGGAGGCCGAGCGCCGCGAGGCGGCCGGCTATCCAGAGTCGTCGTTCCCGGAGCCTCTGTCCTGGCTGGTCGACGAGGAGCGCCGCGCCGCCTTCGAGGAGGACGCCAGCCATTTCGAGAGCTGCTATCACCTGACGCTGCTGTACCTGCCGCCCGAGGAATCGAAGGCGCGCGCCACGGACCTGCTCTACGAGAACGCCGGGACGGAAGACAAGTCGGGATCGGATGCCTCGAACGGATCGGACTGGAGAGGACGGCTGGAAGCTTTCGTCTCCGAGACAGAGCGCTTCCTCGGCCTGCTCGAAGGTGTGATGCCCGAGATCGGCTGGCTTGACGATGCCCAAACGCTGACCCACTTGCACGGCTGCGTGTCCACCCGCCGGCATGCGGTCGCCGTGCCCGAGGTGCCGACGCACCTCGATGCACTGCTGGCCGACGAGCCGCTGACGGGCGGGCTGGCGCCGATGCTCGGCAGCCGTCACCTTCGGGTGCTGTCGGTGCGGGGCTTCCCGACCTCGACCTGGCCGGGCCTGCTCGACGACCTGAACCGCCTGGGCTTCACCTACCGCTGGAGCACGCGCTTCCTGTGCCTGGACAAGGCGGAGGCGGAGAAGGAACTCGTGCGGCTGCGCCGCCAGTGGTTCGCCAAGCGCAAGAACATCGTGGCGCTGCTGCGAGAGACGATCTTCCAGCAGGAGAGCCCGCTGGTCGACTCGGACGCCTCGAACAAAGCAGCCGATGCCGATGCGGCGCTGCAGGAGCTCGGCAGCGACCAGGTGGCTTTCGGCTATGTGACCGCCACGGTGACCGTGCTCGACGCCGACGCGGCGGCGGCCGACGAGAAGCTGCGCGCGGTGGAGCGCACGATCCAGGGCCGGGGCTTCGTCACGATCCCCGAGACGCTGAATGCGGTCGAGGCCTGGCTGTCGTCGATCCCGGGCCATGCCTACGCGAATGTGCGCCAGCCCATCGTCTCGACCTTGAACCTCGCGCACATGATGCCGGTGTCGGCCGTGTGGGCAGGCCCCGAGCGCAATGCGCATCTGGACGGACCGCCGTTGATCGTCACGCGCACCGATGGCGCCACGCCGTTCCGGCTGGTCACCCATATCGGCGACGTCGGGCACATGCTGGTGGTCGGGCCGACCGGCATGGGCAAGTCGGTGCTGCTCGCCACGCTGGCGCTGCAGTTCCGCCGCTATGCAGGCTCGCGCATCCTGGCTTTCGACATGGGGCGCTCGATGCGCGCCACGGTCCTCGGGCTGTGCGGCGAGCACTACGACCTCGGTACCGATGGAGAGATCGCCTTCCAGCCGCTCGCGCGCATTGACCAGGACAGATACCGCACCTGGGCGGCGGAGTGGGTGGAAGGGCGGCTTCGGCAGGAGGGCCTCGAGGTCGGGCCGGCCGAGCGGGAGATGGTGTGGTCCGCGCTGGCCAGCCTCGCCACCGCGCCGCTGGAGCAACGCACGATGACGGGCCTCGCGGTGCTGCTGCAGTCCAATACCCTGCGCCAGGCGCTGGCGCCCTACGTGCTCGGCGGTGCGCACGGGCGGCTGCTGGACGCGGACCGGGACCGGCTGGGGGCCTCCTCCGTCCAGTGTTTCGAGATGGAGGAGCTGATGCACAGCAAGGCCGCGGTGCTGGCCGTGCTTGGCTACCTCTTCGAGCGCTTCGACGAACGCTTCGACGGCGCGCCGACCCTCCTGATTCTCGACGAGGCCTGGCTGTTCCTCGATGACCCGGTGTTCGCCGCGCGCATCCGCCAGTGGCTCAAGACACTGCGCAAGAAGAACGTCTCGGTTGTCTTCGCCACGCAGAGCCTGGCCGACATCCAGAACTCCAGCATCGCGCCGGCGATCGTGGAGAGCTGCGCGAGCCGGATCTTCCTGCCCAACCCGCAGGCCACCGAACCGCAGATCCGCGTGATCTACGAGGGCTTCGGGCTCAACAGCCGGCAGATCGAGATCGTCGCCACGGCGCAGCCCAAACGCGACTATTACTACCAGTCGCGCCTTGGCAACCGGGTCTTCGAGCTCGGGCTCGGGCCGGTGGCGCTGGCGTTTGCCGGCGCGGGCTCGCCCGAGGACCAGCGCGCGCTCGACCGCGTGCAGGCCTCGGTGCTGCAGTCGCCGTTCGCGCGCATGCCTTCGGTCTTCGCGGCCGCCTGGCTGCGCCACCGCGGGCTCGGCTGGGCGGCCGACCTCATTCCATCGTTTCCATCTGCATCCCCATCTCTTTCCTCAACCCCGCAGGAGCCAATGCCATGAACCTCCAGTCTTCCTTCAAACCCCGGATCGCCGCGCTGGTTGCGGTCAGTGCGATCGCTTTCGGTGTGGCCCCGCCGGCGCATGCCATCTTCGGCGTCGGCGACACCGTGTTCGATGCGTCCAATTTCATCCAGAACATGCTGACGGCGGCCCGCGCGCTGGAGCAGATCAACAACCAGGTCGAGCAGCTGCAGAACGAGGCGCAGATGCTGCGCAACCAGGCGAGGAACCTTCAGGGCCTGGACTTCAGTGCGCTGTCCGAGCTCAAGTCGACGCTGGCGGCGACGAACCAGCTGATCCAGCAGGCGCAGGGGCTGGCCTTCAACGTCTCGCGCATGGAAGAAGAGTTCAAGCGGCTGTACCCCGAGTCGTTTTCGGCGGCGATCTCCGGTGCGCAGATGGCGGGCGATGCGCGCCAGCGCTGGCGCAACTCGCTGGAGGCTCTCCGCACCGCGACGCAGGTGCAGTCGCAGGCGATGCAGAACTTCGCCGCCGACGAGCGGGCGCTGACCGATCTCGTGAATCGCAGCCAGTCGGCCACGGGCGCCTTGCAGGCGATGCAGGCGACTAACCAGCTGCTGGCGCTGCAGTCGCGCCAGGCGATCCAGGCGCAGCAGCTGCAGATCACGCAGGACCGCTCCGCGGCGCTGGAACAGGCGCGGCAGGTGGCCGTGCAGGAGCGTGCGCGCGAGGTGCGGCGCCGCTTCATGGGCAGCGGCACTCCGTACACGCCGTACAGCGTGAACTTCTATGGAGACTGAGGGGCAGCCCGTGAAGAACCTGCTTTTCATCATCACGGCCACTGTGGCGCTGGTGCTCACCGGCTGCGGCAAGCCCGAGCCGACCCAACCCTCGATCGAGTCCATCGAATCGCTGGTCGCCAATCCCGAGCGGCTGAAGGATCTGCGCGCGCAGTGCAAGGCCGACCATGCCCGGATGGGCGACGCACAGTGCCAGGCGGTGGCCGAGGCCACGCGCCAACGCTTCATGAGGGGCGGCACGTCGCCCTATGCGAGCGACCCGGTCCCGCCACCGGCCGCACCCGCCTCATCGCCAATCGGCACGGGCGCCAAGGACTGACGCGATGGACGATGTCGCGGTCATCGATCGCTTCCTCGACGTCTTCTCGCGCTACATCGATTCGGGCTTCGGCCTGCTGCATGGCGAGGTGGCGTTCCTCACGGCCACGCTGGTCGTGATCGACATGACGCTGGCCGGGCTGTTCTGGGCCATGAGCTATGCGAGCGGGCAGGGCGACGACGTGATCGCTCGGCTGATCCGGAAGGTGCTCTACGTGGGGGCGTTCGCTTTCATCATCGGCAACTTCAACCAGCTCGCCGGCGTCCTGTTCCGTTCGTTCGCGGGGCTCGGCCTGGTAGCGTCAGGCTCCGGCCTGACGCAGGCGCAGTTCCTGCAGCCCGGCCGGCTCGCGCAGGTCGGCATCGAGGCGGGGCGGCCGATCATGGAGCAGATCGGCGAGATGACGGGCTTCCCCGAGACCTTCGCCCACCTGGACACCATCGCGGTGCTGTTCCTGGCCTGGCTGGTGTTGATCGTGAGTTTCTTCGTGCTCGCGGTGCAGCTTTTCGTCACCTTGATCGAGTTCAAGCTGACGACCCTCGCGGGCTTCGTGCTCGTGCCCTTCGCGCTGTGGAACAAGACCGCGTTCCTGGCCGAGAAGGTGCTGGGCAACGTGGTGTCCTCAGGCATCAAGGTGCTGGTGCTGGCCGTGATCGTGGGGATCGGCACGGGCCTCTTCGCGGAGTTCCGCACGCCACCGGGGGCCGAGCCTTCCATCGACCATGCGTTGACCGTCATGCTGGCGGCGCTCGCGATGCTGGGGCTGGGGATCTTCGGCCCGGGGATCGCGACGGGGTTGGTTTCGGGCGCGCCGCAGCTCGGTGCGGGCGCGGCGGCGGGAACGGCCTTGGGTGCGGCAGGCCTGGCCGTTGCCGGTGGCGCGGCCGTGGCGAGTGCGGGTTCCGCCGTGGCCGCGGGGGCGCGCATGGCGCCCGGCGCGGCGCGTGCAGCCATCGGTGGCGGCGCGGCGGCCGCTCGCTCGGCCAGCGGCCTGGCGAGCGATGCGAAGTCGGCCTACCAGGCGGGCGCCGCGACATCCGGCGTTGGGGGCGTGCGCGCGGCCGGCGCCGGTCTCGCCCATCTCGCGAAATCCGGTGCTGGCACTGTCGGCCAGCGCGTCGCGTCCGGCGCCAGGACCGTGAAGGGCCGCGTGGCGAGCTTCGTGGCCGATGCGGTTGCGCCTGCGATGACGGGGAATGCGGCATCTCCCGGTGCGGGCGAGGCCGGTGGACCAACCCCCGAACCGGCATGGGCCCGGCAGATGCGCCGCAAGCAGCAGCTGAGCCATGCGGCCTCGACGACGGCGCACGTGCTGCGCTCGGGCGACCACGGCGGCAGCGGCGCCGGCCCGAGCCTGCGCGACGACTCCAACGCCTGATCCGGTTTCTTTTGAGGAGAACCATCCATGCGATTCAAGCGACCCCAGGTGCGGTACTCGGACACGCCCGAGCCCGTCACGCCGTACCAAGCCGCGGCGCAGGTCTGGGACCAGCGCATCGGCAGCGCGCGCGTGCAGGCGAAGAACTGGCGCCTGATGGCCTTCGGCTGCCTCTCGTTGGCGCTGCTGATGGCCGGTGGCCTGGTCTGGCGCTCGGCGCAGTCCATCGTGACGCCCTACGTCGTCGAAGTGGACAGCGCCGGCCAGGTGCGCGCCGTCGGCGAGGCCGCCACGCCCTACAAGCCCAGCGATGCGCAGATCGCGCATCACCTCGCGCGCTTCATCACCGACGTGCGCTCGCTGTCGATCGATCCGATCGTCGTGCGGCAGAACTGGCTCGAGGCCTACGAATACACGACGGACCGCGGCGCCGCGACGCTGAACGACCACGCGCGCGCCAACGATCCGTTCTCGCGCATCGGAGAGAGCTCGGTGGCGGTGCAGATCAACAGCGTGGTGCGCGCGAGCGATTCGTCGTTCCAGGTGCGCTGGACCGAGCGGCGCTACGTCAACGGCGAGGCGGCCGGGCTGGAGCGCTGGACCGCGGTGCTCGCGATCGTGCTGCAGGCGCCGCGCACCGAGGAGCGGCTGCGCAGGAACCCGCTGGGCATCTATGTCAACGGGCTGTCCTGGAGCCGCGAGCTCGATGCGACGGACACAGCGAAAGGAACCAAGCCATGAGGACTGATTTCCGTAGAGGCGTATCTGCGCCGATCTTGCTGAGCGTAGTGGCGGTCGCCGCGGGCTGTGCCACGCAGGGCAAGGCACCACCGGCAATCTCGCTGGACGAACCGGTGGCCGCCGCCGCGCAGCTGTTGCCCGAGCCGGCCCCGCCCGTCGAGGTGGTGGAGGTACCAAAGCTTCTTCCGCTGCCTGGGCAGATGAAGGCGCTGCCGAGCGCGCAGGAGGCCAAGCCAGTGCCGGAACCCGCCGACGAGAAAATCCGTGTCTCGCGGGCCAACGAAGAGGCCCGCGTCGCGCCGACCCGCGAGGGCTACGTCAATGCGATCCAGGTCTGGCCGTATGCGGACGGTGCGCTGTATCAGGTCTACACCAGTCCGGGCCGCGTCACCGTGATTGCGCTGCAGGAGGGCGAGGAACTGGTGGCGGTTTCGGCCGGCGACACGGTGCGTTGGATCGTGGGCGACACGGTCAGCGGCAGCAGCGCGAACCAGCGTGTCCATGTGCTCGTGAAACCCACGCGCGTGGGCCTGAAGACGAACCTGGTCATCACGACGAACCGGCGCACCTACCTGCTGGAGCTGTCCTCGACGCCGCAGGCCTGGATGGCGTCGGTGTCCTGGGACTATCCGAAGGACCGGATGCTGGCGCTGCAGAAGCAGACGAGGGAGGCGCAGGCTGCGGCACCGGTGGATGCGGGGCTGTCGGTGGAACAGATCCGGTTCCGTTATGCGATCAGCGGCGATGCGCCGTCCTGGAAGCCGATGCGCGCCTTCGACGACGGGCAGCGGGTCTACATCCAGTTCCCGGGCGGCATCGCGCAGGGCGAGCTGCCGCCGCTGTTCGTGATCGGGCCGCAGGGCGATGGGCAGCTCGTGAACTACCGCTTCCGCTCGCCGTACTATGTGGTGGACCGCCTCTTCGGCGCGGCGGAGTTGCGGCTGGGCGGCTTCAAGGGCGGCAAGGCCGAGGTCGTGCGCATCGAGCGCACGGATGGCGCGATCGGCAGCACTCAGGGTACGCGGAGCGACGGGTCATGAGTGGGGAAGACACGGTGCCACCGCCATCGCCCCAAGTCATGCCCAAGGTCGCGCCGGAGACGGTGGCCCTGCGCGCGCAGCCCCGGCCGGTCGTGCGGCTCAACCGGCGCATGCTGGCGCTCGGCGCCGGCGCCCTGGCCGCAGCCGTGCTCGGCGGCACGATGTGGTCGCTGCAGTCGCAGAGACGCGAGCGCAATCCGGCCGCCGAGTTGTACAACGTGGACCGCGTGGCCCGGGCGGATGGGCTGGATCAGTTGCCGAAGGACTACGCCGGGATGCCGCCGGCGTCGAAGCCGGCACCACCGGTGCTGGGGCCGCCGCTGCCGGGAGATCTCGGCTCGGCCATGGCGAAGGCACAGCAGCCGATGGAGGCGAGGGCGGGCAATGCTGTGGATCCGGCGCAGGCCGAGCGGTTGGCGGCCGAGGAGGCGGCGCGGTCCTCGGTGTTCTTCCGGCGCAGCGGTGATGGTGCTGCTGCAAAGCGGGGGACTTCCACCGAGAGCGCCTTGCCGGCACCTGTCGGCGATGGGTCCGGGCTGACGGCGGGGCAGCAGCCGTTCAATCCCTTCGGCGCCATGAGCTCAACCATGGCTTCGTCGGCCGACCCTGCGGTGGCGCAGAACGGCCAAGACCGCAAGGAAGCCTTTCTTGCGAAGGCCGGTGACACGGCCACGCGCAATCCGGGCAGCCTGCAGTTGCCCGCTTCGCCTTACCAGGTGATGGCGGGGACCATCATCCCGGCGGCGCTGGTGATGGGCATCAACTCCGACCTGCCGGGCCAGGTGATCGCCACGGTGACCGAGGCGGTCTATGACACGGCCACGGGGCGCCATCTGCTGATCCCGCAGGGGTCGCGACTGATCGGTCGCTACGACAGCCAGGTGGCGTTCGGGCAGCGGCGCGTGCTGCTGGTGTGGATGCGGCTGATCCTGCCGGACACATCGTCGGTGGCGCTGGACCGGTTGCCGGGGATTGATCCTGCCGGCTACGCCGGGCTGGAGGACGGTGTCGACTGGCATTGGGATCGCATCCTGGCCGGCGCGGCGCTATCGACGCTGCTTGGGGTCGGGGCCGAGTTGGCGGCGCCGCAGAATCAGACGGATCAGGACGGCAATCGCCTTGTGATCTCTGTACGTGAGGGAGCGCAGGACACAGTGAACCAGGTCGGGCAGGAGATCACGAAGCGCAATGCGAGCATTCAGCCGACGCTGACGATCCGGCCGGGGTTTCCGATGCGCGTGATGGTGAGCAAGGACCTCGTCCTGCGGCCGTACCAGCCGCTATTCTTCGTGCGAGGTGGAAATCGATGAATACGACGCGCAAGCTGCGGCTGGGGCCGTTACCCAGGACCGAGAGCGTCAAGCTGACCTTCACCTGTCCGGGCAGCCTCAAGACGGAGTTGGACCGCTATGCGGCGCTGCATGCACAGACCTATGGGGAAGTGGTGGATGCAGTGACGCTGATCCCGCACATGCTGGAGGCATTCATGGGAAGGGATCGAGGATTTCGACGTGGAGGTCAGAAGAACTAGCAGCCGTGCACTGCGCTTCAAGGAGGTCAAACCCTGCTGACGGTGGCTCAGAGTAAGCCTGAAGGGTGCAGCAGCGCAGGGCCCGATACGATCGGTGCCTAAAGAATCACAAGGCACGAGGTGCAAGCAGAGCATGCCAAGCCCCAAAAGTCCCGAGGATGACCTCGTTCACCTAACCGTCTGTGTCGAGCGGGCGAGTTCCTGCCATCAAATCTTGCAGGACGTGAAGGCAGATTTGACCCATCCCTTAGCGGGGCCAGCCTTTCGGCATGCAATCGTCGAGTACATGACGATGTTCAACCAGTCCAAGGATAGCCAAGGAAACTCGCGAAGAATCCTTGCTGCTTGCGTTCCATCCAATCATGTGGCGCTGCACGAGCGATTGAAGAAGACTCGAAATGAGTTGCTGGCGCATGCGGACATGTCCGTGCTTGGCGGTGCCTTGGAATTCACGACCAATCGCGCTACCCCCACCGTGATCTTGACTCACCAGAATGACATGGCCGAGTTCAAACACATCGACGAATTCCTTGACCTTGTTCAATGTGTTCGCGACCACCTGTTTGCGGAGTACAGAAGGCTGTCGGCGGTTTTGCCGAGTCGCCTGCCTTAAAGCCGTAGCTATTGCGTTTGGCGAAGTCTCCACTTACTCGCTAGCCTCTTTCTCGCGCGTCAGGATGACAGCAGCGCTGGGAAGTGGGACGAAGTTAAAGAACAGGTCGTCCGCCCAGTTTTCTAGGAATGTGAATACGCGCGGCCGCCCATCCTTGTTCTTAAGCTGTCGCAGGTACTGGGCATACCTTTTGTGCAAATTTGCCCCGGAAGTGTCGCCGCTGATGCCCACGTACAGAATATATCCGTGTATTGGCAATTTTGAAGGCGCGAGTTCCACCGTGAAGGCGTAGATGCCGCGTTCTTTTGGCACCGATGCGTGGCTCACGGCACCGAAGCGCAGTTTTTGCCAAGCCAGGTTATGCCTTGTCTTGAACTGCCGCCAGCTCTTCAAATCGAGAAAAAATGAATAGAGCTCGCCCTTGTACTTCTTGGTGAAGTCCACCAAATCATGATGCTTACCTGCCACCGGCCCTCCTCCGATATAACCGCTGCTTCGGCGCTATTGTGCAGGACAGCGTATCCACTGCGCCGCCGCTGACTCGGTGGGTGAGGTCGCCTTACTGCGAAGGACGCAGCACCTGCGAGGCAACTGTGGGTAGGTCGAACGGCAGAAAGGCTTGTCCGGACTGGGAACGCAATTGCGGACAAGCGAACCGTGGAGAGGCTGTGGTAAAGATCGACTATCAAGACCTGAAACGCGATGACGAGTACGTCGAGCATCTTGGGACAGAGACTTGGTTGATGGACAACCACAAGTGGGCCCTGTGGATCTGGGAGCGCTACGCAGCTGACTCCAGCCTGGCGAAGTTCACCCTAGCGCACGCAGATCATCACTGGGACGGAGGCTACGACTTCTTCGAAAATCCGGAGGAGGAGGCGGAGATGCTAGCCGCCGACTTGGACGGGCTGCATGCCCTGATTGCTGAGGGTGAATGGATCCGGTACGACTCATTTATTGCGCCCGTGGTGGTGCGGGGTCGCTTCGACGCCGTCCACTTTTTCTGCAAACAGGACAACGGAGGGGACATCGGGATCGGCGAGGAGGTGCTCGCAGCGTCTGGCGCGACACAGATGCTGCATCCGACCGCCGAATCGTTGGCCAGCATAGCGCCAGCGCATCCGCTCGTATTTGACCTCTGTCTCGATCTCTTCAACAACGAATCCAAGATGGAGTACGGCAGCGACCTATGGCAGGATGAAGAAGTCTTAGCATTTTTGGACACGATGCGACCTCTCATCGAATCCGCCTGTCTTGTCACCATCTCGCTCTCGTTTGGCTGCTCGGGAACGCCGGAAGACACCAAGCACCTTGCAGAGCTTGTGGTGCCTAGAGTTCTGGCCTGGCGTGCGGAGCAGCAACAATAATCGCTCGGCGTACCCCGTGCGCAATTCAACATCGGGGAGCACGCCGCGGACACTAAACTGTGCGCAGCCGGCATCGAAAACCCGACTTCCACCCCCGTCAATATTCAACCTCCCCGGGGATCAAGATTCGATCAGCGCCGACACGTATGACAACCAATGAGACCGCTCTCAGCGATAGTGCAACGACCAAGCTGGAAGTGCTGAAATCGACGCTTTCCAGGAATGTGGAGGACCACAAGTCCAAGCTCGCCACCGATCTTGAGATCCGCAAACATGAGTTGACCTTGGCACGCGAAGACGCCTCGCGTAGCGCTCGTTTGGCGGAGGTGATCTATCTGGAAGCGGGACAACACATGCGCTCGCTCAACGCACTGTTCTGGCAGATACCTGGCCTGGCCATCGCTGTGACGGGCGGACTTTGGTTCGGCGCTTCGACCTTGATGGAGCCAGGTGCCAGGCGGTGGGTGTTGTTGTTTACTGCCCTCGCGGATCTCTTGCTGATCATTGTCCTGTTCCGCATGCGCTTTTTGTTTCAGCTGAGTCTAGGGAAGGTCTGATCAAGTCGTAAATTGGCTTGATGGCGAGCGCGTGTGCTTGTCGTTGCGCTCGCAAGCTCGTCTCACCGAGCATCCCCATGCGTTTGAGAGGCCCTTGCGGCC
>NZ_JBPJZK010000022.1:0-35647 GCF_051216475.1 Variovorax nivicola | reverse complement strand
CCTCGGGTTGTTCTTGAGCGACGCGAGTGTCTCGAGATTGCCTGCGTAGGTCAGCTTGTCGAGGTTCACGACCGGCTCGTCGCCGTTCGCTAGCCAGTCGAGTACGAAATTGGCGCCTATGAAGCCAGCGCCGCCGGTGATCAGAATCATGGCAGGTTGAACTCACTTGTTGATTCAGATGTGTGCACACCTACAAAAAGCATGCCAAAACCGGCTTGTGCAACGGCGTGAATCGACGCGTTGAAAAGTAGTGTCAACACCGAAGTCGCAGCGAGCGAATGCGCAGTCAGGTGACGCGCATCGATGCATGGCTCTACTTCCTCGAAAAAAATTTCGGCACTTCGCGCAAGACAAGAAAGCCTCGTCGCGATGAGGCTCAACGCCGCGCGGTCGACCTGACAGGAGCACTCAAAAGGTGCTCCCCTGGTGCATTCCGCCGGATGCGAGTGCACAACCGGCGGTGCATGCGCGCCCTCCAATCGCGATCCGTCATCCCTCGCAAAAAGTAATGCCATTCAGCGAGTCGTTTCGCATGGCTGGCTTCCTCCTGTGCGCGATTCCCGCAGGCGGTGGCACTACTTCCGACGCGGCAAATTTGGCATGGTTTTTGTGTGCAAGTGAATAAGCAAGTGAATTCACTTTGCACATCCCATCCAAGGACTGACTCGCAATGCCCATACAGAGACTCCAGACCAACGCACGCATGAGCCAGACCGTGATCGCCAACGGCTTCATCTTTCTCGCAGGCCAGGTGGCGGGCGACACCACCGCCGACGTCGCCGGCCAGACCGCGCAGATCGTCGCCAAGATCGATGCCTTGCTGAAAGAAGCAGGCAGCGACAAGACGCGCATCGTGCAGGCCACGATCTGGCTGGCCGACCACAAGACCTTCGCCGAGATGAACACGGTGTGGGACGCATGGGTTCCTGAAGGCCACGCCCCTGCGCGCGCGTGTGTCGAATCGGCACTGGCCTTCCCGCCCTACACGGTCGAGATCGGCGTCATCGCAGCCGTCTGACGGAGCACCCGCAATGCATACCGTGGTCCTCGGCGCCGGCGTGGCGGGTGTTGCTACCGCCTGGTATCTTGCCGCGCAGGGGCGGCAGGTGACGGTGATCGACCGCCAACCGCTGCCTGCCGCGGAAACCAGCTATGCGAATGCGGGCATGGTGGCGCCGGGGCACTCCTACACGTGGGCCTCGCCGCGGGCGCCGGGCATTCTCTGGCGCTCGCTGCGCGACGACAGCCAGGCGCTTCGCCTGAAGCTCAACCCCGATCCGCGCATGTGGACGTGGTTGTGGAAGTTCATGCAGAACTGCACGGCCGAGCGCTCACGCCTCAACACCAGCCGCAAGCTGGTGCTGTGCCGCTACTCGCAGAGCCTGCTGCAGCAGCTGACGACCGCGCAAGACCTGGCGTACGAGCGCATCAGCCGCGGCGCGCTGTACCTGTACCGCGACGAAGCCTCGTTCTCACGCGGCAAGGCGAACATGCAGATCCTGGCCGACGGCGGCATGCGGCTGGAGTTGCTGGACGGCGACGGCGTGGTGGCGCAGGAGCCCGCGCTCGCAGACGCGCGCCCGCACATCGCCGGCGCCATCTATTGCCCGAGCGACGAGAGCGGCGATGCGCGCATGTTCACGCGGGCCCTCACCGAACGCTGCCGCGCTGCGGGCGTGACCTTCGTGATGGATGCGAACATCCAGCGCATCGAGGCCGATGCCAGCCGCATCCGCGCCGTGCACACCAACCAGGGCGCCATTGCCGCCGACGACTATGTGCTGGCCATGGGCAGCTACTCGCCTATTGCCGCGCGCCCGCTCGGCTACCGGCTGCCGATCTATCCGGTCAAGGGCTACTCGGTCACCTTCCCTACCGACACGCGGCACCGCCCTCCTTCGCTGGCCGGCGTCGACGAGAACAACCTCGTGGCCTGGGCCCGTTTCGGCGACCGCCTGCGCTTCACCGCCACGGCGGAATTCAGCGGCTACGACACGCGGCATGCACCAGCGGACTTCGGCCCGATGCTGCGCGTGGCCCGGCAGCTGTTCCCCGATGGCGCGGACTACGACAAGCCCGACTTCTGGGCCGGCCTGCGTCCGATGACCCCCGAGGGCACGCCCATCCTGGGCAAGAGCCGGCACGACAACCTGTACCTCAACACCGGCCACGGCCACATGGGCTGGACCATGGCCTGCGGCACGGCACAGATCGTGACCGACATCATGAACGGCCGCACGCCGGCCATCGACATCACGGGAATGACCTTGCGATGAACCACACAGCGACCCTGGGCGAGAACTACACGATCCTGCCGTTCGAAATGGACGAGGGCGTGATGGCGCGAGCCGCCATCGGCCTGGTGGTGCTGGAGACCGACCAGACCATCGAGCACGAGTGGCGCCAGATCATGCAGCTACCCGGCGTGGCGTACTTCGAGGCGCGCCTGCCGAGCCCGGCCGACATCGGCCTGGCCTCGCTCGCGCGGATGGAGGCGCACATCACGCCGGCCACGCGGCTCATCGTGCCCGACGTGGAGCTCGATGTGGTCGCCTTCGGCTGCACCTCGGGCTCGATCGTGATCGGCGAGGACAAGGTGTTCGCACAGATCCGAGACGCACGCCCGGGTGTGGCATGCACCACGCCGATCACTGCCGCCATGGCCGGCCTTCATGCGCTGGGCGTGCGCAGGACCGCGCTGATCACGCCCTACGTGCATTCGATCAACGAGGTGTTCAAGCAGCACATCGAGGCCGGTGGCATCGATGTGCCGCGCATCGCGACCTTCAACCATGCCAACGACAGCGAGGTGGCGCGCATCGACCGCGCATCGCTGCGCGCGGCGATTCTTGCGGCCGGTGCCGAGTCCGACGTGGATGCGGTGTTCGTCGCCTGCACCAGCCTGCGCATGGCCAACCTGACACGCGAGGTCGAGGAAGAGCTCGGCAAGCCCGTGGTCTCGAGCAACTGCGCCATGGCATGGCACGCGCTGCGCCTGGCCGGAGTGCGCGATTCCCTTCCCCGCTTCGGACGCCTGTTCGAAGTCTGACTTCTCATTCTTACGTGCCATGAATCGCAGATCCGAAGCCGTCCTGAGCACCCTGCCGCGCACCTTGCGCCGCGCCGGCATGACCGTCAACGACGTTCACAAGCGCCTGAAGGAGATGGTCATCGTCTACCGGATCAAGCCCGGCGAACGCGTGAACGAAGGCGAACTGGCGGAGGAGCTGGACGTGAGCCGCACGCCCCTGCGCGAGGCGCTGCACCGCCTGGTGGCCGAGAACATGCTCACGCTGGTGCCCAACCGCGGCTTCTACGGACGGCAACTCGAACGGCAGGAGGTCTTCGATCTCTACGAGCTGCGCGGGGCCATCGAGCTGGCGTCGGTCAATCTGGCGCTGCAGCGCGCGACGCATGACGACATCGTTCAGGCGCGCGACGCATGGATCGACGTGATGCAGCACACGGCCGCGATGTCCACCTACCAGTTGCTGGAAGCGGACGAGCAGTTTCACCTGTCGATCGCACGGCTCTCCGGCAACCGGGAGATCGCCAAGTCGCTGCAGGCCGTCAACGCCCGCATCCACTACTTCCGCTGGAGCGATCTCGAAGGCAAGAGCAAGGCCATGGAAGAAGAACACCTGGCGCTGCTCGATGCCCTGCTGCTGCGCGACGCGCCGCTGTGCCGCGACGTCATCAGCGGCCACGTGGCGCACCGCATGGAAGACATCGTCCAGTTCATCCAGCGCAGCGTGGTGCGGCTGTATGCGGGGCATGTGTAGGTGGCCCGTGCCATCGCGCCCTTTTCCGATTCTTTTCAAAACCTGGAGTACGCCGTGATCAAACAGTTTTCGTCCAGTCTTCTCGCCGCGCTGCTGCTCGGGGCCGGCTCTTCCGGCGCCCTGGCCCAGGGCACCGTCAATGTCGGCGCGGTGCTGTCCCTCACGGGTGCGAGCGCCACCATCGGCGAGGACGTGCGCCGCGGCATCATGCTGGGCGTCGACCAGGTGAACGCCAAGGGCGGCGTGCTCGGCAAGAAGTTCAATGTGCTCGTCGAAGACTCGGGCGGCAACGCGACGACGGCGCTCAACGCGGCGCGCAAGCTGGTCGGCGTGGACAAGGTGCCCGTGGTGATGGGCGAATACTCCTCGAGCATCACGCTGCCCGTGGGGCAGTACCTGGTCAAGGAAGGTGTCACGCACCTCAACATCAACAGCAGCAGCATCAAGCTGAAGGACCTCGGTCCCACCTCGTTCGGGCTGCTCGGGCTGGAGAACTACGCCAACAGCTTCTCGGCCTCCGACACCTATGCGCTGGGCTACCGCAAGGTCGCCGTGATCGCGCCCAACAACGCCTACGGCCAGGGCGTGCTGCAGGGCTACAAGGAGGCCTTCGAGAAGCTGGGCGGCAAGGTCGTCACCGAGGTTCTCTATGCCGCGGGGCAGTCCACCTATCGCCGCGAGCTCGAACAGATGTCGCGCAGCAACCCGGACGCCTTCGTCTACACCGCCTACGGCCAGGAGGCCGCGGTGATCAACCGCGAAGCGCACGACCTGGGCCTGCGCAAGACGCCCTGGTACGCCATTCTCCTGAGCATGTGCGTGTCGGACACGCCGCCCGAAATCGCGAACGGGCAGCTCGGCATGGAGCTCGGCTCGGTGCAGGGCCCGGCGGGCAAGGCCTATGCCGAAGCCTTCGCGGCGAAATACAAGGAAGGCTTCAAGACCGCCTACACCGGCTACGGCTACGACGCCGTACTGATGACCGCGGCTGCGATGGAGAAGGCCAAGTCGGTCGATGCGGTCGCCATCCAGACCGCCCTCAAGGAAATTGGGCAGTCGTACGCCGGCGTCACCGGCGTCATCAGCTTCGACGCCAACCGGCAGCGGCTCAACCCGCCCTACGACCGGCTCAAGTACGAAAACGGAAAGATCGCGCAGCGCTGATCGGGCCGTACACCGCACAAGGCTGCTGACATGTTCCAGTTCCTGATCGACGCCCTCCTGCGCACAGCGGACCTCGCACTGGTCACGCTCGGGCTGAGCATGCTCTACGGGCTGGTCAAGTTCCCGAACATCGCCCACGTGCAGTACGCGATGTTCGGGGCCTACGCGAGCTATGCGCTCCATGCCGCGGGCGCGCCGCTGATCGGCTCGCTGCTGATCGCCAGCGTGGTCACGGGCATCCTGGCGTTGGGCCTGCACCTGCTGGTCTTCCGCCGGCTGCTGCGGGCGGGGCCGTCCATTTCCATGGTCGGCTCGCTGGCGGTTTCCATGCTCGCCATCGCGTTGATGCAGGGCCTGGCGGGTTCGTTTCCGCGCATGTTCAAGCTCGGCCATACGGCACCGCTGACCATCGCCGGCGCCCACATCTCGTACACGCAGTTCTACTTCGTCTGCACGACAGTGGTGCTGCTGGTGCTGGTGACGCTGCTGCTGTTCTACACCCGGTTGGGCCGCGCCATGCGCGCGCTCACCAACAACGCCGCGCTGGCCAATGCATCGGGGCTGAACGCGGAGCGCATCACCTTTCTCGTGAGCTTCACGAGCGGCATGGTGGCGGGCCTGGGGGGCAGCATGCTGTCGCTGTCGACGGGGGCTCACATCAACCTGGGCAACGACCTGCTGCTGCCGGTGTTCGCCGCGGCCATCCTGGGCGGCCTGGGCAACCCGATGGGCGCCATTGCAGGTGCGCTGCTCATCGCGGTGACCGAGACCGCCGTCACCAATCTCAACTTCGGCTTTCTCTTCGGCGTGGACATGAAGTTTCTGCCCGTGACCTACATCAACGCAGCCTCCTTCCTCATCCTGCTGCTGGCGCTGCTGTTCAAGCCCTACGGGCTGTTCGACCGCGAGGTGCGCCGTGTTTGACTTTCTCGTCTTCTCTCTGACCGTCGC
The DNA here is from genome assembly GCF_051216475.1 of Variovorax nivicola. Taxonomy (NCBI): domain Bacteria; kingdom Pseudomonadati; phylum Pseudomonadota; class Betaproteobacteria; order Burkholderiales; family Comamonadaceae; genus Variovorax; species Variovorax nivicola. The sequence continues at coordinate 29,750 of NZ_JBPJZK010000022.1, read as the reverse complement.
GGGCATCTACGCGCTCATGGCGCTGGGCCTGAACCTGCAGGCAGGCTATGCGGGCCTCATGAACTTCGGCCAGATCGCTTTCGCTGGACTGGGCGCCTACGCAACGGGCATCGCCTTCTCGCTCGGATGGCCACCGCTGGCGGGGGCCGCCCTCGGCGTGCTCGCGGCCATGGCGCTGGGCTGGTGCATCGCGCGCATCGGCAACAAGCTGGCCAGCGACTACTGGGGCATCGCCACGCTGGCGATCGCCGAGATCCTGCGCACCGCGGCGACCAACGAGGACTGGCTCACGGGCGGCGCCAACGGCATCAGCGCCATTCCCTCGCTCTTCGACGGCCTGGGCAGGCCGTGGAGCGGACTGGCCTTTCTCGCGCTGGTCGCGACCGTCGTCACGGTGTGCGCCCTCTTGTGCCGCCGGCTGGGCAATGGCCGGTTCGGCCGTGCATTGCGGCTCATGCGCGAGGAACCGCAACTCGCGGCCTGCATGGGCTACGACCTGCGCTCGCTCAAGTCGCGCACCCTCATGGCCGGCGCCGCCATCACGGCGCTCGGAGGCTCGCTCTATGCCCATTACATGAGCTTCGTGAGCCCCGACTACATGCTCCCCGCGGAGACCTTCCTGCTGTGGACCATGCTGATGATCGGCGGCGTCGGCAGCACGGCCGGAGTGCTCATCGGCGTGCTGCTGGTCCAGGCGGCGAACGTGCTTGCGCCCTTCGCCAGGCAGGTGATGGGCTTCGGCTCGGACCAGGCCGGCGCCCTGCGCCTGGGCCTCATCGGGCTCATCCTGCTGGCCTGCCTGATGTGGCGCAGCGAAGGACTGGTGCCGGAGAAGATCCGGAAGATGCCATGAGCGCCGCATCCAATTCCGCTTTGCTCGACGTGAAGGCCGTCGCCAAGGCCTTTAGCGGCAATCACGTGCTGCAGGACGTGAGCTTCAACGTCGCATCCGGCGAAATCGTCGGCCTGCTCGGACCCAACGGGTCGGGCAAGAGCACCCTGCTCAACACCATCAACGGCTTCGAGACGATCGACCGGGGTGCCGTCCGCCTGGCCGGCGATCGCATCGACGGGCTGCCGGTTCACCGCGTGGTCGCGGCAGGCATCGGGCGCACCTTTCAGCTGCCCTCGATGCCACGCAAGATGTCGGTGCTCGAAGTGGCCGTTGCAGCCGCCACCGCGCACCACGGCATCTGGGCCACGCTGATGCGTAGCGCAGCAGCGCGCCGCACCGAGCAGGCCGCATTGAAGAAAGCCGGGGAGTTGCTCGACCAGCTGCTGCTGGCCCCCGTGCGCGACCTGCCGGCGGCCGCGTTGTCCGGCGGACAGAAGAAGCTGCTGGGCATCGTCTGCGCGCTGATGGCGCAGCCCCGGCTGCTGATCCTCGACGAACCGACGGCGGGCGTGCATCCCAACCTGCGGCGCGACATCGTGCTCGCCCTGCAGGCCCTCAATGCCCAGGGCATGACGATGCTGATCGTCGAGCACGACATGCAGTTCATCCGCGAGGTCTGCACGCGCTGCATCGTGCTGGACCGGGGGCGCATCGTCGCCGACTGCCGCCCCGACGAACTCGTGCGCAACGAGGAAGTGGTGCGCGCCTATCTCGGGCGCGCCGAGGAGCCCGAGCTTGAGGAGGCGCTCCCATGATCGAGGTCAAACAGGTCGTCGCCGGCTACACGGCCGAGGTGGACATCCTCAAGGGCATCACGCTGCATGCCGCAAGGGCGGAGATCGTGACGCTGCTCGGGCCGAACGGCTGCGGCAAGTCCACGCTGCTCAAGAGCATTGCCGGCTTCGTGCCGCCGCGCAGCGGCGCGGTGCTGCTCGAGGGCCAGGACGTTTCGAGGATGCCGGCACACGACAAGATCCGCCGCTGCGGCCTCGGCTTCGTGCCGCAGACCGAGAACGTCTTCAGCGCGCTGACGGTGCGCGAGAACATGCTGGTCGGCGGCCACTACCTGGGCAACACGCAGTGCGAGCAGCGCATGCGCGAGCTTTGCGCGCTGTACCCGATGCTCGGGCGCAAGTTCGGCGCGCGTGCCGCTTCGCTGTCGGGCGGCGAGCGGCAGATCCTGGCGCTGGCGCGTGCGCTCATGCCGCGGCCCCACATCCTGCTGCTCGACGAACCCTCGGCCGGGCTCTCGCCCAAGATGCTGCAGGAAGTCTTCGAGGCCATCGCGGAGATCCGCCGCAAGGAGGCCGTCACGATCCTGATGGTCGAGCAGAACGCCATGGAAGCCCTGCGCATCTCGGACCGCGCCTACATCCTGTCGATGGGCACCGTCGCGCTCTCCGGCGCGGCCCGCTCGCTCATGCACGACCCGCAGGTGCGGGAACTCTATTTGGGCAGGCCGTCGCCGTGAAAAGCGCGCGCGCCAGGCATGCCAGACATCAGCCCGGCGGTCGCGACCCGGCCCCGGGCCCCGCACTCTTTACCGAGGAGGAACGGCCATGAACCCGGCATCCACGCAGCAGCAGCAGACGAGGTCCTACGAGAACTTCGTCATCGTCATCGCGCCGCTGCTGAACAGCGTCAGCGGCATCGCGATCGACCTCTACGCGCCCAGCATGCCCTCCATCGGGCGCGAATTCGGTGTCAGTGCGATCGTGATGCAGGGAAGCATCTCGATCACGCTGATTGCCTACGCGCTGGGCCAGTTGTTCTTCGGCCTGATCGCCGACGGGCGCGGCAGGCTGCCGGCCATCCTGCCGGGCCTGGCGCTCTTCATCGCGGGCAGCCTTGTCGCGATGCTGGCCGGCGACATCACGCAGCTGCTCATCGGCCGGGCGATGCAGGGCTTTGCCATCGGCGCCTGCCAGGTGGTGGCGCGTGCGCTGCTGGTCGACAACATCCATGGCGAGCGCTTCTATGTGGCGGTGGTCTACCTCAGCCTTGCCTGGGGCCTGGGCCCGGTGCTGGCGCCTTTCATCGGCGGCCTGATCGAGCAGTACGCCGGCTGGCGCTGGAACTTCGCGCTGTATGCGGGCTACAGCGCGCTGCTGCTGGCGCTCAGCTTCAGGCTGCAGGAGTCGCTCCCGCCGAGCCGGCGCAAAACCCTGCGCCAGTCGCTCGGCGGCTATGTGCTGATCCTGGGCAATCCGCGGTTCCTGTCGGCGACGCTGGCGCTCGGATGCAGCCTGTCGGTCTTCCTGATCTGGAACATCATCGGCCCCTTCGTCATCCAGGACCGGCTGAAGCAAAGCCCTTCCTACTTCGGCACCACCGCACTGCTCGCGGGCATCTGCTACCTCGCCGGCACGCTGCTCAACCGCACGCTCATCCGCACCGTGAGCGGCCGCACCCTGATGCTGGCCGGCCTCGTCGCCTGCGTGCTGGGCATCTTCGCGATGCTCTGCACGCCCGGCTCGCTGGTGCTGCCGAGCCTGCTGGCCGGCGTGATGCTGACGAACTTCGGCCAGGGCCTGCTGTTCTCCAACGTCGTGGCGCTGACCATGACGCTGTACCCCGACCGGGCCGGCGCCACTGCGAGCCTGCTGGGCTGCGGGATGATGGTCTGCGCCGGTGCCAGCTCCGCGCTGGTCGGGCATCTTCCGGTCGGCACCAACCTGTCGGTCTCGCTCCCGTTCGCCGCACTGCTCGTGCTGCAGGGCCTGGGTATCTGGGGCGCGCTCCGATCCACCGCCTTGCGCAAGGCCGTCGATCATGAATGCCAAGTTTGACGCCCGCAGCCTGGACCACCGGCTGCTGCAGACCCTGCGGCAACGGGCGGTTGCTGCCGTGAACGAGGGGTGCAGCGTGGCCCAGGTCGCGCTGGTCTATGGCCTGAACCGCCGGACGGTGTTTCGTTGGGTCGCGGACTACCGGCGCGACGGGCCGCAAGCCCTGCTGGCCAAGCCCATTCCCGGCCGACCCAAGCGGCGCGACGCAAATGCCGCGTCGGAGCCAATGCTGCCGGCACGCGGCGAATGAGCACCGCCGCACACCCGGGCGCCTGCTTTTCCCGGTGCAGCGCAAGCCCCGCAATACAGCTTCAGGTCGCGTTTTGGTGCAGGAAAAGAGCACACCCGGCGCACGCGAAGCCTGCACGCGCGGTACGCCCGAACACCGCCTCGCCTGGATGAAACCGGGTTGTCCCGGCCACCGTAAAAGTAGAGCCACCTGCCCGCTATTCGGCTCAGAGAATGAAATGCGAAAGATCGGAGTGACATAACTTTTCAGCCCGATGTGGCAATTGATTTGCACCACCAAGGCACCATTCATTTCCCCTGCTGCAGTGCAGCACATGGCATATATGTTGCTAAATAATATTGCGGTTATTTCCAGTAAAACCGGCTATTAAACCTATTTCATTACGAAGAATAATTCCATTACCTCCATTCGCGAACGGGCAGCCAGAGGAGACCTTCTTTAACCCTACGTCACAGGATGAATGAAAATGTCTTGGAATGAAGCACTGATAGATGAGGAAATTTCCATCTTGCAAAGAATTCGCTCCGACGTAGGAGCGAGGGTATTGCCGCAGCGGCTTTACGAGGAATTCGTAAAGACCTACAAGAAAATATCCACCGAACTGGTGATCTTCGATGAAGACGGCAATGTCTGGCTGACACAACGGCCAAGCAAGGAAAGGCAGCCCGACGAGCCTTTTGCAGGGCAATGGCACAACCCTGGTGTCATGCACAATTTCAATGAATCCATCGACAACGCATGGGAACGGCTGTGCAAGGACGAATTGGGAACGGACGTGGTGGCCGACGGGCCTCAATTCATCAAGATCCTTGAATTCAGCGAATCAAAGCGTGGGCATTACCTGTCGCTGCTCTATATCACGCGCTACCGCAGCGGCAAATTGACGAGCAACACGCCCGCGGGCTTTTACAAGCCGAGCGACCTGCCGAAACCGATCTTCGAGCCGCACGAGAAATTGATCATTCCCGAGGCGGTCAAGGCGGCGACGTCCCTCGGGTGGCTGCAATGATGCGCTCCGGACAGCGCAAAGCGCGGTATACGGGCGCCTTTTCGGTCGCCCCGACGATTTTCGACGAGCGGGGCGAACTCGATCTCGACGGCCAGAAGCGCTGCATCGATTTCATCATCGAAGCGGGCGCCGACGGGCTGTGCATATTGGCCAATTATTCGGAGCAATTCTCCCTGTCGGACCGCGAGCGGGAAATTCTCACCGCCACGATCTTCGAGCACGTGGCCGGACGCGTGCCGGTCATCGCGACCACCAGCCATTTCAGCTCCCAGATCTGCGCCGAGCGCAGCAAGCGCGCTGCGCAGGCAGGTGCGGCCATGGTCATGATCATGCCGCCGTACCACGGCGCCACCATTCGGGCCAGTGAGTCAGGGGTGGGGGAGTTCTACCGGCGCGTGGCCGACGGCCTCGACATACCGATCATGTTGCAGGACGCCCCGATGAGCGGCACGCCGCTGTCCGCGGCCTTCCTGGCGCAGCTCGCGCACGACGTGCCGGCGGTCTGCTATTTCAAGATCGAGGTGGCGCAATCGGCCGGCAAGCTGCGCGAGCTGATCCGCCTGGGCGGCGATGCCATCGAGGGACCGTGGGACGGCGAGGAGGCCATCACGCTGTTCGCCGACCTGGAAGCCGGCGCGACCGGCGGCATCCTGGGCGCCGGCTATCCCGACGGCCTGCAACCGATCATTCGCGACTACCTCGCGGGGAACCGCGAACAGGCGATGCGCGGCTACGAGCGATGGCTGCCCCTCATCAACTACGAGAACCGGCAGTGCGGCCTGCTGGCCAGCAAGGCATTGATGAAGGCCGGCGGAATCATCCGCTGCGACATGGCGCGGCATCCGATCCCCGCGCTGCATCCCGCGACCGAAGCCGGGCTGATCGAAATCGCCCGCAACCTCGACGCGATGGTTCTGCGCTGGGCGCATTGACCCCCGAAGAAAGCTGCTGTCCATGACTTCCCAGACCATCAAACAGGTTCGTGCCTACACCTTGCGTGGCGGCGGGGCCGACTACCACGACCAGTCCGACGGGCACTGGATCGACGACCACATCTCGACGCCGATGAGCAAGTACCCCGAATACCGCCAGAGCCGCCGCAGCTTCGGCATCAACGTGCTCGGCACGCTGGTGGTGGAAGTCGAGGCGAGCGACGGCACCGTGGGCTTCGCGGTCACGACCGGCGGCGAGCCGGGAGCCTTCATCGTGGAGAAGCACCTGGCGCGCTTCATCGAAGGCGCCCGCGTCACCGACGTCGAGAAGATCTGGGACCAGATGTACCAGTCGACTCTGTACTACGGCCGCAAGGGCATCGTGCTGAACACGCTCTCCGCGGTCGACCTCGCGCTCTGGGACCTGATGGGCAAGCTGCGCCAGGAGCCGGTGCACCAGTTGCTCGGCGGCGCCGTGCGCAACGAACTGCAGTTCTATGCCACCGGCGCGCGCCCGGACCTCGCCAAGCAGATGGGGTTCATCGGCGGCAAGCTGCCGCTGCAGCACGGCCCGGCCGAAGGCGAGGAAGGCCTGCGGCGCAACCTCGAGAAGCTGGCCCACATGCGCGAGCAGGTCGGCCCCGACTTCTGGCTGATGTACGACTGCTGGATGAGCCTGGACCTCAACTACGCCACGCGGCTGGCGCACGCCGCCGCAGATTTCAGGCTCAAGTGGATCGAAGAGGCGCTGCCGCCGGACGACTACTGGGGCTATGCGGCGCTGCGCAAGAACATGCCCGCCGGCATGATGGTCTCCACCGGCGAGCACGAGGCCACGCGCTGGGGCTTCCGCCTGCTGCTCGAGATGGGATGCTGCGACATCATCCAGCCCGACGTGAACTGGTGCGGCGGCCTCACGGAGCTGATCAAGATCTCCGCGCTGGCCGACGCGCACGGTGCGCTGGTGGTGCCGCACGGCTCGTCGGTCTACAGCTATCACTTCGTCATCACGCGGCACAACAGTCCGTTTGCCGAGTTCCTGATGATGGCGCCCAAGGCCGATGAGGTGGTGCCGATGTTCAACCCGCTGCTGCTCGACGAACCGATTCCGCAGCAGGGCCGAATGTCGGTGAACCAGCTCGACAAGCCCGGCTTCGGTGTGCGCCTGAACCCGGAATGCATGCTCGAGCGGCCCTACAGCCATTGAAGGTGCGCAAGCGATGCCCGTGCGATCTTTCAGGCTCCAGCTGAACCCGGGCCAGGCGGCGGAATACCGGCGCCGGCACGATGCCCTGTGGCCCGAGCTGGCGGCACTACTGCAGGAGTCCGGCATCGAGGACTACCGCATCTTTCTCGACGAGACGAACGGCGCGCTCTACGGTGTCATGCACTACCGGCGCAACGATCTGCTCGAAGCGCTGCCCGACTCGCCCGTGATGCAGCGCTGGTGGGCCTACATGGCGGACATCATGCAGACCCACCCCGACCATTCCCCCGTCAGCGTCGAGCTGCTGCCGGTTTTCGCCTTTTCGCCCGAATCACCCACCTGAAGGAGCACCGCACATGCTGCTTGCCGACAAGACCGTGATCGTGACCGGTGCCTCGCGCGGCATCGGCCGCGCCGTCGCGCTGGAATGCGCGCACCAGGGAGCGCGCGTCGTCATCGGGCACAGCGGCAGTGCCCAGGGCCGAACGGCCGCCTTCTCGCTGATGGAGGAAATCTCCGGCTTCGGCGGCCACAGCATCGAAGTGGGCAGCGATGCCGCCGACCTGGACACCGGCGGCAGGCTGGTCGCGGCGGCGCTCGACGCCTTCGGGAGCGTGGACGTGTTCGTCAACAACGCCGGCATCTGCCCCTTCCATTCCTTTCTCGACATGCCCCGCGAGACCTACCTGCGCACGGTCGACACCAACCTGAACGGCGCCTACTTCGCGGTCCAGGCCGCCGCCAACCAGATGAAGAAGCAAGGCACGGGCGGCGCCATCATCGCCGTCAGCTCCATCAGCGCGCTGGTCGGGGGTGGCATGCAGACGCACTACACACCGACCAAGGCAGGGCTGCACTCGCTGATGCAGTCCTGCGCCATCGCACTCGGACCGTACGGCATCCGCTGCAACACCGTGCTGCCGGGCACCATTGCCACCGACATCAACCAGGAAGACCTGGCCGACGAGGAAAAGCGCGCCTACATGATCCGACGCACCACGCTGGGCCGGCTGGGCGCGCCCGAGGACATCGCCGGCCCGGTCGTCTTCCTGGCGTCGGACATGGCCCGCTATGTCACGGGCGCTGCGTTGCTGGTGGATGGCGGCATGTTCGTCAATCTGCAATGACGCCCGAACTCTGGCTGGAAGCGCCCGGCGTGGGTTCCGGCATCTACACCGGACCGATCGTCGATTCGCACATTCACCTGTTCGATCCTCACCGCCCGCAAGGCATTCCGTGGCCTCCGAAGGGCGATGCGATCCATCGGCCCACGCTCCCTGCGGACTACTTCGCTGTGTCGAAGAAGCATGGCATTACCGGCGCCATCGCCGTCGAAGCCAGTCCCTGGCATGACGACAATTTCTGGCTGCTGGAAACGCTGCGCGACGACGCCCGGATGCTCGGCTTCGTAGGCAACCTGGTGCCCGGCGCGGGCGACTTTCTCCCCACGCTGGAACGGCTGGCGGCCGAGCCCCTGTTTCTCGGCATCCGATGCGGAAACCTCTGGGATCGCGACCTGCGCGAAGATGTTCGAAACCCCGCATTCATCGACGGCCTGCGCGCCCTGGCCGAAAGCGGCCGCAGCCTCGACAGCGCCAACCCCGATGCACGGCTGATAGAGGCCCTGCTGGAGATCGCCCACCAGGTGCCGGAACTGAGGATCGTGGTCGACCACCTGCCCGGTGCCGTCATCCCGGCCCATCAGGAACAGACCTTCCTGCACAACCTGCGGGCGCTGGCGGCGCATCCCGGGGTGTTCGCGAAGATCTCCCAGATTCCCTTGAACGCGAGCGACTCGGCACAGGCCCGCAACCGCCTGGACACCCTGTGGGAACTGTTCGGCGAAGACCGGTGCCTGTTCGGCAGCGACTGGCCCAACAGCCTGCGCGCGGCCCCGTTTCGCGACATTCTGGACTCAGCCCTGTGGTTCATGCGGGACAAGACCGGGCAGGCGAAGACGAAGTTCTTTTCGACGAACTCGGCCCGCGCGTACCGCTGGAGCGGCATCCGGGATTGACGCCGTCTGCCCCTCGGCCGGGGCCGCCGCGGGGCGACCTTCTAAAATCGCGGCATTCCCCCGCAGATTGCCCACCTTGTCTTTTGTTGCCGAAACCCGCCGCCGCCGCACCTTCGCGATCATTTCCCACCCTGACGCCGGCAAGACCACGCTGACCGAAAAGCTGCTGCTTTTCTCCGGCGCGATCCAGATCGCCGGCTCGGTGAAGGCGCGCAAGGCCTCGCGCCATGCCACCTCCGACTGGATGGAAATCGAAAAGCAGCGCGGCATTTCGGTGGCCTCTTCGGTCATGCAGATGCTGTATCGCGACCACGTGATCAACCTGCTCGACACGCCCGGCCACAAGGACTTCTCGGAAGACACCTACCGCGTGCTCACCGCCGTCGACTCGGCTCTGATGGTGATCGACGCAGCCAACGGCGTGGAAGCGCAGACGCGGCGGCTGATCGAGGTTTGCCGCCAGCGCGACACGCCCATCATCACCTTCGTCAACAAGATGGACCGCGAAGTGCGCGAGCCGCTGGACATCCTCGACGAGGTGGAGCGCGAACTCGGCATGCCCTGCGTGCCCATGACCTGGCCCGTGGGGCAGGGCAAGACCTTCCGCGGGATCATGAACCTGCGCACGCAGGCGATGACGGTGTTCGAGTCGGGCAGCGAACGTCTGCCGCAGGACTTCGAGACCATCCCGCTGACCGAGCGCGACACGCTCACCAAGCGCTTCGGCGCCGACTTCGAGACCGCCATGGACAGCATGGAGCTGGCCACCGGCGCATCGCCCACCTGGGACCGCGAAGCCTTCCTGGCTGGCAAGCAGACGCCCGTGTTCTTCGGCTCCGGCGTGAACAACTTCGGTGTGATGGAAGTGCTCGACGCACTGGTCGACCTCGCGCCGCAGCCGCAGTCGCGCACCAGCACCACCATGGTCAACCGCCAGCCGGTGGTCAAGGAGATCCAGCCCGAGGACAAGGACTTCGCTGGCGTGGTCTTCAAGGTGCAGGCCAACATGGACGCCAACCACCGCGACCGCATCGCCTTCGTGCGCATGGCCTCGGGCAAGTACACGCCGGGCATGAAGCTCAAGGTGCAGCGCACCGCCAAGGAGCTGCGGCCCACCAGCGTCGTGACCTTCATGAGCCAGCGCCGCGAGGCGGTGGAAGAGGCCTATGCGGGCGACATCGTGGGCTTCACCACGCATGGCGGCGTGCAGCTGGGCGACACCATCACCGACGGCGCGAGCCTGCAGTTCACCGGGCTGCCTTTCTTCGCGCCCGAGCTGTTCATGACCGTGATCCTGAAGAACCCGTTGCGTACCAAGCAGTTGCAGCAGGGCCTGGCCCAGCTCGGCGAAGAAGGCGCGATCCAGGTGTTCCGCCCCGAAGTCGGCGGCCCGATGCTGCTGGGCGCGGTCGGCCAACTGCAGTTTGAAGTGGTGCAGCACCGCCTGAAGGCCGAGTACGACGCCGACGTGCGGCTCGAAGGCTGCCAGTACACCGGCGCACGCTGGATCACGGCCGACACCCCGGCCGAGCTGCGCGAGTTCGTCAACGCGTATCCGGTGCGCATGGCCAAGGACGCGGCCGATACGCTGGCCTTCCTGTGCACCTCGCCGTACGACGTGCGGCTGGCGCAGGAGCGGTTTCCGAAGATCCACTTTCATCCGCTGCGCGAGCATGCGGGGTTGGCGCTGCAGAGCGCCGGTTGATGGCGCGCTAGCTGCCCGTCGAGGCGTAGTGGCGCAACCCGAAGCGCCACGCCCCGAACGCCGCCGCGAAAAACACGAATCCCGCGAGCGGCGACACCATGCCCACCCACCCGGGTGCTCCCAGCGGATCAGCCTTGCCCAGAATCGCCAGCACCGGGTAGTACGCCACGCAGGCCAGTGGAACGATAAAAGTCAGCACGCGGCGGAACCACTGCGCATACAGCGCCAACGGGTACTGCGCCGCCTGCACGCCGCCATAAGTCAGCACGTTGGCGATCTCCAGGCTCTCGACGGTCCAGAACGACAGCGTGCCCTGCAGCACCAGGATGCCGAGGAACAGTGCAACCCCACCGGCAATGGCGAACAGCGCGATCGCCACCGTGGCCGGAGTCCATGCGATGGCCGCCTGGTGCGTGGCGAACACGATCACCGCCACACCCTGCAGCAAGCGCCCTGTGCGGCTGATGCGGAAGTCGTTGCCCATCAACTGCAGTGCGAGCGAACGCGGGCGCAGCAGCAAGCGGTCGAATGCACCTGTGCGCAGGAACTCCGTGCCGAGCACGTCGAAGCCGCGGCCCAGCGCATCGGCCAGCGCAAACATGCAGTTCACCAGCCCGTAGAACAGCGCCACCTCGCCGATGTGCCAGCCCTGCACTTCACCGAAGCGATGGAACAGCGCCCAGACGGCAATCACCTCGATGCCGGACCCGAGGAACTGGCCTAGCGTCAGCATCAGTGCCGAAACTGGGTAGCGCGCCTGGGCGCCGATGGAGGTCTGCACCAGCCGGAAGAAAAGGGGTAGTGAGTGCATCTCAGTGGCTTTTGTTCGGGGTGCGTGCGAATGACACCGGGTACTCCCCTCCGCGAATGTCCCCCGCCTTCGGCTCCTCCTTTATTTCGCTGCGGGGAGCACCCGATGCCATTCGCACATGAGCGCTGCCGTTGTGCGGGCCGATCAACGACTGCTCCCCGAAACAATGCAGCAAATCAAAAGACAAGCTTCCACCCTAGCCACCCTGAATCTGCAGACTGCGCATGGTCCGCCCCATCGCAAACCGGCCCAACGTGACCAGCACAACGATCCAGAAACACTGCAGCCCCAACCCGCCCAGCGCATGCCAGCCGCTCAATTGCCCGAAGTACAGCCGCGCCGGAATGTCCATGAGCCCGGCCAATGGCTGGATCAGCAGTGCGGTCTGCCAGGCGTCCGGCAACAGCGCGAGCGGCAACAGGTTGCCCGAGAGCACGATGATCACGGGTGTCGCCACCGCGTTGATGCCGCGCTCGTTGAGTGCCGCCGTGATCCCCACGTTGAGCAGCATCACCATCGCCGTCGAAAGCAGCAGAGCGAGCAGCGCCGACAACAGGAACGCGACACCCGCCGCCGCACTCACGGGCAGTTGCCAGGCCCAATCGCCCAAGCCCATCAGTGGCAACGCGACCGCGGCGAAGGCAGCCATCAGCGCCATGCGCGGCAGCACGCGCGCCGCGATCCAGCCGGCACTGCGCGCGAACCACAGCGCGTAGGCGTCAACCGGGCGCAACCGGTCGTAGGCCACCGCGCCGGTGCGCACTGCCTGCGCCACTTCCGGATCACCCTGCCACGGAAGCAGCACCAGCAGCCCCTGCGCGAGCCAGGTGTAGGTGATGGCCTGTGCGAGCGACATCGGCAAACCCGCTCCCGCGATGGCCGTCCCGCCATAGAACGCAGCGAACACCATCACCTTGATGCCGCCCCACCAGCACTGCGTCGCAAAGCCCGCGAGCGCGGCCGTGCGGTACTGCAGCATCTGCAAGAAGCGTGAGGCGAAGGCCGCGATGTAGGGGCGCGCGAAGGCCGGCGGCTTCATCGTCACGCTTCGGCCGCTCCATGCATGGCATAGAAGCGCGCGATCACGGCTTCGATGGCCAGGCCTTCGAGGCGGATGTCTTCCACCGCATGCTCGGCCGCGATGCGTGCGATCAGTGCCGGTGCGGTGGTCACCGCGGGGTCGAAGTCGAGCACCAGTGTCTGGCCGTCACGCGAATGCACCTTCGCACCGGCCACCTGCAACGGCAGTTCCACGTCCTGTGCAAAGTCGACCACCAGCCGGCGCTCGGCCATCACCTGCGCGCGCAGGGCCTCCACCGGACTGTCGGCCAGCACGCGGCCGTGGCCGATGACGATCACGCGACGGGCCAGCGCCTCGATGTCATGCATGTCGTGCGTGGTCAGCAGCACGGTGGTGCCGCGCTCGCGGTTGGCGCGGCGCACGAAGTCGCGCACGGCGAGTTTCGACGGCGCGTCGAGTCCGATGGTCGGCTCGTCGAGAAAAAGAATGTCGGGTTCGTGCAACAGCGCCGCAGCAATTTCTGCGCGCATGCGCTGGCCCAGCGAGAGCTGGCGCACCGGTTGGTCGAGCACGCGCTCCAGATGCAGCAGCGCGACCAGCTCGTCGCGTGTGCGGCGGTAGCGCACCGGGTCCACGCGATAGATGTCGCGCAGCAGGTCGAAGCCGTCGCCCACGGGCAGATCCCACCACAGCTGCGTGCGCTGGCCGAAGACCACGCCGATGCGCGCCACGTGGCGCTCGCGGTCGGCAAAAGGGTCGCGCCCGTCGATCTCTACGCGCCCGCCGTCAGGCCGCAGGATGCCCGAGAGGATCTTGATGGTGGTCGACTTGCCCGCGCCGTTCGGCCCGATGAAGCCGAGCAGTTCGCCGCGCTCGAGCGAGAACGAGACGCCCGACAGCGCCTCCACCGTGCGATGGCGGCGCTGCACGAGCCCGCGCAGCGCGCCCATCACGCCCGGGTCGCGCTCGGAAATTCGATAGGTCTTGCGGAGGTTGTCGACGAGGATGTGAGGCATGGAAAACGCCGCGCCGGCCTCGATGGCGCGGCGGGGGCGGGATGCTACACGAAAGCAAGCGCCGGTAGGATCGCGGCTCCTTCTGGTTTCCTTGCCATGTCCACGTCGCCTCCCCTGCCCGCCTCTCCCCACCACCTGTTGCCGCTGACCCGCTGGGAGGCGACGGCACGTAGCGCGCTCGTTGGCGTCTTCACCGACATCGACGACACGCTGACCCACGAAGGCGCGATCACGCCCGATGCGCTGCAGGCGCTGGGCGATCTCAAGGCCGCGGGGCTCTCCGTGGTGGCGATCACCGGCCGGCCGGTGGGATGGAGCCTGCCCTTCGTCAACGCCTGGCCCGTCGACGCCATCGTGGCGGAGAACGGTGCGGTGGCGCTGCTGCCTTCGGCCGATGGCAGGGTCGAGAAGCGCTACCAGCAGGATGCCGCCACGCGTGCCGCCAACTTCGCGCGCATGCAGGCCGTGCTGGAGCGCATCGAGCGCGAGATGCCGGGCGTCGGGCGAGCGACCGACTCGTCGGGGCGCGAGACCGACATCGCCATCGACCACAGCGAGTTCGTGCAGCTGAACGACGCCACCATCGCGCAGGTGGTCGCGCTGATGCGCAGCGAGGGCATGCACGCCACCGTGAGCAGCATCCACATCAACGGCTGGTACGGCGACAACGACAAGCTCGAGGGCGCGCGCTGGATCGTGCGCGAGTTGTGGGGCCGCACGCTCGACGACGAAATGGACCGCTGGGCCTACGTGGGAGATTCCACCAACGACCAACTGATGTTTCGCACCTTCGCGCACAGCATCGGCGTGGCGAACGTCGCGCGCTTCGTGCCGCAGCTGGAGCACCTGCCGCGCTATGTGACGCAGGGCGAGCGCGGCGCGGGTTTTGCCGAAGCGGCGCGCGCCGTGCTGTCGGCACGAATGCAACAAGGAAATAAAAAAAGCCCGCACGAAGCGGGCTAAAAGGATCGGTCAAGAGACCCTTGGAGAAAACTCGATAGGGCTATACGGCTCAGAACGCGTGGCGAATGCCGAACTCGTAGCCGGTCGACGACTTGGGCTGCAGCGCGACGCGGTTGTACGCGGCGACATACGACGGGCCGGCGCCAACCGTGAGACCCGCGCCGTTCTTGTTGCTGACGCGCGCGATCGTGCCGTAGAGCGCAGTGCGCTTCGACAGGTTGTGCACGTAGCCCAGTGCGAACTTGTTGGCCTTCGGATCGGGAGCGTTCACGATGCCGAGAGCCGGCACGCGGTTGAAGTCGTACTTGACCTGCGAGTACGAAGCGCGGATCTGGCCCGGGCCGATCGGCACGGTCACGCCGATCAGGTAGCCGGTGAGGTCGACGTCCGGCACACGGGTGAAGGCATTCAGCGGATCGCGCTGGTCCTTCGAGCGCGAGTACTCGCCGAACACCTTGACCATGCCGAAGTCGTAAGTCGCGCCGAGGTTGAAGGTCTTGATCTTGCCCGGGCGCGCCACGGCGGCGGCACCAGTGCCGGTCGTGAAGCTCGTGTCGTTCTGCGCGTAGCTGGCAGCCACGTCGAGCGGGCCGGACGCGTAGCCGACGCGTCCACCAATGTGGCGGCCGGTGTTGGTCTTGTCGGCGCCGGCCACGGAGTCCGGCGAGGTGCGGGTGAGCTCGTGCAGGCTGTAGCCCACGTTGCCGTAGAAGCCGCCCAGGTTGCGCGGCAGGAAGTACTGCACCATGTTGCCCGCGCGCTTGTACGTGCTGTTGCTGCCGTAGCCTGTGCCCGACACGCTGGTTTCGTTGGCGTCGATGATCAGCGAGCCGCCGATGCCGGTGTCGGCGAACGGATCGAACTGCTCTTCGTTCAGCACGGTGGCGGTCTTGTCGCGGCCGAGGCGGATTTCGCCGAAGCTGCCGGCAATGCTCACAGTCGAGCGGCGGCTGAAGTTGCTGAGGCCAGTGGCGCCGTCGTCGTTGGTGATCGGGGATTCGAGCCAGAAGCTGGCCGACAGGCCGCCGCCCAGGTCTTCCACGCCGCGGAAGCCGAGGCGGCTGGAGCTCAGGCCCGAATTGGCCAGTTCGGTGCGGCTGGCCTTCACGCTGTAGAAGGGGCCGAAGGGGTTCGTCGATTCGCTCTTGTTCGATACGTTGCGGTAGGCGGCGTCGACCACGCCGAACAGCGTTACGGTCGATTGCGCCGACGCGGCACCGCAAGCCGCGAGCGCGGCCAGAACAAGCAGGGATTTTTTCATTCGTATCACTCCAGGATGGGGAATTCGCCGCTCCGTTATCGGGCGCGACAGTTAAGAAGTCCGGGCCTTTGCGCCACAGGACTGCATCCGAGTGTTTCTTCGCTAGAAGACGAATGAATTACATAGGGTTAACGCTTAATTGACGAAGGGATACCGCACTTGACATGTTTGAGCTGCGCGCCATTGCGCGTCAATGCGCGCCACGGCGCAACACCGACCACTGGCTCCAGACGCCGAAAGCAGCGATCAGCAGCAACACCGCCGCGTAGCCTTCCGTCGTGTTCAGCAACCCCAGCGGCGCCACCAGGAAACCCGCCAGCATCGCGGGCAGGCTGAACGCGAGATAGCTCACGACGAAGATCGCCGCGAACAGTTCGCCGCGCTCGTGCGATTGCGCCAGTGGCGCCAGCGTCTGCACCAGCGCCGAGAACGCACCGCCGAAGCCGATGCCCGCCACCGCAGTGCCGACGAAGAACAGCGCAAGCGAACGGGTGACGAGCGACGCGAGCAGCAGCCCCAGCCCGACCGCGATGCTTGCCATGCCGAGGATGACGGGCCGTGGCGCGGCGAAGCGTCCGAGCAAGGTAGGCGCAATCGCGCCCATGCCGGAGAGCACCGCCACCGTGAGGCCGTTGACCACGCCGTTGTCGATGCCGAACACATGCAGCATCAACGACGGCGCGAGCGACAGATACAACCCGCCGAGCGCCCACACCACGACGAACACCGGCAGCCCGCGCGTGAACTCGGCCCGTGCGCGCACAGGAATCGACACGCGCGGCACCAGCGAGGCCAGAGCGCCGGCGCGCGGCGTGACGGTCTCGGGCATCCACAGCACCACCGCCGCACCCAGCGCGAACACAGCGGCCAGCACGCCGAACACCAGCACTACCGGCTGGACCGAGAACTTCACGGCCATGCCCGTCAGCAACGCGCCCAACGCCAGACCGGCGAGCGGCGACACGCTCGTGATCAACGCCCCCAGCCGCTTGCGCGAAGCCGGCGCGGCCTCGACCACCGCCGCGCTCAAGGCGCCGCTCGCGATACCCGTGGCCACGCCCTGCACCACGCGAGCGACGATCAGCCCGCCGATACCGTTCGCCAGCAGAAAAAGCCCCATCGCCACCGCTTGCAGCACCAGCGCCGCCAGCACCACCGGCCGCCGTCCGATGTGGTCCGACAGCGAGCCGGCGACCAGCAGCGAGAGCAGCAGCGCAATCGCGTAGATCGCAAAAGCCACCGTGAGCAGCGAAGACGAGAAGTGCCAGGCGTGCTGGAACACCACGAACAGCGGCGACGGTGCGGCGGCCGCGAAGAAGAAGGCGAACAGCACGGCGGCCAGCAACGGAAAAGCCGCGCGTGCCGACAGGCGCCACGGCTTGGCGCGGGCGGCGAGGTCGGCGGTGCTGACTGCAAGGTCGGGGCAGGTGGATGGCATGGCGAATCCTTAATGCAACTTTTTTTGCTTTTGCGATTCTAGACCTGCGAATCAACTAAAGCAAATATCTTTGCGTTAAAGTCCGACCATGAACGACATCGCCCTTCCCCACAAACGTCCCGGTGGCCGCAGCGCGCAGGTGCAGGCGCTGGTGCGCACCGCCCTCGAAGAACTCGTGGCCGAACAAGGGCGGGAGCGCGTCACCGTGCCGGCCGTGGCCGAGCGCGCGGGCGTCAGCGCCTCCAGCATCTACCGGCGCTGGGGCGATCTGCAGGGGCTATTGGCGGAGACGGCCACCCACCGGCTCGACCCGAACCGCCCGCTGCCAGACACCGGCACCCTGCGCGAAGACCTGGAAGCCTGGGCGCGCGAACTCATCGAGCACCTGGCCAAGCCGCGCAATACCTCGTTGCTGAAAGCCGCAGCCGCGCTGGCCAACGGCGATTCGGACACCGACTGCCTGCGCAACCGCCGCAAGGAAGCGCTGACGCTGGTCGAGCAGGCGCGCGCTCGCGGAGAGCACGCACCGGAGCCGCAGCAGGTGATCGATCACCTGATTGCGCCGATCGTGTTTCGCCTTGTGTTCGGGGGCGACGCCGTGAAGCCGGAACTGGCGACGCGGCTGGTGGACGAGCTGTTCGTGCTCAGTTCGTCTTGACTTCCTTCGCCAGCCCCAGCTTGTCGATGATCACCTTCTCCCGCACCACCGTCTCCTGCGCAAACTTGGTGTAAGTCGCCGAGCTCATGTAGTTCGGCAGCATGTCGTAGCGACCGAGCGCGGTCACGTAGCTTGGCTCTTCCATCGCCTGCTTGAACGCGTCGTGCAGCTTCTTCACCACTTCGGGCGGCGTGCCCTTGGGCGCGCCGATGCCGAAGGGCGAGTTCTGCACCACGTCGTAGCCCAGCTCCTTCAGCGTGGGCGCATCGGGGAACTTGGCGAGGCGCTTCTCGCCCCAGGTGTTCAGCACGCGCAGCTTGCCGGCCTCGACCTGCGGCGCGAAGCCGGTGCTGTCGGCCGCGGCCATCAGCTGGCCGCTGACCACGGCGAGCATCAGGTCGGCACTGCCCTTGTAGGGCACGTGCTGCAGTTCGATGCCGGCCTTCTGCGCGACGATCTCCGTCGTCAGGTGCGGGCTGGTCAGCGTGCCGGTGGAGCCGTAGGTGAGCTTGCCGGGGTTGGCCTTGGCATACGCGACGAAGTCGGCCCAGGTCTTGAAGGGGCTGTTGGCCGGCACGACGATGCCGAAGGCGTAGCCGGTGACGTTGATGACGTACGTGATGTCCTTCAGCGGGTCCCAGTTGATCTTGGTGGTGTAGCCCAGGCGGAACACGCCGAGCGGGATCTGCGCGACGGTGTAGCCGTCGGGCTGCGAGGTCTGCAGCGCCTGCGCGGGCAGCGTGCCGCCGGCGCCGGGCTTGTTGTCGATGATCACCGGCTGGCCGAGGATCTTGCTCGCGTTCTCGGCGAGCTGACGCATGGTGATGTCGGTCGGGCCGCCCGCCGGGAAGGCGATCACCAGCTTGATAGGCTTGGCGGGAAAGCCTTGCGCGAACGCCGCCATGGGAGAAACAAGGCCGCAAGCGGCGAGCGTGGCGGCGGCACGGAGGAAAGTGGAGCGGCGAAACATGGCTGACGGGATCCTGACTTTGAAAGCAAGCGCCGATTGGGCCCCGCCCCGTCAGCGAAGGCAATCGGGGCTCCCCTGATTTCCCGGGAAAACAGGGCCATTCGTGGCATCCGAGTCGCCTGCGCGTCAGCGCGATCAGCGCGGCATGAGGCTGGCTACGCCTGCCCGAAGCCTTCGAGCACGTTCACCGCATTCACTCCCACTTCGGCCACCGCGTAGCCGCCCTCGAACACGAACACCGTCGGCAGGCCCGCGCGCGCCAGGTCTTCGCCCATGCGCAGGTAGTCATCGCTCTTGAGCTTGAAGCCCGAGATCGGGTCGCCCTCGAAGGTATCGACGCCGAGCGAGACCACGAGCGCGCCGGCCTTCACCTCGACGATGCGGTCGAGCGCGGTCTTCAGCGCCGCGCGCCATGCCGCGAAGTCCGTGCCGCGCGGCAGCGGCAGGTTGTGGTTGAAGCCTTCGCCCTGCCCCGCGCCGCGCTCGTCGGCGTGGCCCAGGTAGTACGGGTAGTCGGTCAGCGGGTCGCCATGCAGGCTCGCGAAGTGCACGTCGCTGCGCTCGTAGAAGATGGCCTGCGTGCCGTTGCCGTGGTGGTAGTCAACATCGAGCACGGCCACGCGTTCGACACCCGCGTCCCGCAGCGCCTGCGCCGCGACGGCGGCGTTGTTGAGGAAGCAATAGCCGCCGAAGAAATCGGCGCCGGCATGGTGGCCCGGCGGCCGCGAGAGCGAGAAGGCCGCGCGCTCGCCGCCAATGACGCGCTGCGCCGCAGTCCACGCACAGGCCGCGCCGTGCCGCGCCGCCGCCCAGCTGCCCGCCATCAGCGGCGTGCCCGCATCGAACGAGAACAGTCCCATGCGCGCCGGAAAGCTCTTCGGCAGCACGTCTGTGCGCATGCCGCGCGTGGGCCAGTACGAAGGCAGCGCATCGCGCGACACATTGGTCGGGTCCAGCGCGACCCACTCTTCCCACGCATGCGCGATGAAGTCCAGGTAACGCGGCGCATGCACCTTGGCCAGCAGCGCCTCGTCGAAGGCATCGGGCGCCTGCAGCGGGCCGAGGCCCCTTCGCTCCAGTTCATGCTTTACATGGTCGACGCGGGCGGGCACCTCGAAGCACGGCACGAGCTCGCCGCGGAACATCTCGACTTTGCCCTGATGAAGAACGTGCTGGTCGTTGTAGATGGTGAGCATGAGAAAACACAGGATCGGCGGTGGTGAAGCCGCCCATCATGCCGCACGCCGCAGCACCGCACGGCGCCGGCCCGAGGCCGTGAGGCCGAACAGGTCCTTCGGGTCGTCGAGCTCGGGCACCAGCGCAATCTGCTGGCCGATGCCACGCTCCGTGGCAAGGCGCTGGATGTAGCGCAGCGCCGTGTAGTCCTCCAGCGCGAAGCCTACCGAATCGAACAGCGTGACCTGCGCAGGGGTTTCGCGGCCGGGCACTTCGCCGAGCAGCACGCGCCACAGCTCGTGCACCGGAAAGTCGGCGGGCATCTGCTGGATCTCGCCCTCCACGCGGGTCTGCGGCTCGTACTCGACGAACACGCGCGCCTTGCGCAGCACGTCGGGGTGCAGCTCGGTCTTGCCGGGCGAATCGCCACCCACGGCGTTGATGTGCATGCCCGGCTCGATCATGTCCGGCGTGAGCACGGTCGCGCGCCCCTGGCAGGCGGTGACGGTGGTGACGACGTCGGCGCCGCGCACGGCCTCCGCCACGGAGCGTGCGCGCACGATCTCCAGCGGCGTGCAGGCCGACAGGTGGCGCACCAGCTTGTCGGTGGCGTGCGGGTCGGTGTCGTACACGCGCACTTCCTCGATGCCGAGCAGCGCATGAAAAGCCAGTGCCTGGAACTCGCTCTGCGAGCCGTTGCCGATCAGCGCAAGGCTGCGCGAATCGGGCCGCGCCAGTGCCTGCGCGGCCATGGCCGACGTGGCGGCCGTGCGCAGGGCGGTGGTGAGTGTGAGCTCCGACAGCAGCACCGGGTAGCCCGTGTCGACTTCCGCCAGCACGCCGAAAGCCATGACGGTCGGCAGCCCGACCTGGGTGTTGTGCGGGTGCCCGTTGACGTACTTGAAGGCATAGGCGCCGTCGTCGGCCACGGGCATCAACTCGATCACGCCAAGGTGCGAATGGCTGGCCACACGCGCCTTCTTGTCGAACTCGCGCCACCGCAGGAAGTCGTCGCGCAGCGCATCGGCCAGCGCGGTGAGGAACTGGGGAATGCCGGTCTCGTCCACCAGGCGGACCAGGCTGTGAACATCGATGAAGCGGGTCATGGCGCGGCTCCTTGCGTAGCCCCCGGCACGGCGCTTCATCCCCTCACATGTTCACTCCACCATGGCTGATTCAGGATGCGCCTGCGCCAAGGGTTCGAGCCATTGTGCGCCTGCTTGCGGGCCATTGCGAGCCCCGGCCTTGCCAAGCGTCAGTCGTACCTGCGCTCTTCGATGCTGCGCTCCAGGAAACGCCAGAGCCGCTCGTCTTCGCTGAAGGCCACGTTGAAACGCAGCCAGCCGGTGGGATGCGGGTTGACCAGAAACAGCTGGCCCGGGCCGAGCATGATTCCTTCCGCCGCGGCGCGCCGCGAGAGCTCGGCGCTGTCGGCAATGTCCGGGTGCCGGGCCCACAGGTACATGCCGGCCGCGGCTTCATGGAACAGCTCGAAGCCCAGGCCGCCCAGCCGCCTCGCGACGCTGCCTTGCGCCTGCGCGAGGCGGTCGCGCAGGGCCTTCAGATGCTTGCGCCAACGGCCGTCGGTCACGGTGCCGAAGGCCAGGCGCTCGGTGATGTCGGATGAAGTGAGGCCCGAGACCATCTTGAGCTGCGCCAGTTCTTCGAGCAGCTCCGGCTGCGCGACCACGTAGCCGACCCGGATGTTCGGCGAGATGGTCTTCGAGTAGCTGCCCACGTAGACCACGCGCCGCAGCTGCCCAAGGCTGGCGAGCGAGGGCCGCATCGACGCATCCATCTCTGCATAGATGTCGTTCTCGACCAGCGTGAAGTCGTGCGTCTGGGCCAGCTGGAGCAACTGCACCAGTTGCGGCAGCGAGGCCATCGAGCAGGTCGGGCTCTGCAGCCGGGGCTGGGTGAAGAAGGCCTTGGGCCGGTGCACCGCGAGCAGCGCCTCCAGCGCGGGCATGTCGTAGCCCGTGGGTGTGCGCGGCACGCCGATGATCTCCACGCCCAGGAAGCGCAGCATGAACATCAGGTTCGGATAGCCCGGGTCGTCCACCAGCACCGAATCGCCCGGCTTCAGCAGGCGGCGCGCGACCAGGTCCAGCGCTTGGCTGGAACCCTGGGTCAGCAAGACTTGCGCGGCCTCGACCACGATCTGCTGTTCCGAAAGCGCTTCGGCTGTTGCCATGCGCAGCGCCATGTGGCCGAAGGGCAGGCCGTAGCCGCCGATGTCGGTGCCTTCGGAGGCCAGGTGGCGCAGGCTGCGGCGCATGCCGTCCTCGAACAGCCAGTCGTGCGGCAACCAGCCGCAGCCGGGCTTGAGCGGCAGGTTGCGGTTCTCGAAGATCTGCTGCAGGTACCAGCGGGCGTCGAAGCGCGGGTCCGGGCGGGGTGCGCTTGCCGCACCGGCGGCGCTGTCCTCGCTGCGCCGCTTGACGAAGAAGCCAGCGTTGGCGCGCGAAACCAGCAGGCCCTGCGCCACCAGCCGGTCGTAGGCCTCGACCACCGTGAAAACACTGACGCCATGGGCCGCGGCAAAGGCGCGGATCGACGGCAGCTTGCTGTCGGCCTTGAGCTTCTGCGCGCCTATCAGTCCGCGCAGCCCTTCCACGATCTGGCTTACCAGCGGCGTCGGCTGTTCGGGGCGAAGAATGAGCATCGGGGGGCGTCTCTGGCAGACCGGCCTGCACCATATTGAGGAAAGTATGTACAGGATACAAGACCAGTACAGTCTTCCGGGCGATCACTTCCGGTGTACATGGCTGGATCGATTCGCGCGACCTAGAGTGCCGGGATTCCTTCTTCACAGCACCAAAGCACAGGTCGTACCATGCAACGCGAACCCCACCTCAGCAATGCCGTCCTCATGGCCCGCCGCAGCGCGGCCGTCGCCCGCGGCGTCGGCCAGGCCCATGAAATCTTCGTCAGCCGGGCCGCCAACGCCGAACTGTGGGACGTCGAGGGCCGCCGCTATATCGATTTCGCCGGCGGCATCGCGGTGCTCAACACCGGGCACTGCCATCCGGAGATCAGCGCCGCCGTCAAGGCGCAGGTAGATCTTTATTCGCACACCTGCTTCCAGGTGGTGGCCTACGAGCCCTACGTGGAGCTGGCCGAGCGCCTGAACGCGCTGGCGCCGGGTGCGTTCGCGAAGAAGTCGATCTTCCTGAGCACCGGCGCCGAGGCGGTGGAGAACGCCGTCAAGATCGCCCGCGCCCACACCCGGCGCCCCGGCGTCATCGCCTTCACCGGCGGCTACCACGGCCGCACGATGATGACGCTCGGCCTGACCGGCAAGGTCGCTCCCTACAAGATCGGCTTCGGCCCGTTCCCGGGCGAGGTGTTCCATGCGCTGTACCCGAACGCGCTGCATGGCGTGAGCGTGGACGACGCACTGCATTCGGTCGAGCTGCTGTTCAAGAACGACATCGAGCCCGAACGCGTGGCGGCCTTCATCCTGGAGCCGGTGCAGGGCGAAGGCGGCTTCTACGTGGCGCCCAACGACTTCGTCGAAGGCCTGCGCGCGCTGGCGGACCGCCACGGCATCCTCATCATTGCCGACGAGGTGCAGACCGGCGCGGGCCGCACCGGCACCTGGTTTGCCAGCGAGCAGTGGACCGTGGCGCCCGACCTGATCACCACCGCCAAGTCGATGGCGGGCGGCTTCCCGATCTCCGGCGTGGTGGGCCGCGCCGAAGTAATGGACGCGCCCGCGCCCGGCGGCCTGGGCGGCACCTATGCCGGCAGCCCCATCGGCTGCGCTGCGGCGCTCGCGGTGCTGAAAGTGTTCGACGACGAGCAACTGCTGGCGCGCAGCCGCGCACTGGGCGAGCGGCTCACGGCCGGCCTGCGGCGCATCGCGGCCGACGTGCCGGCCATCGGCGACGTGCGGGGGCTCGGCGCCATGGTGGCCATCGAGCTGTTCGAGCAGGGCGACACCGCGCGGCCCGATGCCGCGCTGACCCGTCAGGTGGTCGCGGAGGCGGCGCGGCGCGGGTTAATCCTGCTGTCATGCGGCACCTACGGCAATGTAATTCGCGTACTGGTGCCGCTCACGGCATCCGACTTGCTTGTGGACGAAGGCCTGGCGCTTCTCGCGGACAGCTTCGCCGCACTGCGCTGATCGACCGATCCTTTCCTGAAATCCTCCTCCATGACAGCTGAACCCTTGGTGCGCTTCCAGCGCGTCCAGAAAACCTACGACGGCGAACACCTGGTGGTGCGCCAGCTCGATCTGGACATTCACCGTGGCGAGTTCCTGAGCCTGCTCGGGCCTTCGGGGTCGGGCAAGACCACCACGCTGATGATGCTGGCGGGCTTCGAGTCGCCGACCTCGGGCGAGATCCTGCTCGACGGCAAGCAGATCACCGGCACGCCGCCGCACAAGCGGAACTTCGGCATGGTCTTCCAGAACTACGCGCTGTTCCCGCACCTGAGCGTGGGCCAGAACGTGGCCTATCCGCTCACCGTGCGCAAGGTGCCGAAAGACGAGCAGCAGCGCCGCGTGCAGCGCGCGCTCGACATGGTGCAGCTGCGCGGCATGACCGACCGCCTGCCCGGCCAGCTCTCGGGCGGCCAGCAGCAGCGCGTGGCGCTGGCGCGCGCGCTGGTGTTCGAGCCCCAGCTCGTGTTGATGGACGAGCCGCTCGGCGCGCTCGACAAGCAGCTGCGCGAGCACATGCAGATCGAGCTCAAGGACCTGCACCGCCAGCTGGGCGTGACCTTCGTCTACGTGACGCACGACCAGGGCGAGGCGCTCACCATGAGCGACCGCGTGGCGGTGTTCAACGAAGGCGTGATCCAGCAGCTGGACACGGTAGACCGGCTCTACGAGACGCCTTCCAACCGCTTCGTGGCCGGCTTCGTCGGCGACAACACCGTGCTCAAGGGCCAGCTTGGCCGAGGTGGCGAGCAGGCCGAGATGAAGCTGCCCGACGGCCGCGTGCTGCACGGGCTCAACGTCAGCGGCGCGGCCGCGGGCGCGACCGTCGAGGCCTGCATCCGCCCCGAGCGGGTGGTGCTGCATCGCCGGCCAGACGTACAGCGCCCCAACATGCTCGACGCCGAAGTGGCGCGCGTCATCTACTTCGGCGACCACCTGCGGCTGCTGTGCCGCGTCGGCGGCGACCAGGCCGAAGCCACCGTGAAGCTGCCGCTGAACGGCCTCGAAGGTGCCGCAGCGCCGCAGGCCGGCGAAGCGGTGGTGCTCGAATTTCCGACGGCGCATGCGCGCATCTATGCCTCCTGAACCCGGTTCGTTGCCCTCTCGTTTCCTTTCTTTCCGTTCATCACCCAGGAAGACTCACACCATGAAAAAGACACTCCTCGCCTGCACCGTCGCCGCCAGTTTCGCGCTGCCGGCCTTCGCCCAGCAGCAGCTCACCGTGGTCAACTTCGGCGGCGCCAACGCCAATGCGCAGAAGAAGGCCTATTACGAGCCCTACGAGAAGACCGGCACCAAGATCATTCCGGTCGAATACAACGGCGAGCAGGCCAAGATCAAGGCCATGGTCGAGACGAAGAAGGTCACCTGGGACGTGGTCGAGGTCGAGTCGCCCGACGCCGCGCGCGGCTGCGACGAGGGCCTGTTCGAGAAGCTCGACTACTCCAAGATCGGCGCCAAGGCCGACTTCCTGCCGGCCGCCGTCACCGATTGCGGCGTGGGCCTGTTCGTGTGGTCGACCGTGATGGCCTACAACGGCGAGAAGCTCAAGACCGCGCCCAGCAGCTGGGCCGATTTCTGGGACGTGAAGAAGATCCCCGGCAAGCGCGGCATGCGCAAGGGCGCGCGCTACAACCTCGAGTTCGCGCTCATGGCCGACGGCGTGAAGCCGGCCGATGTCTACAAGGTGCTCGGCACCAAGGAAGGCGCCGACCGCGCGTTCAAGAAGCTCACCGAACTCAAGCCGAACATCCAGTGGTGGGAAGCCGGCGCACAGCCGCCGCAGTTCCTGGTGGCCGGCGACGTGGTGCTGACCACCGTCTACAACGGCCGCATCGACGCGGCCAACCGCGAAGGCCGTGACCTCAAGATCTACTGGCCGGGCGGCATCTACGACCTCGACTACCTGGTGATCCCGAAGGGCGCGCCGAACAAGGAGGCCTCGCTGAAGTACATCCAGTTCGCGATGCAGCCGGCCAACCAGGCGGTCTACGCGCAGAACATCGCCTACGGCCCCACCAACACCAAGGCGCTGACCTCGCTCAGCCCCAAGGTGCTGGCCGACCTGCCGACCTCGTCGACCAACGCCAAGGATGCGCTGCAGTTCAACGTCGGCTTCTGGGCCGACCAGGGCGAGGCGCTCGAGAAGCGCTTCGCATCCTGGGCCACGCAGTAAATAGATAAACCAGCGAGCGCGAAAGAGGCCATGCACGCGGCAACGTCTGTCCCCCTGGTTCCAGCAGAAGCGCCGCCCGGCGAACTGCGGCGTGCGCTGGCGCGCGCCGAAGCCCGCCGCAAGTGGCGCGCCTTTGCGCTCACGGTGCCGCTGCTGGTGTTTCTGCTGCTGACGCTGCTGGTGCCCATCGTCGCGCTGCTGCAGCGCGCGGTCGAGAACCCCGAGGTGGCCAACGCGCTGCCGCGCACCGTGCGCGCGCTCGATGGCTGGAACCGCAAGGAGGCGCCCGCGCCAGCGGCCTTTGCAGCCGTTGCGGCCGATCTCGGCCAACTGCCCGACAGCTCCGACGCGGGCGCCCTCGCGCGCCGCCTCAACACCGAGATCGCCGGCGCCCGCTCGCTGGTGATGGGCACCTTCCGCGCGCTGCCGATCGCCGGCACGCCGGAAGAGGTCAAGGCGCGCATGCTGGAGCTCGACCCGCGCTGGGGCGAGGCGCCGTACTGGCAGGCGATTGCCAAGAACGGCTCGCGCTGGACGCCCGACTACCTGCTCGCCTCGGTCGACCTGCGGCGCGACGTGGCCGGCGAGGTGGAGCGCATGCCCGCCGACCAGCGCGCCTTTGCCGGCATCCTGCTGCGCACCTTCCAGATCAGCGCCGTGGTCACCTTCTTCTGCCTGCTGCTGGCCTATCCGCTGGCGTGGTGGCTGTCGACGCTGCCGGCGCGCAAGGCCAACGTGCTGATGATCCTGGTGCTGGTGCCGTTCTGGACTTCGATCCTGGTGCGCGTGGCCGCATGGATCGTGCTGCTGCAGTCCGAAGGGCTGGTCAACCGCGGCCTCATGGGCATCGGCCTGATCGACCATCCACTGGCGCTGCTCTTCAACCGCACCGGCGTGATCATCGCGATGGTGCACATCCTGCTGCCCTTCATGATCCTGCCGCTGTACAGCGTCATGAAGAGCGTGCCGCCCACCTACCTGCGCGCGGCCGTCTCGCTGGGCAGTTCGCCGCTGGCGGCCTTCTTCCGCGTGTACGTGCCGCAGACCTATCCGGGCATCGGCGCCGGCGCGCTGCTGGTCTTCATCCTCGCTATCGGCTACTACGTGACGCCGGCGCTGCTCGGCGGCGCGGACGACCAGATGCTGAGCTACTACATCGCGCGCTACACCAACGTGGAAATCAACTGGGGCATGGCATGCGCGCTGGGCACCGTGCTGCTGGTCGCCACGCTGGTGCTGTATGCCGTGTACCGCCGCATCGGCAAGGCCGAGCTGAGCCTTGGCTGAGCCGCACGAAAGACAGACAAGCATGCTCATCAAGCTTCCCCAATTCCCGGCCTACGCCACCTTCGCCGACAAGCTCGGCTGGTGGCTGGTGCGTGCCGGCTGCGTCGCAGTGCTGGCCTTTTTGCTGGCACCGATCCTGGTGGTGATTCCGCTGTCGTTCTCCGACAGTTCGTTCCTGGCCTACCCGATTCCCGGCTGGTCGCTGCGGTGGTATCGCAACCTCTTCGAATCGCCCGAGTGGGCGCGCGCGGCGCGCAACAGCTTCATCGTCGCGCCGGCCGCCACGGTGCTCGCCACCGTGCTGGGCACGATGGCGGCGGTGGGGTTGTCACGCACGAGCTTCGCCTTCAAGGGCCTGCTCATGAGCGTGCTGATTTCGCCGATGGTGGTGCCTATCGTGGTGGTGGGCGTTGCCACGTATCTCTACTTCGCGCCCATCGGCCTGGCCGACACCTACTTCGGGCTGATCGTGGTGCATGCGGCGCTGGGCGCGCCCTTCGTGCTGACCACCGTGCTCGCCACGCTGGCCGGCTTCAACCAGAACCTGGTGCGCGCATCGCTGAGCCTGGGCGAGACGCCGTTCAGGACCTTCATGCGCGTCACGCTGCCGGTGATTGCGCCGGGCGTGATCTCGGGCGCGCTGTTCGCCTTTGCCACTTCATTCGACGAGGTGGTGGTCACGCTGTTCCTCGCGGGGCCGGACCAGGTCACGCTGCCGCGCCAGATGTTCACCGGCATCCGCGAGAACATCTCGCCCACCATCGCCGCCGTGGCGACGCTGCTGATCATCTTCACCACCACGCTGCTGCTTGCGCTCGAATGGCTGCGCGGCCGGCGGCGCTGAACTCACGACACACGATGCCCACCACCACAACACCGAACCAGCCGCTCGGCGGCAACACCATGCCGCGCTTCGCCGGCCCCGGCACGATGATGCGGTTGCCCTCGGCAACGTCTGCGCAGGGGCTGGACGCGGCGTTCATCGGCGTGCCGCTAGATATCGGCACCTCCAACCGGCCGGGTGCGCGTTTCGGGCCGCGCCAGATCCGCGCCGAGTCGGCGCTGCTGCGGCCCTACAACATGGCCACCGGCGCAGCGCCTTTCGACAAGCTGAACGTGGCCGACCTGGGCGACGTGCCGATCAACACCTATTCGCTCGAAAAATCGATTGACATCATCTCGGACTTCTACGACACGGTGCTGGCCGCCGGCTGCGCGCCGCTGACGCTCGGCGGTGACCACACCATCGCTCTGCCGATCCTGCGCGCATTGGCGCGCAAGCATGGTCCGGTGGCGCTGGTGCATGTCGATGCGCATGCGGACGTGAACGACGACATGTTCGGCGAGCGCATCGCGCACGGTACACCGTTCAGGCGCGCCGTCGAAGAGAACCTGCTGGCCTGCGACAAGGTCTGGCAGATCGGCCTGCGCGGCACCGGCTATGCAGCAGATGATTTCGACTGGCCGCGCGAACAGGGCTTCACCGTGGTGCAGGCGCACGAGGTCTGGTATCAGTCGCTGGCGCCGCTGATGGCGCAGGTGCGCGAGCGCATCGGACCGACGCATCCGGTCTACATCAGCTTCGACATCGACGGCATCGACCCTTCGTTCGCCGGCGGCACCGGAACGCCAGAGATCGGCGGGCTCACCGTACCGCAGGCGCTGGAGATCGTGCGCGGCTGCCGCGGGCTGAACGTGGTGGGCGCGGATCTGGTGGAGGTCAGTCCGCCGTACGACACGAGCGGGAACACTGCGCTGCTTGGGGCCAATCTGCTTTACGAAATGCTCTGCGTGCTCCCCGGTGTGCCCTTTCGCTAGGAGCCTGTTCGGGGTGCGTGCGAATGACACCGGGTACTCCCCTCCGCGAATGTCCCCCGCCTTCGGCTCCTCCTGATATTGTTTCTCCCGCTCCCGTAGCGCTGAAGGGAGCCCGTCCGGTAAACCCCGCTCTCCTCCTTGGGCTGTCCAGCCCGCAATAAAGACTGGGGAACCGCACGGATT
>NZ_JBPJZK010000021.1:0-39978 GCF_051216475.1 Variovorax nivicola | reverse complement strand
GCGCCGATGGCCTTCACCTCGCCGATCACGACACCGCGAAAGTCCACCGCCGCGCCCGGCGACAGGCCGCGCAGCGACTGGTTGAAGTACAGCAGCAGGGTCTGCGCCGGGCCGTCCGGCGTCTTCATGGCAGTCGACTCGTCGCCGGCCAGCGCGAAGGCTGTGCCCTCCGGGGCCGCCGGGCCGCGGGCTTCGTCTGGCGCGCCAAAGGCGATGCCTCCGAGAAGGATGGACGTGAGCGACTGGGTGCGCAGCGTCGCGCCGCTCGCGCTGAGCCGCAGGTCGAAACCGCTGGCATGCCAGAAGCGCGTGTTGGCGCCGACGAAGGCGTCATAGGGCGCGTTCACGAAGATCCGCAGCAAGACGCCGTGGCCATCGCGTTCGAGCTCATAGGCGGCGACCTGGCCAACCTTGATGCGCCGCAGGAACACCGGCGAGCCCACGCCGAGCGAGCCTGCGTCCTCGGCATGCAGCAGAAACTGCGTGCCCGACGCGCCGTGCGTCACGACGGGAGGCGCCTCGAGGCCGACGAACATCCTGTTGTTCTCGCTCGACGAGCCTGCATCGGCGCCGATGTAGGCACCAGACAGCAAGGTGCCCAGGCCCGAAATGCCCGTGGTGTCGAGTCGCGGTCGCACCACCCAGAAACGCGTGTCCCGTGCAGCGAAGCCCTCGGCGTCCCGGTCGAGCTGCAGCACCACGCGCACGTGCGAGCGGTCGCTGGACAGGCGCAGGCTCTGCACCACGCCGATCTGCACCTCCTTGTACTTCACGACCGTCTTGCCGGCCTCTAGACCGTCGGCTGTTCCGAAGCTCACCTCGACCGTGGGACCGGGCTCGAGGAGGACGCGAGCGACCAGCGCGAGGCCGATCAATGCCGCGACCACAGGAATTAGCCAGATCAACGAGAGCATCCGGTCGCGGCGCCGTGTCACGCCGGACGGGCAGTTAAATCGCCGGCCGCATTGTCGATGCCGGCCCTTGAGGCATCTTGGCGCATCACCAGGCTGAATCTCGTGTTGGGCCCGTCGCTGAACTGGGCGACCGAGTCCTGAGCCAGTGCCTCCTGGTCCTCTTCCGTCGACCGGAAGCCGCGATGGGGGAGGGGCTGCGCCCCCGTGCAGCCAGCCAGCGCGAAAGCGGTGGCGCGAATCATGGCGTGGATCGATGGGCGCATTCGTGTTTCCTTCGTCGCAAGGCGGTGTTGGAGGTGCGTTGGCTAGTCGAGCTGCAAGACACGATCACCGTCGCCCGGCCGACAGCCATCGGCGATAGGTGTCCAGCCGCGGTGCACGACAACCTGCTTGCCGTCATGGCACAGTTCGATGCGCTGGCTCTCGGGCAGCTGTTCGTGCACGAACGTCTCAACGGTCGAGGGCAGGCTGACTCGCAGTTTCAGCGCGTAGCGGTCTTCCTCTGGATGGTCGTCCAGATGCAACAGCGGAACGAAGTTAGACGCGAAGATCAGCGCGTGCGAGTCGACGTCGACCGGCTCGGGCACGTAGGGCGCCTGCCGCAACCAGTTCTGGGCGCGTTCGCGCAGGTCGTCTCCGTCGGCCAGATTGCCCCACGCGACGGCAAGCAGCTCCATGACCCACTGGTTGCAGTTCTGGTAGCGCAGGCTGAACGGATAGGCATTGGCGCTGTAGGTCGCGGCCAGCAGGTGCAGCGCGCCGGCTTTGTCGAGCGCCGTGCGCCGCAGCGTTTGAGCCGCGCCGGCGGGAAGCCGCACGATCGAGATGTAGCTCAGCGTGGGGTCGTCAATGCCCATCACGAAGCCCGTCAGGCCCTGGTCGTAGATTCGTGGGCGGCCTTCGTTGCAGGCGTAGTACAGCTGGCGGGCAGACCATGCATCGTTCTCGTCCCGCCATGCGATGGCGGCGTGGGAGTATCGAATGTGAAATCGCGAAAGATCGAGCCCGGAACGGCTGATCAGCACGGCACCGTCGCCGGTGGCGGAAAGCTCGTCGCGGACGACGGCGGCAAGACGCAGCAACCGGTCCTGCTGGTCTGCAGTCAACGGCTTCGTGTAATCGCAGAACTGCGAGGAAGCCAGCGGTCCCGTCCCGCCTGGCGCCGCTTGCGCCGTGCCCCATGCGAGAGCGAGGATTGCCGCGAGCCCCAGCGCGAGCCGGTGCACGACGCTCAAAGGCTGACGGGGCGGGCGGCCAGCTCCCCGTACCAATCGTCGGCAAGCACCAGGTAGAACGCCTTGCGGTTGTCGCTGCGCGCGAATGCGGTTCCGTAGGCGCGCTGTTGGGCATGCACCTGGTCCCCGGGAACCAAGTGTTCCTTCGCGAAGGTGGCTTGCGGCAGTTCGAGCACGATGCGCTGCTGCGTATCGTCGCGCTGCATCGCGACGCGCGTGAAGCCGGCGCGGCCGGCGGCCTCCGCGACCTCGGTGATGCGGTAGTCGCCCTCGGCCACCTTGTCGCCGTCGAACGAGCTCTTGCTCGAACCGCGCAGCGATGCAGACACGCTGCCGCTGGATGCGGAACCGGCACTGGAGGCCAGGGAAGTGAAGACTTCGGCATTGGCGTTGAAGGCGACCGCGAAGACGGCGCTCAGGCATGCAAGGCGGAAAAAGCGGATGGAAGTCATCGGATGCTC
Organism: Variovorax nivicola; assembly: GCF_051216475.1. NCBI lineage: Bacteria > Pseudomonadati > Pseudomonadota > Betaproteobacteria > Burkholderiales > Comamonadaceae > Variovorax > Variovorax nivicola. Next base: position 37,368 of record NZ_JBPJZK010000021.1, on the reverse strand, counting down.
CTGGTGGCTGTGATGAATCGATGGGTGCTGCGTCACTGCAGATAAGCGACCAGCTGATCGGCCCCTTTTTCAATGCCTACGACGGACGCACTTCTGGCGCCGATACCGGCCTTGAGGTTCCATGCATTGGGATACTGCTTGGCGACGTAGGCCCCGAGCAGCTCGTTGGTCGAGGCGTCGTAGATCTCGACCGCAAAGCTGACCGAGCCCGTCATGGCGCCTTCCCTGCCGCGGACGGCCTGCACGGCGTTGTAGGGGCCGCCCATGAGGTCGAACCGGGAGACGGTGCTGAGCACGGCCGTGTTCGTCTTGGCGCCGGTGAGCGTCAGCTTGATCCGCACGGCATTGACGTTCCTGGCCGAGGCGCCTCGGAAGCGTGCATTCAGCTTCTCGGTGAACTGGCTCTGCATGTAGCGGGCGAGGAACATCTTGTCGTCTTCCGACACATCGTCGAACTGGGCGTCGCTGCCGCGATAGATGATGCCTCCGACCTGTGGCCGGATCTCCGCCGTGCGAACGGCCGCGACCCGCCCTGGCAGATCGTCGGCGATCGTCACAGCAGCGGGCCGCAGGGTCAGCACCGAGGCCTGCGCTGGGGCGTCCGCCGTCAACGGCGCCGGCTTGCTGCACGCCGTCACCAGCACGGTCACGGCGACTATCCCGGCGATACCGCAGATGCGCCACAACTTCATCGAATTCATACCGGCAGACCCTTGAGTGTTCTCAACGGGCAACGCGCCCGTCGTCAAGGAGCGCAGTGTCGGCAAAGAGCGTCCACATTCGGTCGCAGAATTCTCAAGATTCGATCCAGATAAACGGGCGGCTCCCGAGGTTCTTCCCCTTCCATGCGCCGAGCACACTTCTCTTGCTGCGCTGCATCAGAGTGCTGCGAAGTTCGATGGCGACGTTGGCGAGCCGGCGCCGCACCGCGAGACACCGCGACGAGCATTGGCATCTCAAGGTGACGGTGCAGTTCATTGCTCACCCGTTTGTCGGGAAACCATCCGTGCTCGCGCGATCGAGGTGGCGTGACATGCCGCGTCTCCATCGATTCCACACAGACGCTTGATAGCCAGCCAACGTCCAACGCGCAGACTCCTTGCAATCCGTTTCAACGCGTACTGCCGGGGGGCGATTCCTTCCATGGCGGTCGAGACGGTGATCGCCTTCGCGGCGCGACGACGGCCCTGACGGCACGATCGCGACGCCTTTTCAAGATTGATGGAATCTCTTCCAATGAATTCACAACTTCTCGCCGACGAGGCGAAATACTGTTCCTTCGGGGACACGGTTCACTATGTGAACCCGCCCAAGATCTTCTCCGGCTGCGATGGCAGCTACATGTACGACGCCGAGGGAACGCCCTACCTGGATCTACAGATGTGGTACTCGGCCGTGAACTTCGGGTACAAGAACAGGCGCCTCGAAGACGTCATGAAGCGCCAGCTCGAGACGCTGCCGCAGGTGGCCAGCCAGTACCTGCACCCCACCAAGATCGAACTTGCGAAGTGGATCGCGCAGGATGCCGAGAAAAAGTGGGGCCGTGCGGGCCGCGTGCACTTCAACGTGGGCGGCGCGCAGGCCATCGAGGATTCACTCAAGGTCGTGCGCAATGCCAGCAACGGCAAGAGCCTGATGTTCGCTTTCGAGGGCGGCTATCACGGCCGCACGCTGGGTGCATCGAGCATCACTTCGAGCTACCGCTACCGCCGCCGGTTCGGTCACTTCGGCGACCGCGCGCAGTTCATCCCCTTTCCGTATCCCTTCCGCCGTCCCAAGGGCATGACCGCCGAAGAGTACTCGGACTCCATCGTGCGCGAATTCGCGCGCAAGTTTGAGAACGAATACCACGCGGTGTGGGACCCGAAGACCCGTCAGTGCGAGTACGCCGCCTTCTACGTCGAGCCGATCCAGGGCACCGGCGGTTATGTCGTGCCGCCGCCCAATTTCTACAAGGGTCTGAAGAAGGTGCTCGATGAGCACGGCATCCTGATGGTGGTCGACGAGATCCAGATGGGTTTCTGGCGCACCGGCAAGCTCTGGGCCATCGAGAATTTCGGCGTACAGCCCGACGTGCTGGTGTTCGCCAAGGCGCTGACCAATGGCCTGAACGCACTCAGCGGCCTGTGGGCCCGCGAAGAGTTGATCAACCCGCAGGTGTTTCCGCCGGGATCGACGCACTCGACCTTCGCCGGCAATCCGCTGGGCACGGCGCTGGGCCTGGAGGTGCTGCGCATGACGGCCGAGATCGACTATGGCAAGCAGGTTTGCGACAGCGGCGCCTACTTCCTCGAAGGCCTGAAGGAACTGCAGAAGCGCCACAAGGAAATCGGCGACGTCGACGGCATGGGTCTGGCGCTGCGCGCCGAGATCTGCACCGAGGACGGCTTCACGCCCAACCGCGAGTTGCTCGACAAGATGGTCGACATCGGTTTGGCGGGCGACCTCGAATACGACGGCCGCAAGATGGGCCTGGTGCTCGACGTGGGCGGCTACTACAAGAACGTGATCACCTTCGCGCCCTCGCTCGAGATCTCGCGGGCCGAGATCGACCAGGCCATGGTGCTGCTCGACCAGCTGATCGCCCGTGCCAAGCGCAGCTGACATCAGGCGGTGTACTTTTTCCACCAGCTTGAGCCGGATGCGCTGGTCGATGCTTTCGCTTCGCATCCGCCCGAGGGATTCGCGCTGCTCGAGGGTGGCCTTGGGCCGACTGCCGAGCCGCGCCGCGCCGCCCCGGTGTTCGCGGCACCGTTCGACCTTCTGACCACGGCCGATGCCGCGCTGAGGCGACGGGCTGAATCGCTGCCATTTTCTCGCTACTGGTTGCGCCACCTGCGCGTGCGCACCGCATTCGTGGGCAGCACTGCATCGGAATATTTGCTCGCACCGCGCGAGCGACTTCCGCAGGAGTGGGCCGCAGCGTTGTTGCAGCGCTGGGGTCAGCAATTTCAGCTGATGGTCTTCAAGGACCTTCCTGCCGAATCGCCATTGCTCGGTACCGCAGACAACGCCAGGGCCTCCGCATTGATGCGCGCCTGTCTGGAGGCAGGATGCCTGCTGGTCGAAGGCCAGGCGCTGGCCTATGTGCCCATCGATTTTCCGGACGTCGCAACCTACATGGAGCGTTTGTCGGCGAGCCGAAGGAAGAACTTGCGCCGAAAGCTGCGCAGCCTCGCCCAACTCGAGGTTCGACGGATCGCTACGGGCAGCGAGCACTTCGAGTCGTCAGAGTTCACGGACGCGTACTACGCGCTCTACGAAGCCGTCTATGCGCAGAGCGAACTGCATTTCGACCACCTCACGCGCTCCTTTCTCTCGCATGTGCTGCGCGATGCGTCGGCCGGCGGCGTGGTGTTCGAGTACCGTCGCACAGGCAAGCTCATCGGATGGAACCTGTGCTTCGAGGCCGACAACAAGCTGGTGGACAAGTACATCGGGCTGAGCTATCCAGAAGCGCGTGAGTGCAACCTGTATTTCGTGAGCTGGGTGCTGAATCTGGAATACGCGATCGAACGCGGCCTTACGCACTACGTCGCCGGATGGACGGATCCCGAAGTCAAGGCGCAACTGGGCGCGAGCTTCACTTTCACTCGACACGCCGTATACGTGCGCAATCCGCTGCTGCGCTGGCTGGCGCGGTGTTTTGTGAGCCGCTTCGAGCGTGACCGTGCCTGGCGTAGGTCGGAGCCTGCCGCATGAGCCTTCCCCCTGTCGTCCTGGATCTGGATCGGTCGGTCGGACCGCTTGCGAGCGAGTGGCGCATTCCACTGGGAGATCGGCAGGAGGCGTTGCGCTTCGGCTGCGGCCTCAGGCACATGCGTGCGCTGGCACGCCAACTCGATATCTGGCTGCCGGCTCCCGCCCGACACGGCCCGGTATTCATGGGCAGCGGGGACTTCCATCACCTGACCTGGCCACTGGTGGCGCGCTGCATCCGTGCGCTGGGCCTGCGGCGGTCGCAGTTGCGCGTGGTAGTTCTGGACAACCATCCCGACAACATGCGGTTTCCTTTCGGCGTGCACTGCGGCTCCTGGGTACGCCATGTTGCGCAACTGCCCGAAGTCGCACATGTGCTCGTGGCAGGCATCACCTCCAGTGACATCGGCTGGCGTCACAGTTGGGAAAACCAACTCTCGCCCCTGCGTGCAGGCAAACTGAGCTACTGGAGCGTCGGCGTGGACACCGGCTGGGCGCGCTGGCTCGGCGTGGCATCGGCGTTTCGCAATTTCTCCAGCACGCAGGCGCTCGCGGATGCACTGGCCGAGCACCTTCATCGGGAATGCCGACCCACCTATTTGTCGATCGACAAGGACGTGTTCGCGCCCGACGTGGTGCACACCAACTGGGACCAGGGCCTTTTGCTGGAGGCGCAGTCGACCCAGGTCATCGATGCCCTGCGAGGACAGCTCGTCGGCAGCGACATCACAGGCGAGGTCTCGTCTTATCGCTACCAAAGCGCCTGGAAGCGCTGGCTCAGCGCGGGGGACGGGCAGGACACGGACATCGGGCAAGAGCAACTGACGCGCTGGCAGACACAGCAGCACGCCCTCAACCAGCGCCTGCTGCCCCGCCTCGGGCAAGTCGGCCTGATCACCCACTAACTCATTCATGCGCATTCAATCCCAATCCCGCCGCAACATGCGTGACGCGCTCATCGAAAGATTGCTGCGCCGGGCTTTCGAGCCACTTGTCTGGCGCGGCACCCTGACGGTGGTCCTGTCGCACGGAAAGAAACTGACCTTCGGTGACCAGGGGTTGCCACGCGCGCAGATCCGCTTCACGGATCGTCGAGCCATGCTGGCGTTGCTGCTGGATCCCGATTTGCAGCTTGGCGAGTTGTTCGTGCAAGGACGGCTGCAGATCGAACAGGGCTCGATCTACGACGTGCTGGAACTGTTGCTGCGGGACGCAAAGGACTTGCAGCCGCACGGGTTCGTCCGCGTGCTCGACCGAGGGCGAATGTTGTTGCGTCCATTGCTTGAGCGCAACCGCCATCGCCGGGCGCGCGCGAACGTGGCGCACCACTACGACTTGGACGATCGGCTCTACAGCCTGTTCCTCGGCGCTGATCGGCAGTACTCGTGTGCCTACTTCCAGACCGGCGAGGAAAGCCTGGAAGTCGCACAACTCGCCAAGATGCGGCACATTGCCGCCAAGCTGCTTGTGGACCCGCACCATCGGGTCCTTGACATCGGGTGCGGCTGGGGCGGCCTGTCGCGTTACCTGGCCGAGATCGGCGGCGCCCTGCACGTCACTGGCACGACGCTGTCGCAAGAGCAGTTGGCCGGCGCCAAGCGCCGAGCCGCTGAGTCGCACCAGGCCAAGCGCCTGGAGTACCGGCTGGAGGACTACCGCGACACGGCCGGCACCTTTGAGCGAATCGTCTCCGTTGGCATGTTCGAGCACGTGGGACGACGAAATCACCACAGGTTCTTTCGCAAGTGCCATGAGCTCCTGGCCGACGACGGCGTCATGCTCCTGCATTTCATCGGTAACTCCGATGTGCCTGACTTCAACAATCCGTGGATCGAGAGATACATCTTTCCGGGCGGCAGTCTGCCTTCGCTTTCGGAATGCATGCCGGCCATCGAAAACGCCGGTCTGGTCGTGACCGATATCGAGGTCTTGAGGTTGCATTACGCGCAGACGCTTCGGTTCTGGCGTGAACGCTTCCTGGCTCGGCGTGATGAGGCACGGGCGCTGTATGACGAGCGTTTCTGCAGGATCTGGGAGTTCTACCTCTCGATGTCGGAGGCGGCGTTTCATCACCAGCAGATCGCCGTCTTCCAGATCCAGTTGGCGCGCCGCCAGGATGCGGTCCCACTGACGCGCGACTACATCGACGCGCGCAAGGACCTTCTGTGGGCTCTCGAAACCCAGTCGCTCAACTATGGCGACCTGGCGACATCGGTGTTCTAGGTGCCGAGGCACAGTGCTCGGCCAGCGTGTCGCAAAGCACGGCGAATCGTGCATCGTCGAGCCATGGACTGTTGCTGATGGCCAGCAGGCGAGCGGCCATGGTGCGCGCGTGGGGCAGCACCTGGGGCGCCATGGCGCTCGCAAGGCAGGGATAGTCGGGCAGCGCATGCGCGAAAGGCAGGCTCAGGCCGCACCCGTTGCCCCAGGCAGCACGTAGCACGCTGTCACGGTGGGCTCGCGTAGGCAACCGAATCAGGAAGACCGGCCACACGCCGGCGGCACATGGCACTGCCGCGCTGTCCTCCAATACCTGCACGCCGGGAATGTCTGCGAGTCGATTGCGGCGCCGACGCGCTTGCGCTGTGCATTGCGCCAGGAAGCCTGGCAGTCGTGCCAGCGCCCGGACGCCCACCGCTTGGCGCCAACGCCCCACGCGATGCAACGGGATAGTCGGCTCAAAAACGTCGCCTGCAGCACCCAGCCAATCACCACGCCGCAGCGCCCGGCGCAGCGGCAGCCCATAGACCCAGCGCAGGACTGCCGGGCGGTAGCACAGGGCATATCCAAGCAGTTCCAGTGACCGCCGCAATTCCCAGCCCGCGCGCGGTGGCACCACATCGACGCTTGCCTGTGCGCAGGCCTCGCGCAGCGCGGGGTCCCCCACGACCAATGCACCGCCTTCGAACATGCTCAGCCCCTTGCCGACCGCCAGACTGAAGAACCCGATATCGCCCCGTGTTCCCACGCTGCGACCTTCGGCCTGCGCGCCGAGCGCCTGGGCTGCGTCCTCGATGGTCCAGGCGCCCACACGGCGGGCGCAGTCCAGTGCGGTCGCTACATCGGCGATCCGCCCGCCCAGGTGGGTCGGCAGCACGGCGAGCGTCTGGGCATTGCACAGGCGTTGCAAGTGCGCCGGATCCAGGTCGAGCGTGCCGGCGCCCAGGTCGCAGACCCGCAACTTGAGACCGCAATGGATCACCGCGAGCGCGACCAGAGGGCAGGTGTAGCCCGGCACCACCACCTCGTCGCGTTCGGGCACAAGACGACTGAGCGCCGTCAGTGCCACCACCAGCGCAGCGGTGCCGGAGCACTCGATCTGCGCGGCTTCCACGCGCAGGAAGCGCGCGAGCGCTGCACCCAGATCCGCGTCGGCGTGTCGAGTCGGCCAGCCCAGGTCCGCGCGGAGCAGCGGTAGCCCGGCGGTGGGGGGGACCTCGCCTAAGCGCTCAAGGTACCGAGGCATCGCAGCGCCGGGGCGCACCGGCATGCTCGGCCTTTGCCGCGCCTGTCGATGCGCCGTCCTGCTTCTCGCCAAAGGCCAGGCAAACGATGCCGGCAAGGATGCTCAGGGCGCCCGCGATTTGCGGCCAGCCGATGCGCTCGCCCAGCAGCGCATACGACAGTGCCATCACCGCGACAACTTCCAGGTGTGAGGCTGCGAACGCCGGCCCGATCGGCGTATGCCTGAGCAGGCGCATCCAGGTGAAGAAAGCGCCGATGTACCCTGCGAAAGCCCCGTAGATCCACGGCTGGCCGAAGACCCTTGCCAGCCATGCCGAATTGAACGCGAGCGGCAGCGCCTGTTCGCCTGCCATCTTGAAGCTCAGTTGTGCCAAGGTGTCGAAGGCCACGAGCATGAGAAAGCCCGCGACATAGAAACGGCGCGTCTCGGTCATCCGTGCAAACCTACGACGGCCACACCGATCGAGATCAGGAGCATGCCGGTAACCCGCATGGGCGAGAGCTTCTCGGCGAACAGGTACCGCCCGGCGAGCATGACCGCAACGATGTTGATCGAGCCCAGCAGCACACCCTGCGACAAAGGCACCAGGGAAATGAACGCCAGCCACAGCACGAACTCGGCCACGTAACAGCTCAATCCGACCCAGAGCCAGGGACGGCGCGCCATCCAGATCCAGCGCGCCAGGCCATCGCAGTCATCGGGGCTGCGTGCGGCGGCCTTGAAGGCCAACTGGCCGCCGCTGTCCATGAGCACGTTCAGTGTCCACAGCGAGAGAACCAGGGGCGTAAAGGCAGCGCTCATCGGGATACCTTTGTGCTTCGCGCTCCGGCACGCGCTGGCTTGGGGTGGCCCAGCGCAGCGTTCATGACGCGAGCGAGCCGGCACCCGCACATTTGGCCGTCTCGGTCTGCTGTGCCACGCATAAACTGGTCCGGCGCGCGGCGACTGCGATGCGACTGGCGAAATCCACCGCGTGCGCGGTGACGGTGCGACGTTCGCGATCGACCGTGATCATGTGATAGCAGTCATGCAGCAGCACCAGTTCGACGGGAGCGCGCACCTTGCGCAGAACCAGCCTGGCGTTGGCCACGCTGGAGACATCGTCCTGGCTGGCGTGCATCACCAGGCAAGGTGCGCGCACGCGGCCCAGCTGGCGCCGCGCGTGCGTCGACAGCGCTCGCATTTCGATGATGGCGTACCAGGGATTCCCCGGCAGGCCGGCGGCGGCGCTGTCCCCCTGTTGCATTCGTTCGACGATGCGCTTGCGCACCGCTTCGTCCTTGATGCCGTAGGGCGGCTGTTCCATGAAGACCTGACTGCGTCCGATGCCGAGTGCCCGGAAGCCCCTCAGGAGGAATGAGAGTCTTGTGTAGCGCGGGATACTCCAGCCGTCATGCCAGAACATGGTGGACAGGGCCCCCACGCCGTCAACCAGTTCCGGCCGCTTGGCTGCGAGTTCCAGCGCCAGGACCGCACCCATCGACAACCCGATCACCACCAACCGATCGGTGCGACTGCGCAGCCGCTCGGCGCCGGAGTGCACGCTCGTCGCCCAGTCCTGCCAGCGCGTCCTCAACAAGTCTTCCTGGGTGCCGCAATGGCCTGCCAGTTGCACCCCGTAGACGGTGAAGCCTGCGCGGTGCAGGCCCTTGCCGAGCAAGCGCATTTCATTGGGCGTGCCTGTGAGACCGTGCACCAGCAGGATGCCGGTGCGGGCACGTTCGCCGTGACCCTCGTACAGAAATTCGTGCTGCGTCACACACACAGGGGAGTCACTCGGGGAGCCTTCGGAATCGTCCATCGTGTGGTTCATGCGAGGCAATCCTTGGGTTGCGTGATTTCCAGCATCAGCGCCAGCGCTTCGCGGAAATTCTCGAACGCCACGTGCGGAATCCGCTGGCCTCGGCAATGCCCGATCAAGCGGTCCTTGGCCAGCACGAAGTCAGCCTTGCCCGCAACACAAAAATCGGAGCTGCCATCGCCGATGAACAGGACTTTGCCGTGCAACTTGCGCTGCTCGGACAGGCAGGCGCATTTGCAATTTCCGCTGGCGCGCTCGCAGCTGGCTCTGGCATGCGGCGTGTACAGCCGCCAGCCGCGCTCGCCGACCTGAACCAGCTGATTCGCGATCACCGGCAGGTCACCCAGGCCGTGGGCCCGCAGGATCTGTTTGATGGCACGGTCCATTCCGTCGCTGACCACCTGCACCCTGATACCCCTGAGCCGAGCCGCGCCGACAAAGGCCCGGAAATGAGGATCGATGGACATCCGGTCGAGGTGAGAGTCGAATTCTTGTGCACTCATGTCCAGGAGCGACACCTGCCCGCTCATGCATTCGCGCGAGCCGATCTGACCGCTTTCCCAAGCCTTCTCCAGCGCCTGCCAGCCACGACCGCCAAAGCGCCGCAGCAAGCTGTCCGTGACATCCTCGACGCTGATCGTTCCATCGAAATCGCATTGGATGGTCCAGCCGGCTGACGGCGTGGTGCAAGTTGCCGCTGCACGCGACGCGATTTGAAATGACTCACTCATAGAAGCTCACCCTCACGTTGCGACCCGGGCGCAGCCTCGAAGCGGCTGCCGGATCAAGTTCAAGAATGCAGTCCACCACGCGCAGGCCCGTACGCTGAGGCGTCTCGTCGTCGAGGCGGCTCGGCCCATAGGCGGCGCTCAGACGCAGCACGTGCGCGGCGACTTGCGCCGGTTCGGCGCCGTCATGGGCGTCGCGCTCGATCTGGATGGTGGCGCGCATGCCGGGTTTGACGCTCGCCACGTAGCTCTCGTTGAGTTCGGCTCGCACGATCAGCGCGCGCTGCGGCATGAGAACCATCAGCGGGGGCGCTCCCTGGGCTGCGACACGGGCGCCGGCCTGGACATTGAGCTTGAGCACGATGGCGTCGTGGGGTGCCGTGATCGTGTGGTGCCGGACGGCCAGACGCGCGAGGTCCACCTTCTGGCGCGCGATGGCGATTTCCGCCTCCAACACACGCATGGCCGCCTCGATGTCGCGCTGGGCCTGAAGCGCTTCTTCGGTACGCTGCGGATCGAGGGCTCCCGCACGGGCCGCCTCGTCCATGCGTCGGGCCAGTTGACGTGCGGCGGGCAGGCGCGCGGCCTGGGCATGCTTGCGCGCCTGCACCAGTTGCAGGTCGGCTTGGGCGAGGTCGGCCTCCATGCGCGCTTGCTCGGATGCCAGCTTCAGCAGCACCTGACCGCGTTGCACGAGATCGCCTTCGCCCACGTCCAGGGTTTCGATCTCGCCATTCAGGGGAGACACGACATCGAGCAAGCCGCCGCGCACCTCGACCTTGCCGCGCGCCATCGCCAGCAGCCGGGGCGAATCGCCCGTGGCGTTAGGGGCGACGATTGCGGGAGAGGGGGTAGAAGGGGGACTGGGCTTCGAGCAACCGCTTATGGCGGTGGCCAGCAGCAAGATCCACGGCAGGCGCCGATGCAGCCGGTCCTTCGGGAGGGGATTCATCAGTGAACTTCCTTGTAGACGGGCCGACGTGCCGCGGTCTCGGGCCTCGTGTCGCCGCGAATCTGTCCATCCTCCATCGTCAACACGCGATCGGCGTGATGCACGAGGCGCGGGTCGTGACTGACACACAGCACAGTGGTGCCGTGGACACGTGCGATCTCGTGCAGCAGGTCAATGACCTTCTGGCCGTTGTCCGCATCCAGTGCGCTGGTTGGCTCGTCGGCGAACAGCAGCTGCGGCTCCTTGGCCAGCGCGCGGGCAATCGCGACCCGCTGCTTCTCTCCACCCGACAACTGCGCTGGAAAGGCATCGGCGCGGTGGTTCATCCCCACTTCCGCCAGGGCCTGCATCGCGCGTTCTGCCGATTGCCGAAAGCTCAGACCAAGATAGCCGAGCGGCAACTGCACCTGCTCGCGTGCAGTGAGCGCCGCGAAGAGATTGAATCCCTGGAACACGAAGCCGGTGTGTCGAAGACGGAAGCGCTCGAGTGCGCGCTTGTCCATTTGGCTCAGTTCATCGCCGAGGGCCAGAACCTGCCCTGAATCGGGCGTTTGCAGTCCGCTCAGAAGCGACAACAGCGTGCTCTTGCCACAGCCCGACGGTCCGGAGATCAGTGTGAGCTCGCCGTGGTGTATGCGAATGGACAGCTTGCGCAGCACGTCGACCCGCACCTTTCCCGACAGAAAGGACTTGCTGAGCTGGCGCCCTTCGAGGCTCGCGTGCGAGGACGCAAGCGGAGGAAGCACTCTCATGGTCACCTCAGCAACATCGCGGGATCGGCACGCACCAGCCCGCGCACGGCGATCAGGCCAGATATCAGTGCGAGGCCGAGTACCAGAGCCGCGCAGGCCAGTGCCACCGCGGCACCCATGCCGACTGGCACGCCGTAGTGGGCGGCCAACCAGAGAAGCAAGCTGGTGAACAGACCGCTGACCGCCAGACCGATGCATCCGACCCAGCAGGCCTGCTCGACCACGATGCGACGCAGAGCGCCCAGGCTCGCTCCCAAAGCATTGAGCATGGCGTATTCACGCGCGGAGCCCGCCACGACCGCCATCAGCGATTGGCTGGTTACCACTGCGCCGACCAAGCAGACAATGCCGGCCATGAACAGCACGGCGATACCGGCGCCGGTATCGAACATCCAGTACAACTGTGAACGGCGCGCGAATTCCGCGGCCGTCCAGACTTCGAAAGCGCCGAAGGTTGTGCTGCCGACCAGGCGTGACTTGATGGCATCGGCCTGATCGGCGCGAGAAATCCGCGCCACGAAGTACGTCACTGCAGAGGACGACTCGCCAGCCCGCAACCCGCGCGCCGTCGCCGTCGACGCCAGCACGTTGACGCCACCGAGGGCGCGCAGGCCGTCGAGCGCGGCCACGATCTGCACGCGCTGACCATTTAGCCAGGCATGCTCCCCGACCGGCGTCCTGAGCTGATCCAGATCCGACCGGTCTACGATCACCGCACCGGGTTCGCGCAGCCGCCCGCGCAACGCCAGAGGCAATACACGGGAGAACATCATGGCGTCCGCGTCCGTGCGGATGCCCGAAACATACACCGAGACCCCGCCGCCGGATCGCTCCTTGTTGCGCCAGTCGCCTTCCACCCAGAGGTAGGGCTCGACGTCGGCGACGCCAGGGTCCATGCGAAGGCGCATCTCCACGTCGGCATTGATGTCGCGGCCGAAATTGACGCTTTGCGTGCCCGGGTAGCCCGCCCACAGGTCGGTCGAGGACGCCGTCACATAGACGGCCGCACTGCCGAAAATTCCCAGCACCAGCGCCGCTTGCACGGTCAGCAAGAGACCTGCGAACCCAACGGCCAAGACGGCCGGCACGAAGCGGCGCCACTCATGGACGATGGTCTTGCGCGCCAATGCGATCATGAGGCTGACCCTTCGACGCCGGCGGGCCATGGCGCACCGCCAAGCGACTTGTACAGCGCCACGAACGCGAGCGTGTGGCTGGTATGAGCAGCGGCAAGAGCGATGGACTGTTGCAGCGCCTCACGTTGGGCTGCCAGGCGATCGAGCTCGCTCGCCAACCCCAAGCCCACCAACAAGACCTGGGCTTGCGTGCGGCGATCGCTTGCGTCAAGGGCGATCTGGAGTTGTCGGGTGCGTTCCTGCGCGTGCTGCAACCGGCTCAGGGCCGACTCGGTCTCCGCGACACCTTCCAGGACAGCTTGGCGATAGGCCATCAGCGAGGCATCGAGCGCTTCCTTCTGCGCATCGGCGAAGGCACGCCTGCGGCCCCAGTCGAACAGAGGGATGTCGATCACCGGGCCGATTGCCGGAATGTTGTCCGAAGTGCGGCGACTGTGCCGCGTGAGGTTGTGCGCGTAAAGGATTGAGGCCCCGAGCGCGATCCGGGGATAGAGTTCTGCCCGGGCGATTCCCAGTTCAGCGGCTGCCTTCAGCACCTGCGCCTCGGCGCTGCGTATTTCAGGGCGGTATCGCAGCAAGTCCGCCGGCACTTGCCGTAGCGCAAAAATCTTCGTGCCTGGCAGCGGCACCGGCGGCCAAGTCGCAGCCGGGGTCCAGGCCTCGTCGGGGGTGGCTCGACCCAGCAGCATGGCGAGTCCTTGCGAAGCCCGCTCGGCCGTCTCGCGCGCTTCGCTCGATCGGGCGTGCGTCTGCGCCAGACGCTCGACGACCTGGAGCCGCTCATCGGGCGCTCCCAGCCGCAGGCGATGCCGCAAATCGAGCAGTGCCAGCGTCTGATCGTCCAGCGACGCCAGCCGCTGCAGCAACGCTTCGCGATGCACGGCGTCGCGCAGCTCAGCGTAGGTACGTACCACCTCGGCAATGCTGGACACGCGCGCCCCATGATCGGCCGCGATCGCCGCATCCACCCGGGCCTTGCCATTGCGCTGCGCCGACTCGTGCGCACCAAACAGCCCCAGTTCCCATATTGCATCAACACTGGCCTGGAAGTAGTTATCCGTTGCCGAGATGTCCTGCAAAGTGCGGGCATTCCCGGCAAGCGTCGGCAGATGCTGCGTGTGGTCGCGTCGTGCGAGCAATCTCGCCTGGCGCAGGCGGCTGCGCGCCTGTGCCATCGTCAGGTTTTGCGTCATGGCCTGATCGACCATGGCATCGAGTTGGGGATCGTCCAGTACCTTCCACCATGTTTGCAAGTCGGGCTGAATGGCATTGGGGGGCGTGTCGCCAATTTGGCGCCAACCCGCCGGCAAATCGCCCGGCAGCGTTGGAAGTTCGACCGTGGAGCAGGCCGATAGGACGCATGCGAGGAGCGGAGCGCACAGCAGCAAGGCAAGGCGGGGGGTAGAAAGTCGTGCGCGAAACAAGGCGGAGCAACTGGCAGAAGAGGTAAGTGCATCAAGTGGACCGCCTCAACATCGGCAAACATTGCGTATTCGGTGGAGATCGGATCAAGTCCGATTGCCTGAGAGGTCGGCACTGCTGCGATGCCCCATCTTGATCAAATCTTGATCAAGACCCATCCCATTCTTTGCACGATGGCGAAAGAATGTCGTTCGCTGAGCCGTCTGCATGCTTGGTCAGGTCGCAGCAACAGGGCCGCTCAAGCAGCCTCGATAATGTTTCGGTGCCGGAAGCAAGTTGTCCGCCGACCTAGCCTCGGCAGCAACGTAACTGCTGCACAGGCTCGCCAGAGCTCCGTGTTACTCCTAACTCCCAAAGATCGCAGTTTCCATGGCCAATGAGCGAATTCTTATCGTCGAAGATGATGCCGAGATTGCCGAGGTGCTCGCGGCGTACTTGCATCGCGACGGCTATCTCACGACAGTCTGCCCAGATGGGCGCGAAGCCATGAAGGTGTTCGCGCAATGGCAGCCGGACCTCGTGCTGCTTGACTACATGCTGCCGCACGTCGGGGGAAGCGAGATCCTGGCCGCCATCCGGCGAGTTGGCGATGTCCCGGTCATCATGGTCACGGCCGTTGAAGGGGAAGTGGAGAAACTGGGTGCACTTCTCTACGGTGCCGACGACTATGTGGTCAAGCCCTTCAATCCAAAGGAAGTGGTGGCGCGCGTGCAGGTCGTCCTGAAGCGGTCCCGCGGTTCACAACGCAATGCGCAACCTCGCCTGGCCTGCGGTACTCTCGAGATCGACCTGGAGGCTGTGATGGCGCGCGTGGTGGGAAATGAGGTGCCGCTCGATTTGACGATCACAGAGTTCAAGCTGCTGGCGACCTTGATGCGGCAGCCGCGCAAGGCCTTCAGCCGCTCCGAATTGCTGGAGGCCTCCCTGCCAGAGAGCGACGCGCTCGAGCGGGTCGTCGACACGCACGTCCACAACTTGCGCAAAAAGTTGGAGGAACAGGGTGTCCGCGGCATTCCCCTCGCTGTGCGCGGGGTCGGCTATCGCCTTGGCGATCCTGGATGAAATCGTCGCGTCGGTCACTGTGGGCATGGCTTACCTGGCGCATGGTGGCCTTGGCGATCGCCGCCACGGCTTCCGTCCAGGCGGGCATGTGGGTTCGCTACAGCCATTGGTCCGACAAGATCGATTCGCAGCTGCCCAGCGGGATCGTTGCCGAACTCAAGGAGCGCGAAGCCGCTCCTAGGACTGAAGAGAACTCCAAACGGTTGAGGGAAATCTACAGCGAGTACGGAGATCGTTTTGTTGCCCCTTCAGACTCCGATGACCTGCTTGTCCAGACACTGCTGAGCCTGGCCATCCTTCCCTTCGTGGTGGCCTTCGGGCTGCTCTTGGCACGCCGCATCGTTCAGCCCGTCTTGGATGTCGCGACCGCGGCGGAATCCGTCTCCGAGGGCCGGTTTTCCGCGCGAGCGCCTGTGCTCGACTCCGCGCCCGCCGAACTGCAGCGCCTCGCGAGCCATTTCAACATGATGGCCGAGCGCCTCGAAGCGTACGACCGGGAACTGCAGGACTCCAGTGCCGCGATCGCCCATGAACTTCGTACACCGCTCACAGCGGCGATCGGGCGGCTGCAGGGGATCATCGACGAAGTGTTCCCACTCGAGGATCGGCAGATCAGGACTGTGCTGGATCAGCTCGGGCAGATCAATCGCATCATCGGCGACCTGCAGGTTCTTTCGCTCGCCCAAGGCGGCCGACTGCAGTTGGAGATCACCGACTTCAATCTGCGCAGCTTCGTCGACGAGCGAATCTCATGGGCGAAGCCTTCTCTGCAAGCGTGTGGCTTGGTGGCAGTCAATCATCTAGGCGGCGACCAGATCGTTCGCGCCGACAGGGGCAGGTTGGGCCAGGTACTTTCGGCGCTTATCGACAATGCCATTCGCTATGCGAGCGACGGCGGCATCGTGGAGGTCGATTGCCGCGCGAGCCCAACTGTCATCGAACTGATCGTGCGAGACCGCGGCAAGAGCGCGACGGGGCAGGACCTGACCCGCTTTTTCGAGCGCTTCTGGCGCGGAGAACAATCCCGTTCCCGGAACGCGGGGGGAGCCGGGCTGGGCCTGTCGATTGTCCAGGCAATCTGCAGAGCACACGGCGGCCATGCGCAAGCGGTTGCTGGCGCAGAGGGTGGAGCCGAAATCCGGATCTACCTGCCACGGGACGGGATCCTTTCGGATCCCGGCAAGCCGGCAGTCTGAGCGTTGCGCCGAGCCCGTTGCGCGGGCCGGCTTGGAGCGTCGGGTGAGTGGACGAGACTGGGCTTCCGATAGGTTCGGTCGTTGACCGCCCGGGAAGACCATTCCCACCGGCTTCCGGTTTGCGTGATCGCACGCGCGCGGGTGCCATGGTCCGACGCTTCGAACACGCGGGCGTGCGGGCTCTTCATCGGATCTTGATGGTTCGTGGCCTGCTTCTCTATCCGAGGATCCAAGAATGCCGAGGTTGAGAGCCCTTCGTCTGGTTGCTTCTCAAGTGTCCTTGCTAGCCGTGAACACCTCCGCACGCCCTGTCCCTGCCCGCCATGTCTGTTGCATCCGCGACAGCACACTTTGATCGCCCCGATGAAAGCGCCACTGCTGAATGCTTCCCCTTTTGCCATGGACATGTGGCGCTTGCTGAAACCCTTCGCGTATGTCGTCGCGATCGCAACGGTCTTGGGCGGCATGGGCGGCATCGCCACGGCCTCGCTGCTCGAGCAGGTCAATGCGGCCTTGCACAGCACTTCGGCTATCTCCATTTCTGCGATCGCGGGGTTGGCGGTTCTGGCCGTGTTCGCGGTCGGAGGTCATACCGTGGCAGGCATCCTCAATAGCTTCACCGGTCAGCGGCTTGTCGCCGCCCTGCGTAAGGACGTCTCCCTGCGAATGCTGAACGCACCCGTCGCGTCCCTGGAGCGCATGAAAAGCTACCGGTTGCAGGCGATCCTCAACGAGGACATCGACACCATCAGCGACTTCACCGCGGAGTGCCTGCCGCAATTCGATGTGGTTGGCGAACGACACAGGCGAAGTCGACTTGGCGGCGGGAGTCTCCTCCTCCAGTCGGAAGTCGGCCGACAGGCGCGCAATCCGCCGGAAGGCCACTTGCGCTTGGCTGAAAAAAGGGAGCAGCGCGGCCAGTTCCTCGATCGGCCCCTTGATGAAGAGCAGCACGATGACGAAGCCGCTGACGACCGGTGCGTCGATCTCCGGGGACGGGCGTGCCGCCAGAATCCATACCACGACTAGGAAGAACAGCGCGGAGTTCGTACCTTCGGCGATCCAGAACAAGCTCAGTGCCCGGGCCTTGAGCCGTGCCACGAGGTCGGCGGCGCCGGCCAACCGGACGCCATGCACCTGCGCTCGCCGCTTCCGATTGAGTCGAAGCTCCTTGGCTCCTTCCACCACACCGCGGTAGTGCTTCTGCAGCTCGTCCTCGCCGGCCCGCGCCTTCTCGAAGTCGCGACTCCAGGCCTTCGCTGCGACGTAGTTGATTCCGATGCCGACGACCAGTGCGACGGCACTGACGAGGAACAGAACGGGTGAGAGTCTGAACAGGTAGATCGCACAGCCCGCGGTGACCGCGAAGGCCGAAGCGTGGCCGGCGAACGCTACCGTTTCGACGCGCCGGAAGAAGGCGCCGTGCCGTTCGAGGCGGGTCCCATCGACCTGCGTCTTCAGCGCGGCGAGACCCTGTTCATCGTCGGCGGCAATGGCAGCGGGAAGACGACGCTCATCAAGCTGCTCCTGGGTCTCTATCAACCGAGCCAAGGGCAGGTCCTGCTCGATGGCGTGCCAGTGGACGACCACAACCGCGAAGCCTATCGCGAGCTCTTCTCCGCCATCTTCTCCGACTATCACCTGTTCGATGAACTCGTTGTGCAGGACGCCGATCAGATTCGAGCCGCTGATGGACTGATCGATCGACTGGGGATTGCCGGCAAGGTCAAGCTTGTCGACGGTGCGTTCTCCACGACAGATGTCTCGACGGGCCAACGCAAGCGCCTCGCACTTGTCCATGCCTGGCTGGAGAACCGCCCCGTGATGATGCTCGATGAATGGGCCGCGGACCAGGACCCGGAATTCCGGCGTGTGTTCTACCAGGAACTGCTTCCGGAACTCAAGCGGCAGGGCAAGACCCTCATCGTGGTCTCGCATGACGATCGCTACTTCGGGGCGGCAGACCGCGTGATTCGGATGAATGGAGGTCGGATCGTTGACGAGGTCGCGCCGCTTGCGGCAGGGAAACCATCCGAGGCGTACAAGACCACGTCTTCGACAAGGCCAGAACTACCCTCACGGCGCACTGCCACCGACAGGTAGCGTCAGGGCAAGGTTCACTCGCGTTCAATCAAGCACATGGACAGGCGGACATCGGCCTGGTGAGTTTTGCCGTCCCCTTCTTCGGGTGCACCGCCGTTGCCTACTGGGGTCTGGGTTGGTCCGGCCCGGCGAGCTGGCTGGCCGGCATCGCGATGTCTACCACTTCGGTGGCCGTGGTGTACGCCGTGATGCTGGAGTTCGGCTTCAACGCGACCGACTACGGCAAGACGGTACTCGCTGCCTGCTTTATCACTGACCTGGCCACCGTGCTGGCGCTGGGCTTCATCTTCGCGCCGTTCACGTTCAAGACCTTGATCTTCTTCGCGGCCTGCGGCGTTGCCGCCATCGTGCTGCCGTGGCTGACCCCGAGGTTCTTCAAACGCTTTGGCGGCCGGCCCTCGGAACTGGAGGCCAAGTACCTGATGTTCCTGCTGTTCGGGCTGGGCGCGCTGGCGGCCTGGGCGGACAGCGAGGCGGTGCTGCCTGCCTATCTCACCGGCATGGTGCTGGCGGGCACCGTCGGCAAGGACCATGCACTGGTGCGGCGGCTGCGCACGCTGACCTTTGGCCTGCTGACGCCGTTCTATTTCATCCGAGCCGGCTCGCTGGTCTCGGTGCCGGCGCTGGTGGCGGCGCCCGGCGCCTTCCTCATCCTCTTGGCGGCCAAGATGGCCACCAAGGTGGCCGGCGTCTATCCGCTGTCGCGCTGGTATGGCGCGCCCCGCAAGGAGGCCTCGTACACGACGCTGCTGATGTCCACCGGGCTCACCTTCGGCACCATTTCGGCGCTGTTCGGTCTATCCCACAAAGTGATCGATCAGGCGCAATATTCGTATCTGGTGGCCGCCGTGATCGGCAGCGCGGTGGTGCCCACGCTCATCGCCAATGCTTTCTTCCTGCCGCGGCACCTCCTGGGCCAGGTCGATCCGCCCGAGGAAGCGCCAGCGACGCAGGCCACGGCGTCGTCAGGGATCCCGCGATGACCTCGTGGTCGGTCATCGCGACTGCGCGCCGGCAAACCGGTCGGCAGGAAAGGAGACACCATGTTCGGCAAAGTCCTTCTGGCGTACGACGGAACCCAGACCGCTGACCTTGCGTTCACACGCGCTCTTCAGGTGGCCCATGACGCCCATGCGCCGCTGCACGTCCTGGCCGTCGCATGGTCTCCCGAAGTAGAGACGCACGCATCCCTGGACAAGATTCGGGGCCAATGCTGGGAATACCTGAACCTGTTGCGCAACAAGGCGGCGGTGGCCCAGGTCGTCCTCGAACTCGAGGTCGTCGAGGGCAACTGCGCCGATCAGATCGTCGCGGCCGCCGATCGCCTGGAGGCGGACCTGATCGTCATCGGTCACCGCCAGCGCACGCTGATGCAGCGGATGTCGGAAGCGTCGCTCGCCAAACGGGTCGTCGATCATGCGCATTGCTCGGTGCTGGTCGCGAGATGAGCGCAAAGCGAGACGCTCTCACCGCCATTCGTCTCCCGGGACGCATGCGAGCGCGGCACCGGCAACGCTCGCCTGACACGCCTCCTCGCTGCTCATTGGCGTGGCCGCCAACTGACCTTCCACCGAACCGAGGCTGTACCACTGTCCTTCCGCATCAGGTGGGCTGGCGCTGGCAAGCCACAACACCGTGAGCGCCCAGAGCGCCAGCGCGATCAGGAGCGATGAATTCTCGCGCAGCCAATCACCGAAAGTCGGTGCACGCCGAAGATTGCGAACTGTCAGCATGGTCTGTCTCCTGGCGTTTTTTTGAGATGAATCAGCTGTGCCCCGGGCCGTGGTCCACGAGCGGCAACTCGCATAGAAACAGCACAGCCCGGACCTTGCGAAGCTCCTCGGCGTGCTCGTGCATGAAGGCGCGCAGCCGCTCTTCCGAATCGAGCAGTTCCAGGCATTGTGGGTGCTTCATCCCCGACACCTCTGGGTGGTGATGCGTCAAGCGCTCTCCCGGCAGGTAACCTGAACTGATCTGGTGAAGCAATGCTTGCTGGATCTTCGCGCGCCGCGCGACGGCGAGCAGATGCTGGGCGAGCACTGGCGCGCTCAGGTGGTGCCAGAACCGCGTGGCCCTGGCGCGGCTGCCCGCCGGGAAATACAGGCGCAAGGCCGTCAGCCGGTGCACATTGGTGCTGTTGGAGGGCGTGGTGTTGCTGCCACTCATCACTGCTTCTCCTCTGGGTTCGCAGCCTTCTTGGCAGTCGCTTGCTTGCGGTACTGGGCGATGTCCGCGATCCGCAGTTCTTCCGGCAGCGTTCGCCGGTGCTTGCTGTGACCCACGCGCTGCGCGTGATAGATGCCCGCGTGCCCCGAGAACAGGTAGCTGGCAATGCACGCGATCGCTGCGAGCGGGCCGATGGCCGGGCCGAACAGTTCCACGGCCATGACGATGGTTGCTACCGGTGTGTTGGCGGCACCTGCGAACACCGCGACGAAACCGATGGCGGCGAGCATCGAGAACGGCAGATGCAGCAGCGGCGCCATGGCGTTGCCGAGCGTGGCGCCGATGTAGAACAGCGGCGTCACCTCGCCGCCCTTGAAGCCGGTGCCCAGCGATGCAACGGTGAAGGCCAGCTTGCCGAAGAAGTCCCACGGGGCAAGGGGTGCCTTGAAAGCCTCGACGATGGTGGGAATACCCAGCCCGATGTAGCGGTAGCCATCGAGCGCCCAGACCGCCGTGGCGACAACGATGCCGCCCAGCAGCGGGCGCAGCGGCGGGTAGGCGATCCAGCGCTTCATCAGCGCGCTCAGCTGGTGCGTGGCGGTCGCGAACACGAGCCCGGTGAGCCCGAAGACGATGCCCGCAGCCACCACGGCAACCACGCTCCAGAACGCCACGGGCGCCACTTCGCTGACGACGTAGTGCGTGTGATGAACGCCCCAGGCCAGGCCCACCTGATCGGCCACGATGGCGGCCACCATGCAGGGGAACAGCGCGTCGTAGCGCATGCGGCCGATGGCCAGCACCTCCAGCCCGAAGATCGCGCCGGCCAGCGGCGTGCCGAAGACCGAGGCAAAGCCCGCGCTGATACCCGCCATCAGCAAGATCCGGCGATCCTCGTGCTTCATGCGAAAGAGATGCGTGAGCTGGTCCGCCAGTGCGCCGCCCATCTGCACGGCCGTGCCTTCGCGCCCGACCGAGGCGCCGAACAGGTGCGAGATCACCGTGCCTCCAAGCACCAGCGGCACCATGCGCAGCGGCACTACCTTCTTCGGATCGTGGATCTCGTCGATGAGCAGGTTGTTGCCGGCGTCCACCGGCTTGCCCAGGCGGTGGTAGACCCAGCCGACCGCAAAACCCGCGAGCGGCAGCAGCCAGATGGCCTGGCGGTGCGCCTCGCGCCAGTTGGTGGCCCAGTCGAGGGCAAAGAGGAAGAAGGCGGAAGCGGAGCCGGCCAGGAAGGCCACGACGCTGGCGATGATGAGCCACTTGCCGATGTACGGCAGGAGCTCGAGTTGTTCGGGGCGGCGAAAACTGGTCATGTGGATCAGGAGCGGGAACAAAGGGCCTGATCGACCAGCAAAGCAAGATGTGAACGCGAACGCCTACAGCCCTGTGATGTGATCAGGTGTCTGTAGGCATCATCAGCCGCGGGCGATGCCGCGGCGGTTCATGGAGGAATGCCATCTCCAGTGGCGGCGATTATATCGGGCCTTCCTACCGCCCCGACAACGCAACGAACCACAGCCAGAGCCACCCCGCGACCGCCGACAGCGCGAACGCCAGCATGAGTGCCGTCGACGCGCGGACGAGCCAACCCGCGCAGACGCCGATCCAGTCGTCGCTCTTGGCGCGGCACTCCTGCCATACGGCCCGCGGCAGCATGCGTGACGACAGCCACGACAGGAGCGTCAGCAACACCAGGTCGTCCAGGTAGCTCGGCATGGGCAGCACGTCCGGGGTCCAGTCCACCGGACTTGCCGCGTACACGAGAACGAACAGCCAGATGGCCTTTGCTTCACGTGGCGTGTCCCGATGCAGGCCGCTGAGACACAGCGCCAGCAAGGTCCCTGCGCAACGGCGCGACCACGCAATGGGGTTCATGGATGTTCCCTCCTTATCGAAGCCACAGCCACAAAGCTACTCCAACACCGAGCCAGACTGCAACAACGAATGCGATGCCCCATGGGCTGCGCGGCTTGCCTTCGCCACGCCGCATCCAGTCGTCCGCCTGCACACGGCACTCCGCGAGCACGTCCTTGGGCAGCAACCGGATCGCCAGCCAGATCAGGCCGGGCAACAGGAGCGCATCGTCCACGTACCCCAGCACGGGGATGAAGTCCGGGATCAGGTCGATCGGGCTGAGCGCGTAGGCAACGACAAAGGCCGCCAGCGCCTTGGGCAGCCACGAGGTGCCCGGATGGCGGCAAGCGAACCACAGGGTCACGGCGTCGCGCTTGATGCGGCGCGCCCACTGGCGGATGTTTTGCAGGATCGACAACGGGGACTTCCTTGTGGATGTGGTTGGGACTGGCTTGCGCCGTTCGATCTTTGCCGATACATTGATGGTGTAACGACCGCTACATTATCCATGAATCAAGAAAAAAGACCCAGTTGGCTGCTGTTGACCTACAAGGTGCCCGCCGAACCCTCCAAGTTCCGCGTGGCGATCTGGCGCCGCATCCGCAGCCTGGGCGCCGTCTACCTGCAGAACAGCATCTGCGTGCTGCCCACCACGACCGAGCACCAGCGCCAGTTCCGAATGGTCCAAGCCGACATCGACCGCGCCGGCGGCGAGGCCGTGATCTTCGAAACCCTGGCCCTCGACGCGAAGCAGGAAGAGCGCGTGGTTGCCTACTTCAAGCACGACCGCGACCAGGACTACGAGGAGTTCCTGGACAAGTGCGTCGACTACAAGAAAGAGATAGAGAAGGAGGTCAAGGCCGATCACTACACCTTCGCGGAGGTGAAGGAGAACGACGAAGACCTGAAGAAGCTCAAGAACTGGCTGGAGCGCATCAAGACGCTGGACTTCTATGGCGCGCCGGCCCGCGCGACGGCGGAACAGCGCCTCGTCGAATGCGAAGAGCTGCTCGAGGCCTATGCCAACGAAGTGTTCGAGCGCGAGCAGAACGCCAAGGGCGAGCCGCTGGAGAAGCCGGCTGCGGCCAAGCGTCTGATCGCGAAGAGTCCGGCGAAGAGTTCGGCCGCAAAGAAGCCTGCAGCGAAGAAGGCCAGCAAGCGTGGAGGCCAGGCATGAAGCTCAAGGTCCTGACGTACAACACGCTGTTCGGCGGCCGTGACGGCGCCGATGATCGGCGCGCACACGCACAGATCGACCTGATCAACGAACTGCGCCCGGATGTGTTCCTGATGCAGGAAGCCAAGGGCTTCGAGGCCAACGGCAGTGCGTGGCTGTATGCCCTTGAGGCCAGCCTCGGGATGCGCGGCTTTCTCGCGCTGGCGCCGCGCACCGGCCAGAACGTGGCCATCTTCGTGCGCGAGCCGCTTCGACCTGTGAGCTTCGACGCCGATGGTGCGCATTTCCACCACGCCCTGGCCACCTTGAAAGTGGCCTTGCCAGGCAGCGATCGCGTGCTGACGCTCATGAGCGCGCACCTGTGCCCGAACGGCCCCGATGTCCGGCGCCGGGAGGCCGCCTACCTGGGCGTGCTGGCCGCGCCGGACAACCTCACGTTGCTGACCGGGGATTTCAACTCGGCCTCGCCGCATGACGCCGAGCCCGAGGGGTTCGATGTGTTGCCAGCCCATCACCGGGCCCGCTACCTGGCTGACGATCTGCATACGGCCGATCGCACGGTGCTGGCCCGGCTGGAGGCCGCCGGCTGGGTCGATGTCGCTCATGCGTTGGGGCAGCACGGCGTGCCGACCGTTCCCACCGCCGCCTTCACCGGCACCGAGTTCGCCGTGATGCGTTGCGACTACATGCTGGCGTCGAGCGCCTTGGCGGGCTGTGCACGCGCCTGCGAAGTGATCCGCACACCGATCACCGACATGGCCTCGGATCACTATCCGGTGCTCGCCACGTTCGAGATCGCGACATGAACGGGGAGCCTGTCCATGATGCCGCCAACGCTTTGCACGCGGTTCCCTGTGCGGCGGCCGCAGCGGCACGCCGATGAGGACGAATCCATGAGTCGCCTGTCCACCCCTTCGGATCGCACCGCTGATGAAGCTCCGCTGGAGCGCCTGCCTGCGCCCAAAGCACGCTGGTTCAACCGCACTGTCGCCGGTGCCGGACTGACCAGCGCCCTGGGCGATTTCTGCTACGAGACCACGACCGTGATCCTGCCGGGTTTCCTCGCGGTGCTGGGCATCCCGGCTGCCGTGTTGGGCATCATCGAGGGCATCGCCGACGCCATCGCCAGCTTCACCAAGATGGTGTCGGGCTACATCGCCGACAAGCTCGGGCACCGCAAGACGCTGGTGCTGGTCGGATACGCCTTGACGCCGGTCGGACAGGTGCTGCTCGCGCTGGCGACTGGATGGCCGTTGCTGCTGCTGGGCCGGATCGTGTCGTGGTTCGGCAAGGGCCTGCGTGGTCCCTTGCGCGATGCCATCGTGATCCAGGCCGTCAGCCCAGAAACGCGTGGCCGGGCATTCGGGTTTCATCGCGCGATGGACACGGTCGGCGCGGTCGCGGGCCCGCTGCTCGGGGTTGCACTGCTGGGTTGGGCGCAGGGCTGGCATCTGGGCGACGCCGCCGCGCCGTTTCGGTTGGTCCTTTGGCTGAGCGTGATTCCCGGCGTGCTGGCCGTCCTGGCGTTTCTGCTGTTGGTTCGGGATCCGCAGCACTCGCCGAACCCGGCGCTCAAGTTCTTCAGCGCGCTGCGCGGCCTGCCGGCGCGGTTCAAACGCTATCTCGGCGCCGTGGGCGTCTTCGGGCTGGGAGATTTCTCGCACAGCCTGCTGATCCTCGCGGCCACGCAGTTGCTCACGGCGTCGATGGGCGTCGTCCATGCGGCACAGGTGGCCGGGCTGCTGTACGTCGGGCGCAATGTGGTCCAGGTCGTGGCGTCCTACCCGATTGGCGTGCTGGCGGACCGTTTCGGCTCGCTGCCGGTTCTGGTCTGCGGGTATGCGCTGGGCACGCTCACCGCGGCGCTCATCGCGTTGGCCTTCTGGTTCCAGACGGCCAGCGTCCCGCTGCTGGCCGGCGTCTTCTTCGTCGCCGGACTCTATGTCGCCGTGCAGGAAGCCTTGGAATCGACCGTCACGGCCGACATGGTGCGCGCCGACACCCTGGCCATGAGCTACGGCGCGCTGGGAACGGTCAACGGGGCGGCCAAGTTCGTGTCGAGCGCATCGGTCGGCCTGCTGTGGACGGCGGTGTCGCCGGTGATCGGTCTCGGGCTCGCGGCCGTGCTCATGGCGGCCGGCACGTGGGCCATGGCGCGTCTTCGCCCAAACTAAAAGGGAAAACTCAATGATTGTCTGGACTTCCGCCGCACCGTCGGTGCTCGCCTCCTTCATGGCCTCGACGGTGGAATTCGTCGAGGCTTTGACCATCGTTCTCGCCGTGGGCGTGGTGCGCGGCTGGCGCTCCGCCTTGCTGGGCACCGCCGCCGCGCTGGCGGTGCTCGTGGGCCTGGTCGCCGTGCTCGGTCCTTCGTTGACGCGCATTCCGCTGCCGACGGTGCAGCTCGTCGTGGGCACCTTGCTGTTGCTTTTCGGCCTGCGCTGGCTGCGCAAGGCGATTCTTCGCTCGGCCGGCGTGTTGGCGCTGCATGACGAGGCCAAGGCCTTTGCCGACGAGACAGCGGCCCTGCGCGCTCAGGGTGGACAAGGTGGTGTAGCTCGCCAGGTCATCGACAAGCTGGCCTTCGCGACGGCCTTCAAGATCGTCATGCTCGAAGGCATCGAGGTGGTGTTCATCGTGATCGCCATCGGCGCCAGCGGGCAGATGATGCTTCCTGCTTCGATCGGTGCCTTGCTGGCGCTGCTGGCCGTGGTGCTGCTCGGCCTGTGGTTGCACCGGCCGCTGGCACGCGTGCCGGAGAACGCGCTGAAGTTCGGCGTTGGGGTGATGCTCGCCGCGTTCGGGACCTTCTGGGTTGGCGAAGGCATCGGGCTCGAATGGCCCGGTGCTGACTGGGCAATCCTCGCGTTGATCGGCGTCTTCCTTGCGGTGGCACTCGCACTGGTGCAGGTTTGCATTCGCCTGCACAAGGCCTCCGTGGCATTGCCCAAGGCTCAGGGTCAAGCTGCCTCAGGCTCGGATGCCAAGCTTGGTGTGCTCGCTGTGATCGGCAGTGAATTGTTCGGGCTTTTCTTCGATGATGGATGGCTTGCCGCCGGCATCCTGGTCTGGGTGCTGGCCGCCTGGTTCGGCGAGAGCCGACTCGCCCTTGCCAGTCCCGTCGACGGGGTGCTGTTCGCGGCGGGCCTCTCGGCGGTGCTGGCGGCCAGCGCTGCCCGTCGCGCAACGTCCAGGTGACGGCCAGTTCGTCTCGGCTGATCCTGATCCGCCACGGGGAGTCCTTGTGGAACCGGGAACAGCGCTTCACGGGC
Source organism: Variovorax nivicola (assembly GCF_051216475.1). Classification (NCBI taxonomy): domain Bacteria; kingdom Pseudomonadati; phylum Pseudomonadota; class Betaproteobacteria; order Burkholderiales; family Comamonadaceae; genus Variovorax; species Variovorax nivicola. The sequence continues at coordinate 10,576 of NZ_JBPJZK010000021.1, read as the reverse complement.
TGGGCCGACGTCGACCTGACGGCGCAAGGCGTGGGGCAGATGCAAGGCGCCGCTCGCGCGCTGAGTGATGCAGGCGTCGACATCGATTTAGCCTTTTCCTCGGTCTTGCGTCGCTGCATTCGTTCGCAGTGGATCCTGCTGGAGGCGATGGACTGCATCTGGGTGCCGCAGGTGCTGGACTGGCAGCTCAACGAGCGCCATTACGGCGCGCTCACCGGCCGCCTGAAGTCCGAGGCTGAAAGGGAGTACGGCCACGCGGCGGTGCAGATGTGGCGTCGGGCGTACGACGCAGCACCACCGCCGATGGACATTGCTGCCACGGCGCACGTGACCATCGACCGCCGGTACGCCGACCTGCAATCCGACCAGATACCTGTCGGCGAGTCGCTCCGACAAACCGTGGCGCGTGTGCGCAGCCTGTGGCAACAGTCGATCTCGCCCGCATTTCGCACTCACAGGTCGGTGGCCGTCGTTGGCCATGGCAACAGCCTGCGCGCACTGATCAAGATTCTCGAAGACCTGTCGGACGATGAAATCGTCAGCGTCGAGGTCGGCAACGGCACACCGATCGTCTACGAGTTCGACGCCAAGCTGAAACCGAAGCACAAACTCGTGCTCGCCGTCCCCCCACGGCGCACGTCGGAAATCCTGTAAGCGGGCAAACAAGCGGGCAGACCTCGGTCTGAAGACGCATGCACGGCTACGTGCCGGCTGTGCCACCCTGTTCCCTGGCCTTAGCGACGAGGCGTTGCCCGAATCTCCAGAACGCCAGGAAGGTGATCGCGAGCACGGCCGCGAGCAACAGGCCCGCCACAATGTCCAGCGGGAAATGGACACCGACGTAGACGCGCGCCCAGCCCGTGACTACCGCAATCACCGTCAAGGCGATCCCCGCAGTGCGAAGCCGGCGACGCACCAGAAACAGCAATCCAGCGGTGAACATGACGACGGCATGCGTGCTCGGCAACGCTCCACGACTGGCGTGCTCGATGTAGGCAGGACTGAGTCCCGCCATGAAGGGCCGGGGTAGATTCACCTTGGCTGCAATGGCATGGGACAGGATGGCCGCGACGCCGCAAAGAGCCAACACGGCCACAACGTAGTTGCGCTGCGAAGGCTGGCGCCACCAAGCCCAGCCCATCAGAAGGATGCAGATCCATGCACCTCCACCGGGGGCGATCACGCGCGCGAGAAAGAGAATCCAAGGCGTGGGCGCGTAGCCCGCGCCGATCCATTCGTACAGAAAAGAATGGAGCACCATCATGCGCGCTCCCCGGTTGCGCCAGTAGACAAGCAATAAGACAGCCAGTGCGGGTGCCGGCCAGATCCGCCAGCACGGCGGTGCGCCGGCTCGACATAGTGAGACATGGGAAATCCTTCCACCACGAAGAAGAAACCCACCGCGTTGAGCACGGCAGGACCTTCGACGCCGCTCGGGCGTCGTGCTTCAGGTCGTCAGGGGAGGCGCTGTCTTCGGTGGCTGCCGAAGCCAAATGGTCGCTGGCGGAGATGCGCCCGAGGGTGGTGGGCGTTCAACACGGACATCCTTGCCGCGGGGCACTGCGAACAGGCAAAGCGCTACCGTCAACGGTAGCAGCGCGAGCACAAGCGCCATCAGGCCATCAAGGCCGTGCTGAAATGTGTTCGGGTGATCGATGCTCGCAGCGGCCGGCACGAACACGGTCGTTTCCTGTTCGTTCGGATGATCCGCGCGGTCATCAGGCTCGAACTGGGCCGAGGCGCTCACGTTGCGGATGCGAAACCCTGGCTCATCTTCCCAACCATCTTGGCAAAAGTGAACGGCCAGAAAGGGCTGCAAGGCGGCGAACAATACCCAAGCCAAGCACCAGAACGCCGGGTGCGTTGCTACAAGGTAATGGACACGCGCTCTTCGCATCGGGAATTCTATGAGCGGCCCGCAGCGGAAGATGAACGCGGGCTGAACATGCGCCCGCAGTTGAAAGACCAGAAAGGACCGTGACAGCATCGAACTCGAGATCAGGCATCGGCTCGAAGGGCGCGAACTCGAGGTGAAGGTCGGAAAGAATCAGCACTTTCATCAGGATGCTCTTTCAAAGCGCGCGCGAAGCTCGGCACTGGCCTTGTCGTCGAAGCCGGTGAATGAGCCGCACACCACCAGATGGTCCTTGCATTGATCAAACTGCCAATAGGCGTCGTCGAGCGCGACCCATGGCTCGTCGACCACCTCGTGGATCTGGAGCCAGGCGAGGATTTCTCCTTCTCTCTTCTTGTACGGAGGGGGAAGCCCAAAGCCCGAATGAGGTGTGGCTCCAAGAATTCGGGCCCGGATGTCGCTGGAGAACGGCTTCAGCAAGGTTTTGTAGAGAAGCTGCTCGCGCCAGGATGAACTGATCACGATCTTTACGTGCGGGAACTCGCGCAGCAATGCCTCTAGGCGCGGCAGAAAGCAGAAGTCGATGCCGCCGTTGAGGGTGTGATCCTCTCCCTCTGGATGCAGCACGCCGTCGAAGTCGAGGAACAGGATCACTCCAGGCCTCCCAACCCACGCTCATCCAGCGGCCAAGCCAGGTGCGAGCCCATATCGACCCCGAAGGCGCAGAACGGTACCGCGGCGTTGATCACACGACACCGCCATGTTTGATCGCGTTGAGGATCCATCGCACTTTCTCCAAACCGCCCCCGGCAGCGAATGCCGTTGGCGTTTGACCATCGAGCGATTCGTGAGGCTTGTCCAACCAAACTTGAGCCTCTGCGCCGAACACCTGGGTCGCGAGAGCCAGCAAGCCTTCTGAAGAACTTTCCAACCCAGTCTCCGCCTGCGGATCCCGTGGCCACGTCAGGTACGAGCCCATGTCGACCCCGAAGGCGCGGAACGGCGCCGCGGAGGGCATCGAGCCCTCGCCGAGGTAATCTCTATTTTCGTGGTGGTGGCCATGAATCACCAACAGGACGCCGAACTTCTCGGCGAGCTCGTCGATCACCCGCCAGCCATGCGGATGAGCCGAAGGCGCTTCGTGCGTCACCAGGATGTCGGCAGGGCCACTGCGCAGCAGTTGCTTGTAGTCGGCCGGGAAGATGGAAGAACGGTGCTTGAGGGAGATGGAGTCGCGCCACCGCTCTTCGCGCTTCATGGCTCGGCGCATGGCTTCGCTCGACTGGAACGAAGCCTCCTCGATCGGCCTCCGAGGATCCCAGATCTTGCTGCGGAAGATGCCGCCCAAACCCGCGACATGGTAGCCAGCCACGGAGACCACACGGCCATGGAGATTCCGATCAGCAAGCTCCGAATGCCACGCGTGATCGTGATAGGCCTCCGTATCGGAATCATGATTCCCAGCTATCCAGTGGACCTCGGTGAGGTCCAGGATCGATTGCAGTTCGATATGTAGAGGCCGGTGCGCCTGGAGGTCGCCCAACAGCACGATCGCCTCAGGCCGAAAGCGCTCGACCGCGGTGATCACGGGTTTGAAGTCGCCGTGGGGGTCGCCGAAGAACATCAACTTTGGCGCCGACTGCTCGTACTCGGATCGCGCGTGGAGGCCCGATGGGGCGTGAGGTTTCATTTCATGTGCGTCGAAGTGGCGACGATGCATCGGTCGGCCGCAAACCGCAGAAAGTGCGAGCGCAGCTCCAGGAAGCTGTCCTGGTCGAACGCCCGCGTGGGATCGGTAAGCACGAGCCGCTCGAAGCCCGCTTCGAAGCTCGGGGGGCAATCGTCAAGCGCGACCCACTCTGCGTCATTGCGGCCGTTCCCGTCGAGCCAGGCTTGGATCTCCAGCTGGCGACGGTTGTGAACGGTGACATTGGGTTCTAGCTGCGGCGTCGCTCCGACGATCCGGTGCCGGATGTCAGTGCTGAAATGCCGCTGCAGTTGCTCGATGTTTTCGGCTCGCCGCCAATCCGACGAGATGACGACATCGACATACTTGAACTCGCGAAGGAGCTCTTCCAGAAGCGGCAGATGACTGAAGAACTTGCTGCTGAACGAGTAGTCCACACCGACAGGATGAAGGACACCATCTATATCCAGGAACAACAGATCGCTGGAGTCACTGGTGTGGCCAGAGGCGTCATGAATCAGTATCGCTTCTGCCATGGGTAGACGATCGAGTTCGATCACCCAGAAAACCCGGCCTGGTACGACTCCAAGAGATCGATCACGTCGTTAGCTCGCCCCTCAGCCACCAGCGTATCGGCCGTCTTGTAGTCGAACAACGCAAGCGGCTCGTTCCTGTACCAGAAGATCGCAGTCTTGAGGTCGCCTCCAGAGGTTGCGATCGCAGCAGCTAGTACTCGTAGGCTCATACGGCTATCAGGGCATCAAGATCGAGAGCTTGGCGTTCCATGCCTCGCCATCGGACTTGGAGAGCACGGCGACGCGGATCGTCGGGCGGTCGAAGTCACTGGTCTCAAAGAGGAAGTGCACGTGCTGAAAGCGAAACACCGGGTTTCCGGGATATTCAGTCCACTTGAGCTGCCAGGTGTTGAAGTACTCGAAATCGACCGTCCGGGCTTTCTTTCCGCGACTGACGATGCAGGCCTTGCGCGCGTCCGGGTCGAACAGGATGCAGGTTCCGTCCCAATCGCCCAGCATGCGGCGTGGATCGACCGGGAAGAAGGTCGCACCAGATACTTGCCCTTGTGCCCGGAGTAGCTGCTCGCGCCCGGCCTGGATCGAGCGAGGAGATGCGATCCAGACCCAGTAGAAGAGACCCAAGACAACGGCAAGGGCCAGCAGGAGCGGGATTTCCATGTTCAGTTGACCGGCCAGATCTGATGCCGAATGCTGAACGAAGTGCGCATGCCGTAGTGTGTGAACTGCGCTCCGTTCTCATCTTCGAGGACCAGAAGGTCGACTTGATCGGCATCGGCGCTGGTCGCTGACCAGATCTTCCGAATGTCTCGAATTTGCCAGCGATCGGGATCGCTCTCCGTCGGCGCCAGATACTGAACGTGCCGCAGCGACTGCGGCCCCACGCTCTCAAAGAGATCGAGGAAATCGCTCTCATAAATCAACAACGCACGCTCCGAGATCTCGAGGTCGTCTTCTTGCACCACCCAGGTCGGGAAGAAAGCAGGAATGGTCAAGTTCAACTGGACTGCTCTCCAACATCTCGCACCAGGCCCGGCCAGCATGGAAGAGATCCTCACCTCATGCGAATCCATTGTCAGAAACATAAAAATGAGCCCTATAGGTTGTAGCCCTATGGGATTCTAAATGACGCAATAGAGGGGATGAAATCTGCGGCGCATCGCCCCCCTCAATCCGACTTTGGACGCGCGTTGCGCGTGGTCCGCAAGGCCAAGGGGTTGCCGCAGGAGTCGTTCGACCAGGTGTCGAGCCGTACCTACATCTCTGCGTTGGAGCGAGGACTGAAGCAGCCGACCGTTGCCAAGGTCGACGAACTGGCGGCGGTTCTGGGTGTCCACCCGTTAACGCTCTTGGCGCTTTCCTATCTGCGCCACCCTACGCCTGCGTCCGTGCAAAAGCTCGCAGCCCATCTGATCGAAGAGATCGATGAGTTGAATCTCGTAACGCGATAAGGCGGTCGGGCCACGGCAGTGAAAATCGGTGACGCGCTTCGCCGGCAACCGGTGTGGCACTCCAATGCGTATCGCTCAGAGTTGTCGGTCAGAGCCGGCCTCGCAAATCTGAACGTACCTGGTGCCAGCGCTGGACTAGGCGGGTGCTTGCGCATCGCGTGTTCATCACGATGGAGGCGGACTTCTGCGTTGCCACCGTGCAGGAGGCGGTGGCGCGCTGAGGAGCGTCGCGGACCGTCAACACGGATCAGGGCAGCCAGTTCAGTCGCGCCGATTTTGTCGCGGAGGTAGCGCGCATTGGCGCTCGTCAGAGCATGGACGCGTGTGGCTGCCGGCATGACACCGTCTTTGTCGAGCGGCCGTGGTGCAGTGTGGAGTACGAGTATGTGTACCTCAAGACTTACGACAGCATCGGCGCCGCGCGACAGAACCTGGCTGCGTAGTTCGAGTTCTACAACGCACGCGGGCCACACAAGAACCATGGCAAGCGCACGTTGGACACGGTCTAGCTCCCCATGCTGTCTGCGCTGAAGGAGGCTGCCTGTGAAGGTTGAACCATGAGTACATGGCTCAACCGGGGGCGCCTCCGGCGGCCTGGCAGGGGCCTGAAGATTGAAAGATTGAAACCGCAGCCCATCCACTTTGCCTCGGCTCAAAGAGTGCTCAGACGAGCGGAACCGGCTCCGCCTGAGCACGCAACGTGAGCCTCTCGGGGGATCCAAGAAATTTTGAACTTCCATTCGGAGATGAAATTTCAGAATTCTGATGCTCATAATCATCAGACACGGTGACCATGTTCCCGGACTGAGTGCTCAGATGCACTGGAATACGCACCGCTAACAGTCGCAGTCGCAGTCGCAGTCGTCGTCGTCGTGGTCGTGGTCGTGGTGGTAGCTGTCGTGCTCGATGCGAAGCGAGGTAACGGGAGGTCGATATCGCGGTGCAGGACGATAGAACCCCGGAGGGGCCGGGCGCAGAACAACCGGCGGTGCGGCGTAAACCGGGGCCGGGACAACAACATAGGCGGGTGGCGGCTCATAGTAGACAGGAGCTGCCGGCTCGAGCAAGCCAGGAAGACTCAGTCCGAAGGACCAGTGCGTTCCGGCTGCGGCCGCTGTTCCGGACACTAGCGCGATGGACACCACGGTCGCAGTGACCGTCCGCTTCGTAAAGCAACTTAAATTCATCACAATCTCCTTGAAATTCATGCACCGACAGCGCGACCCAGAGGACGCCGTCCTTCGGTGTCTGTACCCGTTCGCGTCCGGCCAACTTGCGCAGGCTCGTCGAGATCGCCATGCGAGCGCAAGGCACTCCGTACAGTTCAACCACAGCGTTGGAAGTCGAGCAACTGAGGCTGCATCAACCGGGTAAATGCGACCGTTCCGATGCTCGTTCTTCTCGATGGAGAAACTCTTCGGTGCTTGTCTGCTTTCCATGAAGATTGGTGCGAGTGGCTGCATTTGCCGTCGATTCCGTTGCAGCCACGGAGGGCTTTGGCAATTCACAAGGGCTAAGGCAGGGAATGCACGAGGCTCATCAGATCTCGACAATCCTTACACGGGATGTGGCGGGACGCATCGCAGCATCTGGCTTTTCCATCGATATGTTCCCAATGATTCCATCACGCGTCGTTCGGGGTCTCCTGCCCCTCTGGAGACGTCATGCTGCCGCTGTTGCGGCCCTTGCATGCCTTGCGCTACTGATCCTGACGCAGGTCTTTGCGCCTGCCGGAAGGATCGATGTCGCCGAGTGGTCGCCCGGCCGGTGGAATGCGAATTCCCCGGTCACGTCTCTGGCGGTGTTGAAAGCCAAGGTCCGATTCGGCGAGCATCAGGCGCACCCCTATTTCTAGTTGACCATTGAGTGCATCGTCCGTCGGGCGGGAACCCCGCTTCAATGGCATTCGTAGTCCGCGAGACGGAATGACGAGTGACGTAGCGGGGGCGGCACCGACGCGCGAGCGCGCATATGCACGTATCCGCTGTAATTCAAGATGGAGCGAGTGCTGCGCGTCATTGTTGGGAGCGCCATCTCGATGGGGAGGGCTCCCGGATGTCGGCAGTCACTTAGGGTATTGCAGTTTCCTCTGACGCGAGGTCCTCTCGCGTCCACATCAGCGCCGTTCGATAGGCGATCGCTGCGCCGCGCAGACGCACTGCTTGGGCATCTGCCGCTGCGAGCGCGCGGGGTGTGTTCTCGGAGTGCGTAGCGCTGTCTGATCCCTTGACTCGGCACAGCAACCTTTCTGACTTCTTCTTCATCATTTCAATAGCTTGGGAGGCTCCGACGCTGGGCGCCGAAAAAGAGCGCAGCGAACCTTGACAAGAGCGTGCCGATGTGTGGCTTGGCAAACGGTGGTTTACGTGATCTCTCGACGAGAGATTCTTTTCGGAACATGTGCGAAATCTGATGGCGCGCAGTCCAGATTCGATCGAGACGCCGGCCAGTGATCCGAAAAGCACTTTGCTCAAGCCGATGCCGCGAGCTTGGGTCTCCGTTCTGCTTGGCCGCCCGAACACCAAGGCATTGCGAACCTGCCCTAGGCGCGCGGGCCAGCGGCGGCGATGCAGTGGAGCGCGGCCATAGTCTGACTCTTGATTGAACGTTGATGGAAGTCGCATTTCTTCTCAACGTCGAAGACCGAAGATCGCGCCTCATATTTTTGCGAGCTCCGCTGGGGCTGGTGAGCGTCCCAAATGGAATTTCCGCCTGCAGCTACACCGCTTCGACTCAGCCATGCCGATGAAGACCGATTTCGTGGCGGCGACATCTCGCCCTCCATCATTCCTTTGCCGCGTCGAGCAAGATGTCGGTGGCGGGGTGAAGATCTACCGGCCATGATGGCGGCTGACAGGGAGTGGCACGATGCCATCGTGCCTGCGACGCGTCCGGAGCTACGAACGCTCACGGTCTGCGTGGACGACTTCGGCTTGCACCAAGGGATCAACGCGGCGGCGCTGCGTCTGGTGCAGATGGGGCGCGTCAGTGCCCTGAGTGCGATGACCCAGGCGCCGGAATGGCCCCGTGGCGCGTCGTCTGCGCGAGAGCTTGACGCCGATCAGGTGGATGTGGGTCTTCATTTCAATTTGACTCTGCCGTTCCGGGGATCCCCTGCACTGGGATCGATGCAGGCACTTATTGCGGCTGCGCATCTGCGCATGTTGCCGAAGCGGCGCATCCGCGAAGCGCTCTTGCGCCAGCTTACGGCATTTGAAGACGAGATGTTTCGCGCCCCTGCGCATGTCGATGGGCACGAGCATGTGCATCTGTTGCCAGTGATCCGGGACATATTGCTGGACGTGCTCGTGCAGCGCTATCGCAGCACGTTGCCCTGGCTTCGCGTGTGCGCCTCCCCGGCTCCCGCTTCATCCATCGACGCCGCGGTGAGGTTCCACGGCCGAAAGGCATGGTTCATCGACCGCTCACAGGGAGGGGAAGGCTTTCGCCACAGAGCAAGGGCGCTTGGCTTCACGGTCAAACACCGTTGGCTCGGCGTTCATGGCACTCAGGCCAGTGCGAGCGAGTACCGCGCACTGCTCCTACTTTGGCTGAACAATGCGCTGGATGGCGACGTCTTGGTGTGTCATCCGGGTCACTCGGGGACTGATGACCTTGTCGACCGAGCACGGCGCGTTGAGTTCGCGGTGTGGGCAGATCCCCTGCTCGGGTGTGTTCTGCAGGGACTTGGTATCCGCATCGCGTCGATGTCAGATGGCTATCGACATGTCGGAGAGATCCGGTCTGCGAGCTCAGCAAGAACAGGCGACTGGCTGGCAGGTCGAAAGGACGACCTTTGCTCGTGAGGCAGGGATTTGCACGGCGCCTGGACCCCGATCTGGCGAGACCGCCTGCGGCACGTGTGCGCCGACGATCTGTTCTACGTGCGCGATCGACCTCGGCGCCGGCAGTGCGTTGCTCCGCGGTGGAGGCCGTCGCGACCTCGCAGCCGATGGAGATGAGCCTTCGTGGCAGGCCCGAGCTCTTCGCTGGGAGCGGCGCTGACCTTGGAGGCAGGACCGGATTCTCTTGCCGGCTGCGCAGGCGGTCTGAATCGCTCGCTCTTGTGGCGGCTTTGGGGTGTGTTGCGATCTGGCTCATTCTCTGGTTCGGGCTGTGATCGGGCGTGGTCGCACTGCCGATCCGAAATGCAAGGGACTTTCGCAACCGGGTTGCTCCGATACGGCGTCGAATTCGGGGGCAAGACCGGTGCTGCACTCTAGGATGGAGTTTGCAGGGGGTCGCCGAAGAACATGAGCTTGGGCTTCGACTGGTTGTGCTCGGATCGCGTATGGAGGTCCGACGAGACGAGCGGTTGCATTTCATCTGCTGATGGCGGTTCATCGTTCATTCGCGAACCGCAGGAAGTGCGAGCGCAGTTTCTGGAAGCTGTCTTGATCGAACGCACGTTTGGGATCGGTGAGAATCCGACGAGATGACGACATCGACGAACTCGAACTCGCGAAGAAGTTCTTCCAGAGGCGGCAAGTGGCTGAAGAACTTGCTGCTGAACGAGTAGTCCGTGTCGACAGGATGAAGAACACCATCTACATCCAGAAACAGCAGATCGCTGGAGTCACCGGTGTGGCCAGAGGCGTCATGGATCAGCATCGCTTTTGCCATGGGCAGACGATAGGGTTCGATCACCCAGAAAACCCGGCCTGGTACGACTCCAAGAGATCGATAACGTCGTTAGCTCGCCCCTCAGCCACCAGCGTATCGACCGTCTTGTAGTCGAACAACGCGAGCGGCTCGTTCCTATACCAGAAGATCGCAGTCTTGAGGTCGCCTCCAGAGGTCGCGATCGCAGCAGCTAGTACTCGTAGGCTCATACGGATATCAGGGCATCAGGATCGAGAGCTTGGCGTTCCACGCCTCGCCATCGGACTTGGAGGGAACGTTGACGCGGATTGTCGGTAAGCCGTCAATAAACCTTTCAATTACCCACAACTTTCGCCCCGAGTTGCATCCCGAGGACGATGTCAGTTAGACGTGTGAGCCCGCGCCACATGACGATGTTGCCGGGCGGAGGGTCGCCTTTGCGCGCGAG
>NZ_JBPJZK010000020.1:0-42223 GCF_051216475.1 Variovorax nivicola | reverse complement strand
CGTCAACTTTCGAAGACTTTCTTCACCGCCAACAATCAACGCCCCAGAGAAGCACCAACTGCATCGAACACCAGAGGCATTCATCAGCGAAGCCCACGAGTATATGACAGTTTCGGGCCTCCACAAGGCCGACCAAAAGAAACTTGAAAAGAGCCTCTTCGAGCTCCTTCCATACAGAGTCCATCCCCCTGCCGAAAGGCCCCGTCATTGGCTCCTCCGATAATCCGCGCCACATGGCACTCATCACACTCCTCGACGCTCAACTGGCGTTCGGTCACGTCCCGCTGCTGGATCATGCGGACTTTTCTCTTCTTGAATCAGAGCGCATTGGCCTGATCGGCCGCAACGGTGCTGGCAAGTCTTCCCTGCTCAAGATACTGGGCGGCCTAGAAAAGACCGACGATGGCACTCTCCAGTTGCAGCAGAACCTCCGCGTGGCCTACGTCGCCCAGGAACCCCTGCTGGACATGGACGCGGACGTATTCACCGCAGCCAGCCAGGGCCTGGCCCCCGTCATTGCCATCCGCGATCTCTATCTCTCCGGTGCGGACGGCCTCGACCTCGACGCCCTCCAGTCCCAGATCGAAGCCTTCGACGCCTGGAACTGGGAGCAGCGCGTGGAAGAAACGCTGCACCGCCTGCACCTCGATCGCGACGCTCGCGTCGGCTCTCTCTCCGGCGGCACCCGCAAGCGCGTCGCTCTGGCACAGGCTCTGGTGGCCGCGCCAGACGTCCTCCTGCTCGACGAGCCCACCAACCACCTGGACCTCGACTCCATCGAATGGCTCGAACAGCTGCTGATCGACTTCAAGGGCAGCGTCGTTACCGTCACCCATGACCGCAGCTTCCTGAACCGCGTCGCCACCCGCATCGTTGAGTTGGACCGCGGCAAGCTGGGTTCCTACCCCGGCAACTTCGAGCAATACCTGCTGCAGAAGGAAGAGCAGCTCGCCCAGGAGGCTGTGATCAGCGCCAAGGCCGACAAGCTTCTGGCCCAGGAAGAAATCTGGATCCGCAAGGGCGTGGAAGCCCGCCGCACCCGCAGCCAGAGCCGCATCACCCGCCTGCAGGAACTGCGCGCCAGCCGCGTCGCCCGCCGGGAGGTGCAAGGCAGCGTCAACATGGACGTGGCCTCCGGCCAGTCCAGCGGCAAGATCGTCGCCGAGCTCACCGAGGCCACCAAGTCCTTCGGTGAAAAAACCGTCATCCGCAAGTTCAGCGGCACCATCCTGCGCGGCGACAAGGTCGGCCTGCTCGGCCCCAACGGCGCGGGCAAGACGACCCTGCTGAAGCTGATCCTGGGCGAGCTCGAACCCGACAGCGGCAAGATCCGCCGCGGCACCAACCTGCAGGTGGCGTATTTCGACCAGATGCGCGACAAGCTCGACCTCGACGCCACGCTGGAAGACTTCATCAGCCCCGGCAGCGAGTGGATCGAGATCGGCTCCCAGAAGAAGCACGTCAAGAGCTACCTCTCGGACTTCCTCTTCTCCCCCGCGCGCGCCAACTCCCCCGTGCGCTCGCTCAGCGGCGGCGAGCGCAACCGCCTGCTGCTGGCCCGCCTGTTCGCGCGCCCGGCCAACGTGCTGGTGCTCGACGAGCCGACCAATGACCTCGACATCGACACCCTGGAACTGCTCGAGAACCTGCTGCAGGATTACGACGGCACCGTGTTCCTCGTGAGCCACGACCGGACCTTCCTCGACAACGTGGTCACCAGCACCATTGCCTACGAAGGCGACGGCAGCTGGCGCGAGTACGAAGGCAGCGTGCAGGACTGGCTGATCCAGTCCAAGCGCGCCCGCGAGATCGCCGAGCAGCGCGCGGCCACGGCCCCCGCCCCGACGCCAGCACCCGCATCCGCTCCGACCGCGGAAGCCCCCGCCCCCAAGGCAGCAGGCGCCCGCAAGAAGCTCTCCTATAAAGAGCAGCGCGAGCTCGACACCCTCCCCACCCAGATCGAAGCCCTCGAAGCCGAGCAGACGCGCATCACCGAAATGCTCGAACTCGACGGCGGCGCCATCTACGCCACCGACGCGTCGCGCGCCACCGAACTGGCCGAGCGCCACGCCAGGATCGACGACGAACTGCTCGCCGCCCTGGAGCGCCAGGAAGAACTCACCACCGGACGCTGACACCCACCGGCTCCGGTCGTCCGCCCGTCCGACGCCGGGCGGGCGCCGACTAGGCTATATATGCGGCTCACCCCTCCAAGCCCCGGGAAAGCCGCATGCCTTCTTCCTTCCAGACGTTCTTGCGCCGATCCACCGCGCTCCTGGCGCTGCTGATCCTCGGAGCCTGCGCACAGCTGCCTCAGAACGTCGACCGGCCCGTCTCCAACGCGCTCGCTTCGCCAGCCACCGGCACTGCTCTCGCCGACCTGGTGCAGCAGCGCCGGCAGGCCGACAAGGCCCGCTACGAATCCGGCTTCCTGCTCCTGGGCGGTCCGCAGGCCGCCTACGGCAGCCGGCTCGCGCTGATCGAGGGCGCCCAGAAGACGCTGGACCTGCAGTACTACGCCATTCACGCCGATGCCAGCACCGGCCGCCTGTTGCGCGGCCTGCGCTCGGCCGCCGAGCGCGGCGTGCGGGTGCGCGTGCTGCTCGACGACTTCCACACCACCGGCCGCGACGCGCTGGTGCTGGGCCTGGCCTTCATCCCGAACATCGAGATGCGCCTGTTCAACCCGCTGGCCGGCTCGCGCAACTCCACCTTCAGCCGCCTGCTCAATTCGATCGACGACGCCTCGCGCATCCAGCAGCGCATGCACAACAAGCTGTTCCTGGCCGACAACGTGGTCGGCGTCACGGGCGGGCGCAACCTCGGCGATGCGTATTTCGGCAACGCGACCAACGGCAACTTCGTCGATGTCGACGTGCTGGCGGCCGGCCCGATCGTGCAAGACCTCTCGCGCAGCTTCGACAGCTACTGGAACAACGAGCGCGCCTACCCGGTGCAGTCGCTGGTCACGCGCGAGGAACTGCAGGCCATGCGCGACCGCGCCCGAAAAGCCGACCAAGAGTTGACCGAAGAGTCGGCCCGCGAACAGAAAGATGCGGACAACGCGCCTCCCACCGCCGCCCAGCGCGCCCGCGCGTGGGACGAGAAGCCGCTGGATCTGCGCACCGCCACCTTCGTCTGGGCGCCGGCCGCGATGCTGGCCGACAAGCCCGGCAAGATCCCCGCCGACTCGGGCCCCGAAAGCGCGAAGGCGCCAGGCCTCGTGGTCAGCCAGCCCAACGACAAGGCCGGCACCTCGCCCGGTGCGGCCTCGCTGACAGCCGCGTCCGACCTGGCCGCCGGCGGCGACACCGTGGTCGAAGGCCTTCTGCAGCTGATCGGCCAGGCGCGCGCCGACCTGGTCGTCATCTCGCCCTACTTCGTGCCCGGAAAGGACATGCTGCAGGCCTTTTCCACAGCCCGCACCCGAGGCGTGCGCATCCGCGTGCTGACCAACTCGCTGGCCTCGAACGACGCGCCGGTGGCGCACGTGGGCTATGCGCGCCACCGCAAGGAGCTGCTCAGGATGGGCATCGAGCTCTACGAGCTGCGCAGCGAGCAGACGAGCTTCGGCAATGTCTTCGGCTCCTCGGGCGGCAGCAGCGCCACCGGAGAATCGCGCGCCATGCTGCACTCCAAGGTGCTGGTGATGGACGGCCGGCTGCTGGTGGTCGGCTCGATGAACCTCGACCTGCGCTCGCAACTGCAGAACACCGAAATCGCACTGCTGATCCGCAGCAACGAGCTCTCGCGCGCCGCTTCCGAGCAGATCGAGCGCGGCATGCGCGAGCGCTCGTGGCATGTCGAGCTGGTCGACGGCTCGCTGGTATGGCGCGCGCCCGAAGGCAGCGGCCTGAAAGACGCCACCACGGAGCCCGATACCAGCGCCACGCTGCGGCTGCTGCTCAAGCTCTTCGGGCCGCTGGCGCCCGACCAGCTTCTGTAGACGCCGTCAGTGCTTGTGCTGGTGCGCCGCTCCGGCAGCATCGGCACCTTCGGGCGCACCCACCGGCAGCGTCACGTCCAGCGCGGTCTTCACGCCCTTGGCGTCCTCGAACTTCAGCGTCATCGGCACAGTCGCGCCTTTGGCCAGCGCGCCCTTCAGGTCCATCATCATCACGTGGTAGCCGCCGGGCTTGAGCTCGACGGTCTGGCCCGCGGGCAGGTCGAGGCCGCCGGCCAGTTCGCGCATCTTCATGGTGTCGCCTTCCATCTTCATCTCGTGCACTTCGGCAATGCCGGCAGCCGGGGTGGAGATGCTCACCAGCTTCGTGCCGGTGGGCGCGGTGAGCTTCATGAAGGCGCCGGTGCCGCTCTGGCCCGGCACCGACTGGCGCACCCAGCCGTCGCGCACGTCGACCGTGGCCACGCCCTGCGCCACCACGTTGAGCTTCGCGGCCGGGCTCTTCAGGCCGGCGGTCGAGCTGCCCGAGGCCGGCACCTCGGCCCAGTCGGCCACACCGGTGTCGCAGGTCTGCAGCACCTTGAACCACAGCGTGCCGGGCGTGGCAGGCACCTTGCCGCGCAGCACGAACTCGGCGCGCTCGCTGCCGGGCAGCGCGTTCTCGGGCTTCTCTGCCGTCCAGCGCACTTCGCCATCACCGCCCTTTGCGCTCTTCTGCACGTCGAGCTTCCAGCCCTTGCGCTCCTGCGCGTCGCTCAGCACGAAGCCCTTGGGCAGGCGCACGGCGAGGCCAGTGGTGGCCTTGGCGCCTTCGCAGGCATGGCCCACACGGAAGGCGGCGTTGTAGTCGCTGCCCACGGTGGCGCCGCCCGGCGGCAGGGTGACGTGCGCCACGGCGGCGCCCGCGCCCGCCAGCATGGCGCAGGCAGCCGCAGTCTTGAGGGTGGCCATCGAAGTCTTGTTCATGTCGTGTCCTTGCAGTTGGAGTGAAAGAGTCAAAGGTCGAACTTGAGTTCGGCCACGTAGGTGCGTTGCGGGTATGGGTGGAAGGCCCAGTACTTGTTGTTGTTCAGGTTGTCGATGCCGAAGGAGGCGCTCCATTGCTTGTCGATCCGGTAGCGAATGCGCGCGTCGACCACGAAGAACTTCGAGAAGCCCATGTACGCGGCGCCGTTGGGGTCGCTGTTGTCGAGCGTGCCGTACTGCTTGCCGCTGTAGCGCGCGCCGACGGTGTAGCTCCAGTTGGCATCCGGCCGGTAGGTGGCGAGCAGCGTGGCGCGCACCTTCGGCACGCGCGGCTGGTCGTGGCCCACGCTGGCGGGAAAGCCGCTGTTGGCGGTGATCTTCGAGCGGGTCAGCGTGAGGCTGCCGCCGAGATCGAGCCCCCGCACACCCACGTCGACCGCGTTCATCGCCACTTCAAGCCCGCGCGTACGGATGGCATCGACGTTCTGCACCGTGCTCACGAGATTGGTGAGGGCCTGCGTGTAGAGCGCGTCCTTCGTGTTCTCGAAGAACAGCGTGGTGCGCAGCACGCCGTCGAGCCCCCAGCCCTTCAGGTCGCGCTCAGCGCTGAGCTCGGTGGTCCACGAGCGCTCGGGGCGCAGGTTCGGGTTGGTGTTGATGATCTGGTTGCCGCTGATCGAGCCCTGGTAGAGCTCGCTTACCGTCGGCATGCGCACCGCGCGGCCGGTCGAGGCCTTGAGGAGCCAGTCGGACGTGGCCTGCCAGGCGATGGCGGCCTTGGGCGAGTCGTAGCTGTTCTTGCGCGGCGCAAAGTTCAGCAGCGTGGCCGCGTTGCCGAGCTGGCCGCCATAGGCTTCCCAGCGTTCGTGGCGCAGGCCGAGCGTCGTCTTCCAGTCTTTTGCAAAGCGCCAGGTGTCCTGCACGTAGAGCGACTGCAGCCGGGTGTTGCCGTTGAAGGCCGAGAACGGCGTGACGGGCGATCCGTTGATCCAGTCGAGCGTGTTGCCGACGCTGGTGCGCAGGCGCGCCGTGTCCTGCTGGAAGCCGAAGTCGACCACGTGCGCGCCCACCCCTTCGGCCGAGCCGGTGGGCCGCCAGGTGCCTGCCGCCTTGAATGTGTTCCAGCCGGAGCCGCCCATGT
This sequence comes from Variovorax nivicola, assembly GCF_051216475.1. Taxonomy (NCBI): domain Bacteria; kingdom Pseudomonadati; phylum Pseudomonadota; class Betaproteobacteria; order Burkholderiales; family Comamonadaceae; genus Variovorax; species Variovorax nivicola. The sequence goes on along the minus strand of NZ_JBPJZK010000020.1, from coordinate 36,212 downwards.
CGGTGGTGCGACCCGGGCCGCCGCTGAAGGCGCCAGGCAGCGGCGTGGTGGGCGTGCGCGAGGTATCGCTCGAATAGTCGAACAGGCTCGCCGCCACCTCCCAGTCGAACACGCCGCCGGTGTGGCTCTTCACCGAGAGGCCGTGCATGTAGTGCGTGAGCGCGGTCTCGGTCGGTGCGAGCGCGGCGCTCGGCGAATCGAGGTTGTAGGTGCGTCCGCCGATGTTCACGCGCCCGCCGTACACCGGCCGCCCAAGGGCATCGCGCAAGTAGGTGTCGACGCTGCCGTGCGTGGTGTTGTTCCACGCGCCCAGCGTGTAGGTGGCGCGCACAGTGGGCGAGAAGTCGTACGCCACCTTGAGCTTGGCCTGCTCCTGCGTGGTGTCGTAGATGGTGGAGCCGCCCACCAACCACCAGGGCTGGTTCGACGGGTTCAGCCCCGGCACCGCGCCAGTCACGGGCGTGCCAGCGCTGCCGACCGTGCCCGCGCTCACCAGCCGGTTGCCGAACACCAGCGCCTGTCCCTTGCTGTGGGTGCGCGAGGCGCTGAGCCACCACGACCAGTCGCCGCTGCGGCTACCCAGCGACAGGTCGAGCTGCTGGCCGGCCGGGGAGGAATGGCTGTTGTAAAGATCGAAATTCGACACGAAGCCGCTGAGCTTGACGTGCGCCTCCAGCTGCGTGGGCATGCGCGTCACGTAATCGACCACCGCGCCCACCGAGTTGCCCGGGTACGCAGCCGAAAACGGCCCGTAGAGCACGTCGACCCGCTCGATTTCTTCCGGCGACACCATGCCCCAGCGCGGCGCGTAGGTGGCGCCGTTGCCCAGCGGGTTCGACAGCATGATGCCGTCGGCATAGACCATCGAGCGCGCGCTGTTGCCCGTGCCCGAGGCGCGGGTGGCGAGCACGGCATGGTTGAAGTCGCCGATGTAGCGCTTGCGCACGACCAGGCTGGGCAGGTACTTGAGCGCGTCTTCGCTGTCGGTGGCGTTGACGGTTTCGACGATCTGGTCGTGCGTCACGCCTTCGATGGTGGTGGGGATCTGCGCCGGCAGCGAGGTCGGCCGGCCGCCGCTCACGGTGACGGTGCTGAGCGAACGGCCGCTGGTGCCGCTTTCAGGCGCATCGGCGGGCTGCTGCTGCGCCAGCGCAGGCGCACCAAGGGGGAATGCCATGGCGATCGCCAGGGCGCGGGAATGCTTTTTCAAGAGGAACCTTCTCCACGAAACTTCAAGCCAGACAGGCCGAAACGCACGTCGGTCGTGCGTATGCGGCTATGGTTTTGAGAGCGTCAGGAGAAAGTCGGGGGCCCTCGCGCCGGTAGCGGCGCCGCGGTGGCCGCGGCCAGGCGCGCGGCGGGAATGGACTGGACCACGCGGCCCAGCGGCAAGGGAAGATCGAAAACCGGAACAGCCATGGCCGGCGGCGGCGCGCCGGTCAGCACGCACAGCGGGCAGTCCATGTGCGAGGCGCCCATTTCCTGCGCGCCGTCTTCGGTGTGCACCACCACCTTGATCGAGCCGGCGCTGGAGCACACCAGCTCCATCGGCTGTGGGTTCACCAGCGGCGACGCCACCGCCACGCCCAGCGACATCACGAACCACAGCAACACCCAGCGGCCGACGAGGCCGATGAAGCGGGTGTGGGTTCGCAGCGCGTGCATGGCGGGCGATTATCTGCGCACTTTGCCCTTGGCGGCAGGGGCCGCGGCCTTGGCTGGCGCTTTGGCGGGGGCCTTGGCGCCCCTGGCGGCGGGTGCCGCCTTCGTCGATTTACCGCCCTTCTGCACCGCCTGCCCGCGTTGGCCCTTCACGGCCTTGCCGCCGCGCACGGCCCTCGGCGCCGGCGAAGGCGCCGCGAGCGCGGGCATCGGCTGTGCCGTCTGCGCCTGCGCGTTGGTCAGCACCGGCGTCACGGTGAAGCCGCGCGCCGCCATCAGCGTGGGCAGCCCCTGCGGGCCGATCATGTGCAGCGCGCCCACCGCCGCGAACACGCCCTTGCCGCCGGCATGCAGGCGCTCGATGCCGTCGGCCAGGTTCGGGTTGCGGTCGTCGAGCAGGCGCTTCATCAGTCGCTGCTCGGCGGGCGTCTTGAGGCAGTCGCACCACTCGGGATAGCGGGCGAGCCGGGCCGCGTCGCTGCGCGCCCAGACGTCGGCCAGTTCCTTGAGTTGGCCGCGCAGCTTGCCGGACTCCAGCTCGTCGAGCGCTGCATCGACCTGCTCGGTCTCTTCGGCTTCGGATTCGCCAGTCAACACCTTCAGCTGGTCAGCCGCGTTTTCGAGCGCGACGATCGGCTTGCTGCTGTTGCGGGCGGAGACCGCCAGCGTTTCGTCCACGCCGAATTCCGGGTACAGCCCGTCGGCTCGCCCCGCCAGCCCGGCCAGCGCCGTGACCTGCAGGATCGGCTGCAGCTTCGACAGCGAACCCGGCGGCACGCAGGCTTCAGAGTTCTGGCGCTCCAGCCGGCGGGCGCGCTCGCCGCTGAGCATTCGCGCCAGCAGCTCCGGGTCGGCCGGCCGGGCCATGGCGCGGGCGGTGGCCTCGTCGCGCAGGTCGAGCTCCAGCGCGAGGGTGTCGCTCTGCGTCAGCGCCTTCTGGATGGTCGGGCCGGGCCGCACCCAGTCGCCGCGGCCGACGTGGATGGTGCCGTAGAGCCACGAGGTGCGCCCGTCGCGCTCGATGCGCCAGAGCACTCCGCGGTCGACGCCGTTGCGCAGGCCGATGCCGGGCTTTTCGAGGCTGGCGATGGCCGATGGCGGGCAGGCGGCATGCGCCGCAGCGAAGCTGAACGCACAGCACGCGCCAACCAGGATGCGGCGCGGCATGCGCCGGAAATCCGGCGCGGAAGGAAGAACAGAGAGGATGTCGCGCATCCGCGCAACGAGACTCCGGAGTATCCGCAAGGCTTGCTCCACGATGAAAGAAAGTCCGGCATTCTCACAGCACCGCTGCCCATAATCCGAAACCATGCAGAGCATCTTCCACCTTGCCTTCAATGTTCGCGACCTCGACGGCGCCCGCCGCTTCTATGGCGACGTGCTCGGCTGCGCCGAAGGCCGCAGCACCGACACCTGGGTCGACTTCGACTTCTTCGGCCACCAGATTTCCCTCCACCTCGGCGAACCCTTCGCCACTGCCCGCACCGGCCGCGTCGGCGACGTGATGGTGCCAATGCCGCACTTCGGCCTCGCGCTGGCCCTGCCCGACTGGCAGGCAATGGCCGCGCGGCTCGAAGCCGCCGGCACCGAGTTCGTGCTGAAGCCGCAGGTGCGCTTCGAGGGCCAGCCGGGCGAGCAATGGACGATGTTCTTCTTCGACCCGTTCGGCAACCCGATCGAGATCAAGGGCTTCCGCTCCCTCGAAACGCTGTACGACAAGTGAAATGACCCCGCGCCGGATCGCCCCTCGCGGCGCCGCCGCACTCTTCGCACTCCTCTGTGCCACGGCGGCGCATGCCCAGCTCGACTGCGAGCTCAACGGCCGCAGCGTGAACCCCGCCAACGGCAGCAGCACCGCCGGCAAGACCGGCCTGCTGCGCTGCAAGGACCACGCAACCGGCGAGTTGCAGCGCGAAGAGCAGATCCAGAACGGCGTGTCGATGGGCCTGGTGCGCATCTACGAGAAGGGCAAGCTCGCCAAGGAGCACAGCCTCAACGCCAAGGGCAACCTGCACGGCCGCGCCCGCGAGTTCTCGCCCACGGGCCGCGTGCTGCGCGACGCCACCTACGACGACGGCCAGGAGCGCGGGCTGGTGCGCAACTTCTACCCCGACGGCAAGCTGCGGCGCGCCATCTTCTATCCCGACACCGGCAGTGGCAGCGAACGCGCGTCGGTCGAATTCACCGAGAGCGGCCAGCTCTCGGCCCTGCGCTGCGCCGACGCCCCCACGCTGGCGCCGGTGGTGGACGACGCCAAGCTCTGCGGCTTCACGGGCACCGGCCCGTCGCAGGTCGAGCTGTTCGACGCGCGCGGCAACCTGCGCTCGCGGCTTTCGTTCGTGTCCGGCAAGCGGGTGCGTTCGCAGAGCTTCTACGATAACGGCAAGACCTCCGCGCTCGACGAAACCGTGGGCAACCAGCGCACCGAGCAAAGCTACTCATCGGAAGGCGTCAAGCGCCGCGAGACGGTGTTCCTGCTGGTGGAGCGCGCGAGCGTGCGCATACGCGAGCAGGCCTTCTCCGAAAAAGGCACGCTGGTGCGCGACCAGCGCTGGAACAGCGCGGGCGAGCCGATCGTCGACGACAGCTACTACCTCAACGGCCAGCCGCGCAGCAAGTCGACCTACAGCGGCAGCGGCGACGCACGCGCGGTCGAGATCACAGAGTTCTACGACAGCGGCCAGCGCGCCGCGCTGGGTCGCTACGAGATCGCGGGCCGCAACCGGCAGATTCCGGTCGGCACCCACCAGCGCTTCAGCGAGAAGGGCACGCTGCTGGCCGAGTCGAGCTTCGACGCCAAGGGCCGCGTGACGCGCGAGCGCACCTGGGACGAAAACGGCGAACTGCAGCGCGACGACGAAGTCTTCGAAGACGGCTCCCGGAAAGCGTTTACCCGCTAGGGCAAACGCCCGCTGCGGGCATCAGTCCAGCTTGATGCCAGCCTGCTTGATGATGGGGCCCCAGCGCTTCGACTCCGCGCGCGAAAGCGCCGCGAACTGCGCCGGCGAGCCCGGCATCGCTTCCATGCCGAAGTCTTCGAAGCGCTTCTGCACGGCCGGCGTGCCGAAGGCCTTGTTCAGGTCGCCGTTGAGCCTGTTCACCACCGCGGGCGGCAGGCCGGCCGGGCCAAGGATGCCCTGGAACGCGAACACCTCCGTGTTGGGCACGCCCACTTCGGCCAGCGTCGGCACGTTGGGCAGCAGCTTGCTGCGCGCGCCCGAGCCGATGGCCAGCACGCGCACCTTGTTGCTCTGCATGATCGACAGGCCCGAGGCTAGGTCGAGGAACATGCAGGGCACCTGCCCGCCCATCACGTCGGCCATGGCCGGTGCCGCGCCGCGGTAGGGAATGTGGGTGATGAAGGTGCCGGTGCGCACCTTGAACATTTCCATCGCCAGGTGGTGCGGCGAGCCGTTGCCGGGCGAGGCGTAGTTGACCTTGCCGGGGTTGGCCTTCACGTAGGCCAGGAACTCCTTGAAGTTCTTCGCCGGGAAGTCCGGGTGCACCACCAGCGCGAGCGGAAACTTGCCGATGGCGCCGATGTAGGTGAAGTCTTTTTCGGGGTTGAACGGCAGCTTGCTGAACAGGTGCTCGTTGAAGGCCAGCACTGCGTTGTCGGCCGAGAGGATCGTGTAGCCGTCGGGCTTGCTCTTGGCGACGAGGTCAGCGCCGATGTTGGTCGAGGCGCCCGGACGGTTGTCGACCACGATCTGCTGGCCCAGCGTCTGGCGCATCGATTCGGCCAGCACGCGCGCGATCACGTCGGTGCCGCCGCCCGCCGGATAGGGCACGACCCACTTGATGAGCTGCGCGGGGTACTCCTGCGCATGGGCGAAAGGCGTGGCAGCCACGGCGGCGCCGGAAGCGAACGTGGCGAGAAGGGTGCGGCGATCCATGGATCAGTCTCCAGTCGTTTGTAGTTGGTTCGGAAATCAGGAAGCGGACAGCGATGGTACGGGCAGCGCGTGCAACGCATCGGCCAGCGCGGCGCGGCAGCGCGCCTCGTCGCCGACCTGCTCGAACAGCAGCAGCGCGAGCCGCGCCAGGAACAGCGATTCGCGCTCGGCGCCCGCCTCGGTGATGGCGCGCGCGCACTCGGCATAGAGGCGGTCGCGGGCGTCGGGGTTCAGCGGTGTCGTGGTCATGCGGGGAACTCCTGGGCCGCGCGGGCCAGTGCAGGTTGCAGGGCGCCGGGCGGCACGCGATGCCAGCGCGCGGCCACGTGCCCGTCGGGGCGCAGCAGGTAGACCGCGCCGTCCTGTGCGCCGAGCGCTTCGAAGACAGCGGGCGATGCATGCGCGTCTGCGCCGTCGATGCCCGGGCTCGCGATGCTGCGCACGACGAAGGGCAACGCGCCCTGCCGTGCCTGCGCGATGTCGGCTGCAGGCAGCGGGGCCACGTCGGGCCGCAGCACCAGCAGCGTGAAGGTCGGCGTGATCCAGTCGGTGAGGTGGCCTTGCGCGAGTTGATGCTCGGGCATCACCTCGCCCGGCAGCGGGCCGGCCGGCAGCGCATCGCCTTCGCTCGACAGCGGCGAATCGGCATAGCGCACGGCCTGCGTCTGGCGTGGATTGATGAGCTGCGCAATGCCGCGATGCGCTTCCGACAGCGACAGCGCCGCCTCGCGCAGCAGGTCGAAGCCGCGCGACGGCGGCGACATGAACTCGGTGCTGCGCATCGCGTTCTCGGCGTTCACGTGGAAGGCCGCAATGCGCTCCTGCGAGTACGAGTCGAGCAGCGCCGCATCTGAAAAACCCTTGGCGACGAACGCCAGCTTCCACGCGAGGTTGTCCGCATCGTCGAAGCCCGAGTTGAGCCCGCGCACGCCAAAGATCGGCATCGCATGCGCCGCGTTGCCCGCGAACACGACGCGGCCGTGGCGGTAGCTGTCGAGCGTCATCGCGCCGGCGCGGTAGACCGAGGTCCACACCGTCTTCCACGGCAGGTGGCCTTCGCCGATGGCGTCGAGGTGGCGCTGCACGAACTCGGCCACGGCCGGCGGCTGCAGCGCTTCTTCGGTGCTCTGGCCGGGGCGCAGTTGGTAGTCGATGCGCCAGATGTCGTCGGGCTGGCGGTGCATCAGCACGGTCGAGCCGGGGTTCCACGGCGGGTCGAACCAGGCGCGGCGTTCGGTCGGGTGGCCGCTGTGCAGCTCGATGTCGATGATCACGTAGCGGCCTTCGTAGCCCGTGCCTTCGAGCGCGAGCCCCATCGCCTTGCGCACGAAGCTCTGGCCGCCGTCGCAGGCCGCGAGCCACTGGCCGTGCAGCCGGTAGCTGCCTTCGGCGTTGCGCACGTCGAGCGTCACGCCCTCATCGCCTTGCGCAAGGCCGGTGAGCTCGGTGCCCCAGCGGATGTCGATGAGCCCCGGCGTCTGCTCGTTGCGGCGGAAGATTTCTTCCAGCAGGTAGTGCTCGGCGTAGTACTGCTCGAGGTTGATCATCGGCGGCAGTTTTTGCTGCGCGTCGTGCGGCATCTCGAAGCGGAACACCTCGGCCGTCTTGTAGAAGCTGCGCCCGCCGGTCCACGGCAGGCCCTTGGCCATGAAACCGGGCAGCACGCCAAGCCGCTCCATGATTTCAAGGCTGCGCCGCGAGATGCAGGCCGCGCGGCTGCCCACGCACACCGTGTCGTCGGCTTCGAGGATCACGCAGCGCACGCCGTGGTTCGCGAGCCCCAGCGCGAGCGCCATGCCGACCGGGCCGCCGCCTGCGATCACCACCGGATGGCGGCCGGGCTCGATGCCGCCTTCTTCGAGCGGCGGCGTCCAGGGCTTGTAGCGCGTGTAGTGGAAGGCGCCGACCGACGGCGGCAGTTCGGTGGCGCTGGCCGGTGGAGGCACGGGGCCGCTGGCGGCATCGGGAGAGTTCGTCATTCGACGGGATTGTCCCGATGCGCGCGGCGCGGCAATGTCATAACTTCGTACGAGGTACTTACCCGAACCGCTCTTCTTTTTCCTCACGCATGAGACGCTGGCGCATCCACCCCACCGACACCGCGCTGGCCGCAGCCGTCGTCGGCGACGTGCTCTCCGGCGTGGGCACGCCGCATCTGGCGACCAGCTATCTCAAGGCGATGCAACGCGTGATGCCGGTGACTTTCTGCACCGTGTTCGTGGTCGACGCCACCGGCCGCATCGAGGCGGTGTCGGCGGCCAGCAGCTACGGCAGCACGGCCGAGCGCACCACCGAACGCTATGTGGCGCAGCGCTTCGACCTGCTCGACCCGAACATGGCCTGGCTCGCGGCGCGCAAGCTGCCCAAGCGCGCGCAGCTATGGCTGGGCCACCAGCACGCCGACGAAGTGGCCGACCCGGCCTACCGCGCCGCCTGCTATGGCGATGTCGGCATCCGCGAGCGCGCGTCGGTGCTGTTGCTGCTGCCCACGGGGCAGCGCGTGGCGGTGAGCTTCTACCGCAGCCTCGCGCAGCCGGAGTTCGGTGTGGAGGACTTCGCGCGCATCGAGGCGCACGCCACGCTGCTGGCCGAAGCCACCGCCGCGCACGGCCGCAGCGCCGTGGCCGTGCGGGAAGCGGTGGAGCCTGCGCTGGCCTCGCGGCTGCTGAGGCTGAGCCTGCGCGAGCGCGAGGTCATCGGGCACCTGATGGCTGGGAAGACGGCGAAGGAGGCGGCACGCGAGATCGGCGTGGAGCTGACGACGGTGCGCACGCATCAGTACCGGGCGTTCCGGCGGCTGGGGATACGGTCGCAGAAAGAACTGCTGCGGGGCGCCGGTCCGGGCTGAAACGCGGCTTCAGTCTTCCGCGGTCTCTTCTTGTGCCTCAGCAGGCTTCACCAGCGACACCGGCGCCTCCTTCGGCCGCCCGGCCGTCGACACGATTTCCTGGTCGATCGCGCCGAACAGCGAGCGCCCGTCCAGCCCCTTCATCTCGATGCGGATGGTGTCGCCGAACTTCATGAAATCGGTATACGGCTGGCCGGTCTGGATGGTTTCGATGCAGCGCTTCTCGGCGATGCACGAGTAGCCCTTGGGCCAGTCCATGTGGCCGTTCTTCTCCACGCCCTTGTTGCTCACGGTGCCGCTGCCCACGATGCTGCCGGCGCGCACGTTGCGCGTCTTGGCGATGTGGGCGATGAGCTGGCCGAAGTGGAAGGTCATCTCCGGGCCGGCATCGCACATGCCGACCTTGCGGCCGTTCCAGCTGCTTTGCAGCGCGAGGTGCACGCGGCCGTCCTGCCAGGCCTCGCCGATCTCGTCGAGCGTCACGGCCACGGGGCTGAAGGCGGTGGCGGGCTTGCTCTGGAAGAAGCCGAAGCCCTTGGCCAGCTCGGCCGGGATCAGGTTGCGCAAGCTCACGTCGTTGGCCAGCATCACGAGGCGGATGCCGTCGAGTGCCTGGTCGGGCGTGGCGCCCATGCGCACGTCGCCGGTGATGACGACGATCTCGGCCTCGAAGTCGATGCCCATGGCTTCGCTGGGCACGATCACGTCGTCGGTCGGGCCGAGGAAGTCGTCGCTGCCGCCCTGGTACATCAGCGGGTCGGTGTAGAAGCTCTCGGGCACTTCGGCGTTGCGCGCCTTGCGCACCAGCTCGACGTGGTTGATGTAGGCCGAGCCGTCGGCCCACTGGTAGGCGCGCGGCAGCGGGGCCATGCACATCGACGGATCGAAGGGAAAGGCGTGGCGCGCGCGGCCGGTGTTGAGGGTGTCGTACAGGTCCTGCAGCTGCGGGCTCATGAAGCCCCAGTCGTCCAGCACCTGCTGCAGCCGGCTCGCGATGCCGGTGGCGTAGTGGGCGAGCGTGAGGTCGCGCGAGACAACGACGAGCTGGCCGTCGCGCGAGCCGTCCTTCAGGGTGGCGAGTTTCATGATGCGGTGCGTGCGTGATGACGCGGGAGACGGCGCGTGCACGAGGCCGGGCGCCGCTCCCACTTAAACTGGTTGAACGGGCGGCAGTGTACCGAGGTGGTCTTGGTGAACCTCTGGGCCGGCGCCTCACTCCACACACTGATGTCGACGCTCGTCGCCCCCTCTTCTTCTCTGCTGCCTCCCGGCCTGCCCGGGCGTCCGTCGTGGCGGGTGCTGATCGGGCTGACGCTGCTGGTGGCGCTGATCCACCTGCTGGTGCTCGGGCTGGCGCCGGCGGCCATCGGGCCGGAACCCTCGCCGCTGGCGAGCAAGTTCAGCACGCGGACGATCGTGATTGCGCCACCGGCTTCTGAAAAGCCCGCGGCGCCGGCTGCCGCCCCGGCGGAAGCCAAGCCAGCGCCACCGCCCAAGCCGCGACGCCCCCGCGAGCCGTCGGTGCCCCGGCCGAAGCTGGCTCCTGCGGCCGTTACGCCAGCGCCGGAGCCAGACGCTTCCGCGCCCCCTGCTCCGGAAACACCCGATCTGACGGCCCAGGCTGCTCCCGATTCAGGAGCAGCACCGCCCGAGGCAGCCGCCAGCGCCCCGGCCGGTGCGTCTTCCCCTGCCGGCGGCACGGGCAGCGGCACCAAGGCGGCCGGCGGCAGCGAAGCCTCGGGCACCATCGCCGGCACGCAGGCGCTGAGGATCCCCGGTTCGGTCACGCTCGATTTCGAAGCCACCGGCCAAGTGGGAGCCTCCCCGCAGCGGGGCGTGTTCGGTGAACTGGTCTGGCTGCAGGATGGCAGCCGCTACGACGGGCGGCTGACGCTCAAGGCGGTGTTCTTCACCCTGCTCAACTGGCACAGCACCGGCCGCATCGGTCCCTCCGGCCTCGAGCCCGAGCGGTACTCCGAAAGCCGCAAGGCCGAGGTGGCGTCGCATTTCGTGCGCGATCAGGGGCAGATCGTGTTCAGCAACAACACGCCTCCCGTGCCCCTGCTGGCCGGCGCGCAGGACCGCATGAGCGTCATGATGCAGCTCGGCGGCCTGCTGGCGGCCAGCCCGGACCGCTATCCGGCAGGCACCCGGATTTCGGTCCAGACCGTGGGGCCGCGCGATGCCGACGTCTGGGTCTTCGTGGTCGGCGACGAGGAAAAGATTGCCCTCCCGGCCGGCGAATTCACCGCGCGCAAGCTCACCCGCAACCCGCGCCGGGATTTCGATAGAAAACTGGAACTCTGGCTTGCGCCAGCGTACGGCTATCTGCCCGTGCGCATCAGGCAGACGGAGGCAAACGGCGACTTCGCTGACGCCCAATTGCGCAAACCCCTACCCGCGGGACCCTCAAATTGAGGAGAAAGTCACACTATCGAAGCAAAAGGTCCTGGAGATATGCCGATTAGCCTGTTGGTTTTACAAATAGACAACCTATCTTGAAACTGGCGCGTTGATTGCTATCTAAACCTCATGAACGCCATCGACATACTCACAGGGCCCGCCATGAACATGCTTTATGACTCGGAGTCTTTCGTCGTAGTCCACGTGCAGCCCAATGAAGGCGACGAGCCCGCGCAGCCGAATGTGCCGGTTCTGGAGCGCCACGGCTTCGAGATCGTGGACAAGCGTTCGGGCAAGGAGGTGTACCTCGACGGCTCCTGGGCCGAACTGTTCCAGCAGCAGATTGCCGCCTGGCAACTCAACACCCCCACCCAGGAAGAAGTCGAAGACACGCTCGAAGGCTACGCCGAGCTGGCCCACACGCCCGTGTTGGTGCACTGAGCCGAAAACCCCGGAAACAACAACTAGTAGGTCACGGTCACCGTGATGGTGTCGGTATAGCTGCCTGGCGCAGCCGTGTATTGGCCGGCAGGCAGGCGGCCGTAGACCGTGTGGGTGGTGGTTACCGTCTTGCTTGAAAACGTGATCGCGGCAGACGCGCTGCCCGACACCGTGTTGGTCGCCCAGACCGTCCCGTAGGTTGAACTGGTGTAGAGGTTGTAGTTCAACGTATAGCTGCCATAGCTCATGTAGCGACTTGTGGTCGTTCCCGAATTCCCCGCACTCAGGCTGACCGTATAGCCCAAGGTGTCGGTTCCGAAGACGCCCCCCGAAAGCGTGGACGTCACCGTGATGGTGCCGGTCGTCGTGGTGGCACTCGTCGTGGCAGCGCTGTAGCTTCCGAAGCTCAGGGCCGTCGCGCTGACGGTGGCCGAGCAGGTCGGCGTCCCGAACCCCGTTCCCGTGCATGACGCATGTGCCGACATGGTCGCCAGCGCGCCGATCATCAGTCCGGCAGCCCAGATCAGCGCGCTGTGGGTGGAAGCATCGTTTCGCATGTGTAGGGCCCGATTTGTGGCAGCGTGCCGGTGGTCGGAATGGGGCCGACCGTGAAACTGCAATGGCCAGTGCGCCAATTCGCCTCGAAGCGTTCGCCCGCACGGGGGCGATCGAGTTGCAGCGTGCCGCCGTAGCCTGTGATCAACGGAGACGGACGGCTCTCGCCTGTGACGTCGATGCCAGCCGGCAGCGGCGAGCCGTCGGGCAGCAATATCTGCATGGTGGCGCTCATGTCGCGCGAAATGTCGAAGGTGGCCGCCGCAACGCCCTTGTACGACGGCACGACCTGCAGCACATCGGAGCGCACCTGCGCCGAGATCGGCAGATCGCCGTTGTCCACGCTGATCTTGTTCAGCTCATAGGCACGCAGGCCGGTCACGAGGGCATGCCCCTCGCCGTCGGTCGTCGTCGCCAGGTTGTTCTCCCGGTAGATCTTGATGCCGGCCGCGCCAGGCACCGTCACCAGCGCGAACCCGTCGCTGGACGATTGCGCCGCGAAGAACATGCCCGACGTATAGCCCAGGGAGCCCTCGGCAAGCACTCTGGCGCTGGTTTCCTTGTTGAGGTCGACGACCTGCGCGTTGAAGCTCGCATAGGGGGTCCGCCAGGTTGCCTCGGCCTGGGCGCGTTTTGTCTCGCCATTCGAGGCAACGACGCGCCAGCCCAGCCCCTCATCGCTCGGAGTCGCCTGGCTGACATCGACCGTGGTGGTGCTCTTTCCGTTCTGCCGGCTGGTCGTGGCCGATGCGGTCTGCCGGTCGCCCAGCGGAAGGGTCAGCATCAAGCCGACCGAAGCAACGCGCTGGCGATTCGCCGTGGTGCCCGAATCAGTACGCGCCACATAGGTGTTCAGGAACACGGCCCCGAGCTGAATGGAATGGTTGAGCGACAGCACTTTGGCCTCGTCGCCACCGCTGTAGCGCAATGCCGTGTAGGCCAGGCCCAGGCTGCCATAGCTGCGGCCAAGGGATCGCCCCAGGAACAGCTGCGTCTGCCCGGTCGTGTGCGTCTGGCTGTCCAGCCAGGCGACCTGCATGAAGCCTGCGCTGGCGGATTGCCGGCTTGCCGAGAAGCTCCACTCGGGAGCGATGTGTGCGAACGAAACACGCCCGAGCCTTCCGCTGCCCGCGTCCTGCGAGCGACTGGCCGCGCCGTGCAGCCCAAACTCTCCCAGCGGCGCCCACACCCAGGTCAGGCCGGCGCCGGCGACCTGAACCTGCGCGCCGGCCTCGCCATGCAGTTCCAGGGTGGCTGTCTCGCTGAGTCCGCGGCGCCAGTTGCCGGCTGCAAACGGGCTGCCATAGTCGTTGCTCTGAAGGCCATAGTTGAGGCGGCTCCACCCCACATTGACCGAGTAGTCCGACAAGCCCGCGCGCAGCAGATTCGTGCTCACGTAGTAAGGCGTCGTGACGGTGCGCCGCACGCCCAATGCATCGGACACCGCGAAGCTCATCTCGCCGGCCCCCGTAAGCACCGGCACGTTGCTCAGCGAGAACGGGCCCGAATCAACCTGCCCCTGATAGTGCAGCGTGTTGTTCACATAGGCTTCGAGCGTCGACGCGACGGCCGATCCGCCCGTGAGCGACGGCACCGGATAGCTGATGTACCCGGGGCTCAGGCCGAACTGGGTGCCGAACTGCACCCCAGCGAAGCGCGACGGCGTGGACCACGCGGCGTTCTGCGTGATGGCGTCGCCGACCGTCAGCCGTGTCAGACGATCCGGATCGTCGTAGCGGTAGTAGCTGTCGAGCCGGACCATCTTGCTCAGCGACGAAAGGCCCGTCGCGTTCTGATAGGCCGATTGCCCAACGAGCACGCTGTTCGCCAGCAACCCCCAATTGCCGGAAACCGTGCTGTCGAGCAGCCCCGATGCAGCAGTGCCGTTGCTGTCGTGCTGCAGCGCCATGCTGTAGTTGACGAAAGCGGCATTGACGGAAGGCGTCGGTGACGGCCGGTTCGCGGCCTTGCCGGTGAGCGCGTTGGCCACGAATGCCGTCACGGGCAAGCGCACTTGCGCCGTCTGCGTGCTTTCTTCCAGCGCCACGCTGCCATTGGGCAACGCAGCGGGGTCGTAGTAATCGGCCCCCTCGACCACGGCCGTCGCCTGGGCGGGAACGATGACGCGCCACGCCTGCAAGTCGGCGCGGCTGAAAAGCAGCTTGCCCCCGTGCCGGAGCGCAGAGCGTGCAGGCCCCTCTGCCGTGCCATTGACTTCGACGTCGATGATCACCGGGGTGAACGCCCGGTCGTCTGCGATCACTTGGGCTTGCGCCATGTGTGCCACCGGCAGCCAGCAAGCGAAAGTGACCAGGCTACTGAGCTGCTGCAGCCGTCGCACCGGGGACTTGCAGGAAGACGGGGGGCAGCGGCACTTCGGAGTCCGCCTGCGCCTCGAACTGGAGTTTGGCGCCCGTCGGCAGCGAAGGCAGCACGACCGGCAGCCGGGCGCTTTGCTGCGGCAGCACGTAAACCGACATCCGCTGGCGCAAGAGCTCCCTGCCATCCGCATGGCGCACGGTGACTTGCGTGATCTGAATGTGCTCGCGCCCCAGGTTGTCGATAGTCAGCGCCGACGCGCTCAGATGCCACGCGACCGAAGGCGCTCCCGCAGGGGACGAAGGAGGCACGAAGATCGGCAAGACCAGTTGCAGCAGCGTCTGCAATTCGGCGCCTGCCCCATCGGTCCCTGTCGGCAGCGCCTTGTCGCGCGGCAGCTGCCTTAGAAAGATGCGGTAGCTGCGCTCGTCGGCCAGCGCAGGCACCTGCAGGCCGAGGCGCACGATCTGCCGGCCATTGGCTGGAATCCGGAAGATCGCCGGATTGACCAGCACCTCGCGTGTAGGCGCATAGACATCCTGCTGATCCTTCTGCGCCCAGCTCATGACTTCGGCCTGCATCGAGATTTCGCTGGCGCCGTCGTTGGTCACGACCAGCGAAGCGACCGGCCGGCCGGGCTGCAGCACAACGCGGACCGGAGCGATCTGGATGCTCGCGGCCCGAACGTCGACAGGAACGGCCGAGACGGCCATCGCCGCCGCCGAACCGAGGATGATCGCCGCGCGCGCCAGGAGCTGGCGCATAGCCCAATCGACGGACATGGACCGCGAACGCTCAGTAGGTGAGCGTCAGGGTGATCGTGTCGGTGTAGTCCGTCGCGGGCGCCACTGCGTACTGGGCGGCCGGGACCTTGCCGTAGACCGTATGGGTCACGGCCGAACCTGTGCCGGTGTAGTCCGACCCCGTCGTGCTGTTGCTCCAGTTGGTCGCATACGAGGAGTCTTTGTAGAGACCGTACGACAGGCTGTTGTAGCCGCTCGTCGCCGTGGCGCTCGTCATGGTCCGGGCCGTCACCGAGCCGCTGGTGCCTGCGCTCATGCCCAGCGAGTAGGTGGTGCCGTAGGTGCACTGCACGGTGAACGAAGTCGAGCCGGTGATGGCGGTGCCCGGCGTGAAGCTTCCGAACGCGAGCGTGTCGGGCGTGGCCATGGCGCAAGAACTCAGCACCGTGGCCGTCACCTTGAAGGTCGTGGTGGCCGTCGTGGCGTGTGCGGACTGGAGCGGCAGCACGGCAAGCGCCACCAGGGCTGTGGCAATGGCGCCACCGAGTCTCAAGTTATTCATATCTACCCCGTAAGTGTCGGAAATTGAACTCCCGGATAGATGGATATCCGGCCCGTATCGCGAGTCACATGTGGTCTTTGGTATGACTTGTTCGCGACGGGCCGAGTAAACCCAAAGAACTAGTAAAAAATTAGCAGACTGTCAGTTAAAAGTTTCAGAGGTGTTCAGCGGTAAATCCACCGGAACTTCGGCGGAAAGCGGGAGAGCACGGACGACAGGGACAGAGGCAAATGGACGGCACTGCGCGCGCATGCCGAGGGCATAGGATGGCGTGATGCCTCCTCCAAACTGGCCCGCCCGGGCCTCCCGATTCCTGTTGTTCCCCCTGCTCGCCGCCACCGCGTTCACGGGCTGTTCGTCGGCGCTGTCTTCTTCCAAAGCCGATGCGCCCGACGCGCCCATTGCGCGCCGCGTCGCGGCGCTGCAGCCGATCGATGCCCTGCTGCTCGGCGAGCAGCACGATGCGCCCGAGCACCACGTCATCGAGCGCGAAACCGTCGAGGCGCTGGTCGCGCGCGGCAATCTCGCCGCGCTGGCGCTGGAGATGGCCGAGGAAGGCCGCAGCACCGCGCGCGTCGCCCCCACCGCCAGCGAAGCACAGGTGCAGGCCGCCCTCGACTGGAGCGACAAGGCTTGGCCCTGGGCCAGCTACGGCCCCGCCGTGATGGCCGCCGTGCGCGCGGGCGTGCCCGTGGTCGGCGCCAACCTGCCGCGCGCCCGCATGAAAGACGCCATGGCCGACGTCTCTCTCGACGTGCAGCTCAACGGCGAGGCCTACACCGCGCAGCAGGACGCCGTGCGCGATGGCCACTGCAGGATGCTCCCCGAGTCGCAGATCGTCCCGATGACGCGCATCCAGGTCGGCCGCGACCGCGCGATGGCGCAGGCCATCGTCAAGGCGAAGAAGCCGGGCCAGACGGTGCTGCTGATCGCCGGTGCCGGCCACGTCGTGCGCACGCTCGGCGTGCCGCAGCACCTGCCCGACGACATCAAGGTCGCCACGGTGCGGCTGATGGCCGCGCCGGCGGCTCCCTCGCCTGAGACGGTGGCGGGCGACTACGACCGCACATGGCAGACGCCACCTCTGCCCGAAAAAGACTACTGCGCAGAGTTCAAGCGGCAGGCAAGACCGCAACCGAAAGCCTGAGCGCCCCATCGACAAAAGAAAAGCCGCGAGCCCGAAGGCCCGCGGCTTTTTCTTTCAGTACGCAGCAGCTCAGCGCGAGGTAATCGCCGACACCGCCGAGTTGCCCGTCGCCGATGCCGTGATCTGGTTGCCCGTGGTGCGCAGCGTGCTGTTGCCCACCGCGCCCGACACGCCGACCCCGAAGTTCACGCTCGTCACCGTGGCCGTCACCGCGCCGGTGTTGACCTGGTAGTTGCCGATGGCCGCGCTCGGCGCGCCGGTGTTCAGCGCCGTCTGCGTCAAGCGGTTGGTCGCGCTGTTGCCGACGGCCTGCGCCGCCAGTGCGTTGCCCGTGACACCGACCGTGCCGTTCGACACGCCAGCGCCGGTGCTGTTGAGCGCCACCTGGTAGCTCGTGCCCACACTCGTGGCCAACACCGGACCCGAATTGCTCTGGCTGTTGAGGATGGCTGCGCTCGCACCGACGTTGAGCGCCAGCGGCGTGCCGACCAGGCTCGACGAACCCGCCGTGGCCGCGCCGCCGTAGCTGCTGCCGCCGCTGGACTCGAGCACGTTGGTCGCCGCATTGCCGCGCGCCAGGGCGGCGGTGGTGTTGCCGTCCAGCGAGATGCTGCTGCCGTTGAGCGGCACCACGCCCGTCAACGTCGCATTCGCCACCGTGCTGGCCGTCGCCGTCACGCCGGCCGTGCTGCCCTGCACGTTCACGATGCCAACGCTGGCCCCCTGCGCCGCGCTGCTCGCCACCGTGGCGGTGTTGGTCGCGCGGTTGGCCGAAGCCTCTGCCAAGGTGCTGTTGCCCGAGATGGTGAGCGCGCCGTTGATCAGCCCCGGCGTGGGTGCGGCGTTGTCGTCGTTGTGGATCGACGTGCTGGCCGTGCTGCCGACCGTCGAGGCAGCCAACTGGCGGTTCGACAGCACGTGGTCGCCGGTGGCCACCACATTGTCGGCGCCGCCGGTCTCGTTCAGCGTGGCCGAACCCGTCGCGCCCGGCGGCAGGGTGTTGACCGCGCTCACGCTCAGCGTGTTGGTCGCGTCGTTCATCACGCCCAGCGCCGTGTTGCTGTTGCCCGAGAGGCGCACCGTCGATGCGGTGGATGCGGCCGGCGCGAACAGCTCCTGCGTGGACGTTGCCGTCACCGCGGCGGTGCCCGACTGCGTCGACTGCAGCGCCGAGCGCGCTCCCACGTTCGAGCCCGCGAGCGTCACGCTGTTGAGCGCCGTGTTGGCCACGGCCTTCGCGCTCTGGCTGTTGTTCGTCACGCCCAGCGTCGAGGTGCCGACGATGGATGCCGGTGCCGTGTCGATGCCCACGATGCCCGTCGCGGTGGCCGACACGGGCCCGGTACCCATCTGCACGTTGGCCAGTGCGTGATCGGCCGTCACGGCCACCAACAGTGCCGGGCCGGCCGCGGCCACGGCCGGCAGCGGCGTGCTGCCGGCGATGGTGCTGCTCTTCACCTCGATGCTGTTGGTCGCGGCGCTGCCGGTGGCGGTCGCGCTGGTGCTGTTGCCGTCCAGCGTGGCGCTGCTGCCGGTAAGTGCGTTGGGGCCGGTCAGCGTGAGCTTGGTCACGTTGTTGGCGCTGGCGGCCACGGTCGCGTTGCTGTCCTGCGCATTCAGCACTGCGGTCTTGGCCGACTGCGATGCGCCACCGGTCAGCGAGGCCGCGTTGGTCGCGCGGTTGGCCGCCGCTTCCGAATACGTCGTGTTGCCCGAGGCGGTGAAGCTGCTGTTGGTCAGGCCCGCGTTGGCGAGCGCCGCGCGGTCTTCGTTGTAGATCGCGGTATCGGCGGTGCTGGTGGCCGAGGTTCCGGCCGACTGGCGGTTCACCAGCACCTGGTCGCCCAGCGCCGCGGTGTTGCCGGGCAGCGCGCCCTGGAGAATGATCGCGGGAACGATGAACGCACCGGACGTACCGCCCGCAACGGCGACCTTGTTGTCCACATCGTTGATCACGCTCAGCGCCGAGTTGCTGTTGTTCGAGAGCTTCACCGACGAGCCCGTCACCGAGGCCGGCGCAAAGGCCTGCATGAACGAGCGCGACTCCACCGCCGCCGTGCTGCCCTGTGCAGACAGCAGCGCGGAGCGGGCCGACACATCGGTGGCCGCGAGCGCGATGGCGTTGCTGCCCGTGTTGGCCACGGCCTTCGCGCTCTGCGTGTTGCCCGAAGCGCTCAGCGTCGAGCCGGAGATCACCGCGCCGACCGCCGTGTCGATACCGAATGCGGCCGCCACCTTGGAAGAGATCGTCGGGCTCGTTACCAGCTGGATGTTCGACAGCGCATGGTCCCCGACCGCGCCCGCCAGGCCCGCGAGGCTGGTCGCGCCGGCAACCGGCAGGCCGTCGCCCACGGCGATGGTGTTGCCCTTCACGTCGATGCGATTGACGGCAGCGTTGCCCGTGGCCGAGCCGCCGGCGGCGTTGCCGTCCACGGTGACTTGCGAGTTCTGGATGCTCGCGCCGCCCAGCACCACCTGCACGCCGTCCTTGTTGTTGAGCAGCGCGCCCTCCTGCCCGGTCAGCGAACTGACCGCTGCGCTGGTGAGCTGAAGGTTCTGCACCGCCGTGGTGGTCGAGACGCCGACCGCATCCACGCTCACGCCGTTGACGGCGCTGTTGCTGGTTGCACCTGCCAGCGTGGTGTTGCCGCTGGCGTTCACCTTCGAGTTGCTGATGGCGCCGGTGACGGTGGTCTGCACTTCAGGCCCGCCGCTGCGCTGTGCCGACACCGTGCCCTGGCCCGACTGCGCGTTCTGCACGCTGAAGGCGGCGGTGGTGGCGAGCACGTTGCCCGTCAGCGTCGCACCCCCCAGCGAGAGGCCCGAGGTGTCGATGTTGTTGCCCGTCACCTTCACCGTGTTGCCGCTGGCGCGGCTGCCGTAGGCCAGCGCCTGCGCCGCGTTGCCCGAGCTGGACACCGAGCCGTCGGTCAATGTGCCCGTGACCGTGGTGCGCGCCACGATGCCGCCTGCCGCCGTGGCGTCGATGACCGTGCCTGCGCCCGCCACCGCCTGCGTGTTGGTGACGTTGGCGATCGAGGCGTTCGAGCCGCTCACGTTGTTCAGGCCCAGCGTCACGCCGCTGGCCGCGTCGTTGCCGTAGGTGGCTGCAACGAAGGCGTTGTCGCTGTTCGCCACGCTGGCGGCCAAGACATTGCCGTTGACGTTCGCCGCAAAGGTGTTGGGTCCGGTCGCCGAGCTGCCGATGTTCCCCTGCACCGACTGGTCGTTCAGCACGCCGTAGGCCGCGCGCACCGTGGGCAGGGCACCGGCCGAGTTGCTGAATGGCAGCCCGCTGAGCACATCGACCGTGACGGTCGAGGCCGGCGTGCCCAGGAACGGACCCGCCGCCGCGGCCAGGTTGCCCGCGCTCACGCCCAGCGTGTTCGTCGCCGAGTTGCCGTAGGCAATGGCGCGCTGCAGGTTGTCGGTGAGCGCGACCGAGCCGCCCGCGAGGTTGCCGTTTACCGTGATGCGCGCTTCGGGATTGAACAGCGTCGCACCGGCGCCGGAAGTCGCATCCGACATCTGCACGCTCGCGATGCCCGCGCCCGTGCCGACCGAGTTGCCGGTGAGCGTGAGCGTGTTGGTGGCCCCGCTGCCGAGCGCCACGGCTTCCTGCCGGTTGTCGGTCAGCGCCAGCGTGTTGTTCGCGACCGGTGCGCCGCCGCCGCCGGCGGTCAGCAGGATCTGCGAGCCGAAGTTGAGCGCAGCGGGGCCGCTGCCGTTGTAGTTGCCCTGCAGGTTGGTGAGCGTCACCGCGCCGCTGGCGGACACGCGCCCGTCGGAGTTGGTGCCGCCCGTGAGCACGGCGTTGCCGTTGCCCAGTGCCACCGTGGCCGCCTGGATTGCCAGGCTCTGCGTGATCTGGTTGCCCTGCGCGGTGGCCGCCGATGTGTTGTCCGAAACGGTGACCGAGCTGCCGCTGGTCTGGCCGGTGCCGGGCGACTCGCCCGTCTGCGCCGAGATGACCGATGGGAACAGGAACGCCGTCACCGCCCCCGCGGAATTGGCCTGCTGGTTCGACACCGCGGCGGTGCCGGTGAACGAGGCCGCGTTCTTGCCACTGGCGATCGCGCTCGACGCCGTGTTGCCGGTGGCGTCCGCCGTGATGCTGTTGTCCGCCAGCGTGACCTGACTGTTCTTGCTCGACTGCACGCCGGCGCGGATCTCCGCGCCCGAGGTCTGGGCGTATGTGGTCACGCCGATGTTGCCCTGGCTGTTGACGATGGCCAGGTCGCTGTTGACGTTGCTGGTCACGCCCACGCCGTTGTGGATACTGTTGTTGGCGGCCGTGAGGGCCGTGCCGCTGCCCGCGATGGTCACGTCGTCGATCAGGATGCGGTTGCCCGCCACGCCTGCCGTGGCGCCCAGCGCTTCGTTGCCCGTGGCCGCGCTGGAGATCGCATTGCCCTGCACCGACAGCGAGCCCTGCAGCACGTTTGAGCCGCCCGCGGGCACGCCGCTCACGAGGCCCGTGATCACCGAGTTCGTATTCATTGCGCTGTGCGTGGCGGCGAGGATGCCGTTGCCGTTCGCCTGCAGGTTCGCGACCACCGCCGAGCCCGCGAAGGCCGGCGCGCCGCCCGACTGGATCTCGGCCGTGCTGGTGGCGCTGTTGGCCTTGAGCACCGCCGAGATCGAGTTGCGTTCGAGCACCGCCGCCGTCGTCAGCGTGATGCCCGGGCTCGCCGTCAGCATCAGGTCGACCGTGTTGCCCAGCACCTGCGCGCTGGAGCTCGCGCCCGTGGCCGATTGCAGCGACGTCACCACGATGTTGCCCTTGGCATCGAACAGCGGTGCGCCGGCCGGATAGGTGAGCACCGAGGTGCCGGACTGCGGCAGCGCGCCGACCGCGGCGGCGCCCGACACCACCGAGCTGCCGCTGTTGAGCGTGGTGGTGGCCGAGATCGTGTTGTCGGCATTGACCACGCTGCCTGTCTGCAGCGTGCTCGATTCCACAGCCAGCTTGCTGCTGGACACCGCGCTGTTGATCACGCCAGTGTTGGTCGCCACGCCCAGCGTCGCGGCGTTGTTCACCGGCGTGCCGGGCGCCGGCTGGATGCTGTTGGCAAAGCTGTTGCCGGTGGCGGTTGCGCCGACCAGGTTGCCGCTGGTACTCATCGCCACCGGGTTCGGGTTCAACGGCGTGCCGGTGGAGGTCGTGCCCACGGTGGCGCCGGTGATGGTGGCGTTGACGTTGCCGGTGTTGTTGATGTCCGAGTTCACCGTCGGCGTGCCGGTGGCGGTGCCGTTGTAGGCAGCGTCGACCGAGGTCTCCGCGGCTTGTGCGCCGGAGGCTGCTGCAATCAGCGCCATCGCGACGGCCGTGCCGATGCTGCTGCGGCTGAACATGGGCGCCCGTGCGGCCCGGCTCTGGATCTTGCGTGCTTTCATGGCGTGACTCCTCGGATATTGTGGAAGCGGTCTGGGTCGGAAAGTGGATGCGCGGTGTGCGCGGAACAGCAGGTCAGTCGCCCTTGACTGCGCCGTCGGAAGAAGAGGCTGGCGCCGCGCCGCCGACCACCGCGCTGCCGATGCGCAGCTTGGCGATCTCCTGCAGGCCCGGGCCATCGCGGTGGATCGATGTGTCGGCGGCATCGGGCCGCCATGTGAGGCTGATGGCGCCCGGCGCCACGCCGCGGTTGGCGAGTGCCGAGGTAACGGCGGCGATGCGCTGGTCGGTGAGCTCGTCGCGCTTGCGGGCGTCCCAGTTCTCGGTGTCGCGCGCCACCAGCACGATGTCGGTCGCGCCCTTCTTGGCCAGGCCCGCGATCTGGTCGATCAGCGCAAGCGAGCTGCCACCGAGCGTGGTCGCACCGAAGTCGAAGGACACCTGCGTTGCCGTGCCAGTGAGGCGCGCGCCGCCCTGCCCTGCGGCGTTGACGGCCACGCCGCCCTGCACCACGGGCGAGGTCACGGCCGCGCCACCCACGGCGGCGGCGCCCGGGTTGTCGACCTTGCGCAGGTCGGCGGCAGGCACGAGCGGAATCTGCTCGCCGCCACCCGGGCGCATCGTCATGCAGGGCCGGTGGTCGACCTGCGTGACGGCCGCCATGAGCCGCACCACGCCCTCTTCGAGCGCGGCGCGAACGCCCATCTGCACCGGCTCCTGGCCCTTGGCGCCGATGTCCACGTCGTACAGCTTGCTGCCGAAGAAGCGGAACACATTCAGGCCCACTTCGTAGCCATTGAACTGCTTGGTGAGACTCACCGTGCGCACCACCATCAGCGACTTGGTGTCGACGATGCGCAGGTCCACGCTCACCGACTGGCTGAAGGTGCGCGCCTTCACGCCCACCTGGTTCACCGCGAACTCCGCGCCGCCCGAGTTGATGTTGTAGTTGAGCTCGGTGATGCCGCCGACGATGAAGTAGTCAGACTTGTTGATCGTGCCGCCGAAGTACGGCAGCCACGGCACCGCCTGCCCGCCGTTGGGTCCGCCGACCTGGTGCGTGCGGCCGTCGCCAAGCTGGCGGCGGTCGGCGTACGCGAGCTCGCGCTCAGCGATCACCGGGTCGAAGCGCTCGGCGATGCTCACCGCGCCGCCGAGCTTGCCGAGTGCCGAATACACCATCAGCGCGCCGCCCTGCGTGATGGCGTTGCCTTCGTTGATGCTGTACTTGCCGGTGTAGTCCTTCACGTCGCCCACGCCGATGACGATGGGCGGGCGCCGCGTGGCTGCGATGTGGTCGGCGTAGCAGGCGAGCACCGCCTCCATCGGCGTGATGTTGTCGCGCACCGAGGGGCCGAGCACCACGGGCGCCTCGTTGGGCGCAAAGCGTTGCTGGGGAGCGGAGACACAACCGGCGAGCGCCACCGTGGCGATGGCTGCGAGCGCGAAGGTGCGGGTGATGGGGTATTGCATGTCGCGTGCCCCGTTCAATTGAGCACGCCGAACGCGCACGCCGAGCTGCCGCCGACGCTCGCGGTCTGCGCACCCGAGTTGCTCTGATTCGAGTTCAGCGCCTGGTTGGCCGCGCCCTGCACCTGCGTGCTGGTGCCGCCGACGATGGCCGAGCCGACCGCGCCGGAGTTCGCTTGCGTAGTGCCCACCGTCGCGCCGCCGAGCGTGCCCACCGAAGTGCTGCTGTCATTGCCCGAAGCATTCGAAGTCGCGCCCGAAGTAGACGGCGAATTCGCGACCGTGCTGTTGTTGCCGTCGTTGCCCGTCGAGGTCGCGGAGACATTGCAGTTGTACTGGCGACCGATGTTGTTGGTCGTGTTGTAGACCGGCGCCGAGTAGTAGCCGCTCTTCTGCTTGCGGATCATGTCCTGGATGGCCGCCTGGTTCACCTTGTCGGTGCTGGTCTGGAACTGCCATGCGGCGTTCTCGCCGACGTTGTTGGCGAGTGCAGCCAAAGGCGCACACACCAATGCCATAAGAAATACGCGTTGCATGACGGTCCTCTCTGGAAGATGCACTCGTTGAATTCACAAGTGCTACGTTTCGCGAGAGGGATGCTAGGGATCGGCTGCAACGGTCGGTATCCCGGGAACCGGTAGTAGGTATCCCGGGAACCGGTAGAAATGAAAAGGGCCGACCCGGGCCCTGGGTCGATCCCGACGGCGCGCGGCGCCGTGGCTCAGAACGCGAGTTGCATCGTCTCGGGCACCACGGTTTCGCCTCGGGGCTTCGCGTCGGAAGCTGGCAGCGCGCCTTCGTGCTGCAGCAGATGCTGCTTGCGAAAGACACCGCCAGCGTAGCCCTTGAGGTCACCGTTCTTGCCGATCACACGGTGGCATGGCACGACGATGCTGATGGGGTTCGAGCCATTGGCGGCACCCACATCGATGGCCGCGCGCGGATCGTCGAAACCGAGTTGCCGCGCCAGCTCGCCATAGGTGGTCGTGCGGCCTGCGGGAATGCGGCGAAGCGCCTGCCAGACCTTCTGCTGCAGTGCGTCGCCCAGGCTTGCGACTTGCAGTGCCTCGATGGCTTTGAGATCGCCGTTGAAGTAGCGACCGATGGCTTCGGCCACCGTTTGCGGCGCAGCGCCTTCGGTCAACTCCACCTCGTCGTGAAGTTCCCGCAGAAGGCGATGCAGGCGCGCGCGATGGTCCGCGAAATCCAGCGCATGAATCGCGCCGGTGGCGTCAGTCACCAGGAGAAGTTCGCCCATCGGCGAAGCCAGATGGCTCAGTTGCAGCTTCATGATCGTGTCCTCACAAGAGAGAAGGCGGCGGGAGCCGCGCACATTCACATGCTGCGCGTTCCCCGCCGCCTTCACTCGCCGTATTCGGACATCGATCTCCGGCTCACGCCGGCGCTGCCTTCCCGCTCAGGCGTGTGCCTTGATCGAATCCGCCAGCGTGTTCACCAGCGTGTCGATGTGCGACTTCTCCACGATGTACGGCGGCGCGATCACCAGCACGTCGCCCGCGGGCCGCACCAGCGCGCCCTTGTGGAAGCAGTCCAGGAAGACGTCATAGGCGCGCTTGCCGGGCGTGCCCGCGATGGGCGCAAGCTCCACCGCCGCGGCAAGACCGAGGCTGCGGATGCTGATGACGTTGGGCAGGCCCTTGAAGGTGCTGTGGAAGGCATCGCCCAGCACCTTGCCCATTTCGCCGGCGCGAGCGAACAGGTTCTCTTCCTTGAAGAGATCGAGCGTGGCGATGGCCGCGGCGCAGGCCACCGGGTGGCCCGAGTAGGTGTAGCCGTGGAAGAACTCGACCACGTGCTCGGGCGCGTCGGTCTTCATCATCGCGTCGTAGAGCTTGTCGCGGCAGATCACGCCGCCCAGCGGAATGACGCCGTTCGTCACGCACTTGGCGAAGTTCAGCATGTCGGGCACCACGCCGAAATAGTCGGACGCGAAGTTGGTTCCCATGCGGCCGAAGCCCGTGATGACCTCGTCGAAGATCAGCAGGATGCCGTGCTTGTCGCAGATCTCGCGCAGGCGCTTCAGGTAGCCCTTGGGCGGCAGGTACCAGCCGGCCGAACCGGCCACCGGCTCCACGATGATCGCGGCGATGTTGCTCGGGTCGTGCAGCGGCAGGATGCGGGTTTCAAGCTCGACCAGCGGGTCTTCAGCCCACACCGGCTCCTCGTTGTGGATGTAGGCGTGGTTCACCGGGTCATGGATGAAACGCATGTGGTCCACGCGCGGCAAAAAGGCCGAGCCGAACACCTTGCGGTTGCCCGGAATGCCGCCCACCGACATGCCGCCGAAGCCCACGCCGTGGTAGCCCTTCTCGCGGCCGATGAACACGTTGCGGTGGCCTTCGCCGCGCGCGCGGTGATAGGCCAGCGCCACCTTCATCGAGGTATCGGCAGCCTCGGAACCCGAGTTGCAGAACAGCACCTTGTTGAGGTCGCCGGGCGCAAGCGAGGCGATCATCTCGGCCGCCTTGAACGCCTTGTCGTTGCTGACCTGGAAGGCGGTGGCGTAGTCGAGCGTATCGAGCTGCTTCTTGATCGCCTCGTTGATGGGCTTGCGGTTGTGGCCCGCGCCCACGCACCATAGCGACGAGATGCCGTCGATCACCTTCTTGCCGTCGTGCGTGGTGAACTCCATGCCGTCGGCCGCGACGAACACGCGCGGGTCTTTCTTGAAGTGACGGTTGGGGGTGAAGGGCAACCACTGGTTGTCCATGTTGAAGTCCTGGTAGGCCATGCGTGTCTCCTGCGGTTATCTGCGGTAATAGGGCGGGGGAAAATCGCGATTCTGGCACCCCTGCCACAATTACGCCCCTGATGACGACCTCTACGCCTACCTCGCCCGCCTACATCCTGAACCTCTCCTGCCCCGACCGGACGGGCATCGTGCACGCCGTGTCGGGCTTCCTGCTCGAACGCGGCGCCAACATCGAAGAGGCCGCCCAGTACAACGACCACGACACGGGTCTTTTCTTCATGCGGGTGCGCTTCGCCTGCGGCGACCACAGCGAGGCCGCGCTGCGCGAAGAGCTGAAGACCTTCGCCGCCGGTTTCGGCATGACGCTGCAGCTGCACGCCGCCGCCGAGCCGATGAAAACCGTGATCCTGGTCAGCAAGGAAGGCCACTGCCTCAACGACCTGCTGTTCCGCTGGAAGAGCGGCCTGCTTGCCATCGACGTGCGCGCCATCATCTCGAACCACCGCGACTTCTACCAGCTGGCCGCCAGCTACAACGTGCCCTTCCACCACATCCCGATGACGGCCGCGACCAAGGCGCAGGCCGAGGCGAAGCAGCTGGAAATCATCGAGGCCGAAGGCGCCGAACTCGTGGTGCTCGCGCGCTACATGCAGATCCTGAGCGACAACCTGTGCCGCAACCTGGCCGGCCGCGCAATCAACATCCACCACTCGTTCCTGCCCAGCTTCAAGGGCGCCAAGCCCTACTACCAGGCCCACGACCGCGGCGTGAAGCTGATTGGCGCCACCGCCCACTACGTGACGGCCGACCTCGACGAAGGCCCGATCATCGAGCAGGACGTGGCCCGCGCCGACCACACCGACACCGTGGAAGACCTCACAGCCCGCGGCCGCGACACCGAGAGCCAAGTGCTGGCGCGCGCGGTGAAGTGGCACAGCGAGCACCGGGTGCTGCTGAACGGGCACCGCACGGTGGTGTTCCGCTAGTCCTTTGAAAGAGCATGCCTCCGCTTGGGAGGCATGCATCCCCGCTCAGCGTCAGTTGCGATTCGGGTTGTTCGGCCGGCGGTCATAGCGGTTCGGCACGCCATCGCCGTCACGGTCCCAGCGGCCCGAGCTGTACTGCCAGCGTCCGCCTTCCTGGCGCCACTCCGGCGCGCGGTAGGCATAGCCCGGACGGGCGCGCACCCAGACGCCGCGGGTCCATACATGGCGCCCACCGCGCCACTCATAGTGCCCCGGCGCCCACACATAGCCGCGGCGCGGCGGGGGCACGCGTTCGGAGCGCGGAGGGGGCGGCGCCACCTGTATGACCACGGGTTGCGCCTGCGCGGCCGTGGGAACGGTCAAAGCACCCACCGACAGAAGCGATGCAGCGCCGACGGAAAGAGCCAATGCGAGTTTTTTCATGAAGGACTCCTCATGAGTTGTTGGAGGAGCCTTCATGCTGCCCAGTCCATGTGAACCGCCTGTAAGCAATGCACGAAGTCTTGTGTAAAGCTGTGACTCGCCTTTGAGCACCTTCAAGCGCCCCGGCGAGCGCTCACTCCTGCAATTCGCGCAGATCGATGGCCGTGGCCATGGCAGCATGGCCGGCCTTGTTGGGGTGCAGGTGGTCGCCCGAATCGAACAGCGGATTCAGCGCCTTCGGGTCCGCGGGATCGCGCAATGCCGCATCGAAATCGACGACGCCGTCGATGTCCTGCTGGCCGCGGATCCAGCGGTTGACGCCTTCGCGCATGGCCTCGTTGGAATCGCTCCAGTAAGGCGTGTTCCTGAACGGCGGCACGGTGCCGAGCAGCACCTTCACGCCCTTGGCGCGAGCCTGCTTGACCAGCTGCTGCAGCCCATCGGTGATGCGATCGACCGTCGGCATGTCGCGCGGCTTCAGCTCGGCGCCCGGCACCTTGGCGAACAGGGTGCGGCCGATGTCGTTGGTGCCCATCAGGATGATCGCGTGCGTCACGCTGCTCTGCCGCAGTGCATCGAGCTCGAACCGGGAGAGGCCGCTGGGCCCCAAGCCGTTGGTCAGCAGGCGATTGCCGCCAATGCCGGCATTGAGCACCGCAACGTCTTGCCCGTCGCGCGGCGTATCACGCAAGCGAGTGGCCAGCATGTCGGGGTAGGCCCCGAAGTTGCCCTCCGCGGTGCCCATCGTGATCGAGTCGCCGAAGGCCACGACGGTGCGCACGGACTTGGTGGTGAGCACGTCGAGCCCGGTCACGATCTGGTTCAGCACCAGTGGCGTGGGGCTCTTCAGCTTCGGCGCCATCACCGCGTTGCCGGGCGCCACCCAAGTCGTACCAGGCTCCAGCATGGAGACCGTGGCAAAAGGCGTAGCGCGGTCGAAGAAGGCGCTCACAACCACCGTTTGCCCCGCTTGCACTGGCAGGTCGACGCCGTCGCTCCAGACGTCCGCGCCGGGCGCAACGGTGATGGTGGCGCGACCGCCGAAACGCAGCACGTGCAGCGTGGTCGGCGAGAACGCATCGGCCCCGGTGCCGTGTGCCGCGCTCGCGGCGGCAATGCGTAGCGGCGTCTTGCCGAAGCGGTTCGAGAAGCGGATGCGGATGCGCTCGCCATCCAGCGACAGTTCAACCTTCTGGCGCAGTGTCTGCCCGCGCAGGTCATTGCCGGCGGGCGACGAATAGTTCGCACCGCCGGGGGCTGCGGCCATCTCCGTGAAATCGACCGGCGCCACGGCCCAGCTCGCGACCCAATGCGCCTCGGCAGGCTGCCGTGGGTGGTCGTCGGGCGTCACTGCCTGCACGCCGACGGCCAGCACTGCGAGGCAAAGGGCTGCCACCCAGTGCGCGACGGTCACGTCGCGCAGGCGCTCTGCCCAAATGGAAACCAGTTTCATGCGCGCAAAGCGTCGCAGTGTACGGAGCCACTGTTCCCCCGCGCGTGACGAGGTCTAAGGCCGGGTTACCAAGTGTCTACGTAGGCAGAGACAGCCTCTGGTGTTTTCGTCGCGGACGAAAGGCCACGCACCAACCAGGTGCGCGTGTCGGTCGGATCGATCACCGCGTCGATCTCCAGCGTCTGCGCCATGTGGATCGCTTCGCCGTTCGCATACTGCTGCGCGACGAGCTTCTTGAAGAGCGCATCGCGCTCCGCACCCTCGGGTGCAGCGGCCAGTTCCTTGCGAAAACCCAACCGCACAGCACCTTCCAGCCCCATCGCGCCGAATTCGCCGGTGGGCCAGGCCACGGTGAACACCGGCGCGTCGAAGCCCCCCGCCGTCATCGCCTGCGCGCCCAATCCATAGCCCTTGCGAAGCACCACGGCAAAGAATGGCACGCGCAGATGCGAGGCCACCATGAACATGCGGCATACGTGGCGCACCTGCGCCTGTGCCTCGATTTCGGGCCCGACCATGAAGCCGGGCGTGTCGCACAACGAAACAATTGGAAGGCCGTGCGCATTGCACAGCTGCATGAATCGCGCGGACTTGTCGGCCGCTTCCACATCGATCGCACCGCCGAGGTGATGCGGGTTGTTGGCCATCAGGCCGACCGGCCTGCCCTCGATGCGCGCGAGCGCAGTGACGATGCCCGCGCCGAACCCCGCACGCAGTTCGAGCAGCGAGCCGGTGTCAGCCACGCCGCGCATCGCGGCGCGCACGTCGTACACGCGCAGGCGGTTCTCGGGCACCACGTGACGCAGGGTGCGCGGGTCGGCGCATTGCCAGTCGGTGGTCGCGCCCTGGAAGTACGACAGGTATTGCTTGGCGGCAGCGACGGCAGCAGCCTCGTCTTCCACCAGGATGTCGATCACCCCGTTGCGCGACTGCACGCTGCTCGGCCCGATCTGCTCGGGCGCGAAGGTGCCGAGCCCACCGCCCTCGATCATCGCGGGGCCGCTCATGCCGATGTTGCTGCCCTTGGTGGCGATGATCACGTCGGCACACCCCAGCAGCGCCGCATTGCCCGCGAAACAGCGGCCATGCACGATGCCGACCACCGGCACCTTGCCCGACAGCGCCGCGAACTGGCTGAAGGTGTGGTTGTTCAGGCCCGCGACGATCGGCATGTCCGTATCGCCAGGCCGCCCACCGCCACCCTCCGCGAACAGCACCACTGGCAGCTTCAGCTGATGCGCTACCGCCAGCAGGCGGTCGGTCTTGTGGTGGTTGCGCATGCCCTGCGTGCCGGCCAGCACGGTGTAGTCGTAGGCCAGCACGGCGCAGCGCGACACTTCGGGGCCGAACTGCTTCGCGTTGATGCTTCCAAGGCCCGTGACCATGCCGTCAGCGGGCGTGTTGGCGATCAGGTCTTCGAGCGTGCGGCGGCGCGTCTGCGCGGCGATGGCGAGCGCGCCGTATTCGATGAAGTTGCCGGGGTCGGACTCGGTGTCGCACAAATCGGCGATGTTCTCGCGCGCGGTGCGGCCGCCTTGCGCATGGCGCTTGTCGACGGCGGCCTTGCGGTTGGCGTCGAGCGTGGGCGCATGGCGGTCGATGACCTTCTTCAGATCGGGGCGGATGATGTCGAAGTCGTGCTCTGCGCGCGCCTCGGCTTGCACGGCTTGCGCATCGACGGCTTCCAGCTGCAGCAGCGACTGGCCTTCGACGAGATAGTCGCCAGGCTCGGCCAGCAGCGTGATCACGCGGCCGGCCACCGGTGCATGCAGCAGGTGCTCCATCTTCATGGCTTCGAGCACGCCGAGTTGCGCGCCAGCGGGCAACACGTCGCCGATGGCGACTTCGAACTGCACGAGACGGGCTGGCATCGGGGCCTTGACGGTCAGCTCGTCCGATCCGTCATCGGCGACGACAGCTTGGGCCGAGGGCGCCGCTACCGTCTTCTTCGCGTGCTTTTCGAGCGCCGCCGCAGCCGCAGCCGCGAGCAGATCGCCCAGATGCGCCTCCACAAAGCGCGTGTGCACCGCCTGCGTCGCGAACTCGGGCCGCGCCGCGATGGCGCGCAGCAGCGACAGGTTCGTGGCGATGCCGTCGATGTGGCATTCGTCCAGCGCGCGCAGTGAACGGCGCAGTGCGTCTTCGAAACGCGGCGACGGCGAATGCACGATGAGCTTGGCGAGCAGCGTGTCGTAGTGCGGCGAAGGCGCGAGGCCCGTGTAGCCGTGCGTGTCCACGCGCACGCCGGGGCCTGTCGGCAGATCGAAGCGCGCGAGCGTACCGCCCGAAGGCCGCGCGTTGCCCTGTGCGTCGAGCGTTTCCGCGTTGATGCGCCACTGCACCGCGAAGCCGCGCTGCGGTGCGGTGCGATCGGGCTCAACACCAAGTTCGCCCAGCGACTTCCCCGCTGCCACGGCGATCTGCAGCTGCACGAGGTCCAGCCCCGTCACCGCTTCCGTCACCGTGTGCTCGACCTGCAGGCGCGGGTTGGCTTCGATGAAGACGAAGGGCAGCGTCGTCGATGCCGCATCGACCAGAAATTCGAAGGTGCCGAGGCCGCGATAGCCCACCGTCTTCGCCATGCGCAGCGCAGCCTGCGTGAGCTGCACGCGCAAGGGCTCGGGCAGCGAAGGACTCGGCGCGATCTCCACCAGCTTCTGGAAGCGCCGCTGCAGCGTGCATTCGCGCTCGCCGAGGCTGGCCACGGCGTGGCCATCGCCCAGCACCTGCACCTCGATGTGCCGTGCGTTGCGCATCAGTCGCTCGACGTAAACACCCTCAATGCCGAAGGCCGCCTTCGCTTCGGACATGCAGCGCGCATGCGCCTCGGGCAGTTCTTCAGCGTTCAGCACCCCGCGCATGCCGCGCCCACCGCCGCCGCCGATGGCCTTGACCATCACGCCCGCGCCCTGCGCATGCTGCTCGGCGAAGAAGGCCTGCGCCTGTGCGAGCGTCACTGCGCCGGCGCTGCCCGGCATCACAGGCACGTCGCATTGCGT
Organism: Variovorax nivicola; assembly: GCF_051216475.1. Lineage (NCBI taxonomy): Bacteria > Pseudomonadati > Pseudomonadota > Betaproteobacteria > Burkholderiales > Comamonadaceae > Variovorax > Variovorax nivicola. The sequence continues at coordinate 4,197 of NZ_JBPJZK010000020.1, read as the reverse complement.
GGCCAGTGCGCGTGCGCGGGCCTTGTCGCCGAACAGGCCAAGCTGCTCCGGCGTGGGGCCGATGAAGACAAGACCGGCGTCCGCACAGGCCTGTGCGAAATCGGCACGCTCGCTGAGAAAGCCGTAGCCAGGATGCACCGCATCACAGCCTTGGGCCTTCGCCACGGCGATCAGCGCCGCGACGTCGAGGTACGCCGAAGGCCCTGTCGCATCGAGCGCGACTGCCGTGTCGGCCAGCTGCACGTGCAGCGCCGCCGTGTCGTCGCGCGCATGCACCGCCACGCTGGCAATGCCCAGGTCGCGCAGCGCGCGCACCAGACGCACGGCGATCTCGCCGCGGTTGGCAATCAGAACTTTGGAGAACAGCAAACGGGACCTCTCAGCTTTTGTCTTTGAGCAAGCGGCGCAGCACCTTGCCCGCGCCGGTCGTCGGCAATGCATCGATGAAACTCACGGCGCGCGGCGCCTTGTAGCTCGCCATGTTGTCGCGCGCCCAGGCAATGAGCGCATCGGCATCGAGCGCGGCGCCGGGCTTGCGCACGATGAAGGCCTTCACGACTTCGCCCCTCTCTGCATCGGGCAGCGCAATGACGGCCGCCTGCGCCACCGCCGGGTGCTTGATGAGAATGGTCTCGACTTCTTCGGGGAACACGCTGTAGCCCGAGACCTTGATCATTTCCTTGAAGCGGCCGATGAAGGTGAGATACCCGTCTGCATCGAGCTTGCCCATGTCGCCGGTGTGCACCCAGCCGTTGCGCAGCGTGGCAGCGGTGGCTTCGGGCTTGTTCCAGTAGCCCTTGAAGGTGCCCGGGCTGGTGAGCACGATCTCGCCGACTTCGCCCGTGGGCATGTCGGCGTGCGTGTCAGTGTCGACTATGCGGATGGTCACGCCTGGCACCGGAATTCCCTGCGTGCCCCAGCGCGGCGCGTGGTGCGGCGTGTAGGTGTCGCAGGTGTGGGTTTCGCTCAGGCCGTAGGCCGCCTCGAACGAAGTGCAGTTCGGCGCATGCGAGCGCCATTGCTGCGCCAGCGGCTCGGTGAAGGTAATGCCGAAGCTCGTGACCGGGTTCATCTTCAGGCTGCGCAAGTCGAAGCCATCGATGTCGCTCACCTGCATGCAGGCCACATTCATCGGCGCAATGCTGTACCACCAACTCACCTTGTAGGTGGCAATGGCCTGCAGCACGGCGCGCGGGTCGAAGCGATGCAACAGCACCGATGTCGCACCGGTCAGCACCGGCACGTTGACGCCCATCAGCATGCCAGCGATGTGATACAGCGGCGCGATGGACAGCAGCACGTCGCCCGGCCCCACACCGTTGCAGTCGGCCGCGGCGCGCGTCTTGAAGAGCGCGTTGCCGTAGCTCAGCATCGCGCCCTTGGGCAGGCCCGTGGTGCCCGATGTGTAGGTCATGAGCGCCACGTCGTCCATGTCGATGGCCACGTGCTGCGGCTTCGCATCGCTGCGCATCACGGCCAGGAAGTCTTCGCAGCCTTCGGGCACGCTGCGTTCGGTGTTGCGCTCCGCGGCCAGTTCAGCCGGCAGGTCGAGCGATGACGGTTCGGGCAGCAGGTCGGCGTAGTGCATCACGAACACGTGCTCGAGCGCGCTCTCCGGCTGCACCTTGCGTACCACCGGCAGCAGCGGCGCGGCCGCGACGATCACGCGCGCCTTCAGGTCGTTGACCTGGTAGGCCAGCTCGTGCTCCTTGTTGAGCGGACCGCTCGGGCAGACGATGGCGCCGATCTTCTGGATGCCGAAATGCGCGACCAGGTACTGCGGGCAGTTGTTGAGAAAGAGCACCACGGGCTCGCCCTTCTTCACGCCCAGCGCCTGCAGGCGCGCAGCGAAGGCGTCGCTCGCGCGGTCGAGTTCGGCCCAGCTCATCGCATGGCCGTACCAGAGGCAGGCGGTGCTGCCGCCACGCTCGCGTGCGTGGGTGCGCAGGTACTCGTGCAGCGGCTGCTGCGGGCGGTCGGGCAATGTCTCCATGGCGTCACTTCCTCAGGGTTATCGATAGCCGCCTGCACCGGGCAGGCGCTTGCCAATGGTGCATGGTGCACGAACAATCCTACCCATGGGTATAACTTCCGCGACACGGCACAAACCCTCTGGAGACCAGAGCGACACGACGGCGCAGCCGCACCTGCCCCAGGGCACGGGCCGCCAGCGCGCGGCCACGCAGGGCACCGACCTGCAGCGCGAGCGCATCCTGCAGGCGGCCGCGCAGCTCTTTGCGGCGCAGGGCTACGCCAACACCACCATGGCGCAGATCGTGCGCGCGCTGGGCGTGACCAAGCCCTTCGTGTACTACTACTTCCGCGACAAGCAGGAGATCTTCGAGACCCTGTCGTGGCGCCCCGCGGTCGACTGTTTCACCGCACTCGACTTCGCGGCCACCGATCCGCGCCGCGCAAGCGAGAAGGTGCTCGAAGGCATCGAGCGGTTGATTCGCGCGACCATCACGCACCACCCTGTTGCCTTCTTCCCCTACCGCGAGCCGCAGGTGTACCGGCCCGAGTACATCGCGGCGCAGAAGAAGCTCGCGCACCACTTCTACGACCTGCTGTGCCCGCTGCTCGAAGAAGCACGGCGTGATGGCGATCTCGACTTTGCGGAAACCAAGATCACTGCGCTCGCGGCCTGCAGCCTGCCGGGCTTTCTGTACAGCTGGTACCGCCCAGGCGGACGCCTGTCGCCCGACGAGGTGGTGGCCGAACTCACGAAGCTGGCCAGCCGAGTGATCGGGCTGCAAGCGAAGAACTGACAAGACAACCACCCCGGAGACAAACCATGAAGTTCAAGAAGGCGCCATTGGCGCGGATCGCCCTTGCCTGTCTGCTGGCCACCGCCGGTGCCGCTCACGCGCAGCAGCAGACCTACAAGATCGCCTACATCGATCCGCTCTCCGGCCCCTTCGCCAACGTCGGCGAGCTGATGCTGATGCACACGCAGTACGCCATCGAAGACATCAACGCCAAGGGCGGCGTGCTGGGCGGCACGAAGCTGCAGCTGCTGCAGTTCGACAGCAAGCTCTCGGCGCAGGAAAGCCAGAGCGCGTTGCAGGCGGCGATCGACCAGGGTGCGAAGGCGATCGTCACCGGTGGCTCGGGCTCGTCGGTGGTCACGGCGCTGGTGCAGTCGGTGGCGCGCTGGAACCAGCGCAACCCGGGTAAGGAACTGATCGTGCTGAACCACTCTTCCATCGACCCGGAGATGACAGGCAAGGGCTGCAGCTTCTGGCACTTCCAGACCGAGGCGAACACGGCGATGAAGATGAAGGCGCTGGCCAACTACATCAAGAAGACGCCCGATGTGAAGAAGGTCTACCTGCTGAACCAAGACTACGCGCACGGCAAGCAGTGGGCCAGCTACGGCCGCCAGCTGGTGGGACTGGCGCGGCCCGACATCCAGTTCGTGGGCGAGGCGCTGCACCCCATCGGCCGCGTGAAGGACTTCGCGCCCTACATCGCCAACGTGAAGCAGAGCGGTGCCGACTCGGTCATCACCGGCAACTGGGGCCAGGACATGACACTGCTGCTGAAGGCCGCGGGCGACGCGGGCTACAACCTGCGCTACTTCAATCACAGCGCAGGCTCGGTGCCGGGCACGGTCACTGCGGTGTCGCAGGCGAAGCTGGGGCAGTTGACCTGGGTGGCTGAGTGGCACCCGGGCGAGGCCGACACACCGAAGGTCGATGCGCTGGCCAAGGCCTACAAGGCCAAGACGGGCAAGGACTTTCTCGCGCCGCGCATCGACATGACGCCGCGCCTGCTGGCCGCGGCCATCAACAAGGCCGGTTCGACCGACACGGTGAAGGTCGCGCATGCCCTCGAAGACCTGACGTTCGACTCTGTTGTGGGGTCGGTGCGTATGCGTGCCGAAGACCACCAGTTGCTGTTGCCGCAGGTGGTCAACACCATCGTGCCGGTGGACGGCAAGACCGTGAAGACGGGCTGGGAAGGTACGAACTACGGCTTTCGTACTGACGCGGTCTATACCGGGAACGAACTGGCGCAAGGCACTGAGTGCAAGATGGTTCGGCCCTGACTCCCTGACTTTCAGGGGGCGTGCGAAGAACACCGGGTACTCCCCTCCGCGAATGTCCCCCGGCCTTCGGCCTCCTCCTTTATTTCGCTGCGGGGAGCACCCGATGCCATTCGCACATGGGCGCTGCCGTTGTGCCGGCCGATCAA